>NZ_JAAAUC010000010.1 GCF_009908165.1 Frigidibacter albus
CCCGCTCGGTCACCAGCTTGACCGCCTCGATCTTGAACTCGCGGCTGAACTTCCGTCTCGTCATATCCACTCTCCAGGTCAATGGTCACGATCTTATCTTCGCGTCCACGGAACCGGCAGCAGCCCACGGGCGTGTCCGCCCGTGGTGGAGTACGGCCGACAGTTGCCCTGCCTCGCCATCGCGCAACAGCTGCAGGCTGTCGAAAAGGCGGTGGCCAATGCCAAGCGCGCCCTGATCCATGACCACATGGATCATTGTCTCGACGCCGAACACTCACCCGCGGATCGCGACGAACTGAGGGCGATCTCCCGATACCTCTGAGGTCACCCCAGTGCTGGAAGTCCTTGCCGACCGCACCTATCGCCATCTCTTCGCCGCGCAGGTCGTGGCGCTTCTGGGCACGGGGCTTGCCACGGTCGCGCTGGGGCTTCTGGCCTATGACCTGGCGGGTGAGAACGCGGCAATGGTGCTGGGCGCAGTCTTCACCATCAAGATGGTGGCCTATGTGGGCATCGCTCCTATAGCAGGCGCCTTCGCCAGCCGGGTAAACCGGCGCGCATTCCTGGTCTCGCTGGATCTGGTGCGAGGGGGCGTGGCGCTGTGCCTGCCCTTCGTCACCGAGGTCTGGCAGGTCTACATTCTGATCTTCCTGCTGCAATCGGCCTCGGCGGCGTTCACGCCGACCTTTCAGGCCACGATCCCTGACGTGTTGCCGGACGAGGCGCGCTACACCCGGGCGCTGTCGCTGTCGCGGCTGGCCTACGATCTGGAGAACATCGTCAGCCCGATGCTGGCCGGGCTTTTGCTCGCGGTTGTGAGCTACAATTCGCTGTTCCTTGGAACGGTGGTGGGATTTGCCGCCTCGGCTGCCCTTGTCGTCTCGGTCCTGCTGCCCAGCCCGAAACCGTCCGAGCCGCGTGGCATCTACGACCGCACGACCCGCGGCATCCGCATCTACCTTGCGACACCGCGCCTGCGCGGACTGCTGGCGCTGAATCTCGCCGCGGCCTCCGCGGGCGCGATGGTGCTGGTCAATTCCGTTGTGCTGGTGCGCAGCACGCTGGGAATGGACGGTTCCGCGCTGGCCTGGACGTTGTTCGCCTTCGGGGCCGGGTCGATGATTGCGGCCCTGCTGTTGCCGCGGGTGCTGGACAGGGTGCCAGACCGCCCGGTGATGGTGGTCGGCGCCGCGCTAATGGTGATGACGCTTGTGGCGCTGGCGGGTGCGGTTGCCGCTCTCGGCCTTGCCTGGTCGGCGTTGCTCGCCGCGTGGCTGCTCGTTGGGCTCGGGTACTCGGCGGTACTAACACCCTCGGGGCGATTGCTGCGCCGCTCCGCCCACGCCGAGGACCGCCCCGCGCTTTTTGCTGCGCAATTCGCGCTGAGCCACGGCTGCTGGCTCGTCACCTATCCGCTGTCGGGCTGGCTGATGACGCGGTTCGGTCCCGTCGTGGCGCTAGGCGTTTTGGCGGCACTTGCGAGTGCGGGCATCGTGGCCGCGCTCCGCTTATGGCCGGGGGAAGACCGCGAGACCCTGGAACACACCCACGACAACCTTCCTCTCGATCACCCGCATCTGCACGGCGCACGGCGGCATGCGCATCCCTTCGTTGTGGATGACGAGCATCCTCGATGGGCATCCCAGCTCTGACACGGGATGACTTCGGGCGGACTCGCCCACAGCGCGACGGTCACTGCGCACCTTGGAAGTCGTTCGGAACTCAGGCTGCCTGATAGCTCGAGAACGGTTCTGTCGTTCCGTCATGGCGGAGCAGGTACACGACATAGGCTTCACGCTCCGACTCGGGACCCATGCCGGGTGATCCGTAGGGCATCCCTGGAACGGCGAGCCCGATGGCGTCCGGGCGCTCCTCCAGCAACCGCCGGATATCGGCGGGCGGAACATGACCTTCGATCATGTAGCCCGCGATCCTGCCGGTGTGGCATGAACCCATCTCTTGCGGGATCCCGTTGTCGAGCTTGTAGCGGGCGAGCGCCGTTCCCATGCTCTCCTCGACCGTCACCTCGAACCCGTCTGCCTGAACGATCTCGACCCAAGCCGAGCAACATCCGCAATTGGGGTCCCTCAGGACGTGGAGCGCAGGTCTGGCTTCGGCGACCGCGGGAACAGCGGCGGCAACCGAGGCAGCGCATGCGCCCACCATGAAGCCTCGACGGGAAAGTATCAGCTGCATTTTTTCCTCCATGTTCCGAGGTATTCACCGCGATCCTTTGCGGTGGCTCAAGTGATCTGTTTCCGACGTTCTTGCCTGTCTACTGCAGACAGCCAACCCATGCCATGCGGCAGCAGCATCCCGGTGAACGGGTAGAGCAGCCCCGCCGCGACCGGCACGCCAAGGGCATTGTAGGCGAAGGCGAAGAACAGGTTCTGCTTGATATTGCGGAGCGTGGCACGGGCAAGCTTGCGCGCCCGGACGATGCCCATGAGGTCACCGCCCAACAGGGTGATGCCTGCGCTTTCCATGGCCACATCCGCCCCGGTTCCCATGGCGATGCCGACATCGGCAGCGGCAAGCGCGGGTGCGTCGTTCACCCCGTCACCCGCCATGGCGATCTTGTGGCCGTCCCGGCGCAGCTGGTCGATGAGGTCCTTCTTGGCCTCGGGCAGCACGCCTGCGCGCACCTCGTCGATGCCGAGTTTGCCTGCCACTGCTTGCGCCGTGCGCTCGTTGTCGCCAGTCGCCATGATCACCCGCAGACCCTGAGCGTGCAGTTCCCTGATCGCCTGCGCGGTGCTTTCCTTGATCGGGTCGGCTACTGCCACAATGCCCGCAAGTGTGCCGTCGACCGCGATGAACATCGCCGTCTTGCCGTCGGCGCGCAGCGTGTCCGCCTTTGCTTCGGCCGCACCCGGGTCCAAGTCCATCTCCCGCATCATCGCTGCATTGCCGAGCGCCACCGCGCGTCCGCCAACTGAGCCGCGCACGCCCTTGCCGGTGACCGCCTCGAAATCCACGGCCTCCTGACGCGGGGCACCCTGCGCCTCGGCGCCGTCGACGATTGCCTCGGCGAGCGGGTGTTCGGAACCGCGTTCGAGGGCGGCTGCCAGCGACAACAGGTCGGCCTCGGCGATATCCCCCAACACCACGGTATCCGTCAGCTTCGGCTTGCCCATGGTCAGGGTGCCGGTCTTGTCCACGATCAGCGTGTCGACAGCGGCCATACGTTCAAGCGCCTCTGCGTCCTTGATCAGCACTCCCGCCTGCGCGCCGCGCCCCGCCGCGGTGGTGATCGAGATCGGTGTCGCCAACCCAAGCGCGCAGGGACAGGCGATGATCAGCACCGAGACCGCCGAGGCGATGGCAAAGACCAGCGCGGGCTCGGGGCCGACGGTCAGCCAGACGATGAAGGCGACTATGGCGATGGCCACCACGGTCGGCACGAACACCGCCGACACGCGGTCGGCCAGCCCCTGGATCGGGGCGCGCGACCGGCGCGCGTTCGAGACCATGGCAACGATCTGGGCCAGCACGGTATCTGCGCCGACCTTGCCCGCCTCGATCACCAGAGAGCCATTCTTATTGATCGTGGCCCCGGTCACCGCATCGCCCGGACCCTTTTCGACGGGCATGGACTCGCCGGTCAGCATGCTCTCGTCCAGAGATGAGCGGCCCTCGATCACCGTCCCGTCCACCGGGACCGCATCGCCGGGGCGCACGCGCAGCCGGTCGCCCTCCATGATGTTTTCCAGCGGCGCATCGTATTCGGTGCCGTCCGGAAGAATCTGCCGTGCGGTCTTCGGCGCGAGATCGAGCAGCGCGCGGATGGCATCCCCGGTGCGCTCGCGCGCCCGCAGCTCAAGAACCTGGCCAACAAAGACCAGCGTGACGATCACCACCGCCGCCTCGAAATAGGTGCCGACGCCATGGCCCATCCGGTACTGGTCCGGAAACACACCTGGCAGGAACGTGGCGACCAGCGAATAGAGATAGGCCGCTCCAACGCCGAGGCTGATCAGCGTCCACATGTTCGGCGATCGGTTCAAGACCGAGTCCCAGCCGCGTCTGAAGAACGGAAGCGCTGCCCATAGAATGATCGGCGTCGCCAGCACGAACTCGAGATAGCTTGCCGTCTGGTGCCCGATCCAGTCGCGCACCGGCAAGGCGACGAGCTCGCCCATCGTCAGGATGATCAGCTGCACTGCCGCGGCGGCCGAGATCCACATCCGGCGTGTGAAGTCGGTCAGTTCCTCGCTGGGCTCATCCGAGGGCAGCATCGGCTCCAGTGCCATGCCGCAGATCGGGCAGGCTCCCGGTGCGTCGCGAACGATCTCGGGGTGCATCGGGCAGGTGTACTGGACGTTGGCCGGGTCCGCCTTCTTCCGCCCCGCGGCGCGGCCGGAGGCATAGAACCAGGGATCCGCCTGGAACTTCGTCTGGCACTTGCCCGAGCAAAAGTGGAAGTTCTCGCCACCGTAGCTCTCCGTCCGGGTGTCCGGCTTCAGGCTCACCGTCATGCCACACACCGGGTCGATGGCCGTCGGGCCGGCCGCAGGCACTTCGTGGACCTTCGGCATTTCGGCGTCTGAGTGGACGTGGCCTGCGTGAGGATTGACGGTGGACATGGTGTTCTCCTTTCGCGGTCTCAGCCGCGTGAAGGCCGATGTACGGGCCTTCAGGATCAATGTGCTCCTTCCTGTCACTGGAAGGTCAAGGGCTGATTGAACCAACCGCCGTCATAGCACATCGATGCATTGACCGATGCTTGAGGACGCCCCACCGTCTTAAGGAAATCAATAACTTAAGGTGGAGAAGGTTGGATATCAGGCCCATCCCCTCCGCCACCACCCAATTTCCGGCGCCGCGCTACCCCAGCCCCAGTTGCCTCAAAACCGGCAGCCAGAGCGGGATGGTGACCGTTCCAAGGATCGTGGCCGCCAGCAGCGCGGATGCGGCCAGTGGGCCAAGCCCGGCGCGTTGGCACAGGATCGGGTAGACCGACATCATCGGCATCGCGGCGAAGAGGACAGCGCCCAGCACGAAGGGCGCAGGGCTGCCGCCAACCACGGCAAAGGCGGCGAAGGTCAGCGCCGGGTGCAGCAGCAGCTTGCCGAGCACGATCACCGCGGTGGCGCCGGCCTGCCCCTGCGGGCGCAGCGTCGCCAGCGTGGCGCCCACCACCAGCAGCGCGGCGGGGGCCGACATCCGGGCCAGCAGGTCCAGCGTGCGCGCCGCATGGCTTGGCAGCGAGAGGCCCGCCATCTGAAAGGCAATCGCCGCGGCAAGCGCAAGGATCAGCGGATTGCGGGCCAGATCGCGCAGCAATCCGACAGCGCCCCCCGCGTTGCTGGACAGGATCAGCGCCAGCGGGATGATCACCAGATTCTCGATCACCATCATATGCGCCAGCAGCCGCCCCGCCTCGGCCGTGCCGTAGAGTTGCTGGACAACAGGGTAGCCAATGAAACCGCTGTTCGAGGCAGAGATGCCAAGCCCCACCATCGCCGCCTGCCGCAGCGGCATCCGCAGGCCCCAGACCGCCGCCGCCACACCGCAGGCGAAGGCGGCCAGCGAGCCGAGCCCGATGGCCAGCAGCGCCAAGGGTTGCAGGCCATCGCCGGGCGCCGCGCCCGCGACAGAGAGGAAGATCAGCGCCGGCAGCGCGATGCGCAGCACGACCTCGCCCACCGGGCGCAGGGACTCAGCGGGCACATAGCCGCTGCGCACCGCAAGGAAGCCGATCAGGATCACCGCGAACAGCGGCACGATGGCGTTGACGGCGTCCATGCCGGGTCAGCCCTCGCGCACCCGCGCGGCGAAGGCGCGGGCTTCGGCCGGGGCTTGCCCCAGCCCGGCGCCGGCCAGTTGCGCAGCCCAGTCGGTCTGCGGGAAGCGCTGCGCCGCAAGCGCCAGCAAGGGCGTGCCGGTTGCCATCGCCTGCGCACACATCTCCTTCACCGAGGCCTGCGCTTCAGGGCGGGGCATGGTCTCGGCCAGGGCGAAGCTGAGGGCCTCGGCATGGATCAGGCCCTGCCCGGATTCAAGCCCCCGCGCCATGGCCGCGCCATCGGGGGCGAGGCTGGCCAGGGTCTCTGCCGCCAGCGTCAGCATCCGGCCGGTGCTGATGCACAGCTGCGGCAGGGCCAGCCACTCGCCGAACCATGCGGCGCCGTCGCGTTGCTGGCGGTGCAGGGCTGCGCCCTGAACCAGCGCCGCCAGCCCGATCACATGCCGCGCCAGCGCCACAAGCGCCGAGGGGCCGACCGGGTTCTGCTTTTGCGGCATGGTGGAGGAGGCGCCGCCCGCCAGCGTCACCTCGGCCAGGCCCGACTGGCTGAGCAAGATGAGATCCTCGCCGAGCTTGCCCAAACTGCCGGCCAGCCCCGCGGCAAAGGCGGCCAGTTGCCCGGGGGCAGAGCGGTCGCTGTGCCAGCTGTGGCCGGGATCGGCCAGCGCCAGCTCTGCCGCCAGCGCCGCGCGCACCGCCGGGCCCGCCTCGCCCAGCGCCGAGAGCGTGCCTGCGGCACCGGATAGCGAGACCTTGAGCACGGAGACGCGCAGCTCGGGCAGGCGCCCTTGCCACTCCAGCAGCGGCCAGCCCCAGGCGGCGACCACCGCGCCGAAACTGGTGGGCGTGGCCGCCTGACCATAGGTGCGCCCGGTCATCGGCAGGCTGGCATTCGCCTCTGCCAACTCGGCAAGGCGGGTGAGGAGGCTCGCGAGCCGCCCCTCCCACAGCCGCAGCATCGGGCGCAGCCGCAGGGCAAGGCCGGTATCCATGATGTCCTGGCTGGTGGCGCCCCAGTGCAGATACTGCATCGGCCCCGGCGCCGCCGCACCCTTGCGGAAGGCAGCCAGCAACGCTGGCACCGGCACCCCGTTCTGCGCCGTTTCCACGGCCAGCGCCGCCGGGTCGATCACCACCTCTTGCGAGGCACGGTCGATGAAGGCCGCCGCCTCGGCCGGGATCAGCCCAAGCGCGCCCTGCACCCGGGCCAGCGCGCCTTCGACCAGCAACATGGCGCGGATATCGGCGCTGTCGGTGAAGAGGCGCGCCGTCTCCTCATCGCCAAACAGGCGGCCATAGATCTGGGAATCGGCGGGGGCAGCGGGCATCTTGATCCTTCCGGGGCTTCAGGGCAGGCAATCAGGCCATGGCCGCCGGTGCAAGCTCCAGCCCAAGGATCTCGCGCGCCTGTTGCCAGGTTGCGACCGGGCGCTCGTACCTGTCGCACAGCGCCACGACCCGCTGCACCAGCGCGGCGTTCGACGGGGCCAGCGTGGTCTTGTCGAGCCGCACGTTGTCTTCCAGCCCCGTCCTTGCATGGCCGCCCGAGGACACCGCCCAGTCGTTCAGCACGATCTGGTTCGGCCCGATCCCGGCGGCGCACCAGGGCGCATCCGGGCCGAACAGCCGGTGCACGGTCTTGATGTAATAGTCGAACACCTCGCGGTCGGCGGGCATGGCGTTCTTCACGCCCATCACGAACTGCACATAGGGGCGGTCCTGGATCTGGCCCTTGTCCCACATCTCCTTGGCCTTGAAGATATGCGACAGGTCGAACGCCTCGATCTCGGGCTTCACACCGTGGGCCAGCATCTCGCTGGCCAGCCAATCGACCAGATCCGGCGGGTTCTCATAGACGCGGGTCGGAAAGTTGTTGGACCCTACCGACAGGCTGGCCATATCCGGGCGCAGCGGCAACATGCCGCCGCGCGCCTGCCCGGCGCCAGAGCGGCCGCCGGTGGACAGCTGCACGATCATGCCGGGGCAATGCCTCTGCAGCCCTTCCAGCAGCGCCGCGAACTTTTCGGGGTCGGACGAAGGCGTTTCATCCTCGTCGCGCACGTGGCAATGGGCGATGGTGGCGCCAGCCTCGAAGGCCTGCTGCGCGCTTTCCACCTGCTCGGAGATGGAGATCGGCACGGCCGGATTGTCGGCCTTGCGCGGCAGGGATCCGGTGATCGCCACGCAGATGATGCAGGGGCCGTGCAAGGATTGGGTCATGGCTCAGATGTCCAGAAACACGGTTTCGCCATCGCCCTGAAGGCGGATGTCGAAACGGTAAAGGCCGGGGCTGACCTTGCGGGCCAGCAGGGTTTCGCGGCGCGGGGCCTGTTCGACAAGGTTCAGGACCGGGTCGGCGCTGTTATCCTCATCCTCGAAATACATCCGGGTGCTCAGGCCGATATTGATCCCGCGCGCCACCAGCCAAAAGCTGACATGGGGCGCCATCATCTGGCCGTTGCGGCCCATCACCGGACCCGGCTTGACCGTGTCGAAGGCCCAAAGGCCAGTGTCGAAATCGGTGATCACCCGGCCCCAGCCGCGAAAGCCCGGCGCGCAATCCGCAACGCGCGGGTCTTCGGCATGGGGGTAGATCCCGGCCGCATCAGCCTGCCAGACCTCCAGCAGCACATCCTTCACCGGCGCGCCGGTGCCATCCATCACCACGCCCTCGACGCGGATCCGCTCGCCCGGTGCATCCGGCCCGGCGATATCCTCGCCCAGCTGGGTGCGGTAGATGTCGAAGCCCGCCGCGCCCGGGGCCAGGCCGATATGGACATAAGGCCCGGCGGTCTGCGAGGCGGATTCATTGAGGTAGTTCAACGGTTGTGCCATCTCAGTTCCCCTCCAGCCGGTTCTCGAACAGGGTGGATCGCCGCCCCCGCAAGATGATGTCGAACTTGTAGGCGAGGCAATCCAGCGGGATCGCCGCGTTCAGGTCCAGGGGTGCGATCAGCTGGTCGATGGCACGCGGATCGGGAATGGTGGCGACGATCGGGCATTTGGCAATCAGCGGGTCGCCCTCGAAATACATCTGGGTGATCAGCCGCTGGCTGAAGCTGGTGCCGAAGACCGACACATGGATATGCGCGGGGCGCCAGTTGTTCACCCAGTTGCGCCAAGGATAGGCGCCGGGCTTCACGGTGCGGAAGTAATAGTAGCCCTGATCGTCGGTCAGCGTGCGCCCGCAGCCGCCGAAATTGGGGTCGATCGGCGCAAGGTAGGTGTCCTTCTTGTGCCGGTAGCGCCCGCCGGCATTGGCCTGCCAGATCTCGACCAGCGTGTTCGGGATGCCGCGGCCATTCTCGTCCAGCACCCGGCCATGGACGATGATCCGCTCGCCCACCGGATCGCCGGTCTTGGCGTAGTTGCGGATCAGGTCATTGTCGATGGCGTCGATATCCGAATGGCCAAAGGTCGGGCCGGTGACTTCCGACATCGAGCCTTGCAGCGACAGCATCGCCAGACGCGGGCTGCGCGCCACCGAGGTCTTGTAATCGGGCGTCAGCGCTGGCGGCTGCGAGGTGCGGTCGCGCTGATAGAACTCTGCAGGTTTCATTTGTCCTCCCCAGGGATTTTCGCGGCCATCGTGGCAAATGTCTCTTTGGCGATCTTGATGGCATGGTTGGCGCGGGGAACGCCCGCGTAGATCGCCACATGCAGCAGCGCCTCCATCACATCGGCCTCGCTGGCGCCGGTATTGGCCGTGGCGCGGATATGCATCGCAAGCTCGTGGTCATTGCCGAGCCCCGCCAGCAGCGCGATGGTCAGCATCGAGCGTTCGCGGAGCGTGATCGTATCGCGCGACCAGACATGGCCCCACGCGGCATCGGTGATCAGCGCCTGGAACGGGGCGTCGGCGGGGGTCTTGGCGGCCTCGGCGCGGTTCACATGGGCATCGCCCAGAACGCGGCGGCGGGTCTGCATCCCTTGGTCGGTGAGCTCAGACATGGGAATGGTCCTTCAGGAAAGGGGCAACGAGGGCGGCCCATTCGGCGGGCGCCTCAACGCAGGGAAGATGCCCCGCGCCCGGGATTTCGTGGAAGGCGGCGCCGGGGATCAGGTCCGCCGTGGCCTTGACCACGGCCGCCGGGCTGGCACCGTCTTCCGATCCGGCGATCACCAGCACAGGCAGGCGGAGGGCGCGGGTCGCCTCGGTCTGGTCCGCGTCGGCGAGGGCTTGGCAGGCGGCGATGTAGCCTTTGGCCGGTGTCCGCGCCATCATCGCGCACCACAGCGCAAGATCGGGCGTGGCGCGGAAGGCGGGGGCGAACCAACGCTCCATCACCGCATCCGCGATACTGTCCAGCCCGCCCGCCTCGACCGCGTCGATCCGCGCCTGCCAGCTGTCGGCGGTGCCGAGCTTGGCCGCGGTATTCGACAGCACCATGGCACGCACCAGATCGGGGCGGCGGCTGGCCACCACCTGCCCGATCAGCCCGCCAATCGACAGGCCGACGAAGATCACCGGGCCGCCGGCCACCTCTTCGATCACCGCAATCGCATCCTCGGCATGGTCGTCGATGACCGCCCCGCCGCCCAGCGAGGACAACCCATGCCCGCGCTTGTCATAGCGGATATAGCGAAGCCCTTGCGGCAGCAGCGGCAGCACCCGGTCCCACAGGCGCAGGTCGGTTCCCAGCGAATTGGCGAAGATCACCGCAGGCGCGCCCACAGGGCCATCGACCTGCAGGTGAAGCGCGCCGAAGGGGCGTGTCAGGGCTTGCATTGGGTCTCCTCCTGTTCATAACCTAGCTCGCGCGAAGCGGAGGGGATAATGCAAAATACGGCGGCGTTGATACCCTCATGATTATGCATCCCGGCATCAAGCTGCGCCACATTCGGGCCTTTCTGGACATCGCCGCCGAGGGCAGCCTGTCTTCTGTCGCGCGGCGGCAGGGGATCAGCCAGCCCGCGCTCAGCCGGACCTTGGCCGAGATGGAAGACCTGCTGGCCGTGCCGCTGTTCCGCCGCGAAAAGCGGCGGCTGGTGCTGACCGAGGAAGGCGCGGTGTTCCGCCGCCATGCCAGCCTTGGCCTGCAGGCGCTGGAGGCGGGGGCCGCGGCGCTGCGGCCCGGCGCTGGCGGCGGCAGCATCCGCGTCGGCATCCTGCCCACCGCGGCGACGCGGCTGTTTCCCCGCGTGGCACTGCGGTTCCGCGCGGCGCAGCCGGACACGCTGCTGAAGATCGAGACCGGACCGCACTCCTACCTGCTGGGCCTGCTGCGCGAGGGGCAGATCGACCTGATGGTCGGGCGGATGCCGGTGGCGGGCGACATGGCCGGGCTGGCCTTCGAGCATCTCTATGAAGAAGAGGTCGTGCTGGTCGCCCGCGCCGGGCACCCGATGCAGGCGCAGCCCCTGCCCGTGATCCTGCAAGCCGTGCCGCTGATCCTGCCACCCGAGGGCGCGCTGATCCGCCGGGCGGTGGATGACTATCTGGCGAGCCTCGGCTTGCCCGCCCTGCGCCCGGCGTTCGAGACGGTCGCGCTGGCTGTCGGGCGCGGGATCCTGGCGGAGTCCGATGCGGTCTGGTTCATCTCGCGCGGGGTGATCGCGGATGAGCTGGACCGCGGCGCCATGACCGTGCTGCCCACCGGCGCGCGGTTCCTGTCGGGATCTGTCGGCATCACCCGCCGGCAGGCCGGGCCAGCGGTGGCGGGGCTGGACCTGCTGATGCGGCTTTGCCAGGAGGGCGCCGCGCAGCATTAGGCGCGCGGCATTCCGGGGGCCCGGGTGCTGCGTTTCTGCGCCGCGATGCGGAACGCGGCATTGGCGGCGCCATAGCCCAGGTAATTGCCCTGCCGCTGCACGATCTCGAAGAAGAACCCATCGGGGCGGGGGGCGGAGTAAAGCTGGAAGAACTGCCCGCCCGGCTCTTCGTCATAGAGCACGTTCGCCGCCCGCATCCGCGCCACCAGCGCGGCATCGAGGCCAAAGCGCGCCTCGACATCGTCATAATAGTTGTCGCCGATCTTCAGCACCGGAAAACCGCCCTCGGCCAGTTTGGCCGCCGTCTGGAAGATGTCGTCGGTGGCAAAGGCGATGTGCTGGACCGAGGCGCCGAAGGTCTCCTCGACAAACCGCCCGGCAAGGGTGCGCCGCGCCTCGGCCCCGTTCAGGGTGATCCGCAGCCCGCCCGACTGCACCGCCTGGCTGCGCACCAGCCCGTCAGGATCGGCCACATCCACCATCGGCGCCTTCTGCGCGTCGAAGATCGAGGTGTAGAACAGCGCCCAGCTGAGCATCTCGTCATAGGCCATCGTCTGGCCGATATGGTCGATGCCGGTCAGGCCCGCGCCCTCGGCCGGCGCCGCGTCGCTGCGGAAATCCACGCTCCAGATATGCGAGAGCGTCTCGGTCGCGTCCAGCAGGCGCAGGATACTGCCGCCGACGCCGCGGAAGGCCGGGATCTCCAGCTCGCCCGGAAGCGCCGATTGCGTGTGGTCCTGTGCCAGCAGCGCCAGCGCGCGGGCGTGGGTCGCCTGCGCATCGGGAACCATCAGCGCGACCTCGGACACAACGGTGCCATGCGCGACGAAAGAGCTGTGGGTGAAACCCTTGCCTTCGGTATTGACCAGCACATTGGCGCCGCCCTGCCGCCACAGCGTCACAGGCTTGGACACATGCGCGCCCGCGCGGGCAAAGCCGGTTGCCGCCAGCAGGCTTTCCAGCGCCGGGGCCTCTTCGGGCGAGGTGGCGAATTCGATGAACTCCACCCGCTGCACGGCGGCGGCGGCGGGGAAGGCCGGCAGGTCCACGGGCAGCGTGGGTTCGGCCCGGCGCACCCGGTCCATGACCCCGATCAGGCTGCGATGGCCATCGCTGGCCACCAGCCGCGGCAGGCCGGCGCGGAACTGGTCGTTGAAGATCTCCAGCGACAGCGGGCCGGAATAGCCCGTGGCCATCACCGCGCGCAGGAAGCCGGTCACGTCCAGATCGCCCTCGCCGGGCATGTTGCGGAAGTGCCGCGACCAGTACAGCAGGTCCATGTCGATGGCGGGCGCATCGGCCAGCTGGACGAAGAAGATGCGGTCGCCCGGAATGCGGCGGATGGTGTCCGGGTCGATCTTGCGGCCGAGGGTGTGGAAGCTGTCGAGGATCAGCCCGACATTGGGATGATCGGCGCGGCGCACCACCTCCCACGCGTCGCGGTGGTCGTTGACGTGGCGGCCCCAGGCCAGCGCCTCGAACCCGACGCGGATGCCGTGCGATTTCGCCAGATCGCCCAGGGCCGCGAAATCCGCCGCCATCCGGTCGATCCCGCCCATCGCCGCCGGGTGGACGCTGGAACAGACCAGCACCAGATCGGTGCCCAGCTGGTTCATCAGGTCGAACTTGCGTGCCGCGCGGGCAAAGGCGCGGGCGCGGTGCGGGTCCGGCAACCCCTCGAAATCGCGGAAGGGCTGGAAGAGGGTGATTTCCAGCCCATGATCGCGCACCATCCTTCCCACCTCGGCCGGCGTGAAATCCGAGGCGGTGAAATCCTGCTCGAAGATCTCGATCCCGTCGAAGCCGGCGGTGGCGATGGCGGCCAGCTTTTCGGCGAAGGTGCCCGAGATGGAGACGGTGGCGATCGAGGTTTTCATGTCACGTCCTTGCCTTCGGCCAGCTCGCGGCGCATCCGCGCCTCATCGAGCGGCAGCCCCGTGAAGATGGCCCAGGCATCGACGCCTTGGCCAAAGAACAGCTCGTAGCCCGAGATGACCTGCAGCCCCTCGGCGGCGGCATCTTGCAGGAACTGGGTGTCCACGGGTGTATAGACCGCGTCGAACACCCAGTCCGCACCGGCCAGTGCCGCGCGCGGCAGCGGCGTGCCGTCATAGCCGACCATCCCGACCGGCGTGCAGTTGATGATACCGCCGGCGCCAGTCGCAAGCACCGCGGCCTCGGTCCCGGTGCGGGTGACAAGGCCGGGGCTGGCGGCGGTCAGCGCCGCCGCCAAAGCCTCGGCCTTGGGAAGATCACGGTCCACGATGCGGATCTCGTCCAGCCCAAGCGCGACGAGGCCGAAGGCCACAGCCTTGCCGACGCCGCCCGCGCCGATCATCAGCACCGGGCCGGGGGCGGCATCGCCCCGCACGCGGCGATAGGCGGCGATGAAGCCGGAATAATCGGTGTTGAAGCCATGCGGGCCGCCCTCATCGAACACCACCGTGTTCACCGCCCCGATGGCCCGCACGAGCGGATCGTCGATCACCACCTTGGCCGCGGCGCGCTCCTTGTAGGGATAGGTCACGTTCACCCCGCGATAGCCCGAGGCGGCGACATGGGCGAAGACGGCATCGAACGCCTTGTCCATCTCCGCCGGAACCAGCGGATCATAGGTGGTGCGCCGCCCGTTCTGCGCCCCGGCCAGCCGGTGCAGCCGCGGCGATTGCGATTTGGCGATGTTGTCGCCGATCAGGCCAAGGCGGATGGTGTCGGTCATGCGGCGGCTCCTGGATATGGCGTTTCGCTGTGGCCGGTCTTGGCGGCGCGCAGGATGGCATCGACCACCGCGACGGACCGGGCGGCGTCAGCGGCCGGGACCAGCGGGGGTTCCGTGCCCGCGATCACGGCGGCGAAATGGTCGATCTGGCGGATCAGCGGGTCTGCATCCGCGACGGCCAAGTCTTGCGGCAGCAGCGGCGTGAACCAGCCGCGCGGGCCGCTGTGCTGCCACAGCCGCAGGTTCGGCAGTTCCAGCGCGCCCTCGGTGCCCGAGATCAGCAGGCAGCTTTGCCCGGTGGGCGGGTAGTCGGCATTCTCTGCGGCCGTCAGCTCCCAGCTCCAGGGCGCGGCGGCGGCGTCCGATACCGTGACCGTGGCCAGCGCGCCCGAGGCGAAGTGCAGCAGGGCGACCGCGCTATCCTCTACCGCAAAGCCCCGCACGGCGCTGGAGGTGACGGCCTGCACCGAAACGACTTCGCCCAGAAGATGGCGCATCGTGTCGATCTCATGGATCAGGTTGGTGAGGATCGGGCCGGCACCGGGCTGGCGCCGCCAGTCGGGGGCGAAGTAATCATCGGGCTTGCACAGCAGGACGCTGGCCTGCACCGCGATCACCCGCCCCACCGCGCCCGATTGCAGGGCGGCGCGGGCGGCGGCGATGCGCGGGTTGTGGCGGCGGTGATGGCCGACCAGCACCGGCACCCCCGCGGCATCCGCTGCCGCCGCCATCTGTTCGCCTTCGGCTGCCGTGGCCGCCACCGGCTTTTCCACCAGAACGGGCCAGCCTCGGCCTATGCAATACAGTGCCTGCGCAAGGTGCAGGGAGGTCGGCGTGGCGAGGATGACCCCCGCCACACCGTCCAACTCGGCAAGGTCCGCCACCAGCGCCACGCCGTGCTCTGCCGCCAGCGCCGCCGCCGCTGGGGACGGATCGACGATGGCCGCCAGCCGGGCCATGCGGCTTTGCGCCAGCGCGGCCACATGCTTGCGCCCGATCGCTCCGGCACCAACAACGGCGATGGCGGGCAGGGTCATGGCCTACCCCGCCTTCTTGCGGAAGATCATGCCCCAGAGCGGCGTCTTGGACACGAAGATCAGGACCACCGACACGAACAGCACCAGCGACAGCGGGCTGGCCAGCGTGCCCTTCAGCAGCATCCAAAGGCTTTCCTGATCCGAGATGATCGCCCGGCGCCAGTTGTCGTCCAGAAGACGCGACAGGATCACGCCCAGGATCACCGGGCCAAGCGGATAGCCATAGAGCTTGAGGAAGTAGCCAAACACCCCGAAGCCCAGCATCCAGTAGACATCGGCAAGGCTGTTGCTGACCGCATAGGCGCCGACGATCGACAGCAGCAAGATCACCGGCAGCAGCATGGCGCGCGGCATCTCCACGATCTTGACGAACATCTTGATGCCGGTCAGGCCGAAGATCAGCATGAACACGTTGGCAAGGCCAAGCGCGCTGACGATGAACCAGAACATGTCGGGCTGTTCGACCATCAGCATCGGGCCGGGGTTCAGGCCGTGGATGAACAGCGCGCCGATCATGATGGCGGTCACCGCATCACCCGGGATGCCCAGCGTCAGCATCGGGATGAAGGCGCCGCCGACAGCGGCGTTGTTGGCGGTCTCGGGGGCGACCAGCCCTTCGATGGCACCCTTGCCAAAGGGCACCTCGGGGTTGCGCGTCACGCGGGTGGCGTGGTCATAGGCGATCAGCGCCGCGATATCGCCGCCCGTGCCCGGCAGCGCGCCGATCACCGTGCCGATGCTCGACGTTTGCAGGCCCAGCGGCAGATGCTTGCGCACCAGAGGCCAAGACGGGATGATCCGGCCGATCTTCTGCTTCACCGCCGCCGTGTTGACGGTGTGGAGCTGCATCAGCCCTTCCGAGATGCCGAACATCCCGATCATCACCGCCACGAAAGACACGCCCGACCGCAGCGCATCGGTGCCGAAGGTGAAGCGTTCGGTGTAGGTCAGCGGGTCCATCCCGACCGAGCCGAGCCCGATGCCGAGCGCGCCCGCGAAGATGCCCTTGACCAGGCTGTCACCAGACAGCGACCCGACCAGAAGAATGCCCAGAACCGCCAGCAGCATGTAGTCGCGCGGCTGGAAGCGGATGGCGAAATCGGCCAGCAGCGGCGCGAACAGCGCCAGGGCAAGGATGCCGATGAAGCCGCCGATGAAGGACACCACGGTGACGATGCCGATGGCCTCGCCCGCCAGGCCTTTCTGCGCCAGCGGGTAACCGTCCAGCGCGGTGGCAATGGCCGCCGGCGCGCCCGGAATGTTCAGCAAGATCGCCGTGCGCGAGCCGCCATAGACACCGCCCATGTAGATGCCGATCATCAGCGCCAGCGCGGGATACACCTCCCATGAGAAGGTGAAGGAAATCAGGATCGACACCGCCATCGTCACCGACAGGCCGGGGATCGCGCCGACATAGATGCCGGCAAAGGTGCCAAGCGCGATCAGGCCCAGAAGCTTCAGGTCAATGATCGGGATCAGCAGGCTTTGAAGAACGTCCATTCTAGTTCCCCTCTCCGGCGAACAGGCCGCTGACCCATGCGATGATCTCGGCTTCGGGAACGATCCCCGCCGGCATCAGCACGGTGAACACAACGCGGAAGACCAGATAGATGACCGCGACGATCACGACCGACAGCAGCACCGCGCGGGCAAAGGTGCAGCGGGCCAGATAGCGGATCATCACCGTCAGGAATATGAAGGAGGTCGGCACGAAGCCGAGGGGCTTCAGAAGCAGCGCATAGGCGGTGATCATGACGATGGTCACGACCACGGGCATGGGAAGGATGTCCCGCTCCAGCTTTTCGCCGGTGACCGGGCTTCTGCGCAGCGTGTCGCGCAGGATCATCAGCGCGCAGATCGCCATCGTGGCGGCGGTCACCATCGGAATGGCGCCGGGCGCGGACAGCGCCTCGAACCCCGAGATGCCATAGGCGGACCACAGCAGGAACAGGCTGCCCAGAACCATGATGATGGTGAACACCAGCTCGCCCGGGCGTCTTGGTTGCGTCGTCTGCATTGCTTTCCCCTCCCTTGGGTCAGGTATGCTGCGCGGGGCTCCCTGCCCTGCATTCGGAATGAAAACACCGCCCCCCCCCGGTGGTGAGGATAGGGGCGGTGTCAGGTCATGGATCGTCAGGATCAGGGTTTGGCGATGCCGAACTCTTCGGGCGAAGCCTTGGTGAGGCCGGCATCGTGGATCAGCCACGAGGTGGTCGCCTGCCATTCGCTCAGGAAGGTGTCCGCCTCGGCGCCCGACAGCGACAGCATCTTGAAGCCGCGGCCATCGATCAGCGCTTCGAAGTCGGGGTTCTTTGCAGCCTCGGCATAGGCGGCCGTCAGCTTGGTGACCACGTCATCGGGCGTGCCTTGCTTGACGAAGACACCGAAGAACGGGCCCCAGGGCAGCATTTCCTCGAACTCGGGGTTTGTCGACACGATGGTCGGCACGTCGGGCAGCTGCGGCGAGGCTTCGATGTCGAACAGCGCCAGCGGCTTCATCGTGCCGCCCTTGATGCCTTCGATGGCAGCGCCCAGAACGGCGGGCATCACGTCGATGGCCCCGCCCTGCAGCGCGGTCAGCGCCGGGCCGTCGCCGTCATAGGGCACGAAGGTCACGTCCAGCGGGGTCTTGGAGTTGATCATCGCGGTCACGACCGAGGGCAGGCCGCCCGGGCCGGTCGAGCCGAACTTCACCGCCCGCGGGTTCGCGTTCACATATTCCACCATCTCGGGGAAGGTGTCGAAAGGCGCATCGACATTCGCCACCAGGATCGGCACACCGCGGGCGATGATGTTGATCGCCACGAAGTCCGAGTAGTCCTTGTCGCCCAGCTTCATCACCTTGTAGAGCAGCGGGTTTTCCGCGCCGAACAGGATCGAGTAGCCGTCAGCCTCGGCATCCGCGACCTGATTGAGGCCGATGGCGCCCACGCCGCCGGTGACGTTCTGCATGACGATATTGCCGCCCAGTGCCGCCTCGGCATGGGGCGTGATCGCGCGGGCAACCGTGTCGGTGGACCCGCCGGCGCCCCATTGGATGATGCCCTGAATTTCCTTTTCCGGGTAGTCGGCCAGAACGGGCAACGCCCCCAGGCCAAGTGCGACAACCGCACCGATAACCGATTTCAACATCGTATAGTCCTCCCTGTGATTTTCGACCTGACCTGTCCCCTCAGGCCGGATAGTTCATAATCGCGCGTTTGAGGTTTAACGGCAAATACCGATTTCTCCCCTTCCGTAACTTCAGGTTAAGCCTGTGGCAGCGGATCCCACCGCGTCCGCGACGTTGCCGCAGTCAGCTCCTGCCGGAACTTCGCGATGGTAAACTCAGCAAAACTCGACAGATGGCGCCCGCGTTTCTGCACCGACCAAGCTGTGATGCTGGCCTTCTCGCGCAGGGGGCGGCGGATCAGGCCGGGCATGTAGACCTCGGCCACCGAAAACTCGTCGATCACCGCAACGCCCAGCCCGTGCCGCACGAGGCTGACCGTGGTCTGCGCGAATCGCCCGCGCATGGAATGGCGGGGGGACAGCCCGGCATCGCGGAACGGTTGTGCCAGAAGCGCGCCATAGGGATCGTCGGGATCGACGCCGACGAAGGGAAACCGCATCAGGTCATGCACCGACACATCGTCCTGATGCGCCAGCTCATGCCCCTCGGGCATGATCGCCACGATCCGGCCTTCGACCAGCGGCGTTGACTCGATGGCCGAATTCTCGACGGGCGAGGACATGAACACCACCTCGCCGCGCTCCAGCAGCAGGTAATCCGCCGTTTCCTCGATCTTCAGGATGTTCAGGTCGATCATCAGATCGGGAAAGCGGGCGCGAACACCGCGGATCGCGCGCGCCGCGATGAACTGCGCGATGGAGGGGGCCGAGGCGAAGGACAGCCGCACATCCTCGCCCTTCTGCAGGGCGCCCACGGCGGCGTTCAGGTTCTCCATCTGGTGAAAGACCTGATTGAGCATCTCGAAGATCGCGCGGGCCTCGGGGGCGGGCACGAAGACCCCGGCCCTGCGGTCGAACAGGCGGATGCCCAGCCCTTCCTCGGTATGCTTCACCAGCCGGCTGACGCCGGGGGCCGACACGTTCAGCAGATCGGCCGCACCCTGGATGCTGCCCGCGATCAGCACCGCGCGCACCACCTCCACCTGTCTCAATGTCAGTTCCCTCATGGCGGGATGGTAGCAGAGGATTGGCGGCGGCAAAGGGGATTGATTTGAGGAGGCTGGCAATATACTGGAATGTCATTCCAGAATTCAGGAGCCCGGCATGACCGCCCCGATCGACCGCACCCTCGCCGTGCTGGAGCTGCTGTCGCTGCACCCCGAGGGGCTGACCCTGCTTGCGGTGGCGACGCGGCTGGACCTGCCGCCCTCGGCCACTCACCGGCTGCTCAACGACCTGCTGCGCCTTGGATACGTGTGCCAGCCGGTGCCGCAGGGACCCTATGCGCTGACGCTGCGGCTCGCTGCGCTTGGCCTGTCCTGGCTGGGGCGCACCGGCCTCACCGACATGGCGCAGCCGGTTCTGGACCGGCTGGCCGCGGCCTGCGGAGAGCTGGTGCGGCTGTCGGTGGCGGATGGCGACTCGCTGGTCTGGGTGGCGGTCGCACAGGGGGCGACTTCGGGCCTGCGCTACGATCCGGCGCGCGAGCAGGGCAGCGCCGCCTCGCTGGCCTACAGCGCCAGCGGCCGCGCCTGGGCCGCGAGCCTGCCCCAAGACCGGGCGTTGTCCTTGATCGCGGCACAGGGGCTGACGCCGCCGGAGGGGGCCGCGCAGGGATCGCAGCTCGACCTGGCCGGAATGATCGAGGTTTTGGCCCAGACGCGCGCCGCGGGCCATGGCGAGGCGGTGGATTGTTTTCTGGATGGGATGGCGGCCATTGCCGTGGCGTTGCCGGCCGAGGGGCCTTCGCCCGGCTGCCTGTCCATCGCAGGCCCCGCGGTGCGCCTGACGGCGGCACGGCGGGCAGAGCTGCTGCCAGCGTTGCACGCCGCGGCAGAGGAGATCATGGCCATCGCGCCGGCATCGCAGCTGCTGCGGGGGGCGCCATGAGCGCCGAGTGCGATCTGCTGGTCATCGGCTCCGGCGCCGCGGGCCTGTCGGCGGCAGTAACCGCGGCGCATCACGGGCTGCGGGTGATCGTGGTCGAGAAGGACGCCGTGCTTGGCGGCACCAGCGCCTGGTCCGGCGGCTGGATCTGGGCGCCGGGCAACCCCGTCTGTGCCCGCACCGGAACGGTGGACAGCCTTGAGACGGCAGAGACCTACCTGCGCGCCGTCCTTGGCAACCACTTCGATGCGCCCCGCGTCCACGCCTTCCTGACCCATGCGCCGCGGATGGTGGCGTTCTTCGAAACCCACACCGCCCTGACCTTCGAGCCGGGCAGCCAGATTCCCGACACCTATGGCCACCTGCCCGGCGCGGGCACCGGCGGCCGGTCGGTCATCGCGGTGTCCTATGACGGGCGCGCCCTTGGCCCGCTGATGCGCCTGCTGCGCCCGCCGCTGCGCGAGACCAGCTTCCTTGGCCTGACGATCCAGGCCGGCGCCGACCTGCGCGCGTTCATGACCATGACCCGCCAGCCGCGCGCCTTCGCGTATGTCATCCGCCGCATGGCCCGCCACCTGTGGGACCTCGGCCGCCACGGCCGCGCCATGCAGCTGCGCAACGGCAGCGCGCTGGTCGCGCGGCTGATGCGCTCCGCCGCCGATCTGGGGGTGGAGTTCCGCACCGACAGCCCTGCGCTGCGGCTGCTGATCGAGGACGGCCGCGTCACCGGCGCCGTCGTCGCCGCAGGCGGCGCCGAACAGACAATCCGCGCCACCCGCGGCGTGGTTCTTGCCTCGGGCGGCTTCCCGCAGGACAGCGCCCGCCGCGCGGCGCAGTTCCCCCAGAACGACACGCATGTCAGCCTGGCCGTGCCCACCGCCACCGGCGACGGGCTGCGCATGGCCGAGGCGGTCGGCGCCCGGCAGGGCGAAACCGCCAGCCCCGGCGCCTGGTGCCCGGTCTCGCAGGTGCGCTGGCCGGACGGGCGGCAGGCGCCGTTCCCGCATATCATCGAGCGTGGCAAGCCCGGCGTCATCGCCGTGCTGCCGAATGGCCAGCGCTTCTGCAACGAGGGGCTTGGCTACCACGACTTCGTCGAGGCCCTGCTGCGCAACACCCCGCCCGGCCAGCCGCCCGAAGCCTGGCTGATCGCCACCCGCGCCTTTCAGCGGCGCTACGGCCTTGGCATCTCTCGCCCGTTTCCGCTGCCGCTGCGCCCCTGGCTGCGGCGCGGCTATCTGAAATCCGGTCAGACGCCCGAGGCGCTGGCCAAGGCCTGCGGCATCGACCCCGCCGGCCTGCGCGCCACGCTGGACGACTGGAACCGCCACGCTGCCAAAGGTGAGGACCCCGCCTTCCACCGCGGCACCACGCCCTACATGCGCCTGCAGGGCGATGCGTCGCACGGCCCCAACCCCTGCGTCGCGCCCATCGACCGCCCGCCCTATCTGGCGGTCAAGGTCATCCCCGGCAGCTTCGGCACCTTTGCCGGGCTGGAGACCGACGCCGCCGCCCGTGTGCTGCAGGGTGGCGCCCCCATCCCCGGCCTTTATGCGGCGGGCACCGACATGGCCTCGGTGATGGGCGGCTTCTATCCGGCGGGCGGCATCAACCTAGGCCCCGCCCTGACCTTTGGCCATATCGCCGCGCTGCATGCCGCAGGCGCGTTGGAGAATGCGACATGACCCCGACCTCGGCCGTTACCCCGATTTCCTTGGCGCATCTGACAGTGATCGACCTGCCGCCGCCGCAGATGGTCCGCCTTGCCGCGCGCCTCGGCTATGACCGGGTCGGGCTGAGGCTGATCCGCGTGACCGACACCAGCCCCGGCTATCCGCTGCATGAGGACCCCGCCGCGCTACGCGAGACGCTGGCGGCGCTGCAGGACACCGGCATCACCGTGGGCGACATCGAGTTCATCCGCCTGACGCCCGACTTCCGCCCCGACGCCTTCACCGCCTTCCTGGCCACCGGCGCCGCGCTCGGTGCGCGCCATGTCATCTGCGCGCCCTATGACGATGACCATGCCCGGCTGTCCGCCAATCTTGCGGCCTTCCAGACTCTCGCCCGCCCCTATGGCCTGACTTGCGCGCTGGAGTTCTTCCCGTGGACCTCGGTCCCGGACCTCGCCACCGCCCGCCAAGTGGTGGAGCGGACGGGGATGGAGGAGATCGGCATTCTGGTCGATACCCTGCATTTCGACCGCTCCGGCAGTGCGTTGGCGGATCTGGAGAGCCTGCCGCCCTCGCGGCTGCCATTCCTGCACCTTTGTGATGCCGCCGTGCATCCGCCCTATTCCACCGAAGACCTGCTGCATACCGGCCGTGCCGAACGCCTGCCGCCGGGCGAGGGGCAGATCGACCTGGCTGCCATCCTCGCCCGCCTGCCGCGAGGACTGCCGGTTGCGCTGGAGGTGCCAATGACCGCGCTTCAGGCGGAGCGGGGCAGCGCCGAGGTTGCCGCCCGGGTGCTGGCGGCCGCGCGCCGCTTGCTGGCGTCGGCCGGGCGCTGAGGCTCAACGCAGACGCGCGTTCATCTGCGCCAGCTCCACCGAGTTGCGGGCGCCGGTCTTTTGCAGCACCCGCGCCCGGTGGACCTCGACGGTGCGCACGGCGATGCCAAGCACATCCGCGATCTGCTTGTTCAGCTGCCCTTGCAGGATCAGGTCCATCACCTCCACCTCGCGCGCCGACAGGGTGGCAACCCGCGCCGCGATGGCCGAGCGGGTATCGCTTTCCAGCGCGCGGCTTTGATGCAGCTCCATCGCGCGCAGCGCCAGATCCACGATCTGATTGTCGTTGAACGGTTTTTCCAGAAAGTCGAAGGCACCGCTTTTCAGGCTTTGCACCGCCAGTGGCACATCGGCATGGCCGGTCAGGAAGATCACCGGCGGCAGGGCGGCGCTGCTGCCCTCGGCTTGCAACAGCGCGTCCAGCACCTGCGGGCCGGACATGCCTTCCATCCGCACATCGAGGATGATGCAGCCACAATCGGGCTGGGGCCAGGCGGCCAGAAACTCCTCGCCCAGCGGCCAGAGCCGCGTGGCAATGCCGCGCGAGGCAAAGAGGAAGGCCAGAGCGTCGCGCAGCGCTTCTTCATCATCAACGATATGCACCGCAAAACCGGACTCGCTCATGGCTGTGTCCCTTCGGTCGGGGCCGTTTCGGGCGCGGCATAGGGCAGCCGCACGGTGAAGACGGTGCCGCCCCCGGGGTTCGGGGCGTTCGACAGGCTGCCATGCAGCAGCTCGACGATGGAGCGGCAGATGTTCAGCCCCATGCCCATGCCCTGACTCTTGGTGCTGGTGAAGGGGTCATAGAGATGCCCCGCCAGTTCTTCGGCAATCCCGGGCCCCTGATCGGACACATCCAGCCGCACCGCCGTAGCCTCCGGCGTCAGGCGGATCGTCAGGTGGTTGCCGGAACTTGGCCCCTCGGCCATCGCCTCCATCCCATTGCGGATCAGGTTCACCATCACCTGCTCGATCAGGATGCGGTCGGCCAGCACCGGCTGCAGCCCGCGCTCGGGCGTCTTGAGCACCAGCCGCGCCCTGAGCTCGCGCGCCTCGGCGGCCATCAGGCCGATGGCATCGGCAGCGACCTCGGCCAGATCCAGCGGCACCAGCTGCGGCTCGCGCTTCTTCACGAAATCCTGGATGCGGCGGATGATCAGCCCCGCCCGGCGCGCCTGTGCCGCCAGCTTTTCGAAGGCGGTCCTGATCATCGGGGACTCGCCCTGCCCCGCCTCGATCAGGTTCAGCCCCCCGGCCGCGTAAGAAGCAATCGCCCCAAGCGGCTGGTTCAGCTCATGCGCGAGGGTCGAGGCCATCTCGCCCATCGTCACCAGCCGCCCGGTCCGCGCCAGGCTGTCCTCCTGCGCGCGGGCGTTGCGCGCCGCGCGCCGCGCCTCGGTGATGTCGATCACGGATCCCATCCAGCCGTGATGCCGGCCCGAGGCGTCGATCAGCGGCGCCTCATAGACCTGCACCTCGATCTCGGTGCCATCGGTGCGGCGGAAGCGGCTTTCAAAGCTTTGCGGCAGCGCGGGGCCGGTCGCCAGCCGGTTCTGGCGCACCAGCGTCTCCTCGATCGCATCGGGCGACCAATAGGGCATCGGCGGCATCTGCCCGATCAGCTCATCGGCCGGAAGGCCCACCAGCTTGCAGAAGGCAGCGTTGACATAAAGGATGCGCCCGCTGTGATCCTTGGCGCGCAGGCCGACGGTCAGGCTTTCCTCCATCGACCGGCGAAAGGCCATTTCGGCGCGCAGGCGTTGTTCCGCGTGGCGGCGCTGATAGGCGTTGCGCTGCACGATCAGCAGGGTGAAGACTGCAAAGGCCGCCAGCGCGATGATCGCGCCGACAAGGGCGGTATTCTCGAAGCTTGACGCGCGGTCATAGGCGGTGATCGTCAGCACCGTGCCGGCCAGCGGCGGATCGAAGCTGATGGTGTGGAACGGCGCGCCCGCGGCCACCGGGCGCCGGGCGCGATTGGCCAGCGTCGTCGAAGTATCCGACACGCGCACCGCATATTGCTCGGCGATCCACCAGGGGATGTGCCGGTCCAGCATCAGCGGCAGCGAGATGGTGGCGACCACCACCCCGCCATCGGACCCGCGCAGTGCAATCGTCGCCTTGCCGCCCGCAGCCCCGCCATAGACCGGGCGCGCCGTCGTCGCGCGCGAGCGCAGCAGCGTGTCCACCAGCGGCTGGCCGGTCGGGCCCATGCCTTCGGGTACCGACGAGACCAGCGCACCAGCGCGGTCGAACCATTGCACCGACAGGGTTTCGGGGTTGGCGCCGATATGCAGCCTGGCGCGGGCCTGCAAGATATCCATCGGCGCGCCGCTGGCGGCATCGAGCGCCAGCCGCACCAGCATGTCCTCATCCACCGCCAGCTGAAAGCGCAGCGTCTGCTCCACCCACAGCGCATCGGTGGCCAGCTTGTTCGCGGCGCGGCCATCGTCGGAGCGCGACACGATCCAGACCAGCGCAGCCACCAGCCCGACAAGGGCGACGATGGCGACAAGCGGGATGTAGGACAGAATATCCCAGCGCCGGGATGCCATGAGGCTCTCGGTGACCCAGACCTCCGGTCTGGCCCTGCCCTGATCCGGGGCGGGTGCGCCTGTGTCCCGAACTGCCGTGCGCTCACCCTCCCCGATGCACGCGAAACACGTTTGTGTCATCCCCGTGGGCCCCTGTCTATTGCGGAAAGCCACAATAGCGGCGCGGCGCCCGATCAGGCATCACGCCGGGTAACCTGCCTGGGAGAGGCAGGGTCATGGAGGAGAAGAACATGCTGACACGTCGCAGCCTTGCCGCCCTTGCAGGCGCAACCGCCCTTGCCCTGACGATGGCCGCCCCGGCCTTTGCGCAAGACAAAATCATCATCAAGTTCAGCCACGTCGTTGCCCCCGACACGCCCAAGGGCAAGGCCGCTGCCCGGTTCGAAGAGCTTGCCGAGCTCTACACCAACGGCGCGGTGGACATCGAGGTCTATCCCAACAGCCAGCTCTACAAGGACAAGGAAGAGATGGAAGCGCTGCAACTGGGCGCCGTCCAGATGCTGGCCCCCTCGCTGGCCAAGTTCGGCCCGCTTGGCGTGCGCGAATTCGAAGTGTTCGACCTGCCCTTCATCTTTGCCGACTATGACGCGCTGCGCAAAGTCACCCAAGGCGAGGTCGGCGCGGGCCTTCTGGCCAAGCTGGAAGACAAGGGCATCTCGGGCCTTGCCTACTGGGACAACGGCTTCAAGATCATGTCGGCGAACAGCCCGCTGAAATCGCCTGACGATTTCCTGGGCCTGAAGATGCGCATCCAGTCCTCGAAGGTGATCGAGGCCTACATGAACAAACTGGGCGCCGTGCCGCAGGTCATGGCCTTCTCGGAAGTCTATCAGGCGCTGCAGACCGGCGTTGTCGATGGCACCGAAAACCCGCCCTCGAACATGTACACCCAGAAGATGAACGAGGTTCAGGACCACGCCACCGTGTCGAACCACGGCTATCTGGGCTACGCCGTCATCGTGAACAAGCAGTTCTGGGACGGCCTGCCGGAAGACGTGCGCGTTGGGCTCGACAAGGCGATGCTGGAAGCGACCGAATACGCCAACTCGATCGCCAAGGACGACAACGATCAGGCCCTGGCCGCGATGGAAGCCGCCGGCACGACCGAGTTCTACACGCTGACCGACGAAGAGCGCGCCGCCTGGATGGAAGCGCTGGCCCCGGTCAACGAGGAGATGGCAGAGCGCATCGGCGCCGAAACCATCGCCGCGGTCGAAGCTGCCGTCAGCCAGTAACCGGCACCGCTTGCGGGCGGCTCCCCTGCGCGGGGGCCGCCCCTTCCCCATCCCCTTCAACAGCGCGAGGTGTGCCATGCTGCGCCTTCTCGACCGGCTGGAAGAGGTGCTGATCGCCACGCTGATTGCGGTGGCGACGGTGCTGATCTTCCTGGCGGTGACCCATCGCTTTGCCATCGGCTTCGCTGCCGATCTCGTCGGCTTCGCCCGCGCCCGTGAGATGACCGGGCTGGCCGATTTCGCCCGGTCGATGTTCATGTTCGTCAACTCGCTGAAGATGACCTGGGCACAAGAGGCCTGCATCTACCTCTTCGTGTGGATGGCCAAGTTCGGCGCGGCCTACGGCGTTCGCACCGGCATCCATGTCGGCGTCGATATCCTCGCCGAACGGCTGACCGGCAACAAACGCCGCGCCATCACGACCATCGCCATGTCGGGCGGGATCCTGTTCACCGCGATCCTCACCTGGATCGGCACCGACTTTGTCTATCACGTCCGCAATGGCGGCCAGACTTCTCCGGACCTCGAAATGCCGATGTGGATCATCTACCTGGCGGTCCCGCTGGGGTCGGCGCTGATGTGCTTCCGCTTCGTTCAGGCACTGCATCTGTTCCTGACCACCGGCGAAATAGCGCATCACGACCACGGTTCTGTCGATGGTCTCGATGAAGAGGCCGAGGATCTTGCCAAGGGAGGCCACGCATGACCGCGCTTATCATCTTCGCGATCCTTGCGATCCTTCTGGTCACCGGGATGCCGGTTTCCATCGCACTGGGTCTGACCGTCTTCACCTTCCTGTTCGGCTTTTCCGACGTGCCGATGGATGCCATCGCCCTGAAGCTGTTCACCGGCATCGAGAAGTTCGAGATCATGGCGATCCCGTTCTTCATCCTCGCCGGCAACTTCCTGACCCATGGCGGCGTGGCGCGGCGGATGATCCGCTTTGCTTCGTCGATGGTCGGGCACTGGTATGGCGGCCTTGGCATCGCCTCGGTCCTGTCCTGCGCGCTCTTCGCTGCCATCTCGGGTTCCAGCCCGGCGACGGTGATGGCGGTGGGCTCGATCCTGCTGCCGGCGATGGTCCGGCAGGGCTATCCGCCGCAGTTCGGTGTCGGCACCATCACCAGTTCGGGCGGCCTCGGCATCCTGATCCCGCCGTCGATCGTCATGGTCATGTATGCCGTGGCCACCTCGGGCATGGTGGTGACCGGGCCCGATGGCGGGCCGGTGATGTCCGCCTCCATCGGCGATCTGTTCATGGCCGGCGTGATCCCCGGGCTGATGCTGGCGACGATGCTGGGCGGCACCACGATGTGGCGCGCCTGGAAGAAGGGCTACCCGCGGATGCCGCGCGCCCCGATGATCGACCGCTGGAAGGCCTTCCGCGAAAGCGTCTGGGGCCTGATGCTGATCGTCATCATCATGGGCGGCATCTATGGCGGCATCTTCACGCCGACCGAAGCCGCTGCGGTCTCGGCCGTCTACGCCTTCATCGTCGCCGTCTATGTCTACAAGGACATCAAGCTGAGCGACGTGCCGAAGGTGCTGCTGAACTCGGCCGCGATGTCGGCGATGCTGCTGTATATCATCACCAATGCCGTGATGTTCGCCTTCATCCTGACCTCGGAGCAGATCCCGCAAGGCCTGTCGGCCTGGATCGTCGAACTGGGCCTCGGCAAGGTCGGCTTCCTGTTGGTGGTCAACATCCTGCTGCTCGCCATTGGCATGGTGATGGAGCCTTCGGCCATCGTGCTGATCATGGCGCCGATCCTCTACCCGGTCGCCATGGCGCTTGGGGTGGACCCGATCCACTTCGGCATCATCCTGGTGGTGAACATGGAAATCGGGCTTTGTACGCCGCCCGTGGGGCTCAACCTCTACGTCGCCTCATCCCTGTCCAAGCTGGGGCTGACCGACGTGACCAAGGCGACCTGGCCGTGGCTGCTGACCATGCTCACCTTCCTGATGCTGGTGACCTATATCCCGGAAATCACCCTTCTCCTGCCAAGGCTGATGGGGATGTGACCAAGACAAAGGCCGCGGGGATCACCCCGCGGCCTTTTCTCTTCTGCCGGCCTCTCAGCCCTCAGCTGGCAATGCGCTCGCCGCTGATCACCAGCGTGACCGCGGCCCCGCGCTTGGTCCACTCGTAGGTGACCGACCCGCCCAGCTGGCCTTCGATCGCCTGCCGCACAAGGCTGCTGCCATAGCCGCTCATCTGGCTGGGCGAGGCGACCTCGGGGCCACCCTGCTCTGTCCAGATCACCTGCACATCCTCGCCGACCATCGTGCCCGACACGTCCAGCGTGCCGCCCTCGACCGACAGCGCGCCATACTTGACAGAGTTGGTCGCCAGTTCATGCACGACCAGCGCCAGCGAGGTGGCCGTGTCATTGCCCACGCCCATGCGCGGCACCGCGACGCGAATCCGGCCCGCAAAGGCCCCTTCATCGTCATAGGGCGCCAGCAGCACCGCGAAAATATCGCCCAGAAGCGCGGTCTTGCCCTGCTCGCCCGGCAGCGGGCGCACCAGATCATGCGCACGGCCAAGCGCCGTCAGCCGGTTCATCAGCTGCTTGGTCATATCCTCGATCGAGGTCGAGGAGCGCGAGGTGATCCGCGTCAGCCCGGTCGCAATCGCCAGCAGGTTCTTGACGCGGTGGCTCATCTCGCCGGCCAGCAGCTCATTTCCCTCTTCGGCCTGCTTGCGCCCGGTGATGTCGAGGAAGATGCCGGTCAGCGTGCGTTTCTTGATACCCGCGTCATCGCCCTGCCCGCGCGCCGAAATCCAGCGAACTTCCTGCCCGATGATGGTGCGGAAGTCGATCTCATAGGCACCGACCAGCGCCCGCGTCGCCGAGAACGCATCGCGCACCCGGTCGCGGTCGGCCGGATGGATCTTCTCGGACAGCCGCTCGAAGGTCAGCGCCTCTCCGGGCGAGACATCCCACAGCACATAGCCCTGCTGGTCCATCGACAGATCATCGGTATCGACGTTCCACGACCACAGGGCCACGCCCGCCGCATCTATGGCGCGGCGCAGTTCGTCATATCCCCATTCGGGGGGGGCCGCCTCGGTCTTGGACAAGATGCCTCGCATATCCGGATCATTGGCGAACCATTACACGATGCGCATTCCCCGACACCTATACCATCTTGATCCCGAAGTCAGCCCTTGCACGGGATCAGGCCGCGGCACGCCCCCTGGCCATCCGCCGCACAGCCCCGAACAGCGCCATGCCCCAGATCAGCAGCACGCAAACCCCCAGCACCGCGGCGATGGGCCGCTCGAAGAACGCCGTCAGGTCGCCCGCCGACTTGATCATCGAGGTCATGAACATCCGCTCGAACATGCCGCCCAGCACGAGGCCGAGGATGATCGGCGCCACCGGAAACCCGTTCTCCTCCAGTACCCAGCCCAGCAGGCCGATGGCCAGCATGATCACGATGCCGAAGACCGAATTGGTCATGGCAAAGGCGCCGACGATGCAGAAGCTGAGCACGATGGGCAGCAGCACCCGCGAGGGCACCCGCAGCACCTGGCGCGAGGCTTTCACGGCGGCCCAGCCCAGCGGCACCATCATCAGCGTCGTCAGGATGAAGATCATGAACACCGCATAGATCAGCTGCGGGTTCTGGATGAACACCGTCGGGCCGGGGTTCATGCCCTTCATGTACAGCACGCCGATCACGATGGCCGTCACACTGTCGCCCGGAATCCCGAAGACCAGCGCCGGGATCCAGGCCCCGCCCACCGCGGCATTGTTCGCGGCAGAAGCATCGACCAGCCCCTCGACATGGCCCTTCCCATACTTCTCGGGCGTCTTGGAAAAGCGCTTGGACACGGCATAGGCCATCCAGGCGGCGATATCGGCGCCCGCCCCCGGCAGCGCGCCGATCAGCGTGCCCATAAGCGAGCCACGAACGATGTTCTTGGGGTGGCGCCGGATCACGCCGCCCACGCCCTTGAAGAGGGCGCCCTCGCCCGCCGGCATCGGCGGCGGCGGGGCGTTGTGGTTCAGCCGAATCACGCCGCGCATCACCTCTGCCAGCGCAAACAGGCCGATCATCGCCGGGATGAACTCCACCCCCGCCATCAGGTCGACGTGCCCCAGCGTGAAGCGGGGCACGCCGGTCGTCGGGTCGAGCCCGACCGTCGCCATCGCCAGACCGATCAGCAGCGCGATCCCGGCCTTGAGCGGATCGGCCGAGGCGATGAAGATCGCGCAGGACAGGCCCAGCGCCGCCAGCCAGAAGTACTCGTAGGAGGTAAAGCGCAGCGCAAACTCTGCCAGCAGCGGTGCGGCAGCGATCAGCACGCCCACCCCGAACAGCCCGCCGATGCAGGACACCAGCAGATTGGTGCCCAGCGCGAGGTTCAGCTTGCCCTTCAGGGCGAGGCGGTGGCTGTCCTCGACATAGGCCGCCGAGGCCGGCGTGCCCGGAATGCGCAGCAGCGCGCCCGGAATGTCGCCGGCAAAGATCGCCATGCTGCTGGCCGAGACAATGGCCGCCAGCGCCGGGATCGGGTCCATGAAAAACGTCATCGGCACCAGCAGCGCCGTGGCCATCGTCGCGGTCAGACCGGGCATGGCGCCGACAAACATGCCGAACATGCCGGCCAGCAGCGCCGTCAGCAGAACCTGCGGGTCAAGCACCAGCAGCAGCGCCTGCAAAAGGATGTCGCCAAAGCCCATCTTACAGCACTCCATCCAGAATTCCGCGTGGCAGCGGCACGCGCAGCAGCCCCGCAAACAGCCACCAGCAGACCATGCTGGTGCCAACCGCCAGCGCCGCCGCAACCCAGGGGCGCAGGCGCAACACAAGGAACAGCACCAGCAGGCCCGCGACCGAGACGGGGATGAACCCCAAGGGCTGCGCGAGCCAGATCTGGGCCAGCACATTGCCCAGAACCGCCAGAAGCGCGGCCATCCCGGTGCCCTGCCGCAGCTCTGGCACCAGCGAGACCAAAGGCCCGCCCGCCGCCTGCCGCCGCGCCATCACGTCACGCAGGATCAGCAGCCCGCCGCCCAGAATGAAGCCGCCCGCAAGGATCGAGGGCAGCAGCGCCGCACCATAGGGCTGGCCGCCGAAGCTTGGGAACAGCGAAGCCTGCCAGAACATGAACAGCCCCAGCGCGATCAGCAGCGCGCCCGATACGGCATCGGTGATCTTCATGGTCCCCTCCCCGGTTCCAATGCAAGGGCGGGCGCCGCCTTGTCTGGCCGCGCCCGCCCGATAGTCTTCAGATCAGCCTTGCACCAGACCGGCAGCGGCCATCGTGGTCGCCATCAGGCCATCCGCATCGGCCATCATCGCGGCATGGGCGGCGGGGTCCAGATAGGTGATGCCGAAGCCGCGACTGTTCATGAACTCGGTGAACTCCGGCTCCACAGCGATCTCGGCCAGCGCGGCAGAGACGACGTCGGCCACGTCCTGCGGCAGGTCCTTGGGACCGGCCACGCCGCGCCAGGTCGCCAGCGCGAACTCGCCGCCGCCGGCTTCCGACAGGGTCGGCAGGTCCGGGTGGCTCGCCGCCCGCTCGGTGCCCATCAGCGCCAGGTTCACGGCGCGGCCGGCATCGACCATCGCCTTGGTCTCGCCCAGCGACACGGTGACGATGTCGATCCCGCCCGCGATCAGGTCCTGCATGGCCGGGGCCGAACCCTCGGACGGCACCCAGACCACATGGCCCGGCTCAAGACCCAGTGCCTGCAGCCAGCCCACCAGCGCAAGATGCCAGATCCCGCCCTGCGAGGTGCCGGACGCCTTGAACGTGCCGGGTTCGGACGCACGGATCGCCTCGCTCAGGCTGGCGATGTCCTTGTATTCGCTGTCGGCCGAGACGGTGACAGCCGGGCTGTCGGCATTCATCAGGCCCAGCGGGGTATAGTCGGCATGGGTCAGCTCGGTCAGGCCCATGTGGTGCATCATGGTGATTTCCACCGTGACGATGCCCAGCGTGTAGCCATCTGGCTGCGCGGTGGCGATGGCCGAATGGCCGATGACGCCCGCGCCCCCCGTACGGTTCACTACGTTGATCGGCTGGCCCAGCTTGCGCTCCAGCAGCGCCGCGATCATCCGCGCGGTGGCATCCGTGCCACCCCCGGCGCCCCAGGGCACCAGCATGGTCAGCGGGCGCGAGGGGTAGTCGGCGGCCCAGGCGGCGCCGGGCATCATGCCAAGCGCGGACAGGGCAGCGGCGCCCTGCAGCAGGCCGCGGCGGGTCGGTTTGGTGAAATTGGTCATCGGTTCCTCCCAGAAGATGACGCCCGGTGTGCGGGCGATGGCAAATTGGTCAGGCGGCCTGCGCCGCCCGGTAATCCTGTTCGGCGGCCAGCAGATCGCGGGCGGCCTTGGCGATGGCGTCCTGATGCGCGCCGTCCACGGGACTCATCGGCAGCAGCAGCGGGCCCATGTCGCCGATCCCCGAATGGCTGATCGCGTCATGCAGCACCCGGATCTCGCCATGGCCGCCGCGCAGGGCTTCCAGCGCCTGCATCGGGCGCAGCAGCCGTTCCGCCTCGGCCCGGTCACCGCGCTTCAGCGCCGCCAGCAGCGCCATCGACATCGAGGGCGCGATGCAGACGCAGCCCGCGGTGAAGCCGGCAAGGCCATCGTCCAGCATATGCGGGATCGCCGGAGGCTCGCCGAAGCCCGAAATGACGCGCTCAGCGCCGATGGCCGCAACGATATCGCCCAGATAGGGATCGGCCTCGCCCGGTTGCCGCGGCACCGCGTATTTCACGCCGAACACCACGCCCTCCGCGACCAGATCGCCCAGCAGCGCCGCGGGGATGTAGCCATCGGTCTTGATATAGACCAGCAGCTGCACGCCGCACTCCGCATGGAAGCGCCGCAGCGCCGTGCCCATTCCGTCATGCGTCAGCGGCGCACCCATCGGCACCAGCAACGCCACCGGGAAACGACGGGTCTTCAGCACCGCCGCCTGATCCATCATCTTGCCGGCGTCGGGCCCGACCGAGGGCAGTAGCCAGGTATCGTCCGATGCCATCGCCGCCAGCCGGTCCAGCCAGTCGGCATAGACGGAAACGGGCCAGTGCTGCGCCAGCGCGTTGCCGCCATAGAGCACGGTGGTCACGCCGCCACCTCGAAGGTGCGCCAGCACCGCGGCATTGCCAGCATCCGAGAACACGCCATCGGCGGTCCGGGCCAGAGGGGGGACCGCCATCACCGAGGCAGCCAGATCGGATGGGGTAACGCTGTAACGCATGGCATCTGTCCCTTGTCGCTTGGCAAAAAGCAGTAACTCCGATTCCCATATTGGTCAATAGTTGTAAAATTAATCAGGAGACGGTACGAAGCAGGCAATCAGGTTCAGGAGGATCCCATGCAGCATCTGACCATCGCGGTTGCCGGCGCCGGCGCGATCAGCGAGTTTCACCTCAAGGGCTGGCAGGCGCAGCAGGATGTAACCCTCGCCGCGATCTGCGACCCGGATCGGGATCGCGCACAGGCGCAGGCCGACCGCTTTGGCATCCCCGCTGTCTTTACGGGCATGGGCGAGATGCTGACCGCGGTGCGCCCCGATGCAGTGGACATCATCACCCCCGTCGGCAGCCATGCCCCCTTGGTGCGGCAGGCGGCGGATGCGGGCGTGCATGTGATGTGTCAGAAGCCGATGACCCCCACCGTCGCCGAGGCCGAGGCGCTGATCGCCGATGTCGGCGACCGTGTGCGCTTCATGGTCCATGAAAACTACCGCTTCCGCCCGCATTACGCCGAACTCGCGCGCCGCATCCATGCGGGCGAGGTCGGCCGCCTGCGCCATGCGCGGCTGACGGTGCGCGCCTCCAGCCTGCTGGACTATCCCGGCAAGGTGCCGTTCCTGCTCGGCCGCCAGCCCTATCTGGCCGACTTCAAGCGCCTGCTGGTGTTCGAGGTGCTGATCCACCATCTCGACGCCCTGCGCTCGATCCTGGGGGAGATGACTGTTACCGCCGCGCGGCTGGACCGGATGAACCCGGACCTGCAGGGCGAGGATGTGGCGCTGGTGCAGCTGGAAAGCGCGGACGGCGCGCTGATCCAGATCGACGCCAATATCTCCGCCCCCGGCCACCCGCCGCTGCCGACTGACCGGCTGGAACTGCTGGGAGAGCTGGATACCCTGATCTATGACCGCGACCGCATCACCCTGCTGTCGCAGCCTGAAGCGGTGTCGCTGCACGATCTGACGGCGAACTATCAGGCCTGCTTCACCGGCGCCGTCACCGATTTCGTCGAGGGCCTGCGCACCGGGCGCCCGTTCCAGACCGACAGGCTGGACAATCTGAAAACCCTGCGGCTTATGGAATCCATTTACCGGGTCGCCGGCGTCCCCATTTGAGGGGAAGGAGAGCTTTCGTGTCCGATCCCCAGCGCCCGTCCCTGGCCGATCAGGTCTATGACCAGCTTCTGACCCAGATCGTCGAAGAGCAATACCCGCTGCACAGCCGGCTTCCGCCCGAACAGGCGCTGGCGCAAAGCTGCGGCGTGTCGCGCCCGGTGCTGCGCACCGCGCTGGCGCGGCTGCGCGATGACGGCATCGTCGCCTCGCGCCGCGGGTCGGGCAATTACGTCGCCCGCCGCCCCGACCGCCAGGTGATGAGCTTCGTGCCGCTGGGGTCGATCACCGACATCCAGCGCTGCTACGAATTCCGCATCGACATCGAAGGCGCGGCCGCCGCCTGGGCCGCAAGGCGGCGCGACGAGGCCGATCTGGCGGCGCTGGAGGCGGCATTCCAGCGCATGGACCAGACCTATCAGGAACAGGCCTTGGGCGTGGATGCCGACCAGATGTTGCATCTGGCCATTGCCCGGGCGACCAAGAACCCGTTCTTCCAGACGGTTCTGGAGTCCCTCGCCCAGCAGATCGGGTTCGGCATGAAGCTGTCGCGCTCGCTCACCCTGCTCGCCTCGCCGAACCGGCAGGCGCTGGTGCAGGGCGAGCACCGCGCCGTGATCGACGCGATCGTCCGGCAAGACCCCGACGCGGCGGCGCAGGCGATGCGCGCCCATATCACTGCCGCGCGCGACCGCATGTTCGTGGGCGAGGGCTGAGGCCAGGCAGTGCCTCTCGGCGGAAAGCAGCGCCCTTTGGTCCGCCCATCGGTTTGACACCTCGGCCGCGGGACAGCACACTGAAGCCAACCCGAACAAGGGCAAGCACCTTGAAGAGAATGCAGATGACCGAGACCTATTCCCAGGAGGTCGTCGCCGCCGCAATGCAGCCGCTTGCAGAGTTCGACGTCCCCCCGGCCCTGCAGGCCAGCATCGAGCGGCATGGTCAGGCGCTGCTGACGCTCGCCGTAAGCCTTGCGCGCGCCGGACTGCCCGAGCCAGAGATCCGCACCATTGTCGATCAGGCCTGCGCCTCGTATCGAGACGAGCTGATCGCGGCGATTCTGGCACTGAGAGAGCACGATGAGGAATAGCGACAAGTCCCATGACGAGCTGGGCCGGATTGCAGCCCTGCGTCGCTACGCGATTCTGGACACGGCGCCCGAAGAGCCCTTCGACAAGCTGACCCAGCTGGTGCGCGACGTTCTGGGTGTGCCGATTGCCGCCGTCAGCCTGATCGACACCGAACGCCAGTGGTTCAAGTCGATCACCGGGGTGTCCGTTTGCGAAACCTCGCGCGAGATTTCCTTTTGCAGCCACGCCATCCAGCGGCACGAGCCGATGATGATCCCCGATGCCACGCTGGACGCGCGCTTTGCCTCGAATCCGCTGGTCGCCGGCGAACCGCTGATCCGCAGCTATCTTGGCATTCCGCTGACAACTCCCGATGGCTACAACCTCGGCGCGCTCTGCGCCATCGACACCCAGCCGCGCCACTTCGATGCCAGCCAGATCGCGGTGATGCAAAGCTTCGCCAACCTCGTGCTCAATGAGTTGGAGCTGCGGCAGATCGCGATGAGCGACGGGCTGACCGGCGCGATGACCCGCCGCGGCTGGGTCGAGGCAGCCGAACGGGAAATCGCCCGCGCAAAAAGGCACGGGACCGAGGCGTCGATCATCGTGCTCGACGTGGACCACTTCAAGCTGGTCAACGACGTCTATGGCCACCCCGCCGGCGATGCTGTCCTGCGCGTGATTGCGCAGCGCTGCCGGGACGCACTCCGCGACAGCGACCTGTTGGGCCGGATCGGGGGCGAGGAATTCGCGGTTCTGCTGCCAGAGACGGATGCGCGGGGCGCCGCAGAGCTGGCCGAGCGGCTGCGCGCAACGATTGCCGCCGCGCCGGTCGATGCGGGCGGCATCCCGCTGCGCGTGACCGCAAGCTTCGGGATCTGCGCGCTCGGAGACCGCATCCGCACGGTCGAGGCGTGGCTCGCCGCGGCCGATGGCCTGCTCTACGAGGCGAAGGCGGGCGGGCGCAACTGCTGCCGCAGCGCGGTGCCGGGCCAGTAAGGGTGCAGCCGATGGATGCCCATGACGCGCTGGCCGCCTTCTTTGCGGGCTTCACGACCACCGCCTGAGCCTCGCAGGAGGGCCGCTGCCACCCCCGCCCGCGGCCCCAGATGGAACCAGGCCCCGCCCCTGCGCGTCATGCTTCGGAGCATGACAAGCGGCAGACGGGCCTCGGCCTGCCGCCCAACCGCCAGTTTTGAGGGTCAGGGTAACGTGGATCTGGATGAACTCTACCGTCTGATGCGCAGCGCGCATGTCCAAGCGCAGGGCATGATCGACACCGTCCGCTATCCGCTGCTGGTTCTGGATGACCAGCTGCGCGTGGTGACGGCCAATGCCGCCTTCTACGACAGCTTCCACGCCAGCCGCGAGGACACCATCGGCACCCCGTTCCTCGAACTCGGGGCAGGGCAATGGAATGTCGAGTCGTTCCGCCTGCTGCTGGAAAAGGTCATCCCACACTCCTCCTCGATCGACGAGTTCGAGATCACCGCAGATTTCGGAACCGCGGGCACGCGCACGATGCTGGTCTCCGCGCGGCGGCTGGTGCGGCCCGACACCTCGGGCCGGGTGCTGCTCCTGACGCTGGTCGACGCGACCGAGCGCCGCAGGAAAGACGCCGAAAGCGCCGTGCTGCTGGGCGAGTTGCAGCACCGGATGAAGAACCTCCTTGGCCTCGTGCAGGCGCTGGTGCGGCGCACCGAGATCAAGGGCCGCACCGCCGAAGAGTACCGAGAGGCCATCGTCGGCCGGATCGAGGCGCTGTCGCGCTCGCTGGACCTGTCGCTGTCGGGCAAGCCCTCGGCGCTCAGCGATCTGGTCGCCAGCACGCTGGAGCCCTATGCGCAACTGCCTGCCGCGGTCGAGGTGGAAAAGGGCGCCGAGGTGTTCCTGACCTCGGAACAGGCCCTCGGCACCGGCATGATCCTGCACGAGCTGTCGACCAACGCGGCCAAGCATGGCGCCCTCTCCTCGCCGGGCGGCCGGGTCCGCATCAGCTGGAAAGTCGAGAAGGATGGGCACCAGCAGGACGTCGTCGGCCTGCGCTGGCAGGAATCGGGCGGGCCTGCCGTCGCGACCCCCACCCGTCAGGGCTTTGGCACCCAGATGGTCCGCTTCGCCGCCGCGCAGGATCTGAACGGGCAGGCGGAACTTATCTATGCGCCAGAAGGTTTTCTGGCCGAGCTGCGCTTTCCCCTTCCCGCACATCCCGGAACCTCCGATGCCCGAAATGCCCCCGCCGACCACGACCGCCCTGTCGCCGACGGTCATGATCGTCGAGGATGAGTTTCTGCTGGCGATGGATGTCGAGGCGATGCTGGAAACCAACGGCTACCGCGCCGTCGGCCCCGCCGCGACCGTAGATCAGGCGCTGGACATGCTGGCCCGCCAGCGCCCCGACATCGTGCTGCTCGACATCAGCCTGCGGGGCGAATGGGCCACCCCCGTCGCCGGCGCCCTGCGCAAGGCGGGCATCCCCTATCTGGTGATGAGCGCCTACAGCGCCAGCGAACTTGGCCCCTCGGGCGTGCTCGACGGCACCCGCAACATCGGCAAGCCAGTGGACGAACGCCGCCTGATCGGCGCGCTGGCCGAGGTGCTGGCGTCGCGGTGAGGGGGGCTAGGGCGCGCAGAACTCGCGCTAAGTGTTTGTTTCACGTCAGAAGTGAGGGTGGTGGCGAGGGGGGGACTCGAACCCCCGACCCCGTGATTATGAGTCACGTGCTCTAACCAGCTGAGCTACCTAGCCAATGGGCCGCTTGCTAGTGAAGGCGCGCTGTGGCGTCAAGGGGAAAACGGCGCGGGGCCTTGTGGGGCTTGCCCTGCCCCGCCCCGGGCCCCCGTGCCGATTTGCGCTTTGCCCCGCGGCGCCATCGGCGGTATCAGCAAGGATGCCGCCCCCACCGGGAGCCTTACATGCAGCTGTTGCCCCTGACCCGTGACCTCGTGCTGATCGGCGGTGGCCATGCCCATGCGCTGGTGCTGCGGATGTGGGCGATGGACCCGTTGCCGGGGGTGCGCGTCACGCTGATCTCGCCGGACCCCACCGCTGCCTATTCGGGGATGCTGCCCGGCCATGTCGCTGGCCACTACCCCCGCGCCGCGCTGCAGATGGATCTGGTGCAACTGGCCCGCCATGCCGGGGCCCGGCTGATCCTTGGCCGGGCGGAGGGGATCGACCGGGTCGGGGGGCGGGTCCACGTGCCGGACCGCCCGCCGGTCGGCTATGACATCTGCTCCATCGACATCGGCATCACCTCGGACATGCCCTCGCTGCCGGGCTTTGCCGAGAACGCCCACCCCGCCAAGCCGCTCGATGGCTTTGCGGATGCCTGGGAGGCGTTCGCCGCCGGGGGCGAGGGCCCGGTCGCCGTTATCGGCGCCGGTGTGGCGGGGGTAGAGCTGGCGCTGGCCGCCGCGCACCGGCTTGGCCCGGGGGCCGGGGTCACCCTGATCGAGGCGGGCCCGCAGGCGCTGCCGCTGCTCGGCGACGGTGCCCGCGCCCGGCTGCTGGCGCATCTGGACCGGCTGGGGGTCCAGCTGCTGACCGGCAGCCCTGCCGCCGCGGTCGAGCCCGATGCCGTGCTGCTGCAAGACGGACGCCGCATCGCCTCACACTTCACCCTCGGCGCGGCAGGCACGCAGCCGCAGGCATGGCTGACCGAGACCGGCCTGCACCTCACCGGCGGCTTCGTCACCGTCGGCCCCACGCTGCAATCCATCACCGACCCCGCGATCTTCGCCGCCGGCGATATCGCGCATCTGTCGCACGCCCCGCGCCCCAAGGCCGGTGTCTTCGCGGTGCGCGAGGCGCCGGTGCTGCTGCACAACCTGCGCAAGGTGCTGGCGGGGCGGCGCGGGCTGCGCCGCTACCGGCCGCAGCGCGACTACCTCAAGCTCATCTCGGCCGGCAGCCGCCATGCCGTCGCCGACAAGTTCGGCCTGCCGCTGGATGGCGCCTGGCTGTGGCACTGGAAGGATCGGATCGACCGCCGCTTCATGGCGATGTTCCAGGACCTGCCGCCGATGCCAGCCCCGCCGCTGCCGGCGCGCGTGGCGGCGGGCGTCAGCGACCAGATGGCGGGCGGCAAGCCGATGTGTGGCGGCTGCGGCGCCAAGGTGGGCCAGGCCGATCTGCGCGCCGCGCTCGCGGGGCTTCCGGCGCCGCGCCGCGCCGATGTACTGTCGGGCCCCGGCGACGATGCGGCTGTGCTGGCGCATGGCGGCCTCCGGCAGGTCATCACCACCGACCATGTCCGCGCCTTCACCGAAGACCCGTGGCTGCTGGCGCGGATCACCGCCCATCACGCCATGGGCGACATCTGGGCGATGGGCGCCCGCCCGCAGGCGGCACTGGCGCAGGTGATCCTGCCACGCATGTCGCCCGCCCTGCAGGCCCGCACGCTGGCCGAGATCATGGCGGCGGCCTCCGAGGCTTTCGGCGCGGCGGGGGCCGATGTCGTCGGCGGCCATACCAGCCTTGGCGCCGAGCTGACCGTGGGCTTCACCGTCACCGGCCTGACCGAGGCCGAGCCCATCGGCCAATCCGGCGCCCGCCCCGGCGACGCGCTGGTCCTGACGCGGCCCCTTGGCACCGGGGTGATCCTGGCCGCCGAGATGCAGCGCGCCGCCCCCGGCGCTGTCGTTGCCGGCGCGCTGGCGCAGATGGCCCGCCCGCAGGCCGCCGCGGCAGCGCTGCTGGCCCCCCATGCCCATGCGATGACCGATGTCACCGGCTTCGGTCTCGCCGGGCATCTGGTCGGGATGCTGGAAGCCTCGGGCGTCGCCGCCCGGATCAGCCTTGCCGCCGTGCCGCTGCTGCCGGGGGCCGAGGCGCTGGCAGCTGCCGGTCACGGCTCCACCCTGTTGCCGATGAACAAGGCCGTCGCGGCGCGAATGGTCTTTGCCAAGGGCCCGCGCGCCGATCTGCTGTTCGATCCGCAGACGGCGGGGGGCCTGCTGGCGGCGGTGCCCGCGGGTCAGGCCGAGGCGCTTCTGGCAGAGCTGATCGCGGCCGGAGAGCCCACGGCAATCATCGGCCATATCGAACTCGGTGCGCCCTGCCTCATCGTGGAATAGGCCTTAGCGTGGATTGAGCTCGCTCACCGCCGCCAGTACCGCCCCCGTCAGCCGGTCCAGCCCGGCCGCATCCAGCGCATCGGCCTGCACTATCCGCTCCCGCTCTGGCCCGTGCTTGGCGCGGCCCTTGGCATAGCGCGGATCATAATGCGCCGCCATCAGCTCAGCTGCCAGCGGCGCGAAGGCCCCGGCGGCGGCCATTCCCTGCCAGCGCTCGATCACCTCGCGCGCATGGAACGGGCGCAGCTTGTCCACTACCGCCGCCAGTGCGGCCGCGTCTGCCGTCAGGTCGGCATAGGCCGCCGCCAGATAGCCCGCCCGCGCGTCCAGCGGCGCCTCTAGCGTCACCCGCGGCGCCGCGACCATCGCCAGCCACAGCGCCTTGGGCACCGTCACCCGGCCGATGCGATTGGACTCCGCCTCTACCAGCACCGGCCGCGCGGGGTCGATCGCCGCCAGCGCCACCGCCAGCCGCCCCTCGAAGGCCTTCTGTGACGGCTGCCCGCCCGGCATCGCCCCGAACAGCGACCCGCGATGGTTCGCCAGCCCCTCAAGATCGATCACCTGCACGCCCCGCGCCGCGGCCCGCGCCAGAATGTCGGTCTTGGCGCTGCCGGTATTGCCGTCCAGCACCACCACCGGCGCGGTGAAGGGCGCATCGTGGGTGATGTCCACCACCAGCCGCCGCCAGGTCTTGTAGCCGCCCTCAATGGTGTCGCTGCGCCAGCCCACCTGGCCAAGGATGGTCGAGAACGATCCCGACCGCTGCCCGCCGCGCCAGCAATAGACCAGCGGTCGCCACCCGCCGCCCATTGCGGCCAAGGGCCCTTCCAGATGCGCCGCGGCATTCCTTGCCACCAGCGCCGCGCCGATCTTGCGCGCCAGAAACGGCGATTGCTGCTTGTAGATGGTGCCGACCCGCGCCCGCTCTTCATCGCTGAGCACGGGCAGGCTGATCGCCCCCGGCACATGATCCTCGGCATATTCGGCAGGGGACCGCACGTCGATGATTGTATCGACGCCAAGGCGCGCAAGGTCGGGGATGGAGGCGAGCGTTACCGGCATCGCCCAGCCTTAGCGCAGCGCATCCGGCACCGCCAGCGGCGGTTAGTAGACCGCCACCTGAGTCCCCAGCTGCACCCGGTTGTAGAGGTCGATGACATGCGAATTCACCATGCGGATGCAGCCGTTCGACACGGCGCTGCCGATGGATTGCGGCTCTGTCGTGCCATGGATGCGGATCGCGGTGTCCTGCCCGTTCTGGTAGAGGTACAGCGCCCGCGCGCCCAGGGGGTTGGTCGGCCCGCCCGGCATCCCGTCGGCATATTTGGCGTAGTGCTGCGGGCTGCGCGCGATCATCTCGGGCGTCGGGCGCCAGCTGGGCCATTCCACCTTGCGCGCCACCTCGGCCATGCCGCGGAATTTCAGCTCGTCCCGGCCCACCGCCACGCCATAGCGGATCGCTACCCCGGGCCGGTCGATGAAATACAGATAGAACTGGTCCGACAGGATCGTGATCGACCCCACCGCCATGTCTTTGCGCACCCGCACCTCTTGCGGCATGAACTGCGGCGCGATCACCAGCGGCGCCTCGGTCGCGGCGCGCATGGGCAGCGCGGCAAGGGCGGCCCCGGCGGCGATGCCGCCCAGCAGGGCACGGCGGGCGATGGGTGGCATGGTCATCGGGAAATCCCTCTTGGATGGCGAGACTGTAGCAAACGTCCCCGCCATCGCACAAGTTCCGGGAATCCTTACTGGAACGCGCAACCCGCCTTCACCCCCAGCTTGCGGAACACGATCGCCGCCGGGCAGAAGCCGGTGAAGGCCGATTGCAGCAGGTTCAGCCCGATGAACACGGTGAACCACAGGAACAGCGGCGAGACGAGCGCCGTCAGCAGCACGCTCAGAAGCGTCATGGCGCCAGCAAAGGCTAGGACGGCACGGTCGAGGGACATCGGGTATCTCCATATCAAGGCAGCGGACCCCTTCGCATACAGAATTGCGGCAATAAATTCAACAACGCGCATATGATGCGGCGCCCCGCCGCAGCGCCGCCCGTCGAATCGGTCGCATTGCTGCGCTGCCCGCGTGGTTTGCGCACAATTTAACGACAGCTTCGCACAAAAAGGCGGCATTTCCGGGCGCCCGCCACAATTTGGGCACAACCCACCCCGCCGCCGCATCGGCGCAGTTCCCACACCGCGCCGCAGTTGCAAACCTGATCCCCGGGGTCGCCAAGGGACCCCGAACGGGATGCGGTGGGGGGAACGGGGAACCGGCACCACGCAAGATGCAACAACGATTGGCGCGGGGCACCCGGATCCATGCGGAGTCCGGCGGCGGGGAAGCCTTGTCCTTGCGCGACATCATATGAGGGATGAACACGGTGACCTTTAAGGCCAAGACACTTTTCAAGGCGGGCATTGCCTCGCTGCTGCTGTCCACCGCGGCATTCGCGCAGGAGGAGACCATCAAGGTCGGCGTCCTCCACTCGCTGTCCGGCACGATGGCGATCTCGGAAACCACGCTCAAAGACGTGATGCTGATGCTGATCGACGAGCAGAACAAGAAGGGCGGCATCAACGGCAAGATGCTGGAGGCGGTCGTGGTCGACCCGGCCTCCGACTGGCCGCTGTTTGCCGAAAAGGCGCGTGAGCTGATCGAGGCGAACGACGTCGACGTCGTCTTCGGCTGCTGGACCTCGGTCTCGCGCAAATCGGTGCTGCCGGTGTTCGAGGAACTGAACTCGATCCTGTTCTACCCTGTGCAATACGAAGGCGAGGAAAGCCAGCGCAACGTCTTCTACACCGGCGCCGCCCCGAACCAGCAGGCGATCCCGGCCGTGGATTACCTGATGGCCGAGGAAGGCGTGGAACGCTGGGTGCTGGCCGGCACCGACTATGTCTACCCGCGCACCACCAACAAGATCCTTGAGGCCTATCTCATCGGCAAGGGCGTCGCCCCCGAAGACATAATGATCAACTACACGCCCTTCGGCCATTCCGACTGGCAGACGATCGTGTCCGACATCAAGACCTTCGGCTCGGCCGGCAAGAAGACCGCCGTGGTTTCCACCATCAACGGCGATGCCAACGTGCCGTTCTACAAGGAGCTCGGCAACCAGGGCGTGTCGGCTGAAGACATCCCCGTCGTCGCCTTCTCGGTCGGCGAGGAAGAGCTGGCCGGCCTCGACACCACCCCGCTGGTCGGCCACCTCGCCGCCTGGAACTACTTCATGTCGGTCGACACCCCCGAGAATGCCGAGTTCATCGAGACCTGGCAAACCTTCATCGGCAGCGAAGAGCGCGTGACCAACGACCCGATGGAAGCCCATTACATCGGCTTCAACATGTGGGTGAAGGCGGTCGAGGCGGCCGGCACCACCGAGGCCGACGCGGTCATCGACGCCCTTCCCGGCATCGAGGTTCCGAACCTGACCGGCGGCACCTCGGTCATGCTGGCGAACCACCACATCACCAAGCCGGTTCTGGTCGGCGAGATCCAGGATGACGGCCAGTTCGACGTGGTCTGGGAAACCGAAGGACTTGTCGAGGGCGATGCCTGGTCGGACTTCCTGCCCGAAAGCGCCGTGCTCACCTCGGACTGGGTCGAGCTGAAATGCGGCAACTACAACACCGAAACCAAGACCTGCGGCGGCGCCTCCAACTGACGCAGGCACCAGGGGCGCGGCACCTGCCGGTTGGCGGTTGTCGCGCCCCGACGAGTACGCAGAACCGGGCGGCGCGGGGATGCCCCGCCGCCCGCACTGCCCCCTCCCCTTCCCGGCCCCAAGGCGGATCTGCCCATGTTCTTTCTGCGCGCCTGTCTTCTGGCCCTGCTTCTGCCGCTGTTTGCCGGCCCAGCTTCTGCGCAAACGCCCGAATTTGACGCTCTTGTCACCAGCCTGCCCGAAGGCAGCTACTCTGCCCGCGGCGCTGTGGTCGGCGCCATCGCCCTAACCGGCGATCCGCGGGCCGAGGCGATCCTGACCGCCCTGCTGGACGGCACGCTTGGCGTGATCGAGGCGACCGGCCAGGTCGTCACGCTGACACCCGCCCCCGCCGATGCGCTGACCGGCGCGCCCGTCCCAGAGGCCGAGGCCGAGCGCATCCGCGTCAACAACGGCCTGCGCCGCGACATCCGCGCCGCGCTTGGCATCCTCACCCTGTCGGACCCCGATCCCGCCAAGCGCCTCGCCGCCGCCGACGCAGCCTTCCGGGCGCCGGATGCCGCGCAATACGACCTCCTCGATGCCGCCTTCCAGCGCGAGGAAGACCCCGCAGTCAAATCCCGCCTGGCCGAGGCCCGCGCCGTCGCCATCTTGGACGGCGACTTCCCCGATGCGGAAAAGCGCGAGGCCATCGACGTGATTGCAGATCGCGGCGATGCCGATGCGCAGCGCATCCTGACCCCGTTTGCCGCCTCGGCAGACCCGGACATCGCCGAGGCCGCCACCGCCGCCCTCGGCAGTATCGAGCAAAGCCGGATGCTCTGGGGCTATGCGCAAAACATCTGGTATGGCCTCTCGCTCGGCTCCGTGCTGCTGCTGGCCGCCATCGGCCTTGCCATCACCTTCGGCGTGATGGGCGTCATCAACATGGCGCATGGCGAGCTGGTGATGCTGGGCGCCTACACCACCTATGCGGTGCAGGAAACAATCCGCCAGAACGCGCCGGGCCTGTTCGACTGGTCGCTGCTGATCGCCGCGCCGCTGGCCTTCCTCGTCGCGGGCGCGGTCGGCGTCGCCATCGAGCGCGGCATCGTCCGCCACCTCTATGGCCGGGCGCTGGAAACCCTGCTGGCCACCTGGGGCGTCAGCCTGATCCTGCAGCAATCCGTCCGGTCCATCTTTGGCCCCAACAACCGCGAGGTCGGCAACCCTTCGTGGATGTCGGGCAGCTTCGATGTCGGCCAGATGACCGTCACCTGGAACCGGCTCTGGATCCTGATCTTCGCGCTCGCCGTCTTCGCGGTGCTGCTGTTTGTCATGAAGCGCACCGCCGTCGGCCTGCAGATGCGCGCCGTCACCCAGAACCGCCCGATGGCCGCCAGCATGGGCATCCGCACCAACTGGGTCGATGCGCTGACCTTCGGCCTTGGCGCCGGCATCGCCGGGCTGGCGGGCGTGGCCCTGTCCCAGATCGACAATGTCAGCCCCAACCTCGGGCAAAGCTACATCGTCGACAGCTTCATGGTCGTGGTCTTCGGCGGCGCGGGCAACATCTGGGGCACGCTGGCCGGGGCCTTCAGCCTTGGCATCGTCAACAAGTTCCTTGAACCCTATGCCGGGGCAGTGCTGGCCAAGATCATCGTGCTGGTCGCCATCATCCTCTTCATCCAGAAACGCCCCCGCGGTCTCTTTGCCGTCAAGGGCCGCGCGGTGGAGGGCTGACCCGGATGCCCGCTTTCCCGCTCGTGCGTTCGCTGCTGTTCGTGCCGCTGCCACCAATGCCGCAGCCCCCCGCCGACCCCGCCCCGAAGGATCCCAGCGCATGACCTCCCTCATCGACCGCCGCATGGGCATCTTCCTCGCCGGGCTCTTCGTGCTGACCGTCGCCGTGCCCATCGGCAACCTCGCCTTCGAGGGCAAGGTGGTGCCCAGCTACATCGTCTCCCTCCTCGGCAAATACCTCTGCTACGCGCTGCTGGCCGTGGCGCTGGATCTGGTCTGGGGCTTCTGCGGCATCCTCAGCCTCGGCCACGGCGCCTTCTTCGCGCTTGGCGGCTACGCGATGGGGATGCACCTGATGCGCGAGATCGGCGACCGCGGCGTCTATGCCAACCCGGACCTGCCCGATTTCATGGTGTTCCTCAGCTGGGATCAGCTGCCGTGGTTCTGGATGGGATTCGACAATTTCTGGTTCGCCTCGCTGATGGTGATGCTGGTGCCGGGTGCCTTGGCCTTCCTCTTCGGCTGGTTCGCCTTCCGCAGCCGGGTGACGGGCGTGTACCTCTCCATCATCACCCAGGCGATGACCTACGCCCTGCAACTCGCCTTCTTCCGCAATGAAATGGGCTTTGGCGGCAATAACGGCCTGACAGACTTCAAGGACGTGCTCGGCTTTCCCCTGCAATCCGATGCCACCCGCGCCGGGCTGTTCGTCTGCACCGCGATTGCGCTGGCCGCCGGCCTGCTGATCGCCCGCGCCATCACCACGTCCAAGCTGGGGATGATCCTAGTCTGCATCCGCGATGCCGAAAGCCGCACCCGCTTTATGGGCTACCGGGTGGAAGGCTACAAACTCTTCATCTTCGTCGTCTCCGCCATGATGGCCGGCGTCGCTGGCGCGCTCTACACCCCGCAGGTCGGCATCATCAACCCCGGCGAGTTCAGCCCCGCCAACTCCATCGAGATCGTGATCTGGGTCGCGCTCGGCGGCCGCGGCACCCTCGTCGGCGCCGCCCTCGGCGCGATCCTCGTGGCCCTCGCCAAGACCCTCTTCACCGGCTGGTTCCCCGAATTCTGGCTCTTCGCCCTCGGCGGCCTGTTCATCCTCGTCACCCTGTTCCTGCCCAAGGGCGTGCTTGGCCTGATCGAGGACACCTTCGCCCGCAAGAAGAAGCCCGCCCCCGCATTGCAAGAGGCCAAGGCATGAGCGTCCACCTGCTCCTCGACGGCGTCAGCCGCAGCTTCGACGGCTACAAGGCCATCAACGACCTCTCCCTCGCCGTGGACAAGGGCGAGTTGCGCGCCGTCATCGGCCCCAACGGCGCCGGCAAGACCACGATGATGGACATCATCACCGGCAAGACCCGGCCCGATTCAGGCGGCGTCTGGTGGAACCAGACCGTCGACCTGACCCGCATCGACGAGGCCGGCTCCGCCCGCCTCGGCATCGGCCGCAAGTTCCAGAAACCCACCGTCTTCGAGACCCACAGCGTCGAGGAGAACATCGCCCTCTCGCTCAAGGCCGAGCGCTCCGTCCTCGCCACGCTCTTCCACCGCCAGACCGCAGCCGAGGCCGCCCGCATCACCGAACTGCTGGAGCTGGTGCGGCTGGAAGGCGACCGCCACCGCCCCGCCGCCGATCTCAGCCACGGGCAGAAGCAATGGCTGGAAATCGGCATGCTGCTGGCGCAAGACCCCGAGCTGCTGCTGGTCGATGAACCCGCCGCCGGCATGACCGATGCCGAAACCATGCGCACCGCCGAGCTGCTGCGCAGCCTCGCCGGCAAGCACACCGTCATCGTGGTCGAGCATGACATGGATTTCGTCCGCGCCCTGGATTGCCGCGTCACGGTCCTGCATCAGGGCCATGTCCTCACCGAAGGTTCGCTGGACCATGTCTCGGCGAATCCCGAGGTCATCGAAGTCTATCTGGGGCGCTGACATGCTGGACATCCGCGAGATCGACGTGTTCTACGGCGCCGCCCAGGCCCTGCGCGGCGTGTCGATGGCGGCCCATCCCGGCCGCGTCACCTCGGTCCTGGGGCGCAACGGCGTCGGCAAGACCACCCTGCTGCGCGCCATCACCGGCCGCCAGCAGATCCGCTCGGGCAAGATGGAATGGGAGGGCCGCGACCTTTCCCGCCTGCGCCCCGAGGCCCGCGCCCGCGCCGGCATCGCCTTCGTGCCGCAGGGGCGCGAGATCTTCCCGCTGCTGACCGTGCGCGAGAACCTCGAAACCGGCTTCTCGCTGCTGCCCCGGCGCGAGCGGCGCATCCCCGAGGAAGTCTTCCAGCTGTTCCCGGTGCTGCAAGAAATGATGGGCCGCCGCGGCGGCGACCTGTCGGGCGGCCAGCAACAGCAGCTTGCCATCGGCCGCGCCATGGTCACCCGCCCGCGGCTGCTGGTGCTGGACGAGCCGACCGAGGGCATCCAGCCCTCGATCATCCAGGATATCGGCCGCGCCATCAAATACCTGCGCGGGCGGGGCGACATGGCCATCGTGCTGGTGGAACAGTATTTCGACTTCGCCCGCGACCTGGCCGACGATTTCATCGTGCTGGAACGCGGCCAGGTCATCCGCGCCGGGGTGCGGGCGGACATGGACGGGGACTCGGTGCGGAATTTGCTGACGGTGTGATCCTACCTTCCCTTGCCCGGAATCAAGGCGCCTTGGCGCCGCCGGGCAGCGCCCGTCCGCCCCCCCGGGCGGACGGGCCCCGCCCTCCGACTGTGCTTTTCGCAACGAGAGCCAGACTTGCCACTGGCAAGTCCCCTGATCGCGCCGGAAGAGGCGCCCACCCCGCGACACATCCACATTTCAACAACTCTTGAAACATCCCGCCTCCGGGTCTAGGTTTCCCCAACCAGCCCCCGGAGCCGCGCCATGACCCAGACCGCCACCTTCCCCGTCACCGGCATGTCCTGCGCCTCCTGCGCCGGGCGCGCCGAACGTGCGCTGACGGCGGTCCCGGGCGTCACCGAGGCCAGCATCAACCTTGCCGCCAACTCCGCCCGCGTCACCTTTGGCGCCCCGGCAACACCCACCACCCTCGCCGCCGCGCTGCAAAAGGCCGGCTACCCGATGGCCGAGGCCGAGGCGCGGCTGACCGTGGACGGCATGACCTGCGCCTCCTGCACCGGCCGCGTCGAACGCGCCCTGCAGGCCGCCCCCGGCGTGCTGGCGGCCAGCGTCAACCTCGCCACCCACACCGCGCAGGTGCGCTACACCCCCGGCACCATCTCTCCGACCGAGCTGGCGCAGCGCGTCACCAAGGCCGGCTACCCGGCGCAGCCCGCCAAGGACACGCCCGCGCCAGACACCCGCCAGCCCGAAGACGCCGTGATGAAGCGCCGCGCCCTGATCGCCGCCGCCCTGACCCTGCCCGTGGTGGTCCTCGCCATGGGCGGCCACATGGTCCCGGCCTTCCACCACTGGATCATGGCCAGCATCGGTACCCAGACCAGCTGGCTGATCCAGTTCGCCCTCACCGCCGCCGTGCTCGCCGGGCCGGGCCGCATCTTCCTGCGCATCGGCCTGCCAGCGCTGGCCCGGATGGCGCCGGAAATGAACAGCCTCGTCGCCCTCGGCAGCCTCGCCGCCTTCGGCTATTCCAGCGTGGCGACCTTCGCCCCGGCCCTCCTCCCCGCAACCGCCCGCGAGGTGTATTTCGAGGCGGCAGCCACCATCGTCACCCTGATCCTTGTCGGCCGCTGGCTCGAAGCCCGCGCCAAGGGCCAGGCCGGCGAGGCAATCCGCCGGCTGGTCGGCCTGCGCCCCGCCACCGCCCGGGTGGACCGCGGCGGCGAGACGGTGGAGCTCCCCGTGGAGGAACTCGCCCCCGGCGACATCGTGCTGCTGGCCCCCGGCGAGCGGGTGGCGGTGGACGGCATCCTCACCGACGGCCATGGCTGGATCGACGAATCGATGCTGACGGGCGAACCCGCGCCGGTGGAAAAGACCCCGGGCGCGCCCGTCACCGGCGGCACCGTCAACGGCGCCGCCGCGCTCGCCTTCCGCGTCACCGCCACCGGCGCCGATACCGTGCTCGCGCGCATCATCCGGCTGGTGGAGGATGCGCAGGGCGGCAAGCTGCCGGTGCAGGCGCTGGTGGACCGCATCACGCGCTGGTTCGTGCCCGCGGTGATGGCGCTGGCGGCAGTCACCTTCCTCATCTGGCTGGCGCTCGGCCCCGAACCGCACCTGACCCATGCCCTCGTCGCCGGCATCTCGGTGCTGATCATCGCCTGCCCCTGCGCCATGGGCCTTGCCACCCCGGTCTCGATTCTCGTCGGCACCGGCCGCGGCGCCGAGCTTGGCATCCTCTTCCGCCGCGGCGACGCGCTGCAACGGCTGGCCGAGGTGCGGTCGGTCGCCTTCGACAAGACCGGCACCCTGACCGAGGGGCGCCCGGTGCTGACCGATCTGGAACTGGCGCCGGGCGTCGATGAGGCCGAACTGCTGGCGCTTGTGGCCAGCGCCGAGGCGCGGTCGGAACACCCCCTTGCCCACGCCATCCTTGCCGCAGCGAAAGAGCAGGGTTTGACCCTGCCTCGCGCCGACTCCGCCCGCGCCGTTCCCGGCAAGGGGCTGGTCGCCAGCGTCGGCGGCCACGTCCTGCTGATCGGCAATGCGGCGCTGCTGGAGGGGGAAGGCGTCGATCTCGCGGCAAAGCCCGACGAAAACGCTATGCATATAACGTCTGCATCGGTTCTGCATGGTTTCCACATGCTTGCAGCACGTGCCGAGACACTCGCCGCCGAGGGCAAGACTCCGGTGCTGGTCGCCGTCGATGGAAGGCTTGCCGCGGTGCTGGCCGTCTCCGATCCGCTGAAGCCCGGCGCAGCCGCAGCGGTCGCCGCGCTGCGGGCGCTCGGCGTGGAAAGCACAATGATTTCAGGGGATAACCGCCTGACGGCCGAAGCCGTCGCCGCGCGGATCGGCATTTCCAACGTGGTGGCCGGCGTCCTGCCCGAAGGCAAACTGCAGGCGCTGTCGCGGCTCCCCGCCCCCACCGCCTTCGTCGGCGACGGCATCAACGACGCCCCCGCCCTCGCCGCCGCCGATGTCGGCATAGCCATGGGAACCGGCACCGATGTCGCCATCGAAAGCGCTGATATCGTTGTGATTTCCGGCGACCCGCAAGCCGTCGCCTCGGCCATAAACCTCAGCCGCGCTACCCTGCGCAACATCCGCCAGAACCTGTTCTGGGCCTTCAGCTATAACGTTCTATTAATCCCCGTCGCTGCCGGCGCGCTCTACCCGCTGAACGGAATGCTGCTCTCCCCCATGCTCGCCGCCGGCGCCATGGCCTTCTCCTCGGTCTTCGTGGTGACCAATGCCCTGCGCCTCCGCCGCGCCGGCTAAGCTCAGTCCCGCGCCCGCAGAACCTGCGCAGGCCGTGCCGCCAAGGGCCTGAGCGCAAAGAACAATCCGGCCAACAAGGTCGCCATCGCGCCGCCCGTGACGATGGCAATCGCCGACATCGGCTCGAACCGGAACTCCGCTTCCATCACGAAGGTCATCACTGCCCACCCTGCCACGCCGCCGAACGCCACCGCCACAACCCCCGCCGCAGCCCCCATGATCGCCGACCGCAGCGCAAACGAGCCAAGGATCCGCCCCCGGCTCGCCCCCAGCACCTTCAGCAGCGCCGCCTCATAGACCCGCGCCCTCTCTCCGGCCGCCGCCGCCCCGATCAGCACCACGAAGCCGGTGACCAGCGTCCCCGCCGCCGCAATCGCCGTCGCCCGCGCAATCGCCGTCAGCGCCTCGGCCACCCGGTCGATGGCATCGCGCACGCGGATCGCGGTGATGTTGGGGTAAGCGGTTGCCAGATCACGCAAGATCGCCGCCTCGGCCGCCTCTTCGGCATAGACCGTGGCGATATGGGTATGCGGCGCACCGGCCAGCGCGCCGGGGTTCAGCGCGATCACGAAGCCGATGCCGGCGGTGGAAAAGTCCACCACGCGGAAGCTCGTCACCTCCGCCTCCAGATCCCGGCCCAGGATGTTCACGGTGATCCTGTCGCCCAGCTTCAGCCCGATCTCGGCCGCCTCCTCGGCAGAAAAGCTGGCCTGCGGCGGGCCGTCATAGCCCTCGGGCCACCATTCGCCCGCAGTGATCGTGGTGTTCGCGGGCGGGCGGTCCGAATAGGTCACCCCCCGGTCGCCGTTCAGCACCCAATGGCTGCCCGCAACGGTCCGGGCGTCCAAGCCATTGATCTGCGTGATGATTCCCCGCAGCATCGGTGCACTGTCGACCCGGCTGACCGCCGCGTCAGAGTCCAGCCGTTCGCGGAACCCGTCGATCTGGTCGTTCTGGATATCGACGAAGAAGTAGCTCGGCGCCACCTCGGGCAGGTCGCGGTCGATGGCGGCGCGCAGGTTGGCGTCGATCTGCCCGACCGCCGCCAGCACCGCCAGCCCCAGCCCCAGCGACAGGATCACCGGCGCCGCCTCGGCCCGTGGCCCGCCGATCGCCGACAGCGCCAGCCGCAGCCCCGGCCGCCCGCGCATCAGCGCAAGGCCCGCCAACTGCCGCGCCAGCCGCCCCAGCCCCCAGGCCGCCAGCGCCAGCACCGCCAGCGCCGCGATCACCCCGCCAAGCGTGCCAAGCGCCAGCTCGGGCACGCCGGAAAAGCCCACCGCCGCACCGACCAGCGCCGCCACCAGCAGCGCCATCGCCGCCGCCATGCCAAGGCCCGGCCAGGCCCTGCGCCCCGGCCCCAGGTCGCGGAACAGCGCCGCCGCCCGCACCTCGCGCAGCCGCGCCAGTGGCCACAGCGTGAAGATCGCCGCCGTCAGCGTGCCATACAGCGCCGCCTCGGCCAGCGCGCCGGGCGCAAACCCCAGCTCCACGGGGATCGGCATCTGCGCCGTGATCAGCGGCGCCGCCAGCACCGGCAGGCTGCCGCCAAGCAGCAGCCCAAGCACCACCCCCAGCACGGTCAGCGCGCCGATCTGCAACATGTAGGCGGCAAGGATCGTGCCGCCGGTCGCGCCAAGCGCCTTCAGCACCGCAATCGCCTCGGTCTTGCGGTCGAGATAAGCGCGCACGGCGGCCGAGATGCCGACGCCGCCGACCGCCAGCCCCGCAAGGCCCACCAGCACCAGGAAAGACCCGATCCGCTCCACGAACCGGTCCACCCCCGGCGCGGCGCGGCGGCGGTCCTGCCAGCTCATGCCACTGTCACGGAAGGCGGCTTCCGCCTCGGCCCGCATCGCGGAAAGGCCCACATCCGCGGGCAGGGTCATGCGATATTCCGTCTCGAACAGGGTGCCGGGCTCCAGCAGTCCCGAGCCCGCAAGTGCCTCGCTGGCAACGATGGTGCGCGGACCAAGGGCAAAGCCGCCCGCGGCGCTGTCAGGCTCCCTCACCAGCCGCGCGGCCATGCGGAACTCGGCCTGCCCCAGCCGGAAGCTGTCGCCCACCGCCAGCCCCAGCCGGTCGGCCAACACCCCGTCCATCACCGCGCCATTGCCCGCCAGCGCCTCTGCCAGCGGCAGGGCAGGCTCCAGCACCACCTCGCCCACCAGCGGATAGGCGGCATCGACGCCCTTCACCTGCGTCAGCGCCCGGTCCTCGCCGACCACCGCCATCGAGCGGAAATCCACGATCTCGGACAGGCCGGTGGCGCGGTCGTCCATCCAGGCCCGTTCCTCGGGCGAGGCATAGCGATAGGTGAATTCCATCTGCGCATCGCCGCCCAGCAGAACCGCGCCCTGATCGTCCAGCCCGCGGCGGATGCCCTCGCGCAGCGTGCCCACGGCGGCAATCGCGGCGACGCCAAGGATCAGGCAGAGCAGGAACACCCGGAACCCGCCGATCCCGCCGCGCAATTCACGCAGCGCGATGCGGAGGGCGATCATGCCGGCACCCCGGCCCGCACATCCTCGCCCGCGACCGAACCGTCAGCCAGCCGCACCACCCGGTCGCAGCGCGCCGCCAAATCCGGGGCGTGGGTCACCAGCACCAGCGTGGCGCCATGCCGGTCGCGCAGGCCGAACAGCAGGTCCATGATCGCCGCGCCATTGGCGGCATCGAGGTTCCCCGTCGGCTCATCGGCCAGCAAGATCGCCGGGCGCGGCGCGGCGGCGCGGGCCAGCGCCACCCGCTGCTGCTCGCCGCCCGACATCTGCGCCGGGTAATGGCCAAGCCGCGCGCCAAGGCCCACGGCGCGCAGTTCCGCCTCGGCCCGCTCGAACGCATCGCGCATGCCCGCCAGTTCCAGCGGCAGGGCGACGTTTTCCAGCGCGGTCATTGTCGGGACAAGGTGGAAGGATTGGAAAACGATCCCCATATTCCCCCTGCGGAAGCGGGCCAGCTGATCCTCGCCCATCGCCGACAGGTCATGGCCAAGCGCCTGAACCCTGCCGCCGGTGGCGCGTTCCAGACCGCCCATCAGCATCAGGAGTGATGATTTGCCAGACCCCGAAGGCCCGATCAGCGCCAGGCTCTCGCCGCGCTTCACCTGCAGCGTGATGCCGCGCAGCACCTCGACCGGCCCGGCATTGCCGGCCAGCGTCAGCCGCGCATCCTCCAGCGCCAGAACAGTTTCGCCCGCTTCGCCATGGGTATCGCGCATCTGGTCCGCCCTTTGCCTGCCTCTGATGGCATATGGCGCGGCGGCGCGGCTTCGCAACCTCGCAGTTGCAGCAAGTTTACTGGCGCTGCCGGTTGCAGCGCCCGCCGCAGCCGATCCGCTGACGCTGGTGGCGCTTGGCGACAGCCTGACGCAGGGCTACGGGCTGCCGCAGGAGCAGGGCTTCGTGCCGCAGCTGCAGGCGTGGCTGCAGGAGAACGGGGCCGAGGTGACGGTGGTCAATGCCGGCGTGTCCGGGGATACCAGTGCCGGCGGGCTGGCGCGCCTCGGCTGGACGCTGGAGGGCGGCGCCGATGCGATGATCGTGGCGCTTGGCGGCAATGACCTGCTGCGCGGGCTCGACCCCGCCGAAACCCGCGCCAATATCGACGCGATCCTGTCCGAGGCGTCGGCCAAGGATCTGCCGGTGCTGCTGATCGGCTTGCCGGCGCCGGGGAATTACGGTGCCGACTACAAGGCCGATTTCGACGCGATCTGGCCGGAACTGGCCCAGCAATACGGCGCGCTGCTGGTGCCCAACATGCTGGCGGGGCTGTCCGATATGCCGGTGGACCAACGCGGCGGGCTGGTGCAGCCCGACGGCCTTCACCCCTCGGCCGATGGCGTAAACGTGATGGTGGAAACGCTGGGGCCCGAGGTGTTGAAGCTGCTGGCGATGGCGCAGGCCGGTTAAGGGCCAACCTGCCCGCCGGAGGCATCGGGGTTGATGAACTCCGCCTCGATCACGATCTCCACCGCGTCGGACACCCCCAAGGTGGTGCCCGGCGCCGGGATGCCCATGTCGATGCCGAAGTCGGAGCGGAACAGCGTGCCCACCGCCGAAAACCCGATGCGCGCCCCGCCCGGATCGAAGCTTTGCGGCGCATAGCCGCCGTTGAAGGTGGCGCGCAGGGTGATCGGCCGGGTGATGCCATGCAGCGTCAGATCCCCCGTCACCGCCGCCTTGTCGGGCGCGGTCATCCTGATGCGGGTGGAGGTGAAGGTGATCTCGGGGAAGGCCGCGGCATCGAGGAAGTCCGGCCCGGCCAGATAGGCGTTGAAGTCGAATTCCGGGTCCGGGAAATGGGTCTCTATGGAGGCGGGATCGACGGTGGCGGTCAGCACCATCGCCTCGGGGTTGGTGGGGTCGAAGTCCAGCTCGGCGGCGAAGTCGGTGAACAGCGCGGTGTAGTTGGAAAACCCCAGATGGCTGACGCGGAAGATCAGCCGCCCGTGCGACAGGTCCAGCGTGTAGCGGCCCGCCGGGGCCTGCGTGGGGGCGGGGGTGAAGGCCGGTGGTGGTGCCTCTTGCGCCAGCGCCGCGCCGGCCATGCCCACCAGCAGCGCCATCATCGGTGCCATCCGCATCGCAACCCTCCTTGCCAGCCTGCCCCGATGCTCGGCCGCCTGCCGCCGCGGGTCAAGCCACGAGAGCGCGATCTACCACCTGATCCCGAACCGCAGCGCCTCATAGATCCCGGCATGGATATTCCGCGCCTGCACCGCATCCCCGATCCGGTAAAGCCCGTAGCTCCCCGCCACATTCGTCACCGGCAGCACCTCCCCCTCGCCGATCAGCGCGGCGTAATCCACCGCGCCCAGATTGCGGCTGCCGGGCTTCAGCGTGAAATACAGCTCGTCCAGCGGTGCGGTGCCATGCTCCACCACCACATGATCCACCCGCCGCTCCTGCACGGCGCCCGGCGCGTAGTCGGACCCCAGCACCGCCAGCAGCCCGTTGCCCTCGCGCCGCACCGCTGCCAGCCGCAGCGCGGGGGTAATGCGGCTGCCCGCCTCATGCAGCGACTTGAGGTAGGGCACCACGTTCATGCCGCCGATGTCCGGCGAGAGCATCCGCTCGGGCGTGACCAGCTCCACCTCGGCGCCGGCACGGGCCAGCATCTCGGCGGCAGAGATCCCGGCATGGGCGCCGCCATCGTCATAGACCAGCACCCGGCCCTGCGGCTTCGCGGCGCCCGAGATCACGTCCCAGCTGCTGATCCCCAGCTCCACCCCCTCCGCCTCGGGCGGTTGCGGCAAGCCGCCGGTGGCGATCACCACCATATCGGCTGCCAGCGCCAGCACATCCTGCGCCTCGGCATAGCTGTTGAAGCGCAGCTCCACCCCCAGCCGGTCCAGTTCCGCCAGCCGCCAGTCGATGATCCCGATCATCTCGCGCCGCCGCGGGTTCTGGACCAGCAGCCCCACCTGCCCGCCCGCCTGCGCCGCGGCCTCCAGCACCGTCACGCTGTGCCCCCGCTCGCCCGCCACCCGCGCCGCCTCCAGCCCCGCGGGGCCGGCGCCGACCACCACCACCCGGCGCGGCACCGGCGCGCGCGCAATCACATGCGGCATCTTCGCCTCGCGCCCCGTCGCGGCATTGTGGATGCACAGTGCGCCGCCGCCCTCATAGATCCGGTCGAGGCAATAGGTCGCCCCCACGCAAGGCCGGATCCGGTCCTCCAGCCCCGCCGCCACCTTTGCCGCGATATGCGGATCGGCGATATGGGCGCGGGTCATGCCGACCATGTCCAGCTTGCCGCTGGCGATGGCATGGCGGGCGGTCGCCACATCGGGGATGCGCGCGGCGTGGAACATCGGCACGCCCGTCAACGCCCGCACCTCGCCCGCGAAATCCAGATGTGGGGCGCTGGCCATGCCCTGGATCGGGATCACCCCGGTCAGCGCGGCGTCGCTGTCGATATGGCCGCGGATCAGGTTGATGAAGTCGAACTTGCCGCTGGCGGCAATGCGCTGCGCGATCTCCACCCCCTCGGCGCGGCTCAGGCCCTTGTCCCAATCCTCATCCGCCACCATGCGGATGCCGACGATGAAGTCAGGCCCCGTTGCCGCGCGCACCGCGTCGATCACCGCCCAGGTGAACCGCAGGCGGTTGTCCAGACTGCCGCCCCAGTCATCCTCGCGCCGGTTGGTGGCGGGGGACCAGAAGCTGTCCATGAAATGCCCGTAGGCCTCGAACTCGATCCCGTCGAGGCCCGCCGCCTGCATCCGCTGCGCCGCCGCGGCATAGTCGGCGACGATGCGGGCAATGTCCCAATCCTCGGCCTGCTTGGGGAAGGTGCGATGCGCCGCCTCGCGCACCGGGCTGGCCGACAGCACCGGCAGCCAGTCGGCCTTGTTCCAGCCGGTGCGACGGCCCAGATGGGTGATCTGGATCATCACCGCGCAGCCCTCGTCATGGCAGTCATCCGCCAGCCGCCGCAGCCAGGGCACGATCTCATCCTTGTAGGCATGCAGGTTGCCAAACGCCTCCGGGCTGTCGGGGGAGACCACGGCCGACCCCGCCGTCATGGTCAGCGCGATCCCGCCCTTCGCCTTTTCGCGGTGATAGAGCCGGTAGCGATCCGTCGGCATCCCGTCCTCGGAATAGGCCGGTTCATGCGCGGTCGACATCAGGCGGTTCTTCAGCACCAGATGCTTCAGGCGGTAGGGTTGCAGCAGCGGATCATTGCGCATGTCGGGGGCTCCTTCCGGGCAATGCTGCACCGCGGAGCATTTCACCTCTGGTCAATCCGCGTCAGGAAACCGACAAGTTACGCCAAATGGAGGGTTCGATGCTTGACCGCCTGCGCAGCCTGATCGGCGCCGAGAATGTGCTGACCGGGGCCGACATGGCCCCCTGGTGCCGCGAATGGACCGGGCATTACCGCTGGACGCCGCTGGCCGTGGCCCGGCCCGCGAACACCGCCGAGGTGGCAGCGATCCTGCGGCTGGCGGGCGAGAGCGGCACGAAGGTGGTGCCGGTCGGCGGCAACACCGGCCTCAACGGCGGCACCTATGCCGAAGGCGCGCTGATGCTGTCGCTGGCCCGCATGAACCGCATCCGCGAGATCCGCCCCGCCGCGCGGGTGGCGGTGGTGGAGGCGGGGGTTGTGCTTGAGGCGATGCACGCCGCCGCTGCCGAACACGGGCTGGCCTTCCCGCTGACCTTCGGCGCCAAGGGCTCGGCGACCATCGGCGGCGTCATCTCCACCAATGCCGGCGGGTCGAACGTGCTGCGCTATGGCACCACCCGCGCGCTGGTGCTGGGGGTGGAGGTGGTGCTGGCGGACGGCCGGGTGATGGACCTGATGGGCGCGCTGCACAAGGACAACACCGGCTATTCGCTGCGCGATCTGGTGATCGGTGCGGAAGGCACGCTTGGCATCGTCACTGCCGCGGTGCTGAAGTTGGTCCCGGCGCCGCGCGCCTACGCTACCGCTACGCTGGCCCTGTCCTCGCTCGACGGCGCGCTGACGCTGCTGAACCGGCTGCAGGCCGAGACGGGGGGCGCGGTCGAGGCCTATGAGTTCATGCCTGCCACCTATATGGCCAAGCTGGCACAGCACCGCCCCGACCTGCGCCAACCCTTCGCCGAGGTTCACCCGGTGACGGTGCTGGTCGAGGTCGGCGCCACCGCCCCCCGCGACGCCACCCCCGGCCCCGATGGCGCCCTGCCCGTTGTCACGCATCTGGAGGCCGTGCTGGCCGAAGCGCTGGAAGACGGCGCGCTGCTGGATGCGGTCATCGCCCAGACCGAGGCACAGCGGCGCGAGATGTGGGCGCGGCGCGAGGCGGCGGCCGAGATCACCTTCACCGCGCCGGTGCTGGTCGATACCGATGTGGCGCTGCCGCTGGACCGGCTGCAGGCGTTTCTGGATGCGATGACGGCCCGGCTGGCGGCGCTGGACCCGGGCGCGACCGAACTGGTGGTGGCGCATCTGGGCGACGGCAATATCCACTACACGGCCTACCCCTCCCGCGACGACCTCGCCTTGCAGGTGGAAATTCGCGCCGCGGTGGCCGAGGAAGCGGTGGGGCTTGGCGGATCCTTCTCGGCCGAGCATGGCATCGGCCGGTCAAAACTGGCGACGCTGCAGGCCCACAAGAATCCGGTCGCGCTCGACGCAATGCGCGCCATCCGCGCCGCGCTGGACCCCACGGGGGTTCTCAACCCGGGAAAGACGGTGGTCTGACGCTCAGCGCCAGTCGAAGAAGCCGGCCGGCGCCTGCGCCAACAGCCGACGCGCCAGATCGGTGCCCAGATCGGCGGCGTCGGCGATGCTGCCCCGCGCCTCGCCGGTGATCGCTTCCGACCCGTCAGGCCGCAGGATCTCACCGCGCAGCCAGACATCGCCCGCCTCCAGCACCGCCAGCCCGGCAATCGGCGTTTCGCAAGACCCGTCCAGCGCCGCCAGATAGGCCCGCTCCGCCGCCAGCCGGTGCCCGGTGGGCGTGTCATGGATCGCCGCCAGCAGGAACGCGGCCCGTTCGTCCACCGCCCGCCGCTCGATCCCGATGGCGCCCTGTGCCACCGCCGGCAGCATCTCGTCCACCTCGATCGGTCCCTGCGCAACCTGCGCCATGCCGAGCCGGTTCAGCCCCGCCATCGCCAGAAACGTCGCCATTGCAACGCCTTCGCCGAGTTTCTTGAGCCGCGTCTGCACATTCCCGCGGAATTCCACCAGCTGCAGATCCGGCCGCCGATGCGCCAGCTGCGCGCGGCGCCGCAGGCTCGACGATCCGACAACAGCGCCCTGCGGCAGGTCCATCAGCTTGGGCACCTGCGGAGACACAAACGCATCCCGCACATCCTCGCGCGGCAGGTAGCAGTCGATCAGCAGCCCTTCGGGCTGATCCACCGGCATGTCCTTCATCGAATGCACGGCGATGTCGATGCCGCCCGCCGTCAGCGCTTCCTCGATCTCCTTGGTGAACAGGCCCTTGCCGCCGATCTCTTTCAGCGGGCGGTCCAGCACCTTGTCGCCGGTCGTCTTGATGATGACGATTTCGAACGCATCCTCGGGCAGGCCGTGGGCATCCATCAGGCGGCGGCGGGTCTCGAACGCCTGCGCCAGCGCCAGCGGCGAGCCACGGGTGCCGATCTTCAGCGGGGATTTTGCGTCGGGCATCTGCATGACCCCGGCATATCCGCGGCAAATGGCCCGCGCAATGGCCGTGCTGCTTGACATCGCGCCGCACCCGGCGATGAAGGGCGACAAAAGGGAGCCCGACCGATGACCGTTGCCAGATCCGACAAGACCATCCTGCGTGCCCTTGCCGGCGAGGCGCTGCCGACGCCGCCGATCTGGATGATGCGGCAGGCCGGGCGCTACCTGCCCGAATACCGCGCCACCCGCGCGCAGGCGGGGGATTTCCTGTCGCTGTGCTACAACCCGGACCTGGCGGCAGAGGTCACGCTGCAACCGATCCGCCGCTTTGGCTTCGATGCCGCGATCCTGTTTGCCGACATCCTGCTGATCCCGCAGGCGCTTGGCGCCGATCTGTGGTTCGAAACCGGCGAGGGGCCGCGGCTGTCCACCATCACCGGGGCCGAGGGGCTGCGCGCGCTGAAGGGCAAGGACGATATCCACGACCATCTGGCGCCGATCTATGAAACGGTGCGGATCCTGTCGGGCGAATTGCCGGCCGAAACCACGCTGATCGGCTTTGCCGGCGCGCCCTGGACGGTGGCGACCTACATGATCGCCGGGCGCGGGACCAAGGATCAGGGGCCCGCCCACGCGCTGAAGGCCGCGGACCGCGAGACCTTTGCCGCGCTGATCGACCTGATCACCGACGCGACGGTGGAATACCTGTCGATGCAGGTGCAGGCAGGGGCCGAGGTGGTGAAGCTGTTCGACAGCTGGGCCGGGTCGCTGAAAGGGCAGGACTTCACCGATTTCTCGCTGGAGCCCGCCCGCAAGATCATCGCCGCGCTGAAGGCCCGCCACCCCGGCCTGCCGATCATCGCCTTCCCGCGCGAGGCGGGGGATGGCTATATCGGCTTCGCCAAGGCGACCGGCGCGGACTGCGTGGCGCTGGACAATTCCGTTTCGGCGGATTGGGCGGCGGCGAATGTGCAGGTCGATGGCTGCGTGCAGGGCAACCTTGCGCCGCAGCACATGGTCACCGGTGGGCAGGCGCTGGTGGATGAGGCGCAGCGGATCGTGCGCGCCTTCCGCGGCGGGCCGCATATCTTCAACCTCGGCCACGGCATCACGCCCGATGCCAACCCCGACAACGTGGCGGCAATGATCGCGGCGGTGCGCAGCGCGTAAGGCTCAGGCTGCAGGCAGCATCCTGCGCAGCAGCGCGACCGCCTCGGCCCAGCCTTCGACTTCAGCGGCGGGGGTAATCTCGACGCTGCGGATCATGCCAAGCCGCGCCACCTGCGCCGGGCGGATCACGAAGGCGATGCGGGCGTCGTCCACGGTGATCGTCTCGATCGCGTCATGGGCGCCGAAGATGTCGTCGCTGACCTCCAGCCACAGTTTCGCTCCGTCCTGCCGGAACAGGGCATAGCCCTCATCGGGATCGTCGCTGGTGGCGAAGGCGGCCAGCACTTCGCCGTCTTCGTCCAGCGCCTCGCAATAGGCGGCCCTTATCTCGATATCTGCGGTCACAGTCATACCCATTTCGCCATCGGGGGCAGGCTCATCAGCACGGCATTGGCGTCGTGCCCGGTTTCCAGCCCGAACTTGGTCCCGCGGTCATAGACGAGGTTGTACTCGGCATAAAGCCCGCGGTGGATCAGCTGCGCGTCCTTGTCGGCCTCGGTCCAGGGCGTATCGCGCCGCCGTTCGGTGATCGGTACGAAGGACGGCAGGAACGCCTCGCCCACTGCACGGGTGAAGGCGAAATCCGCCTCCCAGTCGCCGGTGTTCAGATCGTCGAAGAAGATGCCGCCCACGCCCCGCGCCCGGCCCCGGTGCGGCACGAAGAAATACTCGTCGGCCCAGGCCTTGTAGTGATCGTAGTAGCCCGGGTCATGCGCGTCGCAGGCCGCGGCCAGCACGGCATGGAAATCCGAGGTGTCCTCGGGGTATTCGATGCAGGGGTTCAGGTCGGCGCCGCCCCCGAACCACGAGGCATGGGGTGTCCAGAACATGCGGGTGTTCATGTGAACGGCGGGCGTGTGCGGGTTTTGCATATGCGCCACAAGGCTGATGCCACTGGCCCAGAAGCGCGGATCCTCGGCCATGCCGGGCACACCGCGCGCCGCCATCGCCTTTTGCGCCCGTTCCCCCAACTCGCCATGCACGGTCGAGATATTGACGCCGACCTTCTCGAACACCCGCCCGCCGCGCATCACGCTCATCAGCCCGCCGCCGGCATCCGCGCCCTCGATCTGCGAGCGGCGGGTGGAGGTGACCTCGAACCGCCCCGCGGGCAGGCTGGCGAAGGGGCCGCCGGTCTGCGCATCCTCCAGCGCCTCGAACGCCGCGACGATGCGGTCGCGCAGCGTGCGGAACCAGGCCGCCGCCCGCTGCTTGCGCGCGCCGAAATCGTCTTGGATGCCGTCCATGTCGAAGTTCCTCCCCCGTCTTTGATCTTTCCTAGCATTTTCAGGCCCCGGGCGCCAAGGCCGCCTCACTTCAATGGCATTTGAGTTCCGGGGCCCGGGTTCTATAATCGCCGCAGCGTCGGCCCGGCCCCCTGCCGACGGCGCCCGGAGCCAAGGCCATGATGCAGCGCAGCCCAGTCGTTTCCACCCCTACCTTCGCCGCAGGCCGCATCGGCGCGCTGCTGGCTCTGCTGGCACTGGCGGGTTGCGCGGCCCAGCCGGCCCCCTGCAGCAGCACCGCCGCCCGCGATCTGCGCACGCTTGACACGCTGATCGCCGAAAGCCAGCAGAACCTCGCCCGCGGCTACGCCATCGGCAGCAGCACCGGGCGCGGCAATACCAGCGTCAATTTCTGCATGGGCAATTCCACCGGCAATGTCGGGCTCAGCCTCTGCTCGGGCGGCAATGGCGCCCGCCGCTCTGGCCCCGTCGCCATAGACCTTGACGCCGAACGCGCAAAGCTGGAGTCCATGCTGCAGCAACGCCCGGTGCTGGCCAGCCGCGCCGCCGCCGATGCCGCTGCCTGCACATCCGCCCGGGGCTGACCCGGCGCGAGAGGAACCCCGCCATGACCCACCCGCTGTCCCGCCTTGTCCTGACCCTGCCGCTGCTGCTGATCGCCTGCGGCACCCCGCAGGAACGCTGCATCGGCACCGCAACGCGCGATCTGCGCACGCTCAACGGGTTGATCGAGGAGTCGCAGGCCAACCTCGCGCGCGGCTTCGCCTATGAGGAATACACCGTCACCCGCAGCCGCTGGGTGCGCTGCCAGTCAGCGCCGGTGCGGGATTCCAAGGGCAATCTGAAGTCGGGGGGCAGCTACATGTGCCTTGACGACTACACCGATACCGTACGCCGCCCAGTGTCCATCGACCTTGCCGCGGAACGCCGCAAGCTGGACGGGATGCTGGAGAAGAAGCGCGAGCTGAACCGGGTTGCCGCCGCGCAGATCGAAGGCTGCAAGGCGCAGTTTCCCGAGTAGTCAGTGACCCGGCACCTGCACCGCATCCAGCAGGCTGCGCCCGCCATCCACCGTCAGGATCTGCCCGGTCACGAAGCCCGCTGCATCCGAGGCAAGGAACTGCACCGCCTCTGCCAGCTCGCTGGCCGGGGCGATCCGGCCCATCGGCGTGCCGGCGATGATCTGTGCGCGCCAGTCCGCGTGTTCGCGGCAGCCGTTCTGCAGGCTCATGCTCATCACCGACCCGAAGGCCACGGCATTCACCCGGATCTTGTGCGGCGCGTAGGCCACGGCGAGCGAGCGCGTGGTCTGGTCCAGCGCCGCCATTGCCACCGAATAGGCCAGAAGTTCAGGCTGCACCCGCTGCCCGGCGATGTTCGACAGGTTGACGATGGAGCCGATGCTGCCGGCGGTGCCGCTGCCTTCCGCCGTCTCGCGCGCGGCCTGGGCCACCATGCGGCGGGCGACGGTCTGGCTCAGCTTCAGCCCGGCCATCACGTTCTGGCGCAGCATGTCCTCCATCGGGGTGTCGTCGGCACACAGCGGGTCCGACAGCGCGATCTGGCGGCTGGCATTGACCAGGATGTCGATGCGGTCGAACGCGTCGACTGTGGCCGAGACAAGGTTGGCGATGGTCAGCTTCTGGCAGAGATCGCCGGCGAAATAGCGCGCCGGGCCTTCCTCGCGGGTCAGGTCCCCCAGCTCGGATTCCAGCTTGCCCTCGTCGATATCGGCGAACATCACATTCGCCCCGCGCTCGATGAAATGCCGCGCGATGGCAAGCCCGATGCCATTGGCGGCGCCGGTGACAATCGCGGTCTTGCCGCTGATGGAGTAGGTCATGTAGCCCCGTTCTATAGCGCCCACTGGACGTTTGGCGCGATCTTAACCGATTTCAGCGGCGACGGCGAGCCGTGCCGCGATGCGGCGAAGCGACCGAGCCCGGCGCCGGTGCCCGGTGCGGATGGCTGGCGCGGAACAGCTTGAAGGCGCCATCGCCGGGCAATTCCTGAACCTCGCGGAACGCCGCCGTCAGCGCCGCCTCATAGGGCAGGTGCCGGTTCGCCACCATCCACAGCACGCCCGCGGGCGACAGCACCCGTGCGGCAGCCGCGATGAACGAGGCCCCGAGCGAGGGATCGGCGGCGCGGCCCTGATGGAAGGGCGGGTTCATCACCACCACGTCGCAGACCCGTTCGGGCTTGAACTGCGTTGCATCAAGCCAATGGAACGCCGCGCGCGGGTCGGTGACATTGGCGCGGGCACAGGCCAGCGCCAGATGGTCCGCCTCGACCAGATCGACCGACTTCACCCCCGGCCGCGCCAGGACCTGCGCGGCCAGCCAGCCCCAGCCGGCGCCCAGATCGGCGGCGCGGCCCTTCAGGTCGGCCGGCAGCGCCGCCGCCAGCAACAGTGACCCGCGGTCCACCGCCTCGGCCGAGAACACGCCGGGCCAGGTGCGGAAGCCTTCCGTGGGGGTGAGCGGCTGCGCCTGCCAGTCGGCAAACGGCGCCGCATCGCCGCCTGCAAAGCTGAAGATCCGGCCATGCGCCTTGACCAAGGATCCCGGCACCTCGACCCGGCCGCGCAGATCGCGCAGCATGGTGTCGATCCCGTCGGTCTTTTGCCCGTCGATCCAGACCGGCGCGCCGGGGCGCACCCGCGCCGCCGCCTCGGCCACCATTGCCCGCCCCTCAGCGCGCGAGCGGGGCAGGAACACCAGCGCCGCGGCATGGTCATTACCCACCGGCTCGGCCGTCACCTTGTAGCCCTGCGCGGCCAGCGCGTCATGGTCTGGGCGGAAGCCCTGCACGGCGCGCACCCGGTCCACCGGCAGCGCCGACAGGTCGCTGCCCGCGCGCGGCCCCAGCACCAGAACCGTGCCCTCGGCCGGCAGCAGGTCGGGCGCGTCGTCCAGCAGCGTGCTCAGGCGAGAAGTTTTCATGGGGCCTCCGGGGCAATGCAATCCAGCCCGATACACCGCGCCGCAGGGCGGGGTCCAGAGCGAGGAGCAGATCCGCCGCGGATCAGTCCTTTTCCATCGTGCATTGCAGGGGATGCTGATGGCGGCGGGCGAAATCCATCACCTGCGCCACCTTGGTTTCCGCCACCTCGAAGCTGAACACGCCGACGACCGCCAGACCCTTCTTGTGGACGGTCAGCATGATCTCGAACGCCTGCGCATGGGTCAGGCCAAAGAACCGTTCGAGGATATGCACCACGAATTCCATCGGGGTGTAATCGTCGTTCAGCAGCAGCACCTTGTACATCGGCGGCCGCTGGGTCTTGGGGCGCGTCTTGGTGATGACCGTCTCGTCATTGCCGGGATTGCCGGTCCTGTCAGTCATGGTCCACGGCAGGTGATGCACCGCATGCTCCAGCAGATTCGAGGGTTGTGGGTTCAAGGTTCCAATATAGGGCAGATGCCGCCACGGGGAAGACCCGCGTTGCATCTGTTGCCCGCGCAGCGCACAACAATCGCGTCCAAATGCCCTGAAAATCCTCGGTCCGCAGATCATGTCCCCCGCGCCTCTCACCACCATCGGCTTCGATGCCGACGACACGCTCTGGCATAACGAGCGATTCTTCCGGCTGACGCAGGACCGCTTCGCCGAGTTGCTGGCCGGTCACGCGCCCCGCGGCGATCTGGACGCGGCATTGCTGGCGGCCGAGCGGCGCAACCTTGGGCAGTACGGGTTCGGCATCAAGGGCTTCGTGCTGTCGATGATCGAGACCGCGATCGAGGTGACGGATGACCGGGTTCCCGCCACCGTGATCCGCGAGCTTCTGGACGCAGGGCGCGAAATGCTGGCGCATCCGATCGAACTGCTGCCCCATGCGCGCGAGGCGGTAGAGGCGGCGGCGGGCCGGTTCCGGGTGGTGCTGATCACCAAGGGCGACCTGCTGGATCAGGAGCGCAAGCTGGCTCAGTCGGGCCTTGGCGATCTGTTCCACGCAGTCGAGATCGTGTCGGACAAGACGCCCGAGGTCTATACCCGGATCTTCGCCCGTCACGGCAGCGGGGCAGACCGGGCGGCGATGATCGGCAATTCCCTGAAGTCCGACGTGATCCCGGTGCTGCAGGCTGGCGGCTGGGGGGTCCATGTCCCGCATGGGCTGATCTGGGAGATCGAACGGGCCGACGCGCCAGAGGGGCACCCGCGATTCCGCGCCCTGCCGGACCTGTCGGGGCTCGCCGATTGGCTCAACCGCGCGGAAGACCACATCTAGGCGTTGCGCGCAGGGTTGCCGCAACACTTGGCATAGGCGGAATCTGGCTTAACTTCGCCCTGAAAGTTCTTGAATTTGGGGTGTTTTCTCACCTCCGAAGTCATGCTAGGCTTTCCGCAGAACGACAATTCCCGGCGATAATGATCGGGAAACTCTGAGGCAGTGAAAGGCAGGAACCGTGAACAGGTTTCCGGGACGATGGCTCTTCCATCGGCTATTCGCGTTTGCATTCGCGGTAGCCATGTCGGTGGTGCCGGCGCTTGCAGCGCCGTTTGCCGCGATGGTGATCGATGCACGCACCGGCGAGGTGCTGTATTCCGAGAATGCTGACACGCGACTGCATCCTGCATCGCTGACCAAGATGATGACGCTGTACATCGCCTTCGAGGCCATCGAGCGCGGCGAGATCAGCCTGGATACCAAGGTTACAGTTTCAAAGAACGCCGCGGCAGAGCCGCCCTCGAAGCTGGGCCTGAAGGCCGGGCAGAAGATTGCGCTGCGCTACCTGATCCGCGCCGCCGCGATCAAGTCGGCCAATGATTCCGCCACGGCCATCGGCGAAGCGATCAGCGGGTCCGAGGCCGAGTTCGCCCGCCGCATGACCCGGACCGCCGGGGCGCTCGGCATGAAGAACACCAGCTTTCGCAACGCCCATGGCCTGACGCAGGACGGCCACCTGTCCACCGCGCGCGACATGACCATTCTGGGGCGGCGGCTGTTCTACGATTTCCCGCAATATTACAACATCTTCTCGCGCCGCAGTGCCGATGCCGGGATGGCCCAGGTCGCCAGCACCAACCGCCGGTTCCTCGACGCCTATGAGGGCGCCGACGGGATCAAGACCGGCTATACCAATGCCGCCGGCTTCAACCTGACCGCCTCGGCGCAGCGCGGCAACAAGCGCATCATCGCCACGGTGATGGGGGGCAAGTCGACTGCCTGGCGCAACGAGAAGATGGCCGATCTGCTGGATGTCGGCTTTGGCCGCGCCCCGAACAAGGCGACGGTGCAAAAGCCCCCCGCGCCGGTCTATGCGCCGCTCGTGGCCGATGCGCTGCCCGAGTCGGCCGATGGCGCCGGCAAGACGATACGGGTCAGCGGCTCTGTCGCACGCAGCCTGCGGCCCAAGGGCCGGCCCGGCGCCGAGCCGGTGGCCCCGCCGGCCGAGGTGCTGGTGGCCATGCAGAGCAATATCGATGCGGTGCTCGCCGAGGTGCAGGGCGCAGCAGCAGTGCCGGAGGTTGCCGTGACCGCCGCCGCACCGGAGCTGACCCCAGCCGAGATCGCCGCCCTGCCGCCCGCGCTGCGCCCCGCCGCGCGCCCGGAAGAGCTGGCAGCACCCGCGCCGACACAATTGGCCGAAGCCGCGCCTCTGCCCGACGCCGTGCTTGCCGAGGCCGAGGCGCTGGCGATGGTCGCCGAAGCCGCCGAAACCGCGCCGCCGGCGAACCCGCAGGTTGCCAATGTCGTTCCCGCCGTCTCCACTGGCCCGGTGCTGATGCAATCGACCGAGCCGCAGCCCGAAACGCTGGAGCTTGCGGCGGTGCTGCAACCCCAGCCTGCCGTTGCCGCGCCGCCCTCGCGGCCGGGCACCATCATCCTCATGTCGGGGCAGACCGATCCGGACAGTTCCGCGCCCGCAGAGCTGGAGGTGGTCAGCCGCGTGTCCACCTCGGGCGGGCGACACTGGGCGATCAGCATCGGCAGCTTCCACACGCGCTATAATGCCGAGCGGGCGCTGCTGCAGATGGCGCTGACGGAATCCTCGACGCTGGATGGCACCTTGCGCAAGGTCGTCGGCCGCGGCGGCAAGTTCGATGCGAACTTCGTGGGCATGTCGCAAGAGATGGCCGAGGCCGCCTGCCGCAGGCTTGACGCTCGCGGGCAGGATTGCCAGGTCGTCGGGCCCTGAACTCTGATCCCCGCAAACAGCAAGGCCGCGCCCCGGGGCGCGGCCTTTTGCGTTCTCGGGGGAGGGCCTTCAGGGCTTCGGCTGATCGTCCCATTCCGTGGACAGGATGCGCTGCGCATCGCCCTTCGGGTCATCATATTGCCGGTCCTTGAGCGACCAGAAGAAGGCCGCAAGCCCCAGCCCGCCAAGACACAGCGAGATCGGGATCAGATAGGCGAGCATTTCCATGCGGGTCTTCCTTATTTCAGCCGCAGCGCGTTCACCGAGACGGTGATCGAGGACAGCGACATCGCCAGCGCGGCGGCCAGTGGGGTTGCCAGCCCGACAATCGCGATCGGCACCGCCACCACGTTATACAGCAGCGAGATGGCGAAGTTCTCCTTGATCCGCCGCCGCGCCTTCACGGCGACGCGAACCGCCTCTGCCACGGGCGACAGGTCGGTCCCCAACAGCACGATGTCGGACGCGGCACGCGCCGCATCCAGCGCCGAGGCCGGCGAGATCGAGGCATGGGCCGCGGCCAGCGCGGCGGTGTCGTTCAGCCCGTCGCCGATCATCAGCACCTTGCGGCCCTGCGCGGCGAGTTCGGCAATCAGCGCCACCTTGTCAGCCGGCAAAGCTTCCGCCTGCCAATGCTCGATGCCCAGACGGCCCGCAAGGTCGCCCACCGCGCCAGCCACGTCGCCCGAAATCAGATGCACGGCCTTGCCCTGCTTCTGGAACGCCGCCACCGCCTCTGCCGCGCCGGGGCGCAGGCGGTCGGCGAAGGCCACCGACAGCGGCGCCGCGCTGCCGATCTTCAGGTGCGTCGCGGTGATGCTGCCTGCCTCGGCGCCAACCCAGATGGCCCGGCCAAGCCGCACCACTTGCCCGCGCCACTGGCCTTCGATGCCATAGCCGGGCACCTCGCGCAGGTCGGTCACGGTGGCGGGGCGGATGCCGGCAACGCGCGCCGCATCCGCCAGCGCCCGCGCCAGTGGGTGCGAGGAGGCACCGGCCAGTGCCGCCGCAACCTCCAGCGCCGCATCGGGCAGATCGGCGAGGTTCACCGGTTCCGGCGCACCCATGGTCAGAGTGCCGGTCTTGTCGAAGACGACAGTATCAATCTCGGCCAGACGCTCCAGCGCGGTGCTGTCCTTGATCAGCAGGCCCTTGCGGAACAGCTTGCCACTGGCGGCCGTCACCACCGCGGGCACGGCAAGGCCAAGCGCGCAGGGGCAGGTGATGATCAGCACCGCCGCAGCGATGTTCAACGAGATGCGCAGATCGCCGCCGGTGATCTGCATCCAGCCGAGGAACGAGCTGAACGCGAGGATATGCACCCCCGGCGAGTAGAACCGCGCCATCCGGTCGGCCAGCGAGGTGTAACGGTTGCGGGCGCTTTCGGCCATCGCCACCAGGTCGGCCATCCGGTGCAGGCTGGTATCGCGGCCCGCGGCCGTCACCCGCACCGTCAGCGGCCCGGTCAGGTTGACCTCGCCGGCCAGAACCACGCTGCCGATCCCGGCCCAGGCGGGCAGGCTCTCGCCGGTCAGGAAGGATCGGTCGACCTCGCTGCTGCCATGGGTCACGGTGCCGTCGACCGGCATCCGCGCGCCCGGGCGCACCAGCACCAGATCGTCCACCGCAATCTCGGCCACCGGCACCGTCACCTCGGCGCCCTCGCGCAGGACCACGGCCCGCGGCACTTCCAGCGCCGCCAATTCTTCGGCGGCGGACCGGGCCACGGCACGGGTGCGGTAATCCAGATAGCGGCCGACCAGGAGGAAGAAGGACAGCATCACCGCCGCATCGAAATAGGCGTGATGGCCCGAATGCATCGTCTCATAGACCGAGATCGCCGAGGCGAGGATCAGCGCCAGGCTGATCGGCACATCCATTCCCAGCCGGCCCGCCTTGAGCGAGGTCCAGGCGCTGGAGAAGAACGGCTGGCCCGCGAACACAACGGTCGGCAGGGCGATGGCGGCGGAAATCCAGTGGAACAGGTCGCGCGTCGCATCCTCGGCTCCCGACCAGACGGCGACAGACAGCAGCATCACGTTCATCATCGCAAAGCCCGACACGCCGATCCGCATCAAGAGATCGCGGCCACGCCGGTCGGTTTCCGTCACCATCAGCGTGCCGGGGTCCAGCTCATGCGCCTCGTACCCGATGCGGTCCAGCACCGCGACAAGCCTCTCTGCCGTCACCTCGGGGTCCGCCTCCACCGCCACGCGCTTCAGCGTCAGGTTCACCCGTGCTGTTCGCACCCCCGGCTCGGCCGCCAGCGCCCGTTCCACGTCAGAGATGCAGACGGCGCAATGGGCGGTGGGCAGCGACAGGAACAGCCGCGCATCGCGCGGCGCGGCGGCGGCGGCAATGCGCTCTGCCGAGGGGGCGGCAAGGCAGGCGGGGCAGGCAGAGGCGGCAGGGACGTCCATCGGGGCTTATCCGTTCACGAACATGTCGTAGCGCTGGCGGAAGGCGACGCCATCCGCGGATTCCGCATTCAGGTGCAGCAGCCAGTTGCCAGGCTCCAGATCCAGCTTGGTGGTGTAGATCCCGCCGGTATAGGCCAGATCCAGCGGCCGGTCGTCGCGGGTATGGGTGGTGCGCCCGATCGTGACCGACAGCGCCTTGATCGGCGCCGGCATTCCCTGGGCATCGCGCATCACCAGGCTCAGCACGCCATCCGCGCCATACTCATGCGTGACCTGCCAGCCAAGAGCTTCCTGCGAGGCCCGTTCGGCATCGAAGGTCTGGCTGGCGACGTAGGAGTTCTTGACCTCCAGCCCCGGGAAGGTGCTGACCGCCTGAAACGCCATGGTCAGGTTGACACCGATGATCACCGCGAAGAAGCCGACCACGATCAGCAGCACCTTGCGCCCGGTCAGCGGGCGGCCTCCGTCCGGCGCGCGCCCTTGTACATTGCCCATGTCACTGTCCTTTTCCGTTGAAGATCGTGTCGATGCCGACACGGTTCCGGCTTTCTGTATCTTCGATCCAGATCGTCAGCGGCGTGCGCTCTGCCAGCGCCGGGGCCGATCCTGCGGGCGCCACCACATAGAGCCGTGTTCCGCCCAGTTCGTCTGCAGCGACCGACACCACCGTGCCCGCATTGCCCTCGACCGTGGTGATCAGCGCCGGATCGCCCTCGACCGTGATCAGGAAGTCCCGCACGCCATGCTGCTTGTTGCGCAGGCGCACCTCGTAGGTATTGCGGATCGAACCGTCGGACAGCGTCACGTAGACCGGGTTCCGCTCTGGCGTCACGTTCACGTCGAAGGGGGATCGCATGAACAGTGCCACCACCAGCCCGATGCCGATGCCTGCCCAGAGCACGGTATAGACAAGGGTGCGCACACGGAAGATATGTTTCCAGATATGCTTGGGATGGGCGCCGGCCCGTTCGGCCGCCTCGTCCTTCAGCGCCAGATAGTCGATCAGCCCGCGCGGCTTGCCGATCTTGTCCATCACCTCGTCGCAGGCGTCGATGCACAGCGCGCAGGTGATGCATTCCAGCTGCTGGCCGTTGCGGATGTCGATGCCCATCGGGCAGACGTTGACGCAGGCCATGCAATCGATGCAATCGCCCACCGGCTCATCGGTGCCCACCGCCTTCTTCAGCTTGCCGCGCGGCTCTCCGCGCCATTCGCGGTAGGCGACGGTGATGGTGTCTTCGTCCATCATCGCGGCCTGGATCCGCGGCCAGGGGCAGGCATAGATGCAGATCTGTTCCCGTGCAAAGCCGCCGAAGGCAAAGGTGGTCAGCGTCAGCACGAGGATGGTGATATAGGCCGCCGGATGCGCCTGCCCGATCAGCAGGTTGCCCAGAAGCGTCGGCGCGTCGGTGAAGTAGAACACCCAGGCGCCGCCGGTAGCGAGGCCGATCAGCAGCCACAGCGTCCATTTGGTCAGCCGGAGCCGGGCCTTGTGGGCGCTCCATTTCTGGTTGAACAGGCGGACCCGGGCGTTGCGGTCGCCTTCGATCCATCGCTCCACCAGGATGTAAAGGTCGGTCCAGACCGTCTGCGGGCAGGCATAGCCGCACCACACCCGGCCAAGCGCCGAGGTGAACAGGAACAGGCCAAGCCCCGCCATGATCAGAAGGCCGGCGACGAAATAGAATTCGTGCGGCCAGATCTCGATCATGAAGAAGAAGAACCGCCGGTTCGCCATGTCGATCAGCACCGCCTGGTCGGGCATCCCTGGCCCGCGATCCCAGCGGATCCACGGGGTCACGTAGTAAATACCCAGCATCACCGCGAGCAGCACCCATTTCAGGTTACGGAATCGGCCCTTCACGCGGCGCGGAAAGATCGGTTCGCGCGCGGCATAAAGGCTGGCGGGTTGGTCGGAAGAGCTCACGGCAGGTCTCCGTTGGCGGACTGGTTGGTGTTGCTTGTAGGATAGCTGTTCGCGCCGGGCATTGACCTGCGTCAAAAAAGGCAGACGGGTGATACATGAAAGCCGGTCGATCCCGCCGGGAAAGGAATGGCACCGGCACCCCCAGGAAACGCGCGAACAGGACGGGGAGCCGGTGCCATGACACGGACGTTTCCGCCACGGTCATGAGTTGCGTAATCCTCGCCGGACACCTCCGCCTTGACGTGGATCAACCTTTGCCGCCCGGCGAGTTGGCCAGGGGGCTTCGGGGTGCGGCACGATGCAGCAGGCACGGCAGAGTGCCCGGGCCGACAGCCTGCCCCAAAATGCGAACGGGGGGCCGAGGCCCCCCGCTGCGTCGTTTCTTCTGGTCGGCGGGGTTATTCGCCGCCACCCAGCCCGTGGACATAAGAGGCCACGGCCCGGATCTCGGCTTCCGAAAGCCGGGTGCTCCAGTTCGGCATCACGCCGAAGCGGGAGTTGTTCACCGTCTCGGTCAGGCTGGCGACATCGCCGCCATAGAGCCAGATCGCGTCGGTCAGGTTCGGTGCGCCCTGGGCACGGTCGCCGGTGCCGTCTTCCATGTGGCAGGACGCGCAGTTGTCGATGAACACCGTCTCACCCTCGGCCGACAGCGCCGCATCATGCTCTTGCCCCGAGATGGCCATCACATACTGCACCACCGCGTCGATCTGCGCCGGTTCCAGCAACTCGTCGGCGCCGAACCGCGGCATCTCGGAGTAGCGGGCATCGTCATCCTCGATGTTGCGGATGCCGTGGGTGATGGTCAGGTGGATGTCTTCCACCGACCCGCCCCAGAGCCAGTCGTTGTCCAGCAGGTTCGGATACCCCTCCGCCCCCGCCGCGCCCGAGCCGTGGCACTGCGCACACCAGGTGCGGAAGATCGCGCCCCCGGCGTTCTGGGTGAAGTTCGCCAGTTCGGGATCGGCACTGATCGCGTTCAGGTCGGCCGCGACCAGCTTGGCCTCGATCGGCGCATTGGCATCCTCGAAGCGCTGGATCTCGGCCGCGACATCGGCGCGGGTCGAGTGGCCCAGCAGGCCCGGCGTCGCCTTGGTCAGCCCCGGCCAGGCCGGATAGGCGATGGTGTAGAGGATCGCCCAGACGATGCAGGCATAGAAGGTCCAGAGCCACCAGCGCGGAAGCGGGTTGTTCAGTTCTTCGATGCCATCCCAGCTATGGCCGGTGGTGCCGACCTCTTCCTTGGCTTTCACAGGTCTCTTGGTCATTTCCACGCCTCCTTGAACGTGGCACCGCTGGCCTTGTCGGTGCCGTCGCCACCGCAGTCGGCGCAGGTGCCGGCACAGGCGGGTCGGTCTTCATTGCGGAACGGGATGTTGGCGGTGTCCTTGTAGACTTTCGAGCTGCCGGGCCGGAAGGCCCAGAACACGACACCCACGAAGAACAGCGTCAGCGCGAGAAGCGCCCAGCTGTCGGCGAACTCCCGAAGGATATGATAGTTCATGACGCCCCCCTACCGGCTTGCGTCAGGCGTGAAGGTCGAGAAATCGACCATCGTGCCCAACACCTGAAGATAGGCCACCAGCGCATCCATCTCGGTCACGCCGGGCTGCCCGTCATAGTTGGACACCTTGGCGCCGGGATAGCGTTCCTGCAGCCCGTCATAGTCGCTGTTCGGGTCGGCCTGGGCCACGAAGTCGGCCTTCGCCGCCTCGATCATCTCGGAACTGTAGGGGACACCCACCATGCGGTGCGTGCTCAGCAGGTCTTCGATATAGGTCGGCTCGATCAGACGGTTCGACAGGAAGCCGTATTTCGGCATCACCGATTCCGGCACCACCGATTGCGGGTCCGTCAGGTGATCGACATGCCATTCGTCGGAATAGCGGCCACCGACACGGGCGAGGTCGGGCCCCGTCCGCTTCGATCCCCACTGGAACGGATGGTCGTACATCGATTCCGCCGCAAGGCTGTAATGGCCATAGCGTTCGACCTCGTCGCGCATCGGACGGATCATCTGGCTGTGGCACACGTAGCAGCCTTCGCGGATGTAGATGTCGCGCCCGGTCAGCTCCAGCGGGGTGTAGGGGCGAACCCCTTCCACCTTCTCGATGGTGTTCTCGAGGTAGAACAGCGGTGCGATCTCGACGATGCCGCCGATAGACACCACCAGAAGCGAGCCAACCATGAGCAGGGAGGCGTTCTTCTCGAGGATGGCGTGTTTGTCTAGAAAAGCCATGGTTCTGTGCCTCCCTTATTCAGCGGGAACCGCGGCCGAGACATTGGCCGAGCGGGCCGGCTGTCTGGCAACGGTGGCCCAGAGGTTGTAGACCATGATGACACCGCCCGCGAGGTAGAGGACCCCGCCCAGACCGCGCACCACATACATCGGGAACTTGGCGGAAACCGTGTCGGCAAAGGCGTTCACGAGGAAGCCCTGGCTGTCCACTTCGCGCCACATCAGGCCTTCCATGATCCCGGTGACCCACATCGACGAGGCGTAGAGAACGATGCCGATGGTCGCCAGCCAGAAGTGCCAGGACACCAGCGACAGGCTATACAGCCGTTCGCGGTTCCACAGGCGCGGCACCAGGAAGTAGAGCGTGCCGAAGGTGATCATGCCGTTCCAGCCAAGCGCGCCGGAGTGGACGTGGCCGATGGTCCAGTCGGTGTAGTGGGACAGGCTGTTGACTGCCTTGATCGACATCATCGGGCCTTCGAAGGTCGACATGCCGTAGAAGCCGATGGAGACGACCATCATCCGGATGATCGGGTCGGTGCGCAGCTTGTCCCAGGCACCCGACAGCGTCATCAGGCCGTTGATCATGCCGCCCCAGGAGGGCATCCACAGCATGATCGAGAACACCATCCCCAGCGTCGCCGCCCAGTCGGGCAGGGCGGTATAGTGCAGGTGGTGCGGGCCGGCCCAGATATACATGAAGATCAGGGCCCAGAAGTGGATGATCGACAGCTTGTAGCTGAACACCGGGCGCTCGGCCTGCTTGGGCACGAAGTAGTACATCATGCCAAGGAAGCCGGCAGTCAGGAAGAAGCCCACCGCGTTATGGCCATACCACCACTGCGTCATCGCATCTTGCACGCCGGCGAACAACTGCACCGATTTCGACCCGAAGATCGAGACCGGGATGGCGAGGTTGTTCACGATATGCAGCATCGCGATGGTCACGATGAAAGACAGGTAGAACCAGTTGGCGACGTAAATGTGCTTTTCCTTGCGCTTGAGCAACGTGCCCATGAACACGGCAAGGTAGGCCACCCAGACGATGGTCAGCCAGATATCCACATACCATTCAGGCTCGGCGTATTCCTTGGACTGCGTGGCGCCAAGGATGTAGCCGGTCGCGGCCAGCACGATGAAGAGGTTGTAGCCCCAGAACACGAACCATGCGAGGTTGCCGCCCCACAGCCGCGCCGCCGAGGTGCGCTGCACCACGTAGAATGAGGACATCAGCAGCGCGTTGCCGCCGAAGGCGAAGATCACCGCCGAGGTGTGCAGTGGCCGCAGCTTGCCGAAGTTCGCGTAGCCTTCGGCGAAGCTGAGGTTGAGGCTGGGGAAGGCAAGCTGGAAGGCGATATACGTCCCCGCCAGAAACCCGACGACGCCCCAGAGCGATGTCGCGATCACGCCGGCGCGAATCACGCCATCGTTATATTCGTTGGCCGGCACCGGCCGTGCGTCGCCCATGCTCCGCAGCACCCACAGAAACGTCACCGAAGCCGCCAGCATGACAGTCAGTGCGTTAACCATGTAGGCCAGATCACGCGCATAATTGGCGGCAATCGCGGCCAGCACCGCGACAGCACCAAGCGCGATCAGCTTGATGTAATCCCACATTCCTTGCGTCCCTTCGTCTCTTCCCGGCGGCCGACTCATGCCGACAGCTGTCTTTTAGACTGTTGTGCTTCTGGGCTGACGGCCCATAAGATGCCTTGATCTGTGTCAAATCTTCGCAGCTGCCGCCTTGATCCGCATCAATGCGCGGCGAGGAAGAGAGGCGTAAGAATGCCCCGCGACATGCACTTAGCATCACGGGAGACGCAGCATGGCCTACAAATCAGTCCTGACCATTGTTACCGACGCCAAGGCCGCAGCGGCCCAGCTGAACGCGGCAGTGGATATCGCCCGGCGCGAGGATGCCCATCTGGACATCTTCTGCCTCGGGATCGACCGCACCCAGACCGGCTATTACTATGCCGGCGCCACCGCCTTCATCCATCAGGAGACCATCGAGCGGGCGCAGCGCGACGCCGAAGCCGCCGAGCTTGCCGTGCGCGAGCGCATGGCGGCCGAAGACATCCGCTGGTCGACCGAGGCTGCCGTGGCACAGCTTGGCGGCCTTGCCGGGCTGGTCGCGCTGCGGGCGCGCTTTGCCGACCTCTGCGTGCAGAAGAAGCCCTATGGCGACGGCCAGACCCAGGATGCCGAGGCCATCGTCGAGGCGGCCCTGTTCGAGGGCGGGGTGCCAGTTCTGGTTCTGCCCGAAACCGGGCTGGGGGCCCGCGTCGGCACCCGCGTGATCCTGGCCTGGAACCAGAGCACAGAGGCGCTGAATGCCGCGCGCGCGGCGATGCCGCTGCTGAAGGCCGCCGATCTGGTGAACATCGTAGTCATAGACCCGCCGGCGCATGGCGCCGAACGGTCGGACCCCGGGGGCCCGCTGTCGCAATGGCTGGCGCGCCACGGCGTCAAGGCCGAGGTGTCGGTGCTGGCCAAGACCATGCCGCGGGTGTCGGACGTCCTGTGCCGCCATGCCCGCGATGTGGATGCCGACCTGCTGGTGATGGGCGCCTATGGCCATAGCCGCTTCCGCGAGGCCATTCTGGGCGGCGCCACCCGCAACATGCTGGAACGCACCGACGTTCCGGTGTTCATGGCCCACTGATCGAAACGCAAGGGGCGGCCCAGGGGCCGCCCTTTTGCCATGCCAAGGCAGGCGGCACCTAGATCAGGTAGCCGCCGTCATTGTCGTCGCCCGCTTCCGTCAGCAGCAGGTCGAAATCGGGGATCGTCACATGGCGCTTGCCCTGCAGCTCGATCACCCCGTCCCGCTTCAGCGCCGAGATCTGGCGGCTGACGGTTTCCAGCGTCAGGCCCAGATAGTCTGCCATCGCCTCGCGGGTCAGCGGCAGGTCGAACACCATCCGCCCCTGCGGCGAGCGGAGTTTCAGCGAGGCATCGCGCCGGGCGATGATCGCCACAAGGCTCGCGATCTTCTCGCGCGCGGTCTTGCGGCCCAGCAGCAGCATCCATTCGCGCGCCGCATCCAGCTCGTCCAGCGTCATTTCCAGCAGGCGCTGCGCGACATGCGGGGTGCGCACCATCATCTCCTCGAACGGGCGCTTGCGGAAGCAGCACATCAACAGGTCGGTGGTGGCAATCACGTTATAGGCCGCCGTCTCGCGCCCCGGGCGCCCCACGAAGTCCGACGGCAGCAGCAGCCCGACCATCTGGGTGCGCCCGTCTTCCATCGTCTGGGTCAGCGTGGCGATGCCCGACACGACCGAGGCGACGAAATCCATCTTGTCGCCGGCCCAGGTCACCGTCTGCCCGGCCTCGAAACTGCGGTAATACTTGATCTCCTCCAGCAGCGCCAATTCGTCCGTCTCGCACCGCGCACAGACGGCGCGGTGACGGATCGGACAGGCCCCGCATTGAAGGGAAATGTTGTGCGCGTCCTGTAGGGACATTTGCCTGCTTTTGATTTGGGTCAAGGTTCTGTCGCGCGTGTGTCCGTAACCCTATGCCTATGGAAACAGAATCGCAACTCATGCGGCTCGGTCTTTTTGACGCGCGCGTCCCGCGGTATACCAGCTATCCTACCGCACCGCACTTCTCGGCGTCAGTCGGACCGGACCAGTTCACCGCCTGGATCGAGGCAATCCCTGCCGGATCCTCGATCTCGCTTTACATGCATGTGCCGTTTTGTCGGCGCCTGTGCTGGTTCTGCGCCTGTCGGACCCAAGGCACCCAATCCGACGATCCGGTGCGCGCCTATGCCGATGTGCTGCTGGCCGAGCTGGCCTTGCTGAAGGCCAAGCTGGCGCCGGGCGTGACGCTGTCGCGCCTGCATTGGGGCGGTGGCACGCCGACGCTGATGCCGGCCGACATGATGACCCGCGTGGCCGGCGCGGTGTTCGACGCGGTGCCAATGGGCCCCGGCGCCGAGTTCTCGGTCGAGATCGACCCGAACGAGATCGACGAGGCCCGCCTTGATGCGCTCGCCGCCGCCGGCATGAACCGCGCCTCGATCGGGGTGCAGGATTTCGACCCCGCGATCCAGAAGGTCATTGGCCGCGAGCAGAGCTATGAGGAAACCAAGCGCGCCGTGGACATGATCCGCGACCGCGGCGTCGGCTCGCTGAACGCCGACATCCTCTATGGCCTGCCGCACCAGACCCCCGCCAAGATCGCGCAATCGGTGCAGATGCTGCTGTCGCTGGTCCCCGACCGGGTGGCGCTTTACGGCTATGCGCATGTGCCCTGGATGGCGCGGCGCCAGCAGATGATCCCGTCGGACACGCTTCCCACCCCCGAAGAACGGCTGGCGCTGTTCGAAACCGCCCGCAAGCTGTTCGTCTGGGACGGCTATGACGAGATCGGCATCGACCATTTCGCGCGGCCCACGGACGGGCTGGCGCAGGCTGCCAAGGCCGGAACCCTGCGCCGCAACTTCCAGGGCTATACCGACGATCTGGCGCCGGTGCTGGTGGGGATGGGCGCCTCGTCGATCTCGCGCTTCCCGCAGGGTTTCGCTCAGAACGCCTCCTCGACGTCGGAACATACCCGCGCGATCCGGGCGGGCAAGTTCTCGACCCATCGCGGCCATGTCTTCCAGGGCGAAGACCTGCTGCGCTCGCGCATGATCGAGGCGGTGATGTGCGACTTCCGCATCGACGCGGCCGAGATGATCCGCGACTGGAACGCGAGCCCCGCACAGCTGAAAGCGATGTTCGGTGCGGCGAAGGCGGCCTTCGGCGACATGGTGGAAATCACGCCCGCGGGCCTCTTCATCCCCGAACGGGCGCGGCCGCTGACACGCATGGTGGCGCGGGTGTTCGACGCCTACGACCTGTCGAAGTCGCAACACAGTTCGGCGATCTGACCGGCGGGGCGCCTGCGCCCCGCCTTACGCCTCCACCGGGGCCGCATGGCCGAAGGCCGCGGCGAACAGCTCGCGGGTGTAGGGATGCTGCGGCGCGCGGAACAGGTCCGCCGCCGGCCCCGCCTCGACCACATCGCCGCGCTTCATCACCATCACCTGATGGCTGACGGCGCGCACCACGCGCAGATCGTGGCTGATGAACAGATAGGCCAGCCCGTGCCGCCGTTGCAGATCCCGCAGCAGATCCACGATCTGCACCTGCACCGTCATGTCCAGCGCGCTTGTCGGCTCGTCCAGCACCACCAGTTTCGGGCGCAGGATCATGGCGCGGGCGATGGCGATGCGCTGACGCTGGCCGCCGGAAAACTCGTGCGGATAGCGGGGCATCGCCGCGGGGTCGAGGCCCACCTCGGCCATGATCTCGGCCACCATCTCGCGCCGGTTGCGGCCCGGATCGACGCCGTGGACCCCAAGCCCCTCGGCGATGATCTGCTCGGCTGTCATCCGCGGCGACAGGCTGCCGAACGGGTCCTGGAACACGATCTGCATGTCGCGGCGCAGGGCGCGCAGCTGGCGCGACTGCCAGCGCGAGATGTCCTGCCCGGCATAGACGATGGGCCCTTCCGACGCGATCAGCCGCATCACCGCCAGCGCCAGCGTGGTCTTGCCCGACCCGCTCTCCCCGACGATCCCCAGCGTCTCCCCCGCCCGCACCGACAGGCTGGCATCGTTGACCGCCTTCACATGGCCCACCACCCGGCGCATGAGGCCCCGCTGGACCGGAAACCACACCTTCAGATGCTCGGTCCGCACCATTTCCGCCGCGCCATCCGGCACCGGATCGGGGCGCCCCTGCGGCTCTGCCGCCAGCAGCTTGCGGGTATAGGGGTGCTGCGGGTTGGCAAAAATCTCCGCCACCGGCCCCTGTTCGACGATCTCGCCGCCCTGCATCACGCAGACGCGGTCGGCGATGCGGCGCACGATGCCAAGGTCGTGGCTGATGAACAGCAGGCTCATCCCCTCCGCCCGCTTCAGATCGGCCAAGAGGTCGAGGATCTGCGCCTGAATGGTCACGTCCAGCGCCGTTGTCGGCTCATCCGCGATCAGCAGTTCCGGCCCGTTCGCCAGCGCCATCGCGATCATCACCCGCTGCCGCTGCCCGCCCGACAGCTGGTGCGGATAGTCGGCCAGCCGGCTTTCCGGCGCGTCGATGCCGACCTTGGTCAGCAGCTCGATGATCCGCGCACGCGCTGGCTTGCCGTGCAACCCCTGGTGCAGCGCCAGGCTTTCCGCCAGCTGCTTTTCCAGCGTGTGCAGCGGGTTGAGGCTGGTCATCGGCTCCTGAAAGATGAAGCTGATATCGTTGCCGCGCACCTTGCGCAGCAGGGGCTCCGCCGCCCCGACCATCTGCTGGCCAAGGTAGTTGATGCTGCCCGACACCTCGGCATTGCCACCAAGCAGCGACACGGTCGACAGCGCCGTCACCGACTTCCCCGACCCGCTTTCCCCGACCAGCGCCACCGTCTCGCCCTTCGACACGGTGAAGGACACGCCCTTCACCGCCTCGATCAGCCGCCCATCCTGCCGGAAGGCCACGCGCAGATCCTGCACATCCAGAACAACGGTCATGCAAAGGTCTTTCGCGGGTCAAAGGCGTCGCGCACGCCCTCGAAGATGAACACCAGCAGCGACAGCATGATGGCGAAGGTGAAGAAGGCCGAGAATCCCAGCCAGGGCGCGTGCAGGTTCGACTTGCCCTGCAAGGACAGCTCGCCGAGCGACGGCAGCGAGGCCGGCAGCCCGTAGCCCAGGAAGTCCAGCGCCGCCAGCCCGCCGATATTCGCTGTCACGAGGAAGGGCAGCATGGTCAGCGTCGCGACCATCGCATTGGGCAGGATGTGGCGGAACATGATGGTGCGGTCGCGCACCCCAAGCGCCCGGGCGGCGCGCACATATTCGAAGTTCCGCGCCCGCAGGAATTCGGCCCGCACCACGCCGACCAGCGCCGGCCAGCCGAACAGGATCGACACGAAGACCAAGAGCCCGAAGCTGCGCCCCACAATCGCGAAGAGGATGATGATCACGTACAGCGAGGGGGTGGAGCTCCAGATCTCCAGGATCCGCTGGAAGATCAGGTCCACCCAGCCGCCGAAATACCCCTGCACCGCCCCCGCCGCGATACCGATCACCGCAGAGGCGCCGGTGACGATCAGCGTGAACAGGATCGACAGCCGGAACCCGTAGATCACCCGCGCCAGCACGTCGCGCGCGGTGTCATCCGTGCCCAGCCAGTGGTTGGCATCTGGGGCAGAGGGCGCGTTGCCGACATTGTTGATGGTGTTGTAGCTGTAGGGGACAATCGGCCACAGCATCCACCCCGCCTCCACTGCCTGCCCCGCGACATCGCCATCGGCGGCATCTTCCACCGTCGCCACCGGATCGTCCCAGCACTCCAGCAGGCCGCCAGTTTCGATCAGGCATTGCACGGCGGGGTCGGAATAGATCGCCTCGGTGCGGAAATCGCCGCCAAAGGTGGTTTCGGGGTAGAAGCGGTAGATGGGGAAGAAGGTCTCGCCCCGGTAGCGCACCACGATGGGTTTGTCGTTGGCGATGAACTCGGCCACCAGCGACAGGCCGAACAGCACCAGGAAGATCCAGAGCGACCAGAAGGACCGGCGGTTGGCCTTGAAGTTGCGCCAGCGCCGGGCATTGAGCGGCGAGAGGGCCATCAGCCAGCCCTCCGTTCAAAGTCGATCCGCGGATCGACGAAGACATACATCAGGTCCGACAGGATCCCGACCAGCAGCCCCACCAGACCGAAGACGTAGAGCGTGCCGAACACCACCGGATAATCGCGCGCAACCGCCGCCTCGTATCCCAGCCGGCCAAGCCCATCGAGCGAGAAGATGGTCTCGATCAGCAGCGAGGAGCCGAAGAACACCCCCAGGAACAGCCCCGGGAACCCGGCAATCACGATCAGCATCGCATTGCGGAACACGTGGCCATAGAGCACCCGGCCCTCGGTCAGGCCCTTGGCACGGGCGGTCATCACATACTGCTTGTTGATCTCATCCAGGAAGCTGTTCTTGGTCAGCAGCGTCAGCGTGGCAAAGCTGGCGATGGTCGTGGACAGCACCGGCAGCGCGATGTGCCACAGATAGTCCAGTGCCTTGCCGATCAGCGTCAGATCCTCGAAATTGTCCGAGGTGAGCCCCCGCAGCGGGAAGATCCGCCAATAGCTGCCGCCCGCGAACAGCACGATCAGCAGCACCGCGAACAGGAATCCCGGGATCGCATAGGCCACGATGATCGCGCCAGAGGTCCAGGTATCGAAGGCCGTGCCGTCCTTCACCGCCTTGCGGATGCCGAGCGGGATGGAAATCATGTAGGCGATCAGCGTGGACCACAGGCCCAGCGTGATCGACACCGGCATCTTCTCGATCACCAGATCCACCACCGAAATCGACCGGAAATAGCTCTCGCCGAAATCGAACCGCAGATAGCCACCCATCATCGTCAGGAACCGTTCCAGCGGCGGCTTGTCGAACCCGAACTGCTTTTCCAGCTCGGCGATGAACTCGGGCGGCAGGCCGCGGGCACCCGAATAGCGCTCGTCGCCGACCGCCTGCATCTGGCCAGCGTCCCCGCCGCCCGAGATGTTGCGGAACACATCGCCCTCGCCCTCGATCCGGGCCAGAACCTGTTCGATCGGCCCGCCGGGCACGAATTGGGTCAGCGCAAAGTTGATGATCATGATCCCGATCAGCGTCGGGATCATCAGCAGCAACCGCCGCAGGATATAGGCGCCCATGTGGTGAACCTGCCTCTCAGTAGGCCATCAGAAGGCGCCCGCCGCCCTCAGGCTTTCGCCCTTTTCGGCGTTGTACCACCAGAAGTCCATCTCGCCCAGCGCGTAGGGCGGCAACGGATCGGGATGCTCGTACATGTCGAAATAGGCGACGGTATGGGCAGCCTTGTACCATTGCGGCACCCAGAACCTCTCCGCCCGCAGCACCCGGTCCAGCGCGCGCACGGCCACGGTCATCTCCTCGCGGGTCTCCGCGCCCTCGATGGTGGCGATCAGGCTGTCTACCGCCGGCGATTGCAAGCCCATCGCGTTGAACACGTCATCGGTGGAGGCTGATCCGAAATACTGCTGCAGCCCGGCGCCGGGGATATAGTCCTGCCCCAGATGCTTGGTGATCATGTCGAAGTCGTGGCTGCGCTCTCGGTTGGTCATCTGCGCATCATCCACCCGGGTCAGCATCGCGTCGATGCCAAGCCGGCGCAGGTTCTCGACATAGGGGTTCATCACCCGGTCAAAAGTCTGGCTGTCGTTCAGCAGCTCCACCCGCAGCACCTCGCCCGCGGCGTTGCGCCGAATCCCGTCATTGCCCGCCGGCCAGCCTGCCTCGTCCAGCAGCGCCGCCGCCTTGCGCAGGTTGGCCCGGTCCAGCTGCGTCGCGCCAGAGGTCGGCGCCATCACCGCCTCGTCGGTCAGCACGCCGGGGGGCAGGTCCGCCGCCAGCGGCTCCAGCAGCGCCAGCTCCTCGGGCGAGGGCGTACCGGTCGCCTCCAGCTCGCTGTTCTCCCAGAAGCTCTCGACCCGCTCGTAAAGCCCGTAGAACAGCGACTCGTTCGACCATTCGAAGTTGAACATCAGCCCGATCGCCTCGCGCACCCGCGGATCGGCAAATTTCTCGCGCCGCAGGTTCAGCACGAAGGCCTGGCCATTGGCGATGCTGCCATCTTCCAGCTCGCGCTTGACGATCCAGCCCTTTTCCAGCGAGGGGAAATTGTAGCCCGTCGCCCAGATCAGCGATGACGCCTCGTTGCGGAAGGTATAGGCGCCGGCCTTGAACCCCTCGAACGCCGCCTGATAGTCGCCGAAATACTCGATGCGGATCCGGTCGAAATTGTGCCGGCCGATGTTGATCGGCAGATCCTTGCCCCAATAATCGGGGTTGCGCTTCCAGACCACGCGGCGCCCGACATCCATGCTGTCGAACACATAGGGCCCCGACCCCACGAACGGGTCCATGCTGCTTTCGGCCAGATTGCGGCCCTTCGCCTCGAAATCCGCCTTTGACAGCACCGGCAGCCCGCCCGCCGCCTGCAGCAGGTCGCGCTTGGGATAGTCGGGCTTGAAGGTGAAGCGGATGCGCCGGTCATCCAGCACCTCGACGCTTTCGATCATCTGGCTGATGACCGCGCGGAAACTGGTCAGCCCCTGCGTCAGCATGATGTCATGCGAGAAGCGCACATCTTCTGCCGTGACCGGCGTGCCATCCGAGAATTTCGCCTCGGGGCGCAGCGTGAAGATCACCCAGCTGCGGTCCTCGGGGTATTCCAGCGTCTCGCAGAGCAGGCAATAGGCGGCACCGATCTCATCCGAGGTGCCGGCCAGCAGGGATTCGTGCATGGCCGAGGACAGCGCCGCCGCCCGGCCCTTGATGGTATAGGGATTGAAGCTGTCAAAGCCCCCCATCGTCCATTGCGATATCTCGCCGCCCTTCGGGGCCTCGGGGTTCACATAATCCAGATGCAGAAAATCGGCCGGGTATTTCAGGTCGCCGAAGGTGGACACCCCATGCGCAACGATGGTGGCGGGTGCGGCCTCCTGCGCCCGGACCAGCGTCGCCATCCCGGCCCAGCCGACCAGCGCCCCCAGCAACAGCATCCCGCCCAGACGGGCCCCGCCCATGGCCTGCGTCACCGCCGCGCCGTTTGTGCCCGTCCAAGCTGCGATCATCCGTTTACCCCTGCTGTGCCGCCTTGGGCGGTCTGCCTTCTTCGATTGCCAAAGGTAAAGCGCGCGCCGTCCGCGCTTCAAGTTGCGATTGCGTGAGGCGGGCGCAATGGCCATGAAAAAGGCCGCCTCCGTGCCGGGGCGGCCTTCAAACGCAGTCTGCAGGGCGGATCAGCCGCCGATGGTCGCCAGATAGGCAATCACGTTGGCGCGCTCTTCGACCTTGGGCAGACCGGCAAAGCTCATCTTGGTGCCCGGCGCATAACCCTTGGGGCTGGCCAGGAAGGCTTCCATCTCCTCGGGGGTCCAGGTGCCCTCGATGCCTGCAAGCGCGTCGGAATAGGCGAAGCCCGCAACCCCGGCGATCTCACGGTCCACCGAGCCGTTCAGGTGCGGGCCAACGCCATCGGCGCCGTCCAGCTTGTGGCAGGCGCGGCATTTGCCGAACACCCGCTCGCCCGCGGCAGGATCGGCAGCGGCGTACACCTCGGCAAAAGCCGGGCCCGCGTCGGCCACTTCCTCGCCGGCTGCATCGTCGGCGCCGGTGTCGATGGCATAGGCTTGCGCCAGCTCACCTTCGCCGCCATGCCCGGAGGGGCCGGTGTGATACAGGCCTTCGGCGGCCCAGTTGCCCAGAAGCAGGATCAGCAGAGAGCCGCACAGCGCGCCGCCGGCCTTGGTCAGAGTCATCGTGTCGAACATGTCGGGCCTCGGTGCTGGCTATTCGCTCGGGGTATGTATCCGCTTCCCTTGCCGGTTTTCAAGGTTTACTTGTCGCGGCAATACGCCCCTCCCGGCCCTGTGATGCCGCGGGACGACGGAAGAAGGAGCCGCCCGATGCCCACAGCCCATCCCTCGCAGATCCAGGGCCGCATCGCCTTCCAGGGCGAACCGGGCGCCTATTCGCACCAGGCCTGCCGCGAATCCCGCCCCAATATGGAGGCGCTGCCCTGCCGCACTTTCGAGGATGCGATCGAGGCCGTCCGCAAGGGCGAGGCCGATCTGGCGATGCTGCCGGTCGAGAACTCCACCTATGGCCGGGTCGCCGACATCCACCACCTCCTGCCCGAAAGCGGCCTGCATATCATCGAGGAAGCCTTCGTCCGGGTGCACATCAACCTTCTGGCGATTCCCGGCACGCCGCTCTCGCAGATCGAACGCGCGATGAGCCATACCGTGCTGCTTGGCCAGTGCCGCGGCTTCCTGCGCGAACACAACCTGCACGCCATCGCCGGCGCCGATACTGCGGGCTCTGCCCGGCAGGTCGCCGATGCGGGGGACCCGAAGACTGCCGCCCTCGCCTCGGAGCTGGCCGGCGAGATCTACGGGCTCGACGTGCTGGCCCGCCATATCGAGGACAGGCAGAACAACACCACCCGCTTTCTGGTCATGTCGCGCGAACCCGACCTCAAGCGCCGCGGCACCGGCCAGATGATGACCACCTTCGTCTTCCGCGTCCGCAACATCCCCGCCGCGCTCTACAAGGCGATGGGCGGCTTCGCCACCAATGGCGTGAACATGACCAAGCTGGAAAGCTACATGGTCGACGGCAATTTCACCGCCACCCAGTTCTATGCCGATATCGAAGGCCACCCCGACGACCGCAACGTGCAGCTTGCGCTCGAAGAGTTGCGCTACTTCACCTCGTCCATGGCTCTGCTCGGCGTCTACCCGGCAGACCCGCGCCGCCGGTAGACAGGCGCCGCGCCCCTTTCCATTCGTTCTGGTGAAAATATCCTCGGGGGGCGCGGGGTGCAGAAGGCCGCTTCTTTCTACGCCGTGGACTCATAAGCCTTGATCCAGATGCGTGCTGCGAAGATCTTGACGCCGGCGAGGAAGTTGTCGGCGCGTTTGTCGTAGCGGGTGGCGAGGCCCCTTGCGTGCTTGAGCTTGCCAAAGAAGCGCTCGATGAGGTTGCGGGCGCGGTAGAGTTCACGGCTGAAGGCGAAGGTCTTCTTGCGGTTGCGCTTGGCGGGGATGTTGGCGGTGGCGCCTTGCGCGGTGATCTGGCTGCGGAGGATGTCGCTGTCATAGGCCTTGTCGGCGAGGAAGGTGCTGCCCGCCGGCACGGCCTGCAGCAGCGGCTCGGCCTGCCGCACGTCGCTCGCCTGGCCCTCGGAGAGGCGCAGCCCGATCGGCAGCCCCCGGCCATCGACCAGCGCGTGGATCTTGGTCGTCAGACCGCCCCTGGAACGTCCCATGCAGCGATCTGGATCCCCTTTTTTAGGGTCGCACCGTGCTGGTGGACCCGGATCGAGGAGCTGTCGATCATCACGATCTGGCTGCCCAGGGCCTGCGAGACCGCCTCCAGAAGCCGGTCCCAGACCCCCGCCTTGCGCCAGCGCACGAAGCGGTTGTAGCAGGTGGTGTGGGGCCCATAACGCTCGGGGATGTCCGCCCATGGGCTGCCGGTGCGAAAGCGCCAGAGGATCCCGTTGATCACCCGCCGGTCATCCACCCGAGGAACCCCCCGCGGCTTGTTGGGCAAGAGCGGCTGGATCACCGACCACTCGAAATCTGTCAGTTCGAAACGGCGACGCATGGCAAAGGCTCCTTTCAGGAACCTTGAATCAAGCAGAGATGCGTCGCGCAAGCCGGTTTATGAGTGCACAGCCTAGAAAATAGGCGCGGCGTCACCCCTGCTGCTTCAGATGCCGGGCCTCGATCTCTTCCGCCGCCATCTTCACCCGCGCCACGAACTTGCGCGTCAGCTTGGCTTTCCCCAGCTTCAGCGATTGCAGCATGATCCGCGAGGCCAGCGTGCGCGGCTTGACCTCCAGCTCGATCGCCAGCCGCGTGCGCTTGCGCGACATTTCCAGAAAGCTCAGCCCCAGCACCATCTCGAACCCAGCCGATTCCGCCAGAAACGCCATCGTGTGCGGCGGGTCATACGTCGTCATGTCGGTGACCATCTTGCGGTCGCGCCCGCGCCAGCGGAATTCCAGCGCCCAGGACATGCCCGTTCCGGGCTCGGTGCGGCGGTCCAGCCGCTTGACCGTGGCACCCCGGCGCATCGCGCCCCGTTCGAACCCATCAAAATCGGACAGTTCGGCAAAAACGAAAGCCACCGGCGCCTCGATGTCTTCCTTGGTCGAGAATTTCATGCCTGCCCTTTCGAATTTCGGGTCATTTCTGGCGGCAATCCAGACGGTCCGCAAGCCACATGCGCAGAAGATGCGCCGCAATCGCCCCCCGCCGCGGCGGCCGCACCACAGGATGCGCCCCGGCGAAGACATCCGCCATCTCCTCGCGCGTCAGCCAGACCGCATCCTCGATCTCGACAGGGTCCAGCACCAAGTCCTCGGTCAGCGCCGCGCCATGGCAGCCCAGCATCAGCGAGGACGGGAAGGGCCAGGGCTGGCTGGCGACAAAGCGCACCGGCCCCACCTGCACACCCGTCTCCTCGGCCACCTCACGCCGCACCGCGGCCTCCATCGTCTCGCCCGGCTCCATGAATCCGGCAAGGCATGAATACATCCCCTCGGGCCAGCCCGGGCTGCGGCCGATCAGCGTGCGGTTGCCGCGGGTGATCAGCATGATCACCACCGGGTCGGTGCGCGGGAAATGCTGCGCGCCGCAGGCAGGGCAGCTGCGCTGCCAGCCGGCCTTCGCCACCTCGGATGCGGCCCCGCAGGCGGAACAGAACCCGTGCGTGCCATGCCAGGCCAGCAAGGACCGGCCCGTCGCCGCCAGTTCCGCCTCCAGCGGGTCCAGCGCCAGCATCACCCCGCGCAGCTCGGCAAAGCGGTGATCGCCGGGCAGGTCCGGGTGGCTCTGCTCGGTCGGGTCGAAAAAGCTGCCCGGCATCGCGACTTCGCCCACCGGCTCCCAGCCCGAGATGTCCACGGCCAGCCGCGCCTTGCCCTCGGCCAGCCCCAGCAGCAGCGGCGCCCCGCCGCCCGCCAGCGCCGGATGGCCCGGCGCGAGCAACCCCAGCCGCCGGCCGCCCTCCGCAGCATCCGCCAGCAGTGGCTTGCCGCGCCAGAACGGCAGCACCCGCGCGCCCGGATCCGCCATCAGCGCCGCCAGATCGCCGCGCAGATGCGCCGCGCGGTCCAGCCCGCCGCCCGCAAAGGCCAGATCCCGCTCGTCCCGTTGCATCCTGCTCTCCGCTCTTGCCGCCGCAAGCTCTGCCACGGTGGCCCCGGCCGCGCAATCCGGGCCGCCAGCCGTGGCCGGAATACAACCACCGCGCGAAAATGTCCTGCGACATAGCGATAGGCTTTTCGTCGAATCATCCGCGGGATACGGTTCGGGCAGCTCGCGGGCCACAATGCTGGCGCGGGGGACGGGCAGAGGTTACAGACGCGACAGAATATCGACATGTGCCGCGGCCGGGATCGGCCGGGGCCGCGGCCGGGGCGCATAATTGACGAAGCTGCATCCATTCTCTGCGCGCGCAGCGCGGAACCAGGCGCATCTGCGGCTGATGGAAACGACTGACCTGCATGTCCATGTCTTCCCCTACGACTATTATGGCGACCATGCGTCCGAGGCCGTAGGCCTTGCCCGCGCCGCCGGCGTGATCGACCTGTGCCGGGCCGAGGCGGCGAATGCGCTGCTGTTCGACAATGGCGACTTCCTGCAGGGCAATCCGATGGGCGATTACATCGCCTATGAACGCGGGATGCAGCCGGGCGACGCCCATCCGATCATCTCGGCGATGAATGCCGTGGGCTATGATGCCGGAACCGTCGGCAATCATGAGTTCAACTACGGGCTCGACTTCCTGGCCAATGCGCTGGCAGGGGCGGAATTTCCCCTGGTATCGGCCAATGTGGCGACCCGGCTGGGCGACAGACCGACCGAGGACGACACCCTGCTGCCGCCCTATGTGATCCTTGACCGCACCCTGACCGACGGCACCGGTACCTCGCATCCGATCCGCATCGGGGTGATCGGTTTCGCCCCGCCGCAGATCCTGATCTGGGACCAGCATGTGCTGAACGGGCGGCTGGTGATGCGTGACATCGTCACCGCGGCAGAGGCCTGGGTGCCGCAGATGCGGGCGGATGGCTGCGATCTGGTGCTGGCGCTGAACCATTCCGGCATCGGCGCCTCGGACTGGGCGCCGGGCATGGAACATGCCTCGGTGCCGCTGGCCCGGGTGCCGGGCATCGACGCGGTGATGACCGGGCACAGCCATCTCGTCTTTCCCTCGGCGGCCTTTGCCGGGCTGCCCGATGTCGACGTGGCGCGCGGCACCCTGGCGGGCAAGCCAGCGGTGATGGCCGGGTTCTGGGGCTCGCATCTGGGGCTGATCGACCTGCTGCTGGAACGCGGCGAAGCGGGCTGGCGCGTGCTCGACTTCACCACCGAGGCGCGGCAGGTCTCCACCCCGCCGCAGGCCGCAGCCTCCCCTGCACAAGACAGCGCCCCGGTGCTGAAGGCGGCGCAGGCCGAACACACCGCGACGCTGGCCTATGTGCGGCGCCCGGTGGGGCACAGCTCGCGGCCCCTGAACAGCTACTTCGCGCTGGTGGCCGATGATCCGGCCCTGCAGCTCGTCTGCGCCGCGCAACGCTGGCATGTCGCGCAGGCGCTGCAAGATACCGAATGGCAGGACGTGCCGCTGCTCTCTGCCGCGGCCCCGTTCCGCGCCGGGGGCCGATCAGGCCCCGCGCATTTCACCGAGGTTCCGGCGGGCGGCATCGCGCTGCGCAACGTGGCGGACCTTTACGTCTTCCCCAACACCATCCGCGCCGTCCGCGTCACCGGCGCCGACCTGGCCGACTGGCTGGAACGTGCGGCAGGCCTATACCGGCAGTTGCAGCCCGGCCAGCCCGACCAGCCGCTGCTGGACCCCGAGTTCCCCAGCTACAATTTCGACGTGATCGCCGGCCTCAGCTATGAGATCGACCCGACCCAGCCCGCGCGCTTCGATGATCGCGGCCATCTCCTCGACCCCGCTGCGCGCCGCATCCGCAACCTCTGCCATATGGGCCTGCCGGTGCGCCCCGATCAGGCCTTCGTCGTTGCCACCAACAGCTATCGCGCTGGCGGCGGCGGCGGCTTTCGCGGCACCGGGCCGGACAGCATCGTCTATGAAGGCCGCAACACCAACCGAGACGTGCTGCTGCGCTACATCTCATGGCAAGGCACGATCTGCCCCTGTGCGGGGGACACCTGGCGACTGACAGCGCCCGAAGGCACCAGCGCGGTGTTCGACAGCAGCCCCCACGCCCCGGACCATCTGGCCGAGGTCAGCGACCGGCGCATCGAACTGGCGGGCCCGGGCGAGAACGGCTTTGCCCGCTTCCGCATCCGCTTCTGACCGGCCTGAGGAGCCCCCATGACCTTCGACGCCGTGATCTTCGACCTTGATGGCCTGCTGCTGGATACCGAGCGGCTGGCGCTGCTGGCCGGAACCGAGGCGCTGGCCAGCCTCGGCCACGCCGTGCCCGAAGAGGTGTTCATCTCCTTGATCGGCATAGACGCGGTGGAAGGGCACCGGATGCTCTGCGACCACCTCGGCTGCGTACTCGATGCCGCTGCGCTGGATGCCGCCTGGCTGCAGGCGATGGATGCGCGAATGCTGGAGGGCGTGCCCCTCCGCCCCGGAGTTCACGCCACGCTCGCCGCGCTTGACACCCGGGCGATGCCCCGCGCCGTGGCCACCAACAGCGGCACCGCCCGCGCCACCGAAAAACTCGCCGCCGCCGGCCTTGGCGGGCGCTTTGCCACCATCGTCGGCTTCGATGCCGTGCCCCGCGGCAAACCCGCCCCCGATGTGTATCTCGAAGCCGCGCGCCGCCTTGGCGCCGACCCTGCCCGTTGCCTCGCGCTGGAGGACAGCGACACCGGCGTGCGCGCCGCCCATGCCGCCGGAATGACCGTGGTGCAGATCCCCGACATGCATCCCAGCCGTGAGCGCCTTGCCCATCATCAGGCCGCCAGCCTGACCGAGGCGCTGGCGCTGTTCGGCCTTTAAGCTCCGCCCCTCGCGCAACGCCTGGTTATTGCGCAACGCAGGAAGATCCGCCTACAATTCAGGCGCCAAACTGCGCCGCCGATTTGCCGCAGGGCCCGCCCCCTCCCGTCGGGGCGGCGCAAGCGACAGTGTCATCCAGTCATCAATCGGGAGAGTCATCCGTGTTCCACCGCAGCTCCGCCATTCTCGCCGCCGGCGCCCTTGTCGCCACGCTGGCCGCGCCCGCCTTTGCCGAAACAGCGATGCCTTTCGCGCTCGACTGGAAGTTCGAGGGCCCCGCCGCCCCCTACTTCGCCGCCGTGGACAACGGCCATTTCGCCGCTGCCGGGCTGAGCGTGGAAATCTCCGAAGGCGCCGGCTCGCTCGACGCGATCCCGAAGGTCGCCACCGGCGCCTATCCGGTGGGCTTTGCCGATATCAACAGCCTGATGAAGTTCCTCGACCAGAACCCCGGCGCGCCCGTCATCGCGGTGATGATGATCTATGACAAGCCGCCCTTCGCCGTTGTCGGCCGCAAGTCGCTTGGCGTGACCGCCCCCGCCGACCTGCCCGGCAAGGTGCTTGGCGCGCCGCCGCCCGATGGTGCCTGGGCGCAATTCCCGATCTTCGCCGCCGAAAACGGCCTCGACATGGCCTCGATCACCGTAGAGCCGCTCGGCTTCCCGGTGCGCGAACCGATGCTGGCCGAGGGCAAGGTCGCGTCCGTCACCGGCTTCAGCTTCTCCTCGACGCTGAACCTCAAGCGGCTTGGCGTTCCGGCCGACGATATCTCGGTTATCCTGATGGCCGACCACGGCGTCGCGCTTTACGGCAACGCCGTCATCGTCAACACCGACTTTGCCGAGGCGAACCCCGAGCTTGTCACCGGCTTCCTGAAAGCCATCGCCCTTGGCTGGAAAGACGCCATCGCCGACCCCGACACCGCCATCGCCAGCCTGATCGAGCGCAACCCCGCCGCCGATCCCGCGCTGGAAACCGAGCGCCTGCAGATGTCGATCGACGACAACGTGCTGACCGACTGGGTGAAAACCAACGGCCTCGGCGGCATCGACGCGGACCGCATGGCCACGGCCATAGAGCAGACGGGGACCGTCTACAGCTTCGTGAACGCCCCCGATGCCGCAATGTATTTCGACAGCAGCTACCTGCCCACCGATGGCAGCCTGATGCTGGAATAACCGGCAGACACCATCCGCACCGGGCGCCCGTCGCCCGGTGCACGCGCGAGGCGGGGACGGACCAAGGGACTGGGGCAAATCGGGTGGTAAACCTCATCGACATCAAGGGCGTCACGCACGCCTATCGCACCAAGGCGGGCCCGCTTCCGGTGCTGCGCGACCTCAACATCGCGGTGCCCGAAGGCGAGTTCTGCGCCGTCGTCGGCCCCTCGGGCTGCGGCAAGTCCACCCTCACCCGCCTCGTCGCCGGGCTGATGAAACCCGATACCGGCGAGGTCTGGCTGCATGGCGAGCTGGTGAGGTCCCCGCGCAAGACCGTCGGCATGGCCTTCCAGAACCCGGTGCTGCTGGAATGGCGCACGATCCTGCAGAACGTCATCCTGCCGCTGGAAATCGTCGCCCCCGGGATGCCCAAGGCCAAGAAGGAAGCCCGCGCGATGGAGCTGCTGGAGATGGTCGGCCTCGCGGGGTTCGAGAACAAGACCCCCAGCCAGCTCTCGGGCGGGATGCGCCAGCGCGCCAGCCTCTGCCGCGCCATCGTCCACAAGCCCGATGTGCTGATCATGGACGAACCCTTCGGCGCGCTCGACAATTTCACGCGCGAGGATCTGTGGCAGACCATGCGCGACCTGCGCGCGAAAGAGCCCTTCACCTGCGTGCTGATCACCCATGACCTGCGCGAAAGCGTCTTCCTCGGCGATCAGGTCATCGTGCTCTCGGGCCGCCCCGCCACCACGCAATACGTGATGGACGTGGCCCTGCCCGCGGACCGCACCCTCGACATCCTCTACACGCCCGAGGTGGCCGACATGCTGCATATCCTGCGCGACCAGATCCGCATCGCGCAAGGGCGCGACGGGGCGGTGCATTGATGGACAACCTGCAGAAATTCGCCGTCCCCCTCGGCGCCATCCTCGGCTTCCTGCTGCTGTGGGAGGGGATCGTCTGGGCCAACAACTGGCCCAATTACGTCATGGCCTCACCGTCGGACCTGCCCGCCGCCTATATCCGCTTCTGGCCGCTGTTCCTGGAGATGGGATGGCAGACGCTGTGGCGCACCATCGCCGGCCTTGCCCTCGCCGTGGTCTTCGGCACCTTCCTTGGCATGATGATGGGCTTTTCCCGCATCGCCCGCGACGCGCTCTACCCGCTGCTGGTCGGCTTCAACGCCATCCCCAAGGCGACGCTGGTGCCGGTGCTGGCGCTGCTGTTCATCGGCCAGCATGATTTCAACACCGTGCTGATGGCCTTCCTGATCAGCTTCTTCCCCATCGCCGTCTCCGTCGGCATCGGCCTCTCGACGCTGGAGCCCGAATACCGCGACATCCTGCGCTCGCTCGGCGCCTCCAAGATCACCATCTTCCGCAAGATCGCGCTACCCAAGACCCTGCCCGAGTTCTTCGGCGCCCTGAAGGTCTCGGTCACGCTGGCCTTCATCGGCACCAACCTGGTGGAGATCGTCTCCCCCCACGGCCGCGGCCTCGGTGCCCTGTTCAAATCGGGCGAGACCAATGGCGACTACCCGCTGATGTTCGCCGTCCTCATCGCCCTCGCCTTCCTCGGCATCGTTCTCTACTACGGGGTGGTCGCGCTGGAAAAAACCTTCGCAGGCTGGGCCGAACGCCCCGCACACTGACGCGCTCTTCCCGCTTCTTGCTGGCCCAAATATCCCGGGGGTCCGGGGGCAGCGCCCCCGGCCTCGGGCTAGTCCAGGCGCAGCGCTCGACAATCCGCCCGGCCCCGGGCATACCGCAGGCCAGATCCCGCGCCCCCCGGAGGTTCCCCATGCGCCTGCTCACCCTGCTTGCCCTGCTTCTCGCCGTGATCGCCGCCGCCGCCTTCGCCACCCGCCCCGGCCCCGCCGAGTTCGACGCGACGCTCGAAGCCGCGATTCGCGACCGCGTCGCCAATACCGATGTCGGAGAGGGCAGCGGCGATCCCTTCGCGCAGATCGCCCTGGTCGGCTGCAAGCTCCGCCCCTCCGACTGCATCCACCTCGTCCGCGACAGCCTCGACGTCACCTTCGAGGACCGCCCCTTCACCACCCGCGTCACCGTCGAGGGCCTGAACCGCACCGCCACCTGCACCGGCGCCTTCGGCCGGTTCTTCTGCAAGGAATTGCTGGAGGGCTGAGCCCTCCCTCCTGCATCTCGGGCTGGCCCTCGCCCCACTTGCATCGCACCTTGCCCCGGCCTATATCCCTCCCCGAGAGGTTGGCGCGGGCGAGCGCCTCGCCAACCCGGTCAGGTCCGGAAGGAAGCAGCCGTAACGAGCCCCGCTTGGGTCGTTGTCCAGCCTCTCACCCCTCCCCTTTCTAGACTTACCAAGAAAGACATCCTGCTTTGGCAGGAGGACCTGCTGACCAAGATATCGCCGCGAACCATCGCCAAGGTCTATCTGCCGACGATCCGGTCGCTATTCATCTGGGCGGTCAAGCGCGACAGGATGGCGGTCAACCCGGCTGAGGACGCGAGCCAGGCAGCTCCGAAGGCAATCAGGAACCGGGAATCTGGCTACACGGATCCTGAGGCGCTTCATCAGCTGAGCGCGGCGGTGAACTACCGGCCGAAGCTGAACAACAAGCGCAAGGCGCTTGAGAACAGCAAGGTGACTGCCGCGAAGCGGTGGGTTCCTCTCCTGTGCGCCTTTACCGGTGCAAGGATCGGCGAAATGACGCAGCTGCGTCGAGAGGATCTTCGACTGGAAGATGGCTACTGGATCGCGCGGATCACACCGGAGGCGGGGACGGTGAAGACGAAGCAATACCGCGACGTGCCGCTGCACCCACAGCTGATCGCGCTCGGCTTTCCCAACCATTTCGAGAACCTGGCAAACGGCCCGCTGTTCCACATGTCGCCCGAGCCGCCGCTCAACAGGATCCATGCGCAGAAGATGGCGAACAGGCTTCGAGACTGGCTGCATGAGGAAAAGTTGGTCCCGAAGGACGTTCAGCCATGTCACGGCTGGCGCCACCGGCTCAAGACCATCGGAATCGAGTTGGGCCTGTCTGAACGCGTTGTCGACGCGATCCAGGGACATGCCGGTCGCCGGTCTGCTGACAACTACGGCGATGTGACGATCAAGGCCAGCAGCGAAGCCATCGGCCGTTTCCCGTCCTTCAAGCTTTCGCAAACGATATCCGGGTGAAATTTACGTCGTGGGAGTTGGTTCGTCCCCTGCCAGACCGGTTGGTCGCATCGGGGCTGGCACTGGGCGGCGTTATGGGCTGTGTATCCGCAGGTACCAACCCCATGAATGGGCGTGCGGCAAAGGAAACACGCGTCGCAGCTGCGCCGCAGTTGAAGTCGACAGCCGCTTTGATCCACTCCGGCAACACGCGCAGAGCGTCGGCACGCGGACGGTCGCACCTTTCACGTCTTCAACCAGTGCCTAAACTGTCTTGCGCGTCCAGGCGGGGGCGCGAGGCCTCGGGTGCCGCCACACTCCATCGTCCCGCGATCATGCGCCGCGCTTCGCCTGCACGATAAAGCCGGTCAGAGAGGCCCGCAGGGGATTGACAGGGCTGCTGTCGCACCACACTTGAGAGGCATTCGCAACAAAAGAGGCGCCCTCCCCTGTGGACCACATGCCAAGCTCGGTTAGCCAAGAATTGCCTTCTTTGCCGTCTGTGCCCCGATGATTGAAGCAACCCTGTTCCTGCTCATCGGAATCCTCGTCATCCTCGCCATCATCGCGGCGAACGGATATTTCGTTGCACAAGAATTCGCCTACATGTCGGTCGACCGCACCCGGCTTGCCGCACGGGCTGCCGAAGGCGATGTTTCGGCCAAGCGGGCCCTGCAGGTAACGCGGCGCACCAGCTTCATGCTGTCGGGCGCGCAGCTTGGCATCACGGTCACCGGCCTTCTGGTGGGCTTCGTGGCCCAACCGATGGTCGGCAACTCCCTGGGCACGCTGCTTGGCGTTGCGGGGATTCCGACCGAGGTGGGGATCGCCGTCGGCACGATTGGTGCGCTGGTGGCAGCCACGATCATCCAGATGATCTTTGGCGAGCTCTATCCCAAGAACCTTGCCATCGCGAACCCCGAGCCGCTGTCGCGCGGGCTGGCCCGTTCGACGCTGATCTACCTCACGGTGTTCGGCTGGCTGATCGGCTTCTTCGACAAGTCGGCGAACCTGCTGCTGCGGGCGCTGCGGATCGAGCCTGTGCATGACCTCGACATCAGCGCCTCGGCCGCCGACCTGCCGCGCATCATCGCGGATTCGCGCGACAGTGGCGATCTGCCGCTGGAGCTGTCGCTGATGATGGACCGCATCCTCGACTTCCCCAAACAGGATGTCGAGCATGCCATGGTCCCCCGCTCGCAGGTCGATTGGGTCAGCCCCGACACCACGCTGGACGAGCTGCGCGGGCTGATGGCGCGCGCCCATACCCGCTATCCGGTGATCGACGATGATGACACCCCCGTGGGGGTCGTGCATCTGACCGACGTGCTGGAACGGCTTGTCTCGGGCCGCGCGGATGAGCCCGTCGCCTCGGTGATGCGCCCCGCGACGGTGATCCCGACGCTGATGCTGCTGACCGATGCCCTCGCCCAGCTGACCAAATCCGACAATCAGCTGGCCTGCGTGATCGACGAGTATGGCGGGTTTGCCGGGGTGCTGACGATCGAGGATCTGGCGATGGAAATCGTCGGCGAGATCACCGACGAGCATGACGCGGACACCGGCTTCTCCCTTACGCCCGATGGCGACGGCATCTGGCTGATGGACGGCGATGTCCACCTGGACGAGGTGCAGCGGGCCATCGGCTATGACCTGCCCCGCGGCGATGTCGAAACGATTGCCGGCCTGCTGATCGCCGAGCTTGGCGCCTTGCCGGTGGAGGGTGATACCGTGACGGTGGACCTGCCCATCGACCCGGCAGAGCTGGTCTCGGACCTCCCCATGCGCCGCCGGCTTGAGGTGGATGTCCTGCGCGTCGAGCGCCATGTTCCGACCGAGCTGCGCGTGCGGCTGGTCGAAGTTGCCATGACCGAGGATGAGCTATGAGCGACGCGTTGAGTGTAACCCTGATCACCACCGCGCTGATCGCCCTGAGCGCCCTGTTCGTCATCATCGAATTCGCGCTTCTTGGCGCCCGCCGCCACCGGCTTGAGGAACTCGCCCCAACCAGCGGTTCGGCCCGCGCGGCCCTGCGCGGCATGAACGACCTGACCCTGATGCTTGCGGGGGCTCAACTGGGCATCACCGTCTGCACCTTCGCGCTTGGCGCGGTGACCAAGCCTGCGGTGGATGCCTGGCTTGGCCCGGTGTTCATCACCTGGGGCCTGCCGATCTGGGCGGCCGGCGGCACGGCGTTTGCCCTGTCGCTGTTCGTGGTGACCTTCCTGCATCTGGTTGTCGGCGAAATGGCCCCCAAGTCCTGGGCTATCGCGCATCCCGAAAAGTCTGCCCTCGCCATCGGCGTGATCGCGCGCGCCTATATCTGGCCGCTGAAGCCGCTGCTGCGGTGGGTGAACAGCCTTGCAAACCGTCTGGTGCGAGCCTCGGGCGTCGAGCCTGTCGAGAGCGCCGCCGTCGGCGGCCAGGACATCGCCACCATCCGCCAGCTGGTGGAGCATTCGGCCAAGGTCGGCACGCTGGAGCCGGAGATGCACGCGCAGCTCTCGGGCTTCATCGACCTGGGAACCATGCCCGTACTCGCGCTGGTGGCGACGGAGGTGGCGCCGACGCAGGTTCCGGCGCAGGCAACGGCCGCCGATGTGCGCGCTGCGGGGCTCGGGTCGGGGCACATGCGCATCCTGATGTCGGCCGTCGATGGCGGTCCGCCCTCCGTGGTGCATGTGCGCGATACCCTGCTTCTGCCGGATGCGCAGCCCGCGGCCGATATCGCGCGGCCGGCCTTCATCCTGGATGCACAGACGCCCGTTTACGAGGCGCTTGCCCGGATGCGCGAGTCGAGCGTGCAGATCGCCATCGTGATGCACGAGGACGCGCTGTGCGGGATCATCACCCTCGCCGACATCCTCAAGCGCGTGCTTCCTGCGGGGATCGCGGTGCAGAGGGTGGCGGCGCAGGCCGCCTGACGCTACGGGGAACAGGTGCTCCCGAACGATGGCCCCGGCGGATCGCCGGGGCCATTTTGTTGATCATGCGTCGATATGCGCGAAGGCGTGGTCCGGCCCCGCCTTCGGCTTGTCGGTCCTGTCGATCCCGAGGAACAGCACGATGTTCTTGGCCACATAGAGCGTCGACCAGGTGCCGATGATCACCCCGAACAGCATGGCGAAGACGAAGCCGCGGATCACGTCGCCGCCGAAGACCAGCAGCACCAGCAGGGCGATCAGCGTTGTCATCGCCGTCATCAGGGTTCGGCTCAGCGTCTCATTGGCCGACAGGTTCATCAGCTCGCGCAGCGGGGTCGTCTTGAACTTCTCCAGGTTCTCGCGCAGCCGGTCGAAGATCACCACCGTGTCGTTGACCGAATAGCCAAGGATGGTCAGCAGCGCCGCCACGATGGTCAGGTCGAACTTCAGCCCGAACAGCGCGAACACCCCGACCGTGACGATGACATCATGGATCAGCGCCGCGACGGTGCCGACCGCGAACTGCCACTCAAAGCGCATCCACACATAGACGAGGATGCCCGCCGCCGCCGCCCCGACCGAGGCAAGCGCCAGCCAGATCAGCTCGGCCGATACCTTCGGCCCGACCGATTCCACCGCCGTGAAGCTGACCGCCGGATCGACGGCCTTCAGCGCCGCCTCCACGTTCGCCACCACCTCGGGCGCCAGCGCCTCGGTGCCCTGCTGCGCCTCGATGCGGATGGTGGCCACATGCTGATCGGCGCGGAAGGACGGGTCGAAAACCTCGGTGATCGAGACATCGCCAAGCTCCATGTCCGACAGCGCCGCACGATAGCCGCCGATATCGAGGGCTTGCGTCGTCTCGGCCCGGATCGTGGTGCCGCCCTTGAAGTCGATGCCGAAGTTCAGCCCCAGCGTCGCCACCAGCAGCAGCGAGGCAACCACGGCCACCACGGAGGCCCCGAAGGTCAGCCACTGGGCACGGAAGAAGTCGATGGTCGTCTTCTCAGGCGCCAGCCGGATCCAGCCCTTGAGCGCCAGCGACTTCGGGCGTTTCCAGCGCAACCAGGTCTCGATGATCAGGCGCGTCACATAGACGGCGGTGAACATCGAGGTCAGGATGCCAAGCCCCAGCGTCACCGCAAAGCCGCGCACCGCGCCCGAGCCGATGGCGAACATGATCAGCGCGGTCAGCAGGCCGGTGATGTTGCTGTCCATGATCGCCGACAGCGCCTTGTCGAACCCGATCTGGACGGCGCGGCCGGGGGTGCGGCCGCCCCGCAGCTCCTCGCGGATCCGCTCGAAGATCAGCACGTTGGCATCGACCGCCATGCCCATCGTCAGCACGATCCCGGCGATGCCCGGCAGGGTCAGCGTCGCCCCCAGCACCGACAGGAAGGCCAGCAGCAGCCCCATGTTCAAGGCGAGCGCCAGGTTCGCCATCAGGCCGAAGCCGCCATAGCAGGCCACCATGAAGCCGACGACGGCGACCATGCCGATCACCGCGGCGCGCTGCCCCGCCTCGATGCTGTCCTGCCCCAGTTCGGGGCCGATGGTGCGCTCTTCGAGGAAGGTCATCTTGGCCGGCAGGGCGCCGGCGCGCAGCAGCACGGCCAGTTCGGTGCTTTCCTCGACCGTGAAGCTGCCGGTGATGATGCCCGACCCGCCCGGAATATGGCTCTGGATCACCGGGGCCGAGAGCACCTCGCCGTCGAGAACGATGGCGAAGGGGCTGCCGATATTTTCGCCGGTGAAGTTGCCAAAGACCCGCGCCCCGGCGGCATCGAAGCGGAAGCTGACCGCGGGGCGGCCATTCTGGTCGAAGGCGGGCTGCGCATCATCAAGGCTCTCGCCCCGCACCACCGGGATGCGGTCCAGCTCGTAGAACAGCCCCGGCTGATGCGCGGCCGGCAGGATCATCTCGCCCGGACCCGCCGCCTGACCTTCGGCCGCCTGCCCCAGCACCGCGTTGAAGGTCAATTCCGCCGTGGTGCCGATCAGCGATTTCAGTTCCGCCGCCGAGCCGATGCCCGGCACCTGAATGAGGATGCGGTCCGTGCCTTGCCGCATGATAGTCGGCTCGCGCGTGCCGACTTCATCCACCCGCCGCCGGACGATCTCCAGCGATTGCTGGATGGTGCGCTGGTCCATCGCCTGCCGCTCTGCCTCGGACAGGGTCACCACCAGCGTGGCGCCGTCGCCCCGGACCTCGATGTCCGTTTGGCCAGCCCCCGTCAGCGACACCACCGGCGTCGCCATTGCGCGGGCCGCAGCCAGCGCGGCCGGCATCCCGTCCGGATTGCCGATCCGCACCCGCAGCTCGCCGGGCACCCCCTCTTGCCGTTGCACGGTGCCGACCTGGCTCCGCAGCCCGCGCAGCGCATCGCGAAGCTCGGGCCACAGGCTCTCCATCCGCGCCGCGTGGACGTCTTCGACATGGACCTCGGCCAGCAGATGCGCGCCGCCGCGCAGATCGAGGCCAAGGTTGACCAGGCTCGAGGGCATCCACGAGGGCCAGCCGCCCAGATCCGCCTCGACGCCCGGCGGCAGTGTGCCGGTGTCGGCGATGATTCCCGCGGCGTCGTTATGGCGTTCCACCTGCGGGTAGAAGGCGTTGGGAAGGGCAAAGAGGATGCCCCAGAGACAGACGCCCCAGATGAGGAGGCGCTTCCACAGAACTGTATTTGTCATGACCTGTCCTAAACCCGGCGGCTCGCCACACGGGGCGCAGCACAGACCGGGGAGGTTGAGACCGAGAGACCCTTCACAGCGTGCAGGCCCGCCGCAAAGGGCGGTCGGCTTGGCTGGGGCGGGAATGGGATCGCGGCGCAGGGCTGCGCACGCGGTTCGGGCATCGATCAGGTCAACGGGGGCGCCCGGGGCTCGTGGCGGTGCCGGGGCTGCAGGCAGCGCAAGGCCGCCTGCGGGCAGGACGGCTCATCTGCCTTGGGGCCGTTCGCCAGAACCGGCGCCTCGGCGAGCAGGGCAAGAAGGTCGGGCTCCGGCCCGCTTCGGACATCCGCAGGGCGATGCGCCTTCCCGATGGCGACGGGCGTCGCGACGTGGTCCTGGCCCCGGGCTTCGGCCAGGCTGGCCACCGCCGACCGCACCGGAATGTCGGCCGCACGCTGCCCCGACGCCGCCCAGACGAGCAGCAGCGACACCATCACTGTCCAGGCGAGTGCCGCCTGACGTAGCTTTCCGGGGGGCGTGGCGCGCGTGGTCATGGCTCCCTTCTCTCATTTATCATCGGGCGAAACAATATGGGCCGACGTCAGGGTTCGGGGCACACGGCCGATCCCGGGTTCATCGCATTCCTCGCGTCGGACTTGGTCGCGAGCATTCCCGGCACGGAGTATTTGATCGACGGCGAGACGGTGCCGACGGCGGGAAACGGGGCGCCGGGCGGCAGGGTTCTGCGGTCATGAAGAACCGGATCGGTCGACCATCGGCATCGGTGACGGCGTGCAGTCTGGTGTTCATGCCCCCTTTCGTTCGCCCGATCAGACGGCCCCGTTGTCGGGAGCTTGAATCATGCAGCCGCAGCGACCTCAAGCAGGTCAATGGGTCCTGATCCTCGACTGGTTCGACCGGCTCGTGCCGGAAGTCGGAAATGGCGCCGCCGCCGAAGATCTGGAGCGGCTGCGCATGATGGCAGGGGGATCGCAAGGCGCCCGGCCCAAGTTCGTTGCGCAGCTCTCGGAGGACGGTGCGCTCCTGCGTGGGGACCGCCTGCCCTGGCAACTCGGATGGCGGCATGTGCTGGTGAAGCGACGGGCTCTGTCGGACCCGGCCGGTGCGGTCGAGGCCGAAGCTGCCTACTCCTCCATGTCGCGCGCTGCCGGCATCACGATGGCACCGGTCCAGGTGATGCGCGCGAATTCCGAAGAGCCCTTCTTCGTCGCCGACCGCTTTGATCGCGCCGGTGCGGCCCGCCTGCACATGCAGACGGTGGCCGCGCTCCTGGACGTAGATTTCCGAACCGCGACCCTCGACTACATCGAACTTCTGAAGGTGGTGCGCCTGATGACCCGCGACTACCGCGCGGTCGAGGAGATGTTCCGGCGGATGATCTTCAATGCCCGCTCCCTGAACCGCGACGACCACCTGAAGAACCACGCCTTCCTGATGGACCGCACCGGTCGATGGCCGAGATCCGAGATGCGTCGGACAGCAGTGATCCACGACTGACGGCGCGGTCGCGCACGGCGCTTTGGGGGATCTTCGGCAAATGATTGCACCCGATAATCTCGACAGGGACCACGGGACCAACGGGACCGGCCCAAGTTTGGAGCATGAAATGGACGACTCGGTCTTCACCCTCCCCACGGCCCCAGAGGGACCGTGGGGCCAGCTGACGATGAACGAGCAGGCTTGGATCGAGTTTGTCAGGGCGATTTCGTGCGGCAGCGACCCCAGGATCACCCCGACGCGCGTGCGTGCATTGAGTCCGCTGCTCGACGCGGGATGAGGCATCGGGCAAGACAAGCTCAGCCGGTTCCCATGTTTGGACGCGGGGATCTGACGTAGAACTCGATCTTGATGTCGCGGTAGCGGTCGATACTGTCGTCCTGCACAGAATTCTTTCGTGCCAGAAATCCTGCGCTCTTGGGTGCCAGAGCGTCAGCTGACCCATTGAATATTTATGTTTGCATGAGTTATTGAGCCTCTCACCCCTCCGCCAACGGTCATGCAGATATCCCGGCCCAGAGCATGGGGGCTGCGTCGTGATGACGGCTTGAAGGCTCACTGAGCCAACGGCGCCCAGAAAGCCCCGGGCGGCCAGTGTCGCAAGGAGAACCTGCTGTCGCCGCTTCCTCACTCCCGCTACGATGGCCCGCGAACAGGCTGGAGGACGGACATGGATCTTATCGCAAAGGCGGCCGCGGCGGTGGGCGGCACAGTGGCGCTTCTGCGCCGCATGGGCTCGCCCACAACTCAGGCCATGGGGCCGGCCCCGCAGATCCCGGAGGCCCGCAAGCAGGGCATCATGACCCTGAAGATGCCGGTCGCCCAAGGCTGGAGCGATAGCCACGTCCCTACCTGCGCGCCGGGCCTCAAGGTCAACGCCTTTGCGACCGGGCTCGAGCATCCGCGCTGGATCGAGGTTCTGCCCAACGGCGACGTGCTGGTGGCGGAATCCAAGGAGCAGGCCGGGCCACCCAGGAAGCTGATGGACCATGCGGCCCAGGCGGTGATGCGGCGGGCCAAGGCCATCGGCGACAGCGCCAACCGTGTGACGCTGTTTCGCGATACCAATGGCGACGGCGTGGCAGAAATCCGCGAGGTCTTCGTCCAGAACCAGAACCAGCCCTTCGGCATGGCGCTGATCGGCGAGAGGTTCTACCTCGGCAATACCGACGGGATCGTGGTCTTCGACTATACCCCGGGGGCCACGGCCCTGACGGGCAGCGGGGAAAAGCTGGTCAGCTTCAAGCCCCACGGACACTGGACGCGCAGCCTGATCGTCTCGCCGGACGGGACCAAGGTCTATGCCGGCGTCGGCTCGCTGTCGAACATCGCCGATCAGGGGATGGAGGTCGAAGAGGGCCGCGCCGCGATCTGGGAGCTGGATGTGGCAACCGGCACCGCCCGCATCTTCGCCTCGGGCCTGCGCAATGCCGTGGGCATGGCGTGGGAGCCGGTGACGGGCGCGCTGTGGACGGTGGTGAACGAACGCGACGGGCTGGGGGATGAAACGCCGCCCGACTACCTGACCTCGGTGCGGGACGGGGGCTTCTATGGCTGGCCCTATTGCTATTGGGGCCGCACGGTGGATGACCGGGTGCCGCAGGACGCGGCCCTCGTCGCCCGCGCGATCACGCCCGACTATGCGCTTGGCGGGCACACCGCCTCGCTCGGGCTGTGCTGGATGCCGGCCGGAACCCTGCCGGGCTTCGGGGATGGCATGGTGATCGGGCAGCACGGCTCGTGGAACCGCTCCAAGCTCAGCGGCTACAAGCTGATCTTCGTGCCCTTCGCGGACGGCAAGCCCAGTGGCCCGCCCCGTGACATCCTCAGCGGGTTCCTGTCGGAAGACGAGAAGATAGCCTATGGCCGCCCGGTCGGCGTGACCATCGGGCCCGACAAGGCATCGCTGCTGATGGCCGATGACGTGGGCGACGTCATCTGGCGCGTCACCGGCGCCTGACCCTGCGACAGAGCCCGGAGCGGCCCTTGCCCGCTCCGGCACAGCCCCTGCGCCCGCCGACGGAACCGCTGCGCTGCCGCGTATCACCCCCGGCCTTATCCGCAGGAGCCCCGCAATGAAGAAACCCCTCGTGATCGCACTGATCGCCGTGCTTGCCCTGGGCGGCTGGTGGGGGTGGCAGGCCTATTCCGGCGACACCGTCGCGCCTCCGGTCACGGCCACCGTCACCCGCGGCACGGTGGAGCGCAGCGTGCTGGCCACCGGCGCCATCGAGGCCTCGCAGCTGGTCTCGGTCGGCGCCCGCGTCTCGGGGCAGGTGGAAACGCTGGCGGTGGAACTTGGGCAGCTGGTGCAGAAGGGCGACCTGATCGCCCAGATCGATTCCGACGACCAGAAGAACGCCGTCCTGCAGGCCGAGGCCACGCTCAAGCAGATCGAGGCGCAGATCGCCGCCAAGCGCGCCTCGATCCTGCAGGCCGACCTGCTGCTCGACCGTCGCCGCACCCTCAACGAGCGCAACCTCACCTCCAGCGAAGACCTGCAGGCCGCCGAGGCCGGTCTGACCGTCGCCGAGGCCGAGCTTGACCAGATCGAGGCGCAGAAGGCGCAGGCCGAGGTGTCGCTGTCCTCGGCGCGGACCGAGCTGGACCGCACCCAGATCACCGCACCCATCACCGGCACCGTCGTCGCAATCGTCACCGACGCGGGCGTGACGGTGAATGCCAACACCTCGTCCCCGACCCTGGTCAAGCTCGCCGCGCTCGACAAGATGGTGATCAAGGCCGAGATTTCCGAGGCGGACGTGGTGCAGGTCGCCCCCGGCCAGCCGGTCAGCTTTACCCTGTCAGGTGCGCCCGACCTGCAATTCGATGCGGTGCTCCGCGCCATCGAACCCGCCCCCGCCACCATCGAGGAAAGCGACACCGTCGCCACCGACAGCGCGGTCTATTACAACGCGCTGCTGGATGTGGACAATCCGGACGGCATCCTGCGCATCGGCATGACCGCCGAGGTCCGCATCCTGCTGGCCGAGGCCAGGGACGTGCTGACCATCCCCGCCACCGCCCTGGGCCCCCGCGCCGAGGATGGCACCCGATCGGTCAGCGTCTATGACCCCGCCACCGGCGCGGTCGCGGTGCGGGCGGTGAAGGTCGGGCTCAACACCAATGTCACCGCCGAAATCCTCTCGGGGCTGGAAGAGGGCGAGCGTGTCGTCGCCTCCGCCGGCACCGCAGCCGCGACCACCGGCAGCTCCTCTGGGGGAATGCGCCGCCCGATGATGGGCTTCTGACATGGCCAACCCCGATCCAACTGCCCCGCTGATCTCGCTGCGCGACATCCGCCGCGAGTTTGCCGCCGGCGACCAGCGCATCACCGTGCTGGCCGATATCGACCTCGATATCTGGCCTGGCGAGATGGTGGCGATCATGGGCGCCTCCGGGTCCGGCAAATCCACGCTGATGAACCTCATCGGCTGCCTCGACCGCCCCACTGCCGGCCAGTATCGCTATGCCGGGCAGGACGTGGCGCAGATGCCCGAGGAAGACCGCGCCCGCCTCCGCCGCGCGCATTTCGGCTTCATCTTCCAGCGCTACCAGCTGCTGCCCGATCTCGATGCCGTCTCGAATGTCGAGGTGCCGGCGATCTATGCCGGCGCCGCGCGTGCCGAACGCCGCCTCCGTGCCACGGCGCTTCTGGACCGGCTGGGCCTCGGCGACCGCAAGGGCCACCGCCCCGGCGCGCTGTCGGGCGGCCAGCAGCAGCGGGTTTCGGTCGCGCGGGCGCTGATGAATGGCGGCGAGGTGATCCTGGCCGATGAACCCACCGGCGCCCTCGATTCGAAATCGGGCGCCGAACTCCTCGCCCTGCTCGACGATCTGCACGCCCGTGGCCATACCATCGTCATCATCACCCATGACGCCGCCGTCGCCGCCCGCGCGCAGCGCGTGGTGGAACTGCGCGACGGCCGCATCACCTCCGACAGCCGCAGCGGCCCGCCGGAGGCCCCCTCGACCACGACGCCAGACCCGGCGCCGCCCGAAAAATCCGGCCTCGCCGCGCTTGCCGGCCGCATGTCCGAAGCGTTCATCATGGCGGTGCGCGCCCTCAATGCCCACCGGATGCGCAGTTTCCTGACCATGCTCGGCATCATCATCGGCATCGCCTCGGTAGTGTCGGTCGTGGCGCTTGGCACCGGCAGCCAGGAAAAGGTGCTGGAAAACATCGCCTCGCTTGGCACCAGCACCATCACCGTCCGCCCCGGCACCGGCTTTGGCGACCGCAGGTCCGGCGCCATCGACACGCTGATCGCCGCCGATGCCGAGGCGCTGGCCAGCCAGCCCTATGCCGCCTCTGTCTCGCCCGAGGTGACCAGCACCGCCAGTGTCACCCGCGGCTCTGTGTCCGCCTCGGTCTCGGTCAACGGCGTCGGCACCGCCTATTTCGACGTCGGCGCCTACTCTGTCACCCAGGGCCAGCTTTTCACGGACGCCTCCTTGCAGACCCGCGACCAGGTGGCGGTGCTGGATACAGATTCCGCCAGCACCTTCTTTCCGAATGGCGAAAATCCCCTCGGCAAGACCGTGCAGGTCGGCCGGGTGCCGCTGACGGTCATCGGCGTTGTCGAGGCCTCGGGCGCCAGCTTCGGGCGGCAATCCATCCGCATCTTCCTGCCCTATACCACCGCCATGCTGCGCATCACCGGCGGCACCACCGTCGATGCCATCACCGTCCGCGTCGGCGACAACTATGACATCGACGCCGCCGAGACGCAGATCGACGCGCTGCTGCTCTCACGCCATGGCGGCACCAAGGACTTCTTCCTGACGAACTCCGACACCATCCGCGACAGCATCACCTCCACCGCCGAAACCCTCACCCTGCTGGTTTCGGCCATCGCCGTGATCTCGTTGCTGGTCGGCGGCATCGGGGTGATGAACATCATGCTGGTGTCCGTCACCGAGCGCACCAAGGAGATCGGCGTGCGCATCGCCGTCGGCGCCCGCCGGTCAGACATCATCGCGCAATTCCTGACCGAGGCGATTCTGGTCTGCCTTCTGGGCGGCATCATCGGCGTCTTGCTCGCCCTCGGTTCCGGCTGGCTGATCGGCAGCCTGCAAGACACCATGCGCCTGACCTATTCGGCCTCGACCGTGGTGCTGGCCTTCGCCTCTTCCACAGCGATCGGCATCACCTTCGGCTATCTTCCCGCAAGGTCCGCCGCCCGGCTGGACCCGGTGGTGGCGCTGACGCGGGAGTGAGGGGCCCGGAAAATCGTATGGCTGAAAACCATACGGTTTCCACATGGGTTCCATATTCGGAGGGGGCTGGTTTACGCCGCCCCCGCGAGCGCCTAGATTGGGGCGGTGAATGACCCCGAGGCGCCCATGTCCGAAACCCAAGCCACCGGCTATCAGGTTCTTGCGCGCAAGTATCGGCCGGCCACCTTTGCCGACCTGATCGGGCAAGAGGCGATGGTGCGCACCCTGCGCAATGCCTTCGCAGCCGACCGCATCGCCCATGCCTTCGTGATGACCGGCGTGCGCGGGGTCGGCAAGACCACGACGGCACGGATCATCGCCAAGGGCTTGAATTGCATCGGAAAAGACGGCGCCGGCGGGCCGACGACAGAGCCGTGCGGCGTGTGCGAGAACTGCCGCGCCATTGCCGACAGCCGCCATGTCGACGTGATGGAGATGGATGCCGCCAGCCGCACCGGCGTCGGCGACATCCGCGAGATCATCGAAAGCGTCCACTACCGGGCCGCCTCGGCGCGCTACAAGGTCTACATCATCGACGAAGTCCACATGCTGTCGACCAACGCCTTCAACGCGCTGCTGAAAACGCTTGAGGAACCCCCCGCCCACGTCAAGTTCATCTTCGCCACAACCGAGATCCGCAAGGTGCCCGTCACCGTGCTGTCCCGCTGCCAACGCTTTGATCTTAAACGGATTGAACCAGAGGTGATGATCGCCCACCTCTCGCGCATCGCCGGTCTGGAAGGCGCCAGCCTCGCCCCCGATGCCCTCGCCCTGATCACCCGCGCCGCCGAAGGATCGGCCCGCGATGCCATGTCGCTGATGGACCAGGCCATCGCCCACGGCGCAGGTGAGACCACCGCCGAACAGGTCCGCGCCATGCTCGGGTTGGCCGACCGGGGCCGGGTGCTGGACCTGTTCGATCTGATCATGCGCGGCGACGCCGCCGCCGCCCTGTCGGAACTCTCCAGCCAATATGCCGACGGTGCCGATCCGATGGCGGTGCTGCGCGATCTGGCCGAGGTGACGCACTGGATTTCCGTGGTCAAGATCACCCCCGACGCCGCCGAAGACCCGACCGTGAGCCCGGATGAACGCAGCCGCGGCCAGCAGATGGCCGCCGCCCTGCCGATGCGCGCGCTGACACGGATGTGGCAGATGCTGCTGAAATCGCTGGAAGAGGTGGCGCAGGCCCCCAATGCGATGATGGCCGCGGAAATGGCGATCATCCGCCTGACCCATGTCGCCGAACTCCCCGATCCCGAAACCCTGCTGCGCCGCCTGCAGGACGCGCCGCCCGCGCCCGCGCTGCCGCAGGGCCGCGGCCCTGCCCCCGGCGGCGGCCCCGTCCACGCCGCGCCGCGCGCCCTGTCGGCCCCGATCAACACCGTCGCCATCTCCGGCTCTGGCGCGGCCACCGCCCTCGCCACCGCGCCCGATATCGGCCTCGCCCGCTATGCCAGCTTCGACGATGTGGTCGACCTGATCCGCGAGCGCCGCGACGTCAAGCTGCTGGTCGAGGTGGAAACCAACCTGCGCCTCGCCCGCTACAGCCCCGGCCGCGTCGAGTTCGAACCCGGCCCCGCCGCCCCGCGCGACCTCGCCTCGATGCTGGCGCAACGCCTGCAACTGTGGACCGGCGCCAGATGGGCCGTGTCGGTCGTCGGCCAGGGCGGCGCGGCCACCATCGCCGAGCGCCGCGACGAAGGCCGCCTGGCCGCCGAGGCCGAGGCGCAGAAGAACCCGCTGGTGCAGGCGGTCTTCGCCGCCTTCCCGGGGGCCAGGATCACCGACATCAGAACGCCCGATGCAAAATCGGCCGAGGCTGCCGTGGAAGCGCTGCCCGAGGTCGAGGATGAATGGGATCCGTTCGAGGATAACTGAGGAGAAAAGACGCATGTTCAAAGGTTTGGGCGGAATGGGCGACATGGCCAAGATGGTCAAGGCCGCGCAGCAGATGCATACCCGCATGGGCGAGATGCAAGAGCAGCTCGCCAGCACCATCGTCACCGGTGAGGCCGGCGGCGGCCTCGTGAAGGTCGAGGCGACGGCCAAGGGCGATCTCACCGCGCTCAGCATCGATGCGTCGATCTTCCGGCCCGAAGACAAGGAAGTGGTCGAGGATCTGATCCTGGCGGCCGTGAAGGATGCGCAAAAACGCGCCACCGACCGCGCGCAGGAAGAGATGCAGAAGCTGTCTTCCGAGCTTGGCCTGCCCGCCGACATCAAGCTGCCGTTCTGATGCAGGCATGAGCCAGGGCACCCGCGACATCGAGGCATTGATCGAAACGATGGCGCGGCTGCCCGGCCTCGGCCCGCGCTCCGCCCGGCGCGCGGTGCTGCACCTGATCAAGAAGCGCACCGCCCTGATGGCACCGCTGGCCACGATCATGGCCCACGTCGCCGCCAGCGCCCGCGAATGCAGCCGCTGCGGCAATATCGGCACTGAAGAGATCTGCGCCATCTGCGCCAACCCCGCCCGCCAGACCGGCGAGATTTGCGTGGTCGAGGATGTCGCCGACCTCTGGGCGATGGAGCGCGGGCAGGCCTTCCGCGGCCGCTATCACGTTCTGGGTGGCACCCTCTCGGCGCTGGATGCCGTGGGGCCAGAGGAACTGCACATCCCCCGCCTGCTGGACCGGATTGCGGATGAGGGCGTGACGGAAGTGATCCTGGCGCTGAACGCCACCGTCGACGGCCAGACCACCGCCCATTACATCGCCGAGGCGCTGGAAGCCTCCGGCGTGCAGGTCACCAGCCTCGCCCAGGGCGTGCCGATCGGCGGCGAGCTGGACTATCTGGACGACGGCACGATTCAGGCGGCGTTGCGGGCGCGCAAGCGGTTCTGAGGGGCGCGCTCCCCGCCTCACAACGACGCCCTCTCTCTCTGACCCCATGCCCGGAATCAAGGCGCCTTGGCGCCGCCGGGCAGCGCCCGTCCGCCCCCTCGGGCGGGCGCTCCTCAACGTTGGTGCATAGAACCACGGTGGAGGGGGCCGCACCATAAAGGGCCTAGAACTACCGTTCCTCGCCCACCCGGCGGACAGGCGCCGCCCTCCGACCTGACCTGAACAGCTCCACCTCAATGAAAAAGGCCCCGGTCTTCCGACCGGAGCCCTCTCATCCGCCTCGCGCCGCGATCAGCGCTTGTGGTCGTCTTCGTCCTCGTCGTCTTCGTCATCCGCGTCGGGCAGGTTGAAGAAGCTCTCGGCATCCGAGAAATCCTTGGCCGGCCGCTCATCCGCATCGCTCTGCGACAGCGAGAAGTTCTCGAGGCCCGCAATCGAGGACGGCATCCGCGGCTCGGTGCCCATGCCCAGCGACTGCTCGGTCGAGACCAGCTTGCGCCGCTCGTCATCGGTCATCAGCCCGCCTTCGGCCGATTTCTTCTTGGCGGCCTTCTGCACGGCCGCGTCCAGTTCGGTCTGCCGGCACAGGCCAAGCGCCACCGGGTCGATGGGCTGGATGTTCTGGATGTTCCAATGCGTGCGCTCGCGGATCGTGGCGATGGTCGGCTTGGTGGTGCCGACCAGCTTGGCGATCTGCGCATCGGCCAGTTCCGGGTGGAAGCGCACCAGCCACAGGATCGCGGCGGGCCGGTCCTGGCGCTTGGACAGCGGGGTATAGCGCGGGCCGCGGCGTTTTTCCTCGCCAGTGGCGGCGGCGTTGAACTTCAGCTTCAGCTTGTAGCCCGGATCCTTCTGGCCCTTCTCGATCTCGCCCTGATCAAGCTGGCTAGACGCGACCGGGTCGAAGCCCTTCACGCCGGTGGCCACATCGCCATCCGCGATCCCCTGCACCTCAAGCTCGTGCATCCCGCAGAAATCGGCGATCTGCTTGAAGCTGAGCGTGGTGTTGTCGACGAGCCAGACGGCGGTTGCCTTGGCCATCAGAGGTTTCGTCATCGGATCACTCCTTTACAAATCTCTCCCGCGCCGGGAAAACGGCTGCGGCCCGGAGGTCCGCCTTTCCACGTTTTCGGGGAAGTCATCGGCCGATATAGTGCCGATACCGGCCGGAGGAAAGAGAAAATGCGCCAATTGTCCCTATCTGCCGCGCTGCTGGCGCTGGTTCTTGCCGCCGCCCCCGCCGCTGCCGAGGGCGAGCGCGCGGGCGCGTTCGACTATTACGTCCTCGCGCTCAGCTGGTCGCCCAGCTTCTGCACGCTGGAAGGGGATGCGCGCGGCGAGGATCAGTGCGATCCGCGCCACGACCATTCCTTCACCCTGCACGGGCTCTGGCCGCAGAATGAACGCGGCTGGCCAAGCTATTGCCCCAGCACCGCCCGCGATCCCTCGCGCCGCGAGACGGCGGCGATGGCCGATATCATGGGCTCGGGCGGGCTGGCCTGGCATCAGTGGAAGAAGCATGGCCGCTGTTCGGGCCTGCCTGCGGCGGAGTATCTCGAGGCCTCGCGCGACGCCTACGGGGCCGTGACGATCCCGCCGGTGCTCGCCGACCTGAACCGCGACGTGACCCTGCCGGCCAAGGTGGTGGAGGATGCGTTCCTTGACGCGAATCCGGGCCTGACGGCGCAGGGCATCACCATCACCTGTCAGGCCGGCATGATCCGCGAGGCGCGGATCTGCCTGACCAGGGATCTGGAGTTCCGCGCCTGCGGGGCAGACGTGTCCCGCGACTGCACCCTGCCGAATGCGCTTATGGAAGCGGTGCGCTGAAGAAAGGCGCTAGCCCGCCACCCGCAGCACGATCTTGCCGACATGGGTGGAGCCTTCCATCCGCGCATGGGCAGCGGCAGCCTCCTCCAGCGCGAACTCGCTATCCATCACCGGCGCCACCGTGCCCGCCGTCAGCAGCGGCCACACCTTCTCGCGCAGCTCGCCCGCAATGCGCGCCTTCGCCAGATCGGACTGGGGCCGCAGCGTCGAGCCCGTCACCACCAGCCGCCGCGCCATGATCTGGGCAAAGTTCAGCTCAGCCTTCGGGCCCTCCAGAAAGGCGATCATCACCAGCCGGCCGTCATCGGCCAGCGCACGGATGTTGCGCGGGATATAGCTGCCGCCGACCATGTCGAGAATCAGGTTCGCCCCGCCCTCCGCCGCCAGCACCTTGACGAAATCCGCCTCGCGGTAGTTGATCGCGGTGGCCCCCAGCCCTTCGCAGGCCGCGCATTTCTCCGCCGACCCGGCGGTGGCAAACACCCGCGCCCCGAACGCCCGGGCCAGCTGAATCGCCGTGGTGCCGATCCCCGACGATCCGCCCTGCACCAAGAACCGCTCCCCAGCCTTCAGCCCGCCGCGCATGAAGACATTGGACCAGACGGTGAAGAACGTCTCGGGCAGGCAGGCCGCCTCGCGCAGCGCCATGCCGTCGGGCACCGGCAGCGCATGGGCGGCAGGGGTGACCACGTATTCGGCATAGCCCCCGCCCGGCAGCAGCGCGCAGACCGCATCGCCGACCCGCCAGCCGGTCACGCCCGGCCCGACAGCGGCGATGTGCCCCGAAGCCTCCAGCCCCGGCAAAGGCGAGGCGCCCGGCGGCGGCGCATAGCTTCCGGCGCGTTGCAGCGCATCGGGGCGGTTCACCCCGGCATAGGCCACGCGGATCAGGATCTGGCCGTGCCCGGGAACCGGCACCGGCCGCTCGCAGGGCAGCAGCACCTCGGGCCCGCCCGGCGCCGAAATCTCGACCGCGCGCATCATCGCGGGGACAGCTACGCTCATGCCGCCGGCTCTTCGGCCTTGGTCTGCCCCGGCAGATCCTCGGCCCGCGCCCCCGGCGCCTTGACCTTGCCCGCCAGCCACATCGGCCCGGCAAACACCGTCCGCAGCACCTTGTTCTCGCGCACCTGCGCCTTCAGCTTCTCGACCTGCATCACATTGTCGATGCGCCGGTCCAGGAACTCCCAGGTCGCGGCATCGCCCTCGCTGGTATCCCCAAGCCAGTAGAGTACCGTCGCGGAATAGACCGCCGCCAGTGTCGTGCGCTTGGAATACCAGTTGAGGTCATCGGAGGTATCGCCAAGCGCATTCCAGATCGCATCCGCCGTGCCCCAGATCAGCTTCGACCCCGTGCCGGCGTTCTGCGGCAGCGCCGACAGCGCCGCCCCGCGCCGCACCAGCTCGCGGTCCGCCACCTCCAGCCGCAGCCGCACCGCCAGCGCCACGCGGTCGCGAAAGCGCAGCGCCGACAGATCCTGCTGCGCCAGCCGCAACCGCATCTCGGCATCGCCGCGCCGGTGATAGGCCGCCGCCAGATCGACCGCCCCGCGCGGGCAGATCACCCGCGCCAGCGGCAGGTCCACCCCCGCGTCCTGCGCCGCTGCCTGAAAGGTCGCCTCCGACCAGCCATCGAACGGCACATGCGCCAAAGCCGCCTCCAGCAACGATTCTTGTACTGCCGCCGGGTTCAAGCCGTTGTTTTCCATCGCGCTCTCAGCCTCCGTTCCGAATGGTGGACAAGAAGTCCCGCCCCTGATATAGGACCGGCTCCTGCAAATACTTGCAACTCTAACTTAGGAAGGTGGTGACAACCACATGCAGGTCAGCGTTCGCGACAACAATGTCGAACAGGCGCTTCGTGCTCTGAAGAAAAAACTTCAGCGCGAGGGTGTGTTTCGTGAAATGAAGCTCAAGCAACATTTCGAGAAGCCGTCCGTGAAGAAAGCCCGCGAGAAAGCCGAAGCCGTCCGGCGTGCCCGTAAACTGGCGCGCAAGAAGGCCCAACGCGAAGGCGCGCTCTAAGCGCCCGACGCGAAGGCGCTCTCTGAGCAGCTTCAAGGTCTTTCGGGCCCTGTTTCGCTGGCGGGGAAACCCGCGTCACGATCAACCCCCAGGGCGCAAGTCCGGGGGTTTTTCGTTGCTTTGGTGAGGGTTAGGGCCGCTCCACCCTGCGTAGCCTGTCCTTGAACCAAGACTGCAGCGCATCGTAGCCGATCTGGCCACTTGCCGCGTCAACGACAAGATCGTCGATGGGCTCGTCATCGGGGATCGCCAGCCGATAGCCACTGCGCTCGATCAGGATTTCGACACAGATCCAGGCCGTCCGCTTGTTGCCGTCGATGAACCCATGATTGCCAACCAGGCTCTGCAGCAGGGCCGCACATTTGCTCGAGAGCGGACGGTGATAGCCGGAAGACGGCCGTGCAAGCGCCGATTGGATCAGGTGAAGGCTGGAGATACCTGGGCGCCCGCCTAATTCCATCGCAGCATCGTGGGCGAGGATGGCGTCCGCCAAAGTCAGTCTGTAATGCGCCCTACCGATTGACGAGCCTCTTCAATGCAGCGCTGCGTTTGCTGGAGGTCGCGGCAACGGACGATGCCGACTGTTTGCTTGCCCTGATGCGTGACTTGGCGGTCATCACTTCTACCAGCCGACCGGACTCCGCCTCGCGCGTGATAGTGCCTCCCTTGACTTGGGAAGAAACCCGGTCTTCGGGAGATGAAATCTTGCGCGCCATCGCTGCTCCTGAACTCACACCCGCAATGTGGATCCGACGATCGTATTTGGCAAGACAGGGTGGAACAACCTCACCAGGTCGGATGAAACCGCCCCGCCGGGCTCAGCGTGAAGATCTCGCAGCCATCGGCCGTCACCCCCACCGAATGCTCGAACTGCGCCGACAGCGACTTGTCGCGGGTCACGGCGGTCCAGTCATCGGCCAGCACCTTCGTCTCGGGCCGCCCCAGATTCACCATCGGCTCGATGGTGAAGAACATGCCCTCCTCCAGCACCGCGCCCTTCCCCTGCCGCCCGTAATGCAGCACGTTCGGCGGCGCATGGAACACCCGGCCAAGCCCGTGGCCGCAGAAATCGCGCACCACGCTCATCCGCTGCGCCTCGACATAGCTTTGAATCGCAAAGCCGATATCGCCGAAGGTATTGCCCGGCCGCACCGCCTCGATCCCCAGCATCAGCGCGTCATGCGTCACCTGGATCAGCCGCTCGGCCTTGCGGCCCAGATTGCCGGCCACGTACATGCGGCTGCTGTCGCCGAACCAGCCATCCAGGATCACCGTCACGTCGATGTTCAGGATGTCGCCGTCCTTCAGCGTCTTCGGTCCCGGAATCCCGTGGCACACCACATGGTTGACGCTGATGCAGCTGGCATGGCGATAGCCGCGATAGCCGATGGTGGCCGACACGGTGCCAAGTTCCGTCACCCGCCGGGTGATGAAATCGTCCAGCGCCTCGGTCGTGACCCCGGGTTCGACCAGCGCCGCCACCTCGTCCAGGATCCGTGCCGCGACCTGCCCGGCCGCCTGCATTCCGGCGAAATCGCCCGGCTCGTGAATCCGGATGCCGTCCTTGGTCAGCCTGCCGCGCGGATCGTCCACACCGCTACCTCTCATGCCGTGCCACCTCATTCGTGAATGCCCCTTAGATAGTAACAAATTCCCGCCTTGGCCAGACCTGCGGCCTTTCCGGCCCCCGGGCGCGGGCCTATACCTGTTGCAACCCGTGAAGGAGCCCGCAATGCCCAACCCCACCGCCGCAATTCTGGTCATCGGAGACGAGATCCTGTCGGGCCGCACCCGCGAGGGGAATGCCCATTATCTGGCGGGTGAGCTGACCCGCGCCGGCATCGACCTGCGTGAGATCCGGGTGGTGCCGGACGATCACGAAGGCATCGCCGACGCGGTGAATGCCCTGCGCGCCGCCCATGACCACCTCTTCACCTCGGGCGGCATCGGCCCCACCCATGACGACATCACCGCCGATGCCGTCGCCGCCGCCTTTGGCGTGGCCATCGACGTGCGCGAGGATGCCCGCGCCCTGATGGCCGCGCATTACGAGGCACGGGGAGTGGAATTCAACGCCGCTCGGATGCGGATGGCGCGGATCCCGGATGGCGCCACGCTGATCGAGAACCCGGTGTCGATTGCCCCGGGTTTCACCATCGGCAATGTGCATGTGATGGCCGGGGTGCCGAACGTGTTTCAGGCGATGGTCGCCTCGGTGCTGCCAAACCTGACCGGCGGGCAGCCACTGCTGTCGCAATCGCTGCGGGTGATGCGCCCCGAAGGCGCCGTGGCCGAAACGCTTGGCGCGCTGGCGGCGGCGCATCCGGGCGTCAGCATCGGCTCCTATCCGTTCTCGCAGGACGGCACCTATGGCACCAGCCTTGTCGTGCGCGGTCCGGTGGCGGCCGAGGTGGATGCCGCCATGGCCGCGATGAGCGCCGCCTTCGCGGGCGCACCGGAATGATCGACCTGCCGGGCGTGATGGACGCGACATGGCCAGCGGCCGCGCTCCACCGCGCCGGCCCCTGGCTGGTGCGCGAGGGGCAAGGCGGCGGCAAGCGCGTGTCAGCCGCCAGCGCCGAGGCGCCGTGGCAGCCCGCCGACATTGCGCTGGCCGAAGAGGCGCAAGCCGCCCTCGGCCAGCCGCCCCTGTTCCTGTTGCGCGAAGGCGAGGAGGCGCTGGATGCGGAACTGGGCGCACGGGGCTACCGCGTTGTCGACCCCGTCGTCGCCTATGCCGCGCCGGTCGCGCAGCTGACAGCGGTTCCCGTGCCGCCCATCCGGGTGTTCTCCATCTGGCCGCCGCTGGCGATCCAGACCGACATCTGGGCCGAGGGCGGCATCGGCCCCGAACGGCTGGCGGTGATGGCGCGCACCACCTCCGATCACACCGCGCTGCTCGGGCGCATCAATGACCGGGCCGCGGGCAGCGCCTTCGTCGCCCTGCACGGGGATACCGCAATGCTGCACGCCCTGCACGTCCTGCCAGAGCAGCAGCGCAGCGGCCTTGGCGCCCATATGATGCGCGCAGCGGCCTTCTGGGCGCAGGACCGCGGGGCGATTAACCTTTCCTTGGTGGTCACGCGCGAGAATGCGCCTGCCTGCGCGCTCTACGCTTCCTTGGGGATGCAAATCGTGGGACAATATCACTACCGAATGAAATGAGCCGCAAAGGCCAGAGCAGTGGACCAAACGCCAAGCCCCACCGCGCGTGACCTGCAGATGGTCGGGCCTATTCCCGATGCGACGCGGGCGTGTTGTGCCCTCTGCGGCAGGCCCGACAGCGTTTTGGCCACCAACCCCGAAGACCACGGCGCCGCCCGATGATGCGCGCCGCAGCCCTGCTCTCGCTGGCGTTGGCAGTTCCGTCGGCGGCCGGTGCTCAGGCGCTTGCCGCGCAGGGCGCGCCGCTGGCCCTGCCCGCGGCGGCAGAACGCAGCGGCGAGCGGATCGAGGCGCTTGGCAGCCATTCGCTGCCGCTTGGTCCCTATATGGACAGCGAAGTGCAAATGCTGCCCGTCGAGGGCGCAATCAGCCAGAGCGCCTGGCGCCTGCACGCGCCGGGCGCCACCACGCTGCAACTGCTGGCCCCGCTGCGCGAGCAGCTGGAGGAGGCGGGCTTCACCCTGCTGTATGACTGCGAGGATGACATCTGCGGCGGCTTCGACTTCCGCTACGCCGCCGCGCTGCTGCCCGAGCCTGACATGCATGTCGATCTGGGCGATTACCGCTTCCTCTCGGCGCAGAAAGGCGAGGGCGCAACGGCCGAGTATCTTGAGCTGTGGGTCAGCCGGTCCAGCGAGCACGGCTTCGTGCAGATCACCCATATCCGCCCCGCGGATGGCGCACCGCTGGCGGTGACCGGCTCTGCCAAGGCCCCGGCCCCCGCGAGCCCCTTCACCGATGCGGCCCCCCGCACCGGGATCGCCAGCGCGTTGCAAGCCGCGGGTGTGGTGGCGCTGGATGATCTGGACTTTGCCACCGCCTCCTCGAACCTCGGCGAAGGCAGCTACGCCTCGCTCGCCGAGCTTGCCGACTATCTGGCGGCGAACCCCGACCAACGCATCACCCTCGTCGGCCATACCGACGCCGTGGGCAGCATCGACGCGAACATCACCCTGTCGCGCAGCCGGGCGGCCTCGGTCATGGACCGGCTGGTGCGCCTGCATGGGGTGCCCCCCGCGCAGCTGGCGGCAGAAGGGGCGGGCTATCTTGCGCCCCGTGCGTCGAACCTGACGGATGAGGGCCGCGCCAGAAACAGAAGGGTCGAGGCCATGTTGACCCCGACCCAGTAACGCCCTTCTGGCGCACGGGCGCACGGCGCCCAATTTGTTGCGCGGCACGCGTGGCGCGCCGCCCTTGTTGAGTATCAGGTGAATGTTACCAGTTCTCGGGGCCCTTGTCGGCAAAGGTCCGGGTCAGGAAATCGATGAAAGCGCGCACCTTGGGCTGTGTGAAGCGCCCCGGCGGATAGACCGCGTAGATCCCCAGCGTTTCTTGCGGCAGTTCAGGGATCGCATCCTCGACCAGCCCCTTGCGCATCGCCTCGGCATAGAGGAACGACGGCAGATAGGCGATCCCCAGCCCCGACACCGCGGCGTTCAGCAGCGATTGCCCGTCATTCACCGTCAGCCAGCCGGCCGTGCGCACCTGCCGCTTCTCGCCCGAGGGGGCCGAGATGCGCCAGACGTTCGCGCTGGACTGGTTGGAGTAATGCAGCAGCTTGTGGTCGTTCAGATCGTCGATCTTCTGCGGGTGACCATATTTCTGGAAATACTCCGGCGCGCCGATCATCCGCTTGGCGGTATCGGTCAGCTTGCGGGCGCGCAGCGTGCTGTCCTCCAGCTCGCCGATGCGGATCGCCATGTCGAAGCCTTCGGAAATCAGCTCCACATAGCGGTTGTTCAGCACCATGTTGACGGTAATATCCGGATATTCCTGCAGGAAATCGCCCAGAACCGGCGAGAGCAGGTTGACCCCGAAATCGGTCGCCACCGAGATCCGCAGCAGGCCCGAGGGCGCCGATTGCATCGAGGTGACCAGCGCATCCGCCTCTCCGGCATCGTTCAGCACGCGCCTTGCACGGTCGTAATAGGCCAGCCCGATCTCTGTCGGGCTGACGCGGCGGGTGGTGCGGTTCAGCAGCCGGGCGCCAAGGCGCGCCTCCAAGGCAGACACATGCTTGGACACGGCGGATTTGGAGATCCCCATCTTCTTGGCCGCGTCGGTAAACCCCCCTTGGTCCACCACCGTGGCGAAGGCCTCCATTTCGGTCAATCGGTCCATTGTGCACCTCTGCAAGACACTCGCTTGTGTCAGCATCTATCGGTGCCAAATCGGGCAGGAATGCGGAGAGGGTCCGGCAAATGTCGGGTATTGTGACAGATCGTTAATGGGGTGGAAACGATGCGGGGTAGCGACGCAAAGTGCCGTTTGTGTTATGTTACAACAGCTTGCGGGACAAAGCTAACAAATTACATCAACGCCGCCAGCCGCGCCGCCTGATCGATCGCGCGCTTGGCATCGAGCTCTGCCGCGACGTCGGCGCCGCCGATGACATGGGCGGTGATCCCGGCGGCGGCCAGGTCGTCCAGCAGCCCACGCTCGCTGTCTTGTCCTGCGCACAGCACGACGGTGTCCGCCGCGATCAACTCCGGCCGCTCGCGGGCCGGGCCGAAGCTGATCCACAGCCCCTCGGGTGTGATGCGCTCATAGTTCACGCCGCCGAGCATGGTCACGCCCTTGGCGGCCAGTGCGGCGCGGTGGATCCAGCCGGTGGTCTTGCCCAGACGGCGGCCGGGCTTTTCCGGTTTGCGTTGCAGCAGCGTCACCTGCCGCGCGGGGGCGGAGGGCTGCGGCGGCGCAAGGCCGCCCGCGCTGCTGGCCGGGTCACCCACGCCCCATTCCTGCCGCCACTGATCGGGATGCAGGGTCAGGCTTTCGCCCTCCACCAGGTATTCCGACACGTCGAAGCCGATGCCCCCGGCGCCGACCACAGCGACCCGGGCGCCGGCAGTCGTGCGCCCGGTCAGCAGATCGACATAGGACACCACCTGCGCCGCGCCCTCGACCGGGATACCCGGATCGCGCGGGCGCACGCCTGTTGCCACGATCACCTCGTCATACCCCGCCAGCGCCGCCACATCGGCCCGCTGCCCCAGCCGCAGATCGACGCCGGAACGGTCCAGCATCACCGCGAACCAGTCGACCAGCCCGTGAAACTCTTCCTTGCCCGGCACCACGCGCGCCATGTTCAGCTGGCCGCCGATGCGGTCTGCGCCCTCATACAGCGCCACCTTGTGCCCGCGCTGTGCCGCGATGATCGCCGCCGTCATCCCCGCCGGGCCCGCGCCCACCACCGCGATGCGCTTGGGTGCCGGGGCCGGATCGTAGCGCAGCTGCGTCTCGTGCCCCGCGCGGGGGTTCACAAGGCAGCTGGAGATCTTGCCGCTGAAGGTATGGTCGAGGCAGGCCTGGTTGCAAGCGATGCAGGGCGCAATCTCGGCCGCGCGGCCGGTGGCGGCCTTCACCACGAAATCCGCATCGGCCAGGAAGGGCCGCGCCATGCTGACCATGTCGGCCGTGCCCGAAGCCAGCAGCGCCTCGGCCACTTCGGGGCGGTTGATGCGGTTGGAGGTGATGACCGGGATCCCGACCTCGGGCCGCAGCCGCCCGGTCAGGTGCGCAAAGGCCGCGCGGGGAACCGAGGTGGCGATGGTCGGCACCCGCGCCTCGTGCCAGCCGATGCCGGTGTTGAGGATGGTGGCGCCCGCCGCCTCGATGGCGCGGGCCAGCGTCACCACCTCATCCCAGGTCGATCCATCGGGGATCAGGTCGATCAGCGAGATGCGGTAGATCAGGATGAAATCGGGGCCTACCGCCTCGCGCACCCGCCGCACCGCCTCCACCGGCAGCCGCATCCGGTTGGCGTAGCTGCCGCCCCAGTCATCCTCGCGCCGGTTGGTGTGGCGCACCAGGAACTGGTTCAGGAGGTACCCCTCGCTGCCCATCACCTCCACGCCGTCATAGCCCGCCTCGCGGGCGCGCACGGCGGCGGTGACGATGTCGGCGATCTGCTTCTCGATTCCCGCCTCGTCCAGCGCGGCGGGCGGGAAGGGCGAGATCGGCGACTTGATCGCGCTGGCCGACACACACTCCTTGCCATAGGCATAGCGCCCGGCATGAAGGATCTGCATGGCGATGCGCCCGCCCGCGTCATGCACCCGGTCCGTGACGATGCGGTGATTGGCGATGTCTTCAGGGGTGTATAGGCCCGCCGCGCCCGGGAACACCCCGCCCTCGCGGTTCGGGGCCATGCCGCCGGTGACCATCAGCGCCACGCCGCCGCGGGCGCGTTCGGCGTAGAACTCGGCGACCCGGTTCCAGTCGCCGGTTTCTTCCAGCCCGGTATGCATGGAGCCCATCAGCACCCGGTTCGGCAGCACCACATGGCCAAGGTCCAGCGGTGTGAACAGGTGCGGATAATCGGTCATGGCTGGCCCTCCCAAGCGTGCCGGGGCAGCATGGCGGGACGGCACGGGCAAGTCACGCCAAACGCGGCGTCACGGGCTTTAGCCCGCGGTCTGCACCACATGGCGGCGGAAGGCCTTCTTCAGCAGGTCCAGCTCTGCCCGCAGCAGGTCGACCTCGGCGCGGATGTCATCTTCCAGCGGCACGCCGGTGACGATGGTGAAATGCCCCAGCGTGTCGCCGCTGCCCTCGTCGCGGATCACGAAGCTCTGCACCCCGTCCGACAGCAGGTCCGCCGGAATCGGTACGCTGACACGCCAGCGGCCAGGCCGGTCGGGGATCGAGGACAGTTCGACCCCCGTCAGCGCGGCGTCCAGATGCCAGACCGCCAGCCGCGGTTGCTCATCCGCCGCGGGGGCCTTGAGCACGCCCTCCCACTTGCCGCCGTGGATGCGCGTCTTGGTCAGGATCATCTCGCCCATTGCGCCCTCTTAAAGCTCGGCCCGCGGCCGGCGGCTGAAGGTGATGTCGCGTAGCACGATCTGGTTCTGCTGCGGGCCTTCGAAGATCAGGTCCACCCAGGCGCGCTCCACCCGTTTTTCGTTCAGCTTGGTATAGGCGAGGTCGAATTCCGCCAGCACCTGCGGCTCGCGCAGGTCCAACTCGCGCACCACCTGTTCGGTATTCGGGCCGTGCTTGACGTTGAGCCGCGCGAAGATTTCCACCGGCTTTTCGGTCTCGATCACCGCTTCGAGCCGCACCAGATGCCGCAGCTTCAGCCCCTGCGCCGCCTCTTCCGGCAGGTCGATCACCAGGCTGAGGAACGAGCCGTCGAAATGGAACACATCCATGCGCAGCCCGAAGGGGGCCAGGTCCGCCTCGCGCGTGTTGCGGATCTGGCGCAGGGTCAGTTCGCTTTCGCGGCAGTCATGGAAGACGGTCAGCCCGCCGCCCAGCTGGGTGCGGGTTTCGACCGCCGCATGGCCCGCGGGATTGACCGGGCCGGACCACAGGTCGGGCCGCCAGGACCAGTCGGTGCCAAGCGGGGTGCGGATGGCGTTCGACCCGATCAGCGGCAGGGTCAGCCGGCCTTCCGCCACGTGCAGAAGCCGGTCCAGCTCGCGCCGGATCTGGCGGGCGCGGCCGCGCAGGGCGCGCAGGCTGTCGAGGTCGATCTCTTCCGCCTCGGATGCGGCCCTGCCCCAGCGGCGCAGCACGCGCCGATGCATGAGACGGTCGAAGAGGGATTCGATCTGGTCACTCATTTTTCAATCCAGCCAGCGGCTTGGCGGCAGGGAATCGCACTCTGACGTGCGCAACGCTTAACATGGAAACGATTAACGCGGATGGTTTCACGTTCATCCACAAAGGAAAAGCCCCAACGCGCTGCAATGCGGCACAAGTTACGGATCTGACGGGCGGGACGGGTTGGCGGCCTGCATCCGTGCCACGAATGTGTCCAGCACCGCGCGCGCGCGGCCGGCCGGAAGCGGGCTGCCCGCCTCGGACAGGACCGAGAGCGTGACCATGCGCCCGCGCAGGGACAGGATGGCGCGCCAGTACTCGGGGTCCAGCGCCTGACCCTCGGCAGCGGCCTGATCGGCGATGCGAAGGTAGAGCACATCGCCGACCGACAGCGCCTCGATCACCTGAACGCTGCCCGCGTCCCCGGCACGGCTGAGCGCGGCGCGGCCGGGTTCCGAGGTGAAGAAGGTCGCAAGCCCGGCAAACCCTTCGGGACCAAGCCCCTCGCCCGAGGCGCCGGGCGCTATGGTGGCGATCAGCACGGCGGGTGCATCCCTTGGGGCAGCGCGGCCCCCGCCAAGCGCCACGCAGCTGCCCAGAAGCACGAAGGCACCCTCGGGCCCCTCGCGCGAGGCGCTGCGGTCCACGCAATAGCCGGGCGGGCCGGTGACGACGACGGCGCGGCCATCGACCGTCACCCGCAGGGGCGCGCCGCTTTGCGCGGCGGCAGGCGCCACGATCGCCAGCAGGGCCGCAAGCCACAGGGCCGCGCCTTTCAGCACGGCCCTGCCGCGCTCATTGGTCCATATAGACATGCGTTTCGGCTTTGGTGCCGGGATGGGTCACGGCGCCATAGCGGGCGACGCCGACCAGCTGCGCGTATTTCCACAGCGCGCCGCTGGCATAGTCGGTCTTGCGCGGGCCGGGCCAGACGGCCTTGCGCGCCGCGAGTTCCTCATCGCTGACCGCCACGGAAATCTCGCCGCGGATCGCATCGATGGTGATCATGTCACCGGTCTTCAGCAGCGCAATCGGCCCGCCATGCGCGGCCTCTGGCCCGACATGGCCGACGCAGAAGCCGCGCGTCGCGCCCGAGAAGCGGCCATCGGTGATCAGCGCCACCTTCTTGCCCATGCCCTGCCCCGACAGCGCGGCAGTGGTCGACAGCATCTCGCGCATCCCCGGCCCGCCTGCCGGGCCTTCGTTGCGGATGACGATCACGTCGCCTTCGGCATAGCCGCGGTTCTGCACAGCCTCGAACGCCTCTTCCTCGCATTCGAACACCCGCGCCGGGCCGGTGAAGACCTGCTGTTCGGGCGCCATGCCGGCGACCTTCACGATGGCGCCGTCGGGCGCGAGGTTGCCGCGCAGGCCGACGACGCCGCCGGTTGCGGTGATCGGGGCAGAGATCGGGTAGATGACCTTGCCATCCGCCTCGCGCTCGATCAGGTCCAGCTCTTCGCCAAGGGCGCGGCCCGAGGCGGTCATGCAGTCTTCATGCAGCAGGCCCGCCTTGCGCAGTTCCTTCATCACCACCGGCACGCCGCCAGCCTCGTAGAGGTCTTTCGCGACATACTCGCCGCCGGGGCGGAGCGAGACGAAATAGGGCGTGTCGCGGAAGATGTCGCAGACATCGAACAGGTCGAAGTCGATCCCCGCCTCATGCGCGATGGCGGGCAGGTGCAGGCCGGCATTGGTGGACCCGCCGGTGCAGGCCACCACGCGCGCGGCATTCTGCAGCGACTTGAGCGTGACGATATCGCGGGCGCGGATGTTCTTCTCGATCAGGTGCATGATCGCCTGACCCGAGGCATCGCCATACTGGTCGCGGGATTCGTAAGGTGCGGGCGCGCCCGAGGAATTCAGCAGCGCAAGGCCGATGGCCTCGGACACGCAGGCCATGGTGTTGGCAGTGTATTGCCCACCGCAGGCCCCGGCCGAGGGGCAGGCCACCCGTTCCAGGATCGCGAGTTCCGCATCGGTCATGTTGCCGGCGGCGTGCTGGCCGACCGCCTCGAACACGTCCTGCACCACGACATCCTTGCCGTTCAGCCGGCCCGGCAGGATCGACCCGCCATAGATGAAGACGGAGGGCGTGTTCAGCCGCACCATCGCCATCATCATCCCGGGCAGCGACTTGTCGCAGCCCGCCAGCCCGACGATGGCGTCATAGCAATGGCCGCGCATGGTCAGCTCGACCGTGTCCGCAATCGCATCGCGGCTGGCGAGGGACGAGCGCATCCCCTCATGCCCCATGGCGATGCCGTCGGTGACGGTGATGGTGGTGAACTCGCGCGGGGTGCCGCCGCCCTTCTTTACGCCCATCTTCACCGACTGTGCCTGACGGTTCAGCGCGATGTTGCACGGCGCCGCTTCGTTCCAGCAGGTGGCGACGCCGACCCAGGGCTGGTGAATCTCTTCTTCCGTGATGCCCATCGCATAGAAGTAGCTGCGGTGCGGCGCGCGCTCCGGCCCTTCGGTGACGTGGCGGCTGGGAAGCCGGGACTTGTCGAAACGGGTGTTCTTCATGGGGCTGTCCTCCCGGAATTGGCTGGGCAAGGGAATAGTGTCCCGGACGGGCCGGGGCAAGGCAGGATTCTGCCGCTGCGGGCGCCCAAGCTTTGCGGAAATGTCGCGCGGCCCTGCTTTGGTGCGGACAAGTCGCGGGCAGCGGCGCCATTTGGCCGGCTGCCGCCCATGCCTGCGATTGCATTTCCTGCCCTTGCCGCTTATTTCGGGGCGCAGCAAGGCAGACAGGTGGCCGGCAGACACACGGCCGAGCGGGAGCGCGCGATGAACTGGATCTCGAACTACGTCCGACCCAAGATCAACTCGCTGTTCTCGCGCCGCGAGGTGCCCGAGAACCTGTGGACCAAATGCCCCGAATGCGGGACCATGCTGTTCCACCGAGAGCTGGCCGACAACCTGAACGTCTGCACCAGCTGCGACCATCACATGGGCATCACGCCGCGCGCCCGCTTTCACGCGCTGTTCGATGGCGGGATCTTCACCGAGGTGAAGGTGCCCGAACCGGTGATCGACCCGCTGCAATTCCGCGACCAGAAGAAGTACCCCGACCGGATGCGCGGCGCGCAGAAGGCCACGGGCGAGAAAGAGGCGATGCTGGTGGCCGAGGGCGAGATTGCCCGCACCCCGGTGGTTGTCGCCGCGCAGGATTTCAGCTTCATGGCCGGGTCGATGGGCATGTATGTCGGCAACGCCATCATCGCCGCGGCGCAGCGCGCCGTGGCGCTGAAACGGCCGCTGGTGCTGTTCTCGGCCGCAGGCGGCGCGCGGATGCAGGAAGGGATCCTGAGCCTGATGCAGATGCCGCGCACGACCGTTGCCGTGCAGATGCTGAAGGAAGCGGGCCTGCCCTACATCGTGGTGCTGACCCATCCGACCACCGGCGGCGTGACGGCCAGCTATGCGATGCTGGGCGATGTGCATATTGCCGAGCCGAACGCGCTGATCTGCTTTGCCGGTCCGCGGGTGATCGAACAGACGATCCGCGAGAAGCTGCCCGAGGGCTTCCAGCGCGCCGAATACCTGCTGGACCACGGGATGCTGGACCGGGTGACCCACCGCAAGAAGCTGCGCGAGGAACTGGTGACGGTGCTGCGGATGCTGACCGGGCAGCCGCCTGCGGTGAAGGGCGACCTGCCCGCGCCGAAGCCCGAGGTTGCGGCGATGCCGGCGCCCGAGGCGGCCCCGGCCGTGGTGCCCGAGCCTGCCAAGGCTGTCGAACCCAAGCCCGCCGCCAAGCCGTGACGCGGCCCGCCGGATCCGACGCCATCCTCGCGCGGATGATGGCGCTGCATCCCAAGATCATCGACTTGACGCTGGACCGGGTCTGGCGCCTGCTGGCGGCGCTCGGCCATCCCGAACAGCGCCTGCCGCCGGTGATCCATGTTGCCGGGACCAATGGCAAGGGCTCGACGCAGGCGATGATCAGGGCGGGCCTCGAATCGCGGGGGGATAAGGTCCACGCCTATACCTCGCCGCATCTGGCCTGGTTCCACGAGCGCATCCGCCTTGCCGGCCGGATCATTCCCGAGGCCGACCTGACCGCGCTGCTGGACGAGTGCTGGCGCGCCAATGACCGCCAGAACATCACCTTCTTCGAGATCACCACCTGCGCCGCCTTGCTGGGGTTCGCGCGCACCCCGGCGGACTGGACGCTGCTGGAGGTGGGGCTTGGCGGGCGGCTGGATGCGACGAACGTTGTGGAGGCGCCACGGCTGACCATCATCACCCCGGTGTCGATCGACCATCAGCAATATCTGGGCGAGACGCTGGCCGAGATCGCGGGCGAGAAGGCCGGGATCCTGAAACGCGGCGTGCCCTGCGTGGTCGGCCCGCAGCAGGAGGCGGCGCTGGAGGTGATCGAGCGGCGGGCGGCCCGGCTGGGCGCGCCGCTGCTGGTGCACGGGCAGCATTGGCATGTGCAGGCGGAAGGCGGGCGGCTGGTCTATCAGGATGAGACGGGGTTGCTGGACCTGCCGCTACCGAACCTGCCGGGCCCGCACCAGATCCACAATGCCGGGGCGGCGCTGGCCGCATTGCGCCATCTGGGGGCGGATGAGGCGGCCTGCGAGGCGGCGGTGAGCCGCGCCGACTGGCCAGCCCGGATGCAGCGCCTGCGCCGGGGTCCGCTGCCGATGGCGGCGCCGGAGGCAGAGCTGTGGCTCGACGGTGGCCACAACCCCGCGGCGGGCGAGGCGCTGGCGGAAACGCTGGCGGCGATGCCGCGGCGGGCGACGCATCTGGTGGTGGGGATGCTCAACACCAAGGACATTGGCGGCTATCTGCGCCCGCTGGCTGCCCATGCCGCCAGCCTGACCGCCGTGTCGATCCCGGGCGAAGCGAACACGCTGAGCGCCGAGGAAACCGAGGCCGCCGCCCATGCCGCCGGGCTGACGGCGACCACCGCGCCCTCGGTGCTGGAGGCCGTGCAGCGCATCGTGGCGGCGGATGCGGGCGCGCGGATCCTGATCTGCGGCTCGCTTTACCTTGCCGGCAGCATCCTGCGCGAGAACGGCTGACAGCAGCCCCGCACCGGGCCAGCGCGCCCGCGCACAGCCCGCGGCGTTGTGGGGGCGGCCCCGGCGCCTTACCTTGGCGGCAACGCTGAACAGGAGGCATTCCAATGACCAATCCGATCGAATTTGGCCTCGACACCTTTGGCGATGTCACCGCCAATGCCGATGGCACCCCGCAAAGCCACGCCGAAACCCTGCGCAATGTCGTTGCCGAAGCGGTCGTGGCCGACCAGACCGGCGCCGACTTCATCGGCATCGGCGAGCATCACCGTGCCGATTTTGCCGTGTCGGCCCCGGAAATCGTGATGGCGGCGATTGCCGCCAAGACCACGCGGCTGCGCATCGGCACCGCCGTGACCGTGCTGTCCTCGGATGATCCGGTGCGGCTGTTCCAGCGTTTTGCCACGCTCGATGCGCTGTCGGACGGGCGGGCAGAGCTGATCCTGGGTCGCGGCTCGTTCACCGAGAGCTTCCCGCTGTTCGGCTTTGCCATGCGCGACTACGAGGTGCTGTTCGAGGAGAAGCTGGACCTGCTGACCCGCCTCTTGCGCGATGAGAAGGTCATCTGGCACGGCCGCACCCGGGCAGAGCTGAAGGGGCAGGTTGTCTATCCGCGCCCCGAACGGCCGCTGAAGGCGTGGATCGGCGTCGGTGGCAGCCCGGAATCGGTGCTGCGCGCGGTCAGTCACGGTCTGCCGATGATGCTGGCGATCATCGGCGGCGATCCGGGGCGGTTCAAACCCTATGTCGATCTCTACCATCAGGCGTGGGAGCAGGTGGGCACGCCCTCGTTGCCCATCGGCGTGCACTCCCCCGGCCATGTCGGCCCGACCGATACGGAAGCCCGCGAACGGTTCTGGCCGGGCTACAAGGCGATGCATGACCTGATCGGCGGCTCGCGTGGCTGGGCGCCGCTGCAGATCCGGGATTTCGAGCGCGAGATCGAGCATGGCTCGCTCTATGTCGGCAGCCCCGAGACGGTGGCGAAGAAGATCGCGGCCACGGTGCGCAAGCTGGGGGTGCAGCGGTTCGACCTGAAATATTCGGCCGGCCCGCAGCAGCCGGGCGTGCTGCTGGACGGGATCGAGCTTTACGGGACCAAGGTCATCCCGATGGTCCGCGACATGCTGGCCTGACCGATTTCCCCTGCCGTCATGCGGCGGCGGGGGCACCCACCACCCGCATGTGGCGCGGGTTCACGCCAAAGGCGGCGCGATAGCGCTTGGCGAAATGCGAGGAAGACTGGAACCCGCAGGCCACCGCCACCTCGGTGATCGACAGTTCCGTCTGCATCAGCAGGCTATGCGCCTTGTCCAGCCGCAGCCGGGCGTAGAAGGCCATCGGCGTCATCTTCACATAGCGGGTGAACAGCCGTTCGGTCTGGCGGATCGACATGCCGGCGGCCTCGGCAATCTCGGCGGCGGTCAGCGGCTGCTCCAGCGTCTGCTCCATGAAGCGCAGCACCTTGACCAGCCGCGGGTTGCGCATCCCGTAGCGCGATTGCAGCGACACGGTCTGATCCGATTGCGGGCTGCGCACGCCGTTGCAGACCATGAGGTCCGCCAGCCGCGCCGGCAGCTCTGCGCCATGATCGGCGGCGATCAGGTGCAGCATCATGTCGGCCGCAACCGCGCCGCCCGGCGCCGTGGGCCTGCGGCCAAGAGTAAAGGCGGAGCGGGTAACGGTGATGCGCGGAAACTCCTCGGCAAAGGCATCGGCAAGCTCCCAATGCACTGCACAGTCCTCGCCCTCCAGCAGGCCGGCGCGGGCGAGGATGTAACTCCCCATGCACAGCGCGCCGATGCGGGTGCCGCGCACCGCCTCACGCCGCAGCTGCCCCAGCAGCCGGTCGCTGGCCTGCCGCCGCGCCCCGCGCCCGCCGACCACGATCAGCGTTTCCCCGCGGCCCATCGGCTGCATCGGGCCGTCGGCCAGAATGGTCATGCCGTTGGAGCAGGTGACCGGCCCGCCCGTCTCGCTCAGCAGCCGCCAGCCATAGGCGGGGCGGCCAAGCGCCTCATTCGCCACCCGCAGCGGCTCCAGCGCCGAGGCGAAGGCCAGATGGGTGAAGCCGTCCAGCAGCAGGAAGGCGAAGCGCGCCTCGCCGGTCGGTTGCGGCGTGATCTTGCTGGCGGCGCGGATCGGGCTGTGGCTGGTCATGGCGGCACTCCGGGCAAGAGATGAAGCAAGAATGATTGTCGAAATCCGCCGCGCCGCACTGTATGGATGCGTCACCAGACCATCATGATTGCGTCACACCTGTGAAACATCCCGCCGAACCAGCCCCCGAGCCCCGCCTGCGCGTCGGCATCCTCCTCGCGCGCCGCTTCACCCTGTGTGCGCTGGCCAATTTCGTCGATGTTCTGCGCCTTGCGGCGGATGAGGGCGACCGCTCGCGTCCGATTCTGTGCCGCTGGCGGCTGCTGTCGCAGGCGGGTGAGCCCATAGACTCCAGTTGCGGGCTGAGCGTGCAGCCCGAAGAGCGCCTCGGCGACCCGCGCCGCTTCGATTACATCGCGGTGATCGGCGGGCTGATCGATGAGAACCAGAGCCTGCATCCCGACCTGACCCGCTTCCTGCATCAGGCGGCGGCTGCGAAAGTACCGCTGATCGGCATCTGCACCGGCGCCTTCATCCTGCACCGCGCGGGGCTGATGCAGGGCTATCGCTGCTGCGTGAACTGGTTCCACCACGACGATTTCCGCGATGAATTCGAGGGGCTGACCCCGGTGTCGGACCGTATCTTCGTGGTGGACCGCGACCGCATCACCTGTTCGGGCGGTGCCAGTTCGGCGCATCTGGCGGCGTTTCTGGTGGACAGGCATATCGGCGCGGCGGCAGCGCGCAAGAGCCTGGCGATCATGATCTTCGACGAGGCGATGGCCGCCGACCGCCCGCAGCCCGGCCTGCCGCTGGAATTGACCACCGCCGACCCGCTGGTGAAGCGCGCCCTGCTGCGGATCCAGCAGGCGCTGGACACGCCCTTGCCGGTGGCGCGGCTGGCCGAGCAACTGGGCGTCAGCCGCCGCAAGCTGGAGCGCCACTTCACCGCCGCGCTGGACCTGACCCCCGCCGAGGCAGCCCGGCGGATGCGCCTGTCGCAGGCGCGGCACCTGCTGGAGCGGGGCGATGTGCCGATTACCCAGATCGCGCTGCAAACCGGGTTCTGCGATGCCTCGCACCTGATCCGGGTGTTCCGCGAGGCGGAAGGGCTTACCCCCGATGCCTGGCGCAAGGCCCGGCGCGGCTGATCAGGCGCCCCAGCCCTCGCCCTGCATCTCGCGCAGGCGGCTGGCAGAGCGCACGAATTCAAAGCTGCCCTCGCCCTCGATATAAAGGTTCTCGGGGCTGGCCGCGGCCGAGCAGATCAGCCGCACCTTTGCCTCATAGAGCGCGTCGATCAGCGTGACAAAGCGCTTGGCCTCGTTGAAGTTCGACGAGGACAGCAGCGGCACCTCCTCGACGATCAGCACCCGCACCGCGCCGGCAATCGCCAGATAGTCGGCGGGGCCAAGTGGCTTGGCGCACAGGTCCCAGAAGCTGGCCCGCGCGACGCCCGACCGCGCATCGGGCAGCACCACATCGCGGCCCTTGACCTTCAGCACCAGCGGCCCCTCGCCGCCGCCCCCGGTCAACTCCTGCCAGATCGCCTCGATGGCACGCGAGGCCCGGGCATCGGCGGGGCAGAAATAGACCGGGGTGCCGGCCAGCCGGTGCTGGCGATAGTCGGTCTCGCTCTCCAGCTCATGTACGGCCATGTTGTCTTCGATCAGCGCGATGAAGGGCAGGAACAGCGGCCGGTTCAGCCCGTCCTTGTACAGATCCTCCGGCACCCGGTTCGAGGTGGTGACGACAACCACCCCCATCTCGAACAGATACTGGAACAGCCGCCCGACGATCATCGCATCGGCAATGTCGGTGATCTGCATCTCGTCGAAGCACAGCAACCTGGCCTGCTCGGCCACGGCCACCGCGACCGGGCGGATCGCGTCCTGCACGCCGGTCTTGCGCACCTCATGCAGGCGGTTCTGGATCTCCTGCATGAAGGCGTGGAAATGCACCCGGCGCTTGGCGCTGATCGCCACATGTTCCATGAACAGGTCCATCAGCATCGACTTGCCGCGCCCGACCCCGCCCCAGAGGTAGAGGCCCTTCGGCGGCGCAGGCGGCTTGGCCAGAAAGCCGAACAGCCCACGCTTGGGCGGTTCCGCCTCCAGCGCGTCGCGCACCGCCTGCAACAGCGGCAAGGCCGCGCGCTGCGCCGGGTCGGGGCGCAGGGTGCCGTCCTTGCACAGCCGGTCATAGATCTGGGTCAGCGTCTGGGTCATGCCGACCGAAATAGCCTGCGGGCGGGGGCAAGGGAAGCCGCCGCGGGCGCAGCACGGGGCGCAATTGTGCCCGTCACAAAACGGAATTTGACGCGGGCGCCATTTCCGGCACCTTGAGGCTCCGCGACAAGGAGTCCCCCATGCAGGCGCGCGCCCCGCTGTTCACCTCCGTGCTGATTTCTGCCTGCGTGGTCATCATGCTCAGCTTCGCCGTCCGCGCCAGTTTTGGCGTGTTCCAGCTGCCCATCGCCAACGAATTCGGCTGGCCGCGGGCCGATTTCTCGCTGGCCATCGCCATCCAGAACCTCGCCTGGGGCATCGGCCAGCCGATCTTCGGCGCGCTGGCGGAGAAGTTCGGCGACCGCCGCGCCATCGTCGCGGGGGCGCTCCTCTACGCCGCCGGGCTGGTGCTGTCCTCGCTGGCGGTGACGCCGCTGCAACATCAGCTGCTGGAGATCCTGGTGGGCTTTGGCATCGCCGGCACCGGCTTCGGCGTGATCCTCGCCGTGGTCGGCCGCGCCAGCAGCGCCGAGAACCGCTCGCTGGCGCTTGGCATCGCCACCGCCGCCGGATCGGCGGGCCAGGTCTTCGGCGCCCCGGTGGCCGAGGCGCTGCTGTCGGTCTACACATGGCAAACGGTATTCGTGATCTTCGCGGGCGTGATCCTGTGCGTGATCTTCGCCCTGCCCTTCATGCGCTCCCCCGCCCCCGCGACCAAAGCAGAGCTGGAGGAGAGCCTCGGCTCGGTCCTGAACCGCGCCTTCCGCGACCCGTCCTTCATCCTGATCTTCGTGGGGTTCTTTTCCTGCGGCTACCAGTTGGGCTTCATCACCGCCCATTTCCCCGCCTTCGTGACAGAGATGTGCGGGGCCATCGACCCGTCAGGCACTCTCGCCTCGCTTGGTGTCTCCACTACCTCGGCGCTGGGGGCCATCGCTATCTCGGTGATTGGCCTCGCCAATATCGTCGGCACCATCACCGCGGGCTGGCTGGGGCGGCGGCATACCAAGAAATACCTGCTGGCCTGGATCTATGTCGGGCGCACGATCGCCTCGGCCGCCTTCATCATGATGCCGATCACGCCGACCTCGGTGCTGGTGTTCTCGGTGGTGATGGGATCGCTGTGGCTGGCCACGGTGCCGCTGACCTCGGGCCTTGTCGCGCATATCTACGGGCTGCGCTACATGGGCACGCTCTATGGCTTCGTGTTCCTCAGCCACCAGATCGGCAGCTTCATGGGCGTGTGGCTGGGCGGGCGGCTCTATGATGCCTATGGCAACTACAACGCGGTGTGGTGGATCGGTGTCGGCGTCGGCGCCTTCTCGGCCATCGTCCACTTGCCCGTCCGCGAGCGCCCCCTGGCAGCCCTGCCCGCCTGAGCGCCCCTTCCCCCTTCTTGCTGGCGAAAATATCCCACGGGGGTGCGGGGGTGTGTAACCCCCGCTACGCCGCCGGCCGCGGCGCGCGGTCCCCGAAGATCGCGCTGCCCACCCGGATATGGGTTGCGCCCTGCGCCACCGCGATCTCGAAATCGCTGCTCATCCCCATCGACAGCCCGGCCAGGCCGTTGCGCGCGCCGATCCCGCGCAGCAGCGCGAAATGCGGGGTGGGGTCTTCGTCATCGGGGGGGATGCACATCACGCCCGCCAGCGGCAGGTCCATCATCTTGCAGGCGGCGATGAAATCGTCGGCCATCTCTGGCATGATGCCGGCCTTCTGCGGCTCTGCTCCTGTATTGACCTGCACGAACATCGCCGGACTCACCCCCCGCGCCTGCGCCATCCGGGCCAGCCGCTCGGCCAGGTTGGGGCGGTCGAGGGTGTGGATGCACTCGAACAGCTCCACCGCCTGCCTGGCCTTGTTGGTCTGCAGCGGGCCGATCATGTGGACCTCGGTCCCAGGATAGGCCTCGCGCCAGGCGGGCCATTTATGCGCCGCCTCCTGCACGTAGTTCTCGCCGAACAGCCGCTGGCCCTCGCCCAGAACGCCCCGCACCCGCTCTGCCGGTTGCAGCTTCGACACCGCGATCAGCTGCACCGAGCCGGGCGCGCGCCCCGCGGCCACCTCAGCCGCAGCGATGCGGGCGCGAATGTCAGCGAGCGGCATGGGTATCCTCCGGCAGCAGGTCGCCCAGTGCCTCGAACATCTCGCCCAGATGCGACTCATAGCGCTGCCAGGCGTTGAGCGAGGCCTTGCTGATCGGCTGGCGCACCTGGAACACCGACAGGGTGTCGACCTTGCGGGTGTTCTGGTGCGAGTTGAGGCACGCGTCTTCCCAGTCCAGCCCGCAGGCCGCGATCAGCTTGCGGGTCTCGGCCTCGGGGTTCGCCACCAGCTCCTCGTACTGCACCTCGTAGAACCAGTCCGGCACCCGCGCGCGCCAGAACTCGATGACCTCATGGAAGGTGCGATAATATTCGCCAAGGTCGCGCAGGCTGTTGGAGTAGAGATGGGTGCCCTCGGTGAACTTGTTCTTGTAGATCGACAGCAGGTTGTCGCGCGGGTCGCGGCGGACCACCACGAAGCGGGCCTTCGGCATCGCCAGCTTCAGCAGGCCCAGATACATGTAGCTCTGGATTGACTTGTCGGTGACGCGCGCAGCATCCGGGTGGCGCTGGCGCACTTGGGTGAGGTAGTCCTCGCCCAGCCGGACGATGGCCCCGGGCGCAAGATCCCCAAGCGGGAGTGTCTCCCTGTCCGCAGCCAGCAGCTTTGCGCCCAGCTTGGCGGCAATGTTCATCTCGCCCGCGCCGGTCACGCTGGAATGGCTGGCGATGATCTGTTCCACCAGCGTCGTGCCGGACCGCGGCATTCCGGTCACGAAGATCGGGCCGAAACCGCTGGCGCCCGGCACCGGCTCACCCGGCCAGTCGCGGCTGTCCATGCTGCGCAGAAGCGCGGCGACACGCTCATGCCGCACCTTGACATCGTAGGGATTTACCTTGCGAGCAAGATCATTCGCCACCCGAAGATAGGGGAACACCTGGTCGTATTGCTTCAGATCCTCCAGAGCCTTTGCGATGCCAAAGCCAAAGCCGACGCGGTTTGCATCCGTCGTCTTCGGGTCGTTGAACCGGGCGATCATCTCATCGACGACCGGATCTCCGGGCTGCACCTTGTGGGAGACAAGGAAGCCGCGATAGGTCTCGCCATTCGCGGGATCGAGTTCAAGGGACCGGCGGAACCAGGGTTCGGCCTCTTCGAAGCGGCCAAGCGTCTGGAGCAGCGAGGCCTTGCCTCCGACGGCCAGCGGCAGGTCCGGTTGCAGCTGCAGCGCGCGGTCGAAGTGCGTCATCGCCTCTTGATCGACGCCAAGGCGCGCTAGGGTCTGCGCCATCAGCGCCTGCGTATCGGCGCGGTCCGGGGCGATGGCTAGCGCTTTGCGCAGCACCGCTTCCGCAGATTCAAAATCGCGGCGCAGGGTGTAGAGGTTGCCCAAGATCACCAGCGGCATCGGGTCGCTTGGGTCCAGTCGGGCCGCGCGCAGCGCGAAGGGCAGCGCCGCCACCACCTGCTCGCTGCGCCGCATCGCCAGCGCCAGATGCACAAGCGCGGGCACCATGCAGGGCGCGGCGACCACGGCACCGCGGAAGGCCTCCAGCGCCTCGGGCAGGCGGCCAGCCTCGATCAGGATCTGGCCGAGATTGTTCAGCGGCTCGGCATCTTCCGGGTCGAGGGCCGCGGCCTTGTTGTAGTTGGCCACCGCAGCATCGATCTTGCCCTGCTTTGCCTGTGCGGTGGCCAACAGGTTGACAGCGGCGGCGCAGCGCGGATTGCGCGACAGCAGCGATGCGGCCATCAACTCGGCCTCGGTAAAGCGTTTGGCCTTCATCAGCGGCATGATCTTGCGCACCTCGGCCCGCACTTCGTCGGGGACGGAGGGAACATAGGCGTGGCCGGGGGTAAAGCGGTCCTGCAGGCGCAGCTTCACCGCGGGCGGCAGCGTGGACAGCTTCAGTGCAGCAAGGAATGTGGCTTCTGCTTCAGGCTCGGCGGTCAGGGCGACGGCCGCAGCCCAAAGCCGCCAGACGGCCGGCTCGGCGGGGCGAAGCGCCGCGGCGGCCTGAAGATGCGGCAGCGCGCGCTCGGGCTTGCCGACTTCGGTGAAGATCCGCGCGACCTGAAAATGCACCTCGGGGATGCGCGGGTTGGCAGCGATCATCTTCTCGTAGTGGCTCAGCGCTTCCTTGTGCTGCTTGGCCGCCTGCAGCTTCATCGCCTGATCGTAATGCTGCTTCAGTTGCGCTTCGCTGAGTTTCGTCATGTTCTGCCGCAATCCATGTGCCCCTGATCCGGCCGGGACCATAGCGGCGGGGGCAAGGACTGTCGAGGGAGCGGCGGGCTCCGGGCCCGGCACAAAACAGAAAGAGCGGGCACAAGGCCCGCTCTTCCAAACACCGTCTAGATCCGTGGGATCAGAACGAGAGCGACATGCCGAGCGAGAACTGCTCTTGGTCGCCGTCACGGTAGGACACGTCCGAGGCGTAGCCAGCGGCCAGGATGGCGCCGCCGCCCAGGTCGTAGTTGGCGATCAGGCCGAACGAGTCGAAGCGGTCTTCCATATCGACATCAAAGCCAAGGAACTCGTTCCCGAAGTCGTACTCTTCCACGCCGTAGTTCATGTGCAGCAGCAGGGCGCCCATTTCGTAGCCGAAGCCAACACCGTAATAGGTGATGTCATAGGCGTCGTCAAAGTCGACGACCGAGTAGTTCAGGACGGCCGAGAAGCCGTTGTCCATGCCAGCCGAAACGCTCAGGCCATAGGCGTCGAAGCCTTGCTTGCCGGAGCCGAAGGTAGCTTGCAGAAACTCGTTTGCGGTGTCGGAGAGCGCATCTTCGACTTCGTCCCGGTCCAGATCGAAGGCACCTTCGATGATGGGGGTCAGCTGGTTCACCGAGCCTTCACCGGTCTGGTAGCCAAGGCCGAAGCCCAGGGTCACGCCGCTGAATTCGGTTTTGTATTTACCGCCGAGGCCGATGATCGGATCGAAGTCGTCGCCGTCGTCGGTGTTACCATCGTCATGCTCGACCGACAGGGCAACGCCGAAGTCGCCGAAGGCGTATTCGTAGCGCAGCACTTGGTCGTCGTGACGGCCGTCGCCCAGCGAGTTGCCCGAGTAGCCAACGTGGGTCGTGCCCTCGTCGGTGATCGAGGTGCCCATCGCGGTTTCCTGCATGGCCCAGTCAGCGGCGCCATCGGTGTCACCGAGGGTCAGCTTGCCGAACGCGCCCGAGATGAACACGGTGCCGTTGTCGCCAACCGGGTTCTGGTTCTCTTCCGACGAACCGTCGGCGTCCAGGCGGTAGGTGGCGCCGAACGACAGGCCGGTGTCGGTCTCGCCCGACATCTTGAAGTTCAGGTTGTAGCTGTTGTGGAACTGGGTTTCTTTCAGATCACCACCGGTGATCCCCATTTCAGCCGAGCCTTCGATCACGACTTCAGCGGCCGCGAAGCCTGCGAAGCCGATCAGAGCGGTGGAAGCAAGAAGAAGCTTTTTCATCGTTTTCCCTCGTTGTCTCAAAAGGTGTGCCCATCTCAGGGGAATCCGAGTTGGGTATGCCCTTGTTTCGCCCTTCACCTGCCACATTGCAACGGAAACGGGCCGGCGCATCGGAAAGGCGGGGGTCATGGTGCAGTCTTGCCACAGTGACGCGGGGCAGCCCTGTTGCCGGCGCATGGCTGGCCCGCTGCCGCGCCCAAGGCCGCGCCCTCGCCGCGCTTGTGACGCGGCTGCATCGGGCGCGGGGGAAAAACCTTGTCGCCTTCGGGGGCATCGGCTAGACAACGGGGAAAGATAAACGGGGGCTTTCCTGAATATGCTCGTCCAACGCAGCCTGCGCGCCGGCCTGATCACCGCCCTTCTTGCCTCTCTGGCCGCCTGCGGCCCGGGCGGGCTGCTTGGCTCGCGCGAGTCGAACACGCAGCAGCGCGCAGACCTGGCGGAGCTCGTCGACTTTGACACCGAGGACGAGATCCGCAGCAATCGCTCGTCGCTGTTCGATCTGTTCGGCAACCAGGACGACCCCAACACCACCGTCCGCGTGAACAAGTATCTGTGGCAGGCCAGCCTCGAAGTGCTGAACTTCCTGCCGATCCAGTCGGTCGATCCGTTCTCGGGCGTGATCGTCACCGGCTATGGCACGCCTCCGGGCGGCGGGCGCGCCTACCGCGCCACCGTCTATGTGCAGGACCCGGCGCTGGACGCGCGCAGCCTGAAGCTGGCGATGGAAACCTCGGGCGGGCCGGTTGCGGCCGATACCGTCCGCGCGGTCGAGGATGCGATCCTGACCCGCGCCCGCCAGCTGCGGATCCGCGACAGCAGGCTCTGAGTCCGACAGGGCAATTATCGGGGTTCGCCGCAGCATCTGGATTCCTCTGCGCCGCAGAGTATAAACGCCGGGCCGCTCCGCCCGGCGTTCGCATGGAAGGACTACTCTATATGTCGCGCTATGATCCCGCCGTCACCGAACCGAAATGGCAGGGCGCCTGGGACGAGGCCGGGGTATTCACCGCGCGGCGCGATCCGGCCAAGCCGAAGTATTACGTGCTGGAGATGTTCCCCTATCCCTCGGGGCGCATCCATATGGGCCATGTGCGCAACTACACGATGGGCGACGTGATAGCGCGCTACAAGGCCAGCTGCGGGTTCTCGGTGCTGCACCCGATGGGCTGGGATGCGTTCGGGATGCCTGCCGAGAACGCCGCCATCGAACGCGGCGGCCATCCGAAGGACTGGACCTACGGCAATATCGCCGACATGCGCGCGCAGATGAAGCCGCTGGGGCTGTCCATCGACTGGAGCCGCGAGTTCGCCACCTGCGACCCCGAGTACTACGGCCAGCAGCAGGCGATGTTCATCGACATGCTGGACAAGGGCCTCGTCTATCGCAAGTCGGCGCAGGTGAACTGGGATCCGGTCGACATGACGGTTCTGGCGAATGAACAGGTGATCGACGGGCGCGGCTGGCGGTCTGGCGCGCTGGTCGAGCGGAAAGAGCTGACGCAGTGGTTCTTCCGCATTTCCGACTTCGCGGGCGATCTGCTGGAGGCGCTGGACGGGCTGGAGAACTGGCCCGAGAAGGTGCGGCTGATGCAGGCCAACTGGATCGGCAAGTCGCGCGGGCTGCAATTCGCGTTCTCGACCGTGGAGGCCCCGGAAGGGTTCGACCGGCTGGAGGTTTACACCACCCGGCCCGACACGCTGATGGGCGCCAGCTTTGCCGCGATCAGCCCCGACCATCCGCTGGCCAAGCATCTGGAACGGCATGACCCGGCGGTGGCGGAGTTCGTGGCGGAATGCCGGCGCATCGGCACCAGCGAAGAGGCGCTGGAGAAGGCGGAAAAGCGCGGGCTGGATACCGGCATCAAGGTGCGGCACCCGTTCGATACCGCGTGGGAGCTGCCGGTCTACATCGCCAACTTCGTGCTGATGGACTACGGCACCGGCGCGATCTTCGGCTGCCCGGCGCATGATCAGCGGGACTTGGATTTTGCTCGGAAGTATAACCTGCCAGTCCCTCAGGTTTTCCGGATCCCTGAAGCAAGTCATGAACATGACTTGCCGGATAGCGAGTTTGATAAATCCAGCTGGGTAGAGATCGAAGACCGCGGGGACTGGGGTGATGAGCGGCCGACCTACAGGCTTCACCAGCGAATTGTTAACGTCGCATTCGCCCCACCCAAATCCGAGGAAGTTGAGTACATCCGCGGCTTCGCTGGCGAGGCGGTGCAGACCGGCGAGGCGGCGGTGGCCACTGCCATCGACTTCTGCGAGGCGAATGGCGTTGGCCGCGGCGTGACCAACTACCGCCTGCGCGACTGGGGCCTGTCGCGGCAGCGCTACTGGGGCTGCCCGATCCCGGTGGTGCATTGCGCCACCTGCGGCGTGGTGCCCGAGAAGAAGGAAAACCTGCCGATCACGCTCCCCGAGGATGTCAGCTTCGACAAACCCGGCAACCCGCTGGACCGGCACCCGACCTGGACCAAGGCCACCTGCCCGACCTGCGGCGGCGAGGCCCGGCGCGAGACCGACACGATGGATACCTTCGTGGATTCCAGCTGGTACTACGCCCGCTTCACCGCGCCGCGGGCGACCACGCCGACCTCTGCCGAGGATGCCGACTACTGGATGAACGTCGACCAGTATATCGGCGGCATCGAGCACGCGATCCTGCACCTGCTCTATTCCCGCTTCTTCGCGCGGGCGATGCACGCGACCGGGCACCTCCCCGCCAAGGCCATCGAGCCGTTCAATGCGCTGTTCACGCAGGGCATGGTGACGCATGAGATCTACAAGACCACCGACGCGGCGGGGCGGCCAGTCTATCACCTGCCCGAGGACGTCGAGGGCAGCACAGTCAAGGCGACCGGCGAGGCGGTAGAGATCATCCCCTCGGCCAAGATGTCCAAATCCAAGAAGAACGTCGTCGATCCGGTGAACATCATCACCGCCTTCGGCGCCGATACGGCGCGCTGGTTCGTGATGTCGGACAGCCCGCCGGAGCGGGATGTGGAATGGACGGCCTCTGGCGCCGATGCGGCCTTCCGTTTCCTCGGCCGGGTCTGGCGACTGGCGGATGACATCGCAGCCTCGACCGCGCCGGAAAACGCCGCCGAAGATGCCGCGCTGATCCGTGCCACCCACCGCGCGATTGCCGATGTGACGGCGGGGATCGAGGGCTTTGCCTTCAACACCTCTGTCGCCAAGCTCTATGCCTTTGCCAACACCCTGTCGAAATCGCAGGCCGGCGCCGCCGCCAAGCGCGAGGCGATGGGGGTGATGGCGCAGCTGCTGTCGCCGATGGTGCCGCATCTGGCCGAAGAGGTCTGGTCGATGCTGGGCGGCGAGGGGCTGGTGGCGCAGGCGCGCTGGCCCGAGGCCGACCCGGCGATGCTGGTCGAGGACTCGGTGACGCTGCCGATCCAGATCAACGGCAAGCGGCGGGCGGAAATCACCGTGCCACGCGACATGCCCGCGGCAGAGGTTGAAAAGCTGGTGCTGGAGGTGGATGATGTGGTCAGGTTTCTGGCCGGGCAGCCGGTGAAGAAGCTGATCGTCGTTCCGGGGCGCATCGTCAATGTCGTCATCTGATCCGTCATCCGGCCGCCGCGCCTTTCTGGCGCTGCTGGTCCCGGCCCTTGCGGCCGCCTGCGGCTTCACGCCGGTCTATGGCACCGGCGGGCCCGCGCGCGCGCTGCTGAACCGGGTGCGGATCGAAGACCCGACCGACAAGAACGCCTTCGACCTGGTGGAACGGCTGGAAGAGCGGCTCGGCCGCCCGCAGAACGTGGCCTTCCGCCTGAGCTATGGCATCACCACGCAAAGCCGCGGGCTGGGGATCACCCCCGACAACTCCACCACCCGCTACAATATCGACGGCGTCGCGACCTACCTGCTCAGCGATGCCGAGACCGGCACGCCGCTGGCGCAGGGCGATGTCACCACCTTCGTGTCCTATTCCGCCTCCGGCTCTACCGTGGCGACGGATGCCGCCGAGGAAGACGCCTATGAGCGGCTGATGCGGCTGCTGGCCGACCAGATCGTCAGCGAGCTGATCGCCTCTTCCGCAGGCTGGAACGTGCCGTGAAGCTGACCGGCACGGCGGCAGTGCGCTACTTCGCGCGGCCGGATGCGTCGCGGGCGGGGCTGTTGATCTTCGGTGCCGACGGGATGCGGGTGGCGTTGCGCCGGCAAGAGGTGATCGCCGCGATGATCGGCCCCGAGGGCGAGGCAGAGATGCGGCTGGCACGCATTCCGGCGGGCGATCTGCGCCGCGATCCCGCCGCGCTGCAAGATGCGGTCAAGGCGCAAGGGTTTTTCCCGGGGCCGCGGGTGGCGTTTCTGGAGGATGCCAGCGACGGGCTGGCCCCGGTGGTGCAGGCAACCATGGCCGACTGGCGCCCCGGCGACGCGGCCATCGTGGTGACGGCGGGGAACCTGACGGCCAAGTCGGCGCTGCGCAAGATCTTTGAAGATCACGCGAATGCCTATGCCATCGGCATCTATGACGACCCGCCAAGCCGCGAGGAAATCGAGGAGACCCTGCGCAAATCGGGGCTTGGCGAGATCGACCGCGAGGCGATGACCGACCTGCTGGCGCTGGCCAAGGACCTCGACCCCGGCGATTTTCGCCAGACGGTGGAGAAGATCGCGCTCTACAAGTATGGCGACGCGACGGCCCTCACCCCCGCCGATGTCGATGCCTGCGCGCCAGCCACCATCGAGGCCGAGGTCGATGACCTCTTGTCCATCGTCGCCGAAAGCCGCACCGGAGAGCTTGGCCCGATGATGCGGCGGCTGGAGGGGCAGGGGGTGAACCCGGTGACTTTGTGCATCGCCACGCTGCGCCATTTCCGGGCGCTCCACGCCGCCAGCGCCGATCCGGGCGGGCCGGCCGCCGGCATCGCCCGGATGCGCCCGCCGATCTTCGGCCCGCGGCGCGACCGGATGCTGCGGCAGGCGCAGAACTGGGGGATGGAGCGGCTGGAACAGGCGCTGTCCACCATCGTGGAGACCGACCTGACCCTGCGGTCCACCAGCCGCGCCCCGGCGATGGCGGTGATGGAACGGGCGCTGATCCGGCTGGCGATGATGAACCGGCGCTGAGCCATAGGCGCAAGGCCGCCGATGCGGCAGCTTGGCGGGAACCTGCCGCTTTTCGCGAAGCCCCCCGCTTGCTATCGTCCCGCGCGAAAGGGCCGCAAAGGCCTGACGGGACAGGGGAACGGGGACATGTCAGGACTTCACCGTGTGGCGCTTGCCGGAATGTCGGCATTGGTGATCGCGCTGGCCGGCTGCGCCACCAAGCAAGAAGAGGTCACGCGGTCCGCAACGCCGACCTACGCCGCCGCCTCGCCGGAACTGGTCGCGCTGGTCGACCGCTATGCCCGCGAATATGAGGTGCCGCCGGCGCTGGTTCACCGGGTGGTGCAGCGCGAGAGCAGCTACAATCCCGGAGCGCGGAACGGGCCCTATTACGGGCTGATGCAGATCCTGCCGCAGACCGCCTCGACCATGGGCTTTCGCGGCGAACCGACGGATCTGCTGAACCCCGAGACCAACCTGAAATACGCAGTGAAATATCTGCGCGGGGCGTGGATGGTGTCGGATGGCAGCCATGACGCGGCTGTCGGCTGGTATTCGCGCGGGTATTACTACGAGGCGAAGCGGCGCGGGATGCTGGAGGCGACCGGGCTGCGCGGCTGAGGGTTTTTTCCGCGGCGCGGCACCCTACATGGAAGGGGAAAGGATCCCCTCCATGACCCAGACCCAGATTCCCTATTCGATGCTTGACCTTGCGCCCGTGCCCGAGGGCGCGACGGTGGCCGAGGCGCTGGCCAATGTGCGCGACCTTGCGATCCATGCCGAGGCGCTTGGCTACAAGCGCTTCTGGCTGGCTGAGCACCACAACATGACCGGCATCGCCAGTGCGGCGACGGCGGTGCTGATCGGCCATGTGGCTGGCGCGACACGGGAAATCCGCGTCGGCTCGGGCGGGATCATGCTGCCGAACCACGCGCCGCTACAGGTGGCCGAGGCGTTCGGCACGCTGGCGGAGCTTTATCCCGGACGGATCGATCTGGGGCTGGGGCGGGCGCCGGGGACCGATGGCGCGACGATGCAGGCGCTACGCCGGGGCATGTCGCAAGAGGACCAGTTTCCCGCCGATGTCGTTGAATTGATTGGCTATATGGCGGGACCGAAGCCGCGGGCGCAAATCGTCGCGGTGCCAGGGATGGGCACAAGGGTGCCGGTCTGGATCCTGGGTTCCTCGCTCTATGGCGCGCAGCTGGCGGCCTATATGGGGCTGCCCTATGCCTTTGCCAGCCATTTCGCGCCCGCCGCGCTGGAGCAGGCGGCAGATGTCTACCGCCGCACGTTCCGGCCTTCGGAGCATCTGTCCAAACCGCATTTCATGATGGCAATCAATGTCTTCGCCGGGGAAGATGATGCGGAGGGCACCTATCTGCGCTCTTCCATGGTGCAGGCCTTTGCCAATCTGCGCACCGGAAAGCCGGGGCCCCTGCCGCGGCCGGTGGAGGATGTGGGGGCGGTGCTGCCCCGGCACATCGTGGCGGCGGTGCAGGAGGCGCTGTCGGTCACCGCTGTGGGCGGGCCGGAGACGGTGCGGGCGCAACTGGCGTCGCTGATCGCGCGGCATCGGCCGGATGAGGTGATCCTGACCAGCCAGATCCATGACCATGGCAAGCGGAAGCGGTCGTTCGAGATCGCGGCAGGGGCGATGGCCGAAATGGGGAAACTGGCCGCCTGAGGGGCATACAGAACCGATGCAGAAACCATGCATATGTCATGCGCATGATTTCTGCAGCCGCCTTGGCCCCATCTACCCCTTGGCGGCGGCAGCACGGCCTGCATGCAGCCCCGTCGCAAGGCAGGCCGTGAGCAGGTAGCCGCCCGTCGGGGCCTCCCAATCCAGCATCTCGCCGCAGGCGAACACGCCGGGGAGGGCTTGCAGCTCCAGCCCGTCCGTCAGTGCCGCGCGGGGGATGCCGCCGGCAGTGGAGATCGCCTCGGCGATCGGGCGGGGGCCGGTATGGCGGACCGGCAGCGCCTTGATGACCCGCGCAAGCCGGGCCGGATCGGACGGCAGCGGGCGGGCCCATTCCTGCAGCAACGCGATCTTGACCGGATCGAGCCGCACCGACTTGCGCAGCCAGTTCGCCACCGTGTCCTTGCCCCGCGGGCGGGCGAGGCGGCCCGCCACCTCGGCGAGGCTGCGGGTGGGCGCAAGGTCGAGCGTCAGGGCCGCGCCGTCGCGCATGGCGGCGGAGACGGCATAGACGCCGCCGCCCTCGATGCCGCGGGCAGAGATGACAAACTCGCCGCGCTCGCGCTGGTCGCCGGCCAGCAGCGCGACGTCCTTGACCGGGGTGCCGAAGAGCGGCGGCATCTTGTCGGACCAGTCCACGCGAAACCCCATGTTGGCAGGGCGGAACGGGGCGACGGGAACCCCCTGCCCTTCGAGCCACGGCACCCATGCGGCATCGGAGCCGAGGCGCGGCCAGCTGGCGCCGCCGAGGGCCAGGACGGTGACGGCGGGGCGTTCGAGGCGGGGGCCACCCGGCGTGTCGAAGCCCAGCGCACCATCCTGCCAGCCGGTCCAGCGCCAGCGGGTGTGCAGCACCGCGCCGCTGGCTTCCAGCCGCCGCAGCCAGGCGCGCAGCAGCGGCGAGGCCTTCATCGCCTGCGGGAAGACCCGGCCCGAGGAGCCGGTGAACACGTCCTGACCAAGACCGCGGCACCAGTCCTGCACCTCGGCCGGGCCGAAACCGGCGAGGATGGGGGCGAGCCAGGCGGCGCTGTAGTGGCTGGCGAACCCTTCGGCGGGGTCGTCATGGGTGATGTTCAGCCCGGACTTCCCGGCCATCAGCAGCTTGCGCGCGGGGGAGGGTTTCGCCTCGGCAATGACAACCCGGCGCCCGGCCGCGGCCAGCGCCTCGGCTGCCATCAGGCCGGCAGGACCGGCCCCGATCACCAGCGCATCGGTCATTGCTTTCCCCTTGCCAAGCGGCGGCTATATCCTCCCTGTGGCATCGAAGGCCGCCACGAGCAAGAGGGCCGGGCAAGCGGGGTTGGGGGCGATATGGCGCGCAAGACATGGGTCGAGGATGAGGACGAGGCGGAGCTGGCAGGGCCAGACCCCGTGTGCGCGCTGTGCCTGCGGCCGATTCCGGCGGACGTGCCGCAAAGCATGCATCACCTGATCCCCAAGCTGAAGGGCGGGCGGAACGGGCCGACGGTGCTGCTGCATGACATCTGCCACAAGGAGATCCATGCCACGTTGAAAGAGAGCGAGCTGGCGCGGAATTTCTCGACGCCAGAGGCGCTGCGCGAACATCCGCGGTTGCAGAAATTCGCGGAATGGGTGGCGAAGCGGCCGCCGGAGTTCCTGTCGAAAGTGCCGGGGCCGCCGGGGCGGCGCCGGAAGGACTAGGGCACCAGCGCCTTGATCCCCGCGACATGCTCGGGGCTGGCGCCGCGGGCATCGGCTGAAAGCGCCGCCACCGTCTCCATCAGCTCCGCCCCGGGCACCATCCGGTCGATCAGGCCCCAGGCCAGCGCCTCGGCGGTGTCGATCCTCGCGCCGGCCATCAGGATCAACTTGGCGCGGGAGGGGCCGACCAGCGCGGCAAGGCGCCGCGGGTCGGACGGCTGAGGCAGGAAGCCGAGCTTCATCACCGGGTAGAAGAACTTGGCCCCCTCGGCTGCGATGCGGATGTCGCAGGCCAGCGCCATGCCCATCGCGCCGCCGGCAAGGGTGCCGTTCAGCGCGGCGATGGTCAGGCAGGGCAGGCTGGCGATTCGGCCCGACAGACGTTCCCAGACCGGGCTGGTGGCGAGGCCGGCGCGGGCCTCATCAAGATCGGCCCCGGCAGAGAAGACCTTGCCGGCGCCGGTCAGCACCAGAACGCGGGCGCCCTGGGCTGCGGCATCGGCGGCGATCCGCTCCAGCTCTTCCAGCATCGCGGCGGTCAGCGAATTGGCCTTGTCCGGCCTGTTGATCGTTGCGGTCCACACGCCGCCATCACAATCGAGTGCAATCATCGCTCTCTCCGCCCCAAAGCCGTTCATTCGTTATGCAGTAGCAGAAAAACTCCTGCCCGGGAAATGCTTGACCTTGCAGCCCGAGGGCTGGATGCTGCCGCCCGAGCGTTTTCAAACCGCAAGGCATCATTATGGAACAGTGGAAATCATTGGGCTGCAGCACGCTGCTGGCAGGCCTGCTGTGCAGCACCGCGGCGCAGGCCGATGTGACGGCGGCCGAAGTCTGGCAGAGCTGGCAGGACTATTACAGCGACATGGGTTATACGGTGACGGCCGGGTCCGAGGAAGCCTCGGGCGGGACGTTGACCCTGCGCGACGTGACCGGGACCAGCACCACGCCGGAAGCCAGCGGCAGCGTGACCATTGGCGAAGTGGTGATGGTCGAGCAGGGCGGCGCGGTCGAGATCACCATGTCGCCCGAAGTGCCGTTCGACATGACCACGGTGGCCGAGGACGAGACGGTCGAGATGTCGATGCTGTTCACCCAGCCCGACATGGTGATGACCGTTTCGGGCACGCCGGACGAGATGACCTACGACTTCACCGCGCCCTCGCTGGGCATGTCGATCACCGAGATGGTGGTGAACGGCACGCCGGTCGAGATGACGATGGAGATGGCGGCAAGCGACGTCACCGGCACCTCGGTGATGGGGACCTCGGGGGATACCACGGTCACCCAGCAGCTTTCGGCGCCGGAGATGACCTTCACCGTTTCGGCGGCGGACCCCGAGACGGGCGGCACCTTCACGATGGATGGCAGCCTGACCGAGCTGACCGGCACCGGCACGATGGTGATGCCCGAGGGCATCGACATGGCCGACATGGCGGCGGCGCTGACCGCCGGGATGCGGGTCGATGGCAGCTTCAGCTATGGCGCTGGCAGCTACACGATGGATGTGGTGGATGCGACCGACACGATGAACATCGAGGCCGCGGGCGAAGGTGGCAGCTTCGATGTGGCGATGAACGCCGAGGCCCTGCGCTATGGCGCGTCGGGGACCGGGGCGACGATGGCGCTGACCGGCTCGCAGATCCCGTTCCCGGTGGATATCTCCTTGGCGGAATCGGCCTTCAGCCTGCTGATGCCGGTGTCGCAATCCGAGGAGCCCGCGCCCTTCGCGTTCGAGACGCGGCTGGTGGACCTTGCGGTGAATGACGAGGTCTGGGCGATGCTGGACCCGATGGCGCAGCTGCCGCGCGATCCGGCGACGCTGATCCTCGATATCAGCGGCGCGGCCCGGATGCTGGTCGACATCTTCGACCCGGCGCAGACCGCGGACCCCGAGGCGGTGCCGGGCGAGCTGCACGCGCTGGACCTCGAGGAGCTGAAACTGACCTTCGGCGGCGCGGACCTGACCGGCGACGGCGCCTTCACCTTCGACAATACCGACATGGTCAGCTATGATGGCTTCCCCAAGCCGCTGGGGTCCGTCAGCCTGAAGCTGCTGGGCGGCAATGGCCTGCTGGACAAGCTGATCGCCATGGGCATCGTGCCCGAAGAGCAGGCGATGGGCGTGCGGATGATGGCGGGCCTCTTCGCCAATGCCGGACCGGGGCCGGACGAGCTCAACTCCACCATCGAGGTCCGCGAGGATGGCGGGCTGTATGCGAACGGTCAGCGGCTGAAGTAAGTTGCTGTGAGGGATGATGGGGAGGGGCGTCCGGGAGGGCGCCCCTTGGTGTTTGGGGGGATGCAATCATCCAACAGGTCCGATCTTAATGGCGAGCACAAGTACAACTCTAGAACATGCTACCTCTTCGGAAGACGTGCCAGGGAGCACCGACCCCTTAGTTTCTTAACACAGGTCTAATGCGTCGCCCGGCGAGGAATACAGGACGTTGACGCCTCCCTCGACCTATGAGACTTACGGCATAGCCATCGCAAAATTCATAGTACACAAGCCTTGGTTCGCGCGTGACGTGTTTGGGAGTAGATAGCATGGAGTTCGAAGTCTACTGTGACGAGGCGTTCCCAGACCTTTTTACATCGAACACCCCCAAGGCCCGCCACTTAATGATCGGCAGCCTTTGGTTACCTGCTACGCTGCGAGACGAATTGAAGTCTAAGATCAAAGAGTTGCGAGCGAAGCACGACGCATGGGGTGAGATCAAGTGGAGCAAAGTCTCGCCGTCGAAGCTGGGTTTCTTCCTTGACTTGGTCGATCTATTCTTTGCACACGGCGAAAACCTTCGATTTCGTTGCATCATGGTCGAACGCGAGCATGTTGATTTCGGACGCCATAACGGCGACCAGGAACTCGGCTTCTACAAATTTTACTATCAAGTATTGCATCAGTGGATCCAAGACTTCAACGAGTACCGCATCTTCTGTGATTTGAAATCAAACCGGGATCCGGAACGCTTCCAGACGCTGCGTAGGGTCCTGAGCAATGCCAATCTTTCAGCCAAAGTACATTGCGTACAGGCTTTGCCCTCCCGTGAGGTCGTTCTAATTCAGCTTTGTGACCTCCTACTCGGCGCGATCAGTGCGAGGGTTAACAGCACCTTACGCGAAGGGTCAGCCAAGGAACGGCTGGTTCTTGAAGTCGAAGAGCGCCTCGGGAGGGGCATCGCTCCCACCTATCGGAACACCAAGAAGGTGAACATCTTCAAGATCAACTTACAGGGGGGATGGTAATGCCCCTTCCGGCACTGAGAGTGCTCGCAAACGAAATAGCGTATCGCCAGCATTTCATCGACCAATACGTGCAGGCTAAAGTCGTTACGCGAGACGGCATTCGTGTTCATTTTGCCGAGCACAATTTCGACCACGCCTTTTTCGAATCCACCATGCGCGATGGGTCAAAAGACACGTTTTCAACGATCCGGGCACAAAGGATTGATTGGATCAGCGCAACTCTTCTGGAGCCAAGTGCGGATTGGTACCAAGGGTATGTGAAGCAAAGGAAAGCCTATGACCCTGCGCGCTCCGTGACCGTTGCCTACGGGGACTTCGTCGTCGTCTTGGGATTCGGAGTCCGAAAGGACAAATCCATGAAGGCGAATTTCATCACATGCTACGAGGCGGATAACAGCATCGGCAAAATTCGCACATCGCCCGCGTGGACGCTGGCGGGATGTAGAATTGCGCTAGGGGTGTAGGGTGGTCGCTGATTTGCTACGCTGGTTCAGCGACCGAAACCTCGATTGGTTCGAAGCCGTTGGGCAGCGAACTCACGTCACCTTAGATGGTCATGATTGATGATCAGTCAACATCTTTCAGGGGTTTGCAAATAAAAGTGAACACTTTTGTGGCGGGGGATGGGCTCGTAGAGGGTGCCCCCCTACCCCACAAACCCCCACCCGTTCGCCCCGACAACCCCCGCCGTCTCCATCCCCTGCGCCGGGCCGACCGTCACGCCTCCAACCCCCTTCGGCAGTTTCACCGCCTTCGCGGACAGGTTGAACACACAGGTCACCGCCCCCTCCCCCTCGCCCCTCACAAACCCCAGCAGCGGGGCGGGCAGGTCCATGAAGCGGGTCGCGCCGTGCAGCAAAGCCGGGGTGGCTTTGCGGAAGGCGATGAGGGCGCGGTAGGTTTCCAGCACCGATCCCTCCACCCCGTCCTGGGTATCGACGGCGCGGGCGCGTTGCGGGGGTTTGACCGGCAGCCAGGGCTCGGCGGTGGAGAAGCCGGCGGCGTGCTCGTCCCGCTCCCACACCATCGGGGTGCGGCAGCCGTCGCGGCCCTTGTTGTCGGGCCAGAAGCGCATGCCGACGGGGTCGGTCAGCTCTTCCCACAGGATGTCGGTCTCGGTCTGGCCCAGCTCCTCGCCCTGATAGAGGCAGATGGCGCCTTCGAAGGACAGCAGCAGCGCGGCGGCCTGGCGGGCGAGGGCGTCGTTGCCTGCGTCGTGCCTGGCCCAGCGGGTGGCGTGGCGGTTCACGTCATGGTTGGAAAAGCTCCAGCAGGGCCAGCCATCGGGGGCGCCCTTGAAGAAACCCTCGATCACGGCGCGGAAATGGGCGGGGGTGAAGTCGGGCCCCAGCAGCTCGAACGAATAGGCCATGTGCAGGCGGTCGGTGCCTTCGGTGTATTCGCCCATGATCTCGACCGCGCGGAGGGAATCGCCGACCTCGCCCACCAGCATCCGGGCGGAATACTCATCGGTCAGGGCGCGCATCCTTTGCAGGAAGGCGATGTTTTCGGGCCGGGTCTTGGAATAGAGGTGGTTCTGCATGTCATAGGGATTGACCGGCGGCAGGGCGCCCTTGGCGGCAGGGAGGGCCGGGTTGTCGCGCAAGCGGTCGTCATGGAAGTAGTAGTTGACGGTATCGAGGCGGAAGCCGTCCACCCCCCGGTCCAGCCAGAAGCGCATGGTGTCCAGCAGCGCGGTCTGCACGGCGGGGGAATGCAGGTTCAGGTCAGGCTGGCTGGTCAGGAAGTTGTGCAGGTAGTATTGCCGCCGCCCGGCATCCCAGGCCCAGGCCGGGCCGCCGAAGACCGAAGGCCAGTTGTTGGGCGGGCTGCCATCGGGCTTGGGGTCGGCCCAGACATACCAGTCCGCCTTGGGGCCCTTGCGCGCCTTGCGGCTTTCCACGAACCAGGGGTGGCGGTCCGAGGAGTGCGAGATCACCTGGTCGATGATGACCTTGAGGCCAAGGTCATGGGCGCGGGCGATGAGGGCGTCGAAATCCTCCAGCGTGCCGAACAGCGGCTCGATCCCGGTATAGTCGGACACGTCATAGCCCATATCCTCCATCGGCGAGGGGAAGATCGGCGAGAGCCAGATCGCATCGGCGCCAAGGCGGGCGACATGATCGAGCCTGCGGGTGATGCCGGGAAGGTCGCCGATACCGTCGCCATTCTCATCCTGAAAGGACCGGGGATAGATCTGGTAGATCACCGCGCCGCGCCACCATTCGTTCATCGGAGCCTCCATTCCTGCGTTGCCCCATGGGTAACGCGCGGGGCCGTCGCCGCAACCGCCCGGGCGCGAAAAAGGCGCCAAAACTTTGCGGCCCGTGGCCACGATGCCGTGTTTTCGCGCGTTCGGGCCGCAGGGCTGGCGGTTTCGCGCGCGAATGCTGGCGGCAGCGCCACGGATCACGGGAATTCGCAGGCGGGGTTCTGGCGCCGGGCGCGGCGCTGTGGGACGTGTGGGCCAGGACAACAGGACAGGCGCGCCCCATGACCGATTTGCTGACCACCGTTCCGACCCTGTCCGGGGTCAGCGTCACGATGCTGCGGGACACCATCCTCGGGCATCTGCGCACCAGCCTTGGCAAGGATCCGGGCCATGCCTCGGTCTATGACTGGCGGATGGCGGTCAGCCACACGCTGCGCGACCTGATCATGGAGCCGTGGTTCGCCGCCACCCGCCGCACCTATGGCGAGGACAGGAAGCGCGTCTATTACCTGTCGATGGAATTCCTGATCGGCCGGATGCTGGAAGATGCCGCGATCAACCTTGGCCTGCACGGGATGATCGAGGAGGCGCTGGCCGGCGTCGGGCCGGAGTTCCGCACGCTGATCGAGGATGAGCCGGATGCGGCGCTGGGCAATGGCGGGCTGGGGCGGCTGGCGGCCTGCTTCCTCGATTCGATGTCGACGCTGGGCTGCCCCGGCTATGGCTATGGCATCCGCTACGAGCATGGGATCTTCCGCCAGCGCTTCGAGGGCGGGCGGCAGGTGGAAACCCCCGAAGACTGGCTGATCCGCCGCGATCCCTGGGTGTTCGAGCGGCCCGAGGCGGTGGCGACGGTGGGCTTCCGCGGCCATGTGGAAACGCGGGGCGCCCGCGCGGTCTGGCATCCGGGCGAGACGGTGATTGCCGAGGCGCATGACATGCCGGTGGTGGGCTGGCAGGGCCGCTGGGCCAATACTCTGCGGCTCTGGGCGGCGCGGCCGACGACGCTGTTCGACCTGGCGCGCTTCAATGCCGGCGACCATACTGCGGCGTCGGAGCCGGAGGCGCTGGCCCGCACGCTGAGCCGGGTGCTCTATCCCAACGATGGCACGCAGGCCGGCAAGGAGCTGCGGCTGAAGCAGGAATATTTCCTGACCGCCGCCTCTATCGCCGATATCCTGCGCCGCTTCCGCGGCCAGCACAGCGACCTGCGCAAGCTGCCGGCGCATGTGGCGATCCAGATGAACGACACCCACCCCGCCATTGCCGGGCCCGAGCTGATCCGGGTGATGGTGGATGAAGAGCAGATCCCGTTCGACGAGGCCTGCGAGGTTGCGGTGCAGGTGCTTGGCTACACCAACCATACCCTGCTGCCCGAGGCGCTGGAGCGATGGTCCACCTGGACGATGGGCTCGGTGCTGCCGCGGCATATGCAGATCATCGAGCGCATCGACGACTGGCACCGCCGGATGAACCCCAAGCGGCCCGCCAGCGTGTCGATCCTGGCGCATGACGAGGTGCAGATGGGCACGCTGGCCTTTGTCACCGCGCACCGGGTGAACGGGGTGTCGGCGCTGCATACCGACCTGATGCGCAAGACGGTGTTCCACGATCTGAACGCACTGCACCCGGACCGGATCGTGAACCAGACCAACGGCATCACCCCGCGGCGCTGGCTGGCGCTGGCCAACCCGCCGCTGGCGAAGCTGGTGACCGATGTGGTGGGCGATGGCTGGCAGGCCGATCTGGACAAGCTGAAGGGGCTGGAGCCGCATGTGACCGATGCCGGCTTCCTGGGCCAGTTCGCGGCGGCCAAACGCGAGAACAAGGCGCGGCTGGCAGACTGGATCGCAGCGACCGGCGGCGCCAAGGTCAACCCCGATGCGCTGTTCGATGTGCAGGTGAAGCGCATCCACGAATACAAGCGGCAGCTGCTGAACATCCTCGAAGCCATCGCGCTGTGGCACCAGATCCGCGAGGATCCCTCCAGCGCCATCGTGCCGCGGGTGAAGATCTTCGGCGGCAAGTCGGCCCCGGGCTATGCCACCGCCAAGCTGATCATCCGGCTGATCAACGATGTGGCGACCAAGGTGAATGCCGATCCCGTCACGCGCGATTGGCTGCAGATCGTCTATCCGGCCAACTACAACGTCAGCATGGCGGAACGGCTGGTGCCGGCGGCGGACCTGTCGGAACAGATCTCGACCGCGGGGACCGAGGCTTCGGGCACCGGCAACATGAAGTTCAGCCTGAATGGGGCGCTGACCATCGGCACGCTGGATGGCGCCAATGTGGAAATCCGCGAGCATGTGGGGGCCGAGAACTTCTTCCTGTTCGGGCTGACGGCAGGCGAGGTGGTCGCCCGGCGCGCGCGGCTGGGGCATGAAAAGGCCGCCATCGGCGAAAGCCAGCGGCTGCGCGATGTGCTGATGATGCTGGCCGAGGGCGTGTTCAGCCCCGGCGAAGAGGGCCGCTATCATGCGCTGACCGACATGCTGTGGCACCATGACCATTACCTGGTGACCGCCGATTTCGAGGCCTATTATCAGGCGCAGCGCGCGGTGGACCGGGCCTATACCGACCCGGCCGACTGGCACCGCATGGCTGCGCTGAATACCGCCCGGATGGGTTTCTTCTCTTCCGATCGGACGATTAAGGGCTACATGTCAGATATCTGGTCCGTTCCGCCCGCGATCTGACGGGCGGCGCGGACCCCGGTTTTGCGGAAGGGTGCTGCGCATGGAACTGATCGGGCGGGCAGAGGCCGAGGCGATTGCCGCGGGCCGGCATGGTGAGCCGTTCAAGGCGCTGGGGATCCATCCCTGGGGCAAGGGACAGGTGCTGCGTGCCTTCGTGCCGGGCGCCGAACGGGTCACCGCGCTGACGCCCGCGGGCGAAGTGGCACTGCCGCCGGTTCCGGGCGTGCCGGGCCTGTTCGCCGGGCAGCTGGCCGGGCGCGTGGCTTACCGTCTGCGCGCCGAGGGGCATGGTGCGGCCTGGGAGATGGACGACCCCTACCGCTTTGGCCCGGTTCTGGGCGAGATGGACGAACATCTCATGGCCGAGGGCCGCCACATGCGGCTGTGGCAGCGGCTTGGCGCGCATGAGATGGTGCATGAGGGCGTGGAGGGCACGCATTTCGCCGTCTGGGCGCCGAATGCGCAGCGGGTGTCGGTGGTCGGCGACTTCAACTTCTGGGACGCCCGCCGCGCGGTGATGCGCAAGCGCGGCGCGACGGGGGTGTGGGAGATTTTCCTGCCCGGGATAGGCGAGGGCACAGTCTACAAATATGACCTGCTGGGGCCGGATGGCGCGCCGGTGCCGCAAAAGGCAGACCCGGTCGGCTTTGGGTCGGAGCATCCGCCCGCCACCGGATCGGTCGTGCGCCGCCTGCGCCCGCCCTCCGATCCGCCGCTGCCGCTGAGCCGCGCCGCAGCCAACAGCATCGACGCGCCGATTTCCATCTACGAGGTGCATCTGGGATCCTGGCGCCGCAAGGTCGAGGAGGACAACCGCCGCCTGTCCTATACCGAGCTGGCGGTGGAGCTGGTGGACTATGCCAGGGACATGGGCTTTACCCATATCGAGCTGCTGCCGATCAGCGAGTTTCCCTTCGATGGCTCCTGGGGCTATCAGCCCGTCGGCATGTTCGCCCCCACCATCCGCCACGGCACGCCGGCCGAGTTCCGGGCGCTGGTGGATGCGGCGCATGATGCCGGGCTGGGGCTGATCCTCGACTGGGTGCCCGGGCACTTCCCGTCCGACGCGCATGGTCTTGGCCAGTTCGACGGCACCCCGATCTATGAACATGCCGACCCGAAGGAGGGCTTCCACCGCGACTGGAACACCCTGATCTATAATTACGGCCGGCGCGAGGTGAAGAACTACCTGATCGCCAATGCCGTCTACTGGCTGGCCGAATATGGCGCCGACGGGCTGCGCGTCGATGCCGTCGCCTCGATGCTCTACCGGGACTATTCGCGGCCGCAGGGCGAGTGGGTGCCCAACGTGCATGGCGGGCGCGAGAACCTCGAGGCCATCGAGTTCCTGCGCGAGATGAACATTGCCACCTATGGCCGCGTGCCCGGCGTGATGACCGTGGCCGAGGAAAGCACCAGCTTTCCGGGCGTGTCGCGGCCGGTGCATGAAGGCGGGCTTGGCTTCGGCTTCAAGTGGAACATGGGCTGGATGAACGACACGCTGGATTACATGCAGCGCGATCCGCTGTTCCGCAAATGGCACCACAACCAGATGACATTCGGCATGTCCTATGCGTGGTCGGAAAACTTCATCCTGCCGATCAGCCATGACGAGGTGGTGCATGGCAAGGGCTCGATGCTGGGCAAGATGCCGGGCACGGCGTGGGAGAAGTTCGCCAACCTGCGCGCCTATTACGCCTATATGTGGGCGCATCCGGGCAAGAAGCTGCTGTTCATGGGCCAGGAGTTTGCGCAGGGGCGCGAGTGGAACCATGACATCAGCCTCGATTGGCACCTGCTGGACGATCCGGCCCATGCCGGGGTGCAGCGGCTGGTGCGCGATCTGAACCGCGTCTACCGCGAGCTGCCGGCGCTGCATGTGAACGATGCCCGGCCGCAAGGGTTCGGGTGGCTGGATGCCGACAATGCGGAACAGTCGATCTTTGCGTTCAGTCGCCACGGCGCGGCGGGCGATGAGCCGGTGGTGGTGGTCGCCAATTTCACGCCGATGGAACGAACCGGCTTCCGGGTGGGTTTTCCCCAGGACGGCATCTGGTCAGAGGTGCTGAACACCGATGCCGGCGTCTATGGCGGCGGAGATCGGGGCAATCTGGGCGGGATCACGACCGAGGGGGTGGCGTGGCACGGTCAGGGGCAATCCGCGCTCTTGACGCTGCCGCCGCTGTCGGTCGTCATGTTTCGCAGGGGATGAGACGCATACTTGGAGGAGGACCGGATGAGGCACCTACAGACTGACAGGCTCAGCCGCCGCGCGATGGCCTTCGTGCTGGCAGGCGGGCGTGGCAGCCGGCTGAAAGAGCTGACAGACCTGCGCGCCAAGCCCGCGGTCTATTTCGGCGGCAAGACCCGGATCATCGACTTTGCGCTGTCGAACGCCTTCAACTCCGGTATCCGCAAGATGGCGGTGGCGACGCAATACAAGGCGCACAGCCTGATCCGCCACCTGCAGCGCGGCTGGACCTTCTTCCGCGCCGAGCGGAACGAGTATCTGGACATCCTGCCCGCCAGCCAGCGCGTCAGCGAGAACAAGTGGTACATGGGCACCGCCGATGCGGTGACGCAAAACATCGACATCGTGGACAGCTATGGCGTGGATTTCATCGTCGTGCTGGCGGGCGATCATGTCTACAAGATGGATTACGAGGTGATGCTGCGCGAGCATGTCGAAAGCGGCGCGGATGTGACCATCGGCTGTCTGACCGTGCCGCGGATGGATGCGACCGCCTTTGGCGTGATGCATATCGACGACCAGAAGCGCGTATTGGAATTTCTGGAAAAGCCGAAAGATCCGCCCGGGATGCCCGGCGACCCGGATCATGCGCTCGCCTCGATGGGGATCTATGTCTTCAGCTGGCCGTTCCTGCGCGACCTGCTGATCCGCGATGCCGAAGATCCGAACTCCAGCCACGACTTCGGCACCGACCTGATCCCCGACATCGTGAAGAACGGCCGCGCGATGGCGCATTTCTTCAATGACAGCGCCGTCTGCACCGGGGCCAGCCCCAAGCCCTATTGGCGCGATGTCGGCACCATCGACGCCTTCCATCAGGCCAATATCGACCTGACCGATTTCATCCCCGAGCTGGACATCTACGACACCAGCTGGCCGATCTGGACCTATGGCGAGATCGTGCCGCCGGCGAAATTCATCCATGACGAGGATGGCCGTCGCGGATCTGCCATATCCTCCATGGTATCGGGGGCCTGCATCATCTCGGGCACCGAGGTGCGGGAATCGCTGCTGTTCACCGGGGTGAAAACCCACAGCTATTCGGCGCTGGACCGGGTGGTGGCGCTGCCCTACGCGCAGGTGAACCGCCATGCGCGATTGACGAATGTGGTGCTGGACCGGGGCGTCGATGTGCCCGCCGGGCTGGTCGTGGGCGAAGACCCAGTGGAGGATGCCAAGTGGTTCCGCGTCAGCGAGGGCGGGGTGGTGCTGATCACCCAGCCGATGCTGGATGCCCGCGGGGCAGCCTTGGGAACTTGACCGGCACCGGACGGGTTTCGGCGACAAGGCAGGGCCGCGCGCCCGCCGGGCAACTCTGGGCGAAAGGGCGGAACAGATGACTATTTCGGCGGTGCGGCGGGTTCTGTCAGTCGCTTCTGAATGTGTGCCGCTGATCAAGACCGGCGGGCTGGCCGACGTGGCCGGCGCGCTGCCGGCGGCGCTGGCCCCGCATGGCTGGCAGATGCGGGTGCTGATGCCCGCCTATGCCGGGATCACCGCCCGGGGTACCCGCACACCCGTCTGGCAGAACGACAACGTCTTCGGCGGCCCTGCCCGCGTCGTGGCCCTGCGCCATGCCGGGCTGGACATGCTGCTGCTGGAGGCGCCGCACCTTTATGACCGGCGCGGCGGGCCGTATCTGGGCCCCGACGGTTATGACCACCCCGACAACCCCGAACGCTTCGCCGCCCTGTGCTGGGTCGCAGCCGAGATTGCACGCGATGGCCTGTCGGATGGCTGGCGGCCGGAACTTGTCCATGCCCATGACTGGCAGGGCGCGCTGGTGCCCGCCTACCTCACCTATGGCGACATCCCGGTGCCCTCGGTCCTGACCATCCACAACATCGCCTTTCAGGGCGTGACGGCCCGCGACCGCATCGGCGCGCTGCGCCTGCCCGAGGGCGCGTTCAACGATGGCACGCTGGAGTATTACGGCCAGATCTCGGCGCTGAAGGCCGGGATATTGCTGGCCGACCGGGTCACGACCGTGTCCCCCACCTATGCACGCGAGTTGCTGCGGGCCGAGTTCGGGATGGGTCTGCAAGGCGTCATCTCGGCCCGCGGCGCGGCGATGCAGGGCATCCTCAATGGCATTGATGAGACGGTGTGGAACCCCGAGACCGACCCCGGCATCCTGCCCTTCTCGGCCAAGACGCTTAAGGCCAAGGCCGCGAACCGCGAGCGGCTGAAGGGCGATTTCGGGCTGACCGACGTGCCGGGGCCGCTGGCCGTGGTGGTCAGCCGGATGAGCTGGCAAAAGGGCCTCGACCTGCTGCCCGAGGTGCTGGACGGGTTCGTGGCCCGCGGCGGCGGGCTGGCGCTGCTGGGGGCCGGCGATGCCGATATCGCTGCGGCACTGTCGGGGGTCGCGGCGCGCTATCCCGGCCGGGTGGCGCTGCGCACGGGGTATGACGAGGCCTTGCCGCACCGGATGTTCGCGGGCGGCGATGCGGTGCTGGTGCCCTCACGCTTCGAACCCTGCGGGCTGACGCAGATGTACGGGCTGCGCTATGGCGCGGTGCCGGTGGTGGCCGCGGTAGGCGGGCTCGCCGATACGGTGATCCATGCCAACAAGGCCGCGCTCGATGCCGGTTGCGCGACGGGCATCGTGTTCACGCAGGTGGATGCGCTGGGGCTTTCTCAGGCACTCGATCAACTTTGTAACCTATACGCCCAACCCGGGCTCTTTCGCGCCATGCAGCGGGCGGGTATGAAGCAGGACATGGGATGGCGGCGTTCCGCGGCCGCCTATGCCCGGCTTTATGAGGACATTGCCCGTTGAACATGCAATCCCAGGCCCGCCCTGCCGAGGCTCGGACGATCCCCGCCAAGCTGCCCCATCACGGGCTGTCGGCCGGGCGGCCCGACCCGATGGGCGCGACCTGGGATGGCGAGGGCGTGAACTTCGCCGTGTTCTCGGCCGATGCGACGCTGGTGGAGCTGTGCCTGTTTTCCGACGATGGCAGGAAAGAGCTGGCGCGGATCCCGCTGCGCGAGCGTGACGGCGATGTCTGGCACGTCTATGTCGCGGGGCTGACGCCGGGCACGCAATACGGCTTCCGCGCCCATGGCCGCTATGCCCCCGATGAGGGATTTCGCTTCAACCCCAATAAATTGCTGATCGATCCCTATGCGCGCCGCCTGTCGGGCAAGTTCCGCAATTCCGACGCGCTGCTGGGATATGCCGCGCGCTCGACCCGGGCCGACCTGTCCTTCGACACCCGCGACAGCGCCTTTGCCGTGCCAAAGAGCATCGTCACCGATCCCAGCTTCGCCTGGGGCGATGACCGCGCGCCGCGGCATCGCCGGTCTGTCTCGGTGCATTACGAGGCGCATGTGAAGGGCATGACCGCGCAGCATCCGGGGGTGGACCGCAAGCGCCGCGGCAGCTTCCTTGGCCTGTGCTCGGCGCCCATCCTCGACCATCTGAACACGCTCGGCGTGACCACCGTGCAGCTGATGCCGGTTATGGCGCATCTGGATGAGCGATTCCTGCAGGAAAAGGGCCTCTTGAACTACTGGGGCTACCAGTCGGTCGGCTTCTTCGCCCCCGATCCGCGTTTCTTGCGGCAGGGCGAGCTGTGGGAGTTTCAGACCATGGTCCGCCGCTTCCATTCGGCGGGCATCGAGGTGATCCTCGACGTGGTCTACAACCACACCGGCGAGGGCAATCAGCTGGGGCCGACCGTGTGCTTCCGCGGGCTCGACAACCGCGCCTATTACCGGCTGGCGGACAACCCGCGCTTCTATGATGACGTCACCGGCACCGGCAACACGCTGAACCTTGAACACCCCGCCGTGCTGCGGCTGGTGATGGACAGCCTGCGCTACTGGGTCGAGGCGATGCATGTCGACGGTTTCCGCTTCGATCTGGCCGCGACGCTGGGGCGCGGGCCCTCGGGCTTCGATGCCTCGCGCGGCTTCATCTCGGCGATCCGGCAGGACCCGGTGCTGAACCGTGTGAAGCTGATCGCAGAGCCCTGGGATATCGGCCCCGGCGGCTATCAGCTGGGCGCTTTCCCGCATCCGTTCATGGAGCTGAACGACCGCTACCGCGACGGCGTGCGCCGGTTCTGGAAAGGCGAGGCGCTGGCGACGGCCGATCTTGCCAGCCGCCTGCTGGGCTCGGCCGAGCTGTTCGACCATGACGGGCGCGGCGCGACCTCCTCGGTCAACTTCATCACCTCGCATGACGGGTTCACGCTGCACGATCTGGTCTCCTACAACGCCAAGCACAACTGGGCCAATGGCGAGGAAAACCGCGACGGGCATGAGCCGAACCATTCCGACAACATGGGGGTGGAGGGGCCGACCGAGGATACCAAGGTCCGCACCGCGCGCGAGCGGCGCAAGCGCAACCTGCTGGCGACGCTGTTCCTCAGCCAGGGCACACCGATGCTGCTGGCGGGGGATGAGGCCGGCAACAGCCAGGGCGGCAACAACAACGCCTATGCGCAGGACAATGCCATCGGCTGGGTCAACTGGGACCGCCCCGACAAGGCGCTGACCGCCTTCGTCGCGCGGCTGGCCCGGCTGCGGCGCGAGCATCCGGTGCTGCGCCAGCGGCTGTTCCTGCACGCCCTGCCGCGCGGCACCGATGGCATCCCCGATCTCTACTGGCGCAAGCCCTGCGGCGAGACGCCCTCGCCCGAGGATTGGCACGATCCGGCCTGGCGCACGCTCTGTGTCGAAATCCGCGCCTCGAGCTTCACGCCCGCCTATTCAATGACCGATGACGTGCTGTTTGCCGTGTTCAACGCCGATGGCCCCGCCGAGGTGCATCTGCCCGATTGCCTGCCGGACCGGCGCTGGACACAAGTGCTCGACACCGCCCATCCGGCGCAGGCCGATACCCCCGTGGCGGCGCAGTCGGTGCATGTCGCGCCGCAATCGGTTGCCGTCTTCGCCCAGGCCCCCGTCTAGGCCGCCCGCCCCTTTCCTGACCGGAGCATCCCCATGCAGACCGCCACCCACGCCACCCCCGGCTTTGCCGACCAGAAGCCCGGCACCTCGGGCCTGCGCAAGAAGACCCGGGTGTTCCTGACGCCCAAGTACCTCGAAACCTTCGTGCAGGCGATCTTCGACGCCACCGGCGGCGCCGCGGGGCGCACCTATGTCGTCGGCGGCGACGGGCGCTATTTCAACGACCGCGCCGTGCATGTGATCGTGCGGATGGCGGCGGCGAATGGCGCGGCGCGGGTGATCGTCGGGCAGGGCGGGATCCTGTCGACCCCCGCCGCCTCGCACCTGATCCGCCTGCGCGGCACCGATGGCGGCATCATCCTGTCGGCCAGCCACAACCCCGGCGGCATCGATGAGGATTTCGGCATCAAGTTCAACATGCCCAATGGCGGCCCCGCGCCCGAGGCGGTGACCGAGGCGATCTTTGCACGCGCCAAGGCAGCGGGCGACTACAAGGTGGTGGAAACCGGCGATGTCGATCTGAACGCCCTTGGGGAAACCATGCTGGGGCAGATGGTGGTCGAGGTGGTGGACCCGGTCGCGGATTATGCCACGCTGATGGAAAGCCTGTTCGACTTCGCCGCCATCCGCGCGATGTTCGCCGGCGGCTTCCGGATGCGGTTCGACGCGATGCACGCGGTGACGGGCCCCTATGCGACCGAGATCCTCGAACGCCGCCTCGGCGCCGCGCCCGGCACCGTCATCAACGAGGTGCCGCTGCCGGATTTTGGAGGCGGCCATCCCGACCCGAACCCGACCTGGGCACGCGCGCTGATGGAGGAGATGATGGGCGCGGGCGCGCCCGACTTCGGCGCCGCTTCCGATGGCGACGGTGACCGCAACATGATCGTCGGCGCGGGCTGCTATGTCTCGCCCTCCGACAGTCTGGCGGTGCTGGCGGAGCACGCGACCGTCGCGCCCGGCTATGCCGGCGGGCTGAAGGGCATCGCCCGCTCGATGCCGACCTCGGGCGCGGCGGACCGGGTGGCAGAGGCGCTTGGCATCCCGGCCTTTGAAACGCCCACCGGCTGGAAGTTCTTCGGCAACCTCCTGGATGCCGGCCGCGCCACGATCTGCGGCGAGGAGAGCTTCGGCACCGGATCGGACCATGTGCGCGAAAAGGACGGGCTCTGGGCCGTGCTGCTGTGGCTGAACATCCTCGCTTCTACCGGCAAGTCCGTCTCGCAGTTGCTCGCCGACCACTGGGCCCGCTTCGGGCGCACCTATTACAGCCGCCATGACTACGAGGCGGTGGACAAGGCCCTCGCCGACACCCTGGTCGCCGACCTGCGCGCCGCGCTGCCGGGCCTGCCGGGACAGACCTTCGCCGGCAGGGCCGTCGCCAGCGCCGATGACTTCGCCTATACCGACCCGGTCGATGGCTCCACCTCGGCGCAGCAGGGCATCCGCATCGGGTTCGAAGATGGCTCGCGGCTGGTGCTGCGCCTGTCGGGCACGGGGACGGAAGGCGCGACGCTGCGGCTCTACCTCGAACGCTACGAGCCCGACCCGGCCAAGCAGGCGGAGGAGGTGCAGGACGCCCTCGCCCCGGTCATCGAGGCCGCCGAAGCGATCATCGGCATCACCGCCCGCACCGGACGCCCCACGCCCGACGTCATCACCTGACTTTCCCTTCTTGCTGGCGGAAATATCCCGGGGGGCGCGGGGGGCCGGCCCCCCGCTTCTCCACCCCCCGCTCTTGCAACGCCGGCCCGAAGGCGTAAGTGCTGGACAAAAGAGGGAGCCCACCATGTCCGACCGTCTCGAAAGCCTGACTGCCGCCCTGCTAGATGCCGCCGGCAAGGCCGGTGCCGAGGCCGCCGATGCGATGGCGGTGGATGGCACCGCGCTGTCCATCGACGTGCGCGAGGGCAAGCTGGAGCAGGCGGAACGGTCCGAGGGCATCGAGATCGGCCTGCGCGTGCTGATCGGCGGGCGGCAGGCCTGTGTCTCGGCCTCCGACATCTCGCCCCGCACCATGGCGGAAATGGCCGAGCGCGCCGTGGCGATGGCGCGTGAGGCCCCGAATGACCCCAATGCCGGGCTGGCGGACCCCGCGCAGCTGGCCCAGGGCTGGGACATCGCGGCGCTGGAGCTGGCAGACCCCTCGGCCGAACCCTCCGCCGCCGATCTGGAGCAGGACGCGCTGCGCGCCGAGGCTGCCGCGCTGGCCGTGCCGGGCGTCAGCAAGGCGCAGGGCGCCTCCGCCGCCTATTCGCGCCGCGCCATCCATATCGCGGCCAGCAACGGCTTTTCGGGCGGCTATGCCCGCAGCTCGCGCCATATCTCGGCGGTCGCCATCTCCGGCGAGGGGCTGGGGATGGAGCGGGACTGGGCCGCCGAGAGCCGGATCTGGCAGGTGGACCTGCCCGGCGCCGAGGAGATCGGCACCCTTGCCGGGCAGCGCGCTGCAGAGCGCAGCGGCGCGCGCAAGCCGCCGACCGGGGCATTTCCGGTGCTTTATGACGAGCGCATCTCGAACTCGCTGATCGGGCATCTGCTGGCGGCGGTCAATGGCAGCTCGGTCGCCCGGGGCAGCTCATGGCTGCGCGATGCGCTTGGCACGCAGGTGCTGCCTGCGGGGCTGACGCTGCGCGAAGACCCGCACCGGGTGCGGATCGGCGGCAGCCGGCCGTTCGATGCCGAAGGCCTGCCCACGCAGGCGCGCGACATCGTGGCCAGCGGCCTTCTTACCGGCTGGACACTGGACCTCGCCACCGCCCGCAAGCTGGGGATGGAGAGCACCGGCAATGCCAGCCGCGGCACCTCCTCCCCGCCCTCGCCCGGCCATTCCAATATCGCGCTGACGCCCGGCACCGCCAGCCGCGAGGACCTGATCCGCGACATGGGCACCGGGCTGATCGTGACGCAGCTGATCGGCTCGTCGATCAACCCGACCACCGGGGACTACTCGCGCGGGGCCTCGGGCTTCTGGGTCGAGAACGGGCAGATCGCCTATCCGGTCAACGAATGCACCATCGCCGGCAACCTGCGTGACATGCTGCTGCGCATCACCCCCGCCAATGACGGGCGCGCGCATCTGAGCCATGTGATCCCATCCATGCTGGTGGAGGGGCTGACCCTTGCCGGCGAATGACCTTGCCCTGCTGACAAGCGCCGCAGAGGCCGGCGGCGCCATCGCCCTGCGCCACTGGCGGCAGGCGCCCGAGGCCTGGGAGAAGGCCGGCGGCGCGGGCCCGGTGACGGTGGCCGATATCGCGGTGGACCGTATGCTGCGCGCCGAGCTGCTGGCGGCGCGGCCGGATTTTGGCTGGCTGTCCGAGGAGACCGAGGACAACCCTGCCGCGCGTCTGGCGGCAGACACAGTGTTCATCGTCGACCCCATCGACGGCACCCGCGCCTTCATCGCCGGCGAGGACGGCTTTGCCATCGCGCTGGCCGTGGCGCACCGGGGCGAAATCACCGCCGCTGTCATCCACCTGCCCGCGCGGGGCGAGACTTATGCCGCCACCGCGGACAGCCCCGCCACGCTGAACGGCGCGCCGATCAGCGCCTCAGAAGCCGCGCATCCCGAGGGCGCCCGGCTGCTTGCCCCGCATCAGGCGCTCGACCCGCAGCACTGGCGCACGGGGGTGGCTCCAGGCTTCCGCCGGTCGTTCCGCACTGCGCTGGCCTGGCGGCTGTGCCTTGTGGCGGCAGGGCGCTACGATACCGCGCTGTCGTTCCGGCCGATCTGGGAGTGGGACCTGGCGGCGGGCGACCTGATCGCGCGGCAGGCGGGGGCGGTGGTGACCGACCGCGCCGGGCTGCGCGTGCGCTACAACAGCCCCGCCGGTCAGGCGCAGGGGCTGGTCGCGGCTGCCCCGGCGCTGCATGGGCCGGTGATGGAACGGCTGGCGGGCTGGCCGGAGTAGCCGGCTACCTTCTCTTCGCCCGGAATCAAGGCGCTTCAGCGCCGCCGGGCGGACAGGCACTGCCCTCTGACCGCGCAAACTCCCCCATGCCCCCACCCCTCACTCCCGCTTGAGACGCCCGTCCTGCTCATGTAGGTTGCCCCTATTCCGGCAGACCATAGGAGCCCGATATGGCACAGCGCCTTCACCTTGTATTCGGCGGCGAACTGGTTTCGACCGGGGCGACGACCTTCAAGGACGTCAGCAAGATCCATGTCGTCGGGATCTTCCCGGATTATGCCAGCGCCTACCGCGCCTGGAAGGCCGAGGCGCAGCGCACCGTCGATGATGCGCAGACCCGCTATTTCATCGCCCACCTCCACCGGCTGCGGGATGAGGCGGCCGCGGCCAGCGCGACCGAGGAACTGGGCGCGTAAGGCACCCCATGGCAAAATCGCTTGCGCTGTGGCTGGCCCTGTTCTCGGCGCGCGGCGGTGCCCCGGCACCGGACGGCCCCGCTGGGCCCGAAGGCCCGAGTGCGCCTGACGGGTCGGGACCGCTGGTCTGGCTGAACCCCGGGCAAGGCGCACGGGTGGCAGGGCTGGTGCAGCTGGCCCAGCAGATGCGCCGCGCCCGGCGCGAATTGCGGTTCGCGCTGACGCTGGCACCGGGCGAAGACGCGCCGCAGGGCTTCCCCCCCGGCACCGCCGTTCTGCCCGCCCCGGCCGAATCCATCCCCGCGATGCGCGCGTTTCTGGACCGGCTCAAGCCCGACGTCGCGGTGCTGACGGGCTCCGCCCTGCCCCCCGTTCTGATCCATGAGACCCATGCCCGCGGCATCCCCCTGATCCTCGCCGATGCACAGATGACGCTGGAGGGCTGGAAGGCGCGGCGCTGGCGCTCGGGGCTGGCCGCGGCGCTGCTCTCGCGCTTTGCGGCCGTGCTGGCCCAGGATGGCGACAGCGCCCGGCGGCTGCGGAAGCTGGGCGGGCGGCGGCTGGCGGTGGAGGTGACCGGCCCGATCGAGGAAACCAGCGAGCCGCTGCCCTGCAACGAGACCGAGCGCGAGTCCATCGCCGGGCTGCTGCGCACAAGGCCGGTCTGGTTCGCCTCCTCCTGCGCGCCCGAGGATGAACAGGCGGTGCTGGCCGCCCATGCCCGCGCCAGCCAGCACGCGCACCGGATGCTGCTGATCGTGGCCCCCGCCGATCCCGCCCGCGGCCCGGCGCTGGCGGCCAGGCTGGCGGCAGAGGGCTGGGAGGTCGCCCTGCGCTCGCGCGAGGAGGAACCCGAAGAGCCGGTGCAGGTGCTGATCGCCGATACCGAGGGCGAGATGGGGCTGTGGTATCGGCTGGCCCCCGTCACCTTCATGGGCGGCACCCTGCATCCCGGGACCTGCGGGCGCAGCCCGTTCGAACCCGCGGCGCTTGGCTCGGCCATCCTCTACGGCCCGCAGGAAGTGCCGCAAGAGGCCGCCTATGCGCGGCTGGCGGCGGCGCAGGCGGCGCGGCAGGTCAGCGGCGAGGCGGAGCTGGCGGATGCGCTGGTGGATCTGATCGCGGCAGACCGGGCGGCGACGCTGGCGCATCATGCCTGGCAGGTCTCGTCCGTCGGAGCGGGGGCGAGCGAGCAGGTGATGCGCGCGGTCTTTGCCGCGCTGGATGCCCGCGCCAAGGACGCGAAATGATGGGCGCGCCGCGATTCTGGTTCAACGCGCCCGAGGCTCCGGGCTGGCAAGCGCGGGTGCTGGCGCCCTTGGGGGCGCTCTATGCCGGGGCCACGGCAAGACGGCTGACCAAAACCGGGCTGAGACTGGACGTGCCGGTGATCTGCGTCGGCAATATCAACGCGGGCGGCACCGGCAAGACGCCCACGGTAATCGCGCTGGCGATGCGGTTGCAGGCGCGCGGCGTGGCGGTGCATGTGGTCAGCCGCGGCCATGGCGGCAGCCTGCCCGGCCCGGTGCGGGTGGACGAACGCCGCCACAAGGCCGCCGAGGTGGGGGACGAGCCGCTGCTGCTGGCCGCCTTCGCGCCGGTCTGGGTGGCGAAGGACCGGGCGGCAGGCGCGCGCGCCGCGGTGGCCGCGGGGGCGCAGGCGGTGCTGCTGGATGACGGCTTCCAGAACCCGGCGCTGGTGCAGGATCTGGCGCTGGTGGTGGTCGATGCGGCCAAGGGATTCGGCAATGGCCGCTGCCTGCCCGCGGGGCCCTTGCGCGAACCGGTTCCGGTCGGCCTCGCCCGCGCCGATCTGCTGCTGTCGATCGGCCCCTCTGCTGCGCAGGAGGCGTTCCGTGCGGCATGGGGCAGTCAGATCCACCTGCCGCACCTGACCGGCCATCTGGCGCCGCTGCAGACCGGGATGGACTGGCAGGGCCTGCGCGCCCTGGCCTTTGCCGGGATCGGCCACCCCGAGAAGTTCTTTGCCACCCTCCGCAGCCTTGGCGCAGACCTCGTGCGCGCCGAGGCGCTGGAGGATCACCAGCCCTACACCCTCGCCCTGCTGAACCGGCTGGAGGCCGAGGCCCGGCTGCGGGGGGCGCAGCTGGTGACCACCGAGAAGGATGCCGCAAGGATGCCCACCGCCTTCCGCCGCAAGGTGCTGACCCTGCCGGTGCGGCTGGAACTGGACGACTGGGCGCCGCTGGATGCGGCGCTGGACCGGCTGGGGCTTTAGACCTTCAACCGCGCCCGCACCACTGCGTCATGCTCGCCCAGCTTCGGCGAGGCGCGGTCCAGCGCCAGTTCGGCATCCGAGAACCGCATCGGGCTGCGGACGCCGCGCACGCCTTCGGGCGCGATCTGCATGCCGCGCGCGGTGATCTGCGGATCGGCGAAGACCTCGGCCATCTCGTTGATCGGGCCGGCGGGGACGCCTGCCTCCTCACACGCGGCCAGCAGGTCCGCTTTGGTCCAGCGGGTTGTCGCGGCGGTCAGCGCCTCGGTCAGTGCCGCGCGGTTCGCGACCCGGGCTGCGTTGGTCAGGTACTCCGCCGCCTCGGCCAGCTCGGGCAGCCCAAGCAGGGCGCAAAGCCGCCGGTATTGCCCGTCATTGCCGGTGGCGATGATGATCCAGCCATCCGCGCAGCCGAACACCGCATAGGGCACCAGATTAGGATGCGCATTCCCCAGCCGCTGCGGCGAGGTGCCGGTGGCAAGGTAGTTCATTGCCTGATTGGCCATCACCGCCGTCGCCACATCGAACAGCGCCATGTCGATATGCTGGCCCTGCCCGCTCGTCTGCCGCTGCACCACCGCCGCAAGGATCGCGGTCGAGGCATAGATGCCGGTGAACACATCCACCACCGCCACGCCCACCTTCTGCGGCTGGCCGTCAGGCTCGCCCGTGACGCTCATCAGCCCCGACATGCCCTGGATGATGTAGTCATACCCGGCGCGGTGGGCATAGGGCCCGTCCTGCCCGAAGCCGGTGATCGAGCAATAGATGAGCCGCGGGTTCACCTCGCGCAGGCTGTCATAGTCCAGCCCGTATTTCCTGAGGCCCCCGACCTTGAAATTCTCGATCAGGATGTCGGCCTCGGCCACCAGCCGCCGCACCATCTCCACGTCGGCCGCATCCCGGAAATCGGCCAGCACCGATTGCTTGCCGCGATTGGTCGAATGGAAATAGGCGGCGCTGCGCTCGTCCCCCCGCTCGATGAACGGGGGGCCCCAGCGGCGGGTGTCATCGCCCTCGGGCGCCTCGACCTTGATGACCTCGGCCCCCAGATCGGCCAGCACCTGCCCGGCCCATGGGCCAGCCAGGATTCGCGCCAGTTCGACGACCTTCAGCCCTTGCAGCGGATGCATGGCTTACTGGGCAAGCTTCGCGTCAAGGATCGCCGCCAGCTCGTCATAGCCCATGTTCGAGTGCTTCTCGCCGTCGATGATCAGGGTCGGGGTTGCCTGGATGTCGTCGGCTTCGGCATTCTTCTGGTAGGTCGCCACCATCGACTGCGCCAGCGCGCCATCATTCATGCAGGCGTCCAGCTCGGCCTTGCTGAGGCCCGCCTTGGCGCCGATCTTGCGCAGGTTGTCGGCGACGGCACCGGCGTCGCCGTTGCCCAGCCAGTCGGCCTGGCCGTCATAGATCATCCCCGACACGCCATAATAGCGCATCTCGCCCGAGCATTGCGCGACCATGCCGGCCCAGAGCGCGAACTTGTCGAAATAGACCTCGCGGTGGATGAACTTCACCTTGCCGGTGTCGATGTAATTGGTCTTCAGCTGCGAGAAGACCTGCGTGTGGAAGGTGGCGCAATGCGGGCAGGTGTAGGAGGCATATTCGATCACCTCGATGGGCGCATCGGCCTGGCCCAGCACGAAATCGGGGCGGATCACCGGCTCGGCGCCCGTGTCTTGCGCCAGCGCGGCGCCCGGCAACGGGGCAGAGGTCTGGCCCGGCTTGCGGAAGGTCAGGAACGACCCGCCAGCCACAAGGGTCGCCGACAGCGCGGCAAGGGTGAAGGTGCGACGTTTCATGGTGGGTCAGCCTTTTCTGTCAGTGGCCCCGGCTTGCGGCCGGGATAGGACATTCTGCCCCAGCGCTTCAAGGGCGGCGCGCAGGGAGGGATCGGAAACGCCCATCGCCGTGTCGGCGGCGCGGGCAAGGATTTCGGGGGCGGGTTCGCGCGGCGCCTGCGGGGCCGCGGCGAAGGCCGCCTGCCCCTCGGCAAAGCCGGTGGGCGCGGTCTGGGTAATCGCGACGCGGGAAATCGCGTTGTAGCCGTAGCAGGCATTCACCCGCTCGCGGATCTTGGGCAGCTGCATCTGCAGGATCGGGGCGGCGGCGCCGGTGGTCAGCAGCGTCAGCGTCGCGCCAAGCCCGCCGCGGCCATAGCCGATCTTCACCGGGCGGGCGATGGCGGCAACGTCATCCCCCACCACCTCGGCCCAATGGGTCAGCAGCCGGGCGACGGCAAAGCCCCGCGCCTCACCGGCCACGCGGATCTTGTCGCGCAGCAGGCCTGAGGCGGATTCGAAGCCGCGCATCCGCCTTTGGCGGCGCGGCTGTTCGGGCCGTTCCCGGCCTTGTCCCTCCGCCTCTGGCTGATCTGTCGGCATCGCTGGCAATCCCCCGCTTGCACCCTATTCTAGGCAGGCGAGCGCCCGATGCCAGCCAATTGCATCCGGGCCGGCGAAAGGGGCCATAAAGAATGCGTGACGGGATGCGTGACGGGGCGGCCGAGCTTGGGGCAGCGGCAGCGGCAGCGCTGCTGCTGGCGTGGTATGACCGCCATGCCCGGGTGATGCCCTGGCGCACCTCGCCTGCGGACCGCGCAGCCGGGGAGCGGCCCGACCCCTACCGCGTCTGGCTGTCCGAGGTGATGCTGCAACAAACGACCGTCGCCGCCGTGCGCGCCTATTTCCGCCGCTTTACCGAGCGCTGGCCGACCGTGGCCGACCTTGCCGCGGCGGCGGATGCCGATGTGATGGCCGAATGGGCCGGCCTTGGCTACTACGCCCGCGCCCGCAACCTGCTGAAATGCGCGCGGGCGGTGGTGGCGGATCACAGCGGGGAGTTCCCGGACACCGAGGTGGGGCTGCGCACCCTGCCCGGCATCGGCCCCTATACCGCCGCAGCCGTCGCCGCGATTGCCTTCGACGAGCCCGCCGTGGTGGTCGATGGCAATGTGGAGCGGGTGGTGTCGCGGCTTCATGCCGTCGAAACGCCGCTGCCCGCATCCAAACCCGCGCTGGTCGCTCTGGCCGCGGGCCTGACCCCGCAGCAGCGTCCCGGCGACTTCGCCCAGGCCATGATGGACCTCGGCGCCACCATCTGTACCCCGCGCAAGCCCGCCTGCGGCATCTGCCCGCTCTGGTCCCTTTGCGCCGCCCGCGCCGCCGGGATCGCCGCCGACCTGCCGCGCAAGAGCCCGAAGCCCGCCAAGCCCACCCGCCGCGGCATCGCCTATGTGGCGGTGCGCGCCGATGGTGCCGTGCTGCTGGAAACGCGCCCCGCAAAGGGCTTGCTCGGCGGAATGCTGGGCTTTGTCGGCAGCGACTGGTCCGAGGACCCCGTGCCCGCCCCGCCGCTGGACGCGGGCTGGAGCCCCGCCCCCTTTGCCGTGCGCCACACCTTCACCCATTTTCATCTGGAGTTGACGGTGCATCTGGCCACGCCCCCGCAAACAGCCGCCCCGACCCGCGGCAGCTTCACCCCTCGGGACGCCTTCCGCCCCGGCGACCTGCCGACGCTGATGCTGAAGGTCTGGCAGGCGGCAGAACCGCACCTGCCCTGACCTCTTTGCCGCAGCGCGTGGCATTTGCGGACCGCCCTGCCCCGCGCTATCCTCACATCAGCCACAGCCAGCCCCCGCCAGCCACAGGCAAACCCGGCCGCAGGAGGTTGCCATGACCGACGCATCCCCACCCAAGCCCGACGCCGCCACGATGCGATCCCTGCGCCACGCGCTGCCGTTCTGGCTGTCGCTGGGAATGATCCCGCTGGCGGTGCTCGGCGCCACGGTCGGCGGCTGGACCACGGCCCTGCTGCCGGTCTATGGCTGGATGCTGGTCACGGTGCTGGACGCGATCCTCGGCCTGAACGAGGAGAACCCCGACACCGCGACGCCCGAGGCCGACCTGCTGTGGTACCGGGTCATCACCATGATCTGGTTCCCCATCCAGTTCGTCACCATCTTCGGCCTGATCTGGTGGGTGACGCACACGGATCACCTCGGCACGCTGGAAACGCTGGTGCTGTTCTTCGGCGTCGGTGTCATCTCGGGCACCGTCGGCATCGTCTACAGCCACGAACTGCTGCACCAGAAGAACCGGGTCGAACGTTGGCTGGGCGATCTGCTGCTGGCCTCGGTGCTCTACAGCCATTTCCGCACCGAACATCTGCTGGTCCATCACCGCCATGTCGGCACCCCCCGCGATGCGGTGACGGCGCGGTATAATGAGGGCTTCCACCGCTTCTTCCTCCGGGTGCTGCGCGAGTGCCCCGCCTCGGCCTGGCGGGCCGAGGTGCAGATGCTGGCCCGCGCCGGCAAGGGCCCATTGGATCGGCGCAACCCGTTCTGGCGCTACGCCGCGCTGCAACTGGCGATGCTGGCGCTGGCGTTGATCCTTGGCGGCTGGACCGGGCTTGGCCTGTTCCTGTTCCAGGCCTTCATCGCCGTCTGGCAGCTGGAGCTGACCAATTACGTCGAGCATTACGGCTTGACCCGCAAGCATCTGGGGAACGGCAAGTACGAACATGTCCTGCCCCGGCACAGTTGGAATGCCGCGCAGACCGCGTCGAACTGGCTGCTGATCAACCTGCAGCGCCATTCCGACCATCACTACAAGCCCGACCGCCGCTTTCCCCTGCTGCAGACCTATTCCGAGGACGAGGCGCCGCAGCTGCCCTTCGGCTACCCGGCGATGACGACGATGGCGATGATCCCGCCGCTGTGGCGGCGCCGGATGAACCCGCGGGTGCGGGCCTGGCGCAAGAAGTATTACCCCGAGATCACCGACTGGAAGCCCTACAACCGCGGCGACACCCCGGTGCCGCGCGGCGCCTGAACGGCGGCGGCGATCTGGTCCAGCACCAGCGCGCCATATTCCGCATTGGCGTGGATGAAGTCATCCTCTGGGTGCAGATACTGGCGGTCGCCTGCCGTCAGCCGCACCGACCCATTCCCATAGCGCGGCCGCGTGAACAGCGCGCCGGCCCGGGTCTTGCTTGGCTGCGGCAGCAAGGTGATGCCAGGCAGCGCAGCGCGGACGCCCGCCTCGAACATCTCGGTCAGCGGCGGGCCATCTCTCAGCCGCTCGGCGCGCAGTACCTCGCCAAACCGGTCCGGCGCGCGGCGACAGTCGAACGAGGGCCGCGGCTGCTCGGCGATCAGCACCGGCACCCCGCTCTGCACACTCGCCCGGATGCGCAGCGCCAGCGCCCCGCCCAGGCACGCAGCCACGCCCTCCTGCACCGCCATCCCGAACATCGCCCGCGAAACCGGCGCCGCGTAGCCCCCGACCTTGCCCCGCGCCACCGAGGGCAGGCCCAGGAACCGCGCCCGCCGGTAGGGCGCCAGCGCGCGGTAGATGCCAAGCTTGCAGCCCACCACCACGAAGGCGTCATAGTCGGCCAGCGCAAAGGCATCGCGGCCGTTCAGATGCAGGATATTCTGCCGCGCCGCCTCATCTTGCGGGGCAAGCACCCCGGCCTCCGCCGTCACCGAGGCCAGCGCCTCGCCCTGCCCGCCGAGAAAATCCAGCGCCGACCAGCACCCCGGCGCGGCTTCATGCGCGGCCTTCACCGCGGCGATATGCGAGTTGCCAAGCACCAGAACCCGCGGTCCCGGCCCGGTCATCGGGCGAAGGCCCCCAGCAGCAGATCCTCGCAGACCACCCCATCCTCTGGGTCCTCGCCAGGATCTGCCGACGTGGGCGACGGGGCCGCGACATCGGCAAGCCCCTGCGCAGCCAGAAAGGTGCCCATCACCATCTGCACCGCCTCTGCCGTCACGCTGCGCTGGTTCGGCTCGAAGAACCGCCCCCGTGCGGCAGGGTTGGTCACGATCTCATAGGACGGGAAATAGTCCACGCCACGATGCGCATCCGCAAACTCCCCCGCCGCCACCCGCAGCAGCGCCTTGCTGTGCATCGTCGCAGCCAGCACATGCCCGCCACCGGCCGTGGCCGTCAGCGGCACCGGCGACACGGTCAGGATCATCCGCATCCGCTTGCGAAAACTGCGCAGCAGGCCGAAGGCCAGCTCCAGATCGGCGCGCAGCTCGGGCAGGGTGAAGGTGTGGAAGACGTGTCGCGTGGGGTCGAACTGCCCCGCAATCACCCCCGGGCAGGTCTGGAACACCCTGCCGGTGGGTTCGTCGATCCAGGCCTCCGTCAGCCCCAGGGTAAAGACGAACACCTCCGCCTCGGCCAGCATCCTGCCCAGCGCCGCCAGATGCGCGCGGCGCAGGAACAGCACCTCCTCGGGGCTGTCCATGCCCAGCGGCTCCACCCCCGGGCGCAGAGCATCGTAAAAGCGCCCGTCCTTCTCCCAGACGAAGGCCTCGGACACGTCGCCGCTCTGCACATCCCGCAGCAGCTGCACCAGCTGCCGCACGGTGTGGATATTGCCGTAGCGGCCCGAGAACAGGCCATACCCGAACGCCCGCGCCGTGGCCTCGGGCAGCGTCAGCGGCGCCGGTTCGGCATCCAGCACCGCCACCCCTGCGCCCCGCAGCGCCCGGCCGATATGCTGGGCAAAGCAGCTGCCCGCGGTGGCGATCCGGGTCTGCAGGCCGATCCTGACCTTCGGCACATACAGCGAGGTCAGCGCGCCCGCGTCCACCTCGGCGACGCCGCTGCGCCAGAAGGCTTCGGGGGGCAGATCTGAATAGGGATGCGACATCGGCTCCGTCTCTTGCTGGGGCGAGACTAGCGCGCGGGGGCGCCGGGTGCCAAGGGTTTGCGGACCTGGAAAAAAGCCCCGCCGGCAAAAGCACGGCGGGGCAGGCATGTGCCGCAGCTTTCGCCACGGACACCGGCGGTTCGTCGGCGCCGCGGCCGGGGGCTGCGGGCGCCAAATCGCAAATGTCAGGAAATCCTCAGTTCGGCCGGCCCAGATCGGCGTCCATCTCTGCCCGGATCTGTTGGCGCAACAGGTCGATGGGGATCAGCTTGCCGTCGCGCTTGAAGTGCCAGTAGGTCCAGCCGTTGCAGGACGGCGCCCCTTCCAGATGCGCGCCGACCTGATGGATCGAGCCCTTCACGTCATTGCCGACCAGCGTGCCATCGGCCCGCACCTTGGCGATGCCGCCGCGGGGCGAGAACAGCTCTTCCCCCGGCCGCAGCATCCCGCGCTCCACCACCTGCCCGAACGGCACCCGGGGTTCGGCGCGCTTCGATCCCGTGGTCTCCAGCGCCGACTTGTCGAACTTGCGCACCCGGTCGATTCGGTCCTGCGCGACGGCGCGGTAGGTTTCCTCGCGCTCGATGCCGATGAAATCGCGGCCCAGCATCTTGGCGACCGCGCCGGTCGTGCCTGTGCCGAAGAACGGGTCCAGCACCACGTCGCCGGGATTGGTCGTCGCCACCAGCACCCGGTGCAGCAGCGCCTCGGGCTTTTGCGTCGGATGCGCCTTGTCGCCGGCAGCGTCCTTCAGCCGCTCATGGCCCGTGCACAGCGGGATCACCCAGTCCGACCGCATCTGCACGCCCTCGTTCAGGGCCTTCATCGCCTCGTAGTTGAAGGTGTATTTCCCCGCCTCGGATTTCGAGGCCCAGATCAGCGTCTCATGCGCGTTGGTCAGCCGCTTGCCGCGGAAGTTCGGCATCGGGTTCGACTTGCGCCAGACAACATCGTTCAGGATCCAGAACCCGGCATTCTGCATGGCCGAGCCGACGCGGAAGATGTTGTGATAGCTGCCGATCACCCAGATCGCCCCGTTCGGCTTCAGCAGCCGCTGCGCCGCCGACAGCCAGTCGCGGGTGAAGCGGTCATAGGCCTCGAAACTGGCGAACTGGTCCCAGGCATCGTCGACCGCATCCACCTTGGAATTGTCGGGCCGGTGCAGATCGCCCCGCAGCTGCAGGTTATAGGGCGGATCGGCGAAGATCAGGTCCACGCTCGCCTCGGGCAGGCTGCGCATCACCTCGATGCAATCGCCCGCAAGGATCTGGTTCAGGGGAAGCGCATCCTGCGCCGCCCCCTGCGTCATGGTCTTTGTCATCTCTGCCTCGTTCCACGGCTTATGGTGCCGATTTGTTGGACACAGGATGAGTCAGGAGTGATTCGCCGTCAAATCCTTTTTGAATCAAGCACTTACAGAAACTTCTTGATACAAGATGTTGTGGACGGGCTTGAACGAACGCCTATGGTGAGGGGTCACACCAAGATTTAGGAGCGCCTCCAGATGCTGCTTCGTCGGATAGCCGCAGTTCCGCTCCCAGCCATAGCCCGGATGCTGTTGCGCCAATCCCACCATGATCCGGTCACGCGCCACCTTGGCCAGGATCGAGGCGGCAGCGATCGACAGGCACAGCGCATCGCCGCCGATCACCGCCTCGGCCGGCCAGCCGAAATCCCGCGGGATCATGTTGCCGTCGATCAGCGCATGGCAGGGCGGGGTCGGCAGCGCCGCCGCAGCCCGGCACATTGCCAGATGCGAGGCGCGCAGGATGTTCAGCTCGTCGATCTCTGCCACGCTGGCATGGGCGATGGCGCATTCGGCATTGGCCAGGATCTCGTCATGCAGCCGCTCGCGCGCCGCGGCGGTCAACTTCTTGGAATCGTTGAGCCCTGCAGGGATGCGCCCCGGAAACAGCCGCACCGCCGCCGCCGTCACGGGGCCACACAGCGGGCCGCGGCCGGCCTCGTCCAGCCCGACGATGCAGAGCGAGCCGCCCGCACGGGCAGCGTCTTCGCGGCTGAAATCGGGGGCGATGAGGGCAAGCACGGACATGTCCCCTGCAAACCGCAAACCGCGCCGCGCTTCAACGCAAAACATGCGGGCACATAAAAACGGGGGCGGATCTCTCCGCCCCCGTCCACATCCGGCTCAGCGCCAAGGGGATTGTCGCTGGCCGGCTGCCCGGGGCCGTTGCCCGGCCCTCTTGCCTCATGCCCGGGCCGCTTGCGCAGCCCTCTTGCACTGGGCAGGTGTCAGCCCCGCACGACGCGGAAACCACGGTCGCGCAGGCAGTTCATGCCGAACACCTCCTGCCGGCCGCGATTGGTGCGGATCTCGAATTCGCAGGCACCCGGCAGGCTCGCGCCCTGCACGCGGCGGAAGCACTGTTCCGACACGACATCGGTGGTGCGGCCATTGACCCGCGCCTCGACCACGCAGCGCTCGGGGATCAGCTTGCGACGATCGACGCGCTGGTTGCCGCGATTGTCATGGCGCCAGTCGTCACGGTTGTCGTGGCGCCAGTCGTCACGGCCGTTGTTGCGGCCACCGTTATGGCGCCCGTCATTGCGGTCGTCGTAATAGTAATTGCTCTTCTTCTTGTCCTTGTCCTTGTCGTTCTTCTTGTCGACCTGGTGCGCAATCACACCGATGGCGGCCAGACCCAGCACCAGCGCCATGGCATCGCGGTTGCGGTTGTCTTGCGCGGCGGCGGGCGTGGCAGTGAACGAGGTCAGCGCGATGGCAAGGGCGGTTGCGGCGGTGACAATCCGTTTCATGGGGGCAGTCCTTCCATGGGGCAGCTTCTGAAAGCGGGTAGTCCTTGGCGTCATGCCGGCGGGCCACCCGATGCGATGGATCCAGAAGCGCCCAAACCCCACCGTCGGGCAATATCGGCCCCCGGTTATCCGATAACACCCCATCCCAGGCCTCCGAAGCCCGCGTTGTGATTGAATATCATTGCGCAGACCGGCAGAGTTCAGCCCATGATCACCCGCATCGCCCTCACTCTCACCCTCTTGCTCGCCACGGCCTCCCCGGCGGCCGCCGAGTGCTTTGCCGATTACAAGGCCAAGCAGGAGGGCGGCTCGCTGAAGCTGCACTACGGCATTGCCGAACTTCCGGACCGCGCCTGCGGCTCCAAGCGCGATGCCGCCGATGCGCTGGGGCCCCGCCTTGCCGCCGGGGGGTGGACCCTTCTAAACGTCGTGTCGATCTTCGGACCTGACGGGCTGGCGCAAAGGAAAGACAGTGCCGGACAATTCTTCCTCCGCTACTGACACCCTGCGCCGGGGCAGTCGGGTGCTGGGCTTCGGCCTGGCCGCGATTGTCGTGCTGCTTCTGGTGGCGGCAGTGCTGCTGTTCCTCTCGCTGCCCGATGCCAATGCCTTCAATGCGCGGGTCGAGCGGATCTTCATCGAGAATGACGCGCTGATCGGCCCCGAGGTGATCCGCCTGCTGGAGATCCTCGCTCAGTCCGGCACCGCGTTTTCCGACGTGCTCACCTCCTACCGGATCATCATCTTCGTGCTGCTGGTCTTCGCCGCCGCCCTGCTGATCGCGGCGCTGGTGTTCCTGGTCGTCATCCTCGGGCTCAACCGCCGCATGTCGGAAATCCAGCGGCAGGGGATCGAGGTCTCCTCCTTCCTCATCAGCCGCGCCGAGAATGCCGTGGTGCTGAACGACATGACCTTCAAGCTGACCGAGGCCGCCATCGAAACCCTCGCCGTGCTGGCCGAGGCGCGGATGGATGACGAGGTGATGACCGGCGCGCAGATCGAGGCCGTCATCTCTGGCCGCGACGCCGCCGATTGCGACGAGGCGGCGGGCGCCACCCGCATCAAGCGGCTGCGCGACGCGCTCGGCAATCAGCTGGTGTCGGAGCTGCTGGTCAAGAACATCGCCCGCAAGGGCTATGTGCTGTCGGTCGGCAAGGACACGATCCGCATGATCTGACGCGGCGGCGCGGGCACAGCGCGGAAATATCCGCTTGCGCCCGCCGCGCTTATGCAACCAATCGCCGCGCAGCCGGTTGGCGATGCGCAGCCCTTTCGCTGCCAGGGAGTGACCGATGTCGCAGGCGCCAGGGCCGTACGATCAGAATGTGCCGCTCGGGCCCGTCACGCCCCCGCCGAACTGGGCGCCCGGCTGGGCGGTCATCGGCATCTTCATCATCCTGCTGTTCGCCGCGCTGATGCTGGCGCGGGTATTCCTGATGCCGCTGACGATGGCGGTGCTGCTGTATTTCGTCTTCGCCCCGCTGCGCCGGCGCCTCGGCCGGATGGGCGTGCCCCCGGCGCTGACGGCGGGCGGGGTGACGCTGGGGCTGATCGGGGTGATCTTCGCCATCGGCCTTGTGCTGTCCGGCCCTGCCAGCGACGTCGTGCGCGGCGCCCCGCAGATCGCCGACCGTCTGGAAGAGAAGTTCGGCGGCGTCCGCGACCGGCTGGTCGACATGCGCGGCTTTCTCGACCGGCTGGGCGACAGGGCCAGCGATGACGGCGAAGAGGGCGACGGGTTTCGCCAACGTTCGGTCGCAAGCTCGCTCGGCCTCGAGGAACTGCCCGCCGAGGACGACGCCCCGCCCGAGGAAGAAGAAGACCTCGTGCCGGTCGACGGCACCAACCTGATCATGTCCATCGCCAGCTCCACCCCGGCACTGCTGGGGCAGATCGGCTTCGTGCTGCTGCTGCTGTTCTTCATGCTGGCCTCGGGCGACCTGCTGTACCTCAAGATCGTGCAAAGCTTCGCCACCATGTCGCAAAAACGGCGGGCCTATGCGGCCCTGCGGCAGATCGAGGAGAGCCTTGGCAGCTATCTTGGCACCATCACCATCATCAATGCCGGCCTCGGGCTCGCCATCGGCCTTGCGATGTGGTGGTGGGGGATGCCCGCCCCGGCGATGTTCGGCGTCGGCGCGTTCCTTCTGAACTTCATCCCCTATATCGGCCTGATCCTCGGCATGGTCATGGCCACCGCCATTGCCCTCGTCACCATGGACGGGTTCCTGACCCCGCTTCTGGTCGGCGCCACCTATGCCGGCCTGTCGTCCATCGAGGGCCAGCTTGTCACGCCCTACAGCGTCTCGCGCCGGCTGGAGATGAACACGGTGGTGGTGTTCATCACCGTCGCGCTCTGGGCCTGGCTCTGGTCCGTCGCGGGGATGATCGTCGCCGTGCCGATGCTGGTGGTGTTCCGCGTGCTGTGCGACCACATCCCGGGGCTGGAGCGGCTCGGCAACTTCCTCGGCGGCGACAACCCGCCCCCCCTCGGCCCCGAGGGCGACGAGATCCGGGGCGAGGACGGCATCCCGAACACCGGCGACGAGGCGGAGCCGGGCCGGGGGCGGGATGTGCATTTGATGTGAGGGAGGCCTCGGCTGGAACAGAGGGCAGCGCCCGTCCGCCGGGTGGGCGAGCAACAGCAGTTCTAGGCGCTTTATGGTGCGGCCTACCTCCACCGACGTTCTAGGCGCAACGGTTGGGTAGCGCCCGCCCCGTGGGCGGGCCGGGAGGCGGGCGCTGCCCGGCGGCGCCAAGGCGCCTTGTTCCGGGCAAGAATGCTGATTAGGCATAAGCGTGCACACCCCCTCGTCGAGGATGAGTCTTCCGTATAATAAATCATTTTATTACAACGTCTTGGCGCAGGTCTCGCGGAAGGCGCCCCATAAGTGTGCACACCGATTGACCTGCCACTGGTCTTTCATCCAGCCGCGACCGGAGCCCGTTGGTCATTTACGCCTTTCGGCGCGGGTTGAGCAATCGCCCGGCGCGCGGAACTTTCATTGCGTGCAGCGGGTCGGGCGATTGC
>NZ_JAAAUC010000011.1 GCF_009908165.1 Frigidibacter albus
CGACTACATCGAGCGCTTCTACAATCCGCGGCGACGCCACTCGAAGCTGGGCTATCTCAGCCCCATGGCGTCCGAGGACCGCGATATGCAAACCTAACCCCGTGTCCACGGAACCGGCAGCAGCCCATTCATCGACCGCTGGCCGAAGGGCTTCTTTGAAGAACGCGCCGAGGAGCTCTTCTGATGCTCTTCGAATACGCGGTGGAGCCGCAGGCAATCGGCTCAAGCTGGCAGACGTTCCTGTACCTAATCGAGAAGTTCGGTTTTGATCGGGGGCGGCTGATTTCGCGGTTGCCGGGAAAATGGGAGAAGAAGGTCATACAGGCCGCGAAAGAGGCGGGCGTTCCGGACATTCGGATGGCAAGCATTGTCGAGCGCCTGAGGAACGCCAAGTTGGCTGTGGTTGATCTTAATCGACCCTATGATTCTGAAAAGTCGTGGATTGAAAATGCTCTGACCGAGCACGGGCGCGCCCCTTTCCATGCGATCATTGCCCGGCAAAATCTTGGCGGAAACGCGGTCGTATTACCTGTCGCGGATATCGACGAGAACCGGCCGCTGATGGCAGCGGCACAAGATCGCGCGGTACCACGGGAGAGTGAATCCATCGCTGGAGCGCTGAGTGGCTTTCTTCGAGCCAGCACTCGCATTCTTTTCGTCGATCCGTTTTTTGACCCGTACAACGCGCGCTACAAGAGCACGCTTCGGGCGTGCCTCGCAGTCGTAAAAACGGATAACCCAGGCGCGGCTTGCGAAATCCACTACCGCTACCACAACAACAAGCCGACCAATGCCGAACTGGAGCGGGAGGCGGCCCGGCTGTTCAATGGAGTGATCCCAGAGGGTCTGGCCGTTTCAGTCTATTGCTGGCGGGAGAGGAACGGCGGAGCCGATTTCCACGCACGTTACCTGCTAACCGACCGTGGCGGTGTCGGCATCGACGCTGGATTCTCGGCCGAAGGCGGGCATCAAACTACGGACATGCATCTCATGGGCGTCATGCTATCGCAGGTCAGACTTGCAGCGTTCTCGAGAGATGCAACCGAATTCGAGCTTATGGAGCCAGTCTTGGAGATCCGATCGGATGGCAGTGTTCGTCGAATTTGAACCATTGGGCACATGTGCTTGCCTATCGCGCACCCGGGCGTAGTCCAGCATTGCCCGTTCCAAAGCCGCGCGGGGTGGCATGCGTTCGATTTTGTCCGGAAGCCGTTCTTCGAAGGCAGGGCGGTAAGCCGCGGCCGGAGGGCAGACAATGGTGGGCTGAGAAGGTGCCGTCGCGTAGGCGGTAGGCGGTAGGCGAAGGTGTCGCGGTCACGAGGAGTGGCCGCGCCTGCGCTGAGCATGCGGTCCTTGGCGTCACAGCATCCAACTTGATCGACTTCGATCCAGAACTGGCGGAAGTTCGATTTCTGTTCCTTCTCGAAACGTGCCCCTGAAATCGAAGTGTTCAGCTGACACGTGATTATCCAACGCAATTTCAACAGCTTGGTGGAAATTCACCAAATAGGCGCAGTCATGAGGTCCGGAGAATTTCGGCCCTGAGAGACCGCTTCCGGACCTTCTGGCGCCGGCACCAGTGCTCAGCCCCACCCGCATAACCCTCGAATACAACGGGAAAATCCTGCCGCAGCCGGATCGGGAGAACGCTTTCGCTGGGGCAAGTGGCGGAGCCGAAGGGATTCGAACCCTCGAGACGTTGCCGTCTGCACCCTTAGCAGGGGTGTGCCTTCGACCACTCGGCCACAGCTCCGCCGATGCGTATAGGGGGGAGACAACCGGGAAACAAGGCCGAAAATCCGGGGCGGGTGCCGCCCGCAACGCAAAGGGCCCCCGCCTTTCGGCAGAGGCCCCGTCAGCAGGCAGACGACTGGCTTACACCACCCGTTCGACCATCATCTTCTTGATCTCGGCAATCGCCTTGGCCGGATTCAGCCCCTTGGGGCAGGTCTTGGCGCAGTTCATGATCGTGTGGCAGCGGTAGAGCTTGAACGGATCTTCCAGATCGTCCAGACGCTCACCCGTCGCCTCGTCGCGGCTGTCGATGATCCAGCGATAGGCGTGCAGCAGGGCCGCCGGCCCGAGGTAACGGTCAGAGTTCCACCAGTAGCTGGGGCAGGAGGTCGAGCAGCAGGCGCACATCACGCATTCATAAAGGCCGTCAAGCTTCTTGCGGTCGCCGATGGACTGCTGCCATTCCCGCGCAGGCTCGTTGGTCTTGGTTTCCAGCCAGGGCATGATGCTGGCATGCTGGGCGTAGAACAGCGTCAGGTCGGGGATCAGGTCCTTGACCACCGGCATATGCGGCAGCGGGTAGATCTTGACGTCATCCTTCACCTCATCGAGGCCATAGATGCAGGCCAGCGTGTTGATGCCGTCGATGTTCATCGCGCAGGACCCGCAGATCCCCTCGCGGCAGGACCGGCGGAAGGTCAGGGTGGGGTCGACCTCGTTCTTGATCTTGATCAGCGCGTCCAGGATCATCGGGCCGCACTTGTCCATGTCGAGGAAGTAGGTGTCCACCCGCGGGTTTTCCCCGTCATCGGGGTTCCAGCGGTAGATCTTGAACTTGCGGACGTTCTTGCCGTCCGGCTTCGGCCAGGTCTTGCCGACGCGGATCTTCGAGTTCTTGGGAAGTGTGAACTGAACCATTTGTTAGGTTTCCCTTCCAGTCATTCCGGGGGTCTGGCGGCCAAGGCGGGTGCTGGCCGGAGGTCTGGCATCTGCGGGGCGGGGCGGCGGGTCATGGCGCGGCGCCGCGTTGATAGAGCGGGCGGGTCGGGTATTCACCGGACTTGCGCACCACGCAGGCGGTATAGGCCGCCGACGGGTCGCCAGAGCTGATGCTGGGGGCGAACTCCACCTCGAAATCGGTGACGACACCGCCGTTCGAGGAGACTCCTGCCTTCGCCCTGCCCGAGATCGGCGGCGGGGTGGCAAAGCGGTCGGCGCAGAAGGCTTCGGCCCGGGCAACCGGGATCGGGCCGCAGCTGGCGAGGGCAAGCCCCGCCAGCGCCAGCACATATCCCGGCCGCAGCGGCATCAGTAGACCCGTGCCTTCGGCGCGATCTTCTTCATGTCGATCCCGCCCTGCGCCTCGGTGGTCAGCGGTTCCAGATGCACCGGACGGCTGGACAGCGAGACAGAAGCGCCATCGACATGCGCAAGGCTGTGAACACGCCAGTTCACGTCATCGCGGCTGGGGTAATCCTCATGCGCATGGGCGCCGCGGGACTCCTTGCGCGCCTCGGCCGCCACGATGGTGGCAAGCGCGTTCGGCATCAGGTTCTGCAGCTCCAGCGTTTCCATCAGGTCGCTGTTCCACACCAGGCTGCGGTCGGTGACCTTGATGTCGGCCATCTTGCCGGCCACCGCGATCATCTTCTCGACGCCTTCGGCCAGCGTTTTGTCGGTGCGGAACACCGCCGCGTCCGATTGCATGGTGCGCTGCATTTCCAGCCGCAGGTCGGCCGTCGGGATCGCGCCCGAGGCATGGCGGGCGGCGTCGAAGCGGGCCAGGCCCTGATCGATGCTGGCCTTGTTAGCTGCCGGGGTCGCATCGGCCGGGTTCACGATTTCCGCAGCGCGGATCGCGGCGGCGCGGCCGAAGACCACGAGGTCGATCAGCGAGTTCGAGCCCAGACGGTTGGCCCCGTGGACCGATGCGCAACCGGCCTCACCCACCGCCATCAGGCCCGGGAACACCGCATCGGGGTTGCCCGGCTGCGGGTTGAGCACTTCGCCCCAATAGTTGGTGGGGATGCCGCCCATGTTGTAATGCACGGTCGGCAGCACCGGGATCGGCTCTTTCGTCAGATCGACACCGGCAAAGATCCGGGCGCTTTCGGAAATGCCCGGCAGACGCTCGTTCAGCGTTTCCGGCGGCAGGTGGTTGAGGTGCAGGTAGATGTGGTCCTTGTCGGGGCCCACGCCGCGGCCCTCGCGGATTTCCATCGTCATGCAGCGGCTGACCACATCCCGCGAGGCCAGATCCTTGTAGGTCGGTGCGTAGCGTTCCATGAACCGCTCGCCTTCCGAGTTGGTCAGGTAGCCGCCTTCGCCGCGGGCGCCCTCGGTGATCAGGCAGCCCGAGCCATAGATGCCGGTCGGGTGGAACTGCACGAACTCCATGTCCTGCAGCGGCAGGCCGGCGCGGGCAACCATGCCGCCCCCGTCGCCGGTGCAGGTATGGGCGCTTGTCGCGCTGAAATAGGCGCGGCCATAGCCGCCCGTGGCCAGCACGACCATCTTGGCGCTGAACACATGCATGGTACCGTCATCGAGCTTCCAGGCCAGAACGCCGGTGCAGCGGCCATTCTCCATGATCAGGTCGATGGCGAAATACTCGATGTAGAATTCCGCGTTGTGCTTGAGCGACTGGCCATAGAGCGTGTGCAGGATGGCGTGGCCGGTGCGGTCGGCGGCGGCGCAGGTGCGCTGCACCGGCGGGCCTTCGCCGTATTCGGTGGTGTGGCCGCCGAAGGGGCGCTGGTAGATCCGGCCCTCCTCGGTGCGGCTGAACGGCACGCCGTAATGCTCCAGCTCATACACCGCCTTGGGCGCTTCCCGCGCGAGGTATTCCATCGCGTCGGTATCGCCCAGCCAGTCCGACCCCTTTACGGTGTCGTACATATGCCATTGCCAGCTGTCGGGGCCCATGTTGCCAAGGCTGGCGGCGATGCCGCCCTGGGCTGCCACGGTATGGGACCGGGTCGGGAACACCTTGGTCACGCAGGCGGTGCGAAGCCCCTGTTCCGCCATGCCCAGTGTCGCGCGAAGGCCAGAGCCCCCGGCGCCAACCACCACGACGTCATAGATATGCGTCTCGTAATCGTAAGCTGCCATTTGTCTTCGTCCTTGCCTCAGAGCGCGATCTTCGCCAGGGCGAACAGCCCCGTCGCCGTCACCGCCCAAGAGAGCGAAATGGCGCCGATGATCAGCGCCTTGCGGGTGGTGCCTTGTGCATAGTCCTCGATCATCGTCGTCGCACCCTTGGCGAAGTGCCGCATCGAGGCCACCAGCGTCAGGCCGGTGAGGATGGCGATGAAGGGCCGCGCGAAGAAGGCCAGAACCTCTTCATGCGAGCCGCCAAGTGCGCGCCCGAAGGCGATCACGAAGGCGGGGATCAGGAAGGCCAGCGCCACCGAGGACACCATCATGAACCAGTGATGCTCGGTGCCGGTATGTGCGGCGCCCTTGGGATTGGCGCGCTTGCGGTCGGTGATGTAACGCATGTCAGCCCCCTCAGATCACGATCAAGGTCAGCACGGTCAGCACGACCGAGCCGATGACGACACCCCAGCCCAGCTTCTCGGCCGTCGGAATGTCGAGGCCATGGCCCGAATCCCAGATCAGGTGCCGCAGCCCCGCCAGGTAGTGATAAGCCACCGCCCAGAGCGAGAGGAACAGCACGATATTGCCGAACCACGAGGTGACGACCGCATCGGCGGTGGCGAACTGTTCGGGGCCTGCCGCCGCTGCCACCAGCCACCACACGAACAGCACGGTCCCGACGATCAGGCCGTTGCCGGTGATCCGGGTCAGGATCGAGGTGATCGAGGTCAGCTGCGGGCGATAGACCTGAAGGTGGGGGGAGAGTGGCCGGATGACCCGGTTGGACTCAGCCATGATGGATTCCTTCTGTGTCTGGCAACCCGTCGGAGATGTCGGCGGGCGGGCTTGTTTTCCCGATATTCAATAGCGGGTTTTTCGGGCAAGTCACGCCCCGGATGCTTTCAAAGCGTCGGACGATGGGTATTGCACTGCAGAAAATCAGCTTTGTGATCACCAATTTTCGGGGCGTGATCACAGTTTGCGCTAACGCCGGGCGGTGTGGCGGGGGAGGCGGCGTCCTGCGCAGGCGGTCAATGCGCCACGTTGTTGGGCGGGATGGCGGCGGACTATGCTAGGATCGGGGTCAGGTGCCGCCATGAACCGCTGCCCGGCCCGGCAGCACCCGGCAGGGGAGGATCGCGCGTGACCCAAAAGCCCGAGGACCGGCCCGGTTTCGCCGAGATGTCGGCCCTGTTCTGGCCGGCAGCCACCGGGGCCGCGCTCACCACCGCCTGGTTCGATGCCTGGCACAGGGAGTTCAGCTTTGCCGCCGCAGCCGCGGGAATGATGGCGCGGCCACCGCCGGACTGGGCCAGCCCGAACCGCGTGGCGCTCGACCTTGCCACGATGGAGCTGCGCGACTTCTCGGCTCCGGCCCCGGCCCCGGACCCGCGGGCAGAGGCGGTGCCGGTCCTGATCGCCGCGCCCCATGCCGGCAACAGCCCCACGCTGGTCGATCTGGCGCCGGGGCAGAGCCTGGTGCAGGTTCTGCTGGAAGCTGGGCTGCAGCGGGTGCTGGTCACCGACTGGAAGACGGCGACCCATCCGATGCGCGATCTGGGCATCGACGCCTATCTGGCCGATCTGGATATGGCGGTGGATGGCCTCGGCGGACAGGTCAATCTGGTCGGCATCTGCCAGGGCGGCTGGATGTCGGCCATGTATGCGGCACTGTTCCCGGGGAAGGTGCGCAGCCTCGTGCTGGCCGGCGCGCCCATCGACACGGCGGCCGGGGCGGGACGGCCGGGGATGCTCGCGAGCAGCCTGCCGCTCGGGGTCTATCGGCAACTGGTCGGCATGGGGCAGGGCCGGATGTCCGGCCGCTACCTGATGGAAAGCTGGAAAACCCTGCATCCCGGCCATTACCTCGGCCGGATGCTGGAGCTGCACCGCGACTTCGCCGCCCATGGCGATCTGGCCCGCAGCGACGCCTTCCAGCGCTGGATCGACGCCGCGCTGGACCTGCCCGGCCGCTATTACCTGCAGGTGATCGAAGAGCTGTTCCAGCAGAACCAGCTGGCGCGGGGATGCTTTGCCGGGCTGGGCCGCACCCTGTCGCTAGGGGACGTCATGTGCCCGGTCTGGCTGCTGGCGGGCGAGGCCGATGACATCGCCCCCGCCGCGCAGGTGCTGGCCGCCGCCGCCCTGCTGGGCACGCCCGAGGCCGAGATCGTGCAGCAAAGCCTGCCCGCCGATCACCTCGGCCTGTTCATCGGCGCGCCCGCCTTGCAGGAGGCCTGGCCCGCCATCGCCCGCTGGATCGCCGACAAGGGCGGCGCCTAGAGCGGCATCAGCGCCCAATAGTCGAGGTCCAGCAGCACCTCGGGCAGATACTTGCCATCGGTTCCGCGCAGCGCAAACGGCTCTGCGCCCTGCTTGGTCGCCACCAGCCGCAGCCGGATCGCGCCGACGCCGGGCGCCGAAGTCTCCGCCTTGTCCAGCACCTCGGACCAGGCCTTGACGGTATCGCCTGCGAAGCACGGGTTGGCATGGGCACCGCCGTTCAGCGCCACGATCATCTGCGCATTCGCGAGCCCGTTGAAGGACAGCGCCCGCGCCAGGCTGATGACATGGCCGCCATAGATCAGCCGCCGCCCGTCGGGCCGGAAGGTGGCATCGAAATGCACCTTGGCGGTGTTTTGCCACAGGCGCGTGGCGATCATGTGCTCGGCTTCCTCGATGGTCACGCCATCGACATGGTCGATCTGCTCGCCCACCGCATAGTCACTCCAGCGATGCGGTTCGCCCGCCAGCGCGAAATCGTAGCCCTCGAAGGTCAGACCCTCCGGCACTACCAGATCCGCAGGCGCCACCACCTTGGCCAGCACCGGCACCACCGGATCGGGCGCAGGCGCATCGGCCCGCGCCTTGCGGACCATCACCCACCGCACATATTCCAGCACCGTCTCGCCGCGCTGGTTCAAACCCCGCGTGCGCACATACACATTCCCCGAAGCGCCATTCGAGTTCTCTTTCAGTCCGATCACCTCGGACTGCGCGCGCAGCGTGTCGCCGGGATAGACCGCTCCCAGCCAGCGCCCCTCGGCATAGCCAAGGTTGGCCACCGCGTTCAGGCTGATATCCGGCACTGTCTTGCCGAACACCGTGTGAAAGGCGATCAGGTCATCCACCGGGCTTTGCGGCAGCCCGCAGGCCTGCGCGAAGGCGTCCGACGAATAGAGCGCCCCCCGGGCCGGGTAGAGCGCGTGATACAAGGCGCGCTCCCCGCCCGAGACGGTGCGCGGCACCGCATGGTCGATCACCTCGCCGATGCGATACTCCTCAAAGAACCGGCCCGGGTTGGTCTTCATTCACTGCTCTCCCAGCTTCATCTCGGGGTGGTAGTCCCCGGGCACTTCCTTCACCACCGCCTGACCGCAGCGCATCACACCGCGCGCCGCGTCAAAGGCATAGGTCGGACTGCCATGCAACTCCCACCCCTTGGACAGGGCAAGGCTGACCTTGTGGCAAAAGGCCGAGGTGTCGTCTTCGGTCAGCAGGCGATAGAGTTTCATTTTCATCCGTAGGTTCCCAGGAATGGATTGTAGCCGAGCCAGATGTGGACAGCGGCGATCAGCCCGAACAACACCAGCGTGCCGACAAGGTTCATCGCGTCGCCCTTGACTCCGCGCACCGGCGCCGGTCGCTGCCACGGCGTGCGGTTGATGACGGCCATTTCCACCAGCGCCCAGAGGCCGATGCCGCCGAACAGCACCAGCGAGGCGAGATCGCCGTTGACCAGCAGGTGTGCGCCCGACCAGATCACCGTGCCCCACAGCATCGGATGGCGCATCTTCGGGTACAGCGTGCCCTTGGTGCCGCCGACCCCGAACAGGAAGACCGAGATCAGCATCAGCGTGTTGTTGGCATGGCCCATGCCCGGCAGCGGCGTATAGACCGGCATATGCCCCGCACTGCGGTAGCCGATCACCATCAGTACCAGCGCGGCACCGAGCGCGATGGCGACATAGCCCTTGCCGCGGTCACCCAGATTGGCGCGGGCATCGGGCGCCGCGCGCTTGAACAGATGCGCGCCCCACCACAGCAGGAGTCCCAAGATCAGAAGCGTCATGGCTGGCCTTTCAGCTTGCGTGCAATGCGGCAATCGCCTCCGCTTTTGCCAGAGTCTGCCGCGCGGTCACGATATGCAGGTTTTCGACGATCCTGCCATCCACGACTGCGACACCCAGCCCCTGCGCCTCGGCCTCCTCGAAGGCGGCGATCTGCCGGCGGGCGAGGTCGATCTCGGCCTGCGACGGCGCAAAGGCGGTGTTCGCGATGTCCAGCTGCGCGGGATGGATCAGCGTCTTGCCGTCAAAGCCCATGTCGCGGCCCTGCTCGCATTCGGCCAGCAGGCCAGCCTCATCCTTGAAGGCATTGTAGACGCCATCGACGATGGTCAGCCCATGCGCCCGCGCCGCCAGCAGGCACAGCCCCAGCCCCGCCTGCATGGCAAGGCGGTCGGCGCGGAAGCGGCTGCCGAGCTCCTTGGCGAGGTCATTGGTGCCCATCACCATCCCCGCCAGCCGCGGATGCGCGGCGATGCTGGCAGCGTTCAGCATCCCCAGCGCGGTTTCCATCATCGCCCAGAGCGGCACATCCGGAATCAGCGCCGCGACGGCATCGAGGTCTGCGGGGGTAGAGACCTTGGGGATCAGGATCGCATCCACCTTCGCCCCGGCTGCAATCGCCGTGGCAAAGGCTGCCACGTCATCCCGGCCCCAGTCGCTGTCCAGCCCGTTGATCCGCACGATCCGCGCGCGCGGGCCATAATCGGCCTCGGCCAGAACCTGCGCCAGCAGCGCCCGCGCCGCCGGTTTCTCCTCCGCCGCCACGGCATCCTCGAGGTCGAAGATGATCGCATCGGCCGGCAGATCCTTGGCCTTCTCCAGCGCCCGCTCCTTGGAGCCGGGGATATACAGCACCGACCGGAAGGGGCGGGCGCGCCCGTCTGTGACCGCAGCCATGATTCTCTCCTCGCAACTTTGTTTCGCCAAGGACCACATACGCGGCAGATTCGGCAACCCCGGAATTGCCGCAGCGCAGCGGGCGCTTGGCATCGGCGCGCATCGTTAACCAATTATTACCAAGGTAGGCCGCAGTCTTTGCCCATACCGCGCCCCTTGCCGGGGCAGAGTCATCGGGGCACAGGTCATGCAACACAAACTCTTCGCACTCTCGCTCGGCTTTGCAGGAATGTTCCTCGCGGCGCAGGCCGCCTTTGCGGAAGGCGGCCCCAGCTGCGGCATCCGCGCCTCGGTGGTGGAACGGCTCGCCGCCACCTACGGCGAAACCCGCCGCGGCATCGGCCTTGCCACCGGCAACGCTGTCGTGGAGGTCTTCGCCTCGGATGCCACCGGCACCTGGACGATCACCGTCACCCTGCCCGATGGCCGCACCTGCCTCATGGCCTCGGGCCAGCATTACGAGGCGATGGTCGAGTCCCTGCCGCCCGAAGGCACCGACGCCTGACCCTCAGCCCGCCGCCGCCTGCCACAGCAGCCGCAGCGAGACCAGCAGCAGCGCCCATGTCACCAGCGCGAAGAACAGCTTCTCGGGCAGCACCTTGACCAGCTTCAAGCCGGCGAACACCGCAAGGCTCGCCGGCAGCATCAGCACCGCCGCCACCTTCAGATTTTCCACCGACAATTGCCCCAGCGCCCAGTAGGGGACCAGCTTCACCGCATTCACCACGGCAAAGAACAGCGTCGTGGTGCCGGCGAAGACCGTCTTCTCCATCCGCTGCGGCAGCACATAGACCTGAAAGGGCGGCGCGCCGGCATGGCTGACAAAGCTGGTGAACCCCGCCAGCGCGCCCCAGAACAGCCCCGGCCCCACATCGGCGCCGCGCTGCTCCGGGATCGTCCGGCGCAGCAGCAGGTTCAACGAGAACACCAGCCCGATCAGCCCCACCAGCCCGGTCACCGCGCGTTCCGGCACCACGCTGGCCGTCGCCCAGCCAAGCGCGATGCCCACGACCGCGCCCGGGATCAGGATCGCCAGATTGCGCCGGTCGAACGACCGCCGGAACGCCCAGACCCCGAACATGTCCGACACCACATAGACTGGCAGCAGCAGCCCCGCCGCCATCACCGGCGGCATCACCAGCGACAGGATCGGCACCGACAGCATCCCGGTCACCGGCAGCCCGCCCTTGGCCGCGCCGACCAGCACGGCGGCGGTCAGTGCCGCCACCCAGAACAGCACGGAATCTTCCACGCCCGCCTCGCATTTCACAGAATCGCCCGCCCACCGCAGGCCCCCGCGCCCGGTTTTCGGGCGGCGGCCGCCCGGCGCGCCGGCTCTTTAGCGCAAACATCGGCGCTGATCCATCCGCAAACCCCGCCGGGCCCGCGCCGCACTTGCACGGCGGGCCGTGACAGACTACGCATCCCCGCGTCAGCTGCGCTTCCCATGCTGGAAGCGCCTGCGTCACAGTCATAACCTGACCCGGAGGAATTCATGGCCAGACCCAAGATTGCGCTGATCGGCGCCGGTCAGATCGGCGGCACGCTCGCCCATCTCGCTGCGATCAAGGAACTCGGGGATGTCGTCCTGTTCGACATCTCGGAAGGCACGCCGCAGGGCAAGGCGCTCGACATCGCCGAATCCGGCCCCTCCGAAGGCTTCGATGCCGTGATGAAGGGCACCAACGATTACGCCGACATCGCCGGTGCCGATGTCTGCATCGTCACCGCCGGCGTCCCGCGCAAGCCGGGGATGAGCCGCGATGACCTGCTGGGCATCAACCTCAAGGTGATGAAGGCCGTGGGCGAGGGCATCAAGACCCACGCGCCGGACGCCTTCGTGATCTGCATCACCAACCCGCTTGACGCGATGGTCTGGGCGCTGCGCGAATTCTCGGGCCTGCCGCACAACAAGGTCGTCGGCATGGCCGGCGTGCTGGATAGCGCCCGCTTCCGCCACTTCCTGTCGGTGGAATTCGGCGTGTCGATGCGCGACGTCACCGCCTTCGTGCTGGGCGGCCATGGCGACACGATGGTGCCGCTGGTCCGCTACTCGACCGTTGGCGGCATCCCGCTGCCCGACCTCGTGGACCTCGGCTGGACCACGCAGGACAAGCTTGACGCGATCGTGCAGCGCACCCGCGATGGCGGCGCCGAGATCGTCGGCCTGCTGAAGACCGGCTCGGCCTTCTACGCGCCGGCGACCAGCGCCATCGAGATGGCCGAGGCCTATCTCAAGGACCAGAAGCGCGTGCTGCCCTGCGCCGCCTATGTGAAGGGCGCGCTCGGCCTCGACGGGATGTATGTGGGCGTGCCCACCATCATCGGCGCCGGCGGGATCGAGAAGGTCATCGACATCAAGATGACCAAGGACGAACAGGCGATGTTCCAGAAGTCGGTCGACGCCGTGAAGGGCCTCGTCGACGCCTGCAAGGCCATCGACCCCTCGCTGGCCTGATCTTCCGCCTTGTTGCACGAAGGGCCGCGCCGCCAAGGCGCGGCCCTTTCCGTTTGCGCGCCCGTGTGCAAGCCGGCCATTTCCCCCGCGACCGGTCTGTGGCAGGTAAGCAGACAGACCGACGAGGAGTGCCCCGGATGACCGACCCCACCTCCGCTGATCCCCGCGACGGCGTCGTCTTCGCCGCCACCGGCGAGGGCTTCACCCGGCTGGCGATCGAGGCGGCGCGCAGCCTGCGCGCCACCAATCCCGGCCTTGCGGTTGACCTGTTCACCGATGGTCCCGTAGACGACCCGGTCTTCGACCGCGTCCACCAGCTTGGCCGCAGCTGGTTCCGCCCCAAGTTCGAGGCGCTGCGCCGCTCGCGGTTCCAGCGCACGATCTGCCTTGATGCCGATGTGATCATCGTGGCCGACCTGCGCGACGTGTTCGAGGTGCTGGGCCGCTTCGATCTCGTCGCCACGCATGAACAGCGCCGCAATACCGCCTCGGCGATGCGGCAACTGACGCGGCCGATGCCCGCCGCCTTCCCGCAGATCAACGGCGGCATGATCGGTATCCGCCAGTCGCCCGCCACACTGGCCTTCATCGACCTTGTGGAGCGCACCATGGTCGAGGGCAATCACGGCCGCGACCAGTATGTGCTGCGCGAGCTGCTGTTCGACAGCGACCTGCGGATCTGGGTGCTGCCGCCCGAATACAACCTGATGGCGGTACGGCAGGTCGAGGTGCAGGGGACCAAGTTCACCGCCCCGCGGGTGCTGCACCTGCCGCGGCTGCATGACCATGTGAAGGGCAGCACAAAGCGGCTGGAAAGCCCGGCCGCGGTGATCGGCCCGGCGCTGTGGCGGCACATCCAGCGGATGATCGCCGCCGACATGACGCTTGGCGGCACCGGCAAGCGCCTTGCCCGGCCAGTGGACCGGGGCGTCTTCGGCAGCCTGCGGGCGATTTCGGCCAATGCGGCGCTGGGGCTGTCGCGGTTGCTCGGCCGCTGACCTGTTAGCGCCACCTGATTCGGCGCCCGTCACAGGGGCGATTCATGCGAAATCCAGGCATGAATCGGATTGTGATCACAGGTTTCAAACCCGTGATCACAAAACCCGCAAAAGCGGCTGCAAACCGCCGATCCCACCGAAATTCCTTTTGCCGCCAAGGAAGCTGTGCCATTCAGCCCCAAATTGAACCAGCATGGGACGCTACCATGAACATCCACGAATACCAGGCGAAGGCGCTTCTGCGCAGCTACGGCTGCCCGGTCTCGGACGGCCGGATCGTCCTGCGCGCCGAAGAGGCCAAGACCTGCGCCAGCGAGCTTGACGGCCCGCTCTGGGTCATCAAGGCCCAGATCCATGCAGGCGGCCGCGGCAAGGGCTCCTTCAAGGAGGCCGAGGCCGGCGAAAAAGGCGGCGTGCGCCTTGCCAAATCGGTCGAAGAGGCCGAGGCGATGACCAAGCAGATGCTGGGCCGCACCCTCGTGACCCACCAGACCGGCCCCGCCGGCAAGCAGGTCAACCGCATCTACATCGAGGACGGCAGCGACATCGCCCGCGAGCTGTATCTTGCGCTGCTGGTCGACCGCGCTTCCAGCCGCGTGTCCTTCGTCGTCTCGACCGAGGGCGGCATGGACATCGAGGAAGTGGCAGCCCACACCCCCGAGAAGATCATGTCCTTCAGCGTCGATCCGGCCTCGGGCCTGTCCGACTTCCACGGCCGCCGCGTCGCCTTCGCCCTCGGGCTTGAAGGCGGGCAGGTCAAGCAATGCGTCCAGCTGGTCAAGAACCTCTACCGCGCCTTCATCGAGAAGGACATGGAGATGCTCGAGATCAACCCGCTGATCGTGACCCCCGACGGGATGATCAAGTGCCTCGACGCCAAGATCGGCTTCGACAACAACGCCCTCTACCGCCAGTCCGACATCATGGCGCTGCGCGACGAGACCGAGGAAGACTCCAAGGAACTCGCCGCCTCGAAGTTCGACCTGAACTACATCGCGCTCGATGGTGAGATCGGCTGCATGGTCAACGGCGCCGGTCTGGCGATGGCGACGATGGACATCATCAAGCTCTACGGCGCCGAGCCTGCCAACTTCCTCGACGTCGGCGGCGGCGCCACCAAGGAGAAGGTGACCGAGGCGTTCAAGATCATCACCTCTGACCCCAACGTCAAAGGCATCCTCGTGAACATCTTCGGCGGCATCATGCGCTGCGACATCATCGCCGAGGGCGTCATCGCCGCGGTGAAGGAAGTCGGCCTGCAGGTTCCGCTGGTCGTGCGCCTTGAGGGCACGAACGTCGAACTGGGGAAAGAGATCATCCGGAACTCCGGCCTCAACGTGATCGCGGCCGACGATCTGTCGGACGCGGCCAAGAAAATCGTCAAAGCGGTGAAGGGCTGAGAACTTGCGTCGTAAACTTCCTGCTCTGGTTCTATGTGTCATCGGGAGTGCAGCTTCTGCTGTCTCTGCCGGTGACGAAGAGACCTTTGTCAGGGAGTTTATGAGCCTCTGCGTCCGTCACATGCCCTCCTTCGATTCTGCAACGACTGTCGCGGTTTCGATGGGATACAGACCAGTGTCACCCGAGGAGTTCGGCATTGCTCTCCAAGAAAACACCCTTGGGACGTGGGGTAGGCAAATCTCGGAAGACAACATCGCGCTGTTCGAGCTGAGCGACGCAGCGATTCCGGACGAAGTAAAGCCAATGTTTGGCGAAGATCGCCTTTCACGATGCTCGCTTGGGTTGCTTCCGCAAAGTGCGGGCGTCAGCGCAGACGTGGTCTCTCGAGTTATTTCCGACGAATTTCGCCTTGGCCCCTATCGCTCGGAATTTGTGAACAGCGGAAACAGAACACGTGTTTGGACGACCTACACAAACTTCGTGAAGTCGGACCTTTCACTCTTAGAAATCCAGAGCGCCGACGGATCGACCGTCAATCTGGCGCTCGTTGCACCTTACTCGGAATAAGGACAAGTCATGGCCGTTCTCGTCAATTCGAACACCAAGGTCATCTGTCAGGGCTTCACCGGCTCGCAGGGCACCTTCCACTCCGAACAAGCCATCGCCTACGGCACCAAGATGGTCGGCGGCGTGACCCCGGGCAAGGGCGGCACCACGCACCTGAACCTGCCGGTCTTCAACTCGGTCCACGAGGCCAAGGAACGCACCGGCGCCAATGCCTCGGCGATCTACGTTCCGCCGCCCTTCGCCGCCGACTCGATCCTCGAGGCGATCGACGCCGAGATGGAGCTGATCGTCTGCATCACCGAAGGCATCCCGGTGCTGGACATGATGCGCGTCAAGCGCGCCCTGCTGAACTCGAAATCGCGCCTGATCGGCCCGAACTGCCCCGGCGTGATGACGCCGGACGAATGCAAGATCGGCATCATGCCGGGCAGCATCTTCAAGCGCGGTTCGGTCGGCGTCGTGTCCCGGTCGGGCACGCTGACCTATGAGGCCGTGAAGCAGACCACCGACGTTGGCCTTGGCCAGTCCTCGGCTGTCGGCATCGGCGGCGACCCGATCAAGGGCACCGAGCACCTTGACGTGCTCGAGATGTTCCTGGCCGACCCCGAAACCCACTCGATCATCATGATCGGGGAAATCGGCGGCGCTGCCGAAGAAGAAGCCGCGCAGTTCCTGGCCGATGAAAAGCGGCGCGGCCGCTGGAAGCCCACCGCGGGCTTCATCGCCGGGCGCACCGCGCCTCCGGGCCGCCGCATGGGCCATGCCGGTGCCATCGTTTCGGGCGGCAAGGGCGACGCGGAGTCGAAGATCGAGGCGATGAAATCCGCCGGGATCATCGTTGCCGACAGCCCCGCCGGTCTGGGCGAAGCCGTGCTGAAGGCCATCAGCCTGTAATCAGGCCGCAAATCTGTGCCGGAGCGGTCCCCGCTCCGGCACTGTGTTCACCTGCAAAGGCCCTTCGCCGCGCTGCGGCACGGGCCAACCCGGAGCCCGACCCTCGATGGTCATGGTCAGCCATAGGCGCGACGCCCCCCGCCGGGCGCGCAACACGGCAGGCGCCCAAGCCCGGATGCGGCAGGCGCCGCTGGTGTGGCCTTTGGCATCGCTTCCCGCGACTTCGCCGCTTGCAATCCCGCCTGTCGCGCCGCGCGCGCCCACCTTGACGTGTCGTCAGGGTGCGTGCCCGGCTTGCACTCGCAACCCCGGCGCTTCGGCCCGCGTTGGTTCCCTGAACCTCCGCGCCAACTCCGGCCCCCGCTCCGGCCGCGCCGCCCGATCATCCCGGCTCTGCCCGGCCCCGCTCTCCCGCCCGATCCCGGGCACCGACAACCGGCTTGCCGCCAACGAGGTCCAGACATGACCGACCAGTCCCCCAACGATCTTCTGCACGCCTCCAGCTTCCTGCAGGGCCATAACGCGGAATATATCGAGCAACTTTATGCCCGCTATGCCGCCGACCCCTCTGCGGTTGATGCCGCTTGGGCCGATTTCTTCAAAAGCCTCGGCGATGCCGAGATGGACGTGAAGAAAGAGGCCGCCGGCGCCTCCTGGACGCGCGCCGACTGGCCGCCGATGCCGAATGACGACCTGACCGCGGCGCTGACCGGCGAATGGCCGGCTGCCATGCGCGAGATCAAGGGCGCCGGCGCCAAGATCAAGGAAGTTGCCGCCGAAAAGGGCGTGTCCGTCAGCGACGAGCAGGTCAAGCGCGCCGTGCTGGATTCGATCCGCGCGATCATGATCATCCGCGCCTACCGGATCCGCGGCCACCTTGCAGCCGACCTCGACCCGCTGGGGATGACCAGCCAGACCCCGCACCCGGAACTCGACCCCAAATCCTACGGCTTCACCGAAGCCGACATGGACCGCCCGATCTTCCTCGACAACGTCCTCGGCCTGCAGATCGCTTCGATGCGGCAGATCCTCGACATCGTGAAGCGCACCTATTGCGGCACCTTCGCCTTGCAATACATGCACATCTCCGATCCCGAGCAGGCCAGCTGGCTGAAGGAACGGATCGAAGGCTATGGCAAGGAAATCACCTTCACCCGCGAAGGCCGCCGCGCCATCCTGAACAAGCTGGTCGAGGCCGAGGGCTTCGAAAAGTTCCTGCATGTCAAATACATGGGCACCAAGCGCTTCGGCCTCGATGGCGGCGAGGCGCTGATCCCGGCGATGGAACAGATCATCAAGCGCGGCGGCAGTCTTGGCGTGCGTGACGTGGTGATCGGCATGCCGCATCGCGGCCGCCTGTCGGTGCTGGCCAATGTCATGTCCAAGCCGTATCGCGCCATCTTCCACGAATTCCAGGGCGGCAGCTTCAAGCCCGAGGATGTGGATGGTTCGGGCGACGTGAAATACCACCTCGGCGCCTCGTCGGACCGCAGCTTTGACGGCAACACCGTCCACCTGTCGCTGACCGCCAACCCCTCGCACCTCGAGGCGGTGAACCCGGTCGTTCTCGGCAAGGTCCGCGCCAAGCAGTTCCAACTCGGCGACACCACCCGCCATCAGGTGCTGCCCGTGCTGCTGCACGGCGATGCCGCCTTTGCGGGCCAGGGCGTCGTGGCCGAATGCTTCGGCCTCTCGGGCCTGACCGGCCACCGCACCGGCGGGACCATGCATATCGTGGTGAACAACCAGATCGGCTTCACCACCGCGCCGCATTTCAGCCGCTCGTCGCCCTATCCGACCGACATCGCGCTGATGGTCGAGGCGCCGATCTTCCACGTCAACGGCGATGACCCGGAGGCCGTGGTCCACGCCGCGAAGGTCGCCACCGAATTCCGCCAGAAATTCCACAAGGACGTGGTTCTGGACATCTTCTGCTACCGCCGCTTCGGTCACAACGAGGGCGACGAGCCGATGTTCACCAACCCGGCGATGTACAAGCGCATCAAGTCGCACAAGACCACGCTGCAGCTCTATACCGAACGCCTCGTCAAGGACGGGCTGATCCCCGAGGGCGAGATCGAGGACATGAAGGCCGCCTTCCAGGCCAAGCTGAACGAGGAATTCGAGGCCGGCAAGGACTTCAAGCCCAACCGCGCCGACTGGCTGGATGGCCGCTGGTCCGGGCTCGATGCCGAGGGCGCCGAGTATCAGGCCGGCAAGACCGCCATCGCGCCCGAGACGATGGCAGAGATCGGTGCCGCGCTGACCCGCGCGCCCGAAGGCTTCGATCTGCACAAGACCGTCGCCCGCCAGCTCGACTCCAAGGCCAAGATGTTCGAGACCGGCGTCGGCTTCGACTGGGCGACCGCCGAGGCGCTTGCCTTCGGCTCGCTCGCCGTCGAGGGCTATCCGGTGCGCCTGTCCGGCCAGGACTGCATCCGCGGCACCTTCAGCCAGCGGCATTCGGCCTTCATCGACCAGACCACGGAAGAGCGGTACTTCCCGCTCAACCACATCCGCGCGGGTCAGGCCAAGTATGAAGCCATCGACTCGATGCTGTCGGAATACGCGGTGCTCGGCTTCGAATACGGCTACAGCCTTGCCGAACCCAACGCCCTGGTGATGTGGGAGGCGCAGTTCGGCGACTTTGCCAACGGCGCGCAGATCATGTTCGACCAGTTCATCTGCTCGGGTGAGCGCAAGTGGCTGCGGATGTCGGGCCTTGTCATGCTGCTGCCGCACGGCTTCGAAGGGCAGGGGCCGGAACACTCCTCCGCCCGCCTCGAACGCTTCTTGCAGAACTCGGCCGAGGATAACTGGATCGTCGCCAACTGCTCGACCCCGGCGAACTACTTCCACATCCTGCGCCGCCAGATCCACCGCAGCTTCCGCAAGCCGCTGGTGCTGATGACGCCGAAATCGCTGCTGCGCCATCCGCTTGCGGTGTCGGACGCGGCCGCCTTCACCACCGGCTCGCAATTCCACCGCGTGCTGTGGGACGATGCCGAAACCGGCCATTCCGCCACCAAGCTGGCCCCGGATGCCGACATCAAGCGCGTCGTCATGTGTTCGGGCAAGGTCTATTACGACCTGCTGGCCGAACGCGACAAGCGCGGCATCGACGATGTCTACCTGCTGCGGCTGGAACAGTTCTACCCGTTCCCGGCGCAATCCATCGTCAAGGAACTCAGCCGCTTCCTGGGCGCCGAAATCGTCTGGTGCCAGGAAGAACCCAAGAACCAGGGCGCCTGGACCTTCCTCGAACCCAACCTCGAATGGGTTCTGGGCCGCATCGGCGCCACCCACGGCCGTGCCCGCTATGTCGGCCGCGCCGCCTCGGCCTCGCCGGCCACCGGCCTCGCCTCTCGCCACAAGGCAGAGCAGGAAACGCTGGTCAACGAAGCCCTAACGGTCGGAGGATAACCCATGGCCATCGAAGTCCGCGTCCCCACCCTTGGCGAAAGCGTCTCCGAAGCGACCGTTGCCACCTGGTTCAAGAAGGTCGGTGACACCGTCGCCGCCGACGAGATGCTGTGCGAGCTTGAAACCGACAAGGTGACGGTGGAGGTTCCCGCCCCCGCCGCCGGAAAACTGATCGAGATCGTGGCGCCCGAAGGCACCACGGTCGGGGTTGCCGCGCTGCTTGCGCAGATCGCCGAGGCCGGAAATGCCGGCCCCGAAGAAGTGAAGCCGAAGAAAGGCGCCGAAGCCGAAGCTGGCGCGAAAGAGGGCAAGATGACCGATGTGATGGTGCCGACGCTGGGTGAAAGCGTGACCGAGGCGACCGTGGCCACCTGGTTCAAGAAGGTGGGCGACGCGGTCGCGCAGGATGAAATGCTGTGCGAGCTGGAAACCGACAAGGTGTCGGTCGAGGTTCCCAGCCCGGTCGCCGGCGTGCTGACCGAGATCCTGGCGCCCGAAGGCACCACCGTCGATGCCAAGGCCAAGCTGGCCGTCGTGTCGGAAGGCGCCGCCGCGGCGCCCTCCGCGCCGAAGTCGGAAGACGTCTCGCCGGCGCCGGCTGCGGCCACCCCCACCGCCAAGACCAAGGACGTCGAAGACGCGCCCTCGGCCAAGAAGGCGATGGCCGAGGCTGGCCTCTCCTCCGATCAGGTCACCGGCTCGGGCCGCGATGGCCGGATCATGAAGGAAGACGTTGCCCGCGCCGCATCGGCCCCCAAGGCCCCGGCTGCATCGACCTCCGCCCCGACCCCGGCCGCCGCCCCGCGCGCCCCGGTCCCGGCCGAGGATGCCGCCCGCGAAGAGCGGGTGAAGATGACCCGCCTGCGCGCCACCATCGCCCGCCGCCTGAAGGAAGCGCAGAACACCGCCGCCATGCTGACCACCTATAACGAGGTGGACATGTCCGGCATCATGGAGCTGCGCAACGCCTACAAGGACGCCTTCGAGAAGAAGCACGGCGTGAAGATGGGCTTCATGTCCTTCTTCGTGAAGGCCTGCTGCCACGCGCTGAAGGAAGTGCCCGAGGTCAATGCCGAGATCGACGGCGGCGATGTCGTCTACAAGCATTACGTCCACATGGGCGTTGCCGTTGGCACCCCCTCGGGCCTCGTGGTTCCGGTGGTGCGCGACGCCGACCAGATGGGCTTTGCCCAGATCGAGAAGAAGATCGGCGAACTTGGCCTGCGCGCCCGCGACGGCAAGCTGTCGATGGCCGAAATGCAGGGCGGCAGCTTCACCATCTCCAACGGCGGCGTCTATGGCTCGCTGATGTCCTCGCCGATCCTGAACCCGCCGCAATCGGGCATCCTCGGCATGCACAAGATCCAGGACCGCCCGGTCGTGGTGAACGGCCAGATCGTGATCCGCCCGATGATGTATCTGGCGCTGAGCTACGATCACCGGATCGTCGACGGCAAGGGGGCGGTGACGTTCCTGGTGCGGGTCAAGGAAGCGCTGGAGGATCCGCGGCGGTTGCTGGTGGATATTTGAGCTACGTCCCCGTCGTACTTGAAACTTAGGAGACCCGCCCTTGTCACAAGCTAATGCACTTATGGTGACAGGGGCGGTCATCGGTCTTGTTCTTGGCACGTCGATGGGGATTGCCGTTGGCGGAACAGCCTACAACGCAGCTGTTTTTCTGACTCCTCTGGGTGCGTTCATTGGGTGGCTGATCTCCAGAAGTATTGGCGGCCCAACGAAGCATGCGGCAGCAGGCGTAGAGCCGGCGGCCAGCCTGCAGGACAGGCCTCAAGATGCGCTTTCAGAAAACTCGGTTAGTGAAGTGCCAAACCGGAATTTCTTCGAGCATCTTGTCTGGTCTGTGCTCGCACTCTTCGCCACCCTCTGGAATTTTCAAATTGATCTACTGGATAAGGTCGGAGTTCTTCCCACCTTCGTGCGCCAGCCGCTCTTGTTTGTCGGTCTGTGCGTAGTGATCTCGGCATTTTTCCCTCCGGCTCTCGTGATCTACTTTTTCGCGTGGCTGGGTGCCAACCACTTCAAGATATCTGAAGAAACCAGCTACAGGGCCACGATCAAATGACCCCCGAACTCACAGCCCTCGCCCTCGCCGGCCTCCTGCAAGCGGTCCAGTACATGCTCTTCGCCCTTCCGGCGAATATGGAGCTGGGGACCGGCTACACCTCCAGCGCCCGCGACCGGCCGCCGTCCCGCTCGCTAAGCCCGCGCACCGGCCGGCTGCAGCGCGCGCTGAACAACCATTTCGAGGGGCTGATCCTCTTCACCCTCGCCGTGGTCGTGGTCACGCTTGGCGGCCAGGCGACCGGCTTCACCGCCGCCTGCGGCTGGGTCTATCTGGCGATGCGGGTGCTCTACGTGCCCGCCTATGCCCTCGGCTGGGCCCCCTGGCGCTCGGCGATCTGGGGCATCGGCTTCCTTGCGACGGTGGCGATGATCCTCGCCGCCCTGTTCTGACCAAATTCCCATACGGCAATCGTATGTATGAAAACCATATCGTTTCCATACGGTTTCCAGACACCAAAAAGCCTGAAGGAGACTACCATGGCGAGCTTTGATGTGATCGTGATCGGCGCCGGCCCCGGCGGCTATGTCTGCGCCATCCGCTGCGCGCAACTCGGCCTCAAGGTCGCCTGCGTCGAGGGGCGCGAGACGCTTGGCGGCACCTGCCTGAACATCGGCTGCATCCCGTCCAAGGCGCTGCTGAACGCCACCCACCACCTGCACGAGGCGGAACACAACTTCGCCAAGATGGGCCTGAAGGGCAAATCGCCCTCTGTCGATTGGCCGCAGATGCAGGCCTACAAACAAGATGTGGTAGATGGCAATACCAAGGGCATCGAGTTCTTGTTCAAGAAGAACAAGATCACCTGGCTGAAAGGCTGGGGCTCGATACCTGAGCCCGGCAAGGTCAAGGTCGGGGATGAGGTGCATGAGGCGAAGTCCATCGTCATCGCCACCGGCTCCGAACCCGCCTCGCTGCCGGGCGTGGAAGTGGATGAACAGACCGTCGTCACCTCCACCGGCGCGCTCAGCCTGGGCAAGATCCCGAAATCCCTGGTCGTCATCGGCGCCGGCGTGATCGGCCTCGAAATGGGCTCCGTCTACGCCCGCCTCGGCACCAAGGTGACGGTGGTCGAATACCTCGACGCCATCACCCCCGGCATGGACGCGGAAGTCGCCAAGGCCTTCCAGAAAATGCTTGTGAAACAAGGCTTTGAATTCATCATGGGCGCCGCCGTGCAGAAGGTGGACGTGGCCAAAGGCAAGGCCACCGTCACCTACAAACTGCGCAAGGACGACAGCGAAGCGACGCTGGAGGCCGAGACCGTCCTGCTGGCGACGGGCCGCAAACCCTACACCGCCGGCCTCGGGCTGGAGGCGCTTGGCGTCGAAATGCTGCCCCGCGGCATGGTCAAGATCGACGACCATTTCCAGACCAGTGTGAAAGGCATCTACGCCATCGGCGACGCCGTTCCCGGCCCGATGCTGGCGCATAAAGCCGAAGACGAAGGCATGGCCGCGGCCGAAGTTCTTGCAGGAAAACATGGGCATGTGAACTATGGCGTCATCCCCGGCGTCATCTACACCTCGCCCGAGGTGGCCAGCGTCGGCCAGACCGAAGAGCAGCTGAAAGAGGCCGGCCGCGCCTACAAGGTGGGCAAGTTCCCCTTCATGGGCAACGCCCGCGCCAAGGCGGTGTTCATGGGCGACGGCTTCGTGAAGATCCTCGCCGACAAGGACACCGACCGGGTTCTGGGTTGCCACATCATCGGCCCGGCGGCGGGCGACCTGATCCACGAGATCTGCGTGGCGATGGAATTCGGCGCCTCGGCCCAGGATGTCGCGCTGACCTGCCACGCCCACCCCACCTTCTCGGAAGCGGTGCGCGAGGCGGCGCTGGCCTGCGGCGACGGCGCCATACACGCCTGAGATTTCATGGAAATTTCCGGCCCGGGCAGACCGGGCCGGCCCCTACGCCGCCAGATGCCGCAGCCCCTGCGTCACGTCGGTGCGCACCGCCAGCCGCAGCCCCGGCTCGTCGCCGGCCTTCAGCGCGGCAATGATGATCCGGTGATGCGGCGGCGCCTCCGACCGGCGCAGCTTGCCATACAGCGCCCGCATCGTCGGCCCCAGTTGCAACCACACCGTCTCCACAATCGCCAGCATCGCCGGCGCCTGCGCCCGCAGGTAGAGCGTGCGGTGAAATTCAAGGTTGGTGCGGATGTAGCCGACCGCATCCTGCTTCACCACCGCCTCGGCATTGGCCATGTTGATCGTCTGCAACCGCTCGATCAGCGCCATATGCGCGCGCGGCAGCGCCCGGCTGGCCAGTTCCGGCTCGATCAGCGCCCGCAGCATCGCCAGCTCCTCGATGCGCTCGTTCGACAGCTCCGGCGTGCCCACCCGGCCCGAGGCCGACAGCGACAGCGCCCCTTCGGCCGCCAGCCGTCGCAGCGCCTCGCGCGCCGGGGTCATCGACACGCCATGCGCCTTGCCAAGCCCCCGCAGCGTCAGCGCCTGGCCGGGCGCCAGCTCGCCATGCATGATCTGCTGGCGCAGGGCACGGTAGATCCGCTCATGCGCGGCGGTTTCTGGCGGGCGGACGGGCTTGTGCATCCGGCAGCGTGATCACGGAACGGGCCGCCGCGTCAACTGTCCGCGTGCAGCCGCAGCCGGTGCAGCGTCGCACCCTCGGCGCGCAGCCAGGCCCGGTGGCGGGCATAGTCCGGCATCAGCCGCGCCACCACCGCCCAGAAGGCCGGCGAGTGGTTCATCTCGGCCAGATGCGCCACCTCATGCGCGGCGACGTAGTCCAGCACCTCGGGTGGCGCCAGAACCAGCCGCCAGGAATACATCAGCGCCCCGTCCGAGGTGCAGGAGCCCCAGCGGGACCGGGTATCGCGCAGCGTGATCCGGCTGTAGCGCAGGCCAAGCGCGGCGGCGTGGCGGTCCGACGCCTCGGTCAGCCGGTCCCGCGCCGCCAGCTTCAGGAAGGCCGTCAGCCGTGCCGCAACCCGCGCCGGATCGGCGGGCATCAGCAGCGCGCCCCCCTCCACCCGCGGGCTGCGGATCGCAGCCGGTGTCAGCACCAGCGCCCGGCCCTCGAACGGCACCGCGTCGCCAAAGCGCAGGCCCGGTTCGGCAACGGCCCCCGGTCCGAAGCCCATCTGGACCAGCACCTGCCGGATCCAGCCATCCTTGCCGCGGGCAAAGGCCAGCGCCTCGGCCTCGCGCGCATGGTGCGGCAGGGTCAACGTTACCCGCCCGTCGAGCCGCGACACCCGCAGCGAAAAGCGCCGCGCCTGCGCGGACCGGCGCAGCGCAATCTCCAGCGGCGGTGTGCCATCAAGGCGGGCGATACGGGTCATGCGGGCTCCGGTCGGGCTCCGGTGGGGGACGCGTGCAGCATAGCTGAGCCTGCGCTGGCGGAAAGCCCGTCCTGACACACGGGACTGTGGGTGGAAAGGCTTTGACACCCCCCGGCACTTGTGGCAGTTGACGCCGACTCTGCACTCAGCTTTTGCCACGGAAAGGGACGTTCATGCCCAAGGAAGAATGGGGCGTCAAGCGCCTGTGCCCGCACTGCGCCAGCCGGTTCTACGACCTTCAGCGCGACCCGATGACCTGCCCGGAATGCGGCCAGAGCTTCACCGCCGACAGCCTGATCGTCAGCCGCGGCCGCTCGATGATCGCCGAGAAGGCCGCCGTGCGCGACCGGGATCGTGAGCGCGTGCGCGCCGCCGAGAGCGACGAGCTGGTCGATGAGGAAGTGCTGGAAGACGAAACCGCCGACGTCGATCTGGATGACGATCTGCTGGAAGACGACGAGGACGACAACGTCTCGCTGGACGAGATCGCCGACGTCGCCGGCACCGAAGACGAGGTTTGACACGGGCTGCGGGGCAGGGCCCGGGGCGCCGTTCGGCGCCTCGCCCGCTCCCCGGCGTTTCTGCGGCAGGCGCACCGATTTTCTCTTGCGCCCGCCTTTGCACTTGCCTATACGGCGCGACACGGGCAGCGACGGCATCCGCCAAGCTGACCGGACCTCCGGTGGGGCCATAGCTCAGTTGGGAGAGCGCTTGAATGGCATTCAAGAGGTCAGCGGTTCGATCCCGCTTGGCTCCACCAAAAAAATCAAAGACTTACGACGCACATAGCCCCGCCCATTCGGCGGGGTTTTGCTTTTGGAGCGTCGTTGGAAAGGGAAACTGCGCAACATGGTTTGCCCCTCATTCTTCAAGGCGCAGGCGTCGCCAGCGGTGAGTCTTTTATCACGCAGGCAAAGCCAGATTTGCCGGATGCGGATTGACGAAGGCCCTACCGGAGGAGCAAAAATGCACTACATAGTTGTCGTGACAGGGAAGTGAGGGTGGCGAAAAAGCGGGCGATCCTCGAGCGGATGCAGGAAAATCCCGCAGGGGATTGGAAGATCGATGACTTCATCGAGGAAGCGCGGCGGGTTGGCCTCGTCGTTAGGGCACCGGCGAGAGGAAGCCACTACACCTTCGCCAGCCCGCATGTCGAGGTCATCGTCACTGTCCCTTTTCGCCGCCCGATCAAGCCGACTTATCCCCGCCAGTTCGTGTCCCTTGTCCGGCGGCACCTGGCCGAAAAGGAGAAGCTGAATGGCTGATTATGCAATCGTGATCATGCCGCTCTCCGTTGAAGACGGGGGCGGATTTGCAGGCTATGTCCCCGATCTTCCTGGGTGCATCAGCGACGGCGAGACCTATGAGGAGGCGCTGGCGAATACCCAAGATGCCATCGCTGCGTGGATCGACATGAACACCGAAATGGGCAGATCTGCCCCTCAGCCCGGGACTGCTGCAGAGCGGATGCGTGCGCGGGACGAGGCGCTGTTTTCGGCGCTGCGCGCCGCCTTCAATTATGCTGATGCTGCGGACGGAAAGATTTCTGACCTTGAGCGCAAGGTCGAGACGCTCCTACGGCTCATGCAAGACGAGGTGGCTCCGCGGCGGACGTTGTTCGAGGCTGTCGTTTCTGACAGACGGTCCATCACGCGGGCAAACTGACGCCCCATCCGCGTTACGCCTTGCGGGTCGGGTTTGGCGCACGGCGCAGTCCACCTGCAGCCCAGGTGCGCTGCCATCCCCCCCAAATCGGAAAGGGCCGTTTCCTGTCCGGAAACGGCCCCCGAGATCTACGGAGATGGGCCAGTTAGGGTGTCGAAGCTCGACGAGGCCCAGTCAGGGATCAAAGCCTTCGGGGCTGCCCTCAGGCCACGGCCCCCCTGACTGTCCCGACACCTCTCTCCACTATCACTCTAGACACTGGACCACCTCCTTTCAATGCGTTGCCGTTAAGCCAAGGTTGCCACAGATTTTGTGTGTGTCAAACTTTTTTACGCAATGGGTGCGGTGTTTCCCAATAGCCTTGAAACGATCAGGCGGAAGGGTACCAGTGCTGCCAAAGCCAGCGCCAGCTTGACCAGCCAGTCGGCGACGGCCAGCGAGACCCACAGCGGGGCCACCGGGCCGAGGCCCAGAAGCGGCAGCATCTCGCCGGCCCAGGACACGTCATTGCCGGGTTCGAGGACCGCCAGCGCGCCCGAGAAGGCGACCGTGAAGAAGATCGCGGTATCGAGCGACGATCCGACCAGGGTAGAGACCAGCGGCGCGCGCCACCAGGCGCCACTGCGCATCCGGTCGAACACCGCCACATCCATCATCTGCGCGACAAGGAACGCGAGGCCCGAGCCAAGCGCCACGCGCAGCGTGACCAGCGGGCCGAACTCGCCGACGATCTGAGTGCCGATCAGCGAGCAGGCGATGCCGGTGACGAACCCCGCCAGCACCACGCGACGGGCGGCAGCCGGGCCATAGACGCGGTTCATCACATCGGTGACGAGGAAGGCGAGGGGATAGGTGAACGCACCCCAGGTGAGCCAGTCCCCCAGCAGGATCTGCACGAGGATGTTCGAGGCCACGACGATGGCGGCCATGGCAAGGATGCCAGGAAGGTATCGGGTCATGTTTGATCCGTTTTGACAAGGTTGCGGACACTTGGCCCCGCGCGGCGGGACGCGGCGGGATAGGGCCGAAGCGGGTGCCGGGTCAAGCGGTTTCGGTCAGGGCAGCCTGTTCAGGGCGCCAGCCGGTAGTCCACGAACTCGGTCCGCTGCACCAAGAAGAAATTGTCGTCCGAGATCATGGTCAGCCGGATCGCGCCGGCCGCGTCCCGCCACACCGCGATGCCTTCGAGGTTGTCATGGGCGGCGGTGCGGGTCTGCAGCAGCACCTCGCCGCCGGTCGCGCTGTCGCCCTCGATCCCGAAGCGCCGGACGCGGCTGAGGAAGCCGATGCCGAAAAAGTCCCGCTCCAGCAGGTAGAACTGCCCGTCCGGTCCGAAATCGGCGCCCACCGGCAGCCAGTTGCCATCGCGCGGCAGGGCGAAGGGCTGGTCCCACTCGCCGCTCCTGAAGCGCCAGACCGGGAAGGCGCGGTCCTTGGCGCCCGACCGCTCCGGCAGGGTGTAGAGCGCGCCATCCGGCCCGATCGCCAGCGCCTCCAGCGAGGAGTTGTTCTGCATCGCGTCGAAGGCCTCGGGGCGTGGCAGCCGCTCGGCCGCCGCCTCGGGGCTCGGATACTGCGCCACCCGTGCATAGCCCTCGAATGAGACGTAGAGGCTGCCATCAGGCGCCATCGCCAGCCCTTCGGCATCGGTGAAGCGGCCGGTCAGGGCCTCGCCCTTGCTGTCGCGCAGGGGCAGCAGCGTCGCCTGCTCCACCCCGATGACGCGCCCGTCCGCGTCGCGCTTCAGCCGCCCCTGCGCCAGCGTCCCACGATCCGACACCGCGGCAAAACCCAGCCCGTCCGCCGACAGCTCCAGCCCGGAAAACCCGCCGAACCGCGCGACGCTGCTGCGCCAGACCCAGCTGCCGACATGCTCGGCCGCCTGCGGTTCGGCAGCGCCGCCAAGGCGGGCGTTGATGCCGAAAGCCAGCGGCAGGCAGGCCAGCGCCGCGATCAGTCCGAGGCGAGAACGGCGGCGCATTGGCTGGGCAGGTCGGCCATGGTGAATTCCCTGGGCGTCTTCGCGCGCGGGCCGGGCACCTTGGGCCGTTTGGGCGGGTTGCGCAGTTCCTCAAGATAGGTGGTCACCCACCACTGCAGGCTCTCGTCGCAGCCATCGTCGCCCTTGGACAGTTCATCGACCGTCGGCGTCTGCGTCTCGCACAGGCGGTCGCCGCGCGGGCATTTCAGGCGCACATGGAAATGGGTGTTATGGCCATAGATCGGGCGGATCTTCTGCAGCCACTTCGCGTCGCGCGGGCGGGCGGTCTTGCACATCTCGACCTTGACGGCGGCGGCGACAAAGATCCGGTCCACCCGCGGATCGGCAGCGGCCGATGCCAGCAGCGCCTGATGCTGCGGGGTCCAGTTGCCGTTGACCCGCGTCTGGTCCTCGGTCCGGACCGAGATCGAGGACAGGTTCTCGCGCTCCTGCCGCGTCAGGTTCAGCCGCTGCGGCGGCAGCATCCAGATATCGGCATCGAGGCCCATCTGGTGGCTGTTATGCCCGCCGGTCATCGGCCCACCGCGCGGCTGGCTGATATCGCCGATATAGAGCCCGGCCCATCCCAGCTTGCGCGCCGTCTGCGACAGGTCCACCAGATAGCCGATCATTTCGGGGTGGCCCCAGTTGCGGTTGCGCGACAGCCGCATCGCCTGCCAGGTCGGCCCGGATTCGGGCATCGCCTGCAACCCCGCCGCGCAGCCCTTGGCATAGCTGCCGATGGCGGCGGGGGCTTGGGCCGAGGGGGCAGGCTGCGCGCCGAACAGGTTGCGGGCCAGTTGTTGGGCACTGACCGGCAGCGCCAGCCCGGCCAACGTGGCAACCAAAAGTGCGAAACGGATCATGCCGTGGCCTCCTCTCCATCGGGTTTCACCCAGACTAGCAGGACCAGCCCCAGAAGGAACAACACGATGAGGGGAGAAATCCCCGCCTGCTGGCTGCCGGTCAGATGGGTGACCACCCCGATCGACAGCGGCGCGATGAACGAGGTGGCCTTGCCGGCGAGGGCGTAGAGGCCAAACGCCTCTGTCATCCGCGTGACGTCTGCCTGCCGGACCAGCATGGTGCGGCTGGCCGATTGCAGCGCGCCCCCCGCCGCGCCGATCAGCGCGCCCATGGCATAGAAGGCGATGTCGGGCAGGGCGCTGTCCGGCCCCACGGGCATCCCGAAGACCGACGTGCGCGAGATGTAGATGACCCCAAGCGCCACCAAAGACAGCACCACGACGTTGAAGGCGATCACCGGCTTTGGCCCGAAGCGCGCGTCGGCCCGCCCGCCGATCCAGGCGAACAGCGCCCCGGTCAGCACCGCCAGCAGCCCGAACTTGCCGACATCGGTCACCGTCCAGTCCAGCACACCCGCCGCATAGATGCCGCCAAAGACATACATGCCGTTCAGCGCATCGCGGTAGAACATCGACGACAGCAGATAGGCCGACAGGCTGCGCCGCGCGGGCAGGGTGGCCAGCGTCTGGCGCAGCTGCGGCACCGCCTCGCGCGCGGCCTGCAGCACCGGCACCGCGCCCGGCACCCGCGGCTCTCGCACCCACAAGAAGAACGGCACCATGAACAGCGCATACCAGATCGCGGTCAGCGGCCCCACGGCCCGGGTGCCCTCGCGCAGCTCCGGGTCCAGTCCAAGGATCGGGGCGATGTTGATCATCGTGCGCCCGGTCTCGCCATTTTCGGCCAGCAACGCCAGCATCAGGATCAGCGCCAGCAGTCCGCCCAGATAGCCGAACGCCCAGCCAGAGCCCGAGATGCGGCCGATCTCGGCGCGGCTGCCAAGGCCGGGCAGCATCGCATTGGTGAAGATCGTGGCGAATTCCATCGCCGCCAGCCCCACGCCGAAGCACAACATCACCAGCAGCAGGTTGAAGTCCCCCGGCGCCGCGAACCACAGCCCCCAGGCCCCCAGCACGTAAAACACCGAGAAAACCCAGATGAAGCCCATCCGCCCGCCGGCCCGGTCGGCAATCGCCCCCAGCAGCGGCGCCGCCAGCGCGATGGCGAAGCCGGTGATGCCTATGCCATAGCCCCAGACCGTCTGCGCCGCTGTGCCGCTGCCCAGAAGCTCCTTGATGTAGGGTCCGAAGATGAAGGTCAGCAGCAGCGTGTTGTAGGGCTGGCTGGCCCAGTCGAAGAAGAACCAGCCCCAGATCCGCCTGTTCGCCGAAATCGCCATGCCGCCCGCTCCTGCCGCCCCGCTGCCGGCGCGATCAAGCCCCAGAATTGGGCGCGGCACAAGCGGGGGAACGCGCCCCTAAGACTGCGGCGGCCAGGGCCGTTCGGCATCGGCAGCAATCCAGGCCTGCACCCAGCCGGGCAGGGCCGGGCTGACTTCCTGGCTGCCCATCGCCGCCAGCACTGCGGCCGGGGCAACGATCCCTTCGCGCCCCGTAAAGGCCGACCGGATCAGCACCTGGCTGGTGCACTCGCCATTCCGCCACATGCTCTGGTCCATATACAGGAACCTGGCATCCCAGCCGAGGCAGCGACTGCGCATCTCGAACCGCTCCATCATCCGCACCCGGCGGCGATAGCGAACCGAACTGCCCGCCACGGTAATCCCCCAGCGATTGGCACGCAGCACCCCGATCAGCCCGGTCCGCATCGCCAGTGGGATGCGCCCCAGATCATAGAGCGTCAGCGTGCGGCCATTGTTCAGCTCGGACCACAGGTCGAGGTCCCAGGGCCAGCAGATATGCTGCGAGACATGGGTGCCGGTGATCCGCAGCGGCGGGGCTTTGCGGAACTTGACCATCGCATGGGCCATGCGGACGAAAGGATACATGGGGCGCCTCCTGATTACGCTCCGGCGTGACGCAGGGGCAGGCCCCCGTCAACCGCAGACGTTGCGTTACAGCGTGCCGCGCCGCGAGTGGTTGCATGAACGGCGCGCAGGCCTTACCTCTGGCGCCGCACCCCCAGCCGGAGAACATGGATGACGACGCTCTACCAAGCCCTGATGCTGATCCTGAACGTCGTCTGGTTCGTGATGATCGCGCATATCATCCTGTCCTGGCTGATCAGCTTTCAGGTGCTCAACACCCGTCAGCCCACTGTGGCGCAGATCTGGTTTGGCCTGAACCGCCTGCTGGAGCCGATCTACGGCCCGATCCGCAGCATCCTGCCCAATACTGGCGGGCTTGATCTTGCGCCGCTGGTGGCCTTCATCATCCTCATCATCCTGCAACGTGCGCTTCAGAACAACGCGGGCTTCTTCTACGGCTTTTGAGGCCGCAGCATGACCGCACCTTCCGCCACCGCGCTGCTTGCCTCGGTCTTCGGCTTCCCCAGCTTCCGTCCGGGGCAGGAAGAGATCGTGCGCGCCGTGCTGGCCGGGCAGAACGCGCTGGCGATCATGCCCACGGGCGGCGGCAAGTCGCTGTGCTTCCAGCTGCCCGCGCTGTGCCGCGAGGGGGTGACGGTGGTCATCTCGCCGCTGATCGCCCTGATGCGTGATCAGGTCCGCGCCCTGCGTGCGGCGGGGGTCGAGGCGGGGGCGCTGACCTCTGGCAATACCGATGCCGAAACCGAGGAGGTCTTCGCCGCGCTGGACGAAGGCCGCATGAAACTCCTCTACATGGCGCCCGAACGCCTTGCCTCGGGCGCAACCCTTGGCCTGCTGCGCCGGATCGGAACCAGCGCGATTGCGGTGGACGAGGCGCATTGCGTCAGCCAGTGGGGCCATGACTTCCGCCCCGACTATCTGCGGATCGGAGAGCTGCGCCGCGCGCTGGATGTGCCGCTGGCCGCCTTCACCGCCACCGCCGATGAGGAAACTCGGGCCGAGATCGTCACCCGCCTGTTCGACGGCCAGCCGCCCGAGATCTTCCTGCGCGGCTTCGACCGGCCCAATATCCACCTCGCCTTCGCCGCCAAGGACAAGCCGCGCGAGCAGATCCTGCGCTTTGCCGACGCCCGGCGCGGCCAGTCCGGCATCGTCTATTGCGGCACCCGCGCCAAGACGGAAACGCTGGCGCAGGCGCTGCGCGAGGCCCGCCACGCCGCCTGCCACTATCACGGCGGCATGGACCCGGAAGGGCGGCGCGAGGTCGAGGCGCGGTTCCAGCGCGATGACGGGCTGATCGTGGTGGCGACGGTCGCCTTCGGCATGGGGATCGACAAGCCCGATATCCGCTGGGTCGCCCATGCCGACCTGCCCAAATCCATCGAGAGCTACTATCAGGAAATCGGCCGCGGCGGCCGCGATGGTGCCCCGGCCGAGACCCTGACGCTCTATGGCCCCGACGATATCCGCTATCGCCGCACCCAGATCGACGAGGGCCTCGCCCCGCCCGAGCGCAAGGCCGCCGACCATGGCCGGCTGAACGCGCTGCTTGGCCTTGCCGAGGCAACCGCCTGCCGCCGCCAGCGCCTGCTGGCCTATTTCGGCGAGACGGCAGAGCCCTGCGGCAATTGCGACCTCTGCGACACGCCGCCCGACGTGTTTGATGCGACAGAGCCGGTGCGCAAGGCGCTGTCGGCGATCCTGCGCACGCAGGAAACCTTCGGCGCCGGGCACCTGATCGACATCCTGACCGGCACCGCCACCGACAAGGTGCGCGAGCGCGGCCATGACGGGCTGCCGACCTTCGGCGTCGGGCGCGACCTTTCCCGCCCGCAATGGCAGGCGCTGTTCCGGCAGATGATGGGCCATGACCTCGTGCGCCCCGATGCCGAGCGCCACGGCGCGCTGCGCATGACCGACATCGCCCGTCCGATCCTGCGCGGCGAGGCGCAGATCACGCTGCGCCGCGACACCGTCGCCCGCGCGCAGTCCCGCCCCGTGGCGAAAGCCCTCGTCAGCGAGGAAGACGCGCCGCTGCTGTCCGCGCTGAAGGCCAAGCGCCGGGCGCTGGCCGAGGCGGCGCGCGTGCCGGCCTATGTGGTCTTCACCGACCGCACCCTGATCGAGATGGCCGAGACCAAACCGGGCAGCCTCGACGCCATGGCCCACATCACCGGCGTCGGCGCGAAAAAGCTGGAAAGCTACGGCGCCGAGTTCCTTGCGGTCATCACCGGCGCCACAGAGCACATGCACCCCTCGCGCCTGCGCTTGGCCGGGCGCCCCGAAGGCGTGCTGTTCGACCGGCTGGCAGAGGTGCAGCTGGCGCTGGCGCGGGGCGAGGACGGCAACGAAAAGTTCCTGTCCTGCACCCACAGTACCCTGCGCCAGATCGCCGAGCGGCGCCCCGCGACGCTGGGCGATCTGGCCCGCCTGCAAGGTATGGGCGAACAAAAGACCGACCGCTTCGGCGCAGCCTTCCTTGCGGTGCTGGCCGAAGGGTAGGCGCCTTCAGCTCACCGTCAGATCAGCCAGCACCCCGCCAAGCGCAGAGGCGGGGTCGGCCAGCGACAGCACGATGGTCAAGTGGTTCAACCCCGGCTCGCGGCGCAGCTCACATGGCTGGCCGTTGCCGGTGATCAACCCGGCAAAAGCGGCCGCCTGATCATGAAACGGCGCCGTTTCCAGCGCGCCCCGTGTGAGGGTCCGCGATGGTCCGATCAGTTGCGCCGAGGTCAGCGGCGACCATGCCGCTGCCTCCTCGTCCGTCATCTCGGCCTCATGCTTCAGGAAGCTCCCGGGAATGCCTGCAAGGTCATAGATGCCGCTGACCATCAGGATACCGCGCAGCGCCGGCAGACCCGGAGACGCTTCCTGCGGACCGAGGGCCGCCAGATAGCTGGCCAGGTGCGCGCCCGCCGAATGGCCGCTGACGGTGAAGCGCGCGGGATCGGCGCCAAGCGTGGGCGCGAGCGTCTGCAGGTGCAGCGCCGCCGCCCGCACCTGCGCCACGATCCGCCCCAGCCGGGTGCCCGGCATCAGGTCATGGGTGGTGATGGCCGCGATGCCGCCCGCCGCCAGAACCGGCGCCGCGACAAGGTGGTGGTCGGTCTTGCTCCCCGACCGCCAGTAGCCGCCATGGATGAACATGTGCAGCGGCGCGCCTTTGGCCGGGTTCGGGGGGAACAGGATATCCAACCGCTCGCGCGGCGAGGGGCCGTAGGCCACATCGGCCCGCACATCCACCCGCGCCGCAAGCTCCGCCGAGCGGGCGGCGGTTTCGGCCAGGATGGCGTCGAAATCGGGGATGAAATCGCGGTTGCGGTAAAGGTCCTGTTCCATGCCTGTGCCCTAGAAGTTCACCGCGAAATACTTCGGCTCCATGAATTCCAGGATGCCGGTCACCCCACCCTCGCGCCCCAACCCGCTTTGCTTGGCGCCGCCGAAGGGGGCGGCCGGGTCGGACATCAGGCCGCGGTTGATGGCGACCATGCCGGTCTCGATGCCCTTGCCCACCCGCAGCGCGCGGGAAAGATCCCCGGAATAGACATAGGCCGCAAGCCCGTATTCGGTGGCATTGGCGAGGCGGATCGCCTGCTCCTCGGTCTCGAAACGGTAGATGGGCGCGACGGGGCCGAAGATTTCCTCATGGGCGATCTCGGCATCCTCTGGCACATTCTCGATCACCGTCGGCGGGTAGAAATAGCCCGATCCCGGCAGCGGCGCGCCCCCGGTCGTGACCCGCGCCCCGCGCGCGACGGCCTGGCTGACCAGCCGGTCGATCTTGGTCACAGCCTTGGTCGTGATCATCGGGCCGACCTGCGTGGCGGCATCGGTGCCCGCCCCCACCACCAGCGCCGCCATGCGCGCCGTCAGCCCCGCGACGAAGGCATCATGGATCCCCGCCTGCACGTAGAAGCGATTGGCGGCGGTGCAGGCCTCGCCCGCGTTGCGCATCTTGGCGATCATCGCGCCGTCGAGGGCGGCATCCAGATCGGCATCGTCGAAGACAAGGAAGGGCGCGTTGCCGCCAAGCTCCATCGAGCAGGAGACGACGGTCTTCGCCGCCTCGGCCAGCAGGGTGCGGCCCACCCCGGTCGATCCGGTGAAGGACAGCTTGCGCACCCGCGGATCGGCCAGCATGGCACTGACTACGGGGCCCGGCTGGCTGGTCGTCAGCACATTGACCACGCCCGGCGGCACCCCCGCCTCGGCGCCAAGGCGGGCCATCGCATAGGCGGTCAGCGGCGTTTCGGACGCTGGCTTCAGGATCACCGTGCAGCCCGCCGCCAGCGCCGGGCCGATCTTGCGCGTCGCCATTGCGGCAGGGAAGTTCCACGGCGTGATCAGCACCGCAATGCCGATGGGGTCATGGTCCACAAGAATGTGGTGCGCGCCCGAGGGGGCATGGCGAAACTCGCCGGGGATGCGCACCGCCTCCTCGGCATACCAGCGGAAGAACTCGGCCGCATAGGCGACCTCGCCGCGCGCATCGGGCAGCGCCTTGCCGTTCTCCAGCGAGATCAGCCGGGCGAGGTCTTCGGCATGGTCGGTCATCAACCCGAACCAGCGGCGCAGAATCTCGGCACGCTGCCGCGGCGGTGTGGCGCGCCAGCCGGCGGCGGCGGCCTCGGCCGCATCGACCGCGCGCATCGCATCCTCAACCGAAGCATCCGGCACCTCGGCCAGCACCTCCGCGGTCGAGGGGTTCGTCACCGGGATGCCGCCACCCGGCAGCCAGTCGCCGCCGATATAGAGGCCGCGGGCGTGCAGGCCCGGATCGGCAAAATCGGCGCGGGGGGAATCGAGGGTCATGTCCGGTCCTTCCGGGTTACTGGATCAGGCTGAGCTCGCCCCTGAAGGCGGCGGTCAGCAAAAGCGTCATGTCGGCGCGGGTCAGCGGGCGCGGGTTGTTCTGGATCAGCCGCTCGATCCCGCAGGATTGCTCGGCCACCCAGCCGATGCGGTCCTCGGCCAGCCCAAGCGCGGCCAGCGTTGGCGGGATGCCGATGCGGGCGAACATCGCGGCGATGGCAGGGATCACCTCATCGCCCGAAGCCAGCCCGATAGCCGCGGCGATCTGCGCCAGCTCGGGGCCAATCGCCGGGCGGTTCCACGCCATCACATAGGGCATCAGGCAGGCCACGCCCTGCCCATGCGCGGTATGCGTCAGCGCGCCGACCGGATACTGAATCGCATGGGCCGCAGCCGTGCCCGCCACGCCGAAGGCGAGCCCGGCAAAGGTCGCGCCCTGCATCACCTGCGCGCGGGCGGTGGCCTCGCCACTGGTGCAGGCCGCCTCCAGCCCCTGCCACAGCAGCGCAATCGCCGTCAGTGCGAACTGGTCCGACAGGGCGTTCTTGCCGATGAACACCCGCTCTTGGCTCAGGCTGGCCGTCACCTCACGCCGGGTGGCGGTGAAGGCCTCGATGGCATGGGTCAGCGCGTCGGCCCCGGCAATGGCGGTCAGCCCCGGCGGGCAGGTCAGCGTCAGGTCCGGGTCGCAGATCGCCGCGACCGGGATCAGATAGGGGCTGGAGATGCCGACCTTCAGGCTGCGGTCGGCATCGGACAGCACCGCCACCGGCGTCACCTCGGACCCGGTGCCAGCGGTGGTGGGGACGGCAATCAGCGGCAGGATCGCGCCCGGCACCTTCAACTCGCCATAGTAATCCTGCGGCCGCCCGCCATGCGACAGCAGCAGTGCCACGCATTTCGCCATGTCGAGGCACGACCCGCCGCCGATGCCGATCACCAGATCGGGCGCGAAGCCGCGTGCAGCCTCTGCCGCGGCGACCGCCGTCTCCACCGGCACATCGGGCAGGGTGCCGCTTTCGACCCGCAGGGTCAGGCCCGAGGCCTCCAGATCCGCGACCATCCCGAGGAAATCCGCATCCGCGGCAAGCCGCGCATCGGTGACGATCAGCGCCCGCCGTCCCAGGCGCCCGGCGATGGCGCCAAGCGCCCGGCGCTGGCCGGAACCGAAAAACAGCTCTCGCGGGGCCCTGATCGTGCCGAAATAATCCATGGTTCCGTTTCCTCCGGTTCGGTTTCAGGCGGCCCGCAGGGTCTGCAGGTCGTTCAGCAAGCTGTCGGGTATGTCGATGCCGTCGCGCAGCGCCGCTGCCCGGCGAACGCGCATTCCGTCGCCGGGCACCGCCACCGGGCTGGCCGGATCGGCGGGACGAGAGTGGCGCAGCGCGTCCAGATAGGCACACAGCCGCGCCGCCACGCCACCATCGGCGCCGGGGTCGATCAGGATCAGAAGGTCGCCCTTGCTGGCGGGGTGGGAGGCATCGAGCGTGCCGCGCACCTCGGGCGCAAGCTCGGACCCGGCCAGCATCGCCACCAGCAGTTCGAACGCGAGGCCAAGCCCATAGCCCTTCGCCCCGCCGAAGGGGGATATGGCGCCAGTCTTCGCGGCCTCGGCATCGGTCGTCGGATTGCCCGCCGCATCCACGGCCCAGCCGGGGGCCAGCGCCTCGCCCTTCAGCGCGTGATGGTGGATCTTGCCCATCGAGACCACGCTGCTGGCCAGATCCAGCACGAAGGGCGCATCCCCGGTGGGAATGGCGATGGCAACGGGGTTGGTCCCCAGCATCGCCTCAGTGCCGCCGAACGGATGCACCAGCGCCTCGCTGGTGGACAGCACGATGCCGATGACGCCGCGGCTCGCTGCCGCTTCGGCGTAATAGGCCAGCATCCCGATATGGTTGGCATTGCGGATCGCCGCCAGTGCAAGCCCCGCCGCGCGCGTTGCCGGCAACAGCGCCTCCATTGCCGCCATCAACGCCACAGGGCCGAGGGCGCGCTGTCCATCCACCTGCAGAAACGCCGCGCGGCGCCAGTGTTGCTCGCCCGTCGCCACGGGGTCGGCCAGGCCGTTGCCGATCCGCGCCAGCAGCCGTGGCAGGCGCTGCAGCCCGTGCGAGGGCAGCCCGCGCAATTCCGCCTCGATCAGCAGATCCGCCTGCAACCAAGCTGCTTCCGGCGGCGCCCCATGCGCCTCCAGCAGGTCCACCGCCAGCCGCCGCAGGACAGGCTCAGTGACCCGCATCTGAAATCCTATATCGGATCGTATATGATATTGTGTTTGACATTCGATATCGTATTTGCGAGTCATTGCCGCGTGTCAAGTCGAAGATGCAGGAGTGGGTGAATGGCTATCGCAGCGGATCGCATGCCGGATCGGGCAGCAGACAGGGCGCAGTCGGTGCGCCCGGCCAGCGTGGTGGATGGGGTCTATGACAACATCTACGAACGCCTGATGTCGCTGGAGATCCCGCCCCGCGCCCGCATCCCGATCGACGTGATCGCCCGCGACCTGAACGTCTCGCAGACCCCGGTGCGCGAGGCGCTGTCGCGGCTCGAACGCGAGGGGCTGGTCTGCAAGGCACATCTGATCGGCTACTCGGCCGCCCCCCAGCTGTCGCGCAAACAGTTCGACGATCTCTACACCTTCCGCCTGCTGCTGGAGCCGGAAGGCGCCCGGCTTGCGGCGCTGAACATGACGGCGGAGTCGCTGAAGTTCCTCGAGGACGTCGCGGCCGACATGGGCCACGGCGAACAGCCGGTGGACCGCACCAGCCGCTATTCGCGTTTCGCGCGGGCGGACGGTCATTTCCACGACGCGATCCTGGCCGTCGCCGGGAATGAGGTGATCCGCTCCACCCTCTTCAACCAGCATGTGCATCTGCACATCTTCCGCCTGATGTTCCACACCCGCGTCACGCAAGAGGCGCTGGAGGAGCATGAAAGCCTGCTCGCCGCCTTCCGCGGCGGCGATGCCGTGGCGGCCGAGGCTGCGATGCGCGAACATATCCTGCGCTCGCAGGATCGCCTGCTCTCCGCCTTCGAATGACGATGAGCGAGGCCCTGCCCATACCCGGCCCGTCGCCCGTGCAGCCGGCTTTGCCGCTGCCGGCGATGCAGGCCGCCGGCCTGTGCAAGGCCTATGGCCCGATCACGGTGCTGACCGATATCGCACTCGATATCCGCGCAGGCGAGGTCCACGCGATCATCGGCGAGAATGGCGCGGGCAAGTCCACGCTGATGAAGCTGCTGTCGGGGCACGTCCTGCCGACCGCCGGGCATCTGGCGATGGCCGGGCAGCCGGTGGAGTTCGCCGATGCCGTTGCCGCCGAGGCGGCGGGCGTGGTGCTGGTGCATCAGGAGATCCTGCTGGCCGGCGACCTGACCGTTGCCGAGAACCTGTTCCTTGGCCGCGAGCTGACCCGCGGCCCGATGGTCGATGACCGCGCGATGAACCGCCGCGCGGCCGAAATTCTCGCCTCCATCGGCGCCCATTGCCATCCGCGCGACCCGGTCAGCGGCCTGCCTCTGGCGCAACGGCAACTTGTGCAGATCGCCCGCGCGCTGCTGGAACCGCGCAAGGTGGTGATCTTCGACGAACCGACCGCCGTGCTGGCCAATGACGAGGTTGCGGCGCTGCTGGCCGTGGTGCGCGGGCTCCGCGACCGGGGGGCGGCTGTCCTCTACATCTCGCACCGCCTTGATGAGGTGGAGGCGCTGGCCGACCGCATCACCGTGCTGCGCGACGGCCGGATGATCGGCACCTGGCCGGCCCGGGGCCTCACGCAGCGCGACATGGCCGAGTTGATGGTCGGCCGCAAGCTGGACATGCTCTATCCGCCGAGGCGCCCCGCGGCGTCGGGGGACCCGCTGCTCCGGGTGCAGGATCTGTCGGTCGATCACGGCGCGGTGCAGGGCAGCTTTGCCGTGCGCCCCGGCGAGGTTCTGGGCATTGGCGGCATGATCGGATCGGGCAGGACCGAGATGTTCGAAGGCCTGATGGGCCTGCGCCCCGCCACCGGCAGCGCCGTGCTGAACGGCACCCCGATGGTGCATCGATCGGTCGGCGCATGGCAGGCGGCGGGGCTGGTCTACCTGACCGAGGATCGCAAGGGCAAAGGCCTGCTGCTCGACGAACCCCTCGGCCCCAACCTGACCCTGCAGGCATTGACCGAGGTGCATCCCCGCCTGACGCTGGACCGCAAGGCCGAGGGCGCAGCCGTGGCCAAGGCGGTGGCGGACTATGACATCCGGGTTCGGTCGGTGCATCTGGACGCGGGGCAGCTGTCGGGCGGCAATCAGCAAAAACTGTTGCTGGCCAAGGTGATGCTGACCGATCCTCAGGTGGTCATCATCGACGAGCCCACCCGCGGCATCGATATCGGCAACAAGAACCAGATCTACGATTTCATCGACGCGCTGGTGCGCACCGGCAAGGCCTGCATCGTCATCTCCTCCGAATTGCCAGAGCTGGTCGGCCTGTCCGACCGGGTGCTGGTGATGCGCGGCGGGCGGATCGTGGCAGAGCTGACGGGCGACCAGATCACCGAACAGAACGTCGTCTATGCCGCCACCAGCGGCGAGGGACACGGACCACAAGGAGCCCAGCCATGACAGCCGCCGTCGCATCCCAAAGCGCGGGGCCGCGCCGCATCCGCTGGGCCGACATGGGCCCGTTCATCGCGCTGGCCGTGGTGGTGCTGGCGGGGGTGATGATCAATTCCAGCTTCCTCAGCGGCACCAACATCGCCAATGTCGTCACCCGCTCGGCCTTCGTGGCGATCATCGCGGTGGGGGCGACCTTCGTCATCTCCTCGGGCGGACTGGACCTGTCGGTGGGCTCGATGATGGCCTTCGTCACCGGCATCATGATCCTGGCGATGAACCGGCTGGAGCCTTCGATGGGCGGCTATGCCATCGTCGCCGGTGCAGGAATCGGGCTGGTGGTGGGCGCGCTGTGCGGGCTCTTGAACGGGCTGATCGTCACGGTCGGCAAGATCGAGCCCTTCATCGCCACGCTCGGCACGATGGGCATCTTCCGGGCGCTGATCACCTGGATGTCGGATGGCGGGTCGATCCCGATCGAGCGCAGCCTGCGCGAACCCTATCGCCCGGTCTATTTCGGCGATGTCCTCGGCATCCCGGTGCCGGTGATCCTGACGCTGGTTGTGGTGCTGGTCGGGGCCTTCGTCCTTTACCGCACGAAATACGGCCGCCGCTGCATGGCCGCCGGGTCGAATGCCGACGTGGCGCGCTTCTCGGGCGTGTCGGTGGCGAAGGTCCGCACGACGGCCTTCGTGATCCAGGGGCTTTGCGTCGCCATTGCCGCCATCTGCTACATCCCGCGCCTTGGCGCCGCCACGCCCACGACCGGGCAGCTGTGGGAATTGCAGGTCATTACCGCCGTGGTGATCGGTGGCACCGCGCTGCGCGGTGGCAAGGCCCGGGTCTGGGGCACCGTCGCCGGTGCGCTGATCCTCGAGGTGATCGCCAACCTCATGGTGCTGTCGAACATGGTCTCGGAATACCTCGTCGCTGCCGTTCAGGGGGTGATCATCATTCTGGCCATGCTTGCGCACCGGTTCATCAAATAGCCGCCGGGAGGGGCGGGGATTTTCAAAAGGGAGGACTACCAATGACAACCATCACAAGACGGGCCCTCGGCCTTCTCACCGCCGCCAGCTTCACGGCGCTGGCAGCTACCGGGGTCCTGGCGCAGGAAAAGCGGGTCATCGCCGTCTCGATCCCCGCCGCCACGCATGGCTGGACCGGCGGCGTGGTCTATCATGCCGAACAGGCCGAGAAGGAGATCGAGGCCGCGTTCCCGAATATCGACGTGATCGTGAAGACCTCGCCCTCGGCCACGGCGCAGGTTTCGGCGCTGGAAGACCTTGCCGCTGCGCAGACGTTGGACGCGCTGGTGATCCTGCCCTTCACGTCGGAAGAGCTGACGGGCCCGGTGGAGCAGGTCAAGGCCGCCGGCACCTTCATCGCCGTGGTGGACCGCGGGCTGACCGATCCCGCGATTCAGGACCTCTATGTCGCGGGCGACAACATCGCCGTGGGCGCCAACACCGCCAAATGGCTGGCTGAACAACTGGGCAACGAAGGCAACGTGGTCGTGCTGCGCGGCATCCCGACGGTGATCGACGATGAGCGGATCCAGGGCTTCACCGAAGTCATCGAGGGCACCAATATCGAGATCCTCGACATCCAGTATGCCAACTGGAACCAGGATGAGGCCTTCACCCTGATGCAGGACTATCTGGCCAAGTATCCGCAGATCGACGCGGTCTGGGCCAATGACGACGACATGTTGCTGGGCGTGCTCGAGGCGATCCGGGAATCGGGCCGGACCGAGATCAAGTATGCGCTTGGCGGCAACGGCATGAAGGACGTGATCGAGATGGTGATGGCGGGCGATGCCATGACCCCGATCTCGACGCCCTATCCGCCGTCGATGATCAAGTCGGCGATCTACATGGTGGCCGGCCAGTTTACCGGACAGGCGCCGATGCGCGGCAGCTTCAAGCTCGATGCGCCGCTGATCACGCCCGAGAATGCCGAGCAGTTCTACTTCCCCGACTCGCCGTTCTGATCTCGCCGTTCTGATCCCTTGGGGCGCCCCTTGCCGGGCGCCCCTCTCTGCCATCTCAAAGGAGAAGCCAAATGCCTGGCAAGAAGATCCTGATGCTCTGCGGTGAGTTTACCGAGGAATACGAAATCTTTGTCTTCCAGCAGGGGATGGAAGCGGTCGGGCACACCGTCCACGTCATCTGCCCTGACAAGAAGAAGGGCGAGATGATCCAGACCTCGCTGCATGATTTCGAGGGCCACCAGACCTATATCGAGCGCTTCGGCCACCTGGCCGAGATCAACAAGACCTTCTCGGAGGTGGTGCTGGACGAGTACGACGCCGTCTACTGCGCCGGCGGGCGCGGGCCGGAATACATCCGCACCGACAAGCGCATCCAAGCGATGGTCCGGCACTTCCATGAAACGGGCAAGCCGATCTTCACCATCTGCCACGGGGTCCAGATCCTCGTCGCCGTCGATGGCGTGATCCGCGGCAAGAAGGTCGCCGCCCTTGGCGCCTGCGAGCCCGAGGTGATTCTGGCGGGCGGCACCTATATCGACGTGAAACCGCACGAAGCCTATGTCGATGGCACCATGGTCTCGGCCAAGGGCTGGACCGGGCTGGCGGCCTTCATGCGCGAATGCATGAAGGTTCTGGGCACGCAGATCACCCATAGCTGACCGGCACGAGACGCTTTGACCACCGCCGCGGGGGCGCATCTGCGCCCCTGCGGGCGTGGTGGGGGCAGAGTCCCGGCGCAGGTTCGCGCACCGGACGGAGACCCCAGAAAATCATTGCTCGAATGTATATTATAGTATTTATTTTCCGTGGGCCTGCAGCGGGCCTCGGGAATCTCGGGAGGATGACCTATGCTTGAAAGACTTCTGATGGCCAGCGTTGCCGTCTTTTCGCTGGGGGCTGGCGTGGCCGGCGCCCAGACCATCGGCTTTTCTCAGATCGGATCGGAATCCGGCTGGCGCGCCGCCGAAACCACCGTGACCATGAACGAGGCGAAGGAGCGGGGCATCGACCTGCGCTTTTCCGACGCGCAGCAGCGTCAGGAAAACCAGATCGCCGCGCTGCGCTCGTTCATCGCGCAGGGCGTCGATGCCATTCTGGTTGCCCCGGTTGTCGCAACCGGCTGGGATTCGGTGCTGGAAGAAGCGGCCGAGGCCGAGATCCCTGTGGTCCTGCTGGACCGCATGGTCGACAGCTCGCCCGACCTTTACCTGACCGCAGTTGGCTCGGACCTGGTGCATGAAGGCCGTGTCGCGGGCGAATGGCTGGTCAGCGCGGTGAACGGTGAAGAGTGCCGCGTGGTCGAGCTTCAGGGCACTACCGGCTCCTCCCCCGCCATCGACCGCAAGAAGGGCTTCGAGGAAGGCATCGCCGGCGCCGACAATATCGAGATCGTCCGCAGCCAGACCGGCGACTTCACCCGCACGCGTGGCAAGGAAGTGATGGAAAGCTTCCTGCAGGCCGAGAATGGCGGCGCGGATATCTGCGCGCTCTACGCCCATAACGACGACATGGCCGTGGGCGCGATCCAGGCGATCAAGGAAGCCGGTCTGAAGCCGGGTGAAGACATCCTCGTGGTGTCGATCGACGCGGTCCCGGACATCTTCCAGGCGCTGGCGGCCGGTGAAGCGAATGCCACGGTCGAGCTGACGCCGAACATGGCCGGGCCGGCCTTCGACGCGCTGGAAGCCTTCTTCGCCGACGGCACCATGCCCGAGAAGTTCATCCAGACCGAATCGAAACTCTACACCCAGGCCGATGATCCGGCCGGTGAGTACGAGGCCCGCAAGGATCTTGGCTACTGATCTTTGATCGACGCAGCGCCCGGGGCACTCCCTTGCCCTGGGCGCTGTTCGTGCAAGGCGTTCAGGCCTGCCCCCCCTTGCTGGGTGAGACATCCGATGCTGCTATCGACACGCGACCTGACCAAGTCCTTCCCGGGCACGCTCGCGCTCGACCGCGTGAGTTTCGACCTGAAGGCGGGCGAGGTTCATGCGCTGCTTGGCGAGAACGGGGCGGGCAAGTCCACGCTGATCAAATGCCTGACGGGCGCCTATCGCCGCGATTCCGGCGACATCCTGTTCGAGGGCGAGCCGGTCTTCCCGCAAAGCACGCTCGAGGCGCAGGCCATCGGCATCGGGACGGTGTATCAGGAAGTGAACCTGCTGCCGAACCTGACGGTCGCCGAGAACCTGACCCTCGGCCACCAACCGACCCGGTTTGGCATGATCCGCCCCCGCGCGACGCAGGCGCTGGCGCAAGAGATGCTGGCGGGCTACGGGCTGGATATTGACGTGCGCCGCCCGCTGGAAAGCTATTCCGTCGCCGTGCAGCAGATCGTGGCCATCGCCCGCGCGGTGCATCTGTCGGGCCGGGTGCTGATCCTGGACGAGCCGACCGCCAGCCTTGATGCGCGCGAAGTGCAGATGCTGTTCGACGTAGTGCGCGACCTGCGGGTGCGCGGGCTGGGGATCATCTTCATCTCGCATTTCCTCGATCAGGTGTTCGAGATTTCCGACAGCCTGACGATCCTGCGCAATGGCCGCCACATCGCCACCCATCCCGCTGCCGATGTGGACCGCATGCAGTTGATCACCCTGATGCTGGGGCGCGAGTTGGCCGAGGAAACCGCTGTCCGCCACCGCCCCGAAGTGACCGGGACCAGCGCCGATGCCATCCGCTTCACAGGCGTCGGCCGCCGCGGACGCATCGCGCCTTTCGATCTCACGGTGCGCAAGGGCGAGGTGATCGGCATGGCGGGCCTCCTTGGCTCTGGCCGCACCGAAAGCGCCGAGGTGCTGTTCGGCGCGGTGGCCAGTGACAGCGGCACGGTGGAGGACGCGAGCGGCCCCGTCGATCTGCGCAATCCGCGCAGCGCCATCGCCGCCGGCTTCGCCTTCGCGCCCGAGGATCGCAAGACCGACGGCATCATCGCCGAACTCAGCGTGCGCGAGAACATCATCCTCGCGCTGCAGGCCCGCCAAGGCTGGGCCCGCCCGATCCCGCAGGCCGAGCAGCAGCGCATGGCGAACGACTACATTGCCCGGCTCGACATCCGCACGCCCGATGCGGAGAAGCCCGTGGGTCTGCTGTCGGGCGGCAACCAGCAGAAGGTGATCCTCGCCCGCTGGCTGGCGACCAACCCCCGCTTCCTGATCCTTGACGAGCCCACCCGCGGCATCGATGTCGGTGCCCATGCCGAGATCCTGCGGCTGATCGAGGATGTGGTGGCGCAGGGCATGTCGATCCTGGTGATCTCGTCGGAGCTGGAGGAGCTAGTCGCCGTGTCGCACCGCGTCATCGTGGTGCGCGACCGCCAGCATGTGTCGGAGCTGACCGGCGACGATGTCAGCCCCGATACCATTCTGCGCGCCATCGCCGCGCCCCATACCACGCTGGAGGCGGCAGAATGACCGGAGCCACCCTTCTTCGCCGGATCGCCCCGCAGCTGCTGACGCTGGCCGCGGTGATCGTGCTGGTCAGCATCTATTACCCGGCCTTCTATCAGATCGTTTACGTCAACGACCGGCTGGTCGGCATCCCCATCGACGTGATCAAGCGCGGCGCGCCGGTCGCCCTGCTGGCCATCGGCATGACGCTGGTCATCGCCACCCGCGGTATCGACCTGTCGGTCGGCGCGGTAATGGCGATCTGCGGGGCCAGCGCCGCATGGTCCATCGACCAAGGCTACGGCATCGGCGCCGCGCTCGGGCTTGCCGGGGCGGCGGGGCTGGTCTGCGGGCTGTGGAACGGGGTGCTGGTCGCCTTCTTCGGCATCCAGCCGATTGTCGCCACGCTGATCCTGATGGTCGCCGGGCGCGGCATCGCGCAGCTGATCACCGGCGGCACGATCCTCACCTTCGACAGCGACACCTTCTCGTTCCTTGGGTCCGGCACCCTGCTCGGCGTGCCGGTGCCGACGGTGATCTGGATCCTCACCGGGATCGGCTTTGGCCTGCTGGTGCGGCGCACCGCACTGGGGCTGCTGGTGGAATCCATCGGCGTGAACCTGCGGGCCAGCACGCTGGCGGGCATCAACAGCCGCGTCCTGCTGGTCGCCGTCTACATGGGGTCGGGCTTCTGCGCCGCGCTGGCCGGGGTCATCGCCACCGCCGACATCCGCGGGGCCGATGCCAACAATGCCGGCCTGTGGCTGGAGCTGGACGCGATCCTTGCGGTGGTGATCGGCGGCAACTCGCTTCTGGGCGGGCGTTTCTCGATCCTGGCCTCGCTGCTGGGGGCGATGATCATCCAGACCATCAACACCGGCATCCTGCTCGCGGGCTTCCCGTCAGAGTTCAACCTGGTGATCAAGGCGGTGCTGGTGATCGTGATCCTTGTCCTGCAATCGCCGCGGATCGTGCCTTATCTGGAGCTGCTGACGACACGGCGGCAGCGCGTCAAGGCACCTGCGACCAAGATGGAGGCGGGCAAATGAACATCCGCGCCCTGCCGCTCTATGCCACCATTGCCATTTTTCTGCTGGCCTACCTCGTCTGCTACCTGCAATTCCCGGCGATGCTGTCGACCCGCGTCATCGGCAACCTGCTGACCGACAATGCCTATCTGGGCATCGTCGCGGTGGGGATGACGGTGGTCATCATCTCGGGCGGGATCGACCTGTCGGTGGGGTCGGTCATCGCCTTTTCCGGCGTATTCATCGCCGTGCTGCTGCGCGAAACCGGGCTGCATCCGCTGGCTGTGTTCGCCCTCCTGCTGGCGATCACCACGCTTTTCGGCGCAGCGATGGGCGGGATGATCCACCTCTTGGCGATGCCGCCCTTCATCGTGACGCTGGCGGGCATGTTCCTGGCCCGCGGCGCGGGCTACATGCTGACCATCGATTCCGTGCCCATCGACCATGCGTTCTACGAGACGATGCAGCGCGCCTATTACCTGATGCCCGGCAAGGGGCGGCTGACGCTGCTGGGGGGCACGATGGTGGCTTCGGTCATCCTTGGCATGATCCTGCTGCACCGCACCAAGTTCGGCACCAATGTCTACGCGCTTGGCGGAGGCGAGGCGACGGCGCGGCTGATGGGTGTGGCGGTGGGGCGCACGACGGTGCTGATCTATGCCTTTTCCGGCTTGATGGCCGGGCTCGCGGGGATCGTGTTCTCGGTCTACACCTCGGCCGGTTATCCGCTGGCGACGGTGGGGGTGGAACTGAACGCGATCGCCGCGGTGGTCATCGGCGGCACCCTGCTGACCGGGGGCAGCGGCTACATGTTCGGCACGCTGATCGGCGTGCTGACGATGGGGCTGATCCAGACCTACATCGTCTTCGATGGCACGCTGTCGAGCTGGTGGACGAAAATCGTGATCGGGGCATTGCTTCTGATGTTCATCCTGCTTCAGAAGGGGCTGCTGCGGCTGCGTCTCAGCCATTAACGGGTAAGGGTGTGCTATGTCCGGTCTGCTTCTTGACGGGTTGAACGAGGCGCGGGTGCGCAACAGCCACGGTCAGGTGGTCGAGGGCATCGGGCGCGCCATTGTCAGCGGCACCTATCCGCCCGACACCATCTTGCCGCGGGATGAAGAGCTGGCGAGCAAGTTCGGCGTGTCACGCACCGTGCTGCGCGAGGCGATGAAGACGCTGACCGCCAAGGGCATGATCATCGCCCGCACCCGCGTCGGCACTAAGGTGCGGCCCCGACAGGACTGGAACCTGTTCGATGCCGAGCTGCTGATCTGGCATCTTGATACCCAGGCGGGGATGGAGTTCCTGGACCAGCTCTACGAGATGCGCCTGACGATGGAGCCTGCGGCAGCAGCGATGGCGGCGCACCGGGCCGGGGCGGGCGACATCGAGACCCTGTATGCCCATGTCGAGGCGATGCGCATGGCCGAGGGCGACAAGGCCTTTGCGCTGGCCGATCTGGCGCTGCACCGGGGGATCATCAAGGCCTCGGGCAATGTGTTCATGCATTCGGTGGGCACGCTGATCGAGGCGGCGCTGCTGACGGCCTTCCGGCTCAGCTCGCCTTCTTCGGAACCCGCGATCCAGCAGGATGTGTCGGCGGCGCATCTGCGGATTGTCGAGGCGATTGCCGGGCGCGATCCGGCGGCGGCCGAACAGGCGATGCGCAATGTCATCCTGTACGGCCAGCGCCGGATTTCCGATGTGGTGAGCTGAGGCCTTAGTGATTGTGGCCGGCGTGGCTGTGGCCCGTGTCCCCGGCCGCGCCGATCTCGACATGGGCGTGCAGATGCTGGCCGCCGACTTCCACCTCGATCTCGAGTTCCGCGCCCGGCACCAGGTCCATCGGGACCGAGGACCAGCGCAGCGCCAGCACCTTCGGCTCCAGATCCACCTCGGCCCCGGCGGGGATCGGCAGGCCCGGCAGCACCGTCCAGGCCTCGCCCGCGGCGCCATAGCTGAAGCCGACCAGCTCCAGCTCTGCGCCCTCGGCCTCGCCGCCGGTCAGCATCGCTTCGGCGGCCGAGGTATTCTCGACCTCCATGTAGAACAGCGCGTCGCTGCCCTTGGCGGTGGCGGGCGTCCAGACATGGACGACGCGCAGACCCTCGGCCTCGGCGACGTGGTCATGGGTTTGGGCAAAGGCCGGGGCGGCGGTGATCAGCAGGAGCGAGAGCAGGCAGGCACGCATGGGAAACCCCTTTTCAGGTGCGAAGGTCGGTCAGAAGCGGGCGGCGCACGGCCAGCCACGCGGGCAGCAAAGCCATGAACAGTGTCAGGCTGATGAACCCCGCGACCAGATGCGCCTCGGGCCAGCCAAGGTTCGCGGTCACCAGCACATCGATGCGCGCGGTGACGATGGCCGAGATGCCGCGCGCTGCGACCCAGCCAAGCGCGAGGCCAAGCCCGGCACCGGACAGGATCAGCGCCGCGGAATAGGCCCAGACCACCGCAAAGACAAAGCGCAGCGGCGCGCCGATGGCCCGCAGCAGGGCAAGGGAGCGCGCGATCAGCCGAACCATGATCATCAGCCCGATCAGCACCGACAACGTGACCAGCACCTGCGTCAGCACCGCCATCAGCGACATGGCAGAGCGCACATCGCGCATAAGCCCATGCAGCTGCGCCAGCACCGTGCCCGGGAAGAACGCCATCAGGTCGCCGCGGGTGAAGCGCGATTTCAGCGCGTAATTGCCCCACAGCTCTGTCGCATGGACCAGAACCGCCGGGGTGCCCGGCATCATCTCGGGTACGAAGGGCGGGCCGATGCGCGGATCGCCCGGCGCATGGCCATTGGCAAGGCCATGTACCGCCCAGACCCCCTCCACCGGCACCAGCAGCGCCCGGTCCCAGGGGCTGCCGGTCGGGGCCATGCGTCCGGTAACGGCATAGGCGAAACCTTCATGGGCATCATGTTCTGCCGCGGGCCCGTGGCCATGCGCGGGGGTGAAGCTGCCACCGACATCCACGGGGGCATAGGCCCCCGCCACCGCTTCTTCCGCCGTGGCGAACACCCGCCCCTCGGCCAAAGGCCCGGCCAGATGGCTGACGAAATCCACCGTCGTGCCGACCACCGGCGCGCCCTGAAAGCTGTCGCCAAAGGCGATGGGGGCGGCGAAGGCTACGCCCTCGGCCCCCGCGATCTCGGCATATTGCGCGCCGTTGATCAGCGCCATGTCGGACGGCTGCAGATAGACGGCGGCCAGCATCACCGTCACCTCGCTGCCCGGCGCGGCGACGATCAGGTCGAATTTCTCGGCGGCGCGGGCCGATCCCTGCCGCAGCCCGCGTTCCTGCGCCAGCAGCCCGACGCCAAGGCCGACCGACACCGCGATCAGCGCCACGAACAGCGCATTGACCCAAACGAACCGCCGCAGCATCGCGCCGACCAGCGGCAGCGGCCGCAGCCCGCGCAGAACCATCGCCCCGGCCAGCAGCCCCGGCGCGATCAGCGCCAGCGCGAAGAGCACGTCCTGCAGTTCGGGGGGGAGGGAGGCCCAGAGGTCAAGCATCGCTGTCCTCGACAATCCTGCCATCGGCGATGGTGATCTGCCGGCCCATCCGCGCCGCCAGCGCAGCGTCATGTGTCACCGTGATCAGCATGCGCCCACCCTCCGCTGCCAACCGCACCAGATCGGCGCCAAGCGCATCGGCATTGGCGCGGTCCAGCGCGGCGGTCGGCTCGTCCGCCAGGATCACCGGCGGGCCGCCGGCCAGCGCCCGCGCCACGGCGATGCGCTGGCGCTCGCCCCCCGAGAAGCTGTCCACCGCCCGCGCCCCGGCCTGACCCAGCCCGAGCGCCGCCAGCCACTGCGCTGCGGCCAAGCGGATCGGCGCGCGGTCTCGCGCAGGGGCAAAGGCACTCGCCAGCCCGGCATTGCCAAGCGCCGACAGCTCCTCGAACAGATGGCAGTCCTGAAAGATCAGCCCCAGCGTCTCGCGCCGGAACCGGGCCCGGGCATCCTCGGTCAGCGCGGCGATGTCCTGCCCGCCCCAGACCACCCGGCCGGCACTGGGCCGCACCAGCCCCGACAGCACATGCAGCAGCGTCGATTTCCCCGCGCCCGAGGCACCGCGCAGCGCAAGGCTCTGCCCCGCATCCAGCGTCAGCAGCGGGACATCGAGCAGCACCCGCCCCTCGCGGCTGGTAACCCGGAGGTTCTCCACATGCAGGGCGGGCGTCATCTCTCAGGCCCGCGCGAAGCTGGCATCGACAAGGCGCACCTTGGAGTAGAACCCCAGCTCCGGGTCCACCGCATCCCCCAACTCCAGCACGCCGGTCACGGTGATCGGCACGTTGAAGGGGATCACGTCGACCACCCGCTTGGCATAGACAGCCAGAATGTCATCGGGCCAGGGCATCCCCGGCTCGCAGAACGGGCAGACGGCCATCGGCGTCTTGGTCAGCACGAAAAACACCGAGTCGGCCTTCAGCGGCGGCGCCATGAAGCCCGAAACGGTGAGGCGGCCGCCTTCGGAGGACAGCGCCAGATCGGAGAAGCTCAGATCCTTATTGTAGAGGTCGCGGAGCTTGATCGGGTCCCCGGCGGCAAGGGCCAGACGCGGCGACAGGATCAGGGCGGGCAGGGTGGCAAGCAAGGTGCGGCGAATCATGGTCTGTCTCCCGTTCTGGCACCTCAGTGCCAGTGCGGTGCAACGCCCGCATGAAAGAAGCGGGCCCCGGTTTCCCGGGGCCCGCGTCATCTTGCCCGATGATTACTCAGCGGTGACAGCGTGGTTCATCACGTGGAAGATCACGTTCTGCTCGATCACGCCGCCGAAGAGGTGCGACCAGGGACCGCGGGCGAACACCGCGACGTCTTCACCCGAGTGGGTTTCCGACGACATCGGCACCAGCGCCTGCTGCAGGTAGTCCGGGTCGGTGGCTTCTTCTTCGGTCAGCTCGGGGCGCGCGCCCGAGAAGGTGCCGTCGGCCTGTTCGATCAGCACCGATCCGGCGCCGTTCAGGTAGCCCGCAACGGTGTAGGGCTTGCCGTCGGCGGCCAGGTTCGCCTCGCCGGTATGCTCGACGCCGTTGTCGTTCTCGACCATGCACAGGCCGAGGATGTTCGAGCCGCGGCCGCAATAGCCGTTGAACGAGATCGCATGTTCATGGTCGGCGGTAACGATGATCAGCGTCTCTTCCGGGTCGGTCAGTTCCACGGCCTTGGCGATGGCGTCGGCGAAGGCTTTGCCATCCACCAGCACCCGGTGCAGGTTGCCCTCGTGGTTGGCATGGTCGACGCGGCCGGCTTCGACGTTCAGGTAATAGCCGTTCTCATTGCCCGACAGGCCCTTGATCGAGGCTTCGACCATCTCGGCCAGCGACGGCTCGCCGGTGCGGTCGAATTCGTACTTCATGTGGCTGGCTTCGAACAGGCCCAGAACCGGGGCGTTGTTGCCCATGGTCAGTGCCGCGAAGTCCTCATCGCCGAACACGACCTGCGCGCCGGCACCCGTGGCCTCTTCCACCAGATTGCGGCCGTCGGTGCGCTTGCCGGGCTTGCCTTCGACGTCGGTCACTTCGGTCGGCAGGAAGTGGGCACGGCCGCCACCCATGGCGATGTCGATGACGCCGGCCTTCATCTGGTCGATCAGCTGGCTGGCGATGTCCTTCTGGGCGCAGCCCTCGGGGATACCGGTGTTGTCTTCCCAGTCACGGCTGACGCTGCGGGCATAGACGGCGGCCGGGGTGGCATGGGTGATGCGCGCGGTCGAGATGACACCGACCGACTTGCCCATTTCGGTGACGATTTCGGCGAAGGTGGTGGTGCCAGCCTCGGCGCCCGCGGCGCAATCTTCAAGGGCGACAGTGTCGAGCACGTTGATCATGCCGTTCTTGCCCTTGACGCCCGAGTTCATCGCCATGGCGGTGGGGGCAGAGTCCGGGGTCTGGCCGTTCGACGAGTAGGTCTTGACCAGCGCCACATGCGGGAAGGTCTCTTGCGGCTGGACATAGTCGTCGCCGAGGCCGCCGGCCTGCTGGCCCGAGAACAGGCGGATGGCGTAGTTGGTGCCCACGCCATTGCCGTCGGCGGTGAACAGGATCACGTTCTTGGCGGTGTTGGTGTTGGGCTGAACGGCAAGGCGCTCTTCGATGGTCGCCTGACCGGCCTTGAACCAGTCGGAGTTCGCCTGCGGCAGGTCCTGGGCGAAGGCGCCGGTCGTCAGGCCGAGGAGGGCCGCGGTCGAGAGGAGAATCTGTTTCATGGTGGTGCTCCCTGAGAAACTCCGGGGACCGTAGGAGGGCGACATGACACGTATGTGATCGGTTGGTGAACTTCTCAACGAGATCAATTGGTTATGGTATAACATTACAACCATTGGCCCAAGGCTCCAGGCCCTGCAAGCCGGCCCCCTGGAGGATCAGCACTGCCCGGAAATCATTGACGTTCGTCAGCGTCGGCCCGGTGACGACCTGCCCGCCGATCGCGGCAAAGAACCTGTGGGCATCGTTGCGGTCGAGGGCCGCCGCCGCGTCCCATCCTGCGTTCTGGGCGGCTTTTGGCGTATCGGGGCCGATCTGCGCGCCCGCCACTTCGGCGGCGCCATCCACACCATCGGTGTCGCAGGCGAGGGCGTGGATGCCCGCCGCCCCGTCCAGCGCGAGGGCGAGCGCCAGGCAGAACTCGGCATTCGGCCCGCCGATCCCATCCCCGCGCCGGGTGACCGTCACCTCGCCGCCCGACAGCAGCAGCAGCGGCGCCGCCCCAGGTGTGCGGCTCGCCTGCAACTGCAGCGCAAGGGCCGCCTGTGCGCGGGCCACCTCGCGCGCCTCACCCTCCAGCGCGTCACCAAGGATCTGCACCTCGCAGCCCGCCGCCCGTGCAAGCTTTGCCGCGGCCTCAAGTGACTGGGCGGGGGCGGCGCAGATGGTGTTCGTCACCCGCGATAGCCGCGGATCCCCGGGCGCGATCACCCGGCTTCCCCGGCCAAGCGCCGCGGTCACGCTGGCGGGCACCGGCACCTGCCAGCGCGTCAGCACCGCCCGCGCATCCTGCGGAGTGGAGCCGTCGCCCACCGTGGGCCCCGACCCGATGAAGGCCGGATCATCGCCCGGCACGTCCGAGATCATCAGCGCCAGCATCCGCGCCGGATAGGCGGCGGCCGCCAGTTGCCCACCCTTCACCCGGCTCAGATGCTTGCGCACGATGTTCATCTGCCCGATCGGTGCGCCCGAGGCGAGCAGCGCGGCATTCATCGCCTGCTTCTCGGCCAGCGTCACCCCCTGCACCGGCGCGCAGAGCAGCGCCGAGGCCCCACCCGAGATCAGCGCCAGCACGAAATCCCCGTCCCCCAGCCCAGCCAGCAGGTCCAGCATCCGCGCCGTCGCCGCGGCCCCGGCGGCATCGGGCACCGGATGCGCGGCCTCCAGAATCTCGATCCCGCGGCAGGGGCGGGCATAACCATAGCGGGTGACCACCAGCCCCTCGCAGGGCCCCCACGCCGCCTCCACCGCCTCCGCCATCCGGGCGCTGGCCTTGCCGGCGCCGACCACCACCACCCGGCCCGGTGGCCTGGGCGGCAGGAAAGCGGCCAGCGAGCGCATCGGGTCGGCCATCTCGACCGCGCGGTCGAAGAGCGAGGTGAGGAAAGTCCGAGGGTCAGGATGCATGGGCGGCCTGCAACGGAGGGCATGGAAAAACCGGCGCCCGAAAGCGCCGGTTCCTTGCTACGCTACCCCGTCGCCCGCGTCATGGCCAGCGGATCAGTCCTGGCGCGTCAGGCGGATGATCTGCGAGCTGCCGGCATTGCGGTCCTCGGTCACCGCATAGACGGCGCCATCGGGGCCCACCTTCACATCCCGGACGCGGGCTTCCAGCGGCACCCGCTCCTCATAGGCGACCGCATCGCCGTCGAGATGCACGACCACCACGCCTTGCGAGACCAGCCCGCCGACAAGGAACGCACCTTCCCACTCGGGGAATTCGTCACCCTCGTAATAGGCCATGCCCGAGGGCGCGATCACCGGGTCCCAGTAATAGACCGGCTGCTGCGTGCCCTCCATCGCGGTGATGCCATCGCCAACGGCGGCGCCGCTGTATTCGATGCCATAGGTCACCTCGGGCCAGCCGTAGTTCAGCCCGGCCTCGGGCATGTTCAGCTCATCCCCGCCGCGGGGACCATGCTCCACCGTCCACAGCCGCCCCTCGCCATCGAGCGCGGCCGATTGCAGGTTGCGGTGGCCAAGGCTCCAGATCTCGGGCAGCGCGCCCTCGGTGCCGATGAACGGGTTGCCGTCCACGACCTCGCCCTCGGGGGTGATGCGGAAGATCTTGCCAAGGCCGCTGGCCAGCTCCTGCGCCTGCACGCGGGGCTCCTGATCCGACCGCTCACCGACAGTGACATAGAGGTGTCCCTCGGGGCTGAACACCAGACGCGAGCCGAAATGCTTGGTGTTGTCGTAGGTCGGCAGCTGCTGGAAGATCACCGTGACATCTTCAAGCGCTCCGCCGCCTTCCTCATCGGGCACCAGCGTCGCCGATGCGACCGAGGTGCCATTGCCGCCCTCGCGGGGCTCGGCGTAGGAGAAGTAGATGCGGCTGCTTTCCTCGAAGTCGGGGGCCAGCGCCACGTCCAGCAGGCCGCCCTGACCGCTCGCCTCCACCTCTGGCACACCCTCGATGGCGGGGCCGGCCTCGCCCTCGGCGCTGACGATATGCAGCGCACCTTCCTTGGCGGTGACCAGCATCCGTCCTTCGGGCAGGAACTCCAGCGCCCAGAGCTGGGGCAGCCCCTCTGCCACGACCTCTTGGGCAACGCCGGGCATTTCGGCCGGTTGCGGGGCGCGGGTCTGGCCGATGAAGGCGGGTTCCTGATCGGGCGCATTCGGTTCGGCGGTTTCCACCGGCAGGCCCGAGGGCGTGCCCTCGTCGCCCTCGGCGGGCGGCGTGCCCTCGACCTGATCGGCGGGGGTGGTGTCGTCGGCGGTCTGCGCAAAGGCGGGAAGCGCAACAAGGCTGGTGGTAAGCAGGGCGCTGGTCAGCAGCTGTGGCAATCGGGTCATCTGGAACTCCCTCCGGGATATGCGCCCCGAACGGCCGCGATTGCCGCCAAGGCAAGGCGGCACCATCGCCCCCTTGCACACATAACCCGTGGCTACGCCCTGGGTTACGTGAAAGCGGTTCAAGATGAAGTTATCTGGGGCATCCGGGGCATCCGGGGCATCTGGCGCGCCAGGGCGCGGATGCCGGGACCCAAGAAAACGCCCGCGGCAAACGGTACCGCGGGCAGCACTCTTTACGCGTCCCATTCGGTATATCGTATATGAACGGATGGCGAAAAAGGAACAATAATGCGAGCTGCGCGGTATTGTCGGCCCGAATGTGGCAGCCCCCGCGTCAATATTCGCGCCGGGGTTGAGCGAGCGCATCGGGATCTTCTCAAAGTTGTCAGTGCGGCCGGCTGGTGCTGCGCAGGCGCGCGGCAACAGGCTCAGCCATCCGCCCCGCATGCGTCCGCCTGCCACAGCCGCAGGGGCTCGCCCTCTGTTGTGCCGAGGGTCCGGCAATCCTCATCCACGCACAGCCGCCAGCCGCCCCCCGTCGCGCCGGATGCGGCAAGGAACACCTCACGCTGCGGCGGCAGATCAGGCCGGTAGTGCCAGCCATCGGCCTTCAACACCGCATCCGGGGGCGGTTCCATCCCCGCGCCAGCGCCCAAGATGCGCGCTTCGACCGGGCGCAGGCCCTCCGCCGTCACCTCCCATCGCTCCCACCATTCGGTATGGGCGGTGGAGTGGGACCAACTGAGGGTGAAGCTGCTGGCGACAAGGGCGATGACCTTGCCGCCGGCAGCGATGCACAGGCTCATGCCACGGTCGGGGTGGCGCGCCGCGCCCGCAGCCAGTGCTGCAGCACGAAGAGCGCGGCCAGGGCAAAGCCGATCTCATCGGTCAGCGGCAGCGCCACGATCAGCGACACCCCCGCGGCGAAGGCCAGCAGCCGCTCCCACCACTGCGCCGGGCGCAGGAAGTAGCCGACGACGGCGACCCCCCAGAGCCCGATGCCAAGGCAGGCCTTGGCGAAGATGAAGATCACCTCGACCGGGTAGCCATAGGCCTCGGCGATGGGGCCGGCGTCCTGCAGCATCAGCGCCGGGGTATAGACCGCCATGAACGGGATCACGAAGCCCGCTGCCGCCAACCGGATCGCCTGCAGCGAGATTTTCAGCCCCGACGACTTGGCAATCGGCGCTGCCGCGAAACAGGCCAGCGCCACCGGCGGCGTCAGGTCGGCCATGATGCCGAAGTAGAAGACGAACATGTGGCTGACCAGCAGTGGCACGCCCAGTTCCAGCAGCGCCGGGCCAGCCAGCGACGAGGTGATGATGTAGTTGGGGATCGTCGGGATGCCCATCCCCAGCACCAGGCAGGTCAGCATGGTCAGCACCAGCGACAGGAACAGGTTGTTCTCGCCGATGGCAATGATCGCGCCGATGAAGGTCGAGGCGATGCCGGTCAGCGTCAGCGTGCCGATGACGATGCCGACGATGGCGCAGGCGATGCCGACCGGCAGCGCGTTGCGCGCGCCCTGGGCCAGCGCATCGCGGACGATGCCAAGCGTGGGGCGGGTGCCTTGGAAGACGGCGCAGGCCAGCACCAGCGCGCCGATCACCAGCGCGAGGAAGTTCACCCCCAGCTCAAGGAACGCCGCCGAGGCAAGGCCAAGCGCGATCCAGAACACCACGCGGAAGGCAATCGGCCCGATCATCGCCGCCAGCGGCGTGCCAAGGATCAGCACCGTGACCAGCGCCAGGCCCATCGTCCCGGCAAAGATCGGCGTGTAGCCGGCGAACAGCAGGTAGACCAGCGCCGCCAGCGGCAGGATCAGCGGCCATTGCTCGCGCACCGCCTGCCAGGGGTTCGGCAGTTCGGCCTTGGGCAGCCCCTTCAGCCCGGCGCGCCCGGCCTCCAGATAGACCATCCAGAACACCACGCCGAAATACAGGATTGCCGGCAGGATCGCTGCCTTGACCACGGCGGCATAGGGCACGTTCAGCGTTTCGGCCATGATGAACGCGACCGCGCCCATCACCGGCGGCATGATCTGCCCGCCCATCGAGGCCGTCGCCTCGACCCCGCCGGCAAAGGACGACCGGAAGCCGAAGCGCTTCATCAGCGGGATGGTGAACTGGCCCGAGGCGACCACGTTGGCGACCCCCGACCCCGAAATGGTGCCCATCAGCGCCGAGGACAGGATCGCCACCTGCGCCGGCCCTCCGCGCACGCCGCCGACAAGCCCAAGCGCGAAATCGTTGAACAGGTTGAGCATCCCGGCGCGTTCGAGGAAGGCCGCGAACACCACGAAAATGAAGATATAGGCGCTGCTGACATAAACCGGCGTGCCGTAGATGCCCTCGGTCCCGAACGAGAAATGCTCGATGATCTGCGCGAAGTCATAGCCGCGATGGATGAAGGGCGAGGGCAGATGCTGGCCAAGGAAGCAATAGGCCAGGAAGATCCCGGCGATGATCGCCAGCGGCCAGCCCATCAACCGCCGCGCCCCGATGAACACCAGCACGATCAGCGCGGTGCCCGCCACGAAATCGGCCGTGGTCAGAAAGCCGGTGCGCTGGATGATATCCTCGTAGAACACCCATTGGTAGATCCCGGTGGCGAAACCAAGCACGCCAAGCGTCCAGAAATAGACCTGCCCGATGCGGTTCTTCGCGATCAGGTTGCCGACCAGCCCCAGCCCCAGCAGCAGCAGGAAGCCCACATGCATCGCCCGCACGATCTGGCTGGGCAGGGTGCCATAGGCGGCGACCCACAGCTGGAACAGCGAGAAGACGACGGCGAGCCAGAAGGCGACCGATCCCATGATGCCGGTGCCGAAACCGGGGGGAAGGCCCTCGACGGCCTCTTCGGCCTCGCGCGGATCCTGGGTGGCGTGGAGCGTGGCGGACATAGGGGAAACTCCGGGGAAAATGGAACAGCGCGCCCTGCGCCGGGGGCGCTGAACGGGGCGGCAAAATGGGGGGGCTGGCGGGTCCGGGCGGCAGGGCGCCGCCCGGACAGCTTTGCCGGTTACTGGATCAGGCCGATTTCGCGGTAATAGCGCTCGGCGCCCGGATGCAGCGGGATCGACAGGCCTTCCAGCGCGGTTTCCGGGCTGATGTTGGCCGCGGCGGAGTGCGAGGCCTTCAGCCGCTCGAGGTTGTCGAACATCAGCTTGGTCATCTGGTAGGCGGTTTCCTCGGACACGTCCTCATGCGTCACAAGGATGTTGCCCACGGCAGCGGTCGGCACATCGGCTTCCTGCCCGGTATAGGTATTGGCCGGGATGACGGCGGGCACATAGGGCGCGCCGATCGATTCCACCACTTCCGCCGGGATGCCGACAAGGGTGATCTCATGGGTGGCCGACAGATCCTTGATGAAGGCAACGCCAAGGCCCGAGGATTGCAGCGTCGCCTGCAGCTGGCGGTTCTTGATCAGCTCGGCCGATTCCGCATAGGGCAGATATTCGACCTTGCCGAGGTCGTCATAGGTCATCCCCGCCGCGGCGAAGATCGCCCGCGCGTTCAGCTCGGTGCCCGACGCGGGCGCGCCGACCGACAGGGTCTTGCCGCGCAGGTCTTCCAGCGTGGTGGCGCCGGCCGAGGCTTCGGCGACGATCTGGATGTAGTTCGGATAGATTGCCGCGATGGCACGCAGGTTGGTCAGCGCGCTCGGGAAGCCGGCTTCGGCATTGCCCTCCCAGGCAAATTTCACGGAATCGCCAAGCGCGAAGGCCAGCTCGCCCTTGCCCTGCGCCAGAAGGTTCAGGTTCTCGACCGAGGCCTTGGTGGCCTGCACCTGGGTGCGCGCGCCCTCGATGTTCTCCGCATAGATCTCCGACAGGCCGACGCCGAGCGGATAATAGACGCCCGAGGTGCCCCCCGTCAGGACGTTGATGAACTCCTGCGCCAGCGAGGCTTGCGGCGCAAAGCCGAGCGTCGCCCCGAGGACGGCAGCAGGCACGAATTTCCCGGTGAAGTTGAACATGCAGTTTCCTCCCGTAGCATGGTCGATGATCGCAAAAGCCTGCACCGGGGCGGCGCGTGGGCAAAGCACTTCCGGCGGAAGGCCGCGCATTTCGGGAATGTAAAATTTTCGTTTATCACATGGGCGTTACGCGGAAGAAGGTGGCAATCGGCGGACGTGGTCTGGCGAGATGTTGCCAGGATGCGCGAACTGCAGGCGAATTTTCGCCAGCTATTCGTCGCCCCGCAGCCCGTGGCGCGCGATTTTCTCGTTCAGCGTCCGGCGCGGCACCCCCAGAAGATCGGCCGCCGCAGCCGAGGATCCGCCCGCCTGCCGCAGCGCCTCGGCGATGGTTTCGGCCTCGAACCGCGCCATCCGCTCGGGCAGCGTGCCGCCCGCCGCCTCTGCATCGCCCGGCGAGACGCCACGCCGCAGGCCCAGCACATGCCGTTCCGCCGCCGCCTTCAGCTCGCCGACATTCCCCGGCCAGTCCTGCCCCTGCAGCAGCCGCAAATCGCTCTCCAGCAGGTCCGGCACCGCCCGGCCAAAGCGCTCCGCCGCATCCTCGGCAAAGCGGGTGAACAGCAGCGGGATATCCTCGCGCCGGGCGCGCAGGGGCGGCAGCGCCAGCTCCACCGTCGCCAGCCGGTAGAACAGGTCGGCCCGGAACCGCCCCGCGCCAACCTCGGCCCGCAGGTCCAGCCGTGTGCCGGCGATGATCCGCAGATCCACGGGGCGCGCGGCGTTGGACCCGATGCGCTCCAAGCTCCGGTCCTGCATCACCCGCAGCAGCTTGGACTGCAGCGCCAGCGGCAGGCACTCCACCTCGCCCAGAAACACCGTGCCGCCATTGGCATGTTCCAGCTTGCCGATGCGCGCCGCGGCCGTGCCGGCCAGAAAGCCGCGCTCATGTCCGAACAGCTCCGCCTCGAACACCGGCTCGGGGATACCGGCGCAGTTGATCGCCACGAAGGGCCGCCGCGCCCGCCGCCCGAAATCATGGAAGGCGCGGGCCAGTTCTTCCTTGCCGGTGCCGGTCTCGCCGCGCAGCAGCAGATCGACGTTGATGTCGGCCAGCTGCCGCACCGCATCGCGCAGGGCGGCAATGGCGGGGGCGGTGCCGGCCAGCCGCGCCTCCAGCCGGGCCGAGGCGATATCTGACCAGCGGGTGCTGCGCAGCTCGCGCCGCATCCGCCGCAGCTCCACCGCACGGTCGAGCACGGCCACCAGATGCTCGGCGCCGTAGGGCTTTTCGATGAAGTCATAGGCGCCCTCGCGCATCGCCTCCACCGCCACCGGCACGTCGCCATGCCCCGAGAGCAAGATTACCGGCAGGTCGGCATCCGCGGCCCGCAGCTGCGCCAGCACCTGCTGCCCGGTCACCCCCGGCATCCGCAGATCCGTCACCACGCAATCGCAGCGGGCGGGGTCGATCTCGGCCAGCGCGCGGGCCGGATCGGGATAGGTGGTGACGCGGAAGCCCGAGGCGCCGAGCCAGTCGGCCGCCGCCTCGCAGAGCCGCGGCTCATCGTCGATGAAGGCGATGGTGCCGCGGGTCATCGGGCGGCCTTGCTGGCGGCGGCGGGATGCAGCGGCAGATCGACCAGCGTGAGGGTGCCGCCGCCCGGGCGGGGGGCGAAGGTCAGGGTGCCGCCGGTCTGCTCCAGGATGGTGCGCACGATCGACAGGCCAAGCCCCAGCCCCTCGCCGGTGACGCGGGTGGTGAAGAACGGCTCCATGACCTTCTCGCGCATGTCCTCGGGGATGCCGGGGCCGCGGTCGGCAATGGTCAGGCGCAGGCCATTGGCGTGCCGGTCCAGCGCGGCGGTGATCGTCACCGGCCCCGTCCCCGCGCTCGCCTCGGCAGCGTTCAGCAGCAGGTTGGTCGCCACCTGCTCCAGCCGCACCGGGTTGCCGCTGACGGGGGGCAAGCTGGCCGGCGCGGGCAGCGCCAGCCCTACCCCCAGTTCGCGCAGCCGCGGCTCCAGGATCTCGGCCGAGGCTGCCAGCACGGCGGCCATGTCCACCGGCTCGGGCGGAGTCAGCTTCTGTTTCGCCCCGAAGGTCTTCAGGTGCCGCACCATCGTCTGCATCCGCCGCAGCAGGCCCCGCGCCGACCCGAGGCTGTTCGCCGCCCGCTCCGTATCCCCGCGGCTGAGGTGCAGTTCCGCCGCCGCAAGGGTGTTGTCCAGCGCCGACAGTGGCTGGCTGACCTCATGCACGATGGCCGCCGACATCCGCCCCAGCACCGCCAGCTTGGCGGCATGGACAAGGCTTTCATGGGTCTGGCGCAGCTCATCCTCGGCCCGCCGCCGCTCTTCGATCTCATGTGCCAGTTCCACCGTGCGCTCTGCCACCCGCCGTTCCAGCACCGCGTTCTGGTTCAGCTTCAGCCGGATCAGCTGCCGCCGCTGCCACAGGATCAGCGCCCCGACCGAGGCCAAGAGCCCCGCCAGCGCGGCAAGCCCCGCCACCTGCCACGCGCTGCGCAGCACCGGCGCGGAGGGCAGGCCGACGACGATCTGCCAGCCATCGGGCTCCAGCGCGGCGCGGGCAATCCGCAAGGGCTCGCGCGTGTCCGAGGTGATCGCGCCGGTCAACGGCTCGGCCGCCGCGATGTCGAGCCCGTCATAGCGCCGCTCGGCCAGCATCCGCTCCAGCGCCGGGGCGGCCAGCGGCTCCAGCGGCCGGTATTTCCAGTTGCGCAGCCCGGAGAGGAAGATCACCCCGTCGGGATCGGCCAGCGCCACATGTTCGTTGGCGCGGACCCATGTGCCCTCCAGCGTTGCCATGTCGACCTTGACCACGGCCACGCCCGTGGGCGCGATGGCGGGGCCAAGCCGCGCCGACAGGAAATAGCCGGGTTTGCCGGTGGTCACGCCCACAGCGTAATAGCGCGCGGCACCCTCCAGCATCGCGCCCTGAAAATAGGGGCGGAAGGCGTAGGAATGGCCCAGAAAGCTGCCGGGCTGGTTCCAGTTGCTGGCGGCGACCGTCAGCCCCTGCGCGTCGGTCACGTAAAGCTCATCCACCCCCGACAGGTCACGCACCGTCTGCAGATAGGCATTGGCCGCATCCGCCGCCGCGGCATTCCCCGGATCGGCCAGCAGGGCGCGCACCCTTGCATCCTGCCCCACCACGGCGGGCAGGTAGCGGAAGCGCTCGATCTCGGTCACCACGCTGTGCCGGGTCACGGTCAGCCGGTCGCGCAGCTCTGCCTCCAGCCGGGCGCTGGCGGTGTACTGTGCCAGCGCGAAGGCCGCCGCCGACAGCAGCGCCGTCATCGCCAGCAGCCCCGCGATCAGCAGGGCCGGGCGGGGAAGGCTCGCAAAGGGCAGGGGGCGCGACATCGCGGCTCCGGGTCAGGGTGCGCCACCATCGCAAACCAGGGGGAGGGGTTGCAAGCCCACAGAGCCTGCGCTCAGTCGTCGGAATAGCGCTGCTCGCGCCAGGGGTCGCCATACATGTGATAGCCGTTCCTCTCCCAGAACCCCGCGCGGTCGGCCCCGATCAACTCGATCCCCTTCAGCCATTTGGCGCTTTTCCAGAAGTAGAGGTGGGGCACCACCAGCCGCATCGGCCCGCCATGCGCGCGGGTCAGCGGCTGGCCCTGCCAGTGGGTGGCAAGCATCGCATCCTCACTGGCGAAATCCTCCAGCGGCAGGTTGGTGGTGTAGCCGTCATGCGAGGTCAGCAGCACGAAAGCCGCCATCGGCAGCGGCTGCACAAGGTCCAGCAGCGCCCGCACCGGCACGCCCTGCCAGTCGTTATCATAGCGCGACCAGGTGGTGACGCAGTGAATATCGCTGCGACGGGTGTGCTGGGTCAGGGCGGTGAACTGCTCCCATGTCAGCGTCAGCGGGCTAGCCGCAAAGCCGCCGACGCGCAGCTGCCAGGTGGCCAGCGGCACCTCCGGCTCCACCCCCAGATCCAGCACCGGCCAGTCGGTGACCAGATGCTGGCCGGGCGGCAGCCTTTCCGCCTCGGGCCGCGCCGCCCGGCCGGTCAGGAACTTGCCCGCCCCGGCCCAGGCCCGTTTGGTGCGGGTCAGCTTGCTGTCTTCGGGCAGGTCGTCTTGCATGGGGTATCCTCGTCGCTGCCCGTGCAAGGTGGCAGGACGGCGGCTGGCGTCAAGGCGTCAATCCGGCTGAAACCCCAGCATCAGCTGCCGCAGCCCCAGCAGCGCGCCGGCGACGATGGCGGCCAGCGTCACCGGCCCCGACCACGCCAGCGTGGCAAAGGCGGTGACGCCCTGCCCGACCGAACAGCCCACCGCGACCACGCCGCCCACCCCCATCAGCGCCGCGCCGCTGACCTGGCGGCCAAGCTCTCGCGGGTCATCGCAGGCCTCCCAGCGGAACAGGCCGCGAATGGTGGACCCGGCCAGCGAGCCCAGAAGCACCCCGGCGACGGAGCCGACGGAAAAGGTGATCCCGCCAGCGGTGGAGGTCATCAGGAAGATCAGCGTGCGGCCGATGGGGGCGGTGAAGGACGGCCCCTCGACCTGCACCGCGCCAAAGCTCTGCTGGTTGACCCAGGTGGTGCCCGCCAGCGTCCAGACCACGGCCACCCCGGCGATCACCCCCCAGGCCAGCATCCGCGGCGAGCGGCGCAGCGGGTCATGCGCCAGCGCCCAGACCATCAGCCCGGCGGCGAGCGCGGCGGCGGCCAGCGTCGCGGGCAGGCCGGTCAGCGCGGTGAAGCTTGCGCCGATGCCCTGCGGACCCGAGGACATGTCCTGCGGGAACAGCCAGATCCGCAGCGGCGCCAGCGGCCCCGACAGCGCGATAAACCCGGCGATGGCCATGACCACCACCACCACCATCGACCGCAGATCGCCGCCGCCGAACCGCACCAGCGCGCCAAAGCCGCAATTGCCCGCCAGCGCCATGCCATAGCCAAACACCAACCCGCCAATGATGCTGGCCCATGGATTCCAGGCGATCTGATGGTAGTAGCTTCCCGCCAGGTCGATGGCGCCCGCCGCGGCCCCCAGCTGGGTGCCGAGAATCGCCGTTCCCAGCACGACGCCCCACAGCCGCAGCCGTCGCTGATCCTCGCCGTACACCGCGCTTTCGATGGCGCCGAGCGTGCAGAAATTCCCCAGCCGCGCGGCCAGGCCAAGCGCGATGCCGCCTACGAGGCCCACAAGGGCGGCAATCGCCCCGTAATTCAGCTCGTCCATGTCGTCTCCCCCCTCGTCCGCGCCCCGGCAGCGTGCAGTGGGCCTGTCAGGGCTCCGCTGGCGGATCGCGGAACATGTCGGCGACCAGCGCCACGGTCCGCAGCACCTTTGGATCGGCGATGGCATAGTAGATCGCCTGCCCCTCCCGGCGATAGGTGACCAGCCCCTCATGCCGCAGCCGCGCCAGATGCTGGCTGACCATTGCCTGCCGGGTGGAGAGCAGCTTTTCCAGCTCCGTCACACTGCGCGGCCCGCCCGACAGATGGCACAGGATCATCAGGCGGCCTTCATGCGCAAGCGCTTTCAGGAACCCGGCGGCATCTTCGGCGCGCAGCCCCTCGATCGGCGCGGGCCGACCGTCGCACATGTCCAGCGGCAGGTCTTCGGGCGCCGCGGCGCTCTCGCTCGCCCGCTGGCCGGCGCCGGTCCAGACAGATGCCGTGGTCACTCGGTCGCTCCTTCCTCCACCGCCGTTGCTTCGGCGATCATCTGCCCCAGCAGCCCCCAGAAGAAGGCCTCGCCGGGATATCCCGTGATCCGCGACAGCTCTACGCCATCCTCCGCCAGAACGAAGGTCGGCGTGAATTGCGGCTGCGAGGCCACCGTCAGATCGGGCGGCAAGGGGTCCCGAATGTCAAGGTGAACCAAAGGTGCAGCCCGGCCCTCGGCGGTGTTGGGATAGGCGGGGCCGACCTCGCGCTCCCATTGCAGGCAATAGGGGCAGCCGGGGCGGTCGAACATGTAAAGCTGCAGGTCCGCCAGCGCGGGGCCGGCCCATGCCAGAAGCGCCGCCGCGGCGAGGGCAGGGCGCAGGGGCCGGAAGGGACGGGACAGGACGCGAAGCATGTTGACGGATACCTTGATATATCGAAATATCGTAAAGTGTTCTTGCCGACGTGCAAGAGCGTTCGGCGCCCGGGGAGGGGTGCCCGAGGAAAGACGTCCCGGGAGGACCCAATGCTCGACATCACCTATGGCGGGGCGGCGCTGGCCGGCCTGCTGTCGTTCCTGTCACCCTGCATCTTGCCGATGGTGCCGTTCTACCTGTGCTACATGGCCGGCATCTCGATGCAGGAACTGCGCGGGGATGGAACGGGCGGCCTGCGCCCCGGCGCGCAGCGGCGGCTGGTGATCTCGGCCATCGCCTTCGCGCTCGGGGTCACCACCATCTTCGTGCTGCTGGGGCTGGGGGCAACCGCGCTTGGCCAGGCCTTCATCCAGTGGAAACAGCCGCTGTCCTATGTTGCGGCCGCCGTCCTGATGGTGTTCGGCCTGCATTTCCTCGGTGTGATCCGGGTGCCGTTCCTCTACCGCGAGGCGCGGATCGAGTCGAAATCCGAGCCCACCACCCTTCTGGGCGCCTATGTCATGGGCCTCGCCTTCGGCTTTGGCTGGACGCCCTGCGTCGGCCCGGCGCTGGCGGCGATCCTGTTCGTCGCCTCGGGCAGTGGCGATCTGGTGCGCGGCGGCCTGTTGCTTCTGGTCTACGGCCTGTCGATGACGCTGCCCTTCGTGATCGCGGCGCTGTTCGCGCGGCCCTTCCTTGGCTGGGTCGGCCGCAACCGCCGCTATCTGGGCTTCGTCGAAAAGGCGATGGGGGTGATGCTGATCGTTTTCGCCATCCTGATCGCCACCAATTCCGTCAACTACATCGCTGATTTCATGATCCGCAATTTCGACTGGAGCGGCACCCTCAAGTGACCGCCGGAAGGAGAGACCATGCGCCATCTGCTGACGACCCTCGCCACCCTGCTGGCCCTCGCGCTTCCCGCCGCCGCCGTCCCGATGGGCGATGACGGGCTGCACAAGCCGGACTGGCTGCGCGATACCTTCAAGGACATGCGCGAAGACCTTGCCGAGGCCAATGCCGAGGGCAAGCGCCTGCTGATCACCTTCGAACAGCGCGGCTGCATCTATTGCGCCGAGATGCATGAGAAGGTGTTCCCTGATCCGAAGATCGACTCGCTGATCCGCGAGAAGTATTTCGTCGTGCAGATGAACCTGTTCGGTGACGTCGAGGTGACCGATTTCGATGGCACAGTGCTGCCCGAAAAGGACATGGCGGTGCGCTGGGGCGTGGTGTTCACGCCGACGCTGATCTTCCTGCCCGAAGAGGTGGCCGAGGACACGACCGCCGCCAAGGCGGCCGTGATGGTGATGCCCGGCGCCTTCGGCACAGGCACGACCGAGGCGCTGCTGACTTGGGTCGCGGACCACGGCTATGACAGCGGCGAGCATTTCCAGAAGTATCTCGCCCGCCATCTGGCCGAGCAGAACTGAGGCATCGGAAAATGCTGCACCTGCGAGACATGCAATAATCGCAATATAACGATTGCGCGACATGTCGTCTCTCGCCTACAGTCCGAGTCGGGAGAATTCAGGGAGGATCACATGAAGCGCCACGTTGCGCACTGGGCCATGGCCCCCGCGCTCGCAGCCACGCTTGCAGCCCTGCCCGTAGCCGCCGAGACGGCTCCGGGCACGATCGCCTTTGACGGGGGCGCTGTCGCGGCCTCGCTGACCGGCGCGCCGGGAGATGCCGCCGCCGGAGCCAAGGTCATGACCACGGCTGCCTTGGGCAACTGCGTTGCCTGCCACGAACTGGCTGCGATGCCCGACGTGCAGTTTCAGGGGAACATCGGCCCCGCGCTCGACGGCGCGGCCGACCGTTGGACCGAAGCCGAACTGCGCGGCATGGTCGTCAATGCCAAGATGACCTTCGACGGAACGATGATGCCGGCCTTCTACAAGACCGACGGCTTCATCCGGCCTGGCGACGGTTACACCGGCAAGGCCCCCGAGGCCGAGCTTCCACCCGTCCTGACCGCACAGCAGGTCGAGGATGTCGTGGCCTATCTCCTGACGCTCAAAGAGTGACAGGCGCAGGCCCAACCAGTTCGAGGAGGACATGATGAACATTACCAGACGCAACGCCCTCGCGCTCGGCCTTGGCGGCCTTGCCGTCGCGGCGCTGCCGCTGCCGGCCCGCGCCGCTGTCGAGGATGCGGTCGCGGCCTTTACCGGCGGAGCCGCACCCGGCACCGGCGGCATTACCCTGACCGCGCCCGAGATTGCCGAGAACGGCAACACCGTGCCGGTGGCCGTCGATGCCCCCGGCGCCGTGTCGATCATCGTTCTGGCGGCCGGCAACCCCGAGCCGGAAGTGGCGACCTTCACCTTCGGCCCCGCCGCGGGCTCGCAGATGGCCTCGACTCGGATTCGCCTTGCCCAGACGCAGGACGTGATCGCCATCGCCAAGATGCCCGATGGCAGCTTCGTGCAGGCGCAATCCACCGTGAAGGTCACCATCGGCGGCTGCGGCGGCTGATCCCGGTTATTGGAGAGAAACAATGGCAAACGATGTAAAACCCCGCGTCAAGGTGCCGAAATCGGCCGCCGCCGGCGAGGTGGTGACGCTCAAGACCCTGATCAGCCACCCGATGGAATCCGGCCAGCGCAAAAATGCCGACGGCACGCTGATCCCGCGGTCGATCATCAACCGTTTCACCTGTGATTTCAACGGTGTGAACGTGATCGACATTGCCATCGACCCGGCGGTTTCGACCAACCCCTACTTCGAATTCGACGCCAAGGTCGATGCGGCAGGCGAGTTCAAGTTCACCTGGTATGACGATGACGGCTCTGTCTACGAGGACGTGAAGCCGATCGAGATCGCCTGACGGGCAAGCGGGCCACGGCCTGCGGCGCGAGGGAGCGCGCGACCAAGGACAGACCATCCGCGCCGGGGGCGCGGGCGGTCCCACCCAGGGAGGATGAGAAAGATGCGACTGCCTTACCGCAGCAAACTTGCCGCCGCCTCCGTGCTGGCCGTACTGGCCGCCGGTGCAGCGTTTGCCGACCCGGTCCCGGATGCGGAACTGGTCGTGAACGAGGAAATCGAACTGGTGACGCGCGTCGCACCCGGGCCCGCCGTGGCCGATGTGCTGACCGAGGTCTATTCCGGCTGGCTCTACCGCGAGTCGGAAACCCGCGCGATGCAGATGGACGATTTCGACAACCCGGCGATGGTGTTTGTCGATCAGGGCCTTGACATGTGGGACACGGTTGACGGAACCGAGGGCAAGAGCTGTGCCTCTTGCCATGAGGGCATCGAAAGCATGAAGGGTGTGCGCACCTCGATGCCGAAGATGAATGGCGCCGCGACCGACCTGTGGTCGCTCGAGAACTTCGTGAACGATTGCCGCACCGAACGGATGGGCGCCGAAGCCTGGAAGTGGAACAGCAACGACATGAAGAACATGACCTCGGCCATTTCGCTGCAATCGCGCGGCGAGCCGATGAAGGTCTCGGTCGAGGGCGCCGCGGCGGATTGGTGGGAGCGGGGGAAAGAGATCTACTACACCCGCTACGGCCAGCTCGAACTCGCCTGCGCCAACTGCCACGAGGCCAATGCCGGCTACATGATCCGGGCCGACCACCTCAGCCAGGGCCAGATCAACGGCTTCCCGACCTACAGGTTGAAGGATGCCGGCGTGGTGTCGATCCACCAGCGCTTCGTGGGTTGCGTGCGCGATACCCGCGCCGAAACCTTCGCCGCCGGCTCGGAAGAGTTCCGCGCGCTGGAGCTTTACGTCGCCTCGCGCGGCGAGGGGCTTTCCATCGAGGGCGTCTCGGTCCGCCCGTGATCCCCGGCGCCCGGCGGCACTTCGCTGCCGGGCGCACCTGACACCCGGCGGCGCGCCGCAGCGCCGCCCCCGCCAGCCTTACGACCCTTGGGCCACCGGCCCGGCGCGCAGCTTGCGCGGCCGCCACCGGCTTGCCTATGATGATGGAGCGACACCAAGATGATTTCCCGCCGCGAGTTCCTTCAGGCCAGCATGGCCGCCTCGGCCCTCTGGGGCGCGTCAGGCTTTGGCAACTGGTCGAAACTGGCGGCGCAGCAGGCGCTGACCCAGGACCAGCTGCTCCAGTTCGACGATTTCGGCAACCTGACGCTGATCCACATCACCGACATCCATGCCCAGCTGAAGCCGATCTGGTTCCGCGAGCCCGAGATCAACATCGGCGTGGGTGAGGTCTCGGGCAAGCCGCCGCATGTCACCGGCAAAGACTTCCTGCAGATGTTCGGTCTGCCCCCCGGCTCGCCCGACGCCTATGCGCTGACCCATGACGACTTCACCGCGCTGGCCCGGACCTATGGCCGCATGGGCGGCATGGACCGGGTGGCGACGGTGGTGAAGGCAATCCGCGCTGCGCGCCCCGACTCGATCCTGCTCGATGGCGGCGATACCTGGCATGGCTCGATGACCTCGCTGGCCACCAAGGGCCAGGACATGGTCGATGTGATGAACGCGCTTGGCACCGAGGCGATGACCTCGCATTGGGAATGGACACTCGGCCAGGACCGCGTGAAGGAAATCGTCGAAGGCCTGCCCTTCCCGTTCCTCGGCGCCAACATCTTCGACGTGGAATGGGACGAACCCGCCTTCGAGCCCTACCACATCTTCGAAAAGGCCGGCCTGCAGGTCGCCGTTATCGGCCAGGCCTTCCCCTACATGCCCATCGCCAATCCCGGATGGATGTTCCCCGACTACTCCTTCGGCATCCGCGAGGAACGGATGCAGGAGATGGTGGACGAGGTCCGCGCAATGGGCGTCGATCTGGTGGTGTGCCTGTCGCATAACGGCTTCGACGTCGATCGCAAGATGGCCGGCCGGGTGAAGGGCATCGACGTGATCCTGACCGGCCACACCCATGACGCCATCCCCGAACCGGTGGTGGTGGGCGAGACGATCCTCATCGCCTCGGGCTCCAACGGCAAGTTCGTCAGCCGCGTCGATCTCGACGTGCGCGACGGTCGCATGATGGGCTTCCGGCACAAGCTGATCCCGATCTTCTCGGATGTGATCCAGCCCGATCCCGAGATGGCCGCGCTGATCGACACCGGCCGCGCGCCCTTCAAGGATCAGCTGGAAGAGGTGGTCGGCCAGACTGAAAGCCTGCTCTACCGCCGCGGCAACTTCAACGGCACCTGGGATGACCTGATCTGCGATGCGATCCGGTCCGAACGCGACACCCAGATCGCCATGTCGCCGGGCGTCCGCTGGGGCACCACGCTGCTGCCGGGCGACCCGATCACCCGCGAGGATATCCACAACGCCACCTCGATGAGCTATGGTGCGTGCTACCGGACCGAGATGACCGGCGAGACGATCCTGACCATCCTCGAGGACGTCGCCGACAACATCTTCAACACCGATCCCTACTACCAGCAGGGCGGCGACATGGTCCGCGTCGGCGGCCTCGGCTACCACATCGACATCTCCAAACCCATCGGAAGCCGGATTTCCAACATGACCCTGGTGGATACCGGCGAATCCATCGAGGCGTCGAAATCCTACACCGTCGCCGGCTGGGCCAGCGTCAACGAGGGCACCGAAGGCCCGCAGGTCTGGGACGTCGTCGAAGCGCATCTGCGCAAGATCGGCACCGTGAAACTGACCCCCAATACCTCGGTCGTCGTCACCGGCGCCTGAGGCAGCAGCCTTGCGCCGCTGCCTCAGGGCGGCTGGCGTGTTCCGCAACCCGGCCCGCATAGGGGGCCGGAGACAGCAAGGAGAGTTTGTCATGACTGACGAACCCGAAATCACGAAGGCGCCGCAGATCGCCACCACGCGCCGGGGATTCCTCGGTGCCGGTGTCGCGGCCGGCGGGGCCCTGCTTGGCGCCGGTGCGGCCCGCGCCGCGGGGCCAGACCCGCTGATCACCGAGGTGCAGCCCTGGGCGCAGGGCCTCGGCGACGGGGTCGATGCCAGCCCCTATGGCCTGCCGATCCGGTTTGAGGGCGACGTGGTGCGCCGCAACGTGGAATGGCTGACCGCCGACACCATCTCGTCGATCAACTTCACCCCGATCCACGCGCTCGACGGCACCATCACCCCGCAGGGCTGCGGCTTCGAGCGGCACCATTCCGGCGCCATCGAGCTTTCCAAGGACGATTACCGCCTGATGATCAACGGGCTGGTCGATACCCCGCTGGTCTTCACCTATGCCGATCTGGAGCGGTTCCCGCGGGAAACCCGCACCTACTTCCTGGAATGCGCCGCCAATACCGGGATGGAATGGGCCGGCAGCCAGCTGAACGGTGCGCAGTTCACCCACGGCATGATCCACAACATGGAATATACCGGCGTGCCGCTGCGGCTGCTGCTGGAAGAGGCGGGGGTCAAGACTGAGGGCAAATGGGTGCTGGCCGAGGGCGCCGATGCCTCATCGAACGGCCGCTCGATCCCGCTGGAAAAGGCGATGGACGATTGCCTCGTCGCCTTCAAGGCCAATGGCGAGGCGCTGCGCAAGGAACATGGCTATCCCGTCCGGCTTTGCGTGCCGGGCTGGGAGGGCAACATGTGGGTGAAATGGCTGCGCCGCATCGAAGTCGGCGACCAGCCCTGGGAGCAGCGCGAGGAAACCTCGAAATACACCGACACGCTGGCCGACGGCACCTCGCGCAAATGGACCTGGGTGATGGACGCCAAGTCGGTCGTCACCAGCCCGAGCCCGCAGATGCCGATCAAGCACGGCCCCGGCCCGCTGGTCATCACCGGCCTCGCCTGGTCGGGGCGCGGCTCGATCACCCGCGTCGATGTCACCGTCGATGGCGGCAAGACCTGGATGCCCGCCCGCCTTGCCGCGCCGGGGCAGGACATGGCGGTCAGCCGCTTCTACTTCGACCATGTCTGGGACGGGTCGGAAATGCTGGTGCAATCGCGCGCCATCGATTCCACCGGCTATGTGCAGCCAACCAAGACAGAGCTGCGGGACTTCCGCGGCCTGAACTCGATCTATCACAACAACTGCATCCAGACCTGGTGGGTGAAGGCGAACGGGGAGGCGGAGAATGTCGAAGTTTCGTAAACGGGTGATCGGCACCACGCTGCCCTCGATCCTTCTGGCCTCATCGCTGCTGGCCACCCCGGCGCTGGCCGACAAGCTGGGTATCGGCCGTGCCGCCCTGCCCGAAGAGGTGGCCGCCTGGGACCACGACGTGCGCCCCGACGGGCTCGGCCTGCCCGAAGGCTCGGGCGATGTGCTGACCGGCGAGGAGCTGTTCTCGGAATCCTGCGCGGTCTGCCATGGCGAATTCGCCGAAGGGGTGGACAACTGGCCCGAACTTGCCGGCGGGTTGGGCACGCTCGACCGCGAAGACCCGGTCAAGACCGTGGGCTCGTTCTGGCCCTTCCTTTCGACCACCTGGGACTATGTCCACCGCTCGATGCCCTACGGCAATGCCCAATCCTTGAGCGATGACGAGGTCTATGCCATTCTGGCTTACATCCTCTATTCCAACGATCTGGTCGATGACGATTTCGTGCTGTCGAAGGCCAGCTTCGCCGAGGTCGAGTTGCCCAATGCCGGTGGCTTCATCCTGGATGACCGCGACAGCACCGAGCTTCCGGTGTTCATCCGCGAGCCCTGCATGACCGATTGCAAGGCCACGGTCGAGATCACCGCCCATGCGACGGTGCTGGACGTGACGCCGAACGACACCACCGACGACGGTGCCGCCGTGGCCGAGGTAGCCGAAGCGGTGGCCGATGCCACCGGCGACGCGCCTGCCCCGGAAGCTGCTGCCGCCGAGGCTGCCCCTGAGGCTGTGGAACCGGCTGTCGCGGCACCCGTCGAGACCGCCGCGGCCGATCCCGAACTGGTCGCGGCCGGCGAGAAGGTGTTCAAGAAATGCGCCGCCTGCCACAAGGTCGGTGACGGTGCCAAGAACGCCGTCGGCCCGGCACTGAACGGCATTGTCGGCCGGCCCGCCGGTACGGTCGAGGGCTTCAAGTATTCCAAGCCGATGCTGGATGCCGGGGCCGGGGGCCTTGTCTGGACGCATGACGAACTGTCGGGCTATCTCGCCGATCCCAAGGGATACATGCCGAAGAACAAGATGTCCTTTGCCGGCCTGAAGAAGGACAGCGACCTTGAGGCGGTGATCGCCTACCTCTCGACCTTCGGTCAATGACATGGGCGGCGCAGGACGGCTCCTTGCGCTCCTCGCCCTCCTCGCCGCCGCGGTCTTCTCCCCCGCGGCGGCGAACCCAATCGGCGATGCCGAACGCGGCGCCACGCTGTTCCAGCGCCAGTGCTCTGCCTGCCACCGGATCGGCCCGGATGCCGTCAACCGTGTCGGCCCGCAGCTGAACGGCCTCTACGGGCGCCGCGCCGGCGCGGTAGAGGGGTTCAGCTATTCCAAGAGCATGGCGCGCATGGGCAGCGACGGGCTGACCTGGACGCTGGAAACCCTTGATGCCTATGTGGAAAACCCCAAGGCGCTCGTCTCGGGCACCCGCATGGCCTACAAGGGCCTGAAGGACGCGGGCCAGCGGGCCGACCTTCTGGCCTTCCTGCGCGACTATTCCGACCGCCCCCGTGACATCCCCGAGGCAGAGCCGACCGCGCGCAAGACCCTCCCCGACCTCGCGCCCGAGATCCTGGCGATCGAGGGCGATGCCGAATATGGCGCCTACCTGTCCAGCGAATGTTCCACCTGCCACCAGCGCGACGGGTCCGATCAGGGAATCCCGTCGATCACGCAGTGGCCGGCGGAAGATTTCGTCATCGCCATGCATGCTTACAAGGAGAAGCTCAGGCCGCATCCGGTGATGCAGATGATGGCCGGGCGCCTCTCGAACGAAGAGATCGCGGCGCTGGCCGCGTATTTCGCCACGCTGGAGGAGTAGCGGGGCAAGGCCGAAGCGGCGCCGACAGACGCGCCGTGGAACGATAAAAAGGGAGGAATTACAATGCTTAACAGACGGATCTTTATCGGGACTGCCGCGGCCGCCACCGTGGCCCTGTCGGCCCCCCGGGTTCTGGCCCAGACCAAGCCGCGCGTGGTGGTGATCGGCGGCGGCGCGGGGGGCGCAACCGTTGCCCGCTACCTGGCCAAGGACGCGGCCGGCGCGCTGGAGGTGACGCTGATCGAGCCAAACGCCACCTATTACACCTGCTTCTTTTCCAACCTCTACCTCGGCGGCTTCCGGGAGTTTGACAGCCTCGCCCATGGCTATGATGCCATCGCCGCCGGCGGCGTGACCGTGGTGCAGGACATGGCGGCGGGGGTGGACCCCGCGGCCCGCACCGTCACCCTCGCTGGGGGCGGGGTGCTGCCCTATGACCGGCTGGTGATCTCGCCGGGCATCGATTTCGTGGATGGCAGCGTGCCGGGCTGGAGCCTCGAGGCCGCCGAGATCATGCCCCATGCCTACAAGGCCGGCCCGCAGACCCAGCTGCTGAAGGCGCAGATCGAGGCGATGCCGCAGGGGGGCCTGTTCTGCATGGTCGCCCCGCCGAACCCCTATCGCTGCCCGCCCGGCCCCTATGAGCGGGTGTCGATGGTCGCGCATATGCTGACGCAGATGAATCCGACCGCCAAGATCCTGGTGCTGGACCCCAAGGACAAGTATTCCAAGCAGGCCCTGTTCGAGGAGGGCTGGCAGAAGCACTATTCGGGCATGGTCGAGTGGATCGGCCCCGACATGGGCGGCAATGTCGTCGAGGTCCGCCCCGAGAGCATGGAAGTGCTGATCGACGGCGAGGCGCAGAAGGTCGATGTCTGCAACGTCATCCCCGGCCAGATGGCGGGCGCCATTGCGGCGGCGGCGGGTGTGACCGACGCCACCGGCTGGGCGCCGGTCGATCCGGCGACGATGCAGGCGAAGGCCGATCCGAACATCTGGGTTCTTGGCGATGCCAGCGCGCAGGGCGACATGCCGAAATCGGCCTTTTCCGCCAACAGCCAGGCCAAGGTCGCGGCGATGGCGATCCGGGCAGAGCTGACCGGATCGAAGCAGTTCCCGGCCAAATACTCCAACACCTGCTGGTCGCTGATCGCGCCCGAGGATGGGGTGAAGGTCGGCGCGTCTTATGAGCCGACGCCGGAAAAGATCGCCAGCGTCGAGAGTTTCATCAGCCAGACCGGCGAGGATGCGGCCCTGCGCAAGGCGACCTACGAGGAAAGCCTTGGCTGGTACGAAGGCATCACCGCCGACATGTTCGGCTGAACGCTTGGGCCGGGGCCTTGCGCCCCGGCCCTTCCCCAAGGGAGAGAGACATGACCATCACCCGCCGCACCCTGCTGACCTCGGCCACCGCTGCCGGCCTGTTGCCGCTGCTGCCCCGCCGCAACTGGGCCAGCTCGACGCTGGCGCTTGGCCCCATGCAGATCGACACGCTGTCGGACGGGCATCTGGTGCTGCCCGGCGATTTCATCCTTGGCGGGATGCCGCAGGCCGAGATGCAGGACATCCTGACCCGCCATGCGCTGCCGACCGACCGGCTGGAGCCGCCCTGCAACGTGACGCTGCTGCGGGATGGTACCCATACCGTGCTGTTCGACGTGGGCGCCGGCCCCGATTTCATGCCCACCGCCGGCAAGCTGGCCGAGGCGATGGACGCGCTTGGCCTGACGGCGGAAGAGGTGACGCATGTCGCCTTTACCCACGGCCATCCCGATCACCTGTGGGGGCTGCTCGACGAGTTCGACGAGCCGCTGTTCCCGAATGCCACCTACCTGATGGGGCAGGCAGAGTTCGACTACTGGACCGACCCCGCCACCGTGGACAGCATCGGCGCCGAGCGCATGAGCTTCGCCGTGGGCGCGGCGCGGCGACTCGAGGTGCTGGCGGACAGCATCACCCTGATCGGCGATGGCGAGGAGATCCTGCCCGGCATCGCCGCGCGGCTGACCCCCGGCCATACGCCGGGACATATGGCGTTCGAGTTGCGCGGCGGAAGTGACTCGGTGATGGTGGTGGGCGACGCGCTTGGCAACCACCACGTCGCCTTCGAGCAGCCGGGCTGGCGCTCCGGCTCGGATCAGGACGCCGAGACGGCCGCCGCCACGCGTGGCCAGTTGCTGGACCAGATCGCGGCAGGGCAGATGCGGCTGATCGGCTTTCACTTGCCGGGGGGCGGCATCGGCCATGCCGAACGGCAAGGCGACAGCTACCGTTTCGTGGAGGAGGCATGATGCGCCGCCTTGCCCTGATCGCCCTGATGGCGGGCCCCGCCTTCGCGTCGGAGGACATTCCCGACCAATATCCCGGCTCGGTGCTCTACGCCAAGCCGGTGGAGGTGGCGCCGGGCGTGTATTCGGCCATCGGCGCCACCGCGCCGCCGACCTATGAAAACGCCGGGCACAACAACAACCTCAGCTTCATCGTGACCGGGGACGGGGTGGTGGTGGTCAATTCCGGCGCATCGTTCCTGCTGGCCAAGGCCCTGCATGAGGAAATCCGCGCCGTGACCGATCAGCCGGTGCGGCTGGTTATCGTGGAGAACGGGCAGGGCCATGCGATGCTGGGCAACGGCTACTGGACCGCGCAGGGCGTGCCGGTGCTGGCCCATGTCGATGCCGCCGAAGAGTTTGCCGATGGCAACGGGCAGGATCTCGCCTCGCTGCAATCCTACGCGCGCGAGAATGCGGAAGGCACGGTGCCCACGGCCCCGACCGAGACCTTCGAGGACCGGCGCGAGATCGTGATGGGCGATACCCACATCGAGGTGCTGCACCTTGGCCCCGCGCACAGCCCCGGCGATACGCAGGTCTGGCTGCCCGATCAGGGCGTGATGATCGCCGGCGACATCGCCTTTCACGAAAGGATGCCGCCGATCTTCGAGGGCACCTGCACGCTTTGCTGGATCGAGACCTGGGAGACGGCCTTCATGCCGCTGGACCCGGCGCTGGTGATCCCCGGCCACGGGCACCCGACCGACCTGGCCGAGGTCACGCATGAGACGCGTGACTACCTTGTGGACCTGCGCGCCAAGATCGGCGCGCATCTGGAGGCGGGGGGCGACCTGGCGGGGGCCTATTACGTCGATCAGTCTGAGTGGGCCTATCTCGATACCTTCGAGGAACTGGCGACGAAGAATGCCGGCGTGGTCTTTGCCGAAATGGAGTTCGAGTAGGCTCAGGCCGGCGCGGCTGCGCCCCGCGGCTCCAGCAGCCGGTCGGTCGCCATGCCGCCGATCCACATGCAGAGCAGCGCCAGCCAGGCGGTGCCGACAAAGATCGACCCGCCGGTGACGCCGGCGCCGATGGTGCAGCCGCCGGCGAGCATCCCGCCAAAGCCCATCAGCACCGCGCCGGCCATCGACCGGCGCATGGTGGCGGCGTCGTCAAAGCCCTGAAGCCGCAGCTCTCCCTTCAGCGCCGCGGACAGGAAGGCGCCGAGGAACACGCCGGGCACAAGGCCGACATCGAATTCCAGCACCGGCGCGGGGATCAGGAAGAACATCAGCGTGTTGGCGGACGGGCCGGTGAAGGTGGCCGAGGTCACCGCCATCGGCTCGAAGCTCGATTGCGCCAGGGTCCAGGTCAGCACCCAGCCAAGCGCCACCGCAAAGCCGACGCCCGAGGCGAAGACCATCTGCCGGACACCGACCTTGTTGCGCCAGGACAGCACCAGCGCGAAGGCCGAGAGCAGCAGGCCAAGCGCAAGGCCCGCGCCGCCCGGCAGGCCAAGGACCGCCAGCAGATCGACATTGCGCCCGCCCGGGGTGACGGCCAGCCCGGCCAGATATTCGCGGACCGGGGCGAGCCAGCCATGCAGGCTCATCTGCGCGACGACGGCGAAGATCAGGCCGGACACGACGGAGCGCAGGTTGCCGGTGGCGGCCAGCACCAGCAGGCGCCCGGAACAGCCGCGCGCCATCACCATGCCGGCGCCGAACATCAGGCCCCCGATGATGGCACCGGACCAGGACCCGGCGACCGCCATCATCCGCGCGTCGGTCGCCCGGAACAGGCCGAGAACCTGCGCGCCCTGCACCCAGGCCATCGCGGTCGAGAAGGTGAGGAACCAGACGGTGACCTTGGGGCCAAGACTGCCGCGGGCGAATTCCACCGCAGCGGCGCGCAGGCAGAAGGAGGATCGCTGCGCGGCAATGCCGAACACGGCGCCGGTCAGCAGCCCGAACAGCGCCGCGGTGGGGCCTTCGCCAAGCCGGTCGATAAGGGGTATGATGTCCATGCGCGCCTCCCTGCGGGCAAAGATGCCGCAGGGAGGTGCAATTTTCCTTGATCTGGGTCAGGTCAAGGTCGGGTCACTCGGCGGCGGCACGCTCTTCCGCCGTCTCGCGCCGCGCAGTGACATCGGCCGTGGTGACCGCATCGGCGCTGTTGGACCAGGCGCTGCGCAGGAAGGTCGCCAGTTCCGCCACCTCTTCATCCGACAGGCGATGGCCGAAGTCCGGCATCCGCAGCGAATAGGGGCGCACGGTGGTCGAGGGAACTTCCGCCCCGTTCAGGATCGTGTCGATCAGTCCGGTGGCAGAGGGGGCGGTCACCAGAGGGTTGCCGTCCAGTTCCGGGAACACCTGATCGGCGCCGCGGCCATCGACGAAGTGGCAGGCGTTGCAGTTGTCGAGGTAGAGCCGCGGGCCAAGCGCCATCCCCGGTTCGGCAGCGGTCAGCACCGCCTGAGTGCCGCCGGCCGACGGGTCGAGCCGGTCTGCGGTGCGGGGCGGATCGACCGGCGGGGCGTTGTCGCCAGCCGCCGGGTCCCCCAGGGCGCGCAGATAGGCGACCACTGCGTCCAGATCCTCGTTGGTGAAGTATTGCAGCGAATCGCGCACCACCAGCTGCATCTCGCCATTGACGCCGGCATGGTTGTTGCGGCCCGAGGCGAGGTAGAGCTTCAGATCCTCGGCCGACCAGTTGCGGATGGCGCTGTCCGGCCCGCGCAGCGGCGGCGCGGTCCAGCCGTCGATCTCGCCGCCCATCAGGAAATCGCCGTCCATCGCGGTATAGCCCGCCTCGCCCATCACCAGGTTGCGCGGGGTGTGGCAGGCGCCGCAATGGCCCGGCGCCTCGACCAGGTAGGCACCGCGGTCATAGGCTGCATCGCCGGTGGACGAAAGCTCGCCGGGCTCGCTCAGGGCCGCCCATTTCCAGGTGCGGATGCCCCAGCGTTGGTTGAACGGGAAGGGCAGGGCGGTTTCCGGCCCGGCATTGCTGACCGGCTCCACCTCGTCCATGAAGAAGGCATAGAGCGCGCGGACGTCTGCTTCCGACATCTTGCGATAGTTCGCATAGGGCATGGCGGGATAAAGATGCGCGCCATCCTGGCGGATCCCGTCATAAAGCGCGGCGCGGAACTCATCGAGGCTGTAGCTGCCGATGCCTGTGTCCTCGTCGGGCGTGATGTTGGTGGAATAGATCGTGCCGAGCGGGCTTTCGATCTTGCGGCCCCCGGCGAAGGGCACGCCGCCCTCGGCGGTGTGGCAGGCGGAGCAATCGGCCAGCCGCATCGCATATTCGCCCGAACCTTCGGGCGGGGTATAGTCCTCGGGCAAGGCGGCCAGCGCCGGCGTGGTGCGGACCGGCATGAAGAGGATGGCGGCCAGAACGACAAGGCCCAGAAGCACGAGGCCGGTGAGGATGCGCAGGAAGGTGATCATGATTGCGTCTCCTCAGACCAGGGGCCGGGGGTTGGGCAGGTAGTCCCTGGTGATCGCATCGGCGGCCCAATAGGCCAAGGCTCCCACCACCCCGGTCGGGTTGTACTGGATGTTCTGCGGGAAGGCCGCGGCCCCCAGCGAGAACAGGTTGTGCTGACCCCAAGCCTGCAGGTAGCGGTTCACGACTGATGTGTTCGGATCATCGCCCATGATCGCGCCGCCCACATTGTGCGTGGTCTGGTAGGGCCGCACGTCATACTGCGCGCCCTCGCCCTTGTAGGAGGATTGCCATGTGTCGGGGTTCATCGACTCGGCAATCGGCTCGATCTTGCTGCGCATGAACTGCGTCATGCGGATGTCGTTCGGCTTCCAGTTGAAGGTCATCCGCATCAGCGGGCGGCCATGCCGGTCGGTATAGGTGGGATCGAGGTCGAGGTAGCAATCGCGGTAGGCCATGTTCGACCCATGCGAGCCGATGGACATGGAGTGGCCATACCATTCGGTGATCGCGGTCTTCCACTCCTCGCCCCAGCTTGCCGTGCCCGAGGGCAGCCCGATGCCGCGGATCGGCTGGCCATTGGTGACTCCGGCGGTGATGTAGCTGCCGCCGATGAAGCCCTCGGCCGCGAAGTCGATCTGGTTGATGGCGAAATCATCCATCGACATGCCGTTGGCACCCGCGCCGATGAACGGGTTGAACAGCTTGTCCTTGAAGAACAGCGTGGTGCCGCCGTTCATCTGATAGGCATAGTTCTTGCCGGTGACGCCCTCGCCCGTCGCCGGGTTGTAGGGCTCGCCGATGCCCGACAGCAGCATCAGGTGGACGTTGTGCAGGGAATAGGCGCAGAGCATCACGATGTCTGCGGGCTGGAACACCTCTTCCTGCGCTTCCTCGTCCCAATAGGTCACGCCGGTCGCCGTTTGCCGGTCTTCGGCCAGATCGACGCGCAGCACCTCGGAATTGGTGCGGTAGCTGAAGTTCGGCATCCGGCGCAGCGCATCGAGGATACAGGTTTGCGGCGAGGCCTTGGAGTAGTTCAGGCAGCCATAGCGCTCGCAAAAGCCGCAATAGTTGCAGGGGCCAAGCTGCATCCCGTATTCGTTGGTCCAGACGCCCGAGGCATTGGCGGCCGGGCGCGGGAACGGGTGGTAGCCCATGGCGCGGGCCGCGTCGGCAAAAAGCGTGGCGTCATAGGTCTGCTTCAGCGGCGGCAGCGGGAAGTCGCGGCTGCGCGGCGCCTCGAACGGGTTGCCGCCCTCGATGATCTGGCCATTGACGTTGCCGGCCTGGCCCGACAGGCCAAGCATGTATTCGAAGCGGTCGAAATGCGGCTCCAGCTCGGCATAGGTCACGCCCCAGTCCTGGATCGTCATGTCCTCGGGGATGATGTCGGCGCCAAAGTTGTCCTCGACATAGCTGCGCAAGATGAATTCATTCTCCATCGCGCGCCAGTTGTGGCCGTTCCAGTGGATGCCGGCGCCGCCGACGCCGTCGCCGGGCAGAAAAGACCCCAGCTGCCGGTAAGGCAGCGCGGTTTCCTGCAAGGTGCGGCGGATGGTGACGGTGGAGTTGCGGGGCTTTTGCATGAAGCCGAAGCGCACCCCGTATTTCAGCTCGTCGATGACATCGGGGTAGCGGAAGTCCGGCACGGTATAGCGGTCAGCCCCGCGCTCCAGCGCCAGAACCTCCAGCCCCTGCTTGGCCATCTCGATCCCCATGATCGAGCCGGTCCAGCCAAGGCCGACGATGACGACGTCTTTTTTCGGTTCGGTTCTTGCCATGGTCAGCCCCTCTCGCCGGAAATCGCCACCGGCCCCAGCGGGTAGGGCACATTGTGCTTGTCCACCCATTCCAGAAAGCTCGCCCGCGCGCCGGGGAAGCCGATATGGGTCCAGCCGGCCATGCGGTGGTTGCCGCCGTATTTCGGGTCGGCGAAGAAGCCTTCCTTGGTGTTCTGCAGCAGCAGATCGAACAGGCCGCGCAGTTCGGGCGGCAGCGGCACCTCGTCTTCGCTCAGCGCCGTCATGACCTCTTGTTGCGTCTGGGGCAGCAGGTCGGCAAACGGGGCCTCATGCGTCTGCTCGCACCAGGCATTCACCGCGGCGATCCCCTCGCGGTAGATCTCGGCCGGGGTCAGCGGCGATTGCCAACCCAGCAGGGGATCGGCATCAGCAATATGGGGGCCGGCCATGTACCAGTCATCCGCGCTGCCAAATCCGCTGGCCAGTTGCAGGTCGATGAACACCGGCACCCGCGCCTCGATGGCGCCCGGGGTTGGGCCCGAGGGGATCAGCAGCGCGGTGGCCGACATCACGAACTGCCATTCTTCGGCTGTGAAATATTCGGGCGCGTAGTTTTCCAGCGGCTCCGGCTCGGGCGATTGCGCGTGAAGCGGCACGGCCATTGCTGTCAGCGCGGCGGCACCGGCGCCGCCTCCCAAGAATCCGCGGCGGGTTGTCTTCCAGTCTGGCAATGGCATCTGTGGGTCCTCGATCTTGTCCGTGGCTGTCAGGGGAACACGCGTTCCCAGGCGCTGCTGCGGCAGCGCGGATCATCCCGGATTGAGGAAGGGCAGGGCGGGGAAGGGCAGCGACAGGCGATGCACCGGCGGCCGTGAGGGACCCGGATGGGGCGCACCGCAAGCCATGGTTGCGGGCCGTGCTGTCGCGTGCTGCATCCTGCGGACTCCCGCCTTGTTCACGGGGTCAACGAGGCAGTTGCGGGATCGTTCCGCAAAAAGTGACTGCGGGATGCGGAACCGCTATGCGGGCTACTCGGCCGCGTGGCGCAGATCGCCGCCTTTGGCCGGGGCGCCGCCGGTTTCCAGCTTGTCGAGCCGGGACGCCAGCGCCTTCAGGTCGGCATCGGTGCGGGCCGGGTCGGGCGCCTCCGGCTCCTCCTCCTTCTTGCCGACGAGCCCGCCAAACAGCCGACCCAGCAGCCAGGAGATATCATCCATGATCAGGAAGAACGAGGGCACGATCACCAGGCTCAGCACGGTGGACACGATGATGCCGCCGATCACCGCCGTCGCCATCGGCGCGCGGAACGACCCACCCTCGCCCACGCCAAGCGCCGAGGGCAGCATCCCGGCCGACATGGCGATCGAGGTCATCACGATCGGCTGCGCGCGCTTGCGCCCGGCCTCGACCATCGCGTCGAAACGGTTCATCCCCTGCGCCCGCATCTCGATGGCGAAATCCACCAGCAGGATGGCGTTCTTGGTCACGATCCCCATCAGCATCAGGATGCCGATCAGCACCGGCATCGACACCGGGCTGCCGGTGACGATCAGCGCCGCCGCGACCCCGCCGATGGCGAGGGGGAGCGAGAACAGGATGGTGAAGGGCTGGATCACGCTTTTGAACAGCAAGATCAGCACCGTCAGCACCAGCATCAGCCCCAGGATCATCGCGTTGCCAAAGCTTGCGACCAGCTCCTGCTGCACCTCGGCATCGCCCGATTCCGCGATCCGCGCCCCCACCGGCAGCTCCACCCCCGCCGCGATCTCGCGGAAGCGGGCGCTGGCGGTATCCAGCGCCACGCCCTCGGGCAGGTTGGCGCCGATGGTGGCGCGCCGCTCGCGGTTCAGGCGGTTGATGGCGCTTGGCCCCTGCGACACGGTGATGTCGGCCACCGCGTTCAACGGCACGCTGCCACCCGCGGCGGTGGGCACCCGCAGCGCGCCGATGCTGGCCAGATCGTCCTTGATCCGGTCCGTCAGCTGCACACGCACCGGGATCAGCCGGTCATCGACCGCCACCTTTGCCAGCGCCGCATCATAGTCGCCAATCGTCGCCACCCGCACCGTCTCGGCAATCGCCGCGGTCGAGATGCCAAGCCGCGCCGCCTCGTCGCTGCGCGGGCGGATCTGCACCTCGGGCCGTGGCAGCGCTCCGGTGGCGGCGACATTGGCCAGCAACGGATCGCCGCGCAGCGCGGTTTCCAGCCGGGCGACGGCGATGTTGAGGTCAGCCTCGTTCTGGGCCAGCACCGAGAAGGTCAGGTCGCGCTCGCCGCGGTCATTGAGCTTGTAGGTGCGCAGGTCGGGGATGGCGGCCAGTTTGGCGAAGATCTCTGTCTCGATCTCGGCCTGCACGCGGGTGCGGCCATCCGATTGCACCGGCGGGATCATTCGGCCAAGGCCGGGAATGTCATGGCCGATCTCGGCCAGACGGTTCAGCAGCGAATGGTCCAGCCGGTCCAGCAGCACAGAGACGGCGGCGCGGCGGATGTCCATCTCGCCCGTCGGCGAGGAGCCTCCCAGGACGAACACGTCGCGCACGCCTTCGACCTCGGCAATCACCGCGCGCATCGCCTCGGTGCTGCGGTCGGTATCTTCCAGCGAGGATCCGGGCGGCAGTTCGACGCTGATGGAAATGCGGCTGACATCCTCGGGCGGCAGGAAGCTGCCCGGGATCCGCAGCATGAAGAAGATCGACACCGCCAGAACGCCAAGCGCGGCCAGCAGCGTCAGGTAGCGCATCCGCATCGTCGCCTTCACCACGGCGGTATAGCCGCGCATGATCGCGCCCTCGCGGTCGTCGCCGTGATGGGCGTCCGAGGGGCGCATCAGATAGGCGGCCATCATCGGGGTGATCAGCCGCGCCACCAGCAGGGAAAACAGCACCGAAATGGCGACGGTCATCCCGAACTGGCTGAAATACTGCCCCGGAATGCCGGGCATGAAGGACACGGGCACGAAGACCGCCACGATGGTCAGCGTGGTGGCAATCACCGCGAGGCCGATCTCATCCGCAGCGTCTATCGAGGCGCGGTAGGGCGTCTTGCCCATCTGGATATGGCGGGCGATGTTCTCGATCTCGACGATGGCGTCATCGACGAGGATGCCGGTGGCCAGTGTGATGGCGAGGAAGCTGACGAGGTTCAGCGAGAACCCCAGAAGGTCCATCACCCAGAAGGTCGGCACCGCCGACAGCGGCAGCGCCACCGCGGCGATCAGCGTGGCGCGCCAGTTGCGCAGGAAGGCCAGCACCACCAGCACCGCGAGGATCGCGCCCTCGATGAGGGTGTGCAGGGCGGATTCGTAATTGCCATAGGTGTAGTGGACGGTGTCATCGACGGGGGTGATCTGGATGCCCGGGTTCTCGGCGCGCAGGGCGGCGAGGTTTTCCTCCACGATCTCGGCCACGCTGACCTCCGACGCGCCCTTGGCGCGGAACACCGCGAAGGTCACCACCTGCTCGCCGTTGAACCGGCTGAACGAGCGGAGTTCCTCATAGGTATCCACCACTTCGCCAAGGTCCGACACCTTCACGAACCGGCCCGAGGGCAGCGCAATGGTGGTATCTGCCAGCGCCGCCGCGGCCTGTGCATCGCCTAGCAGGCGGATCGCCTGCTCGCCGCCGCCAAGCTCGCTGCGCCCGGCGCCCAGATCGGCATTGGTGGCGCGCAGCTGCTGGCTGACGGTGGCGGCGGTGATGCCGAGGCTGTTCAGCCGCGCGGGGTCCAGCTCCAGCCGGATCTCGCGGTCGGCGCCGCCATAGCGGTCGATGCGGCCCACGCCAACCTGACCTTGCAAGGTGCGTTTCACCCGGTCATCGACGAACCACGAAAGCTCCTCGATGGTCAGGCCCGGCGAGGCGACGGCAAAGGTCATGATCGCCTGCCCCTCCACGTCGATGCGGGTGACGATGGGCGCATCGACATCGCCGGGCAGGTCGCCGAGGATCTGGTCGATGGCGTCCTTGGTGTCCTGCACGGCCTTGTCGGTCGGCACTTCCATGCGGAACTCGACCGAGGTGGTGGACACGCCATCCGACACTGTGGACAGGATGTTCTTCACCCCGGTGATGCCCGCCACGGCATCCTCGATCTCCTTGGTGATCTGGGTTTCCAGTTCGGCCGGGGCGGCTCCGGCTTGCGCCACTGTCACGGCGACCAGCGGCACGTCGATGTTCGGAAAGCGGGTGATGGGCAGCGCGTTGAAGGATTGCCATCCCAGCACCATCAGCAGCACGAAGGCCAGCAGCGGCGCGATGGGGTTGCGGACGGACCAGGCGGAGAAGTTCATCGCGCGCCCCTATTGCGTGGCACGTGCCGGTGCCTCGGCTGGCACCGGGTTGATCCGGTCGCCCGGCCGCACGAAGGCCCCTGCGCGGGCCACGATCACCTCGCCCGCGAACAGGCCCGAGGTGATCTCGATCAGCCCGCCATCGCGGATGCCGGTGGTGACGGGGGCCTGCTCCACCGTGCCGCCTGACGTGACGCGCAGCACTTCGGCGGCGCCCATGGCGGCGACCGGCACCGCCAGCGCCTCGCGTTCAGCCACCAGAACCTCGGCCTCGGCGAACATGCCGGCGCGCAGGCGGTCGGGCATGTCGATGGCGATCCGCACCCGGCCGAGGCGCGAGGCGGTATCGACCGTGGGCTCGACCAGCCGCACCGTGCCGGTGAGCGGCTCGGCGAGCCCCGCAGCGCGCAGGCTGGCCGGTTGCCCCGGCGCCAGCCGCAGCACGTCGCGTTCCGCCACATCGGCGTGCAGCTCCAGCAGGCCATCGCGGATCAGGGTGAACATCGGCTGCCCGGCGGCGCTGGCGATGGCGCCAACCTGCGCGTTGCGGGCGGTGACCAGCCCCGCCACCGGCGCGATGACCAATGTGCGTTGCAGCTGCAGGTCGATATCGGCGATCTGGGCGATGACCTGATCGCGCTGCGCCTCGGCCGCCCGCGCGCCCTGTTCCGCCGCCGTCACCCGCGCCAGCGCCGAGGCCGCCTGCGCATTGGCCTGATCGGCCAGCGCCTGGGTGCCAGAGCCCTGTGCGCGCAGCTGTTCGGCGCGATTGCGAACGCGCACCGCCTCATCCGCCGTGCTTTGCGCCTCGATCTGCTGTGCCTCGGCCTGGGCGATGGCGGCCAGCGCCGCGGCGCGGCTCGCCTCCAGCTGGCCCTTGCGCAGGGTCAGCGCGGTCCCCGAAAGGCGGGCGAGGGGCTGGCCCTTTGCCACGGTGTCGCCCACGTCGACCAGCAGCGCATCAATCGGCTGCCCCTCGATCAGCGGCTGCACCTGAACCACCTCCACCGGGGTGACGAGGCCCGAGGCGATCACCCGGTCGCGCAGCACCGCCGTGCCCACCGTGGCGACGGTGATCGACGGCAGCGCGATCTCGGGGGAAGCCTCTTGCGCCGCGACCGGCAGCACGAACCCGAATGGCAGCAGAGCAAGAACAACAAGGGACAGTCGCGGCATGGGGGGTCCTGGGCAACGGAGGGCGGGCAACGACAGCAAAAAACATCATATAGCGGAGGCGAGCCGATAGTCAGCGGGAATGATTGTCACAGCGTTGCACCGTGCAAGCTTTCTTGTGCCGTATGGTCCCGTGGGCGGGGGCGACGTAGCGTCATCTCGGCATCAGGTTCGGGAATAACGAGTCCCCGCCGGACCCAGCGGCCGGGCAGCTGCGTTGAGGCCGATCTTGCACCCGGAGGATGGCATGGCATCGCGCGCAGTGTGGAAAGGCCAGTTGCGGCTGTCGCTGGTGTCTATCGCGGTGGAGATTCACAGCGCGACGCAGCCCGGGGCGCGGGTCAGCTTCCGCCAGATCCACGGGCCCTCGGGCAAGGCGGTGAAATATGAGAAGACCGTGCCGGGCATGGGGCCGATCGACACCGCCGATATCCTGAAGGGCTATGAGCTGCCGGGGGACGAGTACCTGCTGCTGCAGCCCGAAGAGATCGACGCGATCAAGCTGGAGACGAAGAAGACCTTCGAGCTGGTGCAGTTCGTCGGCGTGGATGAGATCCCGCCGCTGTATTACGACAAGCCCTATTACGTCGTGCCGACCGATGAACTGGCCGAGGATGCCTACCGCGTGGTGCGTGACGCGCTGCGCAAGGCGGGCAAGGTCGGGCTTGGCCAGTTGACCATGCGCGGCAAGGAGGCGCTGTGTGCCATCCGCCCCTGCGGCGACGGGCTGTTGATGGAGACGCTGTATTATGCCGATGAGATCCGGTCTGCCGAACCGCTGTTCTCGCAGATCGAGGATGCGCCGGCGGATGCGGATCTGCTGGCGGTCGCCACCCAGCTGATCGACCGCAAGACAGCCCCCTTCGATGCCAAGGCCTTCAAGGACCATTATGACATCGCCCTGCGCGCCCTGATCGAGGCCAAGCGCAAGAACAAGAAGACCCCGCGTTCGGCCGCGGGCGAGGATGCGGCGCGGCCGAAGGGCGAGAACGTGGTCGACCTGATGGAGGCGCTGCGGCAGAGCCTGAAGGCCAGCGGCGGCAAGGACGAGGGCAAGGCCCCCGCCAGGAAGGCGCCGGCGCGCAAGGCACCCGCGAAACCTGCCGCCAAACCTGCGCGCAAACCCAAGTCGGCCTGACGGCGATGGGCCTGCTTGACACATATCACGGCAAGCGCGATTTCGCGCAGACGCCCGAGCCTGCCGATGCGGGCCAGTCCAGCGCCACCGCCCTGCGCTATTCGATGCAGAAGCACGATGCGACCCGCCTGCATTGGGACCTGCGGCTGGAATGGCAAGGCGTGCTGCTCAGCTGGGCCGTGACACGCGGCCCCTCGGCCGACCCCGCCGACAAGCGGCTGGCGGTCAGGACCGAAGACCATCCGCTCAGCTACCTGACCTTCGAGGGCGTGATCCCGAAGGGGAACTACGGCGCGGGCACGGTGATGCTGTGGGATGTCGGCCACTGGCAGCCCTTCCACGATGTCGCGGACGGGCTCGCCGAGGGACACCTGCATTTCGCGCTGCACGGGCGCAGGAACACCGGCAACTGGTCTCTGGTACGGATGAAGGGCAAGCGCGCGGGCGACAAGGGGCGCGAGAACTGGCTGATGGTTAAGGACCGGGATGCGGCTGCCATCGAGAGCCAGCTGGTGGAGCGGCACCTGACCAGCGTCGCCACCGGCCGCGACCTGCCCGGGATCACGAAGGATGGCCCCGCCATCCCCTTCGGCCCGGCGCGCAAGGCCGCGATGCCGCGCTTCCGCGCGCCGCAACTGGCCACCGCGGTGAAGGGCCTGCCCGAGGGCGAGGCCTGGCTGCATGAGGTCAAGCATGACGGCTACCGCGCGCAAATCGCCATCGGGCGCGGCGGCGTGCGGATCTACACCCGCAGCGGGCTGGACTGGTCGGACAGGTTCGCGCCGCTGCTTCCTCCGATGGCCGAGCTTCCCGCCGAGACCGCGCTGATCGATGGCGAGATCGTGGCGGGCGCGGGGTTGCAGGGCTTTGCAACCTTGCAGGCGGCGATCAAGGAGGGCGGGCCGTTCGTGTTCTACGCCTTCGACCTGCTGCACCTGAACGGCACCGACCTTGCGCCGCTGCCGCAGGCAGAGCGGCGGGCTGCACTGGAAGGGTTACTGGAGGACGTCCCGGCCCGCGGCCTCGTGCAGCTCTCCCCCGCCATCGAGGGCGATGCGGCGCCGGTGCTGGAGGCGATCTGCGCGGCCGGGGGCGAGGGGATCATCTCCAAGCTCGCCAACGCCCCGTGGCGCGGGGGGCGCTCCAGCGCGTGGCTGAAGGTGAAGTGCAGCCGCCGGGCGGAGTTCGTGATCTGCGGCTGGCAACCCAGCGACAAGCGCGGGCGGGCGTTTTCCTCCTTGCTGCTGGCGACGCGCGAGGGCGGCGGGCTGGTCTACCGCGGCAAGGTCGGCACCGGCTTCGACGATGCCGCGCAGCAGGATATCGCGGAGCTTTTGGCCGCGCTGGCCCGTGCCAGATCGCCGCTCGAAAAGGCTCCGGCCGAGACGCGCGGGGCCAAGTGGGTCGCGCCCAAGCTGGTGGCAGAGGTGGTCTATGCCGAGATCACCCCCGAAGGCCGCCTGCGCCATGCGCGGTTCATCGCGCTGCGCGAGGACAAACCGGCGAAGGAGGTGCAGATGGAAACCGAAATGCCCTCGGGCGACCGCACCCTTGTGCGCGGTATCGGGATCAGCAGCCCGGACCGGGTGATCTTTCCGAAACCCAAGACCACCAAGCTCGACCTCGCCCGCTATTACGACGCGATGGCGGACCGCATCCTGCCGACGCTGGCGGATCGGCCCGCGTCCTTGCTGCGCCTGCCAAGCGGGTTGGAGGGCGAGCGGTTCTTCCAGAAGCACGCCGGCAAGGGCTTCCCGAAGGCGATCCGCAGCCTGCCCATCGAGGAGAAGGATGGCGGGACCGAGGAGTATATCTACCTGTCGGATGCCGAGGGGCTGGTGGGTGCAGCGCAGATGGGCACGGTGGAGTTCCACCCCTGGGGCGCGCGGCGCGACCGGCTCGACCGGCCCGAACGGCTGGTCTTCGACCTGGACCCCGATGAGGGGCTCGGATTTGCCGCCGTGCGCCGCGGGGCGTTCGATCTGCGGGACAAGCTGGAGGATCTGGGGCTTGGCTCCTGGCCGATGGTGTCGGGCGGAAAGGGGGTACATGTGATCGTGCCGCTGCGCCGCACCGCCGGCTGGGACACGGTGAAGCTGTTCGCGCAGCTGTTCGCCACGCTGCTGGCGACGGGCCAGCCGGACCGCTACACCGCGACGATGGCGAAGGCGGCGCGCAAGGGGCGGATCTTCATCGACTGGCTCCGCAACGAGCGCGGCGCGACGGCGATTGCGCCCTTCTCGGTCCGCGCCCGCCCCGGCGCGCCGGTGGCGGTGCCGGTCAGCTGGGATGAGCTGGCCAAGCTGCGCCGCGCCGATGGCTTCGGCATGAAGGCGGCGCAGGACCGGTCATGGTCCGACCTGACCCTGCCCGCCGATGCCACGCTGGGGGAGCCGGTGCTGGCCCGGCTCGAGGCGCTGCGCGGCAAGCAGGGCTGAGGATTACTGCGCGTCTTTCCAGGCCTGATAGCGCGCCTTGGTCCCCTCGTTCATCGGGTAGAGGCCGGGCAGGGGCACGCCGCGGTCCACTTCCGTCATGATCCAGGCCTCCATCTGCTCCTGCTCCGGCGCCTCGGCCAGAACCGCGTCCAGATAGGCGGCGGGGATCAGCACCGCGCCATCCTCATCCACCACCACCACATCGCCGGGGAACACCGCGACGCCGCCGCAGGCGATGGGCTCCTGCCAGCCGACGAAGGTGAGGCCTGCGACCGAGGGCGGCGCAGCGATGCCGTCGCACCAGACCGGCAGGCCGGTTCCCAGCACACCCACCGCGTCGCGCATCACCCCGTCCGTCACCAGCGCGGCCACGCCCCGCTTTGCCATCCGGGCGCAGAGGATGTCGCCGAAGATCCCCGCATCCAGCACGCCCATCGCATCGGCGACCGCGATGCATCCCTCGGGCATCGCCTCGATGGCGGCGCGGGTGGAGATCGGCGAGGCCCAACTGGCGGGGGTCGCCAGATCCTCACGCGCCGGGACAAAGCGCAGGGTGAAGGCCTCGCCCACCACCCGCGGCTGGCCCGGGCGGATCGGTTTCGTGCCGCGCATCCAGACGTTGCGCAGGCCCTTCTTCAGCAGCACGGTGGTGAGCGTGGCGGTGGAGACGCCCTTGAGGATCTCCACGGTCTTGGGGTCGAGTGCCATCTGGGGGCTCCTTCTTGGATTACACGACTTCGACGCGCAGCGACGCGAGCCCATCCACCCGCGCCTCCATCACGTCGCCGCGCTGCACGGCGCCGACACCGGCGGGGGTGCCAGTCAGGATCACGTCGCCGGGCGCGAGGGTGAAGAGCCGCGAGAGATGCGCAATGATGCCCGCCACCGGCCAGATCATGTCGGCCAGCGGGGCCTGCTGCCGCCGCGTGCCGTTCACGTCGAGGGTGATCGCGGCGCCGTCCAGATGGCCGACGGCTTGCACGGGGCTGAGGGGGCCGATGGGGGCGGAGTGCTCGGCGGCCTTCGCAGCCTCCCACGGGCGGCCGGCCTTCTTGGCCTGCGCCTGCAGGTCGCGGCGGGTCATGTCGAGCGCTGCGGCATAGCCGAAGACGCAGTCGAGCGCGGTTTCGGCCGGGATACTGTCGCCGCCGGTGTGGAGGGCGACGGCCAGCTCCACCTCGAAATGCAGGTCGGTCGTGAGGCTGGGGTAGGGGAATCGCCCATCGGTCAACAGGTTGTCCGGGTTCTTCTGGAAGAAGAATGGCGGTTCGGCATTCGGGTCACCGCCCATCTCGCGGGTGTGTTCGGCGTAGTTGCGGCCGACGCAATAGACGCGGCGGACGGGGAACAGGAGGTCGCTGCCGGCGACCGGCAGCGCCACTGGCGCGGCAGGCGCGAAGATGTAGGGGGTGTTGGCCATGGCGGGACTCCGGCGGGCAAATCGGTTGAGGGCCAGTTGCGGGGAAGGGCGGGGGGGAGTCAACCGGGTGGGAGGAAACTGATGTTTCAGTTCAAGCTACGGCCGACCTCCTTCCCTTGCCCGGAACAAGGCGCTTCAGCGCCGCCGGGCAGCGCCCGTCCGCCCCCTCGGGCGGGCGCTACTCCACCGTTCCGCGCAGAACAACGGGGGAGGTGAGCCGCACCATAAAGCGCCTAGAACCACCGTCGCTCGCCCACCCGGCGGACGAGCGCTGCCCTCTGGCAGTGCGGGTTAGTGCGCCGAAACACCGTCGCGTCTTGCCCGCGCCCCGCCAATCGCTATTCTGCGGCACAAGTTACGCGCGCGCCGCGCGCCCAGCCAAGGAACGGACCGGCAGATGACCATCGACGCCCCGGAAACACAGATCGTCACCACCTGGAAGGTCGCCTGCGACGGCGGCGAGGGCGCGCTGGGGCATCCGCGCGTCTGGCTGACGATTCCCTATGAGACCGGCTATGTCGAATGCGGCTATTGCGACAAGAAGTTCGTGATCGACCGCGAACATGCCCATCACGACGACCATTAGGGCGCCCGCAAGCGATTGAATGCCGGGCCCGTCTTGTGCGATGACGGGTGCCCGCGCCGCGGGGCGCAGACAAGCATGGAGGCACCGCGATGACGTTCAGCAAAGGGTGCCACCTGCACCTGATCGACGGGTCGGCCTTCATCTTCCGGGCCTATCACGCGCTGCCGCCGCTGACGCGCAAGTCCGACGGCATACCGGTCGGCGCCGTGGCGGGGTTCTGCAACATGCTGTTCCGCTATGTCGCCAACAACAGCGGCGCCGATGCGGCGACCCATGTGGCGGTGATCTTCGACTATTCGTCGAAGACCTTCCGCAACGAGATCTATGACCAGTACAAGGCCAACCGCCCCGACCTGCCCGAGGACCTGAAGCCGCAATTCCCGCTGACGCGCGAGGCGACGCGGGCCTTCAACATCGCCTGCATCGAGACCGACGGCTATGAGGCCGATGACATCATCGCCTCCTATGCCTGCCGGGCGCGCGAGGCGGGGGGGCGGGTGACCATCATCTCTTCCGACAAGGACCTGATGCAGCTGGTCGGCGACGGGGTCGAGATGCTGGACCCGATGAAGAACAAGCGCATCGGCCGCGAGGAGGTGCTTGAGAAGTTCGGCGTTTATCCTGAACGGGTGGTGGATGTGCAGGCGCTGGCCGGCGACAGCGTCGACAACGTGCCCGGCGCGCCCGGCATCGGCATCAAGACCGCGGCGCTGCTGATCAACGAATTCGGCGATCTGGAAACCCTGCTGGCGCGGGCGAGCGAGATCCCGCAGCCCAAGCGCCGGCAGGTGCTGCTGGACCATTCCGAACAGATCCGCATGTCCAAGCGGCTGGTCGAGCTGGATTGCGACACCCCGCTGACCGAGACGCTGGAGGAGTTGGAGATCCAGCCCTCGGACCCCGAAAAGCTGATGACCTTCCTGAACCTTATGGAGTTCCGCACCCTGACCAAGCGGGTGGCCGACAGCCTTGGCGTCGCCCCGCCGGTGCCGGTGGAGCCTGTGGCGACGCCGCCGCATCCGGATGAGGCGGCGACGACCCCGCCCGAGCCCGAACGGCTGCCCTTCGACCATGCCGGGTATGAATGGATCCGCGACGAGGCCACACTCGCCCGCTGGATCGACGCGATCTATGCCCGTGGCCATGTCGCCGTCGATACCGAGACCACCGCGCTCGATGAGATGCGCGCCGATCTGGTCGGCATCTCGCTGTGCATCGAGCCGGGGAAGGCCGCCTATCTGCCGATCTGCCACCGGGAGGGCGGGGGCGATCTCTTCGCATCGGACAAGCTGTGCGACGGGCAGATGCCGGCCGAGCAGGCGCTGAGGATGCTGAAGCCGGTGCTGGAGGATCCCTCGATCCTCAAGATCGGCCACAACATGAAATACGATGCCAAGATCTTCGCCCGCCAGCGCGGCGAGGGCTATGCGCAGGGTATCACCGTCGCGCCTTACGATGACACGATGCTGATGTCCTATGCCATGCATTCGGGCATGCACAACCATGGCATGGACGAGCTGGCCGACCGCTACCTCGGCCATACCCCGATCCCGATCAAGTCGCTGCTGGGGTCGGGCAAGGGGGCCACCACCTTCGACCGGGTGCCGATCGACGAGGCGGTGAAATACGCCGCCGAGGATGCGGATGTGACCCTGCGCCTGTGGCAGCTGTTCAAGCCGAAGCTGCATCAGGTGCAGGTGACGACCGTCTATGAAACGCTGGAACGCCCGCTGGTGGCCGTGCTGGCGCGCATGGAAATGGCGGGCGTGCTGGTGGACCGTGACACGCTTTCCCGCATGTCCAACGCCTTCGCGCAGAAGATGGCGGGGCTGGAGGCGGAAATTCACGAGCTTGCGGGCGGGCCGTTCAACGTGGGCTCCCCCAAGCAACTGGGCGAGATCCTGTTCGACCGGCTGGAGCTGCCCGGCGGCGTGAAGGGCAAGACCGGCGCCTATGCCACCGGGGCCGATGTGCTGGAGGATCTGGCGGCCGAGGGCGCGGTGCTGCCCGCGCGGGTGCTGGACTGGCGGCAGCTGTCCAAGCTGAAATCCACCTATACCGATGCGCTGCAGACCCATATCCACCCGGACACGGGGCGCGTCCACACCTCCTATTCCATCACCGGGGCCAATACGGGGCGCATCGCCTCGACCGATCCGAACCTGCAGAACATTCCGGTGAGGACCGAGGAAGGCCGCCGCATCCGCGAGGCATTCGTGGCCGCGCCCGGCAACCGGCTGGTCAGCCTCGACTACAGCCAGATCGAGCTGCGGATTCTGGCGCATGTGGCGGATATCCCGGCGCTGAAGGAGGCGTTCCGCGAGGGGATCGACATCCACGCGATGACCGCCAGCCAGATGTTCAACGTACCGCTGGAGGGGATGGACCCCTCGGTACGCCGACAGGCCAAGGCGATCAACTTCGGGGTGATCTATGGCATCTCCGGCTTTGGCCTTGCCCGCAACCTGCGCATTCCGCGGGCTGAGGCGCAGGCCTTCATCGACACCTATTTCGCGCGCTTCCCCGGCATCCGCGAATACATGGACGCGACGGTGGCCTATGCCAAGGAACATGGGTTCGTGCAGACCCTGTTCGGCCGCAAGATCCACACGCCCGAGATCAACTCGCGCGGGCCGACTGCAGGCTTCGCCCGCCGTGCCGCGATCAACGCGCCGATACAAGGGGCTGCGGCCGACATCATCCGCCGCGCGATGATAAGGATGCCCGCCGCCATCGAGGGGCTGCCGGCCAAGATGCTGCTGCAGGTGCATGACGAATTGCTGTTCGAGGTGGCCGAGGATGCGGTGGACACACTGATCACCCGCGCCCGCGAGGTGATGGAGGGCGCGGCCGATCCGGCGGTGTGGCTCGACGTGCCGCTGGTGGTGGATGCCGGGCACGGGATGAACTGGGCCGAGGCGCATTAGGGGGGCGTCGGCGGGGGATCGCGGGAGGGACGCAACTCGACTGCCTGTCTTTGCCCGGAACAAGGCGCCTTGGCGCCGCCGGGCAGCGCCCGTCCGCCCCCTCGGGCGGGCGCTCCTCAACGCCGGTGCCTAGAACGACGGTGGGAGGTGCCGCACCATAAAGTGCCTAGAACCAGCGTCGCAGCGCCCACCCGGCGGACGGGCGCTGCCCTCCGACTGTGTTGTTAACCGACCTGCGCACCTGACAGGCCCCCCACCGCGACCCTGCGCCGCTTGACCTTCCCGCCCGCCCGGCAGAGGCTGCGCGCGCAGGACCGGAGCGCCCCCATGCCGCATGACCATTCCCATCACCGCCATTCCCACGACCATGGCCACAGCCAACTCTCCGCCGATGCCGGCGACCGCAAGGTCGCTGCCGCCGTCGCGGTCAACCTGCTGCTGACGGTGGCGCAGATCGCGGGCGGCGTCGTCTCCGGCTCTGTCGCCCTCATCGCCGATGCCGTCCACAACCTGTCCGACGCGGTATCGCTGATCATCGCCTTTGCCGCCCGCCGCGTGGCGCGCCGCCCTGCCGATGACGCGATGACCTTCGGCTATGCCCGCATCGAGGTGGTGGCGGCGCTGATCAACTACACCACACTGATCATGATCTCGCTGTGGCTGGGCTACGAGGCGGTGATGCGGATGCTCGATCCGCAGCCGGTTCTGGGCTGGATCGTGGTGATCCTGGCAGGCGTGGCGCTGGTGATCGACGTCGCCACCGCGGCGCTGACCTGGCGGCTGTCGAAGGACAGTGTCAACATCCGCGCCGCATTCCTGCACAATCTGGCCGATGCGGGCTCGTCGGTGGCGGTGATGATCGGCGGCACGCTGATCCTGCTGTACGACTGGTGGCTGGTCGATCCGATCATCACGCTGGGGATCTCGGCCTATATCCTGTGGCATGTGCTGTCGGATATCGCCCCGGTGCTGCGGATCCTGATGCTGGGCGCGCCGCCCGGCCTGCTGCAGGCCGAGATTGCCGCCGCCATCGCCGCCGAGGACGGGGTGGAGGAGGTGCATCACCTGCATCTGTGGCAGATCGACGAGCGGCGCACATCGGTCGAGGCGCATCTGGTGGTTGCCGAAGGCCGCGACTTTGCCGAGGTGGTGGCGCGCGTGAAGGCGATGCTGCGCGCGAAGTTCGGGCTGGCCCATGCGACGCTGGAGGCCGAGACGCGGCTTTCGGGTTGCGCAGGCGGCTGCGCCCCCGCCTAAGCCCGCGCGGCGGCGAGCCAGCCAAGCCCCTCGGCGGTGCTGGCCTCTGGCGTATATTCGGCGCTGACCCAACCGGCATAGCCCGACCCGTCCAGCGCCGCGAAGAACCCTGGCCAATCCACCGCGCCGCCCGTGGGCTCATGCCGGCCCGGCACCCCGGCGATCTGCACATGCACGGCGCGGGGGCCGTAAGCCTCCCACGCGGCGGCAACATCCTCGGTGAGGATCTGCGCGTGATAGGCGTCGAATTGCAGGCCGAGGTTCGGTGCGCCGACCTCATCCAGAATCTCCGCCGCCAACGCGAAATCGTTCAGGAAATAGCCCGGCATGTCGCCCTCGTTCAGCGGCTCGATCGTCAGGCTGGCCTGCGGCGCCCGTTCGCAGGCCCATCGCAGGTTGCGCAGATAGGTCGCCCGCGCCACCGCGCCCTGCGCCCGCCCCGCCATCACGTGGATATGCAGCGGCTTCAGCACGCCCGCATAGCGCAGGCAGCGGTCGAAATCGCTGCGAAAGCGCGCCTCGGACCCCGGGACCGCCGCAAAGCCGCGCTCGCCCCCCGCCCAGTTTGGCGGCGGGGTGTTTTGCAGCACGAAGGTCAGATCATGCCGGATCAGCTGCGCCCGCATCTCCTGCGCGGCGAAGTCATAGGGGAACAGCACCTCGACCGCGTCGAAGCCCGCCTCCTTGGCTGCCGCGAACCGCTCCATGAAGGGCAGCTCGGTGAACAGGAAGGTCAGGTTCGCGGCAAAGCGGGGCATTAGCCGTCCCCCAGCTCCGCCGAGGGGATCAGCTTGAAGAACACCCCGCCCGACCACAGGCCGAACCAGCGTGTGCCGCCCTGATCCGCGTGCTCGCCAAGCTCCACCAGCCGGTAGAAGGTCTTGCGGTCGATCAGCGCCTCGAGGTTGGCGCGCACCAGCACATAGGGCGAGGGCTCGCCGGTTTCCGCGTCCCGCTCTACCCTTATCGGATGGTCCGGCCCGGCGGTGACGCTGTCGCCGACATGGGTGGTAAAGGTCAGATCCTGCGCGCGGCCCTCCCCCGAAACCTCGGCATCGACGGCGACGAAGGGCGCATCCTCGACCCTGATCCCGACCTTTTCCACGGGGGTGACCAGAAAATAGGCATCCCCATCCTTGCGCAGGATCGACGAGAACAGCTTGACCAGCGCCGGCCGGCCGATGGGAGTGCCCAGGTAGAACCATGTCCCGTCCCGGCGGATTTCCATGTCGAGATCGCCGCAGAACGGCGGATTCCACAGGTGAACCGGCGGCGGACCCTTCTTGCCGGCGCCTTTCGCCGCGGCTGCCAGCCCTTCTGCGGTTGGTCCGGATGCTGCGCTTGCGTTCACTTCTGTGTCAGGTCTTTTTGCCATTGGTGCCTGCCCGGCTATTTGCGGTAAGGTCAGACTATGACCCATCAAGGAGGCGATGTCATGACCGGGCTTTCCGATGCCGAGGGCGCTGAACTGATCGCCGAGATCGAACAGCTGGCGGAACGCCTGGCCGAGGCGCGTGCCTCGGTGGACCGCCGCTTCATCGGCCAGGACAAGGTGGTGGAGCTGGTGCTGACCGCGCTGCTGTGCGGTGGCCACGGGCTGCTGGTTGGCCTGCCGGGCCTTGGCAAGACCATGCTGGTGGATACGCTGTCCACCGTGATGGGCCTCAAGTCCAGCCGCATCCAGTTCACGCCCGACCTGATGCCGGCCGATATTCTGGGGTCGGAGGTGCTCGACACCGCCGCCGATGGCACCCGCGCTTTCCGGTTCATCGAGGGGCCGGTGTTCTGCCAGCTGCTGATGGCGGATGAGATCAACCGCGCCAGCCCGCGGACCCAGTCGGCGCTGCTGCAGGCGATGCAAGAGAAAGAGGTGACCGTGGCCGGCATCCACCGCCCGCTTGGCCGCCCGTTCCATGTGCTGGCCACCCAGAACCCCATCGAGCAAGAGGGCACCTATCCGCTGCCCGAGGCGCAGCTGGACCGGTTCCTGGTGCAGATCGACGTGGACTATCCCGACCGCGCGACCGAGCGCGACATCCTGCTGGCGACCACCGGCACCGAGACCGCCGAGGTCCATCAGGTGTTCGACGCCGACAGCCTGATCGCCGCGCAGCAGACGGTGCGGCGGATGCCGGTCGGCGAAAGCGTGGTCGAGATGATCCTTGATCTGGTGCGCGCCTGCCGTCCCGGCGAGGCCGAGGCGGGCGAGAGGGTCAAGGCCGCCGTCGCTTGGGGCCCGGGCCCCCGCGCGGCGCAGGCGCTGATGCTGGGTGTTCGGGCGCGCGCGCTGCTGAACGGCCGGCTTGCGCCGGGGGTCGAGGATGTGGCGGCGTTGGCCCGCCCTGTCATGAGCCACCGCATGGCGCTGTCCTTCGCGGCCCGTGCCCGCGGCGAGGATCTGGGCCGGCTGATCGACGGCGTGACCGAGACGGTGACCCGGATCGAGGCGGCGGCGTGAGCGCAGCCGCGCCTCAACACGCATCCGCGGGCCTGCGCCGCCGCGCCGAGGAGATGTCGCATATCCTGCCGCCGCTGCTGGCCGCGGCGCGGCAGCTTGCGGCGACGGTGCAGCTTGGCGCGCATGGCCGCCGGCGGGCGGGGCTTGGCGATGAGTTCTGGCAATACCGCGCCGCGCATCAGGGGGATGAGGCGCGGATGATCGACTGGCGCCGCTCGGCCCGCGCCGATGCGCATTTCGTGCGCGAACGCGAATGGCAGGCGGCGCAATCGGTGCATCTGTGGGTCGATGACGCCCGGTCTATGGAATTCACCGGCGACGACAGCCGCCCGGTCAAGGCCGACCGCGCCCGCCTTCTGGCGCTGGCGCTGGCGGTGCTGCTGATCCGCTCTGGCGAGCGCGTTGGCCTTTCCGATCCGGCAACCCCGCCCCGCGCGGGTGAGGTGCAGCTGATGCGGCTGGCGGCGCGGCTGACCGCCCCGGCAGGCGAGGCCGATTATGGCGCGCCTGAAGGCCGCGCGATGCAGCCCCATGCCCGCGCGGTGTTCATCTCCGACTTCATGGGCGACCCGGTCGCCGTGGAAACCGCGCTGACCGAGGCCGCCGACCGCGGCGTGACTGGCGCGTTGCTGCAGGTGCTGGACCCGGTGGAGGAGGCCTTCCCCTATCAGGGCCGCACGATCTTCGAGAGCATGGGCGGGATGCTGGCCCATGAAACCCGCAAGGCCGGCGATCTGCGGGATCGGTATCTGGAGCGGCTGGCCGAGCGCAAGGACCGGCTGGCGACGCTCGCCGCGCGCACTGGCTGGCAATATTCCTGCCATCACACCGGCGACCCGGCCCCCGGCGCGCTGCTGTGGCTGTTTCACGCGATGGAGCGGCTGGCCTGATGCTGATCCTTGGCCCCATCGGATTTGCTGCGCCCTGGCTGCTGCTGGGGCTGGTCGCGCTGCCGCTGCTGTGGATCTTGCTGCGCGCCGTACCGCCCGCGCCGATCCGGCGGCGCTTTCCGGGCGTGGCGCTGCTGCTGGGGCTGACGGATGCCGAGCAGGTGACGGACCGCACCCCGTGGTGGCTGCTGCTGCTGCGGATGCTGGCGGTGGCCGCCGCGATCCTCGGATTTGCCGGGCCGGTGCTGAACCCCGCCGCGCCGACGGGTGGCAGCGGGCCGCTGCTGATCGTCGCCGATGCCAGCTGGGCCTCGGCCCGCGACTGGTCGCGCACCGAGGCGCGGATCGAGACGGCGCTGGATGCGGCGGAGTCCGATGGCCGCCCGGTGGCGCTGGTGAATCTGTCGATGCCCGACGCCGATGTTCCGGTCTTCCAATCCGCCGGCGATGCCGCCCCGCGCGTCGGCAGCCTCTCCCCCCGCGCCTGGGAGCCCTCGGCCGAGGCGATGGCGGCGCTTGCCGCCGCGCTGCCCGAGGGTGGGTTCGACACGCTCTGGCTGTCGGACGGGCTGGACCGTGAGGGGCGCGAGGCTCTGCTGGACGCCATGCAGGACCGCGGCAGCGTGACGGTGCAGCAAAGTCCCCGCGTCATCCGGGCGCTGGCCCCGGCGACCTATGCCGATGGCGCGCTGCTGGTGCCGGTGGTGCGCATCGCTACTGCCACCGAGGCGCAGGCCGAGGTTGCCGCCATGGGCCTCGACCCGCTTGGCATCCCGCGCGAACTGGCGCGCGAGGCCGTGACCCTGCCCGCGGGCGAGGCGCGGGCCGAGGCGGTGTTCGACCTGCCGCCGGAACTGCGCAACCGCATCACCCGGTTCGAGATCGTCGGCGAGTCGACGGCTGGATCGGTTTCCCTCGCCGGAGACTCCCTGCGCCGGCGCGAGATTGCGCTGATCGACGGCGGCGGCGCATCGCGCGAGGGGCTGGAGCTGCTGGCCCCGACCCACTACCTGCAACAGGCGCTGGAGCCCTCGGCCGACCTGATCGGCGGCACGCTGGCCGATATCCTGCTGGCCGATCCCGATGCGATCATCATGGCCGATGTGGCGCGGGTGACGGAGACCGAATCCGATGCGCTGCAGGACTGGATCAGCGATGGCGGCCTGCTGATCCGCTTTGCCGGCCCGCGGCTGGCGGCCAGCGAAGAGGGCCGCAACGTCATGGACCCGCTGCTGCCGGTGCGGCTGCGCGCCGGGGGCCGCAGCGTCGGCGGTGCGATGAGCTGGGGCGAGCCCAAGGCCCTGCAACCCTTCCCGGAAAGCTCGCCCTTCCATGGGCTCGCTCTGCCCGGCGACGTGACGGTGCGCGCGCAGGTGATGGCCGAACCCGACCCGCAGTTGACCGAAAACACCATCGCCGCGCTGGAGGATGGCACGCCGCTGGTTACGGCCCGCACATCGGGGCAGGGGCAGGTGATCCTGTTCCACGTCACCGCCAATGCCGAATGGTCGTCCCTGCCGCTGTCGGGCCTCTTCGTGCAGATGATGGAGCGGCTGGCGCTGGCCACCCGCCCCGCCGCGCCCGAAGCGGCAGAGCTGGAGGGCACGACCTGGGTGGCCGAACGCACGTTGGACGCCTTCGGCGCGCTGCAGGAGGCGGGCGACCTGGCCGGCATCCCGGGCGAGAGGATGGCCGAGCCGGTGCCGGCGGTCGACCTGCCGCCCGGTATCTACGCCTCGGGCGACCGGCGGCTGGCGGTGAACGCGGTGGCGGCGGACAGGGTGCTTACGCCTGCTGCATGGCCTGCGGGCGTGGCGGTCGAGGGCGGCGCTGCGCGGGCGGAACTGCCGTTGCAGGGCCCGCTGCTGGCCGTGGCGCTGGCGCTGCTGCTGGTCGACCTGATCGCCTCGCTGGCGCTGGCGGGCCGGCTGTCGCGGATGCGGCGCGGCGGGGCTGCGGTCTCTGTCGCGCTGGCGCTGCTGCTGATCGCGCCGCAGGGCCTGCGCGCGCAGGAAACGGCGGACACGCTCGCCCTCCGTGCCTCCTCGGAAGTGGTGCTTGGCCATGTGATGACCGGCGATGCGCAGATCGACCGGGTGGCGGCAGCGGGGCTGAAGGGGTTGGGGCAGGTGCTTTACCAGCGCACCTCGGTGGAACCCGGCGCGCCGATGGCGGTGAACCTGGAAACCGACGATCTGGCGGTGTTCTCGTTCCTCTACTGGCCCGTCACCGCCGACCAGCCTGCACCTTCGCCCGAAACCTACCTGAAGCTCAACCGCTTCCTGCGCACCGGCGGAATGATCCTGTTCGACACCCGCGATGCCGATGTGGCCGGCTTCGGCGCCGCCAGCCCGGCGGGCCGCAAGCTGCAGGCGCTGGCCGCGCCGCTGGACGTGCCGCCGCTGGAGCCGATCCCTGAGGATCATGTGCTGACCCGCACCTTCTACCTGCTGCAGGACTTTCCCGGCCGTTACCAAGGCCGCGGCATCTGGGTCGAGGCCTCGGCCGCGGGCGCCGAACAGGCAGAGGGGATGCCGTTCCGCAACCTCAACGATGGCGTGACGCCAGTGGTCATTGGCGGCAATGACTGGGCCGCCGCCTGGGCGGTGGATGACCGGGGCCTGCCGATGTTCCCTGTCGGGCGCGGGTTCGCCGGGGAGCGGCAGCGCGAGATCGCCTATCGCTTCGGCGTCAATCTGGTGATGCATGTGCTGACCGGAAACTACAAATCCGATCAGGTGCATGTGCCGGCGCTGCTGGAAAGGCTGGGGCAATAATGGTGCAGCGGATCGTGTTCGACGCGCTTCTGCCCTGGCCGCTGATCTGGGCGGCTGCGGTGCTTGCCGCGCTGATGGTGGCACTGGCGCTGTGGCGCGGGCTGCCCGGCTGGTGGCTGCGCGGGCTTGCCGCCGTGGCGCTGCTGGCCGCTCTGGCCGGCCCGGCGCTGGAGACGGAGGACCGCCAGCCGCTGTCGGACATCGTGCTGATGGTGGTGGATGGCAGCGCCAGCCAGTCGCTGCCCGGCCGCGCCGAGCAGACCGCCGCCGCCGTCGCGCGGGTCGAGGCGGAGGTTGCCGCCCTGCCCAACACCGAGCTGCGCCGCATCGACGTGGGTGACGGCGCCGAGGATGCCGGCACCCTGCTGATGACCGCCCTTTCGGCCGCGCTGGCCGAGGAACCGCGCGCCCGGGTTGCGGGCGCGATCCTGATTTCCGACGGGCAGGCGCATGACCTTGCCGCCGCGCCCGACATGCCCGCCCCCCTGACCCTGCTGCAGACCGGCCGCGCCGCCGACTGGGACCGGCGCCTCGTGGTCCGCACCGCCCCCGCCTTCGGCATCATCGGCGAGCCGCTGTCGGTCGTGGTGCGTATCGAGGAGATGGGCGCCATGCCCGCGGGGGAGGCGGGGCGCGATGTCGATGTGACGCTGGCCATCGATGGCGGCGAGCCCGAAGCCTACCAGGTGCCGGTCAACACCGATCTTGAACTGGCGCTAACGCTGGAGCATGGCGGCCAGAACGTCGTGCAATTCGACCTGGCCGCGTCCGAGGGCGAGCTGACCACGCGCAACAATGCCGCCGTGGTGCAGATCAACGGCGTGCGCGACCGGCTGCGGGTGCTGCTGGTGTCGGGAGAGCCCCATGCTGGCGAGCGCACCTGGCGCAACCTGCTGAAATCCGATGCCTCGGTCGACCTCGTGCATTTCACCATCCTGCGCCCGCCCGAAAAGCAGGACGGGGTGCCGGTCACCGAACTGTCGCTGATCGCCTTCCCGACGCAGGAGCTGTTTGTCGAAAAGATCGACGAGTTCGACCTGATCATCTTCGACCGCTACAGCCAGCGCGGGATCCTGCCGCCGAGCTATTTCGACAACATCCGCGATTATGTGACCAATGGCGGCGCGGTGCTGGTCAGCGCGGGCCCGGAATTTGCCAGCGTCGAAAGCGTCTATCACTCCTCGCTGGCCGAAATCCTGCCCGCCCGCCCCACCGCGCGGGTGCTGGAGCGCGGCTTCCTGCCAACCGTGTCGGAACTTGGCCAGCGCCATCCGGTGACCGAGGGGCTGGACGAGTTCACGCCGGAGGGTGCGGACGCTCCCGAACGCGCCGAGGGCGAACCCGCCTGGGGCCGCTGGATGCGGATGGTGGATCTTGAGGACACCACCGGCGAGACGGTGATGGAGGGCGCCGACGGCCGCCCGCTGCTGGTGCTCGACCGCGCCGGCGAGGGGCGGATCGCGCTCTTGGCCTCGGACCACGCCTGGCTCTGGTCGCGCGGCTATGAGGGCGGCGGGCCGCAACTGGAGCTGCTGCGCCGGCTCGCGCATTGGATGATGAAGGAGCCCGAGTTGGAGGAAGAGGCGCTGACCGTCACCGCCGAAGGGCAGGACATGACGATCACCCGCCGCACCCTCGGCACTGGCCCGCGCGAGGTGACGATCACCCATCCCGACGGGACCGAGACGGTGCTGCCGATGCGCGAGCTGTCCCCCGGCCGCCACATCGCCGAGTTCGCTGCGCCGGAGATCGGCCTCTACCGGATGCAGGAGGGCGACCAGGAACGGGTCTTCGCCGTCGGCCCCTCGGCCCCGCGCGAGTTCGAATCCACCATCGCCTCGGCCGAGCCGCTGACGCCCGCGATGGCGCCGGTCAACGGCGGCGCGGTGCGGCTGGAAGAGGGGATGCCCGACATCCGCACCGTGCGCGAGGGCCGCCCCGCCGCGGGCCGTGGCTGGATCGGCATCACCCCGCGCGAGGCCCATGCGACGGTGGGCCTCAGCGTCGCGCCCTTGCTGCCGGCCTGGGTATTCCTGCTGCTGGCATCCGGCCTGATCCTCGGCGCCTGGCTGCGCGAGGGGCGGCGCTAGCCTTCCGTTCCCGGCAGGTGCCGCATCATCACCATCCGCGATTGCGAGGCGAATTCGCGCCGCCACAGCACATAGATCGTGGCGGTGGCCGAGATCAGCAGCGGCACCGACCCCAGCAGCCAGGGCAGCGCGCCGAGCGAGAAGTAGACCGACCGCAGCCCCGCGTTGAAATTCTTGGCGGCCTGGATGTTGACCTCTGCCGCCTGCGCCGCGCGGGGTAGGGCGGCCGGATGCTCGGGATCGTTCGGCACTGCCGCCATCAGGATCGCACAATAGCCGAACAGCCGGTGCGCCCAGACGAATTTCAGGAAGGCATCGACCACGAACAGCAAGATCACCAGGATCTTGATCTCCCACACCCCGGCCGGGGCCTCGGCCTGCGCCAGATCGCGGGCCAGCCCCGACAGCTGGTCGGCATTGCCGATCAGGGCAATGCCGCCGCCGATCGACAGCATCGTCGCCGACACGAAGAAGGTGGTGCCCTGCCGCAGGCTGCCGATGATGTTGCCATCGAAGATGCGCGGGCTGCGGGTCACGAACTCCACCATCCACGCCTTGCGGAAGTCGCGCATCAGCACCGAGACCGAGGGCTTGCCTGCCGGCGGACGCTCGATCACGCGCCCGACCACCCACCAGCCCACAAAGAGCCAGAGAAGCGCGACGGCATCGAGCGGGCCGAAATGGAACAGGTGGTTCAGGATCATCCGTGCAGCGTAGCGGGCGAGGGATCGCTTGCCAAATGCCAAAATTGGTCATATTACCTTACCGCATCGCCAGCCATGCCACCGGAGGATTCCCCCCGTGCAGATGCCCGCCCCAGATGCCCGCACCCTTGGCCGCAAACCCGTCATCGTCGCGCGGCTGCGCGAGGTCTTGCCCGCCGATGCGGTGATCGACGATCCGGTGGAGCTGCGCGCCTATGAATGCGATGCGCTGGCCGCCTATCGCTGCCCACCGCTCGCCGCCATCCTGCCGCGCAGCACCGCCGAGGTCGCCGCCGCGCTGAAGGTCTGCCTCGCCGAGGGCGTCAAGGTGGTGCCGCGCGGGGCAGGGACCAGCCTTGCGGGCGGCGCGATGCCGTCAGAGGACAGCGTGATCCTTGGCATCGCGCGGATGACCCGGGTGCTGGAGGTGGACTATGCCGACCGCATCATCCGGGTCGAGGCGGGGCGCACCAACCTCTCGGTGACCGGGGCGATCGAATCCGATGGCTTCTTCTACGCCCCCGACCCTTCCAGCCAGCTTGCCTGCGCCATCGCGGGGAACATCGCCATGAACTCCGGCGGGGCGCATTGCCTGAAATACGGGGTCACGACCAACAACCTGCTGGGCGTCACGCTGGTGACAATGGCGGGCGAGGTGCTGGAGATCGGCGGCGCGCATCTCGATGCGCCGGGGCTGGACCTTCTGGGGGTGATCTGCGGATCGGAAGGCCAACTTGGCGTGGTGACGGAGGCGACCCTGCGCATCCTCGCCAAGCCCGAGGGCGCCCTGCCGGTGCTGATCGGGTTCGACTCCTCGGAAGTGGCGGGCGCTTGCGTCGCCGACATCATCCGCGCCGGGGTTCTGCCCGTCGCCATCGAGTTCATGGACCGCCCCTGCATCCGCGCCACCGAGGATTTCGCCCATGCCGGCTATCCCGATTGCGAGGCGCTGCTGATCATCGAGGTCGAGGGCTCCCCCGCCGAGATTGACGAGCAGCTGGGCCTGATCCGCACGATTGCCGAGCGGCACTCGCCCGTAGAGTTCCGCGAAAGCCGGTCCGAGGAGGAATCCAAGCGCATCTGGCTGGGCCGCAAGTCGGCCTTCGGCGCCATGGGGCAGATCAACGATTACATGTGCCTTGACGGCACCATCCCGGTGTCGGCCCTGCCCCGGGTGCTGCGCCGCATCGGCGAGCTGTCCGCCGAATACGGGCTGGAAGTGGCCAATGTCTTCCATGCCGGCGACGGCAACATGCATCCGCTGATCCTCTACCACGCCAACACGCCCGGCCAGCTGGAGCTGTGCGAGAAGCTGGGCGCCGAGATCCTGACGCTGTGCGTCGAGGTCGGCGGTTGCCTGACCGGCGAGCATGGCGTGGGCATCGAGAAGCGCGACCTGATGACCGTGCAGTTCACCCCCGCGGATCTGGAGGCGCAGATGCGCGTCAAGGATGTGTTCGACCCGGCCTGGCTGCTGAACCCGGCCAAGGTGTTCCCGCTGGCGGCCAGCGCCGGCCGCCGCGGCAACTGACAGGAGACCGGCGTGCGCCCCACAACCGAAGACGATCTGGCGGCCCTTGTGCGCGGCGCCACAGGCCCCTTGCGCGTGCAGGGCGGCGGCACGCGCGGCCCCTTGGCCGAGGGTGATGTGCTGGAAACCGCCGGCCTGAGCGGCATCGTGCTCTACGAACCCGCCGCGCTGACGCTGGTGGTCCGCGCCGGCACCCCGCTGGCCGAGGTTCAGGCGGCCCTTGCCGCCGAAGACCAGCGCCTGCCGTTCGAGCCGGGGGAGATGGGCGGACTGCTGGGCCGCCCCGGCGACTCCACCATCGGCGGCGTGGTCGCCACCAACGCCTCCGGCCCGCGCCGGGTGCAGGCGGGCGCCTGCCGTGACAGCCTGATCGGGGTGCGCTTTGTCGATGGCCGTGGCACGGTCATCAAGAACGGCGGCCGGGTGATGAAGAACGTCACCGGCTATGACCTCGTCAAGCTGCTGGCCGGCAGCCACGGCACCCTTGGCGTGCTGACCGAGGTCGCGTTCAAACTGCAACCCATCCCGCCCGCCACCGCCACGCTGATCCTGCCGGGCCTGACGCCGGCCCGCGCCGTGGCGGCGATGTCGGCCGCGCTCGGCTCGCCCTTCGACGTGACCGGCGCCGCGCATCTGCCGGGCACCGGCACCCTGATCCGGCTGGAGGGACTGGCCGCCTCCATCGCCTACCGGGTGGACCGGCTTCTGGTGGCGCTGGCGCCCTTCGGGCAGGCGGTGGTCGAACGTGATCCCGCCGCCGCTGCCGCCCTGTGGCAGCAGGTCCGCGACGCCGCGCCCTTCCACGGGCGCGAGGGCGATGTGTGGCGCATTTCGGTGCGCCCTTCCGATGGCCCCGAAGTCGCGGCCCGGCTGGGGGGCGAGGTGGTGATGGACTGGGGCGGCGGGCTGATCTGGGCCCTCTACCCCGCAGGTATGGACGCACGCGCGCAGCTGGCGGGGATTGCTGGCCATGCGACCCGTGTGCGCGGCGCCTCCGCCAACGTGCCCGCCGCAGCGCCCGAACCTGCCCCCGTAGCGGCCCTGACGGCCGCCCTGCGCGCGCAGTTCGACCCGCGCGGGATCCTGAACGGGGAAGCAAGCCAATGATGGTGGGTATCTATCTGGGCCTGCCAGCGGCGGTCTTCCTCGCGCTCGCCGCGATCCCCATGCGCCGGACGCTCATTGGCTTCGGAGTGGCGCTGCTGGCGCTCGCAGCCCTCTGGTGGGTGGCGAAGGATGACACCACCGAATACGGCAGCGCCCTGGCGATCATGCTGACCATCGCGTTCATCGCAGCGGCGCTGGCGCAGGGCATCCGCCGCCTGCTGCCCACGGGCCGCCCGGTCTGGGTCTATCCGCTGCTGGTGATCGCGGTGCTGGCGGGCGCCGCCATGCCCGCCAAGACAATGCTGGGATTGTGAGGGGCTGATGCAGACGAATTTCACGCCAGAGCAGCTGCAAGACCCCGGCATCGCCCGGGCCAACGAAATCCTGCGGGCCTGCGTGCATTGCGGGTTCTGCACCGCGACCTGCCCCACCTATCAGGTGCTGGGGGATGAGCTCGACAGCCCCCGCGGCCGCATCTACCTGATCAAGGAGATGCTGGAATCCGGCCGCCCCGCCGATGAAAAGACCGTCAAGCATATCGACCGCTGCCTGTCCTGCCTTGCCTGCATGACCACCTGCCCCTCGGGCGTGCATTACATGCATCTGGTGGACCATGCCCGCGCCCATATCGAGGCGACCTACAAGCGCCCGTTGATGGACCGGATGCTGCGCCGGGTGCTGGCCGCCGTCATCCCCTATCCGGGCCGCTTCCGCCTTGCGCTGCTGGGGGCCAAGATGGCCCGGCCTTTCGCGCGGCTGCTGCCCGACGCAAGGCTGCGCGCGATGGTGGCGATGGCGCCCAGACAGGTGCCCCCGGTCAGCCGCAACGACGATCCGCAGACCTTCCCGGCCACGGGCGCGCGCAAGATGCGCGTCGCGCTGCTGACCGGCTGCGCGCAGAAGGCGCTGAACACCGACATCAATGACGCCACCATCCGCCTGCTGCGGCGGCTGGGATGTGAGGTGGTGGTGGCCCGCGGCATGGGCTGCTGCGGGGCGCTGACCCATCACATGGGCCGGGTCGATGACAGCCACCACCAGGCCGCGGCGAACATCCATGCCTGGATGGGCGAGAAGGCGGCGGGCGGGCTCGATGCCATCGTGATCAACACCAGCGGCTGCGGAACCACGGTCAAGGATTACGGCCACATGTTCCGCAATGACCCCCTGGCGGCGCAGGCGGCCGAGGTCTCGAAGCTGGCTTGCGACATTTCCGAATTGCTGGTGCGGGTCGGGCTCCCCGCGGGCGCGCCGCAGGGGATGCGCGTCGCCTATCACGCCGCCTGTTCGCTGCAGCACGGCCAGCAGGTCAAGACCGCGCCCAAGGATCTGCTGAAGGCGGCGGGGTTCGAGGTGGTGGAACCGGCGGACAGCCATCTGTGCTGCGGCTCGGCCGGCACCTACAACCTGCTGCAGCCCGAAATTTCGGGCGAGCTGCAGCGCCGCAAGGTGCAGACGCTGGAGGCGAAGGCGCCCGACGTGATCGCGGCGGGGAATATCGGCTGCATGATGCAGATCGGCTCGGCCACCGGCATCCCGGTCGTGCATACGGTCGAGCTGCTGGACTGGGCGACAGGGGGACCACGGCCGCGCGCGCTGGCGTAAGCTGGCTGGGGGCTGGCGGCAGAGTGGCGATGCTGGCGCGAGGGCTGGCGTGGCGATCTGCTGGCGGGCTGCTGCTGGCGATGGGCTGGCTGCGGGCTGGCACAAAGGCTGGCTGGCGCTGGCAAATGCTGGCGGTGCGGCGGTGATCTGCCTTGCGGTCTTGCGCGCTGCCTGACCCCTCAAGGTCGGTGGCTGGCTGGATCGCAGGGAAAGTGCACTGGCGGGCTGGCGGTGGCTGGCTTGCTATGCTCGGTACTCTGATATCCTGCGCGCCCCGCCGCGCCCATGCGACACCCGCGCCCGACCGAAACGCTAAGGCACTGGCGCCGGACGGCAAAACCAGCGCTCGCAGACAGCCCCGCCCGCGGCCATAATCTTGCCTCACGCCGCCGGTAACCCGGAAGCAAGCCAGCCCGGATTCCCCATGCCCCTGATCGCCCGTCTGTCCCTGCCTGCCCTCTGTGCCCTGCTGGCCTTGGCTCTGCTTGGCCCGGCCACGGCAAAGGACTCTGCCCTGCGTTCGCTGACCACCGGCGACGATACCCGCGGCTGGGAGGCGGTGGGGCGCATCGACCTGGGCGGGCGCGGCTTCTGCACCGGCGCGCTGATCGCGCCCGATCTGGTGCTGACCGCGGCGCATTGCCTTTTTGACAAGACCAACGGCCAGCGGTTCGAGGCGGCGGATATGGAGTTCCTCGCCGGCTGGCGGCAGGGCCGCGCGGCGGCCTATCGCAAGGTGCGGCGCGCCGTCGCCCATCCCGACTACATCTACCAGACCAGCGCCGATCTGGACCGCGTCGGCCATGACCTTGCGCTGCTGGAGCTGGAGCAGCCGATCCGCCTGCCCTCGATCCAGCCCTTCGCCACCGACCTGCAGCCCCGCCGCGGCGATGAGGTGGGCGTGGTCTCCTACGCGATGGACCGGGCCGAGGCGCCCTCCTTGCAGGAATATTGCGAGGTGCTGGACCGGCAGGGCGAGGTGCTGGTGCTGGGATGCGAGGTCGATTTCGGTGCCTCGGGCGCGCCGATCTTCAGCATCAGGGACGGCGTGGCCCGCATCGTGTCGGTCGTCTCGGCCAAGGCCGAGGTCGAGGGCCGCCCCGTCGCGCTTGGCACCGCGCTTGCCGGCCCGCTGACCCAGCTGCGCGCGGTGATGGCGGGGGCGGTGCTGCCGGTCTCGGGCCAGGTCTTCCGCCGCGGCGCGGGCGAGGGCGCCGTCTCGGGCGGCGCGAAATTCGTGCGGCCCTGAGCCGCGGCAGCCTCTTGAACGCGCCTGCCCACGATCCCATTTTTGCGAAGTCGGGATGCCGCAATCGGGTTCCGGCACTGCAACCGTCCCTGCCGCCAGATGCGGTGGGGCCCAGCATCGCTCAATGGAGGATGACTATGCGTAACGTTGATATGGCGCCGCTTTACCGAGCAACCGTCGGTTTCGACCGGATCGCCGACCTGATGGACCGGGTTCTGGCCGCCGATGTCGCCCAGCCGACCTACCCCCCCTACAATATCGAAAAGACCGCCGAGAATGCCTATCGCATCTCGATTGCCGTCGCGGGCTTCGCCGCCGATGAACTGGCGGTCGAGGTCAAGGACGGCGCGCTGATCGTTGCCGCCAAGAGGGCCGCCGAGGAAACCGGGCGCACCTACCTGCACCGCGGCATCGCCACCCGTGCCTTCGAACGCCGCTTCGCGCTGGCCGATCATGTCCGCGTCACCGGTGCCGCGCATGGCGACGGGATGCTGCACATCGACCTGGTGCGCGAGATCCCCGAGGCGCTGAAGCCCCGCCGGATCGAGATCGCCCGCACCAGCCCGGCCCAGACCTCGCTTGAAACGACGGTCGAGGCGAAGGCGCTGGAAACCCCGCAGCACTGACCCGCTGAAACGACAAGGGGCGCGCCACAAGGCGCGCCCCTTTTGCTGTGCGGCCCGGTCAGACCGACAGGCAGATATACTTCATCTCGAGGTAATCCTCGATCCCGTGGCGGCTGCCCTCGCGCCCCAGCCCCGATTGCTTGACCCCGCCGAACGGCGCCACCTCGGTCGAGATGATGCCGGTGTTGACCCCGACGATCCCGTATTCCAGCGCCTCCTGCACGCGGGTGATGCGGCCGATGTCGCGGGCGTAGAAATAGCTGGCGAGGCCAAAGATCGTGGCATTGGCCTTGGCGATCACCTCATCCTCGGTGTCGAAGTGGAACAGCGGTGCCAGTGGCCCGAAGGTTTCCTCGGTCGACACCTTCATGTCATCGGTTACCCCCGTCACCACGGTCGGCTGGAAGAACGTGCCCCCAAGCGCATGCCGCTTGCCGCCCGTCACCACCTGCCCGCCGCCCTTCAGCACATCGGCGATATGCTCCTCGACCTTTGCCACCGCATCCGCGTTGATCAGCGGGCCGGCCTCGGTGCCCACTTCCAGCCCGTCGCCGACCTTCAGCTTTTCCACCGCCGCCGACAGCTTGGCGGCAAAGGCGTCATAGACCCCGGCCTGCACATAGATGCGGTTGGCGCAGACGCAGGTCTGGCCGTTGTTGCGGAACTTCGACGCCATCGCGCCCTGCACCGCGGCATCGAGATCGGCATCGTCGAACACGATGAAGGGCGCGTTGCCCCCCAGCTCCATCGAGCATTTCATCACCTGATCGGCCGCCTGCCGCAGCAAGATGCGCCCGACCTCGGTGCTGCCGGTGAAGGTCAGCTTGCGGACCGCATGGTTCTCGCAGAACTCCTTGCCGATATCGGAGGATTTCTTCGAGGTGATCACCGAGAAGATCCCGGCGGGCAGACCCGCCCGTTCCCCCAGCACCGCCAGCGCCAGCGCCGAGAGCGGGGTTTCCGCCGCGGGCCGTGCGACGAAGCCGCAGCCCGCCGCCAGCGCCGGGCCGCATTTGCGGGTGATCATCGCATTGGGGAAGTTCCAGGGCGTGATCGAGCCCACCACGCCGATGGGCTGCTTGATCACCGTGATCCGCTTGTCGCGCATATGGCCGGGAATGGTCTCGCCATAGATGCGCTTGGCCTCTTCGCCGAACCATTCGATGAAGGCCGCGCCATAGGCGATCTCGCCCTTGGCCTCGGCCAGCGGCTTGCCCATCTCGGCGGTCAGGATGCGGCCGAGGTCGTCCTGATTCGCCATCATCAGGTCGAACCACTTGCGCATCACCTGCGCCCGCTCCTTGCCGGTGCGGGCGGCCCACTCCTTCTGCGCCACCTCGGCGGCGGCAATGGCGCGGGCAGTCTCGGCGCGGCCAAGGTCGGGGACGGAGCAGATCACATCGCCGCGGGCCGGGTTGGTCACGTCGAAGGTGCTGCCATCATCGGCATCGATCCACGCGCCGGCGACATAGGCCTTGGTGGCCAGCAGCGAGGGATCCTTGAGCAGGGCGCGCAGATCGGTAACGGAATCGAGCATGGAAACCTCCAGTCATCTTGGGTTACCCCGATCATGAGCATTTCGGGTGGGGAGTGTCCAGCGGTGGGCCGGGGTAGGTGAGCCCCGGCGGCCAAGACCTGCCCGGACTCCGCTACGAACCTCGCACGGCTCAACTCGGGCGGGGGCGAGGCACTGCCTCGCCCCCGCCCGGTGCGGGACATGTCCCCCGGAGCCGCTGGCCGCACAAGACCGACTGAGGCCAGCGCCCGCCCGGTTGGGCGCTGGCCGGGCCTTTGAGGCCCGTCCGGTGCAAATGGACATGGTACCGCGTGGCGAAGGCGATGGCCTTCGCCAATGAGAGCGGGGAAGGCGGCCTGGCTGCATGAGGTGGAGGTTGCGGCAACGCCCTACCGCCGATGCAAGCTCCCCCAAGCCGGCAGCGTATCCCCCGGCTCCGGCACCGCCAGATACACCGCCCGCGCAATCGCCCGCGCGAGGCAGCAGGCCGCGGCATGGCCCAGCTGGAACGGGTCGGCAATCGGGTCCGTCAGCTCGCGCGCCCCGGTGGCCGCGGCAAAGACCAGATCGCCGTCGAACGGCGTGTGGCTCGGCACGATGGCCCGCGCCATTCCGTCATGGGCCGCCACCGCCAGCCGCTGCGCCTGCGCCTGCGTCAGCGCGGCATCGGTGGCGATGATGGCGATGGTCGTCGCCTCGCCGGGCCGCTTGGCCAACCGGGGCTCCTCCAGCGCCGGGAACTGCGCCGGCAGGCCAAGCCCGCCGAACTCCCCCTCCAGCTCCCACGGCGACGCCCAGAATTGCGGCCCCTCGCCGACCGTGACCGACCCGAGCGCATTCACCGCCACAAGCGCGCCGACGGTCAGGCCGCTCCCCAGCACCACCGAGGCTGACCCGAGGCCGCCCTTCAGCCCGTGGCAGGTCGCGCCCGTGCCCGCCCCCGCCGTGCCAAGCGCGAACTCTTCCGCCGCTGCCGCCAGCGCCGCCCGCCCCAGCGGCTTGTAGGGGTTCTCGGTCCAGCCCTTGTCGCCGCCATTCAGCAGGTCGAACAGGATCGCGCCCGGCACGATCGGCACCCGCTGGTTGCCGACCACGAAGCCGCGCCCCATCGCCCGCAAACCGTCCGCCACGCCGGAGGCGGCATCGAGGCCGAAGGCCGACCCGCCCGACAGCACCAGCGCATCCACCTGCTGCACCAGCTTGTCGGGGGCCAGCAGATCCGTCTCGCGCGTGCCGGGCGCGCCGCCCATCACATGCACCGCGGCCGTGAAGGGCAGGTCGCCCACCAGCACCGTCGCCCCGCTGCGCAGGCGGTCGTCACTGGCATTGCCGACCCGCAGCCCCGCCACATCGGTAATCAGGTTCCGTGGTCCCGCGCGCATCGCATCCCCTCCCGCTGGCTTTGGGGTTATCCTAGCGGGTTCGGGGGGAAGCGCCACCGGGGGTGTGCTGTCCGGCCAACACCTCTCTCTCCCTTGCCCGGAACAAGGCGCTTCAGCGCCGCCGGGCAGCGCCCGTCCGCCCCCTCGGGCGGGCGCTCCGCAACCGTCGTGCCTAGAAATTCGGGGGAGGCAGGTTGCACCATAAAGTGCCTAGAACCGATGTTGCTCGCCCACCCGGCGGACGGGCGCTGCCCTCCGTTGGTGCAAGCCGCCCCCGCATCACAACCACTGGACCCTCCCGCCCGCAGCCACTAGCCTCACCCACATACATATGAAAACCATACGGTTTCCATATGCCGTCCAGACGCGGTCGAAAGGTCCCGATGCTGCGCTTCCTCGCCCGCCGCCTGCTTGCCCTCGTGCTCAGCCTGATCGTGGCCAGCCTCGTGGTCTTTGCGGTGATCGAGGTGATCCCGGGCGATCCGGCCGCCTTCATGCTCGGCCTGAACGCCAGTCCCGAGACCGTGGAGGCCCTGCGCGAAACGCTGGGGCTGACGGGCTCGCTGCCCGCCCGATACCTTTCCTGGCTTGGCGGAATGCTGACCGGAGATTTAGGGATTTCATACACTTACAAGGTGCCCGTCGCCGATCTCGTCGCCGACCGGATGGCGGTATCGCTGCCGCTGGCGCTGCTGGCGCTGGCGCTGTCCACCGCCATCGCGCTGCCCGTCGGCCTCCACGCCGCCGCCCGCCGCGGCCGTGCCAGCGACAGCGCGGTGATGGGGCTCACGCAGCTTGGCATCGCAGTGCCGAACTTCTGGTTCGCCATGCTCCTGGTGCTGATCTTCGCCGTCAACCTCCGCTGGCTTCCCGCCGGCGGCTTCCCCGGCTGGGATGCGGGAATTGTGCCTGCTTTCAAGGCCCTGGCTCTGCCGTCCATCGCCCTCGCCCTGCCGCAGGCGGCCATCCTCGCCCGCGTCCTGCGCTCGGCCCTGATCGAGACGCTGGAGCAGGACTATATCCGCACCGCCCGCGCCAAGGGCCTAACCCGAAGCCGCGCGCTGACCCACCACGCCCTGCGCAACGCGCTGGTGCCGGTGCTGACCATCCTCGGGATGCAGTTCTCGTTCCTGCTGGCCGGGGCAATCATCATCGAGAATGTGTTTTATCTTCCGGGGCTTGGCCGGCTGATCTTTCAGGCAATCACACAGCGCGACCTGATCGTGGTGGAATCGGTGGTGATGATCCTCGTCTTCGCGGTGATCCTTGTGACCTTCGCCACCGATATCGCATACGCGCTGGTCGACCCGCGCCTGAGGCGCCGCGGATGAGGCCGCAATTGCTTCTAGGTGCCGTCCTGACCCTCGCCGCGCTGCTGGCGGCGGGGCTGTCGCTGGTCTGGACACCCTACGACATCGGCGCGCTGGATATCGCGGCCAAGCTGCAAGGCCCCTCGGCCGCGCATTGGCTGGGCACCGACCATTTCGGGCGTGACATCGGGTCCATGCTGATGGCCGGAGCGCGCACCTCCATCGCCGTGGCGTTGGTCGCGGTCGGCATCGGCATCACCATCGGTGTGCCGCTTGGCCTGATCGCCGCCGCCCGCTCTGGCGGCTGGCTCGATGAGGTCATCATGCGCGGCAATGACCTGATCTTCGCCTTCCCCTCGCTGGTCATCGCCATCCTGATCACCGCCGTCTTCGGCCCCTCGGCGCTGAACGCGATCCTTGCCATCGGCATCTTCAACATCCCGGTCTTTGCCCGGGTCGCGCGCGGCGGCGCGCTTGGTCTCTGGACGCTGGACTACATCCGCGCGGCGCGGGTGGCGGGCAAGGGCACGGCCCGGATCTCGGCCGAGCATATCCTGCCCAACATCGCCAACCTCTTGATCGTGCAGGGGACCATCCAGTTCAGCCTTGGCATCCTGGCCGAGGCGGGCCTGTCCTATGTCGGCCTTGGCGCGCAGCCGCCCACCGCCAGCTGGGGCCGGATGCTGGCAGAGGCGCAGACGATGGTGACGCTGGCGCCGCATGTGGCGCTGTTCCCGGGGCTGGCGATCGTCTTCACCGTGCTGGGGCTGAACCTGCTGGGCGACGGGCTGCGCGATGCGCTGGACCCGCGCAGCCGGGGGCGGGGCGCATGACGTTGCTGCGGCTCGACAACCTCTCGGTCCGCATCGGCACCGTGCCGGTGCTGTCGGACGTGTCGCTGGCGCTGGAGCCGGGCGAGACGCTGGGGCTGGTCGGCGAGAGCGGGTCGGGCAAGTCGATGACAGCGCTGGCGTTGATGGGGCTGCTGCCGGCGGGGGCGAGGGCCACGGGGCGGGCGGAGTTCGAGGGGCAAGACCTGCTGGCCCTGCGCGAGCGCGATCTGTGCCGCATTCGCGGCGCGCGGATCGGGATGATCTTTCAGGAACCGATGACGGCGCTGAACCCGATGAAGACCATCGGCGATCAGGTGGCCGAGACACTGACCACCCATGGCGCGGCCACAAGGTCCGAGGCGCTGGCGATTGCCCGCAAGCGGCTGGACCGGGTTGGCCTGCCGGAGGCTCGGTTTGGCCTCGGGCTCTACCCGCATGAGCTGTCGGGCGGGCAGCGCCAGCGGGTCTGCATCGCTTTGGCCATCGCGCTGCGCCCGGCGCTGCTGATCGCGGATGAGCCGACGACGGCGCTGGACGTGACGACGCAGGCGCAGATCCTCGACCTGCTGCAGGATCTGGTGGAAGACGAGCGGATGGCACTGCTGCTGATCACCCATGATCTGGCGGTGGTGGCGGGCCGCACGGCCCGCGTTGCGGTGATGCAGGCGGGGCAGGTGGTGGAGACGGGGCCGACCGGGCAGCTGTTCCGCGCCCCCGCCGCGGACTACACCCGCGCGCTCTTCGCCGCCTCTGCCCATGTGCCGCAGCGGGTACCCTCCGTCAGCACCGAACCGCTGCTGGAGCTGCGCGATGTGCGGCGCGAGTATCTGCTGCCACGGCCCTCGCCCTTTGCCCCGCACAAGGTGCTGCGGGCGGTGGACGGGGTCAGCTTCACCCTGACCCGGGGCGAGAGTCTGGGGCTGGTCGGCGAATCCGGCTGCGGGAAGTCCACGCTGACGCGGGCGATCCTGGGGCTTGATCCAGTGCAGGGCGGCAGCATCACCCTTGCCGGGCAGGCGGTCTCGCCCACCATGCCCCGGGCGATGCGGGCCGGATTGCAAGCCGTATTCCAGGATCCCTATGGCAGCTTCGATCCGCGCTGGCGGGTGGAGCGGCTGGTGGCCGAGCCCTTCCACCTGCTGCCCGCGCGCCCGGCCGATTGGCGGGACCGGGTGGCGGCGGCGCTGGTGGAGGTGGGGCTGCGCCCCGAGGATGCCCGCCGCCATATCCACGAATTCTCCGGCGGCCAGCGTCAGCGCATCGCCATCGCCCGCGCGCTGATCACCCGGCCGGCGCTGATCGTGCTGGATGAGGCGGTGAGCGCGCTGGACGTGCGGGTGCGCGCGCAGGTCCTGGACCTGCTGGCGGCGCTGCAGGAAAGCCACGGGCTGTCTTACCTGTTCGTCAGCCACGACCTTGCCGTGGTGCGGGCGATCACCGACCGGGTGATGGTGATGCAGGCGGGGCGGATTGTCGAGGCGGGGCCGACCGAACAGGTGCTGTCCGCCCCCGCCCATGCCTATACGCGCAGCCTGCTGGCCGCGGCGCCGCGCCTGCCGGGATAGCGCTTTTCCGGCTTGCGCGGCGCGGCCATTGCGCCAATATTGCACCCGAGCCGCGGCGATGGCGTCGCCGCAGGGCTTGGTCCTTTTGGGCCAGCCCGTTGCTTGCGGCAGAGCTGCAACCGTCCTGAACGCCGGGATCTTTCGGGGTCCGGAACTGCTGCGGACCCATCCCAGAGGTCTGACCATGACGCTGAACCGTCCCGACAGCTACCGCTTCCACAATGGCGAGAAAGCCGCGCTGCCCTTCGCGCCCGAGGAATACGAGGCCCGCCTTGCCGGGCTGCATGACATCATGGAGCTGCACGGGCTGGATGCCGTGGTGCTGACCTCGATGCACAACGTCGCCTATTACTCGGGCTTCCTCTATTGCTCGTTCGGGCGGCCCTATGCCTGCGTGGTGACGGCCACCGAGTGCATCACCATCTCTGCCGGCATCGACGCCGGCCAGCCCTGGCGGCGCAGCCACGGCGACAACATCACCTATACTGACTGGCAGCGCGACAACTTCTGGCGGGTGGTCGCCTCGGTGGCCGGCACCGGCAAGGCGGTGGGCTGCGAGGCCGATCACCTGACGATGGTGCAGGCCGAGAAACTGAACCACTTCTTGCAGCCGAAACGCGGTATGGACATCGCCCCCGCGACGATGGCGCAGCGGATGACCAAGTCCGAGGCGGAAATCGCGCTGATCCGGCAGGGCACGGCGGTTGCCGACCACGGCGGCCACGCGATCCGCGCCGCGGTGAAGGTGGGCGCGACCGAGCTGGAGGTGGCGATGGCAGGGCGCGATGCGATGGAGGCCGAGATTGCCCGCCGCTTTCCGGATGCCGAATACCGCGACACCTGGGTCTGGTTCCAGTCGGGGCAGAACACCGACGGCGCCCATAACCCGGTGACGAACCGCAAGCTGCGGCGGGGCGATATCCTCAGCCTCAACTGCTTCCCGATGATCTCGGGCTATTACACCGCGTTGGAGCGCACGATGTTCGTGGGCGAGGTGGATGCGGCCAGCCTGAAGATCTGGGAGGCGAATGTGGCCGCGCATGAATACGGCATGGGCCTGCTGCTGCCCGGCGCCAGCTGCGCCGAGGTGACGGCCAAGATCAACAGCTTCCTGGCCGAGCGCGACCTGCTGCAATACCGCACCTTCGGCTATGGCCATTCCTTCGGCATCCTGTCGCACTACTACGGCCGCGAGGCGGGGCTGGAGCTGCGCGAGGATATCGACACGGTGCTGGAACCGGGGATGGTGATCTCTATGGAGCCGATGCTGACGCTGCCCGAGGGCCAGCCGGGGGCGGGCGGCTACCGCGAACATGACATCCTGGTCATCACCGAAGACGGCAACGAGAACATCACCGGCTATCCTTACGGTCCCGGGTTCAACGTGGTTGGCTGAAGGCGCGTGCTGGGCAGGCGGCGGGGGGCCTTCTGCCCCCCGTGCCCCCCGAGGATATTTGGAAAAGGCAAAAGGGGGGGCGGGCGATCACGGATTGGTGGAGGCCTTCATGCATCGCGCGGAGGCCTTTTTCGGGGGCTGCGCGCCGTAAGGGGTTGACGGGGCGAGGGGGGATGCGCTGATAGGGCGGTTGCCGGGATGGGTTCGGGGGAGCCTGCTGCATGCCGGGAACGCTTGACGATCTGAAAGGAAACCGCGCGTGATCCTGCTGCCCGCTGCCCGCCTTCGTTCCGCCCTTGCCGTAATGTCCCTGCTTGCGCTGGCTGCCTGTGGCGGCGGCTCCGGCCCTGCCGCCATTGCACCGTCGGGTCCGCCGCCCGAAGTGGTGGCGATGTATCAGTCGGTGCAGGATGGCGAATACCTGATCCCTGCCGTTGATCCCGGCTATCTGACCGGGGGCAATGCCCGCCAGACCGTGTCTTACGCGGGCCCGGAACGGCCCGGGACCATCGTCGTCGATCCGCATGCGCGGGTGCTGTACTATGTGGAAGAGGGCGGGCTTGCCACCCGCTATGGTATCGCCGTCGGCCGCGAAGGCCGGGGCTTCACCGGCTCGGCCGTGGTCAGCCGCAAGGCCGACTGGCCGGGATGGACGCCGACCGCGAACATGATCCGCCGCGACCCCGACGTCTATGGCCCCTATGCGGGCGGGCTGCCGGGCGGGCTCGACAACCCCTTGGGGGCGCGGGCGCTGTACCTTTATCGCGGGGGCAAGGATACCTATTACCGGATCCATGGCACCAACAACTCCTCCACCATCGGGCGGGCGACGTCTGCAGGGTGTATCCGCCTGTTCAATCAGGACATTCTGGACCTTTATGAGCGGGTCGAGATGGGATCGCCGGTGAAGGTGCGCACGCTGGCGGAATCCATCGCGCAGGAAGGCGAGATGGTCGAGGGGCCGAGCGGGCTGATGGTCCGCATGGACTCGCTGCCGGTCGAGGTGCAGGACCAGATCCGCGCCGGGATCACCCCGTGGGAGCCCTTCGTGGCGCAATCCGGCATCAGCGGCGAGAACAGCATCGGCAGCACCGATGCGCTGGCCGCACAAGGGATCGTCTCGAACTGAGCGACGCAGCTGACAGATAGAAAGGCCGCCCGGTTGGGCGGCCTTTTTCGTTGCGCGTCAGGGGGTTGCCGTCATTCCAGGATGACGAAATCCTTCAGCGTGGTGTCCACGCATTCCCAGGTGCCCTTGAACCCGGGGCGGATCAGGAAGCTGTCGCCGGCGGTCAGGGTCTGTGCCGCGCCGCCCTCTTCCGTCAGGATCGAGGTGCCGGAGAGGATGTGGACATACTCCCATTCCGAGTAGTCCACCTTCCAGATGCCGGGGGTGGTCTGCCACATGCCGGCATAGAGCGTGCCGCGTTCCTCATGCAGCCAAGTGGTGTGGACGGGGTCGCCGGCGAGGACCAGCGAGGGGTCTGGGCGGTCGACCTCGGGCGGGACGGTGGCACGGTCGAGGCGCAGGAAGTGGGTCATTCGGGGCTCCGGAAGGGCATGTGGAAAGCATATGGAAAGCATGCAGAAACCATATGGTTTGCATGCATACGATTTCGGGGGCGATTTGGGGGCGGGCCGGCAGCCCGCCCGCCCTGTCACTCAGTCCAGCGCACCCTGGTAAGGTCGTTGGCGGGGGTCGGCGAGTTCTCCCAGAGCCCTTCCAGCCGGGCATCGGCGACGCCGGTCTTGGCGAGCTGGAAGAGATAGGCGTTGACGTGATCCTCGGCGATCATCGTCTGTGCCTGCTTCAGCAGGTCCGACCGCGCAGCAGCGTCGGTGGTCAGCGCCAGCTGGTCCATGATCGCCACGAATTCGGGCTTGGCATAGCTGAAGTAGTAGTCCGGCCGGGCGTAGATGTTGATGTCCATCGGCTCGACATGGCTGATGATGGTCAGGTCGAAGTCGCGGCCCTTGAACACCTGTTCCAGCCACTGCGCCCATTCGAGGTTGCTGACCTCGGTCTCGATCCCGACCTCGCGCAGCTGCGCCGCGATGATCTCGCCGCCGCGGCGGGCATAGGTGGGTGGCGGCAGGGCGAGGCGCAGGGTCAGGCCCTCGGCGCCTGCCTCGGCCAGAAGCTGGCGGGCCTTTTCGGGGTCATATTCCGACTGCGCGATCAGGTCGACATAGTCGGGATTGTGCGGCGCGAAATGGGTGCCAATGGGGGTGCCATAGCCGAACATCGCGCCGTCGATCACGTCCTGCCGGTTCACGGCATGGGCGATGGCCTCGCGGACCAAGGGGTTGTCCAGCGGCGCCAGCGCGTTGTTCATCGCCAGGATCGTCTCGCCTTCGGTGCTGCCGACGATCACCTTGAAGCGCGGATCGGCCCCAAGCTGGGCCAGCGTCTCGGGCGCGGGGAAGTTCGGGAAGGCGTCGATATCGCCGGCCATCATCGCGGCGAAGGCGGCGGTCGGGTCCGGGATGAAGCGGAAGGTGGCGCTGGTCAGCGCCGGTTTCTCGCCCCAGTAGCCGTCGTAGGCCTCAAGCCGGACATGGTCGCCCTGCACCCATTCGGCCAGCCTGAACGGGCCGGTGCCGACGGGCGCGGTCGCCGCACTGTCGGCGGTTTCGGGCGCCAGGATCACCGCATCGCCCCAGGCGAGGTTGAAGTCGAAGGCGGCATTGGGGGCCGACAGGGTCACGCGCACCGTGGCCGGGTCCAGCACTTCCACCGTCTCGATGGAGGCGAAGAGCGCCTTCTGCGCATTGGCGCTGTCCTCGGCGCGGGCACGCTCGAGGCTGAAGGCAACGTCTTCGGCATCGAAGGTGGTGCCGTCATGGAAGGTCACCCCCTCCGCCAGATGGAAGGTCCAGACCTTGCCGTCGCCCTCCACATCCCAGCTCGTCGCCAGGCCGGGCAGGATCGTGCCATCGGGGCCGAAGCGGGTGAGGCCCTCGAAGAGGTTGGCATAGACCACCTCGTCAATCGCCGCCGCCGCGCCGGCGGTGGGGTCGAGGTTCGGCGGCTCCAGCACCATGCCGAGGGTAAGGCTGTCCGGGGGCGCAGCAAGCGCCGCACCGGCGCTGAGCGCGAGGGCGAGGAGGGAGGGCAGGGTGCGGGACATGAAGGGCAGTTCCTTTCGTTCGGGCATCGAGGCGGCCCGGGTCGGGCTTGGCGGGGATGTTCTACTGCGGGGCGCTGCGGGTCAAGGGTGTTGGTGGGGGCGTTTGCCCGGGACGTGGTTTGCGCCGTCAGAGGGCAGTGCCCGTCCGCCGGGTGGGCGAGCAACAGTGGTTCCAGGCGCTTTATGGTGCGGTTTACCTCCACCGAATTTCTAGGCACGACGGTTGGGAGCGCCCGCCCGAGGGGGCGGACGGGCGCTGCCCGGCGGCGCTGAAGCGCCTTGTTCCGGGCAAAAGGCTCAGGCTTCCAGCAACTCCGCCAGCACCAGCCCCATCACCGCGGCGCTGTCCATCATGTCCTGCACGCCGATCCACTCGTCGGGCTGGTGGGCGAGGTCGAGCACGCCCGGTCCGTAGGCGATGCAGTTCTTCAGCCTCCCGATGCGGTCGATATGCTTCTGGTCATAGGTGCCGGGCGAGACGACATAGGCGGCCTCGGCCCCCAGAACCGAGGCGATGGCGCGGGCGGTGGCCTGCACCACGGGGGCTTCGCGGTCGGTCATGCTGGGTTGCACCTCGAAGAGGTCGCGGACCTCATACTCGAAGCTCGGGCGGGTGGCCTTCACCCGTTCCAAGAGGGCGGTGACCTCGGCCTTCACCTCGCCCACCTCTTCCTCGATCAGGAAGCGGCGGTCGAGGATGATGCGGCAGCGGTCGGCGACGCAGGGCGCGGGCAGGCCGGTATAGCCGGGCTCCGGCTCCGCCTCGCCGCCGTGGATGGAGTTGATGTTGAGCGTGGATTGCCGCGCGCCTTCGGGGATCACCGGCATGGCGGTGCGCTTGCCGGCGAGGAGGGGGTACAAAGTGCGCTCGATTTCCTCCAGCACGGCGCCCATGTGGCGGATGGCGGAATCGCCCAGGAAGGGCATGGAGCCGTGGGCGATGCGGCCGCGGGTTTCGACCTCGGCCCACCAGACGCCGCGATGGCCAAGGCAGATGCGGTCCTTGTGCAGCGGCTCGGGGATCAGCACGTGCTGGACGTTGTCGAACCAGCCGTTCTGCGCCAGCCAGGCGACGCCGCCGAAGCCGCCCGATTCCTCATCGGCGGTGGCCGAGATTTCGATGCTGCCGGCGAAGTCGGGGCAGAGCGCGAGGAAGGCCTCGGCGGCGATGATGCTGGCGGCGATGCCGCCCTTCATGTCGCAGGCGCCGCGGCCGTAGATGCGGCCATCGTGAAGCTCGCCGCCAAAGGGATCGCGGGTCCAGCCGTGGCCGACCTCAACCACGTCATGGTGGCCGTTGAAATGCACGCAGTCGCCGGGGCGCGTTCCCATCCGGCGGGCAACAAGGTTCCAGCGCGGATAGGTCTCGCTGTCGCCGGGGGCGCCTTCGGCGCGCAGCAGGGTGCAGGTGAAGCCCGACGCCTCCAACCGCGCGGCCAGATAGTCGCAGACCTGCCGGTAGTTGCGGCCCGGCGGGTTCAGCGTCGGGATGCGGATCAGGTCTTGCGTAAGGCGGATCAGATCGCCCTCGCGGCGGGCGATCTCGGCTTTCAGCGGGGCGGTGAGGGGATGGGTCATGGCGCAAGGCTAGTAGTGCGGATCGGCGGCGGCAATGGCAAACGCCAGTGGAAACCGGATGACGGGAAGGGGCGATTGCGGCATAAGGCGGGGGACTTGATGGAGACCCGGATGATCGCCTTCCTGCGCCTTGCCGCGATCGGCTTCGTGGTGCTGACCGTGATCTATTGGCTGATCTCGGTCTATTCCCGATCAGTCCGGCGCGAGGCGCTGGAGAGGCGATGGGAGGAAGAGGTCGCCGAGGGGGCTGCGCCCGAGGGCCGGGATGCCTATATCAGGGACGGGATGCGCGCCTATGAGCGTGGCCTGAGGCGGCGGTTGATCGGGCTGGTCTACGTGGTGCCGGCGCTGGTGGTCATCTTTCTGATCTGGTTGAACAATTATTCGTAGGGCGCGTGGGCATGAAATACGTCAAGTGGACCTTCTACACCCTGATCGTGCTGACGGTCTTTGGCTTCCTGCATTACGTGCTGCCGCAGCATGACATCGTGCGCATCACCGATACCGAGACGCGGCGCATCGACTTTGGCGACAATTCGATCTTCTGGGCCTCGGCCGATGCCGGAACCGGAACGGCGCAACCGACGCGGGATGTGAAGTTCATCGAGACGATCCGCCAGAACGGCCGCCCGATGGTCTATCGGAACGAGGATACCGGCTGGATATGGCCGCCCTATTTCAAGTTCGACAGCTACAACCTGCAGACCGAGGCCTCGGACCTGCGGTCGACCTCGGCCGCGCCGCGCTGGGTGGTTGTCACGCATTACGGCTGGCGCAACGAGTTCTTCACGATCTTCCCGAACGCTGTCGGCGTGCGGCTGGCGGACGGGCCGGATGAGCGGATCATCCCCTGGGCCAATATCGTGATCCTGACGCTGCTGGCCGTGGCCGGGATCATGCTGCGGCGGATGTGGCTGCAGTTCCGCGAGCGGACGCTGGACCCGATGTTCGGCACCGCGGGAGAGGCCTGGACCGATGCGGGGGACCGCGCGGGCGATGCCCGGCGCGGGGCGCGCACCAGTTGGGGCCGGTTCAAGGCCTGGCTGCGCAGCCTTGGCGGCTAAGGCTCAGACCAGTCGGAACCACGGATCGCTGCGCCAATAGGCGATGAAATCGGCCGCGGCGTGATGCGGCAGGCCAAGGCTTTGCATGGCGAAGAGATCGACCCCCAGCAGTGCCGCCACCTTGTAGCCCGCCGCGGCGCTTGCAAGGGCGGGGCTGCCGGGCGCGAACATCGTCTCGATGGCTTCGGCGGCGCTGACAATGGCGAAGATCAGTTCCAGCGCCCGGGCCTCGGGCCAGCGGGCGACCAGATCGCGGCCCAGCGGGCGCCAGCCGTCCGGGCCGTCCAGCAAGGTTTCGATGGCATGGCGGGTCATCGCGTCGATCCGGTCGAGGATCACCGGGGCCTCGAGCGGTGTTTGGCGGGGCGCCGGCAAGGGCGGGGCCGCCTCGGGCGGAGAGTCATCGGTGCCCGCCGCAAACGCACACACCGGCTCTTCGGTGCCTTGACCGCCTGACCCCATCCCTGACCACCCAACGCGCGGCAGAATCGCCGCATCTTCACTCGTTACCGCGCAAGCTTTAAGGCCCGCTTGCGAATGCGGCAATCTTTGTGCTGCGGGGCCGCAAGGCGGGGTCAGGACGGAACGGCGGGCGCGACGGTCAGCGTGGCGGTCTTGCCCTGATAGCGCAGTGCGAAGCGGGTCAGCGGCGGCGGCACCATGCGCCCCAGCGTTTCCTGGCGCACCTCATAGCCCGAGGCGCGCAGGAAGGCGGTCACTTCGGGGCCGGCATCGGGATGCTCGCCAAGCACTCGCACCGTCACATGGTCGATGCTGGCGAGGTGCGAGATCAGGAAACGGGCGTCAGGCTCGGTCAGGAAGCGCAGTTCCGGGGTCGGCTGTGGGGCCGCCTCTGGCACTGGCGCGTTCTCGGCTTCGGGCAGGGTCTTGGGCGTGTCGTCTGTATCCATGCCGCATGTTCCTTGTTGCCGGAGGGCCCCCTGTCGGGGCTTCTATCTCGCGGGCGTAACACCGAGGCGATTGCATCGCAAAACATGGCGGAGCACGGCGCGCCCGATGCGCGGAACCTCGCCGGGTGGCGGTGCAAGGATCGGCGGGACTTGGCCGGGTCAGGCGGCCATCAGGGCGCGGACGGCGGCGAGGTCTTCGCGGAAGCGGGCGGTTTCGTCCTGCGCCTGCGCGGGGTCGGGCAGGCGGAGCAGGTAGCTGGGGTGGACGGTCAGGAAGACGGGGCCGGCGGGCGTGTCCTCGATGCGGCTGCGGCGGGCGAGGATGCCGGTGCCATTGCCGGTGAGCATCCGGGCCGCCGTGGCCCCCATGGCGAGGATCAGCGCGGGCTGCACGATGCGGATTTCAGAGTCGATCCACCAGCGGGTGTGCTCGATATCGCTGCGCTCGGGCGCCTGGTGGATGCGGCGCTTGCCACGCTCGGTGAAGCCGAAACGCTTGACGGCGTTGGTGACATAGGCGGTGGCGCGGTCGAGGCCCGCCTCTTGGGCGATGCGGTCGAAGAGCTGCCCGGCGGGGCCGACGAAGGGGCGGCCCTGCTGGTCCTCAATGTCGCCGGGCTGTTCGCCGACGATCATCAGGCGGGCATTGGCGGGGCCCTCGCCAAGCACGATGCGGCCGCGGTTCGGGAGCGGGGTGCGGTTCTCGGCCTCCGCCCGCGCGCGCAGATCGTCCAGCGTTTGCGCCAGCGCAGGCGCGTGCAACTGCTGCAAGATCTTCGCCGCCCGCGCCGGGGGCAGGCTTGGCCCCTTGTCCTGCATCTCGCGCACGCGGGCCTCGGCCCCGGCCAGAAGGCCGGGAATATGCTTCGCCTCGGGCAGGTTCTTCCAGTATTTGCGCGGCATTTCCGAGGTCATGGCGGAAATCTTCACCCGCGCCGGGTTGAAGATGTTGCAGAAATAGGTGCCCCACAGCTCTTCCGTCGCATCCTCCGGCAGGTCGGGGCGGGGGAGGCCGGAAGCGAAGCTCAGCGTGCCATTCTCGAAGCGCGCGGTGATGTCGGGGGTGGCGATCATCCAGTCCATATCGGCGAAGCGGCGGGCGAAGAAGGGGGCGGTGGGTTCCACCGTGTGATGCGTCGGCTCGAACCAGGCGGCGAAGCGGCGGCGGGGCGCATCGGGCGGGCCGATGTCGCGGAAGCGGACGAAGGCCTTCATCTTGTGCTTGCAGCGCTGCACGTTCTTTTCCAGCGCCCTGAGCCGCGCAAGGGCGGGATCGCCGCGGTCGGTCATCAGGCCGGGGGTGTGCGGCAGCCGCCACAGCAGGGCGTAGAGCCGGGCAAAGCGCTCGGGGTCGCTGTGCCAGACGACGGTATCCGCCAGGGCGACGAAGCTGGCGGGCACCTTGATCGGGGGCGCATCGGCGGGGGCAAGCGGGGCCGCGTCGAACAGCTGCGGCGCGGCCTCGCCGAAGTGCCACAGCACGTCCTCGGGCGGGGTGCGGGCGGCCAGCAGCGCCCGCGCAGCGTTGCGCCAGGCGGTGTCGGTGCCGATGGGGGGCAGGGTCACCGCCTGCATCAGAACAGCGACAGCTGCTCGGGCGGCGGCGCAAAGCGGGCGCGCAGGCCCGCCGAGTCTGTCAGCGCGCCGGGGCTCCAGTCCTTAAGGGTGATGAAGGCGCGGGCCTTCTTCATCGCAGCGCCCATTCGGGCCAGATCGTCATGGCGCAGGGTCCGGTGGCTGCGCGTGGCGAGGATGCGCCCCACGGTCTTGGTGCCGAAGCCCGGCACCCGCAACAGCATCTCCTTCGGTGCCCGGTTCACGTCGAGCGGGAAGTGATGCCGGTTCGCCAGCGCCCAGGCCAGCTTGGGGTCGATCTCGAGGTCCAGATTGCCATCGGCCCGCGCGCCGGTGATCTCGGCGAGGTTGAAGCCGTAGAAGCGCAGCAGCCAGTCGGCCTGATACAGCCGGTGTTCGCGCTGCAAAGGGGGGCGGATCAGCGGTAGCGCGGCGGCGGCATCGGGGATCGGCGAGAAGGCGGAGTAATAGACCCGCTTCAGCCGGTAATCGCCATAAAGCCGTGTCGCGGTGCCAAGGATCGTGGCGTCGGTGGACAGGTCCGCCCCCACGATCATCTGCGTCGATTGCCCGGCCGGGGCAAAGCGCGGCGGGCGCTTGCCGGTGTGGCTGCGGTCGGTGCTGGCTTCCTTGCGGCTGCGGAACTCGCCCATCGCGCGGCGGATGGTGGCGGGGTTCTTTTCCGGCGCATAGGCCGCAACGCTGGCATCGGTCGGCAGTTCCACATTCATCGACAGCCGGTCGGCATAGAGCCCCGCCTGCTCGATCAGCTCTGGCGCGGCATCGGGGATGGTTTTCAGGTGGATGTAGCCGCGGAACTGGTGTTGCTCGCGCAGGGTACGGGCGATGCGGACCATGTCTTCCATTGTGGCATCGGGCGAGCGGATGATGCCCGAGGAGAGGAACAGCCCTTCGATGTAGTTGCGCCGGTAGAACTCGATGGTCAGGCTGACGACCTCCTCGACGCTGAAGCGGGCTCGGGGCGTGTTGGAGGAGACCCGGTTCACGCAATAGGCGCAGTCGTAGATGCAGAAATTGGTCATCAGGATCTTGAGCAGGCTGATGCAGCGGCCATCCGGCGCATAGGCGTGGCAGATGCCCGAGCCCTCGGTGGAGCCAAGCCCCTTGCCATCCTTGGAATCGCGCCGCGTGGTGCCGCTCGACGCGCAGGAGGCGTCATAGCGGGCGGCGTCGGAGAGGATGGCGAGTTTGCTGTCGAGGGAGAGCTTGGACATATGTTCTTTTTACGTTCTTGCCCCTTGCAGGGCAAGAACCGTCGCTCGGGCCGCCGTCACGACTGCGTCAGAGCATCGCCATCACCCGCGCCGGGCCACCGGTACCGCCGCGATGCTTGGGCGCGCCGATGAAGACCGTGGCCCCCGTGGCGGGCAGCTGGTCGAGGTTCGCCAGCCCCTCGATCCCGAAGCGACCGGAGGGCAGCCACGAATAATGCACTGCGAAATCGGCGGAATTGCCGGGGTCGAGCGACATGGTATCCACCCCGATCGACGCCGCCCCGGTTTCCATCAGCAGGTCGGTCGCGGATTTGCCGAAGCCCGGGAAGGCCAGCGCGCCATCTGCAGTGCCCCGGAAGGTCGTGTCCCCTACCTTCGCGGCCCAGCCCGAATGCATGGCGACGCAGGCCCCCGCCGGGATCTCGCCATTGGCGCTGATCCAGGCCTCGATATCCTCGGCCTCTACAGTGGCATTCGCGTCGTCCGCGGCTTTCGCGGTGATGTCGATGATGCATAGCGGGCAGACAAGGTTTTCCACCGGCAGCGCATCGACCGAGGTGCCGCCATCCGAGAAATGCAGCGGCGTGTCGATATGGGTGCCGGTGTGTTCGAAGATCGTCAGCTTGAACAGGTTGTAGCCATCGGCGGCGAAGGTCTTGTCCACGTCGAACAAGATGCCGGGCTTGCCGTCGAAGGTCGGGAAGTCGCTGTCATAGGTGTGCGTCAGGTCCACCACCTTGCCCGTCGCCTGCGCCAGCGCCGGGCGGGCGGAGATGAGGCCAGAGGCGACGCTGGCCGCCGTGACCGCCGCCGCGCCGGTGAACAGCGCGCGGCGCGAGAGCATGGAGGATTTGACGTTTTCAATCAGACAGGCATTGCACATTTCGCGGCTCCCCTCGGGTGATGATGTTCCCCCGAGTTGACGCCCGCGCTGCCGCGCCGGTCAAGAATTTTTCCTGCGCGTCACCCCTGCCGTGCGGGTCCTACAGCGCCTTGCCAAGGTTCAGCCGCGCCGCCAGCGCCTCTGCCGCTTCCTTGCGCTCGGAGTAGCGGTTCACCAGCTCGCCGGCGCGGTCGCGGGTCAAGAGGGTGAACTTCACCAGCTCTTCCATCACATCCACGATCCTATCGTAATAGGGCGAGGGGCGCATGCGGTCATCCTCCCCGAACTCCTGATAGGCCTTGGCGACAGAGGACTGGTTGGGAATGGTGATCAGCCGCATCCAGCGCCCCAGCAGCCGCATCTGGTTGACCGCATTGAAGCTTTGCGAGCCGCCCGAGACCTGCATCACCGCCAGCGTCTTGCCTTGCGTCGGGCGCACGGCGCCAAGTGACAGCGGAATCCAGTCGATCTGGGTCTTCATCACGCCGGTCATCGCGCCGTGGCGTTCGGGTGAGGACCAGACCATCCCCTCGCACCACATCACCGCCTCGCGCAGTTCCTCGACCTTGGTGAGGTCGGCGCCGGGGTCATCGACCAGCGGCAGGCCGGCAGGGTTGAAGAAGCGCACCTCGGCGCCGAGGCGGGTGAGGATGCGGCCGGCCTCCTCGGCCGTCAGACGACTGAAGCTGCGGGGGCGGAGCGAGCCGTAGAGCAGCAGGATGCGCGGGGGGTGGGTGGAGAGTTTGGGGGTCAGCAGCGCCTCGCGGTCGATGCCGGGGAGGAGATGGGCGTCGAGCTGGGGGGTGTCGGTCATGGGGTGTCCTTCGTTGCGGGAAGGATAGGGCGGGGGGATTGGGGGCTGCAAGGGGGCGGGGTCATGGAAGGGGCGGGTCAGGGCGTCTGCTCTGAACCTCGTTCGGTGCTACGGCGGTAAAGGGCGCTGCCCAGAATTTCGGCCGTCGACGAAATTCTGATGTGACCGCCCTCCGGGGGCGGGCACATGTGCCCACCCGGGCGGTCCCCTCAGAATTTGGCACCCTTCGGTCCAGGTCGCACCCCCCTTGCCCTGCGGCTTGCGCCTTCGGGCAACCGACGCGGGTGACTTGCCACCGGCAAGTCACCTGATCGCGCCGGGAACAGTCCCTCCCGATCCCGCTTGCGGCTGGAACGACGGGGCGCATACTGGCGTTGGGCCCTGTTGCCCGCCCCGGAGGTGCCTGTTGAGATATCGGTTCGAACGCCTGTGGCGACAGCTCTCGGCCCCCTCTGCCCCGACAGAGCTGCCGCCCGAGCTGACCACCGAGATGACCGGGCGGCCGCTGCCGGTGATCTGGCTGCTGGGCAAGACCGGCGCGGGCAAGTCCACGCTGGTGCGGGCGCTGACCGGCCTGCCCGAGGTGGTGGTCGGCAACGGCTTTGCCCCCTGCACCCGCGCCTCGATGCAGTTCGATTTTCCGCAGGCCCATCCGCTGATGCGCTTCCTGGATACGCGCGGTCTGGGTGAGGCGGGCTATGACCCGGCCGATGATCTGGCGCTGTGCCAAAGGGCCTCGCATCTGATTCTTGTGGTCGCCCGGCTCGATGACCCGGTGCAGGGCGAGGTGGCCGATATGCTGGCCACGCTGCGCCGGCGGCAGGGCAAGCTCAGCGCATTGGTGGTGCATACCGGCGCCGACCTGCTGGGGGATGCGCAGGAACGATTTCGCGCCCGCGCCCGCACGCAGGCGCTGTTCGACAAGGCAGCGGGGGCGCCGCTGCGGCAGGTGGAGTTGTCGCTGCCGAACGTGGACCCGATCCCGGCCGAGGCGGTGCAGCCCCTCACCGCCTTGCTGGACGAGATGATGCCCGAGGTGGCGCTGGCCCTCGCGCGCGAGGAGTACCGGGCCGGGGAGCCGGCGCGCTGGGCCACCAACCGGGCCGAGGTGCTGTGGTATGCTGGTGCCGCTGGCACCGCAGACGTGGCGCCGGTGGTGGGCGCCGTCGCGGTGCCCGGGGTGCAGGCGGCGATGCTGCGGGCGCTGGCGGCGCGCTATGGCGTGGAATGGACGCGGGCGCGGTTCTACGAGTTCGCCGCCGCACTTGGGACCGGCGCGGCGCTGCGCTATGGCGCCAGCTATGGGCTGCGGCAGCTGGCCAAGCTGATCCCGGTCTTTGGCCAGACGGCGGGGGCGGCCGCCGCCGGCACGATCAGCTTTGCCGCCACCTATGCGCTTGGCCGCGCGGCGGCTGCCTATCTGCACGGAATCAGCGAGGGGCAGGCGGTGACGCCGGGGACCATCCGCACGCTTTACAAGGGCGCGCTGGCTCAGGGCCGCCATGACGCTTCCTGACCGGATCCGCCGCGCGCTGCTGCGATGGGACCGGCTGCTGGTGATCGCCACGTTGGCGCTGCCGATTGCCGTGACCAGCCTGCTGGGGTTCTTGTGGCTGGGCCAGCAAGGATACCTGCTGCATTTCGTCGGCGTGGCGGGCGTGTTCGGCGGCACCGTCACGCTGCTGCGGTGGATTGCACGGCGCCGCCGCCGCGCTCCGGTGACGGTGGGTGATCTGGCCGCCGACATGGCGGTCAGCGCCAATCCCGACTGGCTGCCACAAGAGGCCGCCGCCTTCGACCGCGCCCGGCGCAAGATCGAGGCCACCACCGCCACCGCCCAGCCATGGGAGGCGCTGCCGGACCTTGCGCTTGGCATCGTCGATGAGGTGGCGAAGGGCTTTGGCAGCCGCACCGCGCTCGACTTCACCCTGCCCGAGGCGCTGCTGCTGATCGAGCGCAGCGTGACCCGCTACCGCGCCCGGCTGCGCGCGCATGTGCCCTTTGCCGACACCGTGTCCTTGCAGACGCTGCACTGGCTGTGGCGCAACCGGGGCAACCTGTCTTCGGTGTCCAAAGCCGGTTGGTATGGCTACCGGGCGCTGCGGGTGATGCTGAACCCGGCGGTGGGCATCGCGCGTGAGGTGGAGCTGATCGTGTCGGGCGGCAATTCCGACTGGCTGAGCGATCAGATGATGGGGGTGCTGCAGGCGATCTTGCTGGAGGAGGTCGCCTATTCCGCGGTGGAGCTGTATTCCGGACGGCTGCGGTTCTCGGACGCGGAACTTCTGGCGATTGAACTGGAGCAGACCGAGGCCGACCAGGGCCGCATGGCCGAGGCGGATACCCCGCTGCGGGTGGTGTTCGTCGGCCAGATCAGCGCCGGGAAATCGACGCTGATCAATGCGCTGCTGGGGGATGACCGGGCCGAGACCGACATGGCCCCCACGACGCCGGGGCTGGTGACCTACGAGGCCGCGATCGGCGGCGTGCCCTGCCACTGGATCGACAGCCAAGGTATCGACGGATCGGCGGGCAGTCTGGAGGCGCTGCTGGCAGAGCTGCGCGAGGCGGACCTGATCGTCTGGGTGCTGCGCGCCAACCGCCCCGGGCGCGCTGCCGATCTGGAGCTGCTGCAGCGGTTCGAGGCGAGCTTTGCCGCCGAACCCGCGCGGCGGCGGCCCGAGATCATCGCGGTGGCCAGCTGCATCGACCAGCTGGCACCCGGCTGGCCCTACCCGGAAAACCGCCTGCCGGCCGAGTTGCAGCAGGTCTTTGCCGGGGCGGTGGCCGCCATCGCGGGGGACATGGGGGGCCTGAAGCCGCTGCCCGTCTGCGCGGTCAGCCCCGAGTGGAATATCGAGCCGCTGCGGACCGAGATGGAGGCGGGCCTTGGCCATGCCTTGCTGGTCCAGCGCAACCGGCGGCGGATGGCGGCGGGGCGAGGCAGCCGGTCGGTCAAGGAGGCGGCACGCAGCACCCGCGGGGTGCTGCAAGGCGCGGGCCGGCTTGGCAGCCGGCTGGCGCGGCGGGCATTCACCAGCAGCAAGACGCCGCCGGAGTAGGTTACGCCGCCACCCTCTGCGGCTCCTTCCCTTCGATCAGCATGAGCCCCACGCCAGACAGCACCAGCGCGCCGCCGATCAGTTGTGGGGGCGACAGCACCTCGCCCAGAAACAGCACCCCGCCAAGCACCGAGAACACCGGCAGCAACAGCAGGAACGGCGCCACCCGCCCGACCTCGTGCCGCACCAGCAGCGAGTTCCACAGGTAATAGCCAAGCGCGGTCATGATCAGCCCCAGATAGGCGACCGCCGCCCAGACATCGGGCCCGGCCCCGGCGATGGCGGCGGCCTGCCCGTCCTCGAACAGCAGCGAGGCCAGGAACAGTTGCGGCGTCGCCAGCACCGCGACCCAGGCGGTGATGACCCGCCCGCTGATGCCGCGCAGCTTGCGGATCATCACCTGCCCAAGCGCCCAGGAAAAGGCGCCGCCCATCATCATCGCCAGCGCCGCCCAGGCCCCGTCAAAGCGGATATTGCCGGCGATGAAGGCCACCCCGGCAAAGGCCAGCGCGATGCCGACCCAGTGGCGCGGCTTCGGCCTCTCGCCCAGCAGCAGCGCACCCAGCAGCACCAGGAACGGCACCTCCAGCTGGATCACCAGCGCGGCGATGCCCGCCGACAGCCGATGCACGCCGCTGAAGGTGAGGGAATACTGGATCGTGGCGCCGATCAGCGACACCGCCAGCAACCAGGGCAGGTTGCCCCGCCCCGGGCTGCGCAGGAAGACCGCCATGACCGCCGCCGTCACCGCAAAGCGGAAGGCCTGCAGCAGGATCGGCGGAAAATGCTCGGTCGCGCCCTTGGCGACGACAAATCCCATGCCCCAGATCAGCGCCACCAGCACCGCGCGGGCAATGTCGGCGGGCGGAAGGCGGGTCATGCCCCCTCGATCTCCACCGCGACCACGGCGACGCAATCGCCGGGCTTGACCAGCCCCGGGAAATGCCGGGCGGTGAAGAGGCCCGCCCGGCTTGTGCAAAGCTCTCGTGGCGGCAGGCCGGTGCGCCCGGTCGGCCAGATCCGGGCAATGGGCTGGCCCGCCTCCACCCGGTCGCCCAGATCGGCAAGAAACTGGATCAGCCCGGCATCCTCGGCGAAGGTGAAGCAATCGGCATCGGGCATATCCAGCCATTGCGTCGGCTGCGGCGCCACCTCGCCCTGCATCACGCCCGCGGCGATCAGCAGGTTGCGCGCGCCGCGGATGGCGATGGTGGCGGTGCGCCCGCAGGCGGTGCCGCCGCCGCCAAGTTCCGTGGTCACGAACAACTTGCCCATCTCCTCGGCGGCGGTGTCGTACATGCCCACCGCGTCGATCTCCAGCATCTTCACACTGTAGGGCGCGCCGAAGGCCCGCACCAGATCGAAGGCGCGGTCCTGCTGCATCTTGTCGGCCAGCACATGCGCGGCGCAGAAGGGCAGGAAATCCAGTGTCTTGCCGCCTGAATGGAAATCCAGCACCACATCGGCCATCGGCAGCAACACGCGCTGGAAGTAGTCGGCGATCTTTTCCGTAACCGTGCCATCCGGGCGGCCCGGAAAGCTGCGGTTCAGGTTGCCCCGGTCGATGGGCGAGGTGCGGGTGCCCGCGCCGAAGGCTGGCTGGTTCATCGCCGGGATGATGATGACGCGGCCCGTCACCTCCTCGGGGCGCAGGCTGTGCGCGAGGTCGAAGAGCGCGATCGGCCCCTCATATTCATCGCCATGATTGCCCCCGGTCAGCAGGGCGGTCGGCCCGATGCCATTGCGCACCACCGTCACCGGGATCATCACCGAGCCCCAGGCCGCATCGTCGCGGCTGTAGGGCAGGCGGAGGAAGCCATGGCTCACCCCCTCCGCATCGAAATCCACCGTCGCCGAAATCGGCGACGGGCGCACCATCTGCTGCAGCATCGGGTCAGTCCTTCACGAACAGCTTGCGCGGCACATCGGCAAAGCACTCGACCCCGGTTTCGGTGATCAGGATGCTTTCGGTGATCTCCAGCCCCATGTCTTCCAGCCACAGGCCGGTCATGAAGTGGAAGGTCATCCCCGGCTCCAGCACCGTCTTGTCGCCCGGCCGCAGGCTCATGGTGCGTTCGCCCCAGTCGGGCGGATAGCTGAGCCCGATGCCATAGCCGGTGCGGTTGTCCTTGAGGATCCCGTATTTCGCCAGCACGGCAAAGAAGGCATTGGCGATATCCTCGCAGGTATTCCCCGGTTTCGCGGCGGCAAGGCCGGCCTCCATCCCCTCCAGCGTCGCCTGTTCGGCATCGAGGAAGGCCTGCGTCGGCTTGCCCAGGAACACGGTGCGCGACAGCGGCACATGGTAGCGGTTGTAGCAGCCGGCGATTTCAAAGAACGTGCCCATGCCGCTTTGCATCGGCTTGTCATCCCAGGTCAGATGCGGGGCCGAGGCATCGCGGCCCGAAGGCAGCAGCGGCACGATGGCGGGGTAGTCGCCGCCGATGCCGTCGACGCCGCGGGTGCCCGCGTCATAGATCTCGGCTACCAGATCGCATTTGCGCATGCCGACCTCGACCTTGTCGAAGATGCGCTGGTGCATGCCTTCGACAATGCGGGCGGCGTTGCGCATATAGGCGATTTCCTGCGGCGACTTCACCGCGCGCTGCCAGTTCACCAGCGCCGTACAGTCGCTGAATCTGGCGTTCGGCAGGCCCTTCATGAGCGCGGCGAAGGCGGCGGCGGTGAACCAGTAATTGTCCATCTCCACCCCGATGCGCAGCTTGCCCCAGCCACGATCCGTCAGGATCTGGCTGAGCAGGTCCATCGGGTGCCGCTCGGTGCTCTGCACGTAATGGTCGGGGTAGCCGACGATGTTGTCGTGCTTGAGGTAAGCCGTCAGCTTCGCGCCATTGGCATCCTGCCCGCGGCCATACCACACCGGCTCGCCGGTCGGCGGCACCACCACGCATTGATGCACGTAGAAGGACCAGCCGTCATAGCCGGTCAGCCAGTTCATGTTGGACGGGTCGGTGATGATCAGCAGATCTACCCCCTTTGCCGCCATAGCCGCGCGGGTCTTGTCCAGCCGCGCGGCATATTCCGCCCGGTCGAACTTCAACGCAACCTCACCCATCTTTGTCTCCTTTGGGGCACGTGGCCCGGTTCACACCTTGAAACTTTGTCCTGCGCCAACAGCGCGGGCGCGGGTCAGCGCCAGTGCGGCGATGGCGGTATCCTGAATGCCGGTGCCGGTGAGGTCGGCGAGGGTGATCTGGGCCTGATCGCTGCGCCCCGGCACCAGCCCCGCCACCACCTGTCCCAGTTCGGGGTATCCCGCCCCCGCCTGCGCGAGGCCCGTGGCGATGGCATGGTGCAACTCCCCCAGCCGTTCCGTCTGCGACAGCCGGTCCGCGACATAGCGGGCGCGGGCGATCAGCGCCGGGTCCAGCTCATTCTTGTGCTCGGCATCCGAGCCCATCGCGGTGATGTGCTGGCCGGCAGTCACGGCGCCCGAGGGCAGGATCGGGGCGGTCGCCGGCGTCGTGGTCACGATCACATCCGCGCCCGTCACCGCCTCGGCCACCGATGCGGCCACCGTCACCGGGAACCCAAGCTGCAGCCGCGCCGCGAGTGCCGCCGCCTTGGCGCTGTCCCGCGCCCAGATCCGCGCGCCGGTCAGCGGCCGCACCAGCGCCAGCGCCCGCAGCTGCATCTCCGCCTGCATCCCGGCGCCGAGGATGGCGGCGGTGCGCGCATCCGCCCGCGCCAGATGCTTCGCCGCGACCGCCCCCGCCGCGGCGGTGCGCACGTCGGTCAGATAGCCATTGTCCAGCAGCAGCGCCTGCACGAGGCCGGTGCGGGCCGACAGCACCACCATCATGCCATTGGTGGAGGGCAGGCCAAGCGCGGGGTTGCCGAAGAAACCGGGGCTGATCTTGATGGCGAAACTGTCGATGCCCGACACATAGGCGGTCTTCACATCGACCTCGCCGCGGTGCTCGGGGATATCCAGCCGCAGGATCGGCGGCATCGCCACCGCCTGCGTCGCCAGCGCGGCGAAGGCGGATTCAATGCAGTCCACCGCAGCCATGTCCAGCGGCACCAGAGTGCGCAGGTCGGCCTCGGTCAGCAGCAGGATCGGATCCCTCATCCCTGAGCCCCCAACCCATCGGCCCCGTTCATCACCCGCAGATGCAGGTCCATATCCACATTGCCGCCCGACAGGATCACCGCCACCGGACCCTGCGCCGAGACCTTCCCGGCGAGGATCGCGCCGATGCCCACCGCCGCCCCGCCCTCGATCACCTGCCGAGCATGGCGGTAGGCGTGGCGCATCCCGGCGGCGATTTCCGCCTCGGTCAGCAGCACCACATCGTCCAGCAGCGCCTGGCACATGGCAAAGGTCAGCCGGTTCTGCAGCCCGATGCCGCCGCCGAGCGAATCCGCAAGGCTTGCCTCCTCGGCCACTTCCACCGGTCGGCCGCCGGCAAGGCTGGCCGCCATCGCCGCGCCCCGCTCCATCGTGATCCCGATCACCCGCACCTCGGGGCGCAGGCCCTTCACGGCCGCCGCGACCCCGGCTGCAAGCCCGCCGCCCGACAGTGGCACCAGCACCGTCGCCACATCCGGCAGGTCCTGCGCAATCTCCAGCCCCAGCGTGCCTTGCCCGGCGATCACGGCGGCATCGTCGAAGGGCGGCACCTCGGCCAGCCCGTCCATCGCCACGGCGCGGGCCACTTCGATCATCGCCTGATCCTGACTGATCCCGACAATCCGCACCTCGGCCCCCAGATCGCGGATCGCGGCGATCTTGTTGGCCGGCACCAGCCGCGACAGGCAGACCACCGCCCGCACCCCCTGCGCCCGCGCCGCATGGGCCAGCGCGCGGCCATGATTGCCGGTGGAGGCGGTGATGACCCCGCGCGCCAGCGCCTCGGGCGGCAGCGACAGCAGCGCATTGGTCGCGCCGCGCAGCTTGAAGGCGCCGGTCGCCTGCTGGTGTTCCATCTTCAGCCAGACCGGCACCCCAAGCAGCGCCGAGAGATGCGCATCCTGCTCCATCGGCGTGCGGCGCAGATGCGGGGCGATGCGCGCCGCGGCGGCGCGGATCTGGTCCAGCGTTACCGCCGCCGGGAGCCGGGGCAGGGCGGTCACGGCGCGCCCAACGGCAGGGTCATCAGATGCCCCGGCCCACCGCCCGCAATCTCGCAGATCCGCAGCACATTCCAGGCCGAGGCGTGGTTGGAGCTGAGCACCGGCACCCCCGTCGCCGCCTCCAGCCGGTCGATGATGCCGGCGGCGCGCACGGCGGTGCAGGACACGAACAGTGCCTCGGACCCCGGGGCCACGGCGGCGCGGGCGAACTCCACCAGATCGTCCAGCGCGATGCGGGCCATCTCGCGGTCATCCTCAAGTTCCAGGCAGGTGAAGCGGTCGAGCGCAAAGCCCTGCGATTCAAAATGCCGGGCCATCGGGGTGGAGGTTTCCATGTTGTAGGGCGTCAGCACCGAAATCCGCCGCGCCGACATCGCCCGCAGCCCGGCAATCGCCGCGGCAATCGGCGTGACCACGGGCACGCCCGGTTTCGCCGCCTGCACTGCCCGTTGCACATTGGCATCGCCGATCACGACCGAGGCAGAGGTGCAGCCGAAGACCAGCGCATCCAGCGCCTCGCCGGGCAGAATCAGTTCGGCCGCAGCCGTCAGCCCCGGCTCCATCGCCGCCAGCGTGACGGGCGTCACCGGGTTGGCATAGGGGATGCGGTTCACATGCACGGCGACCCCCGCGGGCCTCAGCACGCGGGCGAAATCCGGCTCGATGCTGTGGTCGGTCGCCAGCGCGATCAGCCCGATGCGATGCGGCATGGGGCGCGGGTCAAGCCGCGGCGCGCGCCCGGCGGTCAGGATTTCGATCATCGGCTTGCCTTTCGTCCATAACGCGCTTCCAGCAGGCTGATCAGCGCCACAGAGATCAGGCTTATCACCAGGAAGAACACGCCAACCATCGTCATCGGCTCCACATAACGGTAGCTGCTGTTGGCCACCGATTTCGCCTGATTCATCAACTCCAGCACGGTGATTGCCGACAGCAGCGGCGTTTCCTTGAACATGGCGATCAGGTAGTTCGCCAGCGCCGGGATCATCGGCGGCACCGCCTGCGGCAGCACCACATGGGCCCAAGTCTGCCGCATCGTCAGGTTCGTCGCCCGCGCCGCCTCCCATTGCCCGCGCGGCACCGCCTCGATCCCGCCGCGGTAAACTTCGGCGGCGTAGGTGGCGTAGTGCAGGCCGATGCCGATCACACCCGCCACCAGCGCCGGCAGGCGGATGCCGATATCGGGCAGCACGTAGAAGATCACGTAAAGCTGCACCAGCAGCGGCGTGCCGCGGATGAACTGCACCAGGACCGAGGTGCCCTGCGCCAGCGGTTTGATGCTGGACCGCCGAAGCACCGCAAAGACCAGCCCCAGCACCGCGGCGACGATGGCGCCCAGAACCGTGACCAGCAGCGTGATCTTCAGCCCCTGCAGCAGGGTCGGCATGATCTGCCAGACGAAGGCCCAGTCCCAGCTCATGTCCGCACCCCGTCCAGCCCGCGGGTGACGCGGCGTTCCAGCCAGCGCATCCCGGCGCCGATCAGCAGCGACATGGCGAAGTACAGCACGAGGATGGTGGCGAAGGGGATCAGCGTCGATCCGGTCTGCGCCCGCACCACCTGCGCCTGAAAGGTCATGTCCGAGAGCGAGATCAGCGACACGACAGCGGTGCCCTTCAAGAGCTCGATCGCATTGTTGCCGAAGGTCGGCAGCATCAGCGGCAGCGCCTGGGGCAAGATCACGTGGCGCATCCGCTGGAACCGGCTCAGGTTGACGGCAATGCACGCCTCAAACTGGTCGCGCGGCACCGACAGCACCGCGCCGCGCACCACCTCGGCCCCGTAGGCGCCGACGTTCAGGCCAAGCGCCAGCACCCCGGCCTGCAACGGGCTGAGGCTGACGCCGGCGAAAGGCAGCACGAAATACACCCAGAACAGCTGCACGAAGATCGAGGTGCCGCGGAAGAACTCCACATAGGCCCGCGCCAGCCAGCGCAGCGGGGCGAAGGGCGCCAGCCGCGCCAGCCCGGCGGTGAAGGCCATCACCAGCGCCAGCGCCGTACCCATGACCGTCAGCTGCGCCGTCACCAGCGCACCTTGCAAGATCAGCCCGATATATCCCGACCAGTCGCCCATGCACCCATCCCGTCAAAGGCCCCGCGCGCGCCATTCGCCCGCGCGGGGAAGCTGCTCACTCGCCGCAAAGCTCGGCGCGCGAGGTCGACATCGCGGCGGCTGCCGAGAATCCATAGGGCTCGATGATCGCCGCGAACTCGCCCGATTCCTTCATCGCCGCCAGTTCCACGTCGAAGGCGTCGCGCAGTGCCTCGTCACCCTTGCGGAAGGCGGCGCCGTCGCAATAGACCGGCGCGCCCACGACCGGGGCGAACATCTCGACGCTGTCATCGCCCGACTTGGCGATGAGGTCGGAGATCGACAGGACGGGGAGCGAATAGACGTCAAGCCGCCCGTCCTGCAGCATCTTCAGCCCCGATTGGCCGTCCGGCACCACGATCACCCGGTCGCGCGGCACGCCGGCTTCCAGCGCCAGCTTCTCCTCGGTGCCGCCACCCGGCGCGCCGATGGTCGCCTCGGGATCGGCGGCGATGTCTTCGTAGGAGGCAAAGCCCTTGGGGTTGCCGGCGGGCAGCAGGAAGGCTTCGGCATCGCACAGCACCGGCTCGGAATAGGCCACCGCGGCGCAGCGCTCGGGCTTCATGAACAGGCCAGCGGTGATCGCGTCATGGCGGCGGGCCTGCAGGCCCGGGATCATCGCGCCATATTCGCTGATCGAGGCGACAACCTCGGGCACGCCAAGGCGTTTGAACACCTCGCGCGCCACATCGGGGGCCGCGCCGGACACCGAACCATCGGCGGCCACGGCGGTGAAAGGCGGCTCGTTGGCGATGGCGATGCGGGCGAAGCCCTGTTCCTTCAGGTCGTCCAGCGTGTCGGCTTGCACGGGCGCGGCGATCAAAAGGCCGAGGGCCGAGGCGCTCATCAGGGCGGTAAAGCGGAATGTCATGAGATGTCCTCGCTGTTGATAGGGGTGGGCCATCTTGATGCGGCCCGTCTTTGAAAGGCAGGCCGGGGTCAGACCCGGTGGCCTGCCGCGATGATCTTGCGCAGGAAGGTCTGGGTGCGCTCGTGGCTGGGATTGGTGAAGATGCGGTCCGGCGGGCCCTGCTCGATGATGTGGCCGCGGTCGAAGAACAGCACCCGGTCGGCAAATTCATGAGCAAAGCCCATCTCATGCGTGACCAGCAGCATGGTCATGTCAGTCTCGTTGGCCAGCCGCTTCATCACCGCCAGCACCTCCTCGACCAGTTCGGGGTCGAGGGCCGAGGTGACCTCGTCGAACAGCATGATCCGCGGTTGCAGCGCCAGCGCCCGGGCAATCGCCACCCGCTGCTTTTGCCCGCCCGACAGTTGCGAGGGCATGGCGCGGGCCTTGTCGGCCAGCCCGACCATGTCCAGCAGGTCCATGCCGCGCTTTTCGGCCTCGGCCCGTGGCTCGCCCTTGGTCAGGATCGGGGCGAGGGTGATGTTGTCCAGCACACATTTATGCGGGAACAGGTTGAAGTGCTGGAACACCATGCCGATGTGGCGGCGCATCTTGTGCAGATGCGCCTCATCCGCCGGTACTTCGCGGCCCGCCTTCTGCATGTGGTAAAGCTGCTCGCCGCAGACCTCGATATGCCCGCCCGAGATATTCTCCAGCGTCATCAGGATGCGCAGGATCGTGGTCTTGCCCGACCCCGATGGCCCGATCAGCGCCAGCTTTTCGCCGGGCATCACGTCGAAGGACAGCCCATCCAGCACGGTCAGCGTGCCAAAGCTCTTGCGGATATTGTCGAAGCGGATGATCGGTTCGGCCACGCTGGTCCCTCGATGTCTCTGGCACACCTGCGGGCGCCTTCGGATCGGGGCACGATTGACTCGGCTTCAAATCATGTCAATTTATAAAATAGTATCATGACAATTTGGGTGGCGCCGCAGTTCGCGTGCTGCCCGGATCGGCGGCGCCGGTGCCTAGATGCCGGGCAGCGGAGCCTCGGCGCCCTCCTCCAGCATCGAGCCCACGATCGACAGCCCCTGCCGCAGCTCCTCCAGATCGGTCGATCCAAGCGCGATCCGCACCGAATCGCGCTTGCCGCGGTCGGTGGCGCGGAAGGCACTGCCCGCCGCCACCGCGACGCCGCGCAGCCGCGCCTCGGCCACGAACTCCTCCTCGGCCCGGCCTTCAGGCAGCCGCAGCCACAGGTGCAGCGCCTGCGGATGCGCGCCGGGCACCCGCCCCGGCAACACCCGCTGCGCCAGTTCGTGCCGTTCCGCCAGCCGCAGCCGCTGCCAGGCGATCAGCTCTGCCGCGGTGCCATCCTGCAGCCAATGGCTGAGGATCTCGACAATCGGCGGCGTCGCCATCCAGCTGGAGACAAGATGCCGGTTCGCCACTGCCGTGGCATAGCGGTCGGGCGCGGCCAGATAGGCCACGCGCAGCGCCGGGACGGTGATCTTGGTGAAACCGTGGATGTAGAGAACCCGTTCCGGCGCCAGTGCGGCGAGGGTGGGCGGCGCATCCTCGACCATGCGCGCCAGGATGTCATTCTCGATGATGGCAAGGTCATGCCGCCGCGCTACCGCCACCAGTTCCGCCCGCCGATCCGCTGGCATCTGCACGCCCAAAGGGTTTATAACGTTGGGTTGCAGGAACACCGCCCGCAGCCCGGTGCGCCGCGCCGCCTCGTCCAAGGCGGCGGGCAACATGCCGTGTTGGTCCATCGCCACACCTTCCAGATGCAGCCCCAGATACCCGCACAGCGGCATCAGCGTGTGATGCGTCAGTGCCTCGGCCGCGATGGTTGACCCGACGGGGGCCACCCCCATCAGCGCCGCCGTGATCGCCGAACTCGCGCCATTGGTGATGGTGATGTTGTGCGCGGGAACCTCGATCCCCACTTCGGCCAGCCAGTCGGCCCCGATCATCCGGTGCCGCGGCATCACCATGTTCGGCCGGAACGACAGCGCCGAAGATGCCGGCAGCGACTCCCCCAGCCAGGTGAACGCGGCGCGGATCTTGTCCAGATGCAGCGTGTCGCAGACCGGCTTCAGGATCGACAGGTCGATCAGCTCGCCGCTGCGCTCGGGCAGATAGGGCTGGCGCGCCTCGCCGCCCTTCTGGCGCACGAAGGTGCCCCGGCCGATTTCCCCGGCGATCAGGTCGCGGCGGATCAGGTCTTCATAGGCGCGGCTGACCGTCTGCACCGAAAGGCCCAGATCATCGGCCAGCCGCCGATGCGGCGGCAGGCGCGCCCCGGCCGCCAGCGTTCCCGCCTCGATGGCGCGGGCGATATGCTCGGCCAGCGACAGATAGGCGGGGCGGGTCAGCAGGGCGGGATCAGGCAGCCAATTTGTCATGATTGCATAGCTGATCAATCTCATGTCATTTTGCAACGGAAACCTGCGGCGCCCGCCGCACCCGGCAACGGACCGCCATGACCCCGATCAAGCTCGACGCCATCGACCTGCGCATCCTCGACGCCGTGCAGCGCGAGGGGCGGATCACCAAGCTGGCGCTGGCCGAGCGGGTGGGTCTGTCGCCGACCCCCTGTTGGCTTCGGCTGCGCAAGCTGGAGAAGGCGGGCATCATTACCGGCTATCACGCCCACATCGCGCCGCGGAAGATCGCGCCCGTCACATCCGTCATCATGGAGGTGACGCTGGCCGCGCATCGCCAGACCGACTTCGACCGTTTCGAACGCGCCATGGCCGCGATGCCGGAAGTGGTGGCCTGCTGGTCGGTCGGCGGCGGCGTCGACTACTTCCTGAAGGTGATGACCCGCGACATCGACGCCTATCAGCGGCTGGTGGACCGGATGCTGGCCGAGGAGATCGGCATCGACCGCTACTTCACCTATATCGTCACCCGCCCGGTGAAGGAAGAAACCGTGCTGCCGGTGACCCTGCTGGCGGGCGGGTAGAGAGACTCTCTACACATTGCCCCACCTCTGGACCGGATTGCCCGTCGCGGGCGCGCAGTTTGGTCCCTCTCACCACGCCTTCCCGGCCATCCTCAGGCGACCCCAGCCAAAGGACGCCGCCGATGACCGCCCTCCGCGCCCGCCCCTCCGACCACCCGGCCCCGCCCCGCCTGACCGACCGCGCCCTGCTGCGCGAGCTTGCCTATGTCGGCGGGCGCTGGACAGCCGCCGCGGGGGCCGAGGCCTTCGCCGTGACCGACCCCGCCACTGGCGACACGCTCGCCCATGTCGCGGCGCTCGGGGCCCCTGAGACCGAGGCCGCGATCACCGCCGCCTGCGCTGCCTTCGCCCCCTGGCGGGACCGCCTGCCGCAGGACCGTGCCGCGATCCTGCGCCGCTGGGGCGAGCTGATGCTGGCCGCGCGCGAGGATCTGGCGCTGCTGATGACGCTGGAGCAGGGCAAGCCGCTGGCGGAAAGCCGCGGCGAGATCGACTATGCCGCCTCGTTCCTGGACTGGTTCGCCGGAGAGGCGCAGCGGGTGAACACCGAAGGCGTCACCAGCCATCTGCAAGGCGCCGAAATGGTGGTGCGGCGCGAGGCGCTTGGCCCGGTGGCGCTGGTCACGCCGTGGAACTTCCCCGCCGCGATGATCACCCGCAAGGCCGCAGCAGCGCTGGCAGCGGGCTGTTCTTGCGTGGTGCATCCGTCCTCGGAAACGCCGCTCTCTGCCCTTGCGCTGGCCGAACTGGCCGAACGCGCCGGGGTCCCGGCGGGGGTGTTCAACGTCATCACCGGCGACGCCGCCACCATCGTCGGCACGCTCTGCGCCGATCCGCGCATCCGGGGCCTGTCCTTCACCGGCTCCACCGGCATCGGCAAGATGATCGCCGCCCAGTGCTCCCCCACGATGAAACGGCTGGTGATGGAGCTTGGCGGCCATGCCCCGCTGATCGTGTTCGACGATGCAGATCTGGACCGCGCGGTGGACATCGCGATGGACGCGAAATTCGCCACCTCGGGGCAGGATTGCCTCGCCGCCAACCGCATCTTCGTGCAGCGCGCCATCTACCCCGCCTTCCTCGACCGCTTCGCCGCCCGCATCACCGCGCTGCGCGTCGGCCCCGGCACCGATCCGGCGACCGAAATCGGCCCGCTGATGCATGCCCGCGCCGTTGCCAAGGTTGCGGCGCAGGTCACGGACGCGCTGGCCAAGGGCGCGCGACTGATCACCGGCGGCACGGTCCACCAAGCCGGCCCGCTGTTCTTCGCGCCGACGCTGCTCGCCGACATCCCCGAAGGCGCCGAGATCCTGACCGAGGAAACCTTCGGCCCCGTCGCCGCCGTGCTGCCCTTCGACACCGAGGCCGAGGTGATCGCCCGCGCCAACGCCACCGAGTACGGCCTCGTCGCCTATGTCCTCACCGAAAGCGGCGCCCGCCAGCAGCGCATGGCCCGCGCGCTGGACTTCGGGATGGTCGCCATCAACCGCGTGAAGATCACCGGCGGCCCGGTGCCCTTCGGCGGCTGGAAGCAATCGGGCCTTGGCCGCGAGGGCAGCCGCCACGGGCTCGAGGCCTTCACTGAACTCAAATACCTCTGCATCGACACCGCCGCCTGAGGGCGCGAAAGGACTACCATGCTTGACCGTGACAATGACCTGACTGCCTGGGACCGCGACCATTTCTTCCATCCCTCCACCCATATGGGCGCCCATGCCCGCGGCGACACGCCGACACGGGTGATGGCCGGGGGTGAGGGCGTGTTCATCACCGACCGCGACGGCAAGCGCAGCCTCGATGCCTTTGCCGGGCTCTACTGCGTCAATGTCGGCTATGGCCGGACCGAGATTGCCGAGGCGATCTCCAAGCAGGCGCATGAGCTGGCCTATTACCACGCCTATGTCGGCCACGGCACCGAAGCCAGCATCACGCTGGCGCAGATGATCATCGAACGCGCGCCTGCGCATATGAGCCGGGTGTATTTCGGGCTGTCAGGCTCGGACGCGAACGAGACCAACATCAAGCTGATCTGGTACTACAACAACATCCTCGGCCGCCCCGAGAAGAAGAAGATCATCAGCCGCTGGCGCGGCTATCACGGCTCGGGCGTGATGACCGGCAGCCTGACCGGGCTTGCCCTGTTCCACGCGCATTTCGACCTGCCCCGCGCGCCGATCCTGCATACCGAGGCACCCTATTACTTCCGGCGTGAGGATCGCAACCAGACCGAGGAACAGTTCAGCGCCCATTGCGCCGCCAAGCTGGAAGAGATGATCCTGGCCGAAGGCCCCGATACCATCGCCGCCTTCATCGGCGAGCCGATCCTGGGCACTGGCGGTATCGTGCCGCCGCCTGCGGGGTATTGGGCAGCGATCCAGGCGGTGCTGACCAAGTATGACATCCTGCTGGTCGCGGATGAGGTCGTCACCGGCTTTGGCCGTCTGGGCACCATGTTCGGGTCGGACCATTACGGCATGACGCCCGACCTCATCACCATCGCCAAGGGCCTCACCTCGGCCTATGCGCCGCTGTCCGGCTCCATCGTGTCGGACAGGATGTGGCAGGTGCTGGTGCAGGGATCCGACGAGTTCGGCCCCATTGGGCACGGCTGGACCTATTCGGCCCACCCGATCTGCGCGGCGGCGGGCGTCGCCAATCTGAAGCTGATCGACGAGCTGGGGCTGGTGGACAATGCCCGCGTGACCGGCGCGATGTTCCGCGCCGGGCTGGCCGATGCGTTGGCCGGGCACAAGAACGTCGGCGAGGTGCGCGGCGACGGGCTGATGGCGGCGGTGGAGTTTGTCGAGGACAAGGATGACCGCCGCTTCTTCGACCCCGCCCGCAAGATCGGCCCCGCCGTGTCGGCCGCGCTGCTGGACCGCGGGGTGATCGGCCGCGCCATGCCGCAGGGCGACATCCTCGGCTTCGCGCCGCCGCTCTGCCTGACCGAGGCCGAGGCGGAAACCGTGATCGCCGCCGCCGCCAGTGCGGTGAAGGCCGTCCTCGGCTAAGTCCGTTCCCACCATGCCGCATTTGCATCACGCTCGCCCTCTGGCGGGCGTTTTGCGTTGCACATCGAGGCGGCAGGGCCGCTTTGCCCCGCAAAACTGCCCTTGATGGGTTGCCACCGGCCCCCGGCTTTGGGTAATCACGCTGCAAGTGCAAGGACCCGGTGCAATCCCGGGTGGCTCTTCCGGCCGCCGATCCGCCGGACAATCCGTCCCAGCCCCCCGTGCTGGACAGCCAGGCAGCCCGCGCGGCGCCGGCATATTGGATCCCACATGATTTCTCTCTCCTCCTATCGCCAGGACTGGCTTGGCAATATCAAGGGCGACCTGCTGGCCGGCCTCGTCGTGGCGCTGGCGCTGATCCCCGAGGCGATTGCCTTCTCGCTGATCGCCGGGGTGGACCCCAAGGTCGGGCTCTACGCCAGCTTCTCCATCGCCGTCATCACCGCCATTGCGGGCGGGCGCCCCGGCATGATCTCGGCCGCGACCGCCGCGACGGCGGTGCTGATGGTCACGCTGGTGCGCGATCACGGGCTGCAATACCTGCTGGCCGCCACAGTTCTGGCCGGCCTACTGCAGATCGGCATGGGCCTGCTGAAACTGGGTTTCGTCATGCGCTATGTGTCGAAATCGGTGATGACCGGCTTCGTCAACGCGCTGGCGATCCTGATCTTCATGGCGCAGTTGCCAGAGCTTGACCCCTCGCGTGTGACCATGCTGACCTATGTGCTGGTCGCGGCTGGCCTAGCGATCATCTATCTCTTCCCTCGCCTCACCACGGCGATCCCCTCGCCGCTGGTCACCATCATCGTGCTGACCGCGCTGACCTTTGCCTTCGGGTGGGACGTGCGCACCGTCGGCGACCTCGGCGCGCTGCCCGACAGCCTGCCGGTGTTCCTGATCCCGCAGATCCCGCTGAACCTTGAGACGCTGGCGATCATCCTGCCCTACTCCATCGCCGTCGCCATCGTCGGCCTGCTGGAAAGCCTGATGACGCAGACCATCGTCGATGACCTGACCGACACGAAATCGAGCCGCAATCAGGAATGCATCGGCCAGGGCCTTGCCAATACCGCCACCGGCTTCATCGGCGGCATGGCGGGCTGCGCGATGATCGGCCAGTCGATCATCAACGTGAAATCGGGCGGGCGCGGGCGGCTGTCGTGCTTCGTGGCCGGGGTGGTGCTGCTGTTCATGGTCGTGGTGCTTGGCGATCTGGTCGGGCGCATCCCGATGCCGGCACTGGTGGCGATCATGATCATGGTCAGCATCGGCACCTTCAGCTGGTCCTCGATCACGGCGCTGAAGACCCACCCCCGCTCCTCCTCCATCGTCATGCTCGCGACCGTCGCCACCGTCGTTTACACCCACAACCTCGCCATCGGCGTGCTGGTCGGTGTGCTGCTGTCGGGCATCTTCTTCGCCGGCAAGATCGCGCAGCTGTTCCGCGTGACCTCCACCCTCTCGGCAGACGGGCGCGAGCGCATCTATACCGTCGAGGGCCAGCTCTTCTACGGCTCGGTCGAAGACTTCATGGCCGCCTTCGACTTCCGCGAATCGCTGGAACGCGTGACAATCGACGTCTCTGGGGCGCATATCTGGGACATCAGCTCCGTTCAGGCGCTGGACATGGCCGTGCTGAAATTCCGGCGCGAGGGGGCGGAGGTCAGCATCACCGGCATGAATGCCGCATCGGAAACCATCGTCGACAAGCTTGCCATCCATGACAAGCCGGGCGCGATGGACAAGTTGATGGCGCATTGAGGGAGGACGATGATGACCAACAAGATACTCGCCCTGGTGGACGGATCTGCCTATTCGCACAGCGTCTGCCACTACACCGCCTGGATCGCGGGCCGGCTGTCGGCCTCGGTGGACCTTCTGCACGTCCTTGGCCGCCGCGAAGGCTCCGCCGGCGGCGATCTGTCGGGCGCGCTGAAGCTCGGCGCCCGGTCTGCCCTGCTGGAGCAGCTGGCCGCGCAGGATGCGCAAAACGCCAAGCTGGCCCAGGCCAAGGGCCGTGCGATCCTTGAAGATGCCGCGATGATCATCGAGGCCGATGGCGCCGGACCCGTTACCCAGCGGCTTCGGCAAGGCGACCTGCTGCAGACCGTGTCAGAGCTCGAGCCAGAAATCCGCGCCATCGTGATCGGCAAGCGCGGAGAGGCATCCGGTTTCGCCTCGGACCATCTCGGCTCCAACCTCGAACGCATCGTGCGCAGCTCCAAGGTGCCGGTCTTCGTCGCCTCGCGGGTGTTCAAGCCGGTGACCAGGGTGCTGGTCGCCTTCGACGCCAGCGCCAGCACGCAAAGGGCCATCGCCCGCATGGTGGACAGCGTCGTCTTCCGAGACACGTCGGTAATGCTGGTCCATGCGGGCGAGGAAACCACCGCGATGCGGACCCGCATGGAAGAGGCGGAACTGGCGCTGCGCGCGGTCGGCCTGAAGACCGCCGCCGAGTTCGCACCCGGTGAGCCGGAAGCGGCGCTGAACGCCAAGATCGCCGAGCAGGGCTTCGACCTTCTGGTGATGGGCGCCTATGGCCACAGCCGCATCCGCAGCCTGATCATCGGCTCGACCACCACCGCGATGATCCAGGCGGTGAAAATCCCGCTGGTGCTGTACCGCTGAGCCAAAGCCGGGGGCGCTGCCCCCGGACCCCCGGGATATTTGGACCAAAACGAATTGGGAAGGGGCGCTTACAGCAGCTGCCCGATCTCCTTCGCCGTCAGCACGATGCCGGAGGAGACCAGCCGCCCGTCGATCATCAGCGCGGGGGTGGCCATGACGCCGTGCCCGGCAATATCTGTGATCTTGATGATCTCTGCCTCCTGTCCTGCGCTCCGCGGCGGTTTTGGCATTGGACGTCTATCGGTTTCACCCTCAATGAGATCACGCATTGGTTCATTTGACAGGAAATTGGCCATGATCATCAAGTTCCTCGGCTCTGGCTGCAAGAAATGCACAACACTGGACCTTGCGTACGATCTCCAGCACCTGATCGCGGCCACAGCGTGCCACCGACTACGGCCACCAGCAGCCCCACACCGACATAGGCCAGCGCAATCGGCCAGTTGAAGATCGAGGCGAGCAGGATCACCGAGGCCAGATCGACCAGCGGCGATGAGATCAGGAACGAGAAGGTCACCCCCAGCGGCAGCCCGGCGGCGGTGAAGCCGATGAACAGCGGGATCGACGAGCACGAACAGAACGGCGTGATCGTTCCCAGCAGCGCGCCAAGGATGTTCGCGCCGATCCCCGACCGCCCACCAAGGATGCGCCTTGTGCGCTCCGGCGGGAAATAGCTTTGGGCATAGGAAATGGCGAAGATCAGCACCGACAGCAGGAGGAAGATCTTGATGACGTCATAGACGAAGAACTGTGCCGATCTGCCAAGGCGCGAGGCCGGGCCCAGCCCACCGCAGCGACCCCTGCGGCCATCAGATCCGACAGCCAGTCCATCCGCAGCAACTGATCGTTCATCCAGCCGAACATACACACCCTCGCGCTTCTTGCGCGCAGTTGCGCAGAGGCGGCGGCGCCTGTCCGTGATCCAGATCAGCCGCGAGGCGTCATCCGGCCTCTTGCCGCGCCGACGGCGACCGCTGGCGACGAGCACATACACGAGCTTTGGCGGTCCCGCTGGTCTCACCGGATGGCGGCTCCCGGTGCATGTGTCCCGCCCCCACCTGCCGGAGCAGATGCTTCGAACCGAGACGCTCCCGCCTCACCATCTTCCCTTGACCCTCCCGATTCGCTCCTGTCTGATGGCTCGCCCCTGAATGGAGATCCCTATGCAGAAACGCGAACTTGGTGCCGGTGGCCCGATGGTCTCGGCCATCGGCCTTGGCTGCATGTCCTTTGCCGGCGCCTTTGGCCCCACGACCGAAGCGGAGAGCCACGCCTGCCTAGATGCGGCGCTGGCGGCGGGGATGGATTTCCTCGACACCGCCAATGTCTACGGGATGGGCGTGTCGGAAACCGTGATCGGCCGCTGGCTGGCCAGCCGCCGACCCGAGGTGGTGATCGCCACCAAGGCGGCCATCGTGAACGGCACCCCGCGCAGCTTCGACAATTCCGAGGCGCATTTGCGCAGCGAACTGGAAGGCTCACTGCGGAGGCTGGGGCGCGAGCAGGTGGAGCTGTTCTACATCCACCGCCGCGATATCCGGGTGCCGCTGGAGGATGTGGTCGGCACGCTGGCAAGGCTGATCGAGGAGGGCAAGATCGGCGGCTATGGCCTGTCGGAGGTGGCGCCCTCGACCCTGCGCCGCGCCCATGCCGTGCATCCCTGCCGGGCGGTGCAGAATGAATACTCACTGTGGTCGCGGCAGCCGGAGCTGGGGGTGATCCGCGCCTGCAAGGAGTTGGGCGTGGCCTTTGTGCCGTTCTCGCCGGTCGCGCGGGGCATGATGGGGGATACCGCTTTGCGGCTGGATCAGGTGCAGGACGGCTTCCGGGCCCGCAACCCGCGCTTCATGGAGCCGAATTTCAGCGCCAATACCGCGATCATCGATGGCCTGCGCGCCTATGCAAGGGCACGGGGCGTGCCCACAGCGCAGCTGGCGCTGGCCTGGGTGCTGGCGCAGGGGCCGCATCTGATCCCGATCCCCGGTACCCGCAGCGCCGCGCATCTGCGCGATCTGGCGGGCGCGGGGGAGCTGGAGCTGACGCCCGAGGACTTCGCCGAAATCGACCGGCTGCTGCCGGCCGGCTTTGCCCATGGCGACCGCTATTCCGACGATCAGATCCGCGGGGTCGAGCGGTATTGCTGAGCGCCTATACCCCGTGGCTGCGGTCATACCGGCTGGCAGCCGCGGGGGACCAGCCGTCCAGCGCGCCGTCGGCGGGGCGCAGAACCTCCACACGCAGCGGGTAGCAGGCGGCGGTGTCGCTGGAGTGTTCCGCCGAACAATCACCGCCGGGGCAGGCGGAGAGGGCGCCCAGAAGGTCGATTTCTGCAATGAACTCAAGGTAGTCTCCGGGGCGCACCGGGCTGGCCTTCATGAAATACTGCCCGGTGTCGCGGGTGAAACCGGTGCACATGAAGACGTTCAGCACGTCATGCACATGCCGCTCGGCCTCGGCCAGCGGCAGGCCGGTTTCCGCGGCCAAAGCGCGGGTCAGGTTGGAGTGGCAGCAGTGGTGATACTGCCCGCCACCTGACAGCAGGGCATGGGTATAGGGGTCGCAGCGGGTGCCGATCACGTCATGCACGGCGCCACCGAAGGCGTCGAAGCCATACCAGTCGAGCGTGTCATGGGTGATCGTCGCCAGCGGGCGCATCGCCGGGAAGCTGGACCACAGCCGGTCGCCGGTGGACAGATGCGTGCCATGCAGGGCGCGGGTCTTGCCGGAATAGAACCGCTCCGTCAGGTCGGCGGCGTTCCACAGGTTCAGGTCGCCGACTTGGGGGCCCTGGGTCGAGTGGATGCGGAAGAAATGCCCGGCGGGGACGTGGAAGCAGGCGGCATCGCGGGGCGGGACGATGACCTCGGCCACCGGCTGCAGCGCGCTACGCGCGGCGCGGTAGAGCGCCATCGGCGGCTGGGGGAGCGTGTCCACCGGGTAGCAGATCACCGGCGCCAGCGCGTGGCGGGCGTCGGCATCGGCGGGGGCGGCGGTGTCTGGAGGGTTGGTCTTCATGGCGCCTCGCTGCGGTTTTCGCTGCGCAGCATGGCGCGGCGAGGGGTGCAGCGGAAGCCTTGGGTTCGTTCGGGTGCGGCTATTCTTGCGGCGGTGGCGCAGCTTGCGGATTTCGCAGGCAGTGGCGCGGTTCTTGCCCCAGTGGCAGCGCCTGTTCGGCGCCGCAGGTGAGGCAGTGGTGAAAGCTCTCCCCCGGTGCGGCGCGGCGGCGGTCTTCACGCCAGACGCACATCCGCGTCAGGGTGCGGCTGCGGCGCCACCACCAGGCCAGCACGAAGAAGGCGGTGAAGCCGAGGATCAGCAGGGGCATGGGAAGGCCGGATCAGGCCGCTTCGTAATAGCCATACATCTGCTCGAGCGCCGACAGTTCGCGCAGCTTCACGGTGCCGGCGGGTTCGGGTGCGAAATAGGCCGGGGTGGCCTTGGCGGCTTCGGCCAGGGTGATAGGTTGAGCGGGGGTCTGCGGGGTAGCGGGGGTCATGGCGGGGGTTCCTGACATTGCGGTTGCAGTGCAGATAAGCCCTTTGCAGGCAGGGAGTAGGCCCAATGCTGCAACCTCGCCATGACTATGCTGCAACGCAGCAAGTGCGGGCGGCCGTGAAGCCGCCCGCCGTTGTCACAACGCCACACGCTCCCAGAAGCGCAGATCGGCGCAGGCGGTGACGAAGGCCTTGGCATCCGCGGGCTTGGCCAGTTCCATCATGCCGCCGTCGCGGGCGGTGACCCCGGCCGCGTCGAACAGCGCCCCGGCCGCGCCGCCAAGCCCGATGAACTTGGCATGGGCGAAGGCATCGGCGGCAAAGCAGCGCGCCGGATGCAGGGCGGCCAGCTCTGCCGCGCCCTCCTCCGACGCCAGCACCACCACGGCGTCATAGACGACGGAGGGGGCGCCGTTGATCTTCTGCTGCGCCGGGATTTCGGTCCCGTCCGCCGCGACCACGCCGCCAACCTTGGGCGCGATCAGCTCGACCACGCCGCCCGCTGCCAGCACCGCATCTTGCACCGCTTTCAGCAGGCCCGCGTCGATGCCATCGGTCATCACGATGCCCATCTTGCGACCCTTGAACGAGCCGGGGGCCTTCTTCAGGATCGACAGCGCGTCGGAGGGCATCGTCTCGATCGGGGCCTTGGCGGGAGTATGCGCCTTCGGCACCGCCTTCATCCCAAGGCCATCCGCCACCTTCTGCGCCAACCCCGTGTCGATGTTGGGCAGATGCGCCACCGCCCGCTCGCGGATCTCGGGCGCCTGCACCTTCGACAGCTCGAAGATCAGCGCGTCGGCGATATGGGTCTGCTCCAGCGGGGTCTGGCTGATGTAGAACTGCCGCGCCTGGCTGTAATGGTCGGCGAAGCTTTCGGGGCGCACCTTGCGCTTTTCGCCCGACAGCTCTTCGGGGAAGCTGACATGGCCGCGCTTGGGGTCGGCGCGCGGGCCGCCCTGCGCCCAGCTGTTCGGCTCATAATTGGCGCGGCCCTTCGGGGCCTGCATCGCCATATGGCCGTCCTGCTGGAAGTGGTGGAACGGGCAGCGCGGGGCATTGATCGGGATATGGGTGAAGTTCGGCCCGCCAAGGCGTTTGATCTGGGTATCCAGATAGCTGAAGTTCCGGCCCTGCAGCAGCGGGTCGTTGGTGAAGTCGATCCCGGGCACGATGTTCTGCGTCATGAACGCCACCTGCTCGGTCTCGGCAAAGAAGTTGTCCACCATCCGGTCCAGCACCAGGCGGCCAACGATGCGCAGCGGCACATCCTCTTCGGGGATGATCTTGGTGGGGTCGAGCACGTCGAAGGGGAAGGCATCGGCAAAGGCATCGTCAAAGATCTGCAGCCCCAGCTCCCATTCCGGGAAATCTCCGGACTGGATGGCATCCCACAGGTCACGGCGATGGAAATCGGGGTCGGCGCCGTTGATCTTCAGGGCCTCGTCCCACAGCACCGACTGCATCCCCAGCTTGGGGCGCCAGTGAAACTTGACGAAGGTGCCCTCGCCCTTGGCATTGATCATGCGGAAGGTGTGAACGCCGAACCCCTCCATGAACCGGAACGAGCGCGGGATGGTGCGGTCGGACATGATCCACATCACCATGTGCATCGATTCCGGCATCAGCGAGATGAAGTCCCAGAAGTTGTCATGCGCCGTCTGCGCCTGCGGAAAGCCGCGGTCGGGCTCGTCCTTGGCGGCATGGATCAGGTCGGGGAACTTGATCGCGTCCTGGATGAAGAAGACGGGGATATTGTTGCCGACGATGTCCCAGTTGCCTTCCTGCGTATACAACTTCACCGCAAAGCCGCGCACGTCGCGCGCGAGGTCAGGCGAACCCTTGTTGCCCGCCACGGTCGAGAAGCGCACGAAGGCGGGGGTGATCTGGCCAGCCTCCTGGAAGAGGTTGGCAGAGGTCAGCTCGGGGATCGCCTCCAGCGTTTCGAAATAGCCATGCGCGCCATAGCCGCGGGCGTGGACAACGCGTTCCGGGATCCGCTCATGGTCGAAGTGGAAGATCTTCTCGCGAAAGTGGAAATCCTCCAGCAGCGCCGGGCCACGGGTGCCGCCGCGCAGGGTGTTCTGGTTGTCGGCGACGGGCGCGCCTTGCGAGGTGGTCAGGGTGGGGCCGCCCGCATCGGGCTGCTGATGGGTCTCGCCGCCCTCGCCGGGGCTCAGCGGACGCTCGACCACATCGTGGCTCGTCTGGCTTTCCGAGGTGGCGGGGTAAAGCGGTTTGGGGTCGGTCGGCATATCGGCGGGCATGTCAGGCTCCTGGCTGGGCGCGGCAAGCGCATGCGGGGACGGGACAGGCACCGGCTGGCCGTGACGCGGGGGCGCATCACGGGCTGGGGGATATGGCATGGTGGTCTGTCCGTGGGCAGGAGCACAATCGCGCAGGGCGCAGAATGTTCCCTTGCCGCGGACGGGGGCGCAGGCTTCAGCCGGCGGCGGGCGCCAGCATCCGGGCGACGAGGGCGGGCAGCTCCGCAAAGTCGCGAAAGGCCGCGGCATGGGGCAAAGTTTCCACCGGCGCCTTGCGGTAGCCTTCGGTGAACAGCAGGAAGGTCAGCCCGGCGCGATGGGCGCATTCGGCATCGACCTCGCTGTCGCCGATATACAGATCCGGGTTGCCGCCAAGCGCGTCCCGCGTCGCCAGCAATGGCGCGGGGTCGGGCTTTTTCAGCGGATGGCTGTCGCCGCCCGTCACCACGGTGAAGAACCGCGCAAGGTCCAGATGCCGCAGCACCGCCTGCGCCGGGACCAGCGGCTTGTTGGTGCAGATGCCAAGACCGTGGCCCTCGGCGGCCAGAGCCTCCAGCGCGGCCACCACGCCCGGGTAGGGCACGGTCAGGCCCACCGCATCCTCATAGATATCGGTGAACCGCGCCACCAGCCGTGCATGGCGCGGGCCAGCGGGATCCTGCCCTGCCGCCGTCAGCAGGCAGGCCACCAGATGCGGCACCCCGCGGCCGATGAAGCTGCGCACCTCGGGCAGGGCCATCGGGGGCAACCCCTCCTCCACCAGCACGGTGTTCGAGGCGGCGTGGATATCGGGCGCCGAGTCGATCAGCGTGCCGTCGAGGTCGAAAATCAGCGTCGCCATGCTTTGGTCCTACTGCGCCGGCGCCAGCAGCGCGGCAAGACCCGCGATACCGCCCAGTTCGGAAAAACAGTCGAGAACCGCCAGCGCGCCCGGGAAGTCCTCGTGCAGCGTATAGACACCGGGCGAGACGACGCAGGCAAGCCCCGCCGCGCGGGCGGCGCTGAGGCCGTTGGCACTGTCCTCGAAGGCGACGGCCTGTTCGGGGCCGAGGTTCAGCTCGGCAAGGGCATGGCGGTAGATGTCGGGCGCGGGCTTCTTCGCGGCGACGATATCGCCAGCCGCGATTGCGTCGAACACCTCCGTCGCCGGTTTGCCAAAGCAGGCGCGGCACAGCGCCTCGACATTCGGGGCGCTGGTGGTGGTGGCGCAGGCGAGCCGCAGCCCGACGCGCCGCGCCTCGGCCAGCAGCGCGGCGATGCCGGGGCGCAGGGTCAGTTCGCCGCCCGCGACCAGCGCGCCGTAGCGGTCTGTCTTGGCGGCGTGCAGGGCCGCGACGGGGAAGCCGGCGGGGTCGAGGCCGAGGCCCAGCAGATAGCGGGTGATCCGCTCCTTGCCGCCGGTGGTGGTGAGCAGGCTGGTGTACTCGGCGCGGGACCAGTGCCAGCCGAGGCCCGCAGCACGGAAGCTGTCATTGAAGGCGCGGCGGTGCAGCTCCTCGGTTTCCGCAAGGGTGCCGTCGACGTCGAAGATCAACGCCCGGATCATGTGGCCGCCTCCGCCGCCGCCCGGATCGCCCGGATATTGGCGCCGTAAGGGGAGGGGTCGCTGACCGACCCGCCCTTGAACACCGCAGACCCCGCCACTAGCACATCGGCGCCCGCCGCCGCCACCAGCGGTGCGGTGATGGGGGTGACACCGCCGTCGATCTCGATATGGATCGGGCGATCCCCAATCAGCGCGCGCAACCGGCGCACCTTGTCCACCTGCGAGGCGATGAAGGACTGCCCGCCGAAGCCCGGGTTGACGGTCATCACGCAGACGAGGTCGAGCATGTCGAGCAGGTTTTCCACCCCGTCCAGCCCGGTGCCGGGGTTGATGGCCAGACCGGCCTTTTTTCCCGTGTTTCGAATGGCTTGCAAGGTACGGTGAATGTGCGGGCCGGCTTCGATATGCGCGGTGATCACGTCAGCACCCGCGGCGGCAAACGCCTCGATGTAGGGATCGACCGGCGCGATCATCAGATGCACATCCATCACGCCCTTGATATGCGGCCGGATCGCGGCGCAGGTGGCGGGGCCAAAGGTGATGTTGGGCACGAAATGGCCGTCCATCACGTCCACATGCACCCAGTCGGCACCTTCGGCTTCAATCGCGCGGCACTCTGCGCCGAAATTGGCGAAATCGGCAGAGAGGATCGACGGGGCGATCTTGATGCGGCGGTCGAATGTCATGCGGCGTCCTCCTTGCGGCCCGAATCCAGCCCACCCGAGAAGACGCGGCTGGCGCGGATGTCCTCTTCTTCGATCGTCGACAGCGCGGTGGCATCCAAAGGCCCCGCCGCCGAGGAGAACAGCCGGTTCGCCTGCCGCAGCCGGGCCCTGTCCAGCGCGTTGCGGATCGAGCGGGCATTGGCGAAATGCGGCTGGCCGCGGCGCAGGGCGATGTAGTCGTCCATCGCCGCCCTCGCGCCCTCGGTCAGGACATAGTTTTGCTCGGTCAGCATATGGGCGGCGATGCGGTGCAGCTCTTCGTTCTGATAATCCGGGAAGTCGATGTGATGGGCGATCCGGCTGCGGAAACCGGGGTTGGATTCGAAGAACTTGTCCATCCGGTCGGCATATCCCGCAAGGATCACCACCAGATCGTCGCGGTTGTTCTCCATGATCTGCAGCAGGATCTCGATGGCTTCCTGGCCATAGTCGCGCTCGTTGTCGGGGCGGTAGAGGTAATAGGCCTCGTCGATGAACAGCACGCCCCCCATGGCCTTCTTCAGCACCTCCCGGGTCTTGGGCGCGGTGTGGCCGATATACTGGCCCACCAGATCGTCGCGGGTCACCGATACCAGATGGCCCTTGCGGACATAGCCGAGGCGCTTGAGCAGCCCCGCCATCTTCAGCGCGACGGTGGTCTTGCCGGTGCCGGGATTGCCGGTGAAGGACATGTGCAGCGTCGGCGTGTGATGGGTCAGCCCCAGCGACTTGCGGGCGCGTTCGACCAGCAGCAGCGCGGCGGTTTCGCGCAGGCGCTGCTTGACCGGCTTCAGCCCGATCATCTCGTGATCGAGATCGTCGAGCAGCTCCTTGACGCCCGAGCTTTCATATTCGGCCCGCAGGTCAACCGTGGTGGGCAGGGGGGCAGGGATGTCGCCGTCCATCGTAATCTCCCGGTAGGTTCAGGTGCGGCCCCGCCGGGGGGCCGCGCCGGTGTTCAGCGGACCGTCTCGAAGCTGTAGCGCTGCGAGCGGCCATCGACTTCCTGGCGGATCATGCGGATCTTCGGCTCCACCTTCGGGCGGTTGACGATGAAGGACATCGTCACCGTCTCGAACCCGCGGGTGCTGTCGAAGGCATTGAAGCGGATGTAGTGATCGCCGAACTGCTTGCGGCAGGCCTCCAGCTCCATCATCACGCCCTTGGGATCGACGAGGTCGAACATCGGGTTACCCCACATCTCCCAGTAGGTGTTCCGCGGATGCGGGTCGTCGGTATACTCGATGCCGATGGCCCAGTTTTTCGACAGGCAATAGTCCACCTGGCTTGAGATCTGCTCGTCGGTCAGGTCGGGCAGGAATGAAAAGCAGCCCTGGGTGATGCGCATGGAATGTCTCCCTTGGTTGGATGGGTGGGCCCCCCGGCGGTCCGGGGGGCAGGGCGCCTAGCTGGAGGCAGAGGGGGTCGGGGCGTAGTCCGAGGTGTCGGTCGAGGTGTAGTTGAACGAGATGTCCCCCCACACATCGAGCGCGGCCTCGAGCGGCTTGCACCACTTGGCGGCGGCGCGCAGGATCTCGGGGCCCTCGGTCTTGATGTCGCGGCCTTCGTTGCGCGCGAACACCATCGCCTCGAGCGCCACGCGGTTGGCGGTGGCCCCCGCCTGGATGCCCATCGGGTGGCCGATGGTGCCGCCGCCGAACTGCAGCACCACATCGTCGCCAAAGAGGTCCAGCAGCTGGTGCATCTGCCCGGCATGGATGCCGCCCGAGGCGACCGGCATCACCTTCTTGATGTCGCCCCAGTCCTGATCGAAGTAGATCCCGCGCTCCAGATCGACCGGATTGAAGGTCTCGCGGCAGACGTTGTAATAGCCCTGCACGGTCATCGGATCGCCCTCCAGCTTGCCGACGGCTGTGCCTGCGTGGATATGGTCCACCCCGGCCAGACGCATCCATTTGGCAATGACCCGGAAGCTGACGCCGTGGTTCTTCTGCCGGGTGTAGGTGCCGTGGCCGGCGCGGTGCAGGTGCAGGATCATGTCGTTCGCCCGGCACCATTCGGCCATCGACTGGATGGCGGTATAGCCGATCACCAGATCGATCATCACGATGACCGAGCCGAGCGATTTGGCGAAATCGGCGCGGCGGTACATCTCTTCCATCGTGCCGGCGGTGACGTTCAGGTAGCTGCCCTTCACCTCGCCGGTTTCCGCGCTGGCCTTGTTCACCGCCTCCATCACGTAGAGGAAGCGGTCGCGCCAGTGCATGAAGGGTTGCGAATTGATGTTCTCGTCATCCTTCATGAAGTCGAGCCCGCCCTTGAGCCCCTCATAGACCACGCGGCCATAGTTCTTGCCCGACAGGCCCAGCTTGGGCTTGGTTGTGGCCCCCAGCAGCGGGCGGCCGAACTTGTCGAGCCGTTCGCGCTCCACCACCAGACCCGTCGGCGGGCCCTTGAAGGTTTTGACGTAAGCCACCGGCAGGCGCATATCCTCCAGCCGCGCGGCCTTCAGCGGCTTGAAGCTGAACACGTTGCCGATGATGCTGGCGGTCAGGTTGGCGATCGATCCTTCCTCGAACAGGATCAGGTCATAGGCGACGTAGCAGAACCACTCGCCCGGACGGCCCGGCACCGGTTCCACCTTGTAGGCCTTGGCGCGGTACTGGTCGGCGGCGGTCAGCCGGTCGGTCCAGACCACCGTCCAGGTCGCGGTGGAGCTTTCGCCGGCGACCGCGGCCGCGGCCTCGATCGCATCGACGCCCTCTTGCGGGGTGATGCGGAACAGCGCCAGCAGGTCGGTGTCCTTGGGCTGGTAGTCGCCATCCCAATAGCCCATCTGCGCGTATTTCAGCACGCCCGCCTTGTAGCGGTCCTTGCCCTTGATCTCTGTCTGCTTGTTCATCGAAGCCTCCCCTGTCAGGCCGCTTTCGCGGTGGAAACCGCCGGGTCAAGCGCGCCCGACGCATAGCGTTTCGCCATGTCATCCATCGGGATGACGGTGATCTTCGAGGCGTGGCCGGCAGTGCCGAAACGCTCGAAACGGTCCTTGACCAGCACTTCCAGCTCGGCCATCGCCGGGATCAGGAACTTGCGCGGGTCGAATTCGCGGGGGGTCTTGGTGGCGATGCGGCGGAACTGGCCGGTCATCGCCATCCGGCAATCGGTGTCGATATTGACCTTGCGTACGCCCATGCGGATGCCGCGCTCGATCTCGTCCACCGGCACGCCCCAGGTCTGGGGCATCTCGCCGCCATTGTCGTTGATCAGGTCCTGCAGGTATTGCGGCACGCTGGACGATCCGTGCATCACCAGATGCGTTCCCGGCAGGCGGGCATGGATCGCCTCGATTACATGCATCGCCAGGATCTCGCCATCGGGGGCGCGGGTGAACTTGTAGGCGCCGTGGCTGGTGCCGCAGGCGATGGCCAGCGCATCGACCTTGGTGCGCAGCACGAAATCCACCGCCTGATCCGGGTCTGTCAGCAGCTGGCTGTGGTCGAGCTTGCCCTCGGCGCCAGAACCATCCTCGGCCGCGGCCTCGCCCGATTCAAGGCTGCCCAGAACCCCCAGCTCGCCCTCGACACTGGCGCCGACCCAATGCGCGGCATCGGACACGCGGGCGGTGATGTCGACGTTGTAGTCATAGGGGGCGGGGGTCTTCATGTCGGCCAGCAGGGATCCGTCCATCATCACGCTGGTAAAGCCGTGGCGGATGGCGGACAGGCAGGTCGCCTCGTTGTTGCCGTGGTCCTGGTGCAGGCAGATCGGGATGGTCGGGTGCATCTTCGCCAGCGCCTCGACCATGGCGCGCAGCATGATGTCACCGGCATAGGACCGCGCACCGCGGCTGGCCTGCAAGATCACCGGCGCATCCACCGCGGCGGCGGCCTTCAGGATCGCCAGCCCCTGTTCCATGTTGTTGATGTTGAAGGCGGGCACGCCATAGCCGTGCTCTGCCGCGTGGTCGAGAAGTTGTCTCAGCGTTATCAGTGTCATGGCTGCCTCCGATCAGATCAGTTTGCCCTCAGATCAGCTTTCCCATCGCCACGGCCGTGTCGGCCATGCGGTTGGAAAAGCCCCATTCGTTGTCGTACCAGCTGAGGATCCGGCAGAAGCGGCCCTCCATCACCCGTGTCTGGTCGAGGTGGAACACGCTCGAACGCGGATCGTGGTTGAAGTCGATCGAGACGTTCGGCTGGTCGGTGCAGCCAAGGATGCCGGCCAGCGGGCCGCTGGCGGCCGCGGTGCGGATGGCCGCGTTGATTTCCTCGGCGCTGGTGTCGCGGGCGGCCTCGAAGGTCAGGTCCACGACGGAAACGTTCGGCGTCGGCACCCGGATCGCCACGCCGTCGAGCCGGCCTTTCAGCCCCGGCAGCACCAGGCCCACCGCCTTGGCGGCGCCGGTCGAGGTGGGGATCATCGACAGCGCCGCGGCGCGGCCGCGGTAGAGGTCCTTGTGCATGGTGTCCAGCGTCGGCTGGTCGCCGGTGTAGCTGTGGATCGTGGTCATGAAGCCGCGGGTGATGCCGATGGCGCCGTGCAGCACTTGCGCCACCGGCGACAGGCAGTTGGTGGTGCAGCTGGCATTCGACACCACGGTATCGGCTGCGGTCAGGCTGGCATGGTTGACGCCGAAGACGATGGTCTTGTCGGCGCCCTCGGCCGGGGCCGAGACCAGAACCCGGCTGGACCCGTTCTGCAGATGCAGCGCCGCCTTGTCGCGGGCGGTGAAGATGCCGGTGCATTCCAGCGCCACATCGACATCGGCCCAGGGCAGCGCGGCGGGATCGCGCAGCGCCGTCACCCGCACCCTGCCGCGGCCGGCGTCGATCCAGTCCTCGCCGGTCGTCACCTCGCCCGGAAACCGGCCATGCACGCTGTCGAAGCGCAGCAGATGCGCGTTCGTCTCCACCGGGCCGAGATCGTTGATCGCCACCACCTCGATATCGGTGCGGCCGCTCTCGATGATGGCGCGAAGCACGTTCCGGCCGATGCGGCCGAAGCCGTTTATTGCAACTTTCACAGTCATGTCAGTGCCTTAGTTTGCTTTTATCAGGGTCTTGGCGAGGCTCGCCACGGAGTCGGGGGTGATGCCGAAATGGCGGTAGAGTTCGGGGGCGGGCGCCGAGGCGCCAAAGCCGGACATTCCCACAAAGCCGTCCTCGGGGCGCAGGAACAGATCCCAGCCCTGGCGGATCGCCGCCTCGATCCCGATGCGGGGGGCGGAGCCCAGAAGCGCGGCGCGGGCTGCGGCGGGCTGCGCGGCGAAGGCCTCGAAGCTGGGGGCAGAGATGACGGCGGCGTCGATCCCCTCATCCGCCAGCGCCTCTGCCGCCGTCATCGCAATCTCGACCTCCGACCCGGTGGCGATCAGCGTCACGTCACGCGCGCCGGGATCGCGCAGCAGATAGGCGCCGCGGGCGGTGAGGTTTTCTGCAGCCTCGCTGCGCAGCAAGGGCAGGTTCTGCCGCGACAGCACCAGCAGCACCGGGCCATCGGTGGCGGCCATCGCCATCTCCCAGGCCTCGGCGGTCTCCACCGCGTCGCAGGGACGGATCACCGTCAGGTTCGGGATGGCGCGCAGGCTCGCCAGATGCTCCACCGGCTGGTGGGTCGGGCCGTCCTCACCCAGGCCGATGGAGTCATGCGTCATCACGAAGACGGTCGGCACCCCCATCAGCGCCGCCAGCCGGATCGCGGGGCGGCAATAATCGGCAAAGGCCAGGAAGGTGCCGCCATAGGGCCGGAACAGCCCGTGCAGCACGATGCCGTTCATCGCCGCCGCCATGCCATGCTCGCGGATGCCGTAGTGCAGGTAGCTGCCGGAGTAATCGTCGCGGGTCACGGGCCGCATCCCCTTGCTGCGGGTCAGGTTCGATCCGGTCAGGTCAGCCGAGCCGCCGATGGTGAAGGGCAGCGCGGCGTTGACGACGCCAAGCGCCATCTCGCTGGCCTTGCGGGTGGCGACCTTGGGGCGGTCGGCCAGCAACTGCGCCTTGTAGGCGGCCATCGCCGGGGCCAGCGGCGCCGGGTCGCGGGCCAGCGCTGCAGCGAACTCCTCAAGGTTCGGCGAGGTGGCCAGCCGCGCCTCCCAATCCATCCGGGCCTTCGCGCCGCGGGCGGCGATGCGGGCCCAGGCGGCATAGACGCCGGCGGGGATCTCGAAGGGCGGCGCATCCCAGCCCAGATGCGCGCGGGTGGCGGCAATCTCCTCCGCCCCCAGCGGCGCGCCATGCACGTCATGCCCGCCCTGCTTGTTGGGCGCGCCGCAGCCGATCAGCGTGCGGCAGGCGATCAGGCTGGGGCGTGGGTCGGCCCGGGCCGCGGTGATCGCGTCCCCGATCTGCGCAGCATCATGCCCGTCGCAGGACAGAACATGCCAGCCCGAGGCGGCGAAGCGGGCCATCTGATCGGTGGAGGTGGACAGATCGGTGCCGCCGTCGATGGTGATGCGGTTGTCGTCCCACAGCACCACCAGCCGTCCCAGCCCAAGATGCCCGGCCATGTCGATGGCTTCATGGCTGATCCCCTCCATCAGGCAGCCATCCCCGGCGATGACCCATGTCCAATGATCCACGAGGCCCGGGAACCGCGCCGCGCCCATCCGTTCCGCCAGCGCCATGCCGACGGCGGTGGCGATGCCCTGCCCCAGCGGGCCGGTCGTGACCTCCACCCCCTGCGCATGGCCATATTCCGGGTGCCCGGCGGTGCGGCTGCCCATCTGGCGGAAGGCGCGGACCTGGTCCATGCCCATGTCGGGATAGCCCAGCAGATGGTTCACCGCATAGAGCAGCATCGAGCCATGCCCGGCCGACAGCACGAAACGGTCGCGGTCCGGCCATTGGTGGGCTGCGGGGTCGATCGTGACAAAACGGTTGAACAGCACCGCCGTCACGTCGGCCATGCCCATCGGCATCCCGGGATGCCCGGAATTGGCGGCCTGCACCGCATCCATCGCCAGGGCGCGCAGCGCGTTCGCCATCAGCCGTTCATCGGCAATCTGGATCTCGGCGTTCATCGGCGTCTCCTTTCAGTCCTTGGTCAGGCGCGTTTCGCATCCGCCACCAGCCGCTCGATCAGCGGGGTGAGGATCAGTTGCATGGCAAGGTCGAGCTTGTTGCCCGGGATCACGATGGAATTGGCGCGGCTCATCCAGGACCCGTGGATCATCGCGGTCAGGTAGGGAAAATCGATCCCACGCGGGGATTTGAAGCGGATCACCACCAGGCTTTCATCGGCTGTGGGGATCCAGCGCGCGATGAACGGGTTCGAGGTATCGACCACCGGCACCCGCTGGAAGTTGATGTCGGTTTCGGTGAATTGCGGGCAGATGCAATGCACATAGGCATGCATCCGGCGCAGGATGGTGTCGGTCACCGCCTCGGTCGTGTAGCCGCGGCTGGCGCGGTCGCGGTGGATCTTCTGCGTCCATTCCAGGTTGATGACCGGCACCACCCCGATCTTCAGGTCGGCATGGCGCGGCAGGTTCACCGTGTCATTGACCACGCAGCCATGCAGGCCTTCGTAGAACAGCAGGTCCGAGCCATCCTCGAACGGGGCCCAGTCGGTGAAGGTGCCGGGGGGCACGCCATAGAGCGCCGCCTCGCGGTCATCATGCACGTAATGCCGGGTGCGGCCGGTGCCGGTGGCGCCATAATCGCGGAACACCCGCTCCAACTCTTCCAGTTCATTCGCCTCATAGGAGAAGTGCGAGAACGAGGGTTGGCCATCTGCGCTGCGCCGGTCGAGCTCGGCCTTCATCTCGGCGCGGTTGAAGCGGTGGAAGGCGTCGCCCTCGATGCTGACGGCGGTGATGCCTTCGCGGCGGAAGATCTGGTCGAAGGTGTTCTTCACCGTGGTCGTGCCCGCGCCGGACGATCCGGTGACCGAGATGATGGGATGTTTCTTGCTCATGCTCTCAGCTCCGGAACAGGCCGCGCTTGCCGAAGAGCGCAGAGCTCTCCCGCTCGGGCAGGTCATGGTAGGCGGTGATGCGGGCGACCTTCTCGGAGGACCCGAAGACAAAGGGCGTGCGGTCATGCAGATGCGCGGGCACCCGGGCAAGGATCGGCTGCTCGCCATCGGTGGCGCTGCCGCCGCCTTGGGTGATGACAAAGGCGATGGGCGCGCATTCATAGACCAGCCGCAGCCGGCCCTGGGCATAGCCCTTGCGGTCATCGCGCGGATAGAGGAACACCCCGCCGCGGGTCAGGATGCGGTGCGTCTCGGCCACCAGCGAGGCGACCCACCGCATGTTGAAATTCTGCCCGCGCGGCCCGTCGGCGCCTGCCACGCAATCATCGACATAGGCGCGCACCGGCGCCGGCCAATGCCGGTAGTTCGAAGCGTTGATCGCAAACTCGCTGGAGCTGGGGGCGACGGTCAGGCCGCGGGCGACCAGCACCCAGGCGGCGGTTTCGGGGTCCAGCACCCATTTCAGCACGCCCGCGCCAAAGCTGGCGACGAGGCAGCACTGGGGCCCGTAAATCGCGTAGCCCGCGGCGATGAGGTCGCTGCCGGGGCGCAGGAAGCTGGATTCGGGCGTGTCTTCGGCGGGGTAGATGCCGAAGATGGTGCCGATCGAAACATTGGCGTCGATGTTCGAGGAACCGTCCAGCGGGTCGATGGCCAGCGCCAGATCGCCCTCGGGGTTCAGCGTCACCGCCACCTCCTGCTCTTCGGAGGCATAGAAGCGCACCGCGGTGCCGGCGAGGGCCGCGCAGAAGGCGTCATCCGCGATCACGTCCAGCGCCTTCTGCCCGTCGCCATCGGCATTGGTGCCAACGCCGCCGCCAAGCTGCTCGTCGATGCCGCCGCGGGCGATGCGCCGGGCGATCCCCGCCGTCACGATGGCGAGGCGGTCCATCACCTCTGCCAGTTGCTGCGGCACACCCTCGAGCACGGGGGTGCCAGCGGCCGCAAGGGCCGCGCCTTGGCTGTCCACGATGTCTCCTCCCATGCGTAGTGCCTTGGGGAGACCCTTGCGGGAATTGGCGTTTCGTGGAATTTAATAGTCATGAAGATACATTCAGGAATATTGAAGTGATCCGCCTTGATGCCGTGACGCTGAAACAGCTGCGCGCCTTGGTCGCGGTGAGCGAGACCGGCTCGCTGACCGCTGCTGCGCTGCAGCTTGGGCTGACGCCCCCGGCAATCCACAGCCAGATCAAGCATCTGGAGATCGCCTTTGGCCGTCCCATGCTGCAGCGCGGCGCAAGCAGCGGCCTGCCGCTGACCGCCGAGGGCGCGGAGGTGCTGGAGGCGGCGCGGCGGATCGACGTTGCGCTGTCGCAGGCCGGTGCGCGGATTGACGCACTTGCCGCAGGGCAGGCGGGGCGGGTGACGCTGGGGGTGGTCTCTACCGCCAAGTATTTCGCGCCGCGGCTGGTGCGGCAGCTGACCGATCTTTGCCCCGGGATCCGAATCGTGCTGAAGGTCGGCAACCGCGAGCAGATCATGGCGGGGCTCGACCGGCAGGCGCTCGACCTCGCGATCATGGGCCGCCCGCCGCGGGTGCCGCTGGTGGAGGCCGAAGGGCTCGGCCCGCATCCCCATGCGCTGGTCGCGCCGCCGGATCACCCGCTGGTGGGCGCGGCGGTGCCGGATGTGGCGGCGATCCTGTCGCAGGTGTTTCTGGCGCGCGAGGAGGGGTCGGGCACCCGCATCCTGATGTCGCGCTACCTCGACCGGCTGGGCGAGGGGCAGGTGGTGGACATGGTCGAGATGGAGTCCAACGAGACCATCAAGCAGGCGGCCATCGCCGGGCTGGGGATCGCCTTCCTGTCGCTGCACACGGTGATGGACGAATTGCAGTCCGGGCGGCTGGCGCTGCTGCCGGCGCCGGGCCTGCCGATCGAGCGGCAGTGGTTCCTGGTGCATCCCGCCGCGGTGCCGCTGGGGGCCGCCGCCGCGCGGCTGCGCGAGGAGATATTGCGGATGGAGGGCAGTTTCCTTCCCCGGTGGCCATCCGAGCCATAGCCGTCAGCCGCGCCCCGACAGTTCCGCCTGCACCAGCATCCGCAGCCGGTTCGCCACCGGCGACAGCACCCGGCCACGGGTACACAGCAGGAAATAGGGCGAGACCCGGATCTGCCGGTCCAGCGCCAGCACGGCGAAACCGGCGCCCACCGGTTCGTCGATGATCAGCGCCGCGACCTCCTCGGCCATCGGTGCGATGGCGTTGGTCTGCGACAGCAGCGCGATCATCAACAGCAGCGACGAGGAGTTGATGATGTTGCGCGGCAATGGCCGCCCTGCCTCGCCAAAGGCATCCTCCATCGCCTGCCGGATCGGCGCGCCGCGCTCCTGCATGACCCATTCGTATTGCGCCAGCTCCGGCAGGCTGACCCGCGGGGCGCGCGACAGCGGGTGGTCGCGCCGCACCAGCAGTGCCACGATCTCATCCCGTGCGGGCAGCAGGTCGAACTCCTTGCTGTCGAATTCCGGCAGCAACCGCGCCAGCGCGAAATCCAGATGCCCCGCCGCCAGATCGCGCAGCAGCTGGACCGAGGGCGCCACCTCCACCGTGATCTCGACCTCGGGCGAGGCGGCCTTCACCTGCCGGATCGCCGGCACCAGATAGCCAAGCGCCGGGCCGGTCACCGCGCCGACGCGCACGAGGCCGCCGCGCCCCTCGCGCAGCTCTTCGACCTCGCGGGCCATGTCGCGCATTTCCTGCAGCATGGCGCGGGCGCGGCGGGCCAGCACCCGGCCGATCAGCGTGGGCACCATGCCGCGCGGGCTGCGCTGGAACAGCGGCGCCTGCACGGCCTTTTCGATCTCGGCCAGCATCCTGGACGCGGCCGGCTGGGTCATGGCCAGCTCTGCCGCCGCCATCTGCAACTGCCCGTGATCGGCGACCGCCGCGATCAATCGTAGCTGCGCGGTCTTGAGGTTGAGGAAGCTGTCTGTGGACATCGGCATACCAAATCTGACATGTCCAGCTTCGATAATGTAATTTGAATGGTATGTATAGCGGGCCTAGAAGCAGGGCAGGGTCCGAGTCGGCCCGCTGGTGGAACGGGTGCCGCGCCGGGGAGGCTGCCGCGCCCGAACAGGGAGAGAGCTATGAAAATCACGCTTTTTGCGGCCGCGCTTGCCATGGGCGTTTCGTCCTTTGCGATGTCCGCCGCTGCGCAGGACAAGGGCACGGTCGGCATCGCCATGCCGACGAAATCCTCGGCGCGCTGGATCGATGACGGCAACAACATGGTCAAGCAGTTCGAAGAGGCCGGCTACGCGACCGACCTGCAATATGCCGAGGATGATATCCCCAACCAGCTGGCGCAGATCGAGAACATGATCACCAAGGGCGTGAACGTTCTGGTCATCGCCGCCATCGACGGCACCACGCTGTCGAACGCGCTGGAAAACGCCGCCGCCTCGGATATCAAGGTCGTCGCCTATGACCGCCTGATCCGCGACAGCGGCAACGTGGACTATTATGCCACCTTCGACAACTTCAAGGTCGGCGTGCTGCAGGCCACCAGCCTTGTCGAGGGGATGCAGGAGCGCTTCCCCGACACCGCCCCGCTGAACGTGGAACTGTTCGGCGGCTCGCCCGACGACAACAACGCCTACTTCTTCTATGACGGCGCCATGTCGGTGCTGCAGCCGATGATCGACTCCGGTGACATCGTCATCGCTTCGGGCCAGACCGGCATGGAAACCGTCGGCACCCTGCGTTGGGACGGCGCGGTTGCGCAGTCGCGCATGGATAACCTCTTGTCGGCCCACTATTCCGACAAGGAAGTCCATGGCGTGCTCTCGCCCTATGACGGGCTGTCGATCGGGATCCTGTCCTCGCTGAAGGGCGTTGGCTACGGCTCGGGCGATCTGCCGATGCCGATCGTCAGCGGCCAGGATGCCGAAGTGCAATCGGTCAAGTCGATGATCGCCGGCGAGCAGTATTCGTCGATCTTCAAGGACACCCGCGAACTGGCCCGCGTCACCGTGGGCATGGTCGATGCGCTGCTGCAGGGCTCCGAGCCCGAGATCAACGACACCGAGACCTATGACAACGGCGTCAAGGTTGTCCCGTCCTACCTGCTGGAGCCGCTGCCGGTGGATGCCAGCAACTACCAGGCCGTGCTGATCGACTCGGGCTATTACACCGAAGACCAGCTGAAGTGATGTAACCGGCCGCTTTGCCAGAACCGCCCTGCCGGGTTTTCCCGGCGGGGCGCCCTGCCAGAGGCAGGCAGCGCCCGCGGGCCGCAGCCGCCCGGCAGGCTTTGCCAGCCAGCAAGGACCATCATGACCACCCCGATCCTCGAGATGCGCGGCATCACCAAGACCTTCCCCGGTGTGAAGGCGCTCGACAACGTCAACCTGACCGTGCTGCCCGGCGAGATCCACGCGATCTGCGGCGAGAATGGCGCCGGCAAGTCCACCCTGATGAAGGTGCTGTCGGGCGTCTATCCGCATGGCAGCTACGAGGGCGACATCTTCTACGAAGGCGAGGCGATGGCCTTCCGCGGCATCGCCGAAAGCGAGGCCCGCGGCATCATCATCATCCATCAGGAACTGGCTTTGGTGCCGCTGCTGTCGATTGCCGAGAACATCTTTCTGGGCAACGAGAATGCCAGCGGCGGCGTCATCAACTGGCCCGAAACCTATACCCGCACCACCACGCTGCTGCGCAAGGTGGGCCTGTCCGAGGCGCCGACCACGCCAGTGGACAAGCTGGGCGTGGGCAAGCAGCAACTGGTGGAGATCGCCAAGGCGCTGTCCAAGGAGGTGCGGCTGCTGATCCTCGACGAGCCGACCGCCAGCTTGCAGGAGAATGACAGCCAGAAGCTTCTGGACCTGCTGATCGAGTTCCGCGCGCAGGGCATCGCCTGCATCCTGATCTCGCACAAGCTGAACGAGATCCGCCGCGTGGCCGACCGGGTGACGGTGATCCGCGACGGCGCCACCGTCTCGACCATCGACTGCAAGACCGAGGCGATTTCCGAGGAGCGGATCATCCGCGACATGGTCGGCCGCGACATGGCGCATCGCTACCCGCCGCGCGAGGTGGCCATTGGCGAGATGCTGCTGGAGGTGGAGGGCTGGAACGTCTGGCACCCCGAACATGCCGAACGCCAGATGATCCGCAACGTCTCGCTGAACGTCCGCGCCGGCGAGGTGGTGGGCATTGCCGGGCTGATGGGCTCTGGCCGCACCGAACTGGCGATGAGCATCTTCGGCAAAAGCTATGGCCGGAACATCTCGGGCGAGGTGCGCCTGCGCGGCCAGCCGGTCGATACCGGAACCGTCCCCGCCGCCATCGCCGCCGGGCTGGCTTATGTGACCGAGGACCGCAAGGGCCTTGGCCTCGTGCTGCCCGAAACCATCCTGCGCAACACCACGCTGTCGGCGATGCAGAAGGTGTCCAGTTACGGCGTCGTCGATCCGGGGGCCGAGCGCAAGGTGGCCGAGGGTTACCGAACCGCGCTGAAGATCCGCACGCCGGGCGTCTTCCAGAAGGTGATGAACCTGTCGGGCGGCAACCAGCAGAAGGTGGTGCTGTCGAAATGGCTGTTCACCGACCCCGCGGTGCTGATCCTAGACGAGCCGACCCGCGGCATCGACGTCGGCGCGAAGTTTGAAATCTACGGGATCATCAACGATCTGGCCGCACAGGGCCGCGGGGTCATCGTGATCTCGTCGGAGATGCCCGAGCTTCTGGGCATGTGCGACCGCATCTACGTCATGAATGAAGGTGCCTTCGTGGGCGAGCTCGCAAAGGGCGAGGCGAGCCAGGAAAAGATCATGTCGATGATCGTGAAGGGCTGAGGGAGGAAGAGAACATGGCACAGACCACCGCCGAAGGCGAACGCCCGGCACTCGGGCATTACCTGAAGAACCACCTGCGCGAATACGGCATCCTGATCGCGCTGGTGGTCATCATGGTGTTCTTCCAGGTGATGACCGACGGCACGCTGATGAAGCCCGTCAACCTGACCAACCTGTTCTTGCAGAACAGCTACATCATCATCATGGCGCTGGGGATGCTTCTGGTCATTGTCGCCGGGCATATCGACCTGTCGGTCGGGTCCGTCGCGGGCTTCATCGGCGCGCTGGCGGCGGTGATGATGGTGCAGTGGGGCCTGCCCACGGTGGTGGTGATCGTGGCCTGCCTGATCGTCGGCACCATCATCGGCGCGGCGCAGGGCTACTGGATCGCCTATTGGCGCATCCCCTCCTTCATCGTCACGCTGGCGGGGATGCTGGTGTTCCGCGGGCTGACGCTGTGGCTGCTGAACGGCCAGTCGGTCGGGCCGTTCCCCAAGGGCTTCCAGTCGCTCTCCACCGGCTTCGTCCCCGACATCTTCGGCCCCGACAAACCCAACATCACCGCCTTCATCCTGGGCCTCGCCGCCGCGACCGCCATCGTGATCTTCGCCTTCCGCGCTCGCGCCCGGCAGCAGCGCTACGGGATCGAGGATGAGCCCTTCATCGCCTTCGCCGTCCGCAACGGGGTGATCGCGCTGGCGCTGGCCTATATCTCGTGGCTGCTGGCCACCTATCGCGGCCTGCCCAATGTGCTGATCACGATGGCGGTGCTGATCTCGGCCTATACGTTCCTCACCACCTCCACCACGCTGGGGCGCCGGATCTATGCCATCGGCGGCAATGAGAAGGCCGCCAAGCTGTCGGGCATCCGCACCGAATGGCTGACCTTCCTGACCTTCTGCAACATGGGGATGCTGGCGGCGCTGGCCGGGCTGATCTTCGCGGCGCGCCTCAACACCGCCACGCCCAAGGCCGGGGTGTCCTTCGAGCTTGACGTGATCGCGGCGGTCTTCATCGGCGGCGCGTCGATGTCGGGCGGGTCGGGCAAGATCGTCGGCGCGGTGATCGGTGCCTTCATCATGGGGGTGATGAACAACGGCATGTCGATCCTGGGGGTCGGCATCGACTATCAGCAGGTCATCAAGGGGCTGGTGCTTCTCGCGGCGGTGATCTTCGACGTTTACAACAAATCCAAGCAGGGCTGACCGATGCATCTTTCGCAACTGATCGGCGGGGGCGTCATCCTCCGCGAGGCTGAGATCGCCCATCTGCTGCCCGGCGCGGCCAGCGTCTATGACCTGGCCAGTGCCGCCATCGCCGAAGGCCGCCCGCTGGCGGACCTTCTGGCGGCGGCGGGGCAGGGCGAGGCGGTGGATCTGGCCGCGCTGGCCGCAGGCGGCAAGCTGGACCTGCCGATGCGCCACCCCGAACCCGCGCGCATGTATCTGACCGGCACGGGCCTGACCCATACCGGCTCGGCCTCGGCCCGAGACGCGATGCATGCGGCGGCCACGGGCGGCCCGGCCCCGGTCACCGACAGCATGAAGATGTTCCGCATGGGGCTGGAGGGCGGCAAGCCTGCGGATGGTGAGGTCGGCGTGCAGCCCGAATGGTTCTACAAGGGCCCGGGCACCGAGGCTGTGGCCCCCGGCCAGCCGCTCACCTCGCCCGGCTTCGCGCTGGATGGCGGCGAGGAGCCCGAGATTGCCGGCTTCTACGTCATCGGCCCGGATGGCACGCCCCACCGCGTCGGCTTCTCGCTGGCCAACGAGTTTTCCGACCATGTGACCGAACGGATCAACTACCTGTTCCTCGCGCATTCCAAGCTGCGCCCTGCCGCCTTTGGCCCGGAACTGCTGCTCGGCGCTCTGCCCGCCGATATCCGCGGCACCAGCCGCATCCTGCGCGGCGGCGCGGTGGCCTGGGAGAAGCCGTTCCTGTCGGGCGAGGCGAATATGAGCCACAGCATCGCCAACCTCGAACACCACCACTTCAAATATGCCTGCTTCCGCCGCCCCGGCGATCTGCATGTGCATATGTTCGGAACCGCCACCCTGTCCTTCGCCGATGGCTTCACGACTGAGCCGGGCGACGTGTTTGAAATTTCGGCCGCCGCGTTCGGCCTGCCGCTGGCGAACCCGCTGGCCGCAGAGCCGGCCGAGACGGCCCCAGTAACCGTGAGGATGCTATGACCGAGCCCGCGACCCAGCTTGCCACCTATCCGGACCTTTCGGGGCGCACCGTGCTGATCTCGGGCGGGGCCAGCGGCATCGGCGCCTCGCTGACCACGGCCTTTGCCCGGCAGGGCGCCATCACCTGCTTCGTGGATATCGCCGTGGCCGAGGGCGAGGCGCTGGCCGCCTCGCTGACCGCCGAGGGTCTGTCCGCGCATTTCACCAGCTGCGACATCACCCGCACTGCCCAGTATCAGGGCGCCATCCGCGCCTTTGCCGAGGCGCATGGCCCGATCACCGCGCTTCTGAACAACGCCGCCAATGACAAGCGCCACTCGCTCGAAGGGCTGACGGAGGAAGGCTTCGACAGCCATATCGCCGTCAACCTGCGCCACCAGATGTTTGCCGCCCAGGCGGTGGCCCCGATGATGCGCGGCGCGGGCGGCGGCTCCATCGTCAATTTCGGCTCGGTCGGCTGGATGATGGCGACGGGCGGCTACCCGGTCTATGCGGCCAGCAAGGCGGCGGTGCATGGCATGACCCGCGGCCTCGCCCGCGACCTTGGCCGCGACGGCATCCGCGTCAACACCCTCGTCCCCGGCTGGGTGATGACCGACAAGCAGCTTCGGCTCTGGGTCGATGACGCCGCCAAGGAACTGATCGCCCGCAGCCAGTGCCTCGCCGGCCCGGTGCTGCCGGAACATATCGCGCAGATGGCCCTGTTCCTGGCCTCGGGTGCCTCGGCCATGTGCTCGGCACAGAACTTCATCGTTGACGGAGGTTGGGTATGAGTGCGTTCAAACCGGCGGAATGGCCGCGCAAGCTGCGCTCGCAGGAATGGTTCGGCGGCACCGGCCGCGACCAGATCTATCACCGCGGCTGGATGAAGAACCAGGGCCTGCCCCATGACCTGTTCGACGGACGCCCGGTGATCGGCATCCTCAACACCTGGTCGGAACTGACCCCCTGCAACGCCCACCTGCGCGATCTGGCGGAACGGGTGAAGCACGGCATCTACGAGGCCGGCGGCTTCCCCGTCGAAGTGCCGGTGTTCTCGGCCAGCGAAAGCGGCTTCCGCCCCACGGCGATGATGTTCCGCAACCTTGCGGCGATGGCGGTGGAAGAGGCGATGCGCGGCCAGCCGATGGATGGCTGCGTGCTGATGGTGGGTTGCGACAAGACCACGCCCTCGCTGCTGATGGCCGCCGCCTCGACCGACCTTCCGTCGATCGTGGTGACCGGCGGGCCGATGCTGAACGGCTATTTCCGCGGCGAGCGGGTGGGGTCCGGCACCCATCTGTGGAAATTCTCCGAAGCCGTGAAGGCCGGCGAGATGAGCCAGGCCGATTTCCTCGAGGCCGAGGCCTCGATGAGCCGCAGCCCGGGCTCGTGCAACACCATGGGCACCGCCAGCACCATGGCGAGCATGGCCGAGGCGCTTGGCATGGCGCTGTCGGGCAATGCCGCGATCCCGGCCGTGGACAGCCGCCGCCGGGTGATGGCGCAGCTGACCGGGCGTCGCATCGTGCAGATGGTCAAGGATGACCTGAAGCCCTCGGACATCCTCAAGAAAGAGGCGTTCGAGAATGCGATCCGCACCAACGGTGCCATCGGCGGGTCCACCAACGCGGTGATCCACATGCTCGCCATCGCCGGCCGCGTCGGAATCGACCTGACGCTGGACGACTGGGACCGCTGCGGCCGCGACGTTCCGACCATCGTCAACCTGATGCCCTCGGGCAAATACCTGATGGAAGAGTTCTTCTATGCCGGCGGCCTGCCCGTGGTCATCAAGCGGCTGGGGGAGGCGGGCCTGCTGCACAAGGACGCCCTCACCGTCAGCGGCGAGACGATGTGGGATCAGGTCAAGGACGTGATCAACCACAACGAGGACGTGATCCTGCCGACCGACAAGGCGCTGACCCAGTCGGGCGGCGTGGTCGTGGTGCGCGGCAACCTCGCCCCCAAGGGCGCGGTCCTGAAACCCTCGGCGGCAACCCCCGCGCTGCTGACCCATCGCGGCCGCGCGGTTGTGTTCGAGGATATCGACGACTACAAGGCCCGCATCGAGGATGAGGCGCTGGATATCGACGAGACCTGCGTGATGGTGCTGAAGAATTGCGGCCCCAAGGGCTATCCCGGCATGGCCGAGGTCGGCAACATGGGCCTGCCGCCCAAGGTGCTGCGCAAGGGCATCACCGACATGGTCCGCATCTCCGATGCGCGGATGTCGGGCACCGCCTACGGCACCGTGGTGTTGCACACCTCGCCCGAGGCAGCGGCCGGCGGCCCGCTGGCGGTGGTGCAGGACGGCGACATGATCGAGCTGGATGTGCCGAACCGGCGCCTGCATCTCGATATCTCCGATGCGGAACTGGCGGCCCGGCTGGCGGGTTGGTCCCCGCGCACTGCGCCGCCCGCCAGCGGCTATGCCTGGCTGCACGATGCCCATGTCGAGGGTGCCGATACCGGCGCCGACCTCGATTTCCTCAAAGGCTGCCGCGGCGCCCCGGTGGGGCGCGACAGCCACTAGACACCGCCGCACCTCCCCTGCGGCGAAAATTCTGAAAACCTGGAAGGAATGCCCGATGACACAGGACTTCACCCCCCATGGCAAGCACCTGATCGCTGGCGAGTGGGTCGCCGGCGCGGCGACCTTCCGGTCGGAGCCGGCCTCCGGCCCGGCGCATGACTTTGCCGTCGGCACGCCGGATCTGGTCGATCAGGCCTGCGAGGCGGCGGCTGCGGCCTTCCCGGCCTATGCCGCCA
>NZ_JAAAUC010000012.1 GCF_009908165.1 Frigidibacter albus
CGGCAAAGACGCTGCCCTCCGGCTCGATGCCCGACCGGTCGCTGCGAAACCGCTCCGCCAGCGCCCCGGTCGCCTGCTCGGCGCTCACCAGCTGCACCCCGAACCCTTCAATCTCCACCAGCAGCGCCACCGCCTGCCGCGCCGCCCGCGCGGCCGGCAGCGCGGCCTCCGTCACCATCTCGATCAGCCCGGCCGCCTGCGCCTCGGCCGCGGGGACCATGCGCCCCGCCAGCAACAGCTGCAGCGCGGCCCCTGCCCCCGCCAGCCGCGCCGCCCGCTGCGTGGCGCCTGCGCCGGGCAAAAGGCCAAGCCGGGCCTCGGGAAACCCGATCCCCCCGCCCGGCGCCGCCACCCGCAGCGCCGCCGCCAGCGCCAGCGCCGCCCACGGCCCCGCCACCGGCCCGGAGATCAGCGCCACCACCGGCTTGGGCGCGTCGGCAATCCGCGCGGCGAGGACGGCAAACCCGGCCTCGGCAGCCAGCAGATCGAGGGCTGTGACGGGGGGCGTCGCGGGGTGCGCCAGATCCAGCACCACCGCGTGCACCGCCCGATCGGCCAGCGCCCGGTCCAGCGCCGCCGCAAGCGGCGCCAGCGCCGCCAGATCATAAAGCCGCGCGGGATCGCCAAGGACCAGCGCAGCCGGCTGTTCGCCGGCGCCCGCCTCCCAGCCGAGTGCCCCTCCTGGCCCGATCCGCGCGATCCCCTCCGCCGCCATCCTGCACCCTTCCTGCCCGCGCCCTTGGCGCCGGGGCAGATTACGGCGCAGAACGCCGGGCACAATGCGAAACCCACGCTCCGGCAATCGCCCGCCGCCAGCCCGGTCGCCTCAACGGCGCGGCGCGCAATCCCGGCAGAACGGCGTTGCCGGCAGCAGCGCCAGCCGCTCGGGCGAAATCTCGGCGCCGCAGGTCACGCAGGCGCCGTATTCCCCGGCCTCGACCCGCACCAGCGCCGCCTCGATCATCCGGATCTCATGCTGCGCCGACAGGCCCATCTCCTCGAGCACCTCGTCGCTCTCGCGCTCGCTGGCCAGTTCCGTCCAGTCCTTCGACTGGTGCGATTCCAGCTCTGTCTCGATCTCGGCAATCCGCGCGTTCAGCTGCTCCAGGCGGGTGGTCAGCGTGGTCTTCGGGTCCTGTACGGTCTGCATCTTGGTCTCCTTTTCCTGTCCCGCCCATTTTGCAGGCATGGCCGCGCGTCACATTGATGCAGGTCAAGAGGCCGCGCGGTTACCGGACAGGATTGGAAACGTGACTGCCAGATACATATTCAAATCTTGTGGTTTGTCGTCGTCCGCCTATATCCTGGGTTCACGGCAAAAGAGGGAACGGGATGGAACAGGACTGGATCAACGGCCTGATCGGCGGGCTGATGATCGGCAGCGCCGCGGCGGTCTACCTGCTGATCAATGGCCGCATCATGGGCGCCAGCGGCATCCTCGGCGGCCTCGCCGATGGCAGCGCCAGGGGCCGCGCCCGGGCCGAGAAGCTCGCCTTCCTCGCCGGGCTGATCGTCGTCCCGGGGCTGCTGGTGCGGGCGGGCGCCGTGCCGGCCGAAACCCATGTCACCGGCAATCTGGCCGTGCTGGTCGCCGCCGGGCTGCTGGTCGGCCTCGGCACCCGTCTGGCGGGCGGCTGCACCTCGGGCCACGGCGTCTGCGGCCTCTCGCGGCTCTCGCCGCGCGGGATTGCGGCCACCGCGGCCTATCTGGCGGCCGGCGTCCTTACGCTGCTGCTCTTCCGCCAAGTCCTGCACATCATCTGAGGATCCGACATGCGCATGCTCATCGCCGTCCTGACCGGCGGACTGTTCGGGGCCGGCCTGCTGATCTCGGGCATGACCGACACCACCAAGGTCCAGGGCTTCCTCGACATCCTCGGCGCCTGGGATCCGACGCTGGCCTTCGTGCTCGGCGGCGCCATCGCGCCGATGGCAATCGCCTGGCGCATCGCCGCCCGACAACGCCGCGCCCTGCTCGGGGACCTGCCCGAGCAGGGCGCCCCGACCATCGACCGCGCCCTCCTCGGTGGCTCGCTGCTGTTCGGCGCCGGCTGGGGCCTCGCCGGCCTCTGCCCCGGCCCCGCCGTCGCCTCACTCAGCTTCGGCGGCAGCGGCGGCCTGATCTTCCTGGCCGCGATGCTCGCCGCCATGGCCGCCACCCCCGCCCTGCGCGCGCGACTGGCAAGAACCTGACCTCTTCACCTTTGCCTTTCTCAAATATCCCACGGGGGTCCGGGGGTGTGAAACCCCCGGCCACCAGCCCCAGGCGCACCGCTAGCCAGCCATCCCCCGCCACTCCGCCAGCGCCGGATTGTCCTCGGCCGGCGCCGCAGCCACCGCAGCCGGGGCCACCACCACCCCACCCCGCCCGCGGAAATAATGCGCCTCGCGCGCGCCGAAATAGAAGCTGACGATCGCCCCCAGCAGCCACCACAGCGGCTCTGGCACATATCCCAGCCCCACCATCCGCTGCGCGAAACTCACCGGGTCGATCATCGCATAGACAAACAGGCTCAGCGTCCCCAGTGCCAGCATCGGCCGCGGCATCCGGTTCAGCCCGTTGACCAGCGCATCGAAGGTGCCGGGGCGGGCGTGCTTGAACTCCTCGCCATGCTCGTCCAGCGCCGCGATATAGGCCTCGTGCGACTTCTCCATCTTCTTGGTGGCATTGGGGGTGAACACCTCAGCGACGGAGCTTGCCGCCGTGCCCACCGCCTGCACCGCCGAAGGATTGCCCAGAAGCGCCCCGATCACGCCCATGCCGCCACCCGCGCCTTGTGCTGCGCCTCGGTCAGGTGGAAGCGCGGGCTGATGAACTCCTCGGCGCGCACAATCCAGCCGCCCTTGCCGCCATCGCGCCGCCGCGCGTATTTGCGCGAGGCGGGCCGGGCATCCGCCAGCGCGTAATAGTAATTGCGCCGCGCAATCCCATAGGCATCGGCCAGCAGCCCCGGCGCCGCCATCGCCTCGGCGGCAAAGGCGGCGCGGATCGTCTGCGGGCCGATCCCGCCATCCACCTGAATATCCTGCCCCATCTCCACCAGCAGCCGCTGCAGCACCTTCACCGCACCCGACCCGGCATTGACATACATGTCGAAGACCGAGGCCCGCAGTCCCTCCGGCAGTTGGTCGATCTTCGGCGCGCGGTAATAGTGGTCGAGGTAAATCTCGGCCGCCCGCTCCGGCGTCAGCCGCCGCACATCGGCGGTGGTCACCTGCCCGTCGCCGGTCAGGTCGAGCCCCAGCCGCCGCATCGTGCCAAGCGTGACCCCATGCTTGGTCGGCCCGCCCGGATCATCTGGATCGTTCACATAGCCGCCCTCGCGGGCGACGATTCCGGCTGCGATTTGCTCTGCTGATTGCATCCCTGGCACCCCATGCCGCCGGCGGGATCGCCGCCGGCCTCTGGGGCCCAGTTCCTCAGGATCGGGTTAAGATCCGTTAACCCTACCGCGCGTTACCCGTTCGGATCCTGATAGACACCCTGTTCCTTCAGCGCGTCCACCACCTCGCGGGGCATGTAGGTCTCGTCATGCTTGGCCAGGATCTCGCGCGCGATGAAGGTGCCGTCCTCCATCACCCCGGTGCCGATCATGCCCTGGTTTTCCGAAAACAAATCCGGCAGCACGCCCGTGAACCGCACCGGGATCGTTGCGCCACCATCGGTCACCGCAAAGCTGACGGTCTCGCCCTGCCCGCGCACGATGCTGCCATCCTCGACCAGCCCGCCGATGCGGAACACCTCGCCCTCGCGCGGCGGCTCTTCGACGACCTGGCTGGGCGAGCGGAAGAAGTTGATCCCGTCGCGCATCGCATAGCCGATCAGCGCGGTCGACAGCACCAGCGCCACCGCCGCCAGCAGCAGCACCTGGATCCGCCGTTTCTTCTTCAGCCCCTTCATCACCCCTCCTCGGCCCGCGCCCCCTTACGGGAACAGCGGCGCCAGCATCAGCCCGGCAGTTTCCGGCAGGCCCAGCATCAGGTTCGCGTTCTGTATCGCCTGCCCCGACGACCCCTTGGTGAGGTTGTCGAGCGCACAGACCACCAGCGCCCGCCCCGGGATCCGGTCCCCGCACACGCCTATATGCACGAAGTTGGAGCCGGCGATATGCCTTGTCGAGGGGAGTGCGCCAAAGGGTAGCACCTCGAGGAAGGGTTCGGGCGCATAGCGCTTGGCCAGCGCCGCATGAACCGCCTCCGCCTCGCCCCGCACATAGACGGTCGCAAGGATGCCGCGGTTCATCGGGGAAAGGTGCGGCGTGAACTGCACCAGCACCGGCCGCCCGGCCACGCGGGTGAACTCCTGATCGAACTCGCCCAGATGCCGATGCGTGCCCCCCGCCGAATAGGCATGGGTGCCGCCCGACAGCTCGGCATGCAGCAGGTTCTCCTTCAGGCTGCGCCCCGCGCCCGAGACACCCGACTTCAGGTCGATGACGATCTCGTCGATATCGATCACCCCGGCCTCGATCAGCGGGCGGATGGCGAACTGCCCGGCCGCGGCATTGCAGCCCGTGCCCGCCACCAGCCGCGCCTGCGCGATCTCGTCCCGGTAGAACTCTGTCAGCCCATACACCGCCTCGGCCTGCAACGCCGGCGCCGCATGCGGCTTGCCATACCACCGCTCATAGGCGGCAGGATCGCGCAGCCGGAAATCCGCCGACAGGTCGACGATCTTCAGATCCCGCGGAAGCGCAGAGATCACTGCCTGGCTGGTGGCATGGGGCAGCGCGCAAAAGCACAGATCGACCTCCGAGAAGTCCATCTCCTCGATCTTCTGCAGCACCGGCAGCGCGATATGGCGCAGATGCGGAAACACCTCCGCCATCTCCATCCCCGCCTTGCGGTCGCCCGACAGCCCGGTCACGACCATGTTCGGATGGGTGGAAATCAGCCGCACAAGCTCCGCGCCGGTATAGCCCGAGGCTCCGAGGATGGCGATACGGTGGGTCATGATGTTTCAGTCTCTTGGCTGTGGTTGAGCGAACGGCGCCTTAGGGAGCGGAGGATGGCGCGGCAAGCATTACGGTCTCAGACGCGGTTCTTTAGATTGCCTCCCTGCCGCTCGCTCTGCAAGGATTCAATCAGACCATTAACAGCGTCATCCTGATAGATGCAAGGGCCCTCAACATCATAATCCAAGCGGCCGACCGTCAGATACAACTGCAGAAATGGATCTCGCCAATCAATATCTGCAACGACCTTATTTTTTATGTCAGACGCAATTGATCGAAGATCTGGCTCGAAAGCGTCGGCAATATCCCAGTCGGAAGCAATTACAGCTTTATCCGAGCGCGATTCCAGATCGGAAAAAAACGTTGCCAGTAGTTTTCTGGCTCGAGGATTTAAAAAAAGTTCATGCAAGACCCGGAGGTGGATTAGACTCGCAACATATTGAGCCTCGACATCAGCAGCAAAGCGGATGACGCTTTTCCTACGAAGATCGATCCTTTCTTTGTTGCAAAATCTTAATCTTTCACGCGCACTGTCAGACAGCCTCTCATCTCCCTCTGCGTCTAGAAGTGCTTTGAACTTGATATCTGCAAAAGTTTTTTCCCTGTGAGACAAACTGGCGAACGCAGTGAAAGACGGAGTAGCTCGAAGATCGAACTTCTTCTGACGATCACTTAACCAATCATCCACATAGCTTTTGAAATAGATTTGCGTGACCGCGAGATCACAAAGAACCTTCATGACCGCGAAGAGCAGTTTGGTTGCGAGCGCGACAGGTACAAATAAGAAAGACCAATAACCGAATGCAAGAGAAAAGCTATAGGAGATAGCTAATACCGTCAGCGACGTCGATAAAGAGATAATCAGCGCCAGCGAGAGCTCTTTCGCAAAGGTTCTTACGAAGTCAATCGGCCAGCACTTGTCAAATAGATTAGCGGCGATCATCCCTCAAGCCCCCTCAAACCGCACCCCCCGCCGCAAAAACTGCGTCGCATGCGCACTCACGCTCTCCGGCTTCCCCGTCGTCAGATACCGCGACCCCGTCCCCGCCCCGAGCATCTCCGGCCTCCGCACCAGATAGTCCGCCGTCGCCTCGGCCACCAGCCGCGGCTGCGAGAACACGCGGACGTCCGGCCCAAGCGCCGTCTGGAACACCGCCTCCATCAGCGGGTAATGGGTGCAGCCGAGGATCGCCGCCTCGGGCTTGGGCATCCGGCGCAGCAGCGCCTCGACATGGCTGCGCACCAGCGCCTCGGCCAGCATCTCATCCCCGGCCTCGATGGCATCGACGACGCCGCCGCAGGGCTGCGCCTCGACATCCACCCCGATGGCGCGGAACGCCAGCTCGCGCTGGAAGGCCCGGCTCGCCACCGTGGCAGGGGTTGCAAACAGCGCCACATGCTTGACCGCCACCTCGCGCGGGGATGAGTTGTCGCCCCATTGCCGTTCGGTCAGCGCCTCGATCAGCGGCACGAACACCCCCAGCACCCGCTTGTCGGCCGGCACCCAGGTCTCCTGCATCCGTTTCAGGGCGGCGGCGCTGGCGGTGTTGCAGGCCAGGATCACCAGATCGCAGCCCTCGTCCCACAGCCGCTCCACCCCGGCGCAGGTCAGGCGGAAGATGTCATCGGCATCCCGCACGCCGTAGGGCGCATGGGCATTGTCGCCCAGATACACGAAGGGCACCGAGGTCAGCCGCGCCTGCAGCGCCGCCAGCACCGTCAGCCCGCCCAGACCGGAATCGAACACCCCAACCGCCATGACGCCCTCCAACCCGGGCGGGGCACCCTTGCGGGGCGCCTCTCAGGCCCGGTATTTCTGCTCGAACTCGAAGCCGGGATCGAAACTGTCGAAAGGCTTCGGGCTCAACTGATACGTCTCCTTGCGCAGGAAATCCATCATCCGCTTGGGGTCGCCCTTCAGCGCGTCGAGCCTGGTGGCATTCACCGGCTCGCCGATCACCACCTCCACCGGCTCGTCGATGCGCGCGCGGAATTCCTTGATCAGCAGCGCCAGCCGCAGGGTCATGTGCAGGTGGCTGGCGATCTGGAACAGGCGAGAGTTGTGCCCCGTGAAGAACACCGGCACCACCGTCGCGCCCGACTTGGCGATCATCTTGGCGGTGAAGTTGCGCCAGCCTGGGTCCATCGGCCGGCCAAAGGGCTTGGCCGCGGTGCTGACCGTGCCACCCGGGAAGATGCCGATGGCGCCGCCCGCGTTCAGATAGCGCAGCGATTCCGCCCGCGTCTCCAGGTTCAGCTTGGCCGCCGCCTTGGTCTCGTCGAAGGAAATCGGCAGGATCACCCGGTTCAGGTCTTCCGAGCGGCGAAAGACCGAGTTGGCAAGGATGCGGAAATCCCCCCGCGCGGCCGACAGGATATGCCCCATCATCAGCCCGTCGAGAATGCCGTAGGGGTGGTTGGCGATCAGGATCAGCGGGCCATTGGCCGGGATGTTCGACAGGCTGCCGCCGACGATGTTCAGGCTCAGGCCGTAGCGGTCGAGCATCACCTGCCAGAAATCCGCCCCCCGCTCTACATCGGTCTCGTAACCCCGGGCCCGGCGGATCAGGCCGATCCGGCCCGTCACATTCTCCAGCACCCGAATCACGGTGCGACCGCCCTTCGACCGGGCCGAGGAGGCGTAAGAGATTTCGCGCGCGATTTCTTTTTTTGTCATGATGACCGATGCAGCCAGAGCTTACCGGGCAGTATCCCGGATTCGCCGAGTCTCGCCAGCAAAGATGACAGTGACACGACGGTTGTGACCTGATCGTTACCGCCGCGTCACTGATGGCTCATTCTGCTGCCTGCCGAAGCGGCGTCCCGCCCTCCCGGAAGGCTGCCAAGAGCTCCGCCCGCCGCGCCGCCGCCGCCTTCGCCGAGGCTTCCTTCACCGGGCCAAAGCCGCGGATCTGCAGGGGAAGCCGCGCCAGCGCCTCGGCAATTTCCAGCGTCTGCGGGGTCACGGCGGGCAGGATCTCGGCCATGTCCGCCTCATATTCCGCGATCAGCGCCCGCTCCATCCGCCGCTCATGGCTGCGCCCGAACGGGTCGAACGCGGTGCCCCGCAGCGGTTTCAGCCGCGCCAGCAGCCGGAACGCAGGCAGCATCCACGGCCCGAAAGCGCGCTTCTTCGGCCGCCCGTCCGGGTCGGTCCCGGTCAGCACCGGCGGGGCAAGGTGGAACAGTGGCCGGAACCCCGGCTCGAACTCCGCCTCGGCCTTGGCCAGCGTCGTCAGGTGCAGCCGCGCGACCTCGTATTCGTCCTTGTAGGCCAGCAGCTTGTGATAGCCCTCCGCCACCGCCCCCTGCAGCGCCTCCGGCGCGCGGGCGACCAGGGCACGGTAGCGATCCGCCAGCGCGGCGTTCTGATACGCGGTCAGATGCGCGGCGCGGAAGTCGATTTTTTCTTTCAGGGTCAACGGCTTCTTTGGCGTTGTTTGCGCAAGTGTTTCGGCCTCTAAAGGCCGTTCCACCGCCCACCGCCCGATCTCGAAGGCGGCAAGGTTGCCCTTCACCCCGGCACCGTTCATCTCGATGGCGCGGCGGATGGCCTCGCGGCTGATCGGGACATAGCCCTTCTGCCAGGCCGCCCCCAGCACGATCATGTTGGAATAGATGCTGTCGCCAAGCGCCTTCGCCGCCAGCTCGGTCGCGTCGAAGAAGGCCACCCGTTCCTGCAACCGCGCTTCAAGCGACAGGCGCAACTGGCTGGAGGGCAAGCGGAATTCCCGGTCGCGGGTAAAGGCGCCGGTGATGATCTCATGGCTGTTGACCACGGCGCCGGTTCGGCCACCGCGCATCAGGCCAAGCGTCCGCGCCCCCGCCGTCACCACCAGATCGCCGCCGATCACGCAATCGGCCTCGCCGACCGCGACGCGGATCGCGCTGATATCCTCGGGCCGGTTGGAAACCCGCAGGTGGATATGCACGGCGCCGCCCTTCTGGGCCAGCCCCGCCATCTCCATCATCCCCGCGCCCTTGCCATCCAGATGTGCCGCCATCGCCAGCACCGCGCCGACGGTAACGACGCCGGTGCCGCCCACGCCGGTCAGCAGGGTATTGTGGGTGCCGTGGATCGCCGGCAGGGCGGGTTCGGGCAGGTCCGGCAGGTTCAGCGCGGCCGGTGCGGCGCGTTTGACCTTGGCCCCCTCCAGCGTGACGAAGCTGGGGCAGAAGCCCTTGAGGCAGCTGAAATCCTTGTTGCAGCTCGACTGGTCGATGGCGCGCTTGCGGCCAAGCTCGGTGTCCACCGGCACGATCGACACGCAGTTCGACTGCACCCCGCAATCGCCGCAGCCCTCGCAGACATCGGTGTTGATGAACACCCGGCGGTCGGGGTCGGGGAAGGTGCCGCGCTTGCGGCGGCGGCGCTTTTCGGCGGCGCAGGTCTGCACATAAACTATGGCCGACACACCCTTGATCCGGCTGTATTTTTCCTGAAGCGGTATCAGCCCGGCGCGCTCGATGGTCTCGACGCCCTGCGGGAAGCCGTCAAAGTCGATTTCTTCTTTCTCATCATAGACGAGCGCGACGTTCTTAACGCCCATCGCGGTGATTTCGCGCACGATCTGCTGCGCCGTCAACCCACCCTCATTCTTCTGCCCGCCGGTCATCGCAACCGCGTCGTTGAACAGGATCTTGTAGGTGATGTTCACCCCCGCTGCGAGTGCCGCGCGGATCGCCTGAACGCCGGAATGGTTGTAGGTGCCGTCGCCAAGGTTCTGAAAGACATGGCTTCTTGTGGAAAACGGCGCCTCGCCGATCCAGTTCGCGCCCTCGCCGCCCATATGGGTGAAGCCGGTCGTCTCGCGGTCCATCCACTGCACCATGTAGTGACAGCCGATCCCGGCATAGGCGCGGCTGCCTTCGGGCACCTTGGTGGAGCTGTTATGCGGGCAGCCCGAGCAGAACCAGGGCTGGCGCACCGCAATCTCGGGCGCGTTGTCGGATTTCCGCGCTTCTGCAAGCAGTTGCAGCCCGTTCTTGATGCGGTCCGTGCCGCGCCCCTCCTCGATCAAGATCGCGCCCAGCTTTTCGGCGATCATCACCGGGTCGAGCGCATAGCGGGTCGGGAACAGCTCCCCCCCCGTCACCGAGTGCTTCCAGCCATAGACGCGGCGGCCGCGGCGGTCGTCGAAGATGCTCTCCTTGACCTGCACCTCGATCAGCTTGCGCTTTTCCTCGACCACGACGATCAGCTCCAGCCCTTCGGCCCATTCGCTGAAGCTGGTCATATCCAGCGGCCAGGTCTGGCCGACCTTGTAGGTGGTGATCCCCAACCGCTCCGCCTCGGCGGCATCCACCCCCAGCAAGGACAGCGCGTGGACGAGGTCGAGCCAGTTCTTGCCGGCGGCAACAAAGCCGATCTTCGCGCCGGGGCGGCCCCAGACCCGCTTGTCGATTTTGTTAGCGCGGGCAAAGGCTTCTGCGGCGAACCTCTTGTGGTCGATCATCCGCGCTTCTTGCGCGACCGGCGTATCGCCAAGCCGGATGCTGAGGCCACCGGGCGGCATCGCAAATTGCGGGGTCACGAACTGCATCCGGTCCGGGCGGCCATCGACCACCGCCGTCGCCTCCACGGTATCCTTCATCGTCTTCAGCCCGGTCCAGACCCCGGCAAAACGCGAGAGCGCGAAGCCGTAGAGCCCGTAATCCAGGATTTCCTGCACCCCAGCCGGAGAGATCACCGGGATATAGGCGTCGATCATCGCCCAGTCGGACTGGTGCAGCACGGTCGAGGATTCGCCGGTATGGTCATCGCCCATCGCCATCAGCACGCCGCCCTGCGGCGCGGTGCCGGCCATGTTGGCATGGCGCATCACGTCGCCGGTGCGGTCCACCCCCGGGCCCTTGCCATACCACAGCGCGAAGACGCCATCGCCAGAGCCCTCGCCGCGCAGCCCTGCCTGCTGGGTGCCCCAGATCGCGGTGGCCGCCAGATCCTCGTTCAGCCCCTCCTGGAACAGCACACCGGCCGCCGTCAGTTCCTTGCGGGCGCGGATCATCTGAAGATCCACGGCGCCAAGCGGCGAGCCGCGATAGCCCGTCACATAGCCGCCGGTGTTCAGCCCGGCGGCCCGGTCGCGCGCGGCCTGCATCAGCATCAGCCGCACCAGCGCCTGGGTGCCGTTCAGAAGCACGGTCGATTTCGTCAGGTCGAAGCGGTCGGCGAGCGAGATCTCACCAGTCACATCATGCCTGCTCATTGGGCACCTCCCCTTGCTTGATGAGCACATGCGCCATGATAGGTCAAAAAACCTGACCTACAAAATCACTTTTTTGCCGCCTTCATCTGTTTGGCATCTGGCACAGTCATATGTAGGCACTGCAAGGCAGCCATGTAATAAGTGCTATTGCCGGGGGCGTCCGGCGCAAGGAAGGCGATGAAATGGACTGGGACAAACTGAGAATCTTTCACGCGGTGGCCGATGCCGGCAGCCTGACCCATGCCGGGGATACCCTGCATCTGAGCCAGTCTGCCGTGTCGCGCCAGATCCGCGCGCTGGAAGAGAGCCTCGGGACCACCCTGTTCCACCGCCATGCGCGCGGACTGATTCTCACCGAACAGGGCGAGTTGTTGTTCGATGCCACCAGTTCGATGGCCAAGCGCCTCGATACCGCCGAGGCCCGGATCCGCGACAGCGAGGAAGAGGTGTTCGGGGTGCTGAAGGTCACCACGACCACCGGCTTTGGCTCGCTCTGGCTCGCGCCGCGGCTGACCAAGCTCTATGACCGCTTCCCCGACCTGACCATCGACCTGATGCTGGAGGAGCGGGTACTGGACCTGCCGATGCGCGAGGCCGATGTGGCGATCCGCATGAAGGAGCCGAGCCAGGCCGACCTGATCCGCAAGCGGCTGATGAACATCCGGATGCGGCTTTATGCCAGCGAGCAGTACCTGGCGCAGCGCGGCGTGCCCCAGCAGATCGAGGACATGCGCCAGCACCGGCTGATCTGCCAGAACCCCAATGCGGCCCAAGTCGCGGCGGGGGCGGCGATGGTGCAGAAGCTGACCAGCTATGAGATCCCGTCGATGCTGTTCGTGAACAACTACTTCGGCGTGTTGCAGGGCGTCTTGAACCATATCGGCATCGGCGTGCTGCCCGACTACCTGACCGATGACTTCCCGCATCTGGTGCCGGTGCTGACCGACGTGCATTCGGCCGAGGTGCCGGTGTTCCTTGCCTACCCCGAGGAGTTGCGCCAGTCCAAGCGCATCGCGGCGTTCCGCGACTTCGTCACCGAAGAGATCATGGCCTATCGCAAGCGGCAGATGGACGAGGCCGTGCCAGCCTGACCGGACAGCCATGCGGGACACGCATGGCGGCCATGATGCATCTGCGGCATGTTTTTCCTTGAACGGTTCGCGCTGCGCCCATAAATGCAGCGCAGAAGACGGTTGTTTGAGGAAACTCTACGCGTCTTCTACCTCCCTGTTGGACTTGGGCCGAGCATTGTCTCGGCCTTTTTTTTCGTCTTGCGGGACGCGGCGTCGCCGCCCTACGGCGCCCGCTCGCAACAGCGTGAAGGAACGGTAGGGTCCAGACTTTGTTGTTTGTGCAGTGGTGCTGGCAGTTGCCGGCACACATGAAACAGAGAACGGAGAAGACCCATGGCCACTATCCGCAACATGTTCACCACTACCGTCGCGCCGTTGGCGCTGATCGGTCTGCTGGCAGCCCCCGTGATGGCGCAAACCGAAGCGTCGGGCGACCAGGAATCCGAGAACACCACGATGCCCGCGAAAGAGGGAAACACCGCCGGCACCAGCGCCGCGGCCGATGACGCCACGAACCCGGATGCCCCGGCCGAAACCGTTCCTGCTGAAACCGGCACGATGGGCTCGGCCGCGACCACCGCGACGCCCGACATGGATTATGCCGGCATGGCGGGTGTGACCGTTGTGTCTTCGGACGGCGAAGTGATCGGCACCGTCGAGAGCGCCAGCGCCGGCACCGCCGGAACCATGCTGATGATCGCGCCCGATGCCGGGCTTGGCCTGACGCAGACCTCGGTTTCGGTGGAAGCCGAAACCTCGATGGATGCCGATGGTCAGGTGGTTCTGCCGATGACCGCGGCCGAATTCGAAGCCGCAGCCGCCGCAGGCTGAACGGCAGGGTAAGCCGGCGCTCGTCGCCGGCGTGCCCCAGCCGCTGGCAGGCGCTGCGGGGGATCGGCCGGGAATGGCCGGGGCTACGGCCCTGGCACTCCGGCCCGAGACTGCCGCAGCGCCGCCACGGGGCCGGGGCATATGAACGGGCGCGTCCGGGAATGGGCGCGCCCGTTTCCTGTTGCCGGCCGCAAAAACCCGCTTCCCTGCATGGGGCAGAGCCCTTAGAGATGCCGCCCAAGTGCAGCAAGGGGACAGAGGCCATGCAAGAACCGCAGATCACCACAGACCTGATTGCCGCGCATGGGCTGAAACCCGATGAATACCAGCGGATCCTGGACATCATCGGGCGCGAGCCGAGCTTCACCGAGCTGGGGATCTTCTCGGCGATGTGGAACGAGCATTGTTCCTACAAATCCTCGAAGAAATGGCTGCGCACGCTCTACACCGAAGGGCCGCAGGTGATCTGCGGCCCGGGCGAGAATGCGGGCGTGGTGGATATCGGCGATGGCCTGGCGGTGATCTTCAAGATGGAGAGCCACAACCACCCGTCCTATATCGAGCCGCATCAGGGCGCCGGCACCGGCGTCGGCGGCATCCTGCGCGATGTCTTCACCATGGGCGCGCGGCCGATTGCGGTGATGGATGCGCTGTCCTTTGGCGAGCCTGCGCATCCGAAGACCGCGCATCTGGTGAAGGGCGTGGTCGAGGGCATCGGCGGCTATGGCAATGCCTTCGGCGTGCCGAATGTCGGCGGCGAGGTGCGGTTCCACAAGGCCTATAACGGCAACTGTCTGGTCAACGCCTTTGCGGCAGGTCTGGCCGAGACGGATGCGATCTTCTACTCCGCCGCCTCGGGCGTGGGGATGCCGGTCGTCTATCTGGGCGCCAAGACCGGGCGCGACGGGGTCGGCGGCGCCACGATGGCTTCGGCCGAGTTCGACGACACCATCGAGGAAAAGCGCCCCACGGTGCAGGTTGGCGATCCCTTCACCGAAAAGCGGCTGCTGGAGGCGTGCCTGGAGCTGATGGCCTCGGGCGCCGTGATCTCCATTCAGGATATGGGCGCGGCGGGGCTGACCTGTTCCGCGGTCGAGATGGGCGACAAGGGCGGGCTCGGCATCCGGCTGGACCTTGACCGGGTGCCGGTGCGCGAGAAGGGCATGACGGCCTATGAGATGATGCTGTCGGAGAGTCAGGAGCGGATGCTGATGGTGCTGAAGCCCGAGCGCGAGGCGGAGGCGAAGGCGATCTTCGACAAGTGGGATCTGGATTTTGCCATTGTCGGCGAAACCATTCCCGAGGACCGCTTCCTGATCGTGCATGGCAATGAGACCAAGGCGGATCTGCCGCTGTCCAAGCTGTCCTCCAGCGCCCCCGAATATGACCGCCCCTGGGTGGAAACTCCCGCCGCTGCGCCTTTGGGCGAGGTGCCGGTGATCGGCCCGATGGCGGCGCTGCAGGCGCTGATCGGCAGCCCGAACCATGCCCACAAGGGCTGGGTCTGGGAGCAGTATGACACGATGGTGATGGCCGACACGGTGCGCGCCCCCGGCCTGGGCGCCGGCGTGGTGCGGGTGCATGGCACCGAAAAGGCGCTGGCGTTTACCAGCGACGTCACCCCGCGCTATGTGAAGGCCAACCCCTATGAGGGCGGCAAGCAGGCGGTGGCGGAAGCCTATCGCAACCTGACCGCCGTGGGCGCGCTGCCGCTGGCCACCACCGACAACCTGAACTTCGGCAACCCGGAAAAGCCCGAGATCATGGGACAGCTGGTGGGCGCGATCAAGGGTATCGGCGAGGCCTGCCGGGCGCTGGACTTCCCGATCGTGTCGGGCAACGTGTCGCTGTACAATGAGACGGATGGCACCGGCATCCTGCCGACGCCGACCATCGGCGCGGTGGGGCTGCTGACGAGCCTCGATGAGCTGATCGCCGGCCAACCCATCGAGGGCGATATCGCGCTGGTCATCGGGGGCCCCGGCAGCCATCTCGGCCAGTCGGCGCTGCTGGCCGAGGCCTTCGGGATCGAGGGTGGCGACGCGCCGCATGTGGACCTGGTGGCCGAGCGCAAGCATGGAGAGTTCCTGCGCGCCAATCGCAAGGCCCTGCGCGCCGCGACCGACCTGTCGGATGGCGGGCTGGCGCTGGCGGCCTTCGAGATGGCCGAGGGTGCGGGTCTGGGTGTGGCGCTGGACAGCAGCGACATCGCGGAACTGTTTGGCGAGGATCAGGCACGCTATCTGGTCGCCTGCGATGCGGCCGGCGCTGCGGCGCTGGAGGCTGCGGCGAAAACCGCCGGCGTTCCCGTGGCCCGCGTCGGCACCTTCGGCGGCGACCGGGTGATGCTGGGCCTCGATCTGGCGACGCTGGCAGAGCTGTCCAAGCTCTACCGCAGCGCCTTTGCGGCGGCGGTCACCTACCCCGGCGCGTGAGCCATTTGCCCGCGCTGCACGGCTGAACCCTTGCAGCGCGGGCCTCGCCATTCTACATCTTGGGGGTAACCCCCCGGAAGGACCAGCCCCGATGCCGATGGAAGCGCAGGATATCGAGACCCTGATCCGCGAGAGTTTTCCGCAGGCAAAGATCACGATCACCGACCTGGCCGGCGACGGCAATCACTGGGCCGCCGAGGTGATCGACGCCAGCTTCAAGGGCATGAACCGCGTGCAGCAGCAGCGCGCGGTCTATGCCAGCCTGAAGGGCAAGATGGACGGACCCAACGGTGCCCTGCACGCGTTGGCGCTGACCACCAAGGCGCCGGACTGAACGGCGCACCCCATGCACGCACCCCATGCACTCTGGGCTTGATCGCGATGCCCGAACACGAAGGAAACGCAGCCATGTCCGATGTCACCCAGTCCGAAGTCCCGCAGTCTGCCGCCTCGCCCGCGCTTGACAAGATCCGCGAGATCATTGCCAGCCGCGAGGTGGTGCTGTTCATGAAGGGCACCAAGACCATGCCGCAATGCGGGTTCTCCAGCCGGGTTGCCGGAGTGCTGAACTACATGGGCGTGGATTTTCTCGACGTGAACGTGCTGGCCGATGCCGGCATCCGCCAGGGGATCAAGGATTTCTCCGACTGGCCGACGATCCCGCAGCTCTATGTGAAGGGCGAGTTTGTCGGCGGCTGCGACATCGTCACCGAGATGACGCTGTCGGGCGAAATGGACGCGCTGTTCGAGCAGAGCGGGATTGCCTATGACAAGGCCGCTGCCGAGAAGATCCGCGAAGCGAATGCCTGAAGGGGCGATGGGCTGACAATGGTAGGCCCCGCCGCGAATGGCGGGGCTTTTTGCGTTTTGGGGGCGAGACGTCTTCCTTGCCCGGAACAAGGCGCTTTAGCGCCGCCGAGCAGCGCCCGTCCGCCCCCTCGGGCGGGCGCTTTCCACGGATCCGCCTAGAAATTCGGTGGAGGTAGGCCGCACCATAAAGCGCCTAGAACTGCGGTTGCTCGCCCACCCGGCGGACAGGCGCTGCCTTCTGCCAGGTCCCTAGCAATTTGCCAGAGCGCCCCGCCCCTCACCCCGCCAACCGGCAATCGAACAGCAGGTCTTCCTCGGCGCCACCGGGCAGCGCACGGGCCAGATGCCCCTCCACGCCCTTCTCGCGCCAGATCAGGCCGTATCCGGGTTCCGCATAGGCGATGCCCGACGCGGCAGGCACCTGCGGCAGTACCGTCATCGCGCCGTCATACCAGATCACCGCATGGCCGGGCGCGTCGCCGTCCAGGACATGCGCCACCGGAATGCGCTGCTCGCCGCGGCACAGGAACTCCAGTAGCAGCACCTCGGCGGCGCTTGCCGGGGCCGGCAACAGCGCCAGCAGGGCGAATACGCCAAGCCTCATGGGCCGCCCACCTCTTCACGGACGCCTGCCCTTTCCTCGACCCGTTCGGCAAGCGACTCGGCCCGGGCAGCGATCTCCGCCAGCGTGTCGACCAAAGACTGCGGGATCACCGGCACCTCGATGCGGGGCGGGTTCGCCTGCAGCTCGGCCAGCGCCGCCTCGGCCGCCTGTGCCCGCTCCTCGGTGGTGCGCACCTGATCCTCCATCGCGGCGGTTCGGTCGGCAAGCAGCAGCCCAGCCATCAGCAACATCCGCGATTCCGGCATCCGGCCGAGCTGGCCCACAAGGCTCTGCGCCTCGGTGTCCAGCATCTGCGCGGCGGTGCGCAGGAAATGATCCTCGCCGTCCTGGCAGGCGACGTCGAATTCGCGTCCGCCGATGCTGATGCGCACTTCAGGCATGGGAGGCCTCCGTTTGATCGGGCGCCGGCTGGGGTGTCAGGAAGGGCTTCAGCTCGGCCAGGATCTCTTCCATCTCGGCGGCGTCCGAGGCGCGCAGCGCCCGCAGCGCCTCCAGCTCGGCCAGCATCGCCTTGTTGATCAGGTGCGGCTCAGGCAGCGCCGCCGCCATCGCCTCGCGCAGGGCCTGGGACGCATCGCTCAGCTGGGTATTGGCGCGGCGCAGCTTTGCGGCGTCGAGCCCGCCCGTCTCCAGCTGCGCGGTCAGCTTGGCGACCCGGCGTTCCAGCGCGCCGATGGTGCTGTCCTGCTTTTCCTTGATGGCGCGGACCCGTTCGACGAGCTGCGCATTGGCGGCGCGTTCCGACTCCAGCGCCTCGCGCAGGGCGATCACCTCGCCCGCATCGCCCGCCGGGGCCGGTTCGGGCGCAACGGCCACCGGCTGCGCCAGCGCCTCGACCCCGTGGCCGATCCGCTCCAGCGCCGCGGCGATCCGCCGTTCATACTCCGTGATGTCGCTCATCCGCTCTCTCCCCGTTCCGGGTGTCGTTCGGCCCGGCCTGCTGCCTGCTTGTCGCCGCCACCCCACGGGGGCGAATCGGCCTTGCCACGCCTTTTGGCGATCTTAGCGCATTCGCCGGGGCCTTTTACCCCCCTTTTCCCGCCGCCCCGGGGCCGCCGGCGGCTGCCCGCGCTTGAACTTGGGGCGGGGGCTGCTATTGAACGCGGGACCCGTTTCCCGCTGCCGAAGGATACCGCCTTGGATATCGCCACGCTCCGCGCGACCTACCCCGACCACTGGATGAAGGCCGCCGCGCTGCGCGCGCTGGCGATGGATGCGGTTCAGGCCGCCAATTCCGGCCATCCAGGCCTGCCGATGGGCATGGCCGATGTGGTGACGGTGCTGTTCGAGAAGCACCTGAAATTCGACGCCTCGGCCCCGCATTGGCCCGACCGCGACCGCTTCATCCTGTCGGCGGGCCATGGCTCGATGCTGATCTACGGACTGCTGCACCTGTGCGGCGATGCGCAGGTCACGCTCGACCAGATCAAGTCCTTCCGGCAATGGGGCGCGCTGACCGCGGGCCATCCCGAGAACTTCCTTGTCGATGCGATCGAGACCACCACCGGCCCGCTGGGTCAGGGCATTGCCAACGCCGTGGGCATGGCGATTGCCGAGCAATCCTTGCAGGCGCGGTTCGGCAAGAAGATCGTGGATCACCGCACCTGGGTGCTGGCCGGTGATGGCTGCCTGATGGAAGGGATCAGCCAGGAGGCCATCGGCCTTGCCGGGATGCAGCAGCTGTCGAACCTGATCGTGCTGTGGGACAACAATGACATCACCATCGACGGCCGGGTGTCGGTATCCGACCGCACCGACCAGCGCGCGCGCTTTGCCGCCTCGGGCTGGACGGTGCTGTCTTGCGACGGCCATGACCCCGCCGATATCGACCGCGCGCTGACCGCGGCCAAGGAGGCCAGCGGCCCGGTGATGGTGGATTGCAAGACCATCATCGGGCTCGGCGCGCCGACCAAGGCCGACAGCTATCAGGCCCATGGCTCGCCGCTTGGCGACAAGGAGATCGCCGCGACCCGCGAGGTCTATGGCTGGCCCCATGCACCCTTCGAGATCCCGGCCGACATCGCCGCGGCCTGGAAGGCCATCGGCAAGCGCGGCGCCGCCGACCGGGCGGAATGGCAGGAGCGGCTGAACGCCCTGTCGGCGAACAAGCGCGACGAGTTCCTGCGCCAGATGACCGGGGGGGCGCCGAAAAAGCTCGCCGCCGCGATCCGGGCGTTCAAGAAAGAGCACTCTGCCGCCGCCCCCAAGGTCGCCACCCGCAAGGCCAGCGAGATGGTCCTCGGCGCGGTGAATGACGCGGTGCCGGAAACCATCGGCGGCTCGGCCGACCTCACCGGGTCGAACCTGACCAAGACCAAGGATCTGGGCGTGTTCGGCCCGGACAACCGCAAGGGCCGCTACGTGCATTACGGCATCCGCGAGCATGGCATGGCGGCGGCGATGAACGGGCTGTGGCTGCATGGCGGGGTGCGGCCTTACGGTGGCACCTTCTTCTGCTTCACCGATTATGCCCGCGGCGCGATGCGTCTGTCGGCGCTGATGGGCGCGCCGGTGGTCTATGTGATGACGCATGACTCCATCGGCCTTGGCGAGGATGGTCCCACCCACCAGCCGGTCGAGCATCTGGCGATCTGCCGGGCGACGCCGAACACCTGGACCTTCCGCCCCGCCGACATCATCGAGACGGCCGAGGCCTGGGAGCTGGCGCTGAGCACCTCGGATACGCCCTCGGTGCTGGCCCTCAGCCGGCAGAACCTGCCGACGCTGCGCACCCAGCACAGCAACCAGAACCTGAGTGCCAAGGGCGCCTATGTGCTGGCGGAAGCCACCGGCAAGCGCCAGGCGATCCTGATGGCCAGCGGGTCCGAGGTGGAGATCGCCATGAACGCCCGCGCGGCGCTGGAGGCCGAGGGCATCGGCACCCGCGTCGTCTCGGTCCCCTGCATGGAGCTGTTCGCGGCGCAGGACGAGGGCTACCGCCGCAAGGTGCTGCCCGCCGGCCCGGTGCGCGTGGCGGTCGAAGCCGCGGTGCGGATGCCCTGGGACCGCTACCTGCTGGGAGAGCGCGGCAAAGAGAGCAAGGCCGGCTTCGTCGGGATGGAGGGCTTCGGCGCCTCGGCCCCGGCAGAGCGGCTGTATGCGGAGTTCGGGATCACGGCGGAAGCCGTGGCCGAGAAGGTCAAGGCGCTGCTGTAAGGGCGGGGCTGTCAAGGAATGGAGAGGGCCCCCTGCGTGGGGGCCTTTTTTTTGCGATTGGACGGGTCTGCCCGCAGGAGCGGAGGCCCTCAGCGCACCGTGACCGTGACGCAGCCCGAGAGCTTGCCCACCTGTGCGGGCGTCGTGTTGCGGATGCAGAACTTGTCGGCGCCCTTGAAACCGGCTGCAGGCGTGTAGACCAACCCATCGGGTGCCAGCGTGATCGCGCCGGACTTTGGAGCTCTTGTCAGGGCCGTTTGGGTGGCGGGGGTTCTGACGCTTCCCGAAGAATCCATGAACGCCGGATATGCGATCAGGCATGAGCCGTCGCTTGCGCCCATCTCGAACTTGCCGTCGCCCTTGCCGCTGGCCCAGCCTCGGCCAAGGCCGCCGCTGCATGCGGCATGGGCGGCGGAGGTTGCCATTAGGCTGGCGATGAAAAAGGTGGTGACCAAGGTTTTGCGATGCATGGGAAGCTCCGGAAAAATGGGATGGGGGTAATCGGACCTCCATCGTGCCAGAGCGGCGCAAACCCGCATAGATGATTCATGATTGGCCGCGGCGGCCCTCAAAGCCCCCTCGCAGCCTTCCCCGTCAGCGCAGCCATCGCCGGTCCGATCACCTTGCCCACCACCGGGATCAGTGCAAGGCCAAGCGCCAGCCCGAGGATGCCATCGAACAGCGCGGTCACCGCCCAACGCGCCGCGCCCGCCGCGCCAGCGGCCGCTGCGGCGGCCATCTCGGCCATATGTTCGATCCAATGGGCAGGGCCGCTGATCCCGAACCCCTCCAGACCATGCACGATGATCGACCCGCCGACCCAGATCATCGCCGCGGTGCCGACGGCCGACAGCACCTTCATGAACACCGGCATCCCCTTGACGATGCCGCGCCCGGTGGCGCGGGTGGCGGCCAGCCGTCCCCGGCTCGCCATATGCAGGCCGATGTCATCGGCCTTCACGATCAGCGCCACACCGCCATAGACCACCGCCGTAATGCCGATGCCGACGAGCGCCAGCACCGCCGCCTCGGTCCAGAGGCTGCTTTCGGGGATCGCGGACAGGGCGATGGTCATGATCTCGGCCGACAGGATGAAGTCGGTCTTGATCGCGCCGGCGACCTTCTCGGCCTCGAGGTGCCCGGCATCGGCCACCGGCACGTCCAGCGGCACGTCGTGATGCGCCGGGGGGAACAGCCAGTGATGCACCTTCTCGGCGCCCTCGAAGCACAGATAGCCGCCGCCCAGCATCAGCAGCGGGTTGATGGCCCAGGGCGCGAAGGTGGACAGGATCAGCGCCGCGGGCAGCAGGATCAGCAGCTTGTTGCGGATCGAGCCAAGGGCGATCTTGCCGACGATGGGCAATTCGCGCGCCGCCGGGAAGCCATGCACATACTTCGGCGTCACCGCGGCATCGTCGATCACCGCGCCCGCCGCCTTGGCCCCGGCCTTGGCCGCCTGCCCCGCCACATCGTCGAGCGAGGCCGCCGCCACCTTGGCAATCGTCGCCACATCATCGAGAAGCGCCAGCAATCCTGCCATCTGCCTGTCCTTTGTGCCCTGCGCGACCCTAGCCGATGCCCTGCCCGGCGCAAGGGGCGGCGCGCGGGGCCCTGCGTTAGCGCCAACAGGGGATGTTTTCGCTAACATCCTGATTCCGCGGGTTTTCTGCCTCTGCACACGTTGGTATACGAATCCTGAACAGGACCGGCGCGACCCTTCCGCGCCATGCGACTCAGAACAACCCATTAGCGGGAGCGCGCGATATGACCGTCACCATCGGGATCAACGGCTTTGGCCGCATCGGGCGCTGCACGCTGGCGCATATCGCCGAGGCTGCACGCAACGATGTGCAGGTGGTCAAGATCAACGCCACCGGCCCCATCGAGACCAACGCCCACCTGCTGAAATACGATTCGGTGCATGGCCGCTTCCCCGGGCAGGTGCGCGTCTCGGGCAACACGCTCGACCTTGGCCGCGGGCCCATCGAGGTGATGTCGACCTACAACCCGGAAGAACTGGACTGGGAAGGCTGCGACGTGGTGCTGGAATGCACCGGCAAGTTCAACGATCGTGACGCCGCCGCCATCCACCTGACCCGCGGCGCCAAGCGGGTGCTGGTGTCGGCCCCCGCCAAGAACGCTGACAAGACCGTGGTCTACGGCGTCAACCACCGCAGCCTGACCGCCGAGCATCTGGTGGTGTCGAACGGCAGCTGCACCACCAACTGCCTCGCGCCGCTGGCCAAGGTGCTGAACGACGCCATCGGCATCGAGCGCGGGATCATGACCACCATCCACAGCTACACGGGCGACCAGCCGACGCTGGACCGCCGCCACAGCGACCTCTACCGCGCCCGCGCCGCCGCGATGGCGATGATCCCCACCTCGACCGGCGCCGCGAAGGCCATTGGCGAGGTGCTGCCCGAGCTGAAGGGCCGGCTCGACGGCTCGGCGATCCGGGTGCCGACCCCCAACGTCTCGGCCGTGGACCTGACCTTCGAGGCGGGCCGCGAGGTGACGGTGGAAGAGGTCAACCGCGTGGTGCGCGAGGCGGCGGCCGGCTACATGGGCATGGTGCTGTCCTATGATCCGGAACCCAAGGTTTCGATCGACTTCAATCACACACCCTATTCGTCTATCTTCGCCCCGGACCAGACCAAGGTCGTCGGCGGGCGCACCGTCCGCGTGCTGGCATGGTATGACAATGAATGGGGTTTCTCCTGCCGGATGGCCGATGTGGCCGGGGCGATGGGGCGGCTCCTGCACTGAAGGAGCCCGGGGGGCCACGCGCCCCCGACCATGACCAACGCTATCGCCATCGCGCTTGGGGCGCTGATCCTGCTGATCTTCATCGTGGACGCGCTCGCCTTCGGCGGCACCTTGCCGGTGTTCATCGGCCTCAAGCTGGCAAACCTCATCGAGTATCTCGCCTTCTGGCGATAGTGCGGCTAGGCTCCGGTTGAGCTTTTCCGCGCTATCAAGCTGTTAGCGCAAACCTGCGGGGCCGGACGGGCATCCGCATACCGGCTGCGTGGCCAGAGGAGATGGATGATGACGGTAAAGGTGGCAATCAACGGTTTTGGCCGGATCGGGCGCAACGTGCTGCGCGCAATCGTGGAATCCGGGCGCACCGATATCGAGGTGGTGGCGATCAACGATCTGGGCCCGGTGGAAACCAACGCCCACCTGATCCGCTTTGATTCGGTCCATGGCCGCTTCCCCGGCGAGGTGACGACGACCGCGACCAGCATCGACGTGGGCCGCGGCCCCATCGAGGTGACGGCGCTGCGCAACCCGGCCGAACTGCCCTGGGGCGGTGTCGACATCGTGCTGGAATGCACCGGCATCTTCACCGACCGCGACAAGGCGGCGATCCACCTGGAAAACGGCGCCAGCCGGGTTCTGGTCTCGGCCCCTTCGAACGGCGCCGACAAGACCATCGTGTTCGGGGTGAACCATGACACGCTGACCGCCGCCGACACCATCGTCTCGAACGCCAGCTGCACCACCAATTGTCTCGCCCCGGTGGCGCAGGTGCTGCATGACAGCATCGGCATCGTGAAGGGCTTCATGACCACCATCCACAGCTATACCGGCGACCAGCCGACGCTGGACACGATGCACAAGGACCTCTACCGCGGCCGCGCGGCTGCGCTGAGCATGATCCCCACCTCGACCGGCGCCGCCAAGGCCGTGGGTCTGGTACTGCCCCAGCTGAAGGGCAAGCTCGACGGCGTCGCGATCCGGGTGCCCACCCCGAACGTGTCGGTCGTGGACCTGACCTTCGAGGCGGCGCGGGAAACCACCGTGGAAGAGATCAACGAGGCGATCAAGGCCGCCGCCGCTGGCCGGCTGAAGGGCATCCTGGGCGTGACCGCGCTGCCGAACGTGTCGATCGACTTCAACCACGACCCCCACAGCTCCACCTTCGCGCTGGACCAGACCCGGGTGATGGAGGGCACGTTCTGCCGGATCCTGACCTGGTATGACAACGAATGGGGCTTCTCCAACCGGATGAGCGACACCGCCGTGGCGATGGGCAAGCTGATCTGAGCTGCGCCCGCATCTGAGCCAAATATTTCGCGCCGGTAACGAAAACTTATCGGCGCGAAGGTTTTCCGGCGCCCCTATCCAAGCTACTGATGACGCATGGATTTGGTCGTTATCATCGCCATCGTCGCCGCACTGTTTCTGGTGATCGGCCTCAGCGAGCCGCTGGCGGCAAAGCTGCGCCTGCCCTATTCGGTGATCCTTGCCGCGGTGGGCATCGCCATCGGCGCCGCGGCGACGTTTTTCTGGCGCACCGACCTGACCGACGCGCTCAATCCGGTGGCGCTGGCGATCCTCAACCTGCCGATCCGGTCCAACGTCTTCCTCTATGTCTTCCTGCCGACGCTGGTGTTCCAGGTCTCGCTTGGCCTGAACCTGCGGCGGATGCTGGATGACTGGGTGCCGGTGCTGGTGCTGGCCGTGGTCGCGGTGGTGGTGGCGACGGTGGTGATTGGCTTCGCGCTTTTGCCCTTCGCAGGGCTGCCGCTGGCCGCCTGCCTGCTGATCGGCGCCATCGTGTCGACCACCGATCCGTCCGCCGTGGTCTCGATCTTCCGCGCGACGCCGGCCCCGCAGCGGCTGGCGCGCATCGTCGAGGGCGAGAGCCTGCTGAACGACGCCGCCGCCATCGCGCTGTTCGGGCTGTTCGTGGGCTTTGTCACCGTCGGCGCCGAGGATCCCGACCTGCTGGCCGGGCTGATGCGGTTTCCCTGGATCGTGGCAGGCGGCATCCTGGCCGGCGCGGTGGCGGCGCGGGTGGCGGTCGAGATCATCGCGCGGATGCCGGCGCATCCCTTGGGACAGATCTCGGTCAGCGTGGCCCTGCCCTACCTCACCTATATCGGCGCCGAGCAGCTGAATGCCTCGGGCGTGATCGGCGTCGTCGTGGCGGGGCTGACGCTGAACCTGCTCGCGCCCGGACGCTTCTCGCCGGCGCTGACCGCCAATCTGCGCGACACCTGGGACCTCCTGGCGCATTGGGCCGGCTCGCTGATCTTCGTGCTGGCGGCGCTGCTGATCCCGCGGCTGCTGTCGGATGTGCGCGCCTTCGATTTGGTGCTGGTCGGCATCGTGGTGCTGGCGGCCTTCGCCGCCCGCGCCGCGATCCTGTTCATCGTGCTGCCCTTGCTGACGATGGTCCGCCTGTCACCCAAGGTGGAACGCCCCTACCGCGTGGCGATCCTCTGGGGCGGGCTGCGCGGCGCGGTCACGCTGGCGCTGGCGCTGGCCGTCACCGAAAGCCGGCTGGTCCCGCCCGACATCAAGCGGCAGGTCGGCATCCTGGCCACCGGCTTCACGCTGTTCACGCTGATCGTGCAGGGTACCAGCCTGCGCCGGGTCATCGCCTGGCTGGGGCTCGACAAGCTCTCGCCGCTGGACACCGCGCTTGGCAATCAGGTGATCGCCGTCGCCCTGCAGACGGTGCGCGAGGGCGTGGCGGAAACCGCGCGCGACTTTGGCCTGAACCGCGACATCGTGCGCGACGAGGCCAAGCGGTTCGGCGAGCGGCTGGATGTTGCGGTGCGCCGCGCCGATGGCATGGAGGATATCCTCGACCGCGATCGCATCACCCTGGGGCTGGTGGCGCTGGCGGGGCGCGAGCGCGACCTGATCCTCGAGGAGTTCCGCCAACAGGTGATCCCGGCCGAACTTGCCGAACGGCTGCTGGCCGGCGCCGACCGGATCATCGAGGCGACGCGGGCGAACGGGCGCACCGCCTATCGCGCCGCGGCGCGGGCCAACCTTGCGACCGGCTGGCGCTACCGCGCGGCCGAGGCGCTGCACAATCGCGCGGGCCTCGGCCGCCCGCTGGCCCGGCTGACCGAGGACCGCTTCGACATGCTGGTGACGCTGGGGATGATCCTGCCGGACCTGCACGGCTTCATCAACGACCGCATCCGCCGCATCCACGGCCGCCGGGTGGCGGACCTTCTGCACGAGCTGCTCGACCGCCGCGCCGAGGAGACCCAGAAGGAGCTGGAGGGCCTGCGCCTGCAATTCCCCGGCTATGCCGAGATGCTGGAGCGCCGGCTGATCCGCCGCACCACCCTGCGGCTGGAAGAGCGGGAATATGATGCGCTGACCGAAGACGGGCTGATCGGGCCCGAGCTGCGCGCGACGCTGGGGGATGAGATTGCCCGCCGCCGCGGCACGCTGGCGGCCCGCCCGACGCTGGACCTGAAGCTGCAGAAATCGGATCTGGTGGCGCAGTTCCCGCTGTTTTCCGACCTCGACGCCAGTTCGCGCAAGATGCTGGCCAAGCGCCTGCGCACCATCTATGTGCCGCCGGGCGAGGTGATCTTGCACCGTGACGGCATCCCGCGGCAGGTCTGGTTCATCGCCTCGGGCGCGGTGGAAACCGTGACCGCGGGCACCAAGCACCGGCTGGGGCGCGGCGAGATGTTCGGGCAGTTGGCGCTGCTGGCGCGGATGCGGCGGCGCACGCAGGTGGTGGCGATCACCCATTGCACGCTGCTGGCGCTGGACGAGGCCCGCTTCCGCACCCTGCTGGAGAAAAGCGCCCCGCTGCGCCGCGCCGTGGTGGACAGTGCCGCCCGCCGCGGGGTTAAGCTGGACCCGGCCCTGTTCGCCAAGGCCGGGGGCACCTCCGGCACGGCGGCCGCGCTGGCGTTGACGGTGGCGGAGGCGAAGGCGGAGGCGAAGGTAGAGGCGGCGGAGGCCGAAGCCGCACTTGCCCTGCCGGAGCCGGAAGCCGCCACAGCCGCGTCGACACGGCCCGAGAAGACCACGGCCGAGCCTGCAAGCAGCGCAGCGCCGCTGCCGGACACCCCAGCAGTCGCAGCGCAGGGCGACACGCCTGCAGAACCGGAGCTCTTGCCGGAAATCCCCGCAGCGGCCGTGCCAGCGGCGCCCGAGGAGTCCACCGAACCGGCAGAGCCCGAGCCCGCCGAAGCGCAAGACCCGCTCAGCGCGGGGCGCGGTTGAAGCGTTCGGTCAGCGCCACCACCACCGGTGCCGGCACGAATTGCGACACGTTGCCCCCCAGCCGGGCAATCTCTTTCACCAGCTTGGACGCGATCGCCTGACGGCGGGCATCGGCCATCAGGAACACCGTTTCCACCCCGGCATCCAGCGCCCGGTTCATGCCGACCATCTGGAATTCGTATTCGAAATCCGCCACCGCCCGCAGCCCGCGGATGATGACGCTGGCGCCCACGTCGCGGGCGCAGTCGATCAGCAGATTCTCGAACGGATGCACCAGGATCTCGGTGCCCGATTGCGCGGCGATGCGGGAGATCTCGTCCTCGACCATCCCCACCCGCTCCTCTAGCGTGAACAGCGGGCCCTTGTCGCGGTTGATGGCGACGCCGATCACCAGCCGGTCCACCAGCAGCGAGGCGCGCTCGATGATGTCGATATGCCCCAGCGTGACCGGGTCGAAGGTGCCGGGATAAAGGCCGATGCGCATGCTGTCCCTCCAGTTGGCGGGCAGGACCGAAGTCTTCACGCCGCGCCCGAATTTTCAGCACGCAACTATATTGCCCCGCCAAATGCAAGCGCCGCGTTGCAGCACCCCTGGCGGGGCAGGTCTTGTGCGGGCGTCAGTTGCCCATGATCATCCCGGTCAGCGCCTCGCGCTCCATCGACAGTTCCGACAGCCGCGCCTTGACCACATCGCCGATCGAGATCAGGCCGACCATCTCCTCGCCTTCCATCACCGGCATGTGGCGGAAGCGGCCCGCACTCATCTTCTCCATCACCGTCACGGCGTCGTCCTCGCGCCGGCACGACACGATGGACCGGGTCATGATCGCCTCCACCGGGTCCGACAGGCAGCCGGCGCCGCGGCGGCCAAGCTCGCGCACGATGTCACGCTCGGACAGGATGCCAAGCACCGCCTTGCCATCGGGCGAAACGATCACCGCACCGATACGGCGGGCCGACAGCACTTCGGCCACCGCAGCGAGGCTCCAGCCCGGCGCCACGGTGACGACGCCGTCATCGGCCTTCGATTTCAGAATCTGGTGAACAAGCATCGAGTCCTCCTCTACCCAATTGCACGCCTCCTCGGGGGGACAGCGTCCGCCGGGGGCGGCAGTCTGTCAAGGGCGTGGGGCGCAGGGGGGGCCTTTCGGCTGAGTTTGGTCGGTGGGAGGGAAGCGAAGGGGCACCGGCACGTCCTGCAGAGGGCGGCGCCCGTCCGCCGGGTGCGCAAACGCACCCATCCACTCCCTTCTTCTTGTCTTCTTGCCCGGAATCAAGGCGCTTCAGCGCCGCCGGGCAGCGCCCGTCCGCCCCCTCGGGCGGGCGCTACTGAACGGTTCCGCCTAGAAATTCGGTGGAGGTAAGCCGCACCATAAAGCACCTAGAACTGCCCTTGCTCGCCCACCCGGCGGACGGGCACTGCCCTCTGACGGTGTTTCCCCTTACTGCCCCGCCGCCAGCGCCTCGAGCCGCGCCACCTCGCGCCGCAGCCCCAGGGTCAGCGCCTCGGCAAAGCGGGTCATCCGGTCCGACCTGCGGTCATCGGCATGGCGGATCAGCCAGAAGGACCGGGTCAGGGCCACCTGCCCCGCCAGCACCCGGCGCAGGCCCGGCGCGAAGGGCATGGCGAAATCATGCACGATGCCGATCCCGGCCCCGGCGCGCAGCCACATCAGTTGCACGGGCACGGAATTGGACCCCAGCGGCACCGTCCCCACGCCAAGCTCGGCCAGATAATCCAGTTCCTTGTCGAAGATCATGTCGGGGATATAGCCGACCAGCCGGTGCCCCTGCAGATCCTCGCGGCTGGTGATGGCCGGACGCGCAGCCAGATAGCCGGCATCCCCGGCAAGGCTCAGCCGGTAGTCGGTCAGCTTCTGCACGGTCAGCCGCCCGGCCTCGGGCGGGCTGACGGCGACCGCCATGTCCGCCTCGCGCTTGGACAGGTTGAACACCCGCGGCAGCGCCACGATCTGCACCTCCAGCCCCGGATTGGCATCGCAGATCGCCGCCGTCACCTGCGGCAGCAGGTAGTTCGCGCAGCCATCGGGCGCCCCCAGCCGGATCTGGCCGCTGAGCCCCGCCGCCGCCCCCGCCAGATCCTCGGCCGCGCTTGCCATCGCCCGCTCTGCCGCCTCGGCATGGGGGATCAGCCGCCCGCCCGCCTCGGTCAGCCGGTAGCCCTGGGCAGAGCGCAGGAACAGCGGATGCCCAAGCGAATCCTCGAGCCGCGCGATGCGCCGACCGACCGTCGCCGCATCCAGCCGCAGGCCGCGCCCCGCGCCCGACAGGCTTTCGCTGCGCGCCACGGCCAGAAAGATCCGCAGGTCATCCCAATCCGCCATCCGGCGCCCCTTTGCACCTTTGCAAAACGATTTTGGGAAACTGACGCTTTGCGCCGCAGAAATGCAAGCCTATGGTGGCGCCAACCAGCACTTCGGGAGGAATGTCATGGAAACCATCGGTCACTGGATCAACGGCAAGCTTGTGGCGGGCACGTCCGGCCGCTTTGCCGATGTCTTCAACCCCGCCACCGGCGATGTGCAGGCGCAGGTTGCCCTCGCCAGCCCCGCAGAACTCGACGCCGCCATCGCCGCCGCCGCCGAGGCGCAGGTGAAATGGGGCGCGACCAACCCGCAGCGCCGCGCGCGCGTGATGATGGAGATGGTGCGCCTCATCAACCGCGACATGGACAAGCTGGCCGAGAAGCTGTCCTCGGAACATGGCAAGACCTTCCCCGATGCCAAGGGTGACATCCAGCGCGGGCTGGAGGTGATCGAGTTCTGCATCGGCGCGCCGCACCTGATGAAGGGCGAGTTCACCGACAGCGCCGGCCCGGGCATCGACATGTATTCGCTGCGCCAACCGCTTGGCGTGGCCGCGGGCATCACCCCGTTCAACTTCCCCGCCATGATCCCGCTGTGGAAGATGGGCCCGGCGCTGGCCGCGGGCAACGCCTTCATCCTCAAGCCGTCGGAACGTGACCCCTCGGTCCCGCTGATGCTGGCGGCGCTGTTACAGGAGGCGGGCCTGCCCGATGGCGTGCTGCAGGTCCTCAACGGCGACAAGGAAGCCGTCGACGCGATCCTCGACAATGACACGGTGCAGGCCATCGGCTTTGTCGGCTCGACCCCGATCGCGCAATACATCTATGCGCGCGGCTGTGCGAACGGCAAGCGCGTGCAATGCTTCGGCGGCGCCAAGAACCACATGATCATCATGCCCGATGCCGATCTCGATCAGGCCGCCGACGCGCTGGTCGGCGCCGGGTTCGGCGCGGCCGGGGAGCGCTGCATGGCGATTTCCGTCGCGGTGCCGGTCGGGGATGCCACCGCCGATGCGCTGATCGAGAAGCTGATCCCGCGGATCGAGCGGCTGAAGGTCGGCCCCTGGACGGCGGGCGACGATGTGGATTACGGGCCCGTGGTGACTGCCGCCGCCAAGGCCAATATCCTGAAGCTGGTGGAGTCGGGCGTCGAGCAGGGCGCGAAGCTGGTCGTCGATGGCCGCGGCTTCAGCCTGCAGGGCTATGAGGATGGCTTCTTCGTCGGCCCGCATCTCTTCGACCATGTGACCCCCGACATGGACATCTACCGCAAGGAGATCTTCGGGCCGGTGCTGTCGACCGTGCGCGCCCAAAGCTACGAAGAGGCGCTGAAGCTGGCGATGGACCATGAATATGGCAACGGCACCGCGATCTACACCCGCGATGGCGACACCGCCCGCGACTTTGCCAACCGGATCAACGTCGGCATGATCGGCATCAACGTGCCGATCCCGGTGCCGCTGGCCTATCACACCTTCGGCGGCTGGAAGAAATCGGTGTTCGGCGACCTGAACCAGCACGGCACCGACGCCTTCCGCTTCTACACCCGCACCAAGACCGTCACCGCGCGCTGGCCCTCGGGCCTCAAGGAAGGCGCCGCGTTCAACTTCAAGGCGATGGACTGACTTGCGGCGGGGCCTTGCGGCCCCGCGAAATCGCTCCAGTGGAGCGTTTTCAGCAAGTCAGGCCCGAAGCGCAAGCGAAGGGCTGGCGCCGCGGATCAGACCTTCAGGCGTTGCAAAACTCCTGCAAGGTTCGCCCGCTAGACGACGATCACACCGACGGAGGGGAGGCTGTCATGGATTTCGCACTCAGCGAGGAGCAGCAGGCCATTTTCGACATGGCCTACGGCTTTGGCCAGGAACATATCGCGCCCTTCGCCCGGCAATGGGAGGCCGAGGGCACGATCCCCAAGGCGCTCTGGCCCAAGGTGGCAGAGCTCGGCCTTGGCGGCATCTATGTGTCCGAGGATGTCGGCGGGTCAGGCCTGTCGCGCCTCGATGCCACGCTGGTCTTCGAGGCGCTGGCGATGGCCTGCCCGGCGGTCGGCAGCTTCCTGTCGATCCACAACATGTGCGGCGGCATGATCGACAAGTTCGGCAGCCCCGAAACGCGCGCCGCCTGGCTGCCCGCGCTGTGCAGCATGGAGAAGATCTTCTCCTATTGCCTGACCGAACCCGGATCAGGTTCCGACGCGGCCGCCCTGCGCACCCGGGCCGAGAAGACCAATGACGGCTACCGCCTGACCGGCACCAAGGCCTTCATCTCGGGCGGCGGCTATTCCGATGTCTATGTGACCATGGTGCGCACCGGCGAGGACGGGCCCAAGGGCATCTCCACCGTCATCGTCGAGGCGGGCGCGCCGGGGCTCTCGTTCGGCGGGCTGGAGGACAAGATGGGCTGGCGCGCGCAGCCGACGCGGCAGGTGCAGTTCGACGATTGCCCGGTCCCGGCCGAGAACCTGATCGGCGAGGAGGGCCGCGGTTTCGCCTATGCGATGGCCGGCCTCGATGGCGGGCGGCTGAACATCGCCGCCTCCGCCCTTGGCGGCGCGCAGGCGGCGCTGGACGCGACGCTGACCTACATGGCCGAGCGGAAGGCCTTCGGCCGCCCGATCGACCAGTTCCAGGCGCTGCAATTCCGCCTGGCCGAGATGGAGGTGAAGCTGCAATCCTCGCGCATCTTCCTGCGGCAGGCGGCGTCGAAGCTCGACGCGGGCGCGGCCGATGCGACCAAGTTCTGCGCCATGGCCAAGATGTATGTGACCGACGCCGCCTTTGCCGTGGCCAATGACTGCCTGCAGATGCATGGCGGATACGGCTACCTTGGCGATTACGGCATCGAGAAACTGGTGCGCGACCTGCGCGTGCATCAGATCCTGGAAGGCACGAACGAGATCATGCGCCTGATCGTGGCGCGCGAGATGCTGGCGGGGACACGATGACCGAAGACCTGCACATCCGCATCGAAGGCCGCGCCGGGCGCATCACCCTCACCCGCCCCAAGGCGCTGAACGCGCTCAGCCACCCGATGGCGCTTGCGCTGGAGGCGGCCATCGACCTCTGGCGAGACGATCCCGCCGTCGATCTGGTGATCCTCGACGCGGAAGGCGAGCGCGCCTTCTGCGCGGGCGGCGACATTGCCGATGTCTACCGCGCCGGAAAGGCCGGGGATGACACCGCGGGCCGCGACTTCTGGCGCGACGAATACCGCATGAACGCCAAGCTGGCGGAGTATCCAAAGCCCATCATCGCGCTGATGCAGGGCTTCGTGATGGGCGGCGGCGTCGGCATCGGCTGCCATGTCCGCCACCGCGTGGTCGGCGACAGCACCCAGATGTCCATGCCCGAATGCGGCATCGGCCTGATCCCCGATGTCGGCGGCACCCTGCTGCTGGCCCGCGCCCCCGGCCAGCTTGGCCGCCTTCTGGGCCTCACCGGCACCCGGATGGGCGCGGGCGACGCGATCCACGCGGGCTTTGCCGACCACTACCTGCCCGAGGCGGAGTGGCCCGCCCTCATCGCCGATCTCTGCGCCACCGGAGACGCCGGCCGTGTTGCCGCCCGCGCCCTGATGGCCCCCGCCAGCCCGCTGGCCGAGGCCGCGGCAGGCATCGATGCGGCATTCTCCGACACAGACATTGCGCAAATCGTGCAGCGACTCGGGCAGCACCCCGAGCCCTGGGCCACCGACGCGCGCAAGGCGATCCTGCGCAACTCGCCGCTGTCGATGGGCTGCACGCTGGACCTGCTGGACATGCTGGCGCCCAACGACGGCATCCGCGAGGCGCTCACCAACGAATTCCGCTTCACCTTCCGCGCCGTGGCAGACACCGACTTTCTGGAGGGCGTGCGCGCCCAGATCATCGACAAGGACCGCAGCCCGCGCTGGCGCCATGCCCTCGGCACGGTCACAGCGGAAGAACGGCAGGCGCTGCTGGCGCCGCTGGGGCCGGACGACTTGAGCTTCTGAGGAGGAGAGACCATGAAGATCGCGTTTCTGGGACTGGGCAACATGGGCACGCCGATGGCCGCCAATCTGGCAAAGGCCGGCCATGATGTGACGGGCTATGACCCCGCCACCCCGATGCCTGCGGGCGTCACCGGCGCGATCAGCGCGGCGGGCGCGGTGCAGGATGCCGAGGTGGTCATCACCATGCTGCCCAATGGCGCGATCCTGCGCAGTGTGGCGGCCGAGGTGATCCCGGCCATGGCGCCCGGCGCGGTGCTGGTCGATTGCTCCACCGTCGATGTGGACAGCGCCCGCGCCGTGGCCGAGCAGGCGGCCGCTGCGGGCCTCGCCGCGCTCGATGCGCCGGTTTCGGGCGGCGTCGGCGGCGCAACCGCCGGCACGCTCACCTTCATGGTCGGCGGCCCCGATGCCGCCTTCGCCACCGCCCTGCCGCTCTTCGAGGTGATGGGCCAGAAGGCGGTGCATTGCGGGGGGCCAGGTGCCGGGCAAGCGGCAAAGATCTGCAACAACATGATCCTCGGCGTCACCATGATCGCCACCTGCGAGGCCTTTGCGCTGGCCGACAAGCTGGGGCTCGACCGGCAGAAGATGTTCGACGTCGTCTCCACCTCCTCGGGCTATTCCTGGACAATGAACGCCTATTGCCCGGCGCCGGGGGTTGGCCCGGCCAGCCCCGCGGACAACGGCTACAAGCCCGGCTTCGCGGCGGAACTGATGCTCAAGGACCTGCGGCTCAGCCAGCAGGCGGCGGGCTCGGCCGATGCCGACACCCCGATGGGCGCGCTGGCGACGCTGCTCTATGAAAGCTTCGTCGAGGCGGAGGATGGCCGCGGCATGGACTTCTCCGCCATGCTGCCCCGCTTCGAGAAGCGCAGCCGCGGCTAGCCGCCCCCCCCCGCGCGACTGCGTGCAAACCAGAAGCAGCCCCGCGCGACCGATTGACCCGGCCGCGCGCGGGGCTGATTTGGCGCAGGACATCGGTCCCCGGAAATCATATAGTCGGATTTGCATATTATCCGTCCAAGGGGGACAAGACCATGTTCAACACCAATGTCGGCGGCATCGACCGCATCTTGCGCGTGGCGGTCGGCCTGGCGCTGATCGCCGCGTTCTTCCTCAATTCCGAAGGCCAGTATCGCTGGCTCTACCTGATCGGCATCGTGCCGCTGGCCACCGGCCTGCTGCGCACCTGCCCGCTCTATTCGATCTTCGGCCTCAGCACCTGCCCGCTCAAGCGCTGATCCCGCGCCGACACACCCCGCCAAAGGGCGATCCGCAGCACCCCGCGGGCCGCCCCTTCCCGTTTGCGCTATACATCCGCGCACCAAACGTGTAATGGCGAAGCGCGCACAAGCTGCGCCACCCCCGTTTCCGTTTCTGCCGGTCCCCGGCGGCCCCTTTGGCCCCCGCGCCCTGCCCCGTTCAGCGAAAGCCCCCCATGATTGAATTCGACGGTATCCATCCCGCATTGTCCGAAGCCCTGACCGAGAAGGGCTATACCAGCCTGACCCCGGTGCAGGAGGCGGTGCTGGACCCGGCCGTCGCAGGGGCCGACCTGCTGGTGTCGGCGCAGACAGGCTCGGGCAAGACCGTGGCCTTCGGCCTTGCCATGGCCGCCGACCTGCTGGGCGAGGATCGCCGCTTCAGCCACGCCGCCCTGCCCGCCGCGCTGATCGTGGCGCCGACGCGCGAGCTGGCCCTGCAGGTCCGGCGCGAGCTGGAATGGCTCTACACCCCCGCCGGGGCGGTGATCGCCTCTTGCGTCGGCGGCATGGATGCCCGCAGCGAACGGCGCGTGCTGGAACGCGGCGCCCATATCGTCGTCGGCACCCCCGGGCGCCTGTGCGACCACATCCGCCGCGGCGCGCTCGACATCTCGGCACTGAAGGTCGCCGTGCTGGACGAGGCCGACGAGATGCTGGACCTCGGCTTCCGCGAGGATCTGGAGTTCATCTTGCAATCCGCCGCGACCGACCGGCGCACGCTGCTGTTCTCGGCCACCGTGCGCCCCGAGATCGCGCAGCTGGCCAAAAGCTACCAGCGCGATGCCAAGCGCATCTCGACCGCCGCCGAGCGGGAACAGCATCTTGATATCGAATACCGCGCCTTTGCCGTCGATCCCGGCGACCGCGAGAATGCCATCGTCAACGTGCTGCGCTTCTACGAATCCAGCCGTGCGCTGGTATTCTGCGGCACCCGCGCCACCGTCAACCATCTGACGGCGCGCTTCGTGAACCGCGGCTTCCCGGTGGTGGCGCTGTCGGGCGAGCTGAGCCAGCAGGAACGCAGCCACGCCCTGCAAGCGATGCGCGACGGCCGCGCCCGCGTCTGCATCGCCACCGACGTGGCCGCGCGCGGCATCGACCTGCCGGGGCTCGACCTGGTGATCCATGCCGACCTTCCGACCAACAAGGAAACCCTGCTGCACCGCTCGGGCCGGACGGGCCGCGCCGGCAACAAGGGCACCAGCGCGCTGATCGTGCCGGTGAACGCCCGCAAGAAGGCCGAACGTCTGCTGGGTTGGGCGAACATCGCCGCGATCTGGGGCGCCGCGCCCTCGGCCGAGGAAGTGCTGGCGCGTGACGCCGAACGGATGATCGCCGACCCCGCGCTGCACGCGCCCGTTGAAGAGTCCGAAACCGAGGCCCTCGCCGCGCTGATGGCCCTGCCGCCCCGCGCGCTCGCCGCCGGGTTCTACAGGCTCTGGGCCGCCGGCCGCTCGGCCCCCGAAGACCTGCGCCCCGCCGGTGACGGCGCCAAGCGTGAACGCAGCGAGTTCGGCCCCAGCTTCTGGATCTCGCTGCCCGTCGGCCATGAACAGCGGGCCGAGGCGCGCTGGCTGCTGCCGATGCTCTGCCGCTCGGGCGACCTGACCCGCACCGATATCGGCGCGATCCGGGTGGGGCGTGAGGAAACCGCGGTGCAAATTTCGACCACCGCCGAGGACCGCTTCTTCGGCGCCATCGGCGCGGCCGGCACGCTGGAAGACGGCATCCCGGTCACCCGGATGGCGAAGGCCCCCGAAGGCCTGCCCGGCAACCCCGACGCCGCCCCGCGCCCGGCCCGCAAGCCCTATGAGGGCAAGCCGCGCAGCGATGAAGGCGCCCCGCGCGCCTATGAGCGCAAGGAGGCCGCCCCCCGCGCCACCACCTGGTCGCCGGCCCCCGCAACCGGCCCGTCCGACACCGGCGAGGCCCCGCGCAAACCCCGCCACAAGGCCGCCGCCCGCGCCGAAGGGCCCGCAGGGCCCCATGCCGCCAAATCCGGCTGGGCCAAACCGAAGCCGAAGCCCGACACCGCCAGCAAAGGCCCTGCCAAGCCCGGCGCGAAATACGGCACCCGCTCGGACCGCCCCGACAGCGGCGCGAAACCCTGGAAGCCGAAGGGCAGCTGATCCTCGGAAATGGATGAACTGGAAGGGGCGCGGCCGAAAGGCGGCGCCCTTTTCGTTCGGGTCTGGTCCCCGCCCGCCAATCGCCCGCCCGCCTCAGCGCGCGACGACCTCCACCCGGCGGTTCAGCGCCCGCCCCGGGTCGGTGGTGTTGGGGGCCACCGGCGCCAGCGGGCCCACCCCCGCCGGCACAGCGCGGCTGGCAGCGATGCCATGCCCGGCCTCCAGCGCCGAGACGACAGCACCCGCCCGGGCGCGCGACAGCTCCAGATTTGCCTCCAGCGTCCCGACGCTATCGGTATGGCCGACCACATAGATCGACAGTTCGGGCCGCGCCGCCAGCAGCGCGGCGATCTCGGTCAGCGCAGGCCCGGATTCCGGCAGCAACGCCGCGCTGCCGAAGTCGAAATAGATGTTGTCGATGGCGATCCGCCCCTCGGCATCCAGCGCCGATCCCATCGCCGCGGCGTCCAGCACCCGGACATTGCCGGTCTGCAGCGCATCGGCCTGCAGCACCTGCACGTAGTGGTTCGACTTCTCCACCCCAATTGAGACCCAGACGGTTCCGCCCTCATAGGGAATCGTGCCGGTGAGGTAGCGCACATCGCCGCCGATGCCGAGGTTCATGCCGTTGCGCGGCATCCAGCCACCATCCGCGCCATTGCCGCATCCCTTGCGGGTTTCGCACTCCCAGTCCTGGGCGAAACCGCGCGCGGCCAGCGCGGCCTCGTAGTTGCGCAGGATTTCCAGGGTGGAGCGGCCCTCGGGATTGCGGAACCGCCGCAGGCTCACCCTCCCCTCGAAGGGCACCGCCTGCACCGCGCCCTCGGCAAAGCCGGTGACGCGCTGGCTGGTCCCGAAGGCCTCGTCGATGCGGTTTCCGGCGTGTTCCTCCGACCCGGCATAGGGCTCGATGACAAGGGTCAGATCGGTCTGCGACAGGGTCGGCGTGGCGAGAAGCAAGGCAAGAGACAAGGAGCAAGCGAAACGGGCCAGCATGGAACACCTCCGGGCTCGGAACGCACAAAGGGTAAACGAGGCCCGAAGCGGTTGGCAACTGGAATTGGGTTGGCGGGGTCTGCCCCCGGCGCGAACACGGGAGATGCGTCCTGCGAGGTCGCAAGCACTCAGCCCGCGCTCAAGGAGGGCAGCGCCCGTCCGCCGGGTGGGCGAGCACCAGAAGTTCTAGGCACTTTATGCTTCAACACCCCTCCACCGAATTTCTGGGCGGAACCGTTGAAAGCGCCCGCCCGAGGGGGCGGACGGGCGCTGCCCGGCGGCGCCAAAGCGCCTTGTTCCGGGCAAGGGACGCCGTGTTCGAATCGTCAACCGTCCTTTCCCCTAAGAGGGACGGGTTGGCCACCAACTAGCCCTTATCCATCCATTCCCGCGCCAGTGGCTTGTATCGGTCGATCAATTCACTAGTCCAGTTCGCAACTTTTTTCCTCTCATTCTCATCCCTGAAGAAATTTGGGGGGAGATGTCCTGCGGCATGCAAGAGATAAAAACTTGAAACCCGACCTAAAACTCCTTGAAGAAACAAAAAGCCGAGAACGATCTTGTAGGCATTTCCCGAAACCAGCGGATCAGCAAAGTTGCTAACTTTCATCAAAAAGTTTGGAGCACCAGTTTGGAAGCTTATCAAAGCGATCATGATTACTAGCAGAAAATTAGACACTGCCAATGCTTCGTTGGAAAGACTCTCTTGAGTTTTTTGTTCATACTCATGAACTCTCGCCTGCAGCTTTTCATCGGCATTGGCAAATGCGTAGTCGCTGGCGAGTTTCACGCTAACACTATTTCTTCGATTGTGCTGGCTCAATGCCGAAAATATGGGGATGCCTTCGTACTTAAACAGGCCCAGTATCTTCTTGCCACACCATGCCAAGCCGCCGATTATGACATTATACCCAACGAATATCGGGATGATCAACCAGCCGGAAAGCAGCGAGAGAAATACCGCAACGTATAATATCTCGATTGAGTAGCTATCTAGAAAGTCAGTTAGAGAAAAATAGGCTGGCGACTTGCCGGAACGGAGCAGAAAATAAACTTCGACAATCAGAACCCTACTGATGAACCCCGTCGTCATATTTGGCAGGAGGCCATCAATTGGCAGTTTCATGTAGCAAACCTCAGCCAATCCAAGAAAAACTAGCTTGCACTCATCTACAAGCTCTCAGCCTCAACAAAAAATGGCCCAGGCCCCCTCAGAGCGGCCGTATCTTCAGCTTCGCCAGCCGGTTCTCCTTCCGCGACACCACCTCGATATGGAAGCCGTGGAAGCTGAACAGCTGCCCTTCCGAGGGGATGGTCTGCGCCTCGTGGATTACGAGGCCGGCCACCGTGTTCGCCTCCTCATCCGGCAACTGCCAGTCCATCGCGCGGTTGAGGTCGCGGATGGTCATGTTGCCATCCACAAGGTAATCGCCCTCCGGCGTCTTCTTCACCGGATGCTCGCCGGTCGGGTCGAATTCGTCGGAAATCTCGCCGACGATCTCCTCGATGATATCTTCCAGCGTGATCAGGCCCTTGAGGTCGCCATATTCATCCACCACCATCGCGAAATGGGTGCGGCGTTTCAGGAACTCGCGCATCTGCTCGTCGAGCGGCGTGGTCTCCGGCACGAAATACACCGGCATCGCCACCGCCAGCACATCCAGATCGCGGATCGAGGCAAAGTTGCCATCCTCGCCGGTCACGGTCTTTTCCACGGCGCGCAGCAGGTCCTTGGCGTGGATCACCCCCACCACATTCTCGCGCTCGCCTTTATACAGCGGCAGGCGCGTGTGCGGCGAGGCCAGCACCGCCGACAGGATCGCGGCCGGGCTCGCCTCGGCATCTATCATCTCGATCTGGCTGCGGTGCAGCATGATCTCCTCGACCGTACGCTCGGCCAGGTCCAGCGCCCCCAGCAGGCGGTCGCGGTCTTCCTTCTCGACCGTGCCCTCCTGATGGCCGATCGCCAGCGCCCCGGCGATCTCGTCACGGACCGAGAACATCGCGCTGTCCGGATCGGTCTTCACGCCGAACACCAGCAGGATCAGCCGCACGATCGCCCGCACCACCGCCACCACCGGCGAGAGCACCTTGATCAGGATCCGCACCAACCGCGCGACCTTCGAGGCCATCGCCTCGGGCCGCGTGATCGCATAGGTCTTGGGCAGCACTTCGGAAAAGATCAGCACCAGCGCCGTCATCACCAGCGTCGCCACGGCGACGCCATTGGCGCCGAAGAGCTTGGTCAGCAGCGCCGTTGCCAGCGAGGCCGCCAAGATGTTGACGACGTTGTTCCCCAGCAGCAAGGATCCGATCAGCCGCTCGTTATCCTCGGTGATGATCAGCGCCGCTTCCGCCCCCGCCTCGCCCTTGTCGGCCCGCGCGCGCAGCTTGGCGCGCGAGGCGGCGGTCAGCGCGGTTTCCGAGCCCGAGAAGAAGGCCGACATGCACAGCAGCACGATGATGCCGGCGGCGGTCAGCCAGAAGGTGATGTCGAGGGTCGCAGCTTCGGTAACGGGGTCCATGGCGGCAGGGCTCCTTGTGCTGGCCCGTTATGGCGTCAGCGGGGCCCGGGTTCAAGGCCGCGGGGCAAGGGGTGAGAGTGTTTTGGGCTGTTCATGGGAGACTGCCCTTGCCCGGAACAAGGCGCTTCAGCGCCGCCGGGAAGCGCCTACCGCTCCACCGCGCCGCCGCCCGCCACCCAATGCCCCAGCCCGCCGATATTGTAGACCGTGCCATAGCCCATCTGCAGCAGCATCTGCCCCGCCGCCTGGCTGCGCGCGCCCGAGGCGCAATACAGCGCCACCGGCCGTGCCGGGTCCAGCCCCGGCAGCAGCTCGGGGCTCGCCGGATCGCATTTCATCCGCAGCACCGCCAGCGGCACATGCAGCGCGCCCTTGGCCTTGCCGCTGGTGGCAAGCTCATTGCCCTCGCGCACGTCGATCACCGTGATCTCGCCCGCCTTCGCCCGCGCCACCGCCTCGGCGCCCGCAATCGGTTGCACGCGCGGACCGGGGGTCGCAGAGGGGCGCAGGAACGAGAACATGGGGCAAACCTCAAGCCAAAACCGCGCCAGAGGCGCCAGATGCATTCCAATACCAGAATATGAACCGCCCCCGCAAACGCTTTTGCGGCCCCGCAGCATCACGTTCATCTTCTGTTCACTTTTCAGGGTTGGAGACTCAGCGCCCATGCCCTATTTCTTGCAGGTCTGACACCCGGGGGCACTCATGGCCGAGCAAAAGTACATCTCTGTCCGCGGCGCGCGCGAGCACAACCTCAAAGGCATCGACGTGGATATCCCCCGCGATCAGCTGGTGGTCATCACCGGCCTGTCCGGCTCGGGCAAGTCCAGCCTCGCCTTCGATACCATCTATGCCGAAGGCCAGCGCCGCTATGTGGAATCGCTCTCGGCCTATGCCCGCCAGTTCCTCGACATGATGGGCAAGCCCGATGTCGACCATATCTCGGGCCTCTCCCCCGCGATCAGCATCGAGCAGAAGACCACCTCGAAGAACCCCCGCTCCACCGTCGGCACCGTCACCGAAATCTACGACTACCTGCGCCTCCTGTATGCCCGCGCCGGCACCCCCTATTCGCCCGCGACCGGCCTGCCGATCACCGCGCAGCAGGTGCAGGACATGGTCGATGGCGTGATGGCCCTGCCCGAGGGCACCCGCGCCTTCCTGCTGGCGCCCATCGTGCGCGACCGCAAGGGCGAGTATCGCAAGGAGATGCTGGAGCTGCGCAAGCAGGGCTTCCAGCGCGTCAAGATCGACGGCACCTTTCATGAGTTGGAGGATGCGCCGACCCCCGACAAGAAACTGCGCCACGACATCGACGTGGTGGTGGACCGGATCGTGGTCCGCGAGGGGCTGGAGACGCGGCTGGCCGACAGCTTCCGCACCGCCCTCGACCTCGCCGATGGCATCGCCATCCTCGAACTCGCGCCCCCCGCCGACGCGCCCGAGGATTTCGTGTCCGAGCGCATCACCTTTTCCGAAAAATTCGCCTGCCCGGTTTCGGGATTTACCATTCCCGAGATCGAACCGCGGCTGTTCTCGTTCAACGCCCCCTTCGGCGCCTGCCCGGTCTGTGACGGGCTGGGGGTAGAGCTGTTCTTCGACGAACGCCTCGTCGTGCCCGACATCACCCTGAAGCTGACCGATGGCGCGCTGGCGCCCTGGGCCAAGAGCAAATCCCCCTACCAGACCCAGACCATCGACGCCCTCGCCCGCCATTACGGCTTCGACAAGCGCAAGGCCTGGAAGGACCTGCCCGAAGCGGTGCAGCAGGTCTTTCTCTACGGCTCCGCCGAGGAAGAGATCGCCTTCCGCTTCGACGAAGGCGGCCGCGTCTATCAGGTCTCTCGCACCTTCGAGGGTCTGATCCCCAACATGGAGCGCCGCTACCGCGAGACCGACAGCGCCTGGAGCCGCGAGGAGATGGAGCGCTATCAGAACAACCGCCCTTGCGGCGCCTGCAACGGCTACCGGCTGAAGCCAGAGGCGCTGGCGGTCAAGATCGCCACCCTGCATGTCGGCCAGGTGGTGCAGATGTCGATCCGCGAGGCGCATGACTGGGTTTCGACCGTGCCCGATCAGCTCAGCGCGCAGAAGAACGAAATCGCCCGCGCCATCCTCAAGGAAATCCGTGAACGCCTTGGGTTCCTTGTGAATGTCGGGCTCGACTACCTCACCCTGTCGCGCGCCGCCGGCACCCTGTCGGGCGGTGAATCGCAGCGCATCCGTCTGGCGTCGCAGATCGGCTCCGGCCTGACCGGCGTGCTCTACGTGCTGGACGAGCCCTCCATCGGCCTGCATCAGCGTGACAATGACCGGCTGCTGACCACGCTGAAGAACCTGCGCGATCAGGGCAATTCGGTGCTGGTGGTCGAACATGACGAAGACGCGATCCGCCATGCCGATTACGTCTATGACATCGGCCCCGGCGCGGGCGTGCATGGCGGGCGTGTTGTCAGCCACGGCACCCCGGCGCAGGTGCAGGCCGATCCGGCCAGCCTGACCGGGCAATACCTGTCCGGCAAGCGGCAGATCCCCGTGCGCAGCGTGCGCCGGACCGGCAGCGGCAAAAAGCTGGTCGTGTCAGGGGCTTGCGGCAACAACCTCAAGAACGTCACCGCCGAGTTTCCGCTGGGGCTGTTCCTTTGCGTCACCGGCGTATCCGGCGGCGGCAAGTCCACGCTGACCATCGAGACGCTGTACAAGACCGCCGCCATGCGCCTCAACGGCGCCCGAGAGACCCCGGCCCCCTGCGACAGCATCAAGGGCTTCGAGCATCTCGACAAGGTCATCGACATCGACCAGCGCGCCATCGGCCGCACGCCGCGATCGAACCCCGCCACCTATACCGGCGCCTTCGGCCCGATCCGCGACTGGTTCGCGGGCCTGCCCGAAGCCAAGGCCCGCGGCTACAAGCCCGGGCGGTTCAGCTTCAACGTCAAGGGCGGGCGCTGCGAGGCGTGCCAAGGCGATGGGCTGATCAAGATCGAGATGCATTTCCTGCCGGATGTCTATGTGACCTGCGAGACCTGCAAGGGCCAGCGCTATAACCGCGAGACTTTGGAAATCAAGTTCAAGAACAAGAGCATAGCCGACGTTCTTGATATGACGGTCGAAGAGGCGCAGGGCTTTTTCTCCGCTGTCCCCTCGATCCGCGACAAGATGGACGCGCTGGTGCGGGTCGGCCTCGGCTACGTCAAGGTGGGCCAGCAGGCGACCACCCTGTCCGGCGGCGAGGCACAGCGGGTGAAGCTGTCCAAGGAGCTCGCGCGCCGCGCGACCGGCCGCACGCTCTATATCCTCGATGAGCCGACGACGGGGCTGCATTTCGAGGACGTGCGCAAGCTCTTGGAAGTGCTGCATGAATTGGTGGAGCAGGGCAATACGGTGGTGGTGATCGAGCATAACCTCGACGTCATCAAGACCGCCGACTGGATCATCGACATCGGCCCCGAGGGCGGCGACGGCGGCGGCGAGATCGTCGCGGTCGGCACCCCCGAACAGGTGGCCGAGGTCGGGCGCAGCCATACCGGGCGCTACCTCAAGCCCATGCTGGCTGCGCGAAGGGTTGCTGCCGAGTGAGGATCGCCGGCCGTCTGCTGCTGGCGCTGGCTGTCATCGCTGCCCTCGCCTGGACGCTTGTTGCGCTGCAATATCAGTCGGTTGGCCTGTGGCGGGGGCTGGCGCAGGCGGCTGCCGTCGCAGCGGCGTTGATGCTTGGCCGGCAGATCTGGCGCGGGCATGTGGGGCGGGCCTTGGCCGGGCTTCTGGGTGCTGCGGTAGTGGCCGGACTCTGGTGGTCTTCGATCAAGCCGCTGGCGGATCGGGATTGGGCTGAGGATGTGGCGCGCGGAGTTACCGGACAGGTTGAAGAAGACCTTGTAACCATACGGAATGTCAGGGATTTCACCTGGTCCACCCCCGGCACCTTCACCCCCGCCTGGCGCGACGAAACCCTCCGCCTCTCCGATCTGCAAACCGTCGATCTGGTCACCTCGGTCTGGGCCAGTCCCGCGATTGCACATACGCTGATCAGCTTCGGCTTTGCGGGTGGCCGGCACATCGTCTTCTCCGCCGAGATCCGGCGCGAGCGGGGTGAGGCGTTTTCGGAAATTGGCGGGTTTTTCAAGGAGTTCGAGCTGGTTCTTATCGCGGCCACCGAAGCCGACATCGTCCGCCTGCGCAGCGATGTTCGGGGGGAGAGTGTTTCGATCTTCCCCCTGAATCTGACCCCGGATCAGCGCGAGGCGCTGTTCAGAAGTTACATCAATCTCGGCAATCAACTTGCTGAAAATCCACGCTTTTACCAGACCGTCACCAACAACTGCACCACGATCATCTGGCGGCTGGCCCGTACCGTCGATGACCGGCTGCCGCTGGACTGGCGGGTGCTGCTGTCAGGTTACGTGCCCGGCTACCTGCACGACCTGGGGTTGCTGGAGGGGCCGTTGGAACAGGTGCTGCAAGCGGCGCGGATCGCGCCGCAGCCAGATGTCTTGCGGGATGATTTCTCAGGCAAGATCAGGCGCTTGCAGCCCTGAGCTCACCTAGTTTATCAACACGGCATGGCCCTCTGCGATCACGTCCAGCACCGCGAAGCTTTGCGCGTCCACCTTGTAGGTGTGACCCTTCGCCCGGTAGTAGCGCCAGTTGCCGGTGACCGCCGGCAGGCCATAGCGCGGCGGGTCGATCAGCATGCTGTGTTCATAGACCGGGAACGCATCGCCCACCCCAAAGGCAGGTTGCGTAGGCGCCACCGTCAGGTGTTTCGCCCCGGGAGCAGGTGCGGCTACGGGCTCGGACTCGTCCAGCACCAGAATGCAGGGTGTGGCGGCGCTGGCCGTGACGAAGCTGCCGGTTCCGATGCAGTTGGCAAACGCTGCAGAGGGCGCGAGCAGCAGGGTAGCGACGGCGGCAATGCTCATGAGCTTCATCTGGTAACTTCCCGTCACATATGGGTGATCTGTGACAGGAACCGCCAGGGCCGCAATTTGTTCCGCGAAGATACCTAATTTTCCGAAGCTTAGCGCGCCTTGAACAATCCCCCCAGAACCCCGCGCACGATGCTGCGCCCCGCTTGCGTGCCAAGCTGACGGGCGAGGCTTTTGCCGAAGGTTTCGGCGATGCTGTCGGAGCGGCTGGAGCGGCTGGCGGGTTTCTTGGCGGGCACGGTCTTGCCGCCATAGCGACGGCCGGCGGTAAACTCGCGCTCGGGCTCCGCCTCCTCCACCCCCTCCGCCTCTTTCGCTGCGGCATCGGCGCGGGCGCGCAGGCGTTCGAACGCGGAGTCACGGTCGATGGTGGTGGCGTATTTGGCGCCGAAGGGTGAGGCGGCGATGACCGCCGCCCGCTCCGCCGCGGTGATCGGGCCAAGCTGGCTGGCGGGCGGGCGCACCAGCGTGCGCTGGACGATGCCGGGAACGCCCTTCGCCTCGAGGAACGACGTCACCGCCTCGCCGGTGCCGACCTCCTTGATGGCGGTTTCGGTGTCAAACTCCGGGTTTGGGCGGTAGTTCTGCGCGGCGCGGGCGAGGTCCTTCTGGTCCTTGCCGGTGAAGGCGCGGAGCGCGTGCTGGACGCGGTTGCCAAGCTGGCCAAGCACATCATCGGGCACGTCGGCGGGGTTCTGCGTGACGAAATACACCCCGACACCCTTGGAGCGGATCAGGCGGGCGACCTGCTCGACCTTGTCCACGAGGGCCTTGGGGGCATCGTCGAACAGGAGATGCGCCTCGTCGAAGAAGAACACGAAGCGGGGCTGATCGGGGTCGCCGACCTCGGGCAGTTCCTCGAACAGTTCCGACAGCAGCCACAGCAGGAAAGTGGCGTAGAGCCGCGGGGAACCCATCAGCCGGTCGGCGGCGAGGATGTTGATGCGGCCACGGCCATCGGGAGCCACGCTCATCAGGTCGGCGAGGTCGAGCGCGGGTTCACCGAACAGGCGGGTGCCGCCCTGGTTCTCCAGCACCAGCAGCTGGCGCTGGATGGCGCCGATGCTGGCGGCGCTGACATTGCCGTAGCGCAAGCCGATGTCGCGGGCATTCTCGCCGACGAAGACCAGCATGGCCTGCAGGTCCTTGAGGTCGAGCAGCGGCAGCCCCTCCTCATCCGCCATGCGGAAGGCGATGTTGAGCACGCCCTCTTGCGCGCCCGTCAGGTCGAGGAGGCGGGCAAGCAGCAGCGGCCCCATCTCGGTGACGGTGGTGCGGACGGGGTGGCCCTGCTCGGCCCAGAGGTCCCAGAAGGTGACGGGGAAGGCAGAGTAGCCAAGGTCGTAGCGAACCGTGGCGGCGCGGGAGGCGAAGGCGCCATGAAGCTTGCCGTCCGGCGAGCCGGCCTTGGCAAGCCCGGCGAGATCGCCCTTCACGTCGGACAGGAAGACCGGGACGCCGGCGGTGGAAAACGCCTCGGCCAACACCTGCAGGGTGACGGTCTTGCCGGTGCCGGTGGCGCCCGCGATCAGGCCGTGGCGGTTGCCGTATTTGAGCAGCAGGTGCTGCGCCTCGGCATGGCCGGGGCCGCCGCCGCCGACGAAGACCGCGCCGGGGGCGAGCATCGCGTTCAGCGCGGGTGCGGCATCTTCGGCGAGGGCGGGGCTGTCCTGCGGCATGGGGACGGTCCTTGTTGGCGGTTGCGGGCGCGTTCGGGGCCACAATACATCCTTAACCGCATGGTGCCACAGTGGATCTCGTTCCCCACGCCAGTGTCTTCGCGGGGGAGTTGCTTCCTCCCTGTCAGACTGGCCGCGCCCCGGATCGGGCACGGCCTTTTTCGTGCAACCACAGGATGAGTTGGCCGGAAGGCAAGATGGCACGGAACATCTTCCCGCTTCGTGGCCGAAAACAGGGATGCCGTCCTTGTTGACGTGATCCATGGAAGGGCTTAGCGTCCCTGATCAATGACAAGTCGGCCAGTCCGACAGGGATCGAAAACGATTGGAAAAGGGCCCTCGGGTCCTTTTCCTTTTTGTGCCCTGCAGGGCCCCTGCAAGAGGCAGCGCGCGCACGAAGATTTGGGTCGGCACGGCCCCGCGCCCCGGATTTCCCGCCTGACAGTGCCGCGCCGCCGTGCTAGACCGCCGCGAGATACGTCCTGACAAATAACGGTGCTGACAATGACCGACATGATGACCCCGCTGCGCCCGGCGCTGGTGCTGGCCCTGGCCCTGGGCCTTGGCCTGCCCGCGCTGGCACAGGATGCCGCCGCGCCCGCCGCGCCCGCGACGACCGAGGCGCCCGCCGCCGAAGCTGCCCCCGCCGCCACCCCCGAAGCGCCTGCAGAAGCAGCCGAGGCCGCGGACGAAACCCCCGGCATCGGCGAGGCCTATACCGAGGCGACGCATGGCGACTGGGAACAGCGCTGCGTGCGCACCGAGGACGGGTCGGACCCCTGCCAGCTTTACCAGCTGCTGAAGGATGACGAGGGCAATCCGGTTGCGGAGTTCAGCCTGTTCGGGCTGCCCGAGGCCGAGCAGGCCGCGGCGGGTGGCACGATCATGACGCCGCTGGAAACCCTGCTGCCCGAAGCGATCCTGATGCAGGTCGATACCGGCGAGGCCAAGCGCTATGCCTTCACCTTCTGCGCGCCGATCGGCTGCGTGGCGCGGGTGGGCTTCACCGATGAAGAGATCGCGGCGTTCAAGCGCGGCAACAAGGCGACGATGGCGATCACCCCGATGGCGGCGCCGGATCGCAAGGTGCAGCTGAACATCTCGCTGAAGGGCTTCACCGCCGGCTATGATGCGGTGAACGCGGCGAACGCGGATATCGCCGGGAACTGATCCTGGCGACTGCAAGACACAAGCGCCGCCCCAGCCGGGGCGGCGTTTTGCTGTGCTGGGATCCGGCGAGCGGGGTCAGGCAGCCCGGCGCAGGGCGATGACCGCGTTGAGCCCGCCGAAGGCGAAGGCGTTGGACAGGCACACATCCACCTTCGCCTCGCGCGCCACATTGGGGACCACGTCGAGCGCGCATTCGGGATCGTGTTCTTCATAGCCGATGGTGGGGGCGATCACCCCGTCCTTCAGCGCCATGATGCAGGCCAGAAGCTCTACCGCGCCGGTGCCGCCGATCAGGTGGCCGTGCATCGACTTGGTCGAGGACATCATCAGCCGGTCGGCATGGTGGCCGAAGGCATGGGCGACGGCGGCGCTTTCGGTCTTGTCATTGGCGGCGGTGCCGGTGCCGTGGGCGTTGATATAGCCCACATCCTCGGGGTTCAGCCGCGCGTCGCGCAGTGCGCCGGTGATGGCGCGTTCGGCGCCCTGCTGGCTGGGCATCACGATGTCGGAGGCATCCGAGGACATGGCGAAGCCGATCACCTCGGCCAGCATCTCGGCGCCGCGGGCGCGGGCGTGGTCATAGTCCTCGAAGACGAAGACCCCTGCCCCCTCGCCCTGCACCATGCCGTTGCGGTTGGCGCTGAACGGGCGGCAGGCATCGCGCGACATGACGCGCAGCCCCTCCCAGGCCTTGATGCCGCCAAAGCACAGCATCGCCTCGGACCCGCCGGTGACCATGGCCTTGCACATGCCGGACCGGACCATCTGGAACGCCTGCCCCATCGCGTGGTTGGAGCTGGCGCAGGCGGTGGAGACGGTGAAGGCCGGGCCACGCAGGTTCCATTCCATGCTGACATGGCTGGCGGCGGCAGAGTTCATCAGCTTGGGCACCACGAAGGGATGGACGCGGTTCTTGCCCTCTTCATAGACCGCCCGGTAATTCTCGTCCCAGGTGGTGGTGCCGCCGGCGGCGGTGCCAAGCACGACGCCGGAGTCGTAGCCAAGCGTGCCGTCGAAGTTCAGGCCCGATTGCTCGATCGCCTGCCGCGCGGCCAGCAGGGTGAACTGGGTGAAGCGGTCATAGAGCGCGATCTGCTGGCGGTTGAAATGCGCCTCGGGGTCATAGTCCAGCACCTGCCCGCCGATGCGGATCGACAGGCGTTCGACGTCGCGGATGTTCAACTCGCCGATGCCGCAGCGGCCTTCGCGAAACGCCTCGAATGTTTCGGAAACCGTATGGCCAAGCGCGTTGATGGTGCCGGCGCCGGTGATGACGACCCTGCGCATTCCGGTCAGCCCTTCTGGTCGGCGATCAGCTTCTCGACCGCGCGGGCGATGGCCGCGACCGAGGAGATGTCGAACTCGCTTTGCTGGGGATCGTTGGCGTTGAAGGGCACGGTGATGTCGAAGGCCTCTTCGATGGCGAAGATCGACTCGACAAGGCCGAGGCTGTCGATGCCCAGATCCTCGAGCGACGAGCCTGGAAGCACCTGTTCGGGGTCGAGCACCGCCTGTTCGGCGATGATGGCGATGATGCGGTCCTGGACGCTGGCGGTCATGCGGGGTCTCCGGGTGGCGGTCTTGAAGGGGTCGGGAAGCGGGTCGAACGGGTCAGTCCTGCGCGGTCAGTCCTGTCGGGTCAGTCCTTCTGGCCGAGCTTTGTAACAGCTTCTTTAAGCTCTGCCACCTGCGCGAAGAGGCGGCCGAGGCGGCGGATGTTCTTCCACGCCTCGACATGGGTTTCCATCTTCAGCGCCGGGCTGCCCAACAGCACCCGGCCGGCGGGCGCGTTGGTGAAGATCTTGGTGGCACCGCCGGCGATCACATCATCGCCGACGAAGATATTGTCGGACACGCCGCATTGCCCGGCCAGCACGACGCGGTTGCCGATGCGGGCCGATCCGGCGATGCCGACCTGGCCGCACAGAAGGCAATCGCGCCCCACCTGCACGTTGTGGCCCACATGCACGAGGTTGTCGAGCTTGGTGCCGGACCCGATGGTGGTGGCGCGGATGGTGCCGCGGTCGATGGCACTGCCGGCGCCGATTTCCACATCGTCGCCGATCTCGACGGTGCCGAGGGAATGGATGCGGATCCAGGACTGGGCGCGGATCTGCTCGCGCTCCCCCAGCGTCTGGCGGATTTCCTCTACCCCGGATTTCTCGGGGGTGACGAAAGAAAATCCGTCGGCGCCGATCACCGCGTTCGGGTGGCAGATGAAGCGATCGCCGATGACCACGCGGGCGCCGATGCGGGCGCCCTGCAGGATCAGGGCATCGGCGCCGATGCGGGCGCCCTCGGCGACGCTGACATGGCTGGCGATGCGGGCGCGCGGGCCGATCACGGCGCCGGGGCCGATCACCACGAAGGGGCCGATGGCCGCGCCGATGCCGATGCTGGCCGAGGGGTCGATGACGGCGGAGGCGTGGATGCCGGGGGCAATCGCGGGCCCCGGATCGAGCGTGCGGGTCAGCCCCGACATCGCCAGCCGCGGGCGCGGCACGAAGATGGCGGCGGCAAGGCCAAGCGCCTGCCAGTCGGCGCCCTCCCACAGCATCGCGGCGCGGGCCTGGCCGAGTGCGAGGCCGGCGGCATATTTGGGGTCCATCGCCAGCGCGAGGTCGTCAGGCCCCGCGGCGGCGGGTTCGGCGGCGCGGTGGATGGTCAGGCCGGTATCGCCCTCGGCCCGGCCGCCAAGAGCGGCGGCCAGTGCGGCGATGCTGTGGCCCCCGCCCTTCGACGGCTGGTGGGCGCTCTCAGGATGCTGGGTCATGTCGCCTCCGGCACCGGGCGGCCGCGTGCCGCCCTGCTTGCGCAGTGACTTAGCCCTCCTCAAGGCCAAGCGCCACCCCGGCGGCCTCAAGCGCATCGAAAATCGCCGCATCCCGGCCATAGATGTCGCGGCGGAACTCGATGCGGCCCTTGGGCGTGGGCCAGGCGGTGTAATAGACCAGATGCACCGGCACCGGCTCTGCCAGCGAGACCGAGGTTTCGACGCCGGTGTTCAGGTGGCGCTTGAATTCGCCCACCGGGTCATCGGTCTGGGCTGCCAGCAGCGCATAGGCAAAGTCGAAGGGCTTGCCGAGCCGGATGCAGCCATGGCTGAAGGCGCGGATTTCCTTTTCGAACAGCGACTTGGACGGCGTGTCATGCAGATAGATGTTGTACTGGTTCGGGAACATGAACTTCACGAGGCCAAGTGCATTCGAGTTCGAGGGCGGCTGCTTGATCTCGAACGGGAAGGTGCGGGCGCTGTATTGGGCGAAATTCACGGCGCCGCGGTTGACCACGCGGCCCGAGCGGTCGACCACGTTCAGATGGCCCACGGCATTGGGGTTCTTCTGCAGCATCGGCAGGTATTCCTTGACCGTGATGCTGCGCGGCACGTGCCAGGTGGGGTTGATGACCATATATTCCATCTGGTCGGAAAATTCTGGCGTGCGCCGGTCGCCCTGATTCATGCCGACGACGCTGACCGTCTCGAAGGTGACCTTGCCGTGATCGACGATCCTGGCGGTGAAGTCGGGCAGGTTGACCCAGATATGCCGCTCTCCCAGCTCGACGCCGTTCATCCAGCGCAGCCGCTCCATCGCGGCGATGACCGATTGCAGGCGCTCTTCGGGGGCGCGGTTGATTTCTTCGATGGTGGCGGCGCCGGCGATGCCGTCGGGGGTAAGGCCATGGTCGAGCTGGAAGGCCTGCACGGCCTTTTGCACCGAGGCGTCAAAGTCCTGCGTGGCTGAGCGGCCCAGGTAGCCCATTGCCACCAGCCGGTCGCGCAGCTGCACGACAGCCTCGCCGCTGGCACCGGGCTTCAGGCTTTCAGCGGTGATGCGCGGGCCCCAGGCGCCCGAGGCGGCGGCGCGGCGCAGGTCGAGCCCGGCTTTCATAAGCTGCGCATATTCCGGCGCCGCGGGCGGCAGGGCGCGGACAAAGGCGGCGGGGTCGGAGCTGGCGAAGGCGGCAAGGGTGACGGCGGGATCGGGGCGGATGATCTCGCGCACGATGCCGGCGTCGATCTTGCGCGGTTCGGTGGCGCCGCTGGCAACGTCCGTCGCATAGGCAAGGAAGGCACGGCTGAGGGCGACCTCGGCCCGGGCCCGGTCGCGTTCGGTGCGGATGGCGGCGATCTGGGTGCGCAGCCCCGCCGCATCATAGCGCGCGGCCGGCAGGCCATGGGACTGGGCGCGGTCGAGCGCGGCGAAGAGCGCGGCGCGGCGCGGGGCATCGGCGGCAGTGGTCCAGAGCGGGGCGTAGTTGCGCGTCCGGTAGAAGGCGGCGATCGCAGCCTCGGCGCCCGCAGCCTCGGCCACGCCTTGCGCGAAAGGGCTGAAGGCGGTGGCGCCCGCGCCCTGCGGCGCGAGGGCCAGTGCCAGCATCAGCGCCAGTGCCGCGCCTGCGCGTGTGGGGAGTACCTTGGTCCGTGTCCGCCCGGTATTTCGCATCTGCCGACCTTATCCCGTTGCGCAATTTGTGCTGTGGATGAGTCATGCTGTGGCCGCGGGCCCCTGTCCACTCACAACTCCATGGGCAAGGGACAGGCTGTCGCATTCGAGCAACAGGTCGCAGAGCGCCGAGGGCGCGAATTATTTAAGCAGAATTTCGCCTATCAACCTTGCGTTAACCGCGCTGCGGCATTTGCGCGGTTGGCACATAAGTCGGGCCATGTCATAAAACTCCTGCATCTGGGGATGACATGGCATCAAGCCGCTGCAAAAGCGGTCTAAGCGACGGGACAGGCGCACACATGACTATGACACTTTCGGCGGGAGTCTCGCGGCGCGGGATCCTCGGGGTATTTGCGGCAACAGCCCTTGTGGCGGCGCCAACCTACTCCAACGCCTTCGGCTTCCTGCGGGGCGCCGGCGATGTGCGGCGGATCAAGATGTATTCGGGCCGCACCGGCGAAAGCCTCGACACGATCTACTGGCTGGACGGGGACTACATTCCCGAGGCGCTGGCCGAGATCAACCACTTCATGCGCGACTGGCGCAACGACCAGACCATCTCGGTCGATGCGCGCACCATCGACATCGCCGCGGCCTCGCACCGGCTGATGGGGGTGAGCGAGCCCTACATGATGCTGTCGGGCTACCGGTCGCCCGCGACCAACAACATGCTGCGCTCGCGCTCGGGCGGTGTGGCGAAGAACTCGCTGCACATGAAGGGCCAGGCGGCGGACCTGCGGCTGACCTCGCGCTCGGTGTCGCAGATCTACAAGGCGGCAGCGGCCTGCCGTGCCGGCGGGGTTGGACGCTACTCGCGCTCGAACTTCGTGCATATGGATTGCGGCCCGGTCCGCACCTGGGGCGCCTGATCCGCCAGCGGATCTGAGAGAACGGAACAAAAGGCGCCCTGTCCCGGCGCCTTTTTTCATGTCTGCGGGTCCGGTTGCCAAGGAAGCCGGGGGCGCCTTCTGCCCCCCGCACCCGAAACGAAGAAGCGGGGGGCCGTCTGCCCCCCGCACCCCCCGAGGATATTTCCGCCAGAAAGAAGCGAAAGGGTCGCTCTCCCCGGTCAGGGTTTCAGGCGGCCGGGTTCGTCGGCGCGCAGATAGGCCTCCTGCTCGGGCGTCAGGGCGACCTTTTCGAAGCCGGTGATCATCGGGCGCACATGTTCGCGAAAGCCGTGGCCGATGGTCAGCAGATAGACATGCACCACCACGAAGGCGGCGATGGCGAAACCGGCGAGGACATGCAGGTTCGCCACCAGCCACAGCCCCTGCCCGCCGGGATCGAGATGCATCCAGACCCCGTGCAGCAGATAGACGATGCCCGTGCTCCAGATCGCGGGGAACAGCACCAGCTTCAGTGCGAGGTAGGAGACGGCCTGCAGCGGGTTGTGGCGGCGGCGCAGGCGTTTCTGGTAGGGATGCTCCTCGCCCCGGAACACCCCCCAGGCGTAGAAGCGCAGCACGGCGCGCAGCCCGGTGCGGGTGGGGATGAACTGCCGCCAGGCGCCGGTGGTGAACAGCCAGAAGGTGGCGAAGGCCCAGAGCAGAAGCAGCGCCAGCGCGGCGGCGGTATGTACGACCACCGCCGCCTTGAACGGGATCAGCGTATGCAGCCCCATCACCCGCAGCCCGGTGAAGAGCAGGATGAAGATCGAGGCGACCTGTGACCAGTGCCAGACCCGGTTGAAGACCGAATAGACCTTGACCAGACGTTCAGCCATGATGGCCCCCTTTCCCGCCTTCGCGGCGGATCAGCCGCAGCGCGCCATGCACGCCCACCCCCGCCAGCGCCGCCAGCAGCAGCGCGAGCCCGATGCGCCCGCCGAGCGGCGTGCCGGTGCCGGGCATGTAGATCCCGGCGACATCGGCCAGCCGCCCGTCCGGCGCATGGCAGGACTGGCAGTCGAGCGCATCCGCGGCCGGGGCGACCATGTGGGTGATCGGCCAGTACATATGGGTATCCACGAAGCCGAACTGGCCGGAATACTCGGCGCCGACATAGTCCATCGCCGCCTGGATCGACTTGCCCCAGTCGAAATTCGTCCAGAAGGCGGTTTCGGTTTTCGGGCCCCAGACCTGGGTATGGACCAGCCGGTTCAGCACCGTGTCATAGGCCTGCCGCCCCTCCATCCGCTTGAAGGGCCAGATCCGGCTGGCCGGGTCCTCGCGCGCGCCTTGGACGCTGTTGATCTCGACCACGGCCGAGGGGTCGATTGTGGTGTCGGCCGTGGTGTAGCGGACCTGGCCGTTGAACCAAGCATAGACCGGCACCACGTTCTCGGCCCAGTCGAAATCGCCCTTGGTCGAAAGGTAGGTGTGCAGCGCCTCGCCGTCGGACTGGGTGAAGCCGTCGATGCTGTAGGGCTTGCCATCCTTCAGCCGGCCGGCGGTGGACCAGTCCCAGACGGTCTTGGTGGCGACGCCGCCGCGGGCAAACTCGGGGATATGGCAGGTCTGGCAGGCGATGCGGTCGGCATGGTCATTCAGCTTCAGCCCGATCAGCGTCGGCTTGTGCGGCTTGGCGGAATGGCAGCTTTCGCAGGTGGCGACGTCGCGGCGCATCCCCGGGTCGGGCAAGCCCCTGGCATCATGCGCCAGCACGTCATAGCGGCTGCCGGCGACCTTGTGGCGGTCCGACACATGGCAGGTGTCGCAGGTGAAATTGGGCCCGTCGGCCGACATATGCACATCGGTGGCGCGGGACGGGGCCAGCAGCGCCGAGGACAGGTCGCCATGCTTGACGTTGTCGCCGCCGCCGCCGTTGAAATGGCAGTTGCCGCAATTGTCGCGCCCGGGCGGCCCCACCGATTGCGCGGCGCGGGCCAGATCGACGGGCCAGGCATCGGCGCCGGTGATGGTTTTCGCGTCTGCGGGAACCGGGTCCAGCGGCGGGTGGCCGGCCAAGTTGTCGGCCTTGGCATATTGGCCCGAGCGGTCGTGGCAGGCGAGGCAATCGACCTGCGCGGGGTTGGTCGGGGCGGGCTCGCGCACATCGTCCCAGCCATAGCCGGCATGGCAGGAGGTGCAGCGCTGTTCATTCGCCGCGACATTGCCGCAGAAGGAGTTGATGACGCTGGCCTTGCCAAGCCGGGTTCCGGTGCCGGGTTGGGTGTAATCCCAAGTCCAGTGCAGCGAATGCATCACCTGATCCGAAGCCTCGGTGTGGCAGGACAGGCAGGCGGCCGTCACCTCGGGGCCCGACGCAAAGGATTGCTGCAGGATCTTGAACTTGGAATGGTCGGCCGTGCTGGCCGAGGCCATGGGAGATTGGGCCGCGCCCGGGGGCGAGGTTGGTGCCGCCGTCTCTTCCCCGGACTGGCCAAGGCATGGCCCGCCCGCCAGGGCCGCCGCCAGGATGAGGGCGATCCTCCGCTTCGATATGCGCATCGCGGCTCCGTTCTTGCGTGTAGCTGGATTGGAGCGCGTTTCCAGACATGCAAGTTATGAGATATATTGTTGCGTGCCTAGTCCTGATGGCCACGGGCGGCGGGGCATCGCGTCACACCCCGCCGGGGGGCCGGGGGACCGAAGAAAGCGGTTGCACCCCACCCGCGTTTCGCGGCCAAGTCGGGGCTGCCCCTGCCCGCCTGAAAGGACCGCCATGAAACGCATCTGCCACCTGATCGGAGCGCCGGTCGATTCGGGCCAGCGCCGTCCCGGATGCCTGATGGGGCCTGCGGCCTACCGCGTGGCGGGGCTGGCGCGGATGCTGGGCGACCTGGGGCACGAGGTCGAGGACCGGGGCGATGTGGCGCTCCCCGTCCTGCGCGAGGTGAGCTGCGAGAACCCCGCCGTGCATTCGTTGGCGGAAACAGTGGGCTGGACCGAGGCGCTGTCGGCCGCGGGCCGGGCGGCGCTGGCCGAGGGCGGCTTTCCGATCTTCCTCGGCGGCGATCATTCCTTGTCGCTGGGGTCCGTGGCCGGGGTCGCGGCCCATGCGCAGGGCGCCGGGCGGCCGCTGTTCCTGCTGTGGCTGGACGCGCATACCGATTTCCACACGCCGCTGACGACGCAATCGGGCAACCTGCATGGGACGCCCGTGGCCTATATCGCCGGGCGGGACGGGTTCGCGGGTTTCCCCGATTTCCCCGCGCCGCTGCCGCCCGGGAATATCTGCCTTTATGGCATCCGCTCGGTGGACCCCGAGGAACATGCTGCGCTGCAGGCCGGGCAGATCGACATCAGGGATATGCGGGTGCTGGACGAATATGGCATCGTCGCGCCGCTGCGGGCATTCCTGGAGGAAGTGCATGCGGCGGAGGGGATGCTGCATGTCAGCCTTGATGTGGATTTCCTCGATCCCTCGATCGCGCCGGCTGTCGGCACCACGGTTCCGGGCGGCACCACCTTCCGCGAGGCGCATCTGGTGATGGAGCTGCTGCACGAAAGCGGGCTGGTGACCTCGCTGGATCTGGTAGAGCTGAACCCGTTCCTCGATGAGCGCGGGCGCACGGCGCGGCTGATGGTGGATCTGGTCGCCAGCCTGATGGGGCGCAAGGTGTTCGACCGGCCCACCCGCAGCTACGGCTGACGCGCAGCTACGGCTGACCGAGCGCTTCCGTGAGGGGTGCGCGCACCGCGGCCTCGGCGGTGGCGCAGAGCTGTTTGCGCCCCGCAAATTCGGCGGCGGCGAGCGGGGGGTGGAAGATCACCTCGGCCCGGGCGCGGCGCGGGCTGGCCATCAGCTTGAGGAGATGCGGGCCGAAGGCCATGTCGCCCCACCAGCCAAGGAAGCGCGGATCCTGACCCGCTGGTGCGTGGTAGATCACCGTGACCGGCTGGATATGGATGGCGCGGAGGCCTTCGGTGAAGAAGGCGGCAAACAGTGTCGGCTTGAAGGGCAGCACCCGGCGGCCATCGGTGGAGGTGCCTTCGGGGAAGAACAGCAGCCGGTGGTTTGCGCGAAGGCGCGCCTCGAACAGGGCCTGCTGGTCCCTCGCCTCGCGCGGGTCGCGGGTGATGAACACGGTGCCGGTGGCGCGGGCCAGCCAGCCGATGCCGGGCCAGCCTGCCACCTCGGATTTCGACACGAAATAGACGCGGTCGCAGGCGTTGAGGGTGAAGATGTCGAGCCAGCTGGAATGGTTGGCGACGATGCCGCCCGGCTCGCGCATCGGCTTGCCCCGGACTGTCAGCCGGATGCCGAGGATCGCCAGCGCGGCGCGGCAGACGGCTTGGGTGATGTAAGGGGTCACCGGGCGGCCGAGGCCGCAGAGCGCGCGTTCGGGCAGGCGCAGGAGCAGCAGCAGCACAAGGCCGCCATAGGTCAGCACCAGCAACAGCGGGGCGCGCAGGGCGACCAGCAGCCAGCCAGGCGCGCCGATGCGGGGCGCGGGGGGCGTGTCATCGTCGCGCCAGGTGACCATCTGCGGCGTCAGGCCCGCGCGTCGAACTTGCGGGTGTAGAAGCCCTTGTGCTTTTCGCTCATCGCCGTGGTGTCCATCAGCAGGCAGACATCGGTGGTGTTGAACGGGCGGTCGATGAAGGCATCCTCGCCGACGAAACCGCCAAGCCGCAGATAGGCCTTGATCAGCGCCGGCATCGCCACCATCGCCGCCTTGCGGTCCAGCTGATCCGCGGGCACCAGGTCCATGCGCTGCGCATGTTCGGGCAGCGCGCGCACCCGCAGCGCCTCGGGCGCAAGGTGGTGGTGGTGCAGCCAGGACAGCGGCAGTTTCAGCGCCTCGATATCGGTGCCGTGGAAGCTGGCGACGCCGAACAGCACCTCGATACCGAGGTCGAGCACGTAATCGGCCAGCCCGTTCCACAGCAGGAACATCGCCGGGCCGCCGCGATAGTCGCGGTGAACGCAGGAGCGGCCGAGTTCCAGCAGCCGCCGGCCCGAGGCGCGCAAAGCGGTCAGGTCATATTCGCCGTCGCAGTAGAAGCGCCCGAACTCTGCCGCGCGCTCGCCCGGCAGCAGCCGGTAGACGCCGACGACATGGTCGAGCGCGGCAGCATCACGGCGGGTGTCGATGAGGACGAGATGGTCATAGACCGGGTCGAACTCGTCGCGTTCGAGCCGCTGGGTGTGGTCGACCAGCGGGCCGTCGCCGCCAAGCTCCTCGACGAAGACGCCATAGCGCAGGCGCTGCGCGGCAAGAAGGTCGCGGTCCTCGATCGCCAGGCGGATCACGAAGGGCGAGGTTTCGGGCGTCGTCGGATCGGGCGTCATGGCACCTGCTTCTGCGGCGCCCGGCGGTCCTGTGGACCCTCGCCGGGCAGGTGGCGCGGTTGTAGGCGGCTGCCGATGGATTTGCAACCGCGACGCATTGGCCGGCCTGCGGCGGGCTTGGTTGACACGCGGCCCGGTTGTGCTAGCGTTTCAGTATTCAGCTTTGGGTAAGTCATTGAGCATGTGGCACAAGCAGCAATTCAACTCGCGTTCCCTCGATGACGACCTTGCCAGCATGTTCGAAATTCACCGTGATCCTGTCGCCGATCCGCGACTGCACCTGGCCAAGGCCCCAGTCGGGCTGGCCGGGGTGACGCACCAGCATTCCGGGTTCGAGGATCGCGTTCATCGGGGCCGTCCTTCCGTCGTCTGCGGGCCGCGCCATGCCGGATGACGGGCCGGACCTGACCGCGCTGCTGGGATCGCGGATTTGCCATGACCTTATCAGCCCCCTGGGCGCAATCGGCAACGGGGTAGAGCTGCTGGCGATGGCGGGCACGGCCGCGGGGCCAGAGATGGCGCTGATCGCGGACAGCGTGGCGAGTGCCAAGGCCCGGATCCGCTTCTTCCGCATCGCCTTTGGCGCGGCGGCCCCCGACCACCGGCTGGGCCGGCCCGAGATTCTGGCGGTGATCGAGGGCATGACGCGGGGCGGCAAGCTGGCGATCGACTGGCATCCAGAGGGCGATCAGGCGCGGCGCGAGGTGAAGCTGGCCTTCCTGGGACTGCAATGCCTGGAAAGCGCCCTGCCCTGGGGCGGGCGGGTCAGCGTGCAGCGGGTGGGGGCCGGCTGGCTGCTGCGGGCCGAGGCGCAGCGGGTGAAGGCCGATGCCGCGCTGTGGGCAGTGCTGGCGGGTGAGGGCTGCCCGTCCGAGGTCAGCGCGGCGCAGGTTCATTTCGCGCTGATGCCGGTCGAGGCGGCGCGGCAGGGACGCAAGGTGCAGGCCGATCCGGCCGAGACCGGGATCAGCCTGCGGTTCTAGGCGCCCTGCCCTCAGGTTCGGCCGCGCCTATGCCCGAATGGTGCCGTCGCCGACCACCAGATACTTGAAGCTGGTCAGCTGCTCGGCCCCGACCGGCCCGCGCGCATGCAGCTTGCCGGTGGCGATGCCGATCTCGGCGCCCATGCCGAACTCGCCGCCATCGGCAAACTGTGTCGAGGCATTGCGGATCAGGATCGCCGAATCGAGCCGCTGGAAGAAGCGCGCGGCGGCGCTATCATTCTCGGTCAGGATCGCCTCGGTATGCTGGCTGCCATAGTGCCGGATATGGGCGATGGCCCCGTCCACCCCGTCCACCAGCCGGGCGGCGATGATCATGTCGAGGAACTCGCGGCCGAAGTCGTCGGGCTGCGCTTTGACGGTGCCGGGGATGCCGGCCAGCTCGCCCTCGGCGCGCACCTCGACCCCGGCGGCCAAGAGATCCTCGATGAGGATGGCGCCGTGCCGGGCGAAGAAGGCGCGGTCGATCAGCAGGCATTCGGCCGCGCCGCAGATGCCGGTGCGGCGGGTCTTGGCGTTCAGCACCACGCGGCGGGCCTTTTCCAGATCGGCATCGGCATCGGCATAGACATGGCAGATGCCTTCGAGATGCGCGAAGACCGGCACCCGCGCCTCGGCCTGCACGAGGCCGACGAGGCCCTTGCCGCCGCGGGGCACGATCACGTCGATATGGGCGACCATGCGCAGCATTTCCGTGACCGCCGCCCGGTCACGGGTGGGGACAAGCTGGATCGCGGCTTGCGGAAGCCCCGCTTGCCGCAGGCCCTCCACCAGGCAGTCATGGATCGCGGTCGAGGAATGGAAGCTTTCGGACCCGCCGCGCAGGATCACGGCATTGCCGGATTTCAGGCACAGCGCGCCGGCATCGGCGGTGACATTGGGGCGGCTTTCATAGATGACCCCGATGACGCCGATGGGGGTGCGCACCCGGCGGATGTTGAGGCCCGTGGCCATGTCCCAGTCGGCGATCACCTCGCCCACGGGGTCGCGCTGCCCGGCCACCGCGCGCAGGCCATCGGCCATGCCGCGGATGCGCGCCTCGGTCAGTTCCAGCCGGTCCAGCATCGCGGGCGACAGGCCCTTGTCGCGGCCATAGGCCATGTCCTTCGCATTGGCCTCGAGGATCTGCGCGCGGCGGTCCCAGACGGCCTCGGCAGCCGCGGTCAGTGCCAGCGCCTTCGCCTCGGCCGGGGCAAAGGCCAGCTCGGCGGCGGCGGCGCGGGCGGCGCGGCCGATCGCCTCCATCGTGGCGGCAATGCTGTCCATGTCCTTCATCGGCCCCTCCTTTGGCAGGCAATCCCCAGCTTGTTCGCACCGCGCGGGCAGCGCAACCCGGAAGCTGCTTACAACACCATGTCGTCGCGGTGGATCAGCGCCGCCCGGCCCGGATAGCCAAGGATCGCCTCGATCTCGCCGGAGCGGTGCCCGGCAATCGCCCGCGCCTCGGCGGCGGTGTAGCGGATCAGGCCCTTGGCCAGCACCGCGCCATCAGGCGCCAGCACCGCCACCGGCTCGCCGCGGCCGAAACTGCCCGACACGGCCACCACGCCCGCGGGCAGCAGCGACTTGCCCTGCGCAAGGGCGGCGACGGCCCCGGCATCCACCCGTACCTCGCCCCGCGGCTTCATCGCCGCGATCCAGCGCTTGCGCGCGGCCTGCGGATCGCCCTCGGGCAGGAACCAGGTGCAGTTCGCCCCCGCCGCCAGTGCCGACAGCGGCCGCGGCACCGAGCCTTCCATGATCGCCATCGCGCAGCCGCCCTGCACCGCAGTGCGCGCCGCCATCAGCTTGGTCTTCATGCCGCCCTTGGACAGGCCGGAGATCGGCTCGCCGGCCATCGCCTCGATCTCGGGCGTGATATGCTCGATCACCTCGAAGCGGGTGGCGGTGGGGTCTTCCTGCGGATTGGCGGAGTAGAAGCCATCGACATCCGAGAGCAGCACCAACTGGTCGGCACCGATGGTCACGGCGATCTGCGCGGCCAGCCGGTCATTGTCGCCGAACCGGATCTCATCCGTCGCGACTGTATCGTTCTCGTTGACAATCGGCACGACGCCGAAGCCCAGCAGGGTCTGCAAGGTGGCACGGGAATTGAGGTAGCGGCGGCGGTCCTCGGTATCTTCCAGCGTGACCAGCACCTGCGCGGTCATTACCCCGTGCGGGGCAAGCACCTCCTCATAGGCGCGGGCGAGGCGGATCTGGCCGACGGCGGCGGCAGCCTGGCTCTGCTCCAGCGGCAGGGCGGCGAAGGGCAGGTCCAGTACCCGGCGGCCAAGCGCGATGGAGCCGGAGGAGACGAGGATCACATCGGTGCCGCGGGCGCGGAGCATCGCCACGTCTTGCGCGAGCCCCTGCAGCCAGCCGGTCTTGAGCCCTGCCGTGCGGTCCACCAGCAGCGCCGAGCCGATCTTGACGACGATCCGCTTGGCGCTGGCGAGGCTGGGCCGCACCGCAGCTTGCGTCAGGGTTGCCAAGGCGCCTCCTCCTCGGGCACGGCGCGGGCGCGCATGATTTCGGCATAAAGCGCGCGCAGCACCTCCGGCAGGCCGGTGCCGGTGACGCCCGAGATCAGGAACACCTCGCCGCCCGAGGCCTTTTCAAGGCTGCGGCGGCGGTCGGCGAGGGTCTTCTTGTCGAGCGCGTCGATCTTGTTCAGCGCGGTAATGCGCGGCTTGTCGGCCAGTTCCTCGGCATAGGCCTCGAGCTCGCCGATGATGGTCTTGTAATCCTTGGAGATGGTCGAGGAGGTTCCATCGACCAGATGCAGCAGCACGGCGCAACGCTCCACATGCCCGAGGAAGCGGTCACCAAGGCCCCTGCCCTCGCTGGCACCGGCGATCAGGCCGGGGATATCGGCGACGACGATCTCCTTGCCGTCGATGCCGACGACGCCGAGGTTCGGCACCAGCGTGGTGAAGGGATAATCGGCGATCTTGGGCCGGGCGTTCGAGGTGGCGGCGAGGAAGGTCGACTTGCCGGCATTGGGCAGACCCAGCAGACCTGCGTCCGCGATCAGCTTCAGGCGCAGCCAGATCGTCCGTTCGACGCCCTCCTGCCCCGGATTGGCGCGGCTGGGGGCGCGGTTGGTCGAGGATTTGAAATGCAGGTTCCCAAAACCGCCATTGCCGCCGCGGGCCAACTGCACGCGCTGGCCGACCTCGGTGAGGTCGGCGATGACCGTCTCCTCATCTTCGTCGAGGATCTCGGTGCCGACCGGCACCTTGATGATCTTGTCGCTGCCATCCTTGCCGGTCATCTGGCTGCCCATGCCGGGCTGGCCCGAGGTGGCGAAGAAATGCTGCTGATAGCGGAAGTCGATCAGGGTGTTCAGCCCCTCCACCGCCTCGACCCAGACCGAGCCGCCGCGGCCGCCATCGCCGCCATCGGGGCCGCCGAATTCGATGAACTTCTCGCGCCGGAAGCTGACGCAGCCCGCGCCGCCGCCGCCCGAGCGGATATAGACTTTGGCGAGGTCGAGGAATTTCATGGCGGGTCAGCTTTCAGGTAAGGTCGGGAACAGGCGATAGACCCGTTGCGCGCAGGGATCAAGCGTTGCGGGGGATGAGAGGGGGAAAGGGGGGCCGTCTGCCCCCCTCTTGGCCGTGCGGGCCAATTCACCCCCCGAGGATATTTGGAAAAGGCAAAGCACAAGAGCCACCCTGCCCCTTTGCCTTTTCCAAATATCCTGCGGGGGGAGCCCGCAGGGCGTGGGGGGCGCAAAGCCCCCCTTCTTGGTCAGCCCATCTTGCGCAGGTAGGTCCAGGTCGGGACCCTTGCGCCGCGGGCGACGGACCAGCTTTCGGCATCCCCAAGATAGGCGAAGCCGCAATTGGACAGGACGCGGGCCGAGACCGGGGCATCCTGGAACACCTCGGCGAAGAGGGTGCGCGAGCGGTGCGGATTGGCGGCGACCAGGGCCGCGACAGCCTCGGAGGCGAAGCCGGTGTTCCAGAAGGCAGGCGCCACCCAGAAGCCGACTTCGGACTGGTCGCGCTCCATATGCGTCAGCGAGACCAGACCCAGCACTTCGGCCAGACCATGGGCCGAGCCGTCCAGCGCCCAGACATCCTCATGCGCGGCGCCCGCCGCCGGAGTGCCAGCCGCCGGGGTGCCGGTGACGCGGGCGATGAACGCCTCGGTCGCGCCGGGGGGCAGCGGATGCGGGATCGCGCGGGTGCCCTCGGCGACGCGGCGGTCGGCGGTGTACATCGAGATCAGCCCGGCATCGGAGCGGCGCAGCGGGCGCAGCACGAAACGCTCCGCCGGGATCACCTGCGGGGCGGCCGTCGCGGCGGACTGAAGGCGGGTGTCCAGCGGCGCGGCGGTCATGGCCGGGGTCCGCGCAACAAGCAAACGAGGCCCTGCACGGCGCCAAGCGCGAAAGGGCCGCCCTGCATCGGGGCGGCGAGGCGCAGTTGCGGGCGCGGCGCGCGGCGGACCGGACGGTCCTGCACCGGAACCTGCGCGAGGGTCTGGCCAAGCGCGACGCGGGTAAAAGTCTCTGCAATCATGCCCATGACAACGGGCCTTTCCTGAAACGAAGTAGGGGGACCGGCCCTGCCGGCCGATCCCCCTTTACACCCGAGATTGTAAAGGTTCGGCTTACTCGGCCGCCTTGGCCGCCGGAAGGACCGAGATGAAGGTGCGCCCCTTGAGGCCCTTCTTGAACGTCACATGACCCTCGACCACGGCAAACAGCGTGTGATCGCGGCCCATGCCCACGCCCTCGCCCGGCCACCAGGTGGTGCCGCGCTGGCGAGCGATGATCATGCCGGGGATCGCAGCCTGACCGCCGAAGAGTTTCACGCCGAGGCGACGCCCTGCGGAATCGCGACCGTTGCGCGATGAGCCGCCTGCTTTCTTGTGTGCCATGGGGGATTACTCCTGAGCTTCAGCGGCTTTTTTGGCGCGCTTCGGTTTGGCGGGGGCGGCTTCGGCCGCGGCGGGAGCTTCGGCGACATCGGCGGCCGGCACCTTGGTGCGCGCACCGACGGCAGCCATCACGCCCGACGCATCGGCGCCATCGGCGAGGATGTTCGTCACGCGCAGCAGCGTCAGCTTCTGGCGGTGGCCACGGGTCCGCTGCGAGGAGTGCTTGCGGCGGCGCTTGTGGAAGGTGATGACCTTGTCGGCCTTGATCTCGTCGATCACGTCGGCCTGCACGGCGGCGCCGGCCACGAAGGGCAGGCCCAGGGTCAGCGTCTCGCCGCCCAGCATCAGGATGTCGTTGAACTGAACTTTATCGCCAGCATTGGCCGCAAGCCGTTCCACGCGGAGCACATCGCCCGCCTGAACCTTGTACTGCTTGCCGCCGGTCTTGAGGACCGCGAACATGGGTATTCCTTCATGTCATCCGCGTCCTGCGGCCCCCTTGGCGGGAGTTCATGGCGGGGATGCCCCCGCCGCCTTCGGACAGCGCGCCCCCTTGCGGGGCGTCATTTCGTAAGGTGGTATCGTCAATTGGCGCCCGGGCCGGTCCATGGGGACCTGCCGGGATGCGGGCTTATCCATGATCGGCCCTGCAAAGTCAAGCGCGGGTGGGGGCTCTTCGCGCGGGATTTATGGCTCAGATATCCTGCCCTGCAAGGTAGCGCGCGGCGCCGAGGCCAAGCTCGTAGGACACTTGCGCAAAGACCGCATCAAACCCCGCGAACAGCGCCCGGTTCAGCGCCTTGCCCGCCGCGCCTTCCGAAAATTCGGTATACGCCTGCAGCTCGGCATCGCTCATCGGGTCATAGGCCAGCGCCAGGTAGGCGTAGAGCCAGTCGCGGGTCTCGGTCCGGATCGCGTCTTCCTGCGACCAGACATCGGCGAGCAGCTGGCCCTCGCCCATCTCACCCGGCAGGCCGCCACCGTCGATCATGCCGCGATAGAAGGCAAGGTTGGCGTTCAGCCCGCCAAGCACGTTCGCCTCGATCAGGTCGCCCGCCTCGGCGAACTCCTCGATCGCCAGCAGGCGGGGCGCCTCTGTGGCCAGCATCTCCTCGAGCTGCTGGTCGGCCGCCTCCTCGACACCGGGATCAAGGAGGGCGCGGCGGGCGGCGATTTCCAGCTCGACCGCGCGGGCGCCGGTGCCCTCCTCGAAGAAGGCGCGCATCGCCTCGGTGTCGGCGCCGTCCAGCTCGGCGGCGAAGACCTCGGTGAAGACCGGCATCAGACGGTCCGGCGCATAGATCTGCTCGACCGTGCGCGTCCATTCCGCCCCGCCCTGCCCCGGAAAGAGGTCGGCCTGAAGGTCTTCGCCGTAAGCCACGCCCTCGCCCTGCATGATCTCCAGCAATGCCGGCAGCTGCAGGATTTCGGTCAGTTGCGTGGCCTCGGCGGTGCTTGTCGCGGGGGCGTCGCTTGTCGCAGGTGCCTGCGGCTCTTGCGCCAGGGCCGGCGTGAGCCCGGCCAGCGCGAGGCTGGCCGCCAGCAGTACAGGCATCGCTGCGCGGCGCAGGGGATGGAGGGCATGGTGCATCGGCATGGGTCCTTCCGGGGCGGATCCGGGGGTTATGCTGCCAGTGGTATCCGCCGCAGCCCGGAATGCAAGCCGCCCTGCCCCACGCGCCGCGCACGCCGGGGAACAGTGTCGTGAGCAGCGGGTGAGGAGGCGCGGGCCGTGGCCCGCCCTTCCATCCGCAGGCCCTGGCCCCCGCACCCCGTGCCGCCGCCCCGCGCCGCGGCCAGGGTCCCTCCCCGGACCCCGCCACGAAATTCGGCGGCGATCCGCAAAATCCGGTTGCGGACGGCGCCCGAGACCGCTAGATCCCCGCTCCACGAAGACCCCTGACGCGGAGAGGTGGCAGAGTGGTCGAATGCGGCGGTCTCGAAAACCGTTGTGGGTGAGAGCCCACCCAGGGTTCGAATCCCTGTCTCTCCGCCATTTCCCCCTTCCCAACCCCCGAGGCCCCTTGCAAAGGGGATTGTTGCGCAGCGATGCAAGGGACGGCGGGACGGTGCTCGGCAACAAGGTCCCCCGGGGCGGCATGGGTATCTGATGCAACGGGCTGAGATCGGGATTGCTTCTGCGCCGGCGAACGCGCAACTTCAGCCAGATCCTGGAGTGCGCAGCGCAATGTGGAGAGTCATCCTTCCTGATCGGACGCAGGCGCTGTTCTGGCCTCTTCGGGTGCTCGCCCTGGTCGCGCTTCTGGTCGGCGCGATGTCCACGCATGCCAACGCCCCGGTGCAGGCCTACGCGCTGGCCGAGGTGACGCAGGCGGCGGGCCAGTCCCTCGCTGTCCTCGGCGATCGGCAGATGCTTCGCACCAGCCACGACGGCGACCGACAGAAATCTGCCGGCAGCGACATCGGCGCTCTGCCGCGCCCGGCCCTGTTGCCACCGAATGCCTCGAGGCAGGGCCTCTCGGCCGTCTCGATGCGGCGTCCCCTACGGGTCACCTTGCATCCCGCCCGGCCCTTCTCGCAGGCACCCCCGCATTTGATCTGACCGGCCGGCCGGCCGCGTGAGTGGCGGCCATGAGAAATCAGATCAAACCGAGGATTATCATGCTGAACAATATCGGGCTTCCGGGCCTGTTGCTGATCGTTGCCGTCACCGTCCTCCTGTTCGGGCGCGGCAAGGTCAGCGCGATCATGGGCGAGATGGGCAGCGGCATCACCGCGTTCAAAAGAGGCATTCGCGACGGGGAAACCCTCGATGCGCCGACCTCTTCCGAAAAAACCGCGGAGGATGGCAAATGAGCCCGCTTCCCGAGGCAAACGGCCAGCCACCAGAAAAAACCCCGCCCATCGGGCAGCCGCTCTCGAGGGCAGAAAAACGACGGACGCTTCTTCACTGGCTGCTTACAACGGCGGTGATGAGCGGCCTGATCCTGGTGGGCACCCTCCTGTCCAGCTGACAGGCCGGCCGGCGGCGTCTTCGGCAGCCGGTCGAGGCGGCCGCGGCACGGACGGCGTCGTCCGAGCCAAGGTCCCTGCAAACAAGACCACCCCGGCGCGGGACGCGGCGCCGGGATGGTCTCTGACCCGCGCCTGCTGGGGCGCGGGATGGGGGCGCGCGGGGGTTACTCCCCGGCGATGATGTCTTGATCTTCCTTCATCTCCAGCCACATCGCGTTGAGCACGGCAAAGCCGGCGGCGAGGGGCAGGCCGAGGAGCCAGGCGAGATACCACATGAGTTCAGTCCTTTCAGGAAAACGGTCAGTAGACGGAATGCGAATTGCCGGTGACGTCGGCCTCGGTGACCTTGCCCCACAGCACCTTGTAGACCCAGGCGGTGTAGATCAGGATCAGCGGCATGAAGATCGCCGTGCAGATCAGCATCACGAACAGCGTCAGGTGCGAGGACGAGCTGTTCCAGACCGTCAGCGAGGATTGCGGGTCTGACGAGGAGGGCATGATGAACGGGAACATCGTCAGCCCGACCGAGGAGATCACGCCGAGGATCGCCATCTTCGAGACCAGCAGCGTGGAGACTTCACGCCCCGCCCGCAGGCCAAGGAAGGTCAGCAGCCCGCCGAGGATGCCCATGACCGGAGCCACCATGATCCACGGCCGGTCCGAGTAGGCGGTCAGCCAGCTGGCCGTGCGCTCCACCTCGAAATGCAGCGGGTTGGAGGGGCCGCCGGTGGCATAGTCGCCCATGATGCGGAAGCCCTCGATCCCGAAGGCCAGCCAGACCCCGGCCAGGGCGTAGCCCGCCACCGCCACCAGGGCGGCGACAGAGCCGATGGCACGGGCGCGGATCTGCACCGGGCCTTCCGCTTTCAGCGTCAGCCAGGCGGCGCCATGCATCACCAGCATCGCCAGCGACACGAGCCCCGCCAGCAGCGAGAACGGGTCCAAGAGGCCGATGAACTTCATGTACCACGCACCCTCATAGATCGTGTGCAGGTCATCGGTGAAGTGGAAGGGCACGCCTTGGATCACATTGCCGACCGCGACGCCGAACAGCAGCGCCGGGACCGCCCCGCTGGCGAAGAGCGCCCAGTCCCAGGACGACCGCCAGCGCGGATCGTCGCGCTTGGAGCGGTACTTGAACGCCACGGGCCGCACGATGAAAGCCGCAAGGATCACGAACATCGCCAGGTAGAAGCCCGAGAAGCTGACGGCATAGAGCGGCGGCCAGGCGGCGAAGATCGCGCCGCCGCCGAGGATGAACCACACCTGGTTGCCCTCCCAGACCGGGCCGACGGTGTTGATGGCAATGCGGCGTTCGACATCGGTGCGCGCGACGAAGGGCAACAGCGCGCCGACCCCCATGTCGAAACCGTCGGTCAGCGCAAAGCCGATCAGCAGCACCCCCAGGAGGCCCCACCAGATCACGCGCAGCAGCTCATAGCTCATCAATTCATGCAAGATCATGGCGATTACTCCGCGGCCACGGCGATGGCGTCGGCATCTTGCCGACCGGCCAGCCGGTTCTGGTGACGTTTGACCCAGGCTTCGGTTTCCTCGACGTCCTGGAACGGGCCCTTGCGGATGTATTTCAGCATCAGGCCCATCTCGATGACGAACAGCACGGTGTAGAACAGCACGAACCCGGCCAGCGTGATCGCCACCTCTGTCATCGACAGCGCGGAGACCGACATGGCGGTAGGCAGGATGCCGTCCACCGTCCAGGGCTGGCGGCCGAATTCGGCCACGAACCAGCCCATCTCGGCGGCGATCCAGGGTGCGGGGATCATCACCACGGCCAGCCGCAGCGACCAGCGCGGGAAATGCATCTGCCGGAACGAGGCGCGCCAGAAGAAATAGGCCATCGTACCGATGAAGCCGAAGCCGAGCGCCACCATGATGCGGAAGGCCCAGAACAGCGGCCAGACCGTCGGCACCGTGTCATTCGAGGCGGCGACGATCTGTTCCTCGGTCGCCAGGCGCGGATCATCGATGTATTTGCGCAAGAGGAAGGCAAAGCCCAGATCGGCGGAATGCTCTTCAAAGGTCGCCATCACCGCCGGGTCGGCAGCGTCGCGCGCCTCGCGGATATGCATGAGCGCGTCATAGGCGATGATGCCCGAGCGGATGCGGTCCTCGGCGCTGGCGACAAGCTCGGTGATGCCGGGGATGTCGGTGGTCAGCGACCGCGTGCCGATCAGCCCCATCACGACGGGGATGTGCAGCGCATATTTCGTCTCGCGCGCCTCCTGGTCCGGCAGGCCGATCAGGGTGAACGAGGCCGGCGCGGTCTCGGTGTGCCACATGCCCTCCATCGCGGCGAGCTTCATCTTCTGGCTGTGGGTCGCCGAATAGCCAGACTCGTCCCCCAGCAGCACCACCGAGAAGGCCGAAGCGAGCCCGAAGGCCGCCGCCACGGTGATCGACCGGCGCGACAGCTCGATATGGCGACCCTTCAGCAGATACCAGGCCGACACGCCGATCACGAAGACCGAGGCGGTGACATAGCCGGCGGACACGGTGTGCACGAACTTCGCCTGCGCCACCTCGTTGAACAGCACCTCGAAGAAGTTGGTCATCTCCATCCGCATGGTCTGCGGGTTGAACTCGGCCCCGACCGGGTTCTGCATCCAGCCATTGGCGATCAGGATCCACAGCGCCGAGAAGTTGGAGCCGATGGCGACCAGCCAGGTCACGGCCAGGTGCGCCTGCTTGCTCAGCTTGTCCCAGCCGAAGAAGAACAGGCCGACGAAGGTGGCCTCGAGGAAGAAGGCCATCAGCCCCTCGATCGCCAGCGGCGCGCCGAAGATGTCGCCGACATAGTGGCTGTAATAGCTCCAGTTCATGCCGAACTGGAACTCCATGGTGATGCCGGTGGCGACCCCCAGCACGAAGTTGATCCCGAACAGCGTGCCCCAGAACTTGACCATCTGCCGCCAGATCGGGCGGTTGGTCATGACATAGACGGTTTCCATGATCGCAAGGATGATCGACAGACCCAGCGTCAGCGGCACGAAGAGGAAGTGATACATGGCGGTCATGGCAAATTGCAGCCGTGACAGCTCGACGATCCCGAATTCCATATGTGTGGCTCCAGTTATCGGGAGTTAGCCGCCCCCGAAATATATTCCAACACCGGCATATGTGGGCCGGTAGGGCGGCGGTGGCTTTGATCCAGATCAATAACTGGTATCCGCGATGACAGTTATCGTAGCTCCAGCACCCGGTCCGCAGCGGCCGTCTCGACCTGCCGGTGGGCGGCGATCACGATGGCGGCCCCGGGCAGCTCGGCGCGGATCCCGCGCAGCACCAGCGCGGCGGTGGCATCGTCCAGCCCCTCGGTCGGCTCGTCCAGCAGCAGCACCTGCGGGCGGCGCAGCAGGGCGCGGGCCAGCGCCAGCCGCCTTGCCTCGCCCCCCGAAACCCCCTCGCCGCGTGGGCCGATCCGGGCCGACAGGCCGCCCTTGGCGTGGATCACCCCGTCCAGCTGCACCGCCGCCAGCACCTGCCACAGCTGCGCGTCCCCGGCATCGATGGCAAGGCGCAGCGCCTCGGCCACGGTGCCTTCCATCAGCGTGCTGCGTTGCGGCAGCAGGGTCAGCACCCCGCGCAAGCTGGCCTCGGGCCAGTCCGCCACCGCCAACCCGCCAAGGCTGATCTGCCCCGCCGCCAGCGGATGCAGCCCGGCCACCGCCAGCAGCAGCGTCGATTTTCCCGAGCCGCTGGCGCCGGTGATCGCCACCGTCTCGCCCGCCGCAACGGTCAGCGACAGGCCGGACAGGACCGGCAGGCGGCTGCCGGGGCGGTGCAGCGTGGCATCGGCGACGCACAGGGAGGTGCCCTGCGGCACCTCCCCCGCGGGCGGCGCAGCCTGCGGCGCCAGATCGCGCGCCACCCGGCGGGCGGCATCGGCCATGCGTCCCAGATCGGCGGCCGCCCGGCGCAGCGGCATCAGCGTTTCGGCCAGCGCCAGCGCCGCGAAGAATCCAAGCGCCGCGAAGGCCGGCTCGAACAGCCCTGCCTGCACCAGCGTCATGCCGATCCCCAGCGCCCCGGCGGCCACGAGGCTCGCCAGCGCGGCCAGCGCCGCCCCGGTCCAGCGCTCGGCCCGGTCCAAGCGGCGGCGCAGGGCAAACCGCCGCGCCTCTGCCTCCATCGCCGCCCCGGCCTGCGCGGCCAGTTGGCCATAGACCGCAAGGTCGCGCCGGGCGCGGATCAGGTCGATCAGCCGGCTGCGAAAGGCCTGCGCCGCCGTCTCGGCCCGGCGCGACAGCGGCACCGCGACCACCGCCATCCGCCCGAAGATCAGCGCCGCGCCAAGCACATAGCCGCCGACCACCCAAAGCGCGACGCCCGGCGCCACCAGCAGCCACAGCGCCGCCAGCGCAAGTATCTGCGCCAGCGCCCCGGCGATCAGCGGCAGCACCAGCCGCAGCGGCACCCCGTCCAGTGCGTCGATATCCGCGGTCAGCCGGTTCAGCGCCTGCGCGCCGCGGATGCGGATCATCGCGCCATGGGGCGCGGCCAGATGCGCGGCCAGCACCCGCAGACGCAGGCTTTCCAGCGCGCGCAGGGTGGCGTCATGGGTCAGCACCCGCTCGCCATAGCGCGCCGCCGCCCGGCCAAGCGCCAGAAAGCGCACCATCGCCGAGGGGCGGAACACATCGAACACCGCGCCGGCGCCGGCCAGCCCGGCCGCCGCGGCGGCGGTGATGAACCAGCCCGAGAGGCCGAGCAGGGCCACGCCCATTACAAGCACGACGAGGCTCAGCGCCGCGCCGCGCAGCAGGGCGCTGCGCTGGTCGCGCAAGATCACCGCGAAGACTGTCCAAAGCGCGGTCATTGCGCGCCCCCGATCTCGATGATCCGGTCCATCCGCGCCGCAAGCTGCCGGTCATGCGTTGCCACGATCAGCGTCACCCCCCGCGCCGCCTGCGCCAGCAGCCCCTCGGTGACGATCCGCGCGGTGGCGGCATCCAGATCGGCGGTCGGCTCGTCGGCCAGGATCAGGTCCGGCGCACCATGGACGGCCCGCGCCAGCGTGATCCGCCGCGCCTCGCCGCCCGACAGCCCACCGCCGGTTTCTCCCAGCCGGGTGGCGAGGCCCTGCGGCATCGCCGCCACCACCTCGCCCACCGCCGCCGTTGCCAGCGCGGCCCCCAGATCGCCGTCGCGCCCGAGGGTCAGGTTCTGGCGCAGGCTGCCCGACAGGAAATGCGGCGCCTGCGGCATCCAGCCAAGCCTCGCCCGCCAGCCATCGGCATTGCCCGCCGTCAGCCCCTGCCCCGCCACGACCACCTGCCCCGCCACCGGCAGCTCCAGCCCGGCCATCAGGCGCAGGGCCGAGGTCTTGCCCGTGCCGCTGGCCCCCACCAGCGCCACCCGCTCACCCGCCGCGATGCGGATGTCGGGCAGCGCCAGGCCCGCGGGGGTCTGGCATCCCAAGAGCGCAACGCTTGCCGGCCCCTCAAGCCGCATAGCGGTCCCTCCCGTGCCGGGCAGCTGCAGGCCGGGATCTGCGGCCCAGACCTCTACCTCCTCGATCACCGCGGTGGCGGCGGCCTTGTCATGCCAGGCGGCGGACAGATCGCGCAGCGGCTGGTAGAACTCCGGTGCCAGCAGCAGCAGGAAGATCCCGGCCTCGGGGCTGATCGCCCCGCCCCAGGCGCCGAAGCTCAGCGCGCCGAGCAGCGAGAAGCCGACATAGACCGCGACCATCGCCACGCCGATCGCTGCAAACAGCTCCAGCACCGTCGAGGACAGGAAGGCCACCCGCAGCACCGCCATCGTGCGGGCGCGCAGGTCGCCGGCCTGCGCGGCGAAGCCCTCCTGCACCGCGGCCCCTGCCCCCAGCAGGCGGATGTCCACCAGCGCCGAGAGCCGCTCCACCAGAAAGTCGTTCAGCGTGCCGATCTCGGCCATCTGCCTTGCGCTGGCCTCCTTGGCAGCAAGGCCGATCAGCGCCATGAACACCGGGATCAGCGGGCCCGAGATCAGCAGCACCACGCCCACCGCCCAGGAGTGCCAGAAGGCCAGCGCGAGGATGACCAGCGGCACCACCCGCACCCGCGCCATCGCCGGGGCATATCGGGTGACATAGGGGGCCAGCAGGTCGAGCTTTTCGCCGGCCAGCGCGGCGATGCTGCCGGCGCCGCCAAACGGGCTGTCCTCCGCGCGCCGCGCCTCGGCCGCCACGATCCGCGCCCGCGCCGCCGCGATCACCGCCTCTGCCGCCGCCTGCGCGCGGGCTTCGGCCAGCAGCCCCAGCCCGGCACGCAGCAGCCCAAGCCCGGCAAAGGCCAGCGCGGCCAGCAGCGGCGAGGCCGCCGCGCCGGTCAGCAGCGCGCCGAGGGCCAAAGCGACAACCCCGGCCTGCAGCGGCCAGAGCAGCGCGGCCAGCACCGACAGGCGGGCGGCGCGGCGCTGCAAGACGCCCCCGGGCGCCAGAAGATCGGTGGCGGCTTGGGTGGCGGCGGATTGGGGCTGGGTCTGGGCCAAGGTCTCTCTCAAACTGATGCGTCAGATGTCAGTTAGAGGGAAATCGCCGCCACAGATGTGATCTGGATCAAATACAGAACGTTCCGCCGCGACTACGCCTGATTAACTGGCACGGAGGACAAGACTTTCATGCGCCTGACCACCAAGACCAACCTTGCAACCCGGGTGCTGATGGCCTGCGCCGCGAATGAGGGGCGCACGCTGCGCACCTCCGAGATCGCGGCGAAGTGCAATGCCTCGCTCAACCATCTCCTGCAGATCGTCAATGCGCTGCAAGCGGGCGGCTTCGTCGAAACCCTGCGCGGGCGCAGCGGCGGCTTGCGGCTGGCCCGCGCCCCGGGCCAGATCTCGATCGGCGCGGTGTTCCGGCTGTTCGAGGCCGGCCTGCCCTTTGCCGAATGCTTCGATCCCGAAACCAACACCTGCCCGCTGTCATCGGTCTGCCGTTTGCGCAGCTTCATCACCCGCGCGCTGGAGGCGTTCTATCACGAGATGGACATGGTCACGCTGGCCGATCTCGTGAAGGGCAATTGCGGGCTGATCGCGCTGCTGGAGGTGCCGGACGCCCTGCGCCGCGATTGTCCACAAAGCGCGCCCGCCTGAGGCGGGCGCGGTCAGGCTCAGCTTGTTCCTCACATGCCGCAGGACCATCTGCCGGGCACGTCTTCCGCCGATCAGCGGGCGGGCGGGCGCCGCGGCGGAACCGGGCATCGACAGACCCGGACACAGCGCCAGGATCTCTTTCGCGCTCTGAAACCCCAGCGCGCGCCGGGCCCGCGGGCCGATGAACAGCGATTCCGCCTCGAGGCCGTTGGCCAGCACGATCTCATGCGCGTCCAGCAACAGGTGGTGATAGGTCACCCCGCCCGGCGGGTGCATGATGCCGACGCCGGGGAGATCCGTCAGGTGCTTGGCCGCGACCAGCACCTCGGCCGCGCCGAACATCCGGCGCGCGATGGGGGAGCGGGCCAGCAGCCGGTGCTGCGGCGAGACCAGCAGCTCCGCCGCCGGAAGGCCCACCCCAAGTGCGCCTACGGCGATGCGGATCGGGGCCAGCTCGGGCCTTTGGGCAAGCTCGCCCGCCGTCAGACGCCGCGAGGCGATCCAGCGGATCGGGCGGGCGCCGTGATCCCGCGTGAGCACCAGATCGCCCCGCGCCAGATCCTCGACCGGCACCGGGCTCTCTGCGGTCTCGATCAGGGTGCCGCTGGCGAAACAGACCACCTGCGCCGTCAGCGAGATGTCATCGATCCAGACCTCGCCGGTATTGCCGCCCGTGCGCCCGGCGAAGCTGAACCCCCAATCGGTCTGATCGGCCGCCTCGAGCCCGGACTGCTCGCCCACCGACGGGATCTGCGCTGCAAGATCGACATCGGCGAGGTGGACGGTGACCAGCCCCGCCTCGCCCACCGAGACGGTCATGGTGCTGACCCCGTGGTTCACCAGCTGGTTCGAACAGGCCGAGGCCAGCACCTCACCGTTCCAGACGATCTCAAGGGTCTCGCTGATCGGCACCACGCGGATGGACAGGCCCTCGCTGACGCCCTGCTCCAGCGCGCCCTGCGCCGGCGTGCTCACTCCGTCGCCGCGCCCGGGCAGCGTGGAGGTCGCGCCGAAGTTGAACGAGAAGCCGTCAATCTCAAGGTTGCCGGTGCTGCCGCCGGCGATGGCGATCATGTCCACGATCGCGGTCATGGAGAAGCTGGTGGCGGCATAGGGGGAAGGCTCGCCCCCGACACTGTCGAAGGTCTCATCCGCGAATTAGACGAAGCCGCCGACCTGGGTGCCGTCATAAAGCACAAGCTCCTGATCGGCATCATTGTCATGGGTAGCGTCGCGGATCTGGGTGGAGGTGCCGTTGCTGGGGCCAGTCCCGGGCCGCAGGGTCACGGTGAGCGAGCCGCTGAGGCTTTCCGACCCGTCGAAATTGTTCTGATAGGTGATCGTTTTCGCCATCTGCCGCCAGCCTGCACGGGATCCACGCGCCCTTATGGCGCGCAGACGGTGAAAAGGCCGATAACGGCGTTGGATGCGGCGCGGCTGGCCGGCGGGCTGGCGGCTCAGACCGGGGTGGCGGGCGCGCCTTCCGTCCCGGATTGGCCCGACTCGTCGACCGCCGGCCGGCCAGGAGCTGCCGCGTTGCGCAGCCACAGGTCGCGCTGCGGGAACGGGATCTCGATGCCTTCGGCGCGAAAGCGCTCGGCAATCGTGTGGTTCATGTCCGATTTCACCGAAATGCCGAAGTTGATGTCCGACAGCACCGCGCGGATCTCGAAATCCATCGAATCCGCGCCGAAGCCGATGAAGAACACCCTGGGCTCCGGCGCCAGCATCACCAGCGGGTGCTCGATCACGATCTCCATCAGCACCCGCTCGACCAGCCGCGTATCGGTTCCATAGGCCACGCCCACCGGCACGATGATGCGGCCCTGCATGTTGAAGCGGGTCCAGTTGGTCACCGGGTTGGCGATCAGGTCGGCATTGGGCACGATCACGTCGGTGCGGTCGAAGGTCTCGATCCTTGTCGCGCGCACGGAAATGGCGCGCACGATGCCCTGCTGGCCGCCGACCTCGATCCAGTCGCCTTCGGAAATCGGCCGCTCGATCAGCAGGATGATGCCCGACACGAAGTTCTGCACGATGGTCTGCAGGCCAAAGCCGATGCCGACCGACAACGCCCCCGCGACGATGGCGAGCGAGGACAGGTCGATCCCCGCCGCGGTGATGGCCAGCACCGCGGCAAGGAACACGCCCAGGTAGCCAAGGCCCGAGACGATGGCGGTCTGCCCGCCCTTGTCGAGCTTGGTCTTGGGCAGGATCGTGCTGCGCATCGCGCCCTGCACCATCCTGGTGATCATGTAGCCAAGCGCGAAGACCACGGCAAAGGTCACCAGCACCCCGGGCGAAAGGCGGATGCCGCCCATGTCGAAGCCGGTCTGCACCCGGGTCCAGGCCTCGGCCAGATCGGTGCGCCGCGCGCCCCAGATCAGCGCCAGCACCGGCAGTGCGGCCAGCAGCAGGAAGAAGCCCGCCAGCACCGGCACCAGGGCCTCTTCCGCCCGCTCATCGGCGGTGACGAGGCCGTAGATATCGGTCGCCACCCGTTGCAGCAGCAGCAACATCCCCAGCAGCGCCAGCGAGACGGTGGTGGACCATGTCAGCGCATTGCCCGCCTCGACATAGCCGACGCCGCCCAGCAAGGGGCCCGCGATGGACACCGCCGCGGTCAGCCCGCCGATCAGCCCGATGATCTGCGCCCGCGTGCCCCGCGCCTCGACATCCGCCGCCTCGGTCCGGGAATGGGCCAGCATCAGCTGCCCCAGCCGGAACAGCGAGGCCCCCGCCGCCGCCTGCAGCAGGAACGACACCAGCGCCTGCGTCGGCGCCGCGGCCTCTCCCAGCAGCACCCGGCGCCAGAATTCAAGCGCCAGCAGCAGCCCCAGGAAGGCCACATGCACCCGGCCCTCGCGCTGGCGCTCGGCCGGCAGGGCGAAGGGCGGCGCGATGTCGGGCGCGGCGGGGAAGACCCAGCCCCCCAGCCAGCGCGCGATGAACAGCGGCGCCGTCAGGATCGGCAGCGCCGCGATGCCGGCACCGCCGCCGGTGTCCAGCATCCCCGTCGCGCCAAGCGCCAGCGAGATCAGCAAGGTGCCCGTCACCGGCAGCAGGATCTGCCCGAAGGACACCGCCACCTCGGCCAGCCTGCGGCTGCGGGGCCGCGAGGAGCGGCGCAGGCGGCGGGTCAGCCAGGCGATCCAGCCACCGCCGCGCCACAGCAACACCACCGCCGCCAGCAGGCACAGCCCGATCACCGGCAGGTTGCTGGTCAGCGTGGCGCGGTTGCGCGCGCTGGCCCAGGCGACGGTCAGGTCGGCGCCGATATCGGCAAAGGCGGCGGTGGCGCCCGACAGCGCCGCGGGCCAGTTGGCCGGGTTCAGCGGGGCCGGCGCGGTGGTCAGCAGCGCCGCGGTCTGGCGCTCGCGCAGCAGCCGGTCGATCTCGCGCACGATGCCATCGGCGCGGCTATGCGCTTCGACCGCGGCGATGCCCGGCGCCTGCAGCTCTGCCACCTGCGCGCCAAGATCGGCGCGGCGGGCGGCGATGTCGGCGGGCTCGGTGGTCCCCTCGGCGGGCGCGGGGCCAAGCGCCTCGACCTGGCTGCGCAGGGTGTTCAGGCGCAGGGTGTCGATGTTCTGCGCCGCCACGAAGCGGTCGCGCCAGGTGACGATCTCGGCGCGCAGCCCCTCGATGGCCCGATCCGAGGCGCGCCCCGCCGCCAGCGCCTGTTCGGCGCGGGTGGCGACCTCCTCCCAGGCGGCATAATCAGGCGCCTCGGAGGTCTGCGCGTGGGCGGCGCCCGGCCCGAAGACTGCCGTCAGCACGGGCAGGGCCAGCGCCAGCATCACCGCCAGCGCGAGGATCTTCAGGCGGCCGAGCCTCCGCGCCAACATCTGCAGGCTCACCCCTCATACACCTCGGGCAGATCGGCGGGCCCGCGGTCCAGCCAATGCGGCACAGGCAGGCCCTTGGATTTCAGGAAGTCGGGGTTGAACAGCTTGGACTGGTAGCGGGTGCCGTAGTCGCACAGCACCGTGACGATGGTATGCCCCGGCCCCATTTCCTGCGCCATCCGCATCGCGCCGGCGATGTTGATGCCGGACGATCCGCCAAGGCACAGCCCTTCCTCCCAGAGAAGGTCGAACACCAGCGGCAGCGCCTCGGCATCGGGGATGCGGAAGCTCATGTCCGGGGACAGGCCTTCGAGGTTGGCGGTGATCCGGCCCTGCCCGATGCCCTCGGTGATCGACGAGCCTTCGGATTTCAGCTCTCCGGTCGTGTAGAAGCTGTGCAGCGCCGCGCCTTCGGGATCCGCCAGCGCGACCTTCACGCCCTTGGGCTGCAGCGCCATCGCCACGCCGGCAAGGGTGCCGCCAGAGCCGACGGCGCAGATGAAGCCATCGACGCGGCCGCCGGTCTGCTCCCAAATCTCGGGGCCGGTGGTTTCGACATGCGCCTGCCGGTTGGCCACGTTGTCGAACTGGTTTGCCCAGATCGCGCCGCGGGGTTCGGTCCTTGCCAGCGCCTCGGCGAGGCGGCCCGAATAGCGGACATAGTTGTTGGGGTTGGAATAGGGCGCGGCAGGCACCTGCACCAGCTCGGCGCCCGCAAGGCGCAGCATGTCCTTCTTTTCCTGGCTCTGGGTCTCGGGGATCACGATCACGGTGCGAAAGCCCATGCTGGCGCCGACCAGCGCGAGGCCGATGCCGGTATTGCCGGCGGTGCCCTCGACAATGGTGCCGCCCGGTTGCAGCAGCCCGCGGGCCACCGCATCGCGGATGATGAACAGCGCAGCGCGGTCCTTGACCGACTGGCCGGGGTTCATGAACTCGGCCTTGCCAAGGATCTCGCAGCCGGTGATCTCGCTGGCCTTCTTCAGGCGGATCAGCGGGGTATGACCGACCGTCGCGGCCAGATCGGGACAGATGCGCATGACAAAGCCTCCCTGTTCGTGCCGCCCTTTCTATGCCGGGCCGGGCGGGGTCTCAAGCCCGGTCGTGGCTTTGTGAGAAGCGAGCAGGTGTTACACGGACAGAGGGCAGCGCCCGTCCGCCGGGTGGACGAGCAACGCCAGTTCCAGGCGCTTTATGGTGCGGATTACCTCCACCGTCGTTCTGCGCGGAACGGGTGGGAGCGCCCGCCCGGGGGGGTGATGAGCGACAAGAAATCTTCCAGTGGAAGATTTCCGCGAAGAACGCCCGCCCCGTGGGCGGGCCGGGAGGCGGGCGCTGCCCGGCGGCGCCAAGGCGCCTTGTTCCGGGCAAGAAAGGAGGTCAGCAGATCGCTACTCCGCCGCCCGCAGCGCCTCTGCCGCCGCTTCGGCGCGCAGGCGCGGGCGCTGGCGGTCGAGCCAGTAGGCCAGCACGATCAGCGGCGCGAGGTCCACCTCGCCGCTATCGATCAGCGCGATCAGTTGCTCGAATGGCATCACATGGCCGCGGATATCCTCGGTCTCGATCGCCAGCCCGCCGATGCCGCCGGTGCCGTCGGGCAAGTCCGCAAGCCCGACGAAGGTGTAAAGATACTCGGTCTTCGCCCCCGGCGAGGCATAGCAGCTTGGCCCCGCCACCAGCCCGCGCAGGGTCAGCCCCGCCTCTTCCTCGGTCTCGCGCAATGCACAACTCTCCGGCGTCTCGCCGCCGTCGATCCGCCCTGCCACCGGCTCCAGCAGCCAGGGCTGCGCATCGCCGCGCGCGAAGGGGCCCATGCGGAACTGCTCGACCACGAGCACCCGGTCGCGGATCGGGTCATAGGGCAGCACCACCACGGCATCGGCCGAGATGAAGGTGGCGCGCGTCACCGGCTCTGTCATCTCGCCATTGAAGCGCCGCCATGAGATGTCATGCTCCTCGACCGAGAAGAAATGCGCATAGGGCTGGCGGAAGGCGGCCACCTGCACATCGCCGGGCATGGCCGTCCGCCGCTGCAGGGTCGGCTTGGCCTGCCGCGCCCGCACCCGCGCCCCGCCCCGCACCAGCATCTGCGGATAGCGCGCCAGCACCGCTGCCGGATCGGCATGGCCATAGAGCGCCATGAAATCCCCCGCCGCCTCGGTCACCGTATCGCCCCACCGGTGCAGCCAGGCGGCAAAGTCCCAAGGCCCGCCATCCCGCCAGAGCCCTTCCTCGGGCCAGAACACCGCCGCCGGGACCGGCCCGCCGGCCTCCACCACCACCTCGCGCGTGACAAAAGCGAAACCGCCTTCGTAAAACGCCAGCCTTGCCCGGTCACTCTCGGTCAGCCCCTCGGCCAGCACGCCCTGCGCCGAGCCCCCCGGCGCCGCCACCAGCATCGGAAACTCCTCGCCCTTTGCCACCCGCACCGCATGATCGGCCAGCGCGGCAGGACGCACCGGCAGATCGCGCCCCAGAATGGCGGCGCGCAGCGGCGCATGGCACAGGGTGCCGTAAAAGAACATCGCGGTCATCGGTCCTGCTATCTCCAGCTGCGGGCGGCCCGGTGCGCCAGCCCCCCGGCCAGCATCCCGCCGATCAGTAACAGGCCGGCGACATCGGGATGAAGCAGCAGCATGGCATTGTCGAGCATCAGCCCGAACATGCTCTGCAAAGCGTGCACCGGCCCGTCGTAAAGCTTCTGAAGCGAGCGTTCGATCATCTCGATGAACGACACGATGAACAGCACGATGAACACCATGATCGCCATCGCCTTCAGGCCCGCCGACACTGCCGCCATCAGCGCGCCCCGCGCATCGGGCCCCAGCGAGCGCCAGCCGACCAACACCCCGGTCCCCCCCGCGATCGCCCACAGATAGCCCGGCCGCGTGCCCTCGGGCAGATGCGGTGTCACTGCCCAAGACGCGAAGACCCCGAGCGCAGCAAGGGCAATCGCGGCGATGAGCTTGGCGGCGGTGGGCATGTCAGCTTGCGGGCCTTCTGACGGTGATCTGGGTCACGTCACAGTTACCGCCCTGAAACGCGCCAGCGCAAGAGGCGAGATAGAGGTTCCACATCCGGCGGAAGCGGTCATCGAAGCCAAGCTGCGCCACCTCGTCCCAGCGGTCGTTGAAGGTGTCATGCCAGCGGCGCAGGGTCTGGGCATAGCTCTGCCCGAATTCGAAGCTGCCCGACACCGATAGCCCCGCCCGCTCGACCTCGCGCCGCAGAACAGACGGCGAGGGCAGCATCCCGCCCGGGAAGATGTGCTTCTGGATGAAATCGACGCCCTTGCGGTAGATCTCGAAGCGGCGGTCCTCGACCGTGATGATCTGCAGGCAGGCTGCGCGCCCGGGCTTCAGCGCGCCCTTCAGCGTGTCGAAATAGACCGGCCAGTATTTTTCGCCCACCGCCTCGAACATCTCGATGCTGCCGACGCCGTCATATTGCCCGGCCTCGTCGCGGTAGTCCTGCAGCTTGATCTCCACCCGGTCCGCCAGCCCCGCCCGCGCAATCCGCGCCACGGCGTAATCGTGCTGCGCCTTGGAAATCGTCAGCCCGGTGACGCGTAGACCCCGCTCCCCCGCCGCATATTCGGCAAAGCCGCCCCAGCCGCAGCCGATCTCCAGCACATGCTCGCCGGGCTGCACGTCCATGCGGTCCACGAGGCTTTCATATTTCGCCCGCTGCCCCGCCTCGAGGCTCTCCTGCCCGGTGGTGAACAGCGCCGAGGAATAGGTCATGCTGTCATCGAGCCACAGCCCGTAGAATTCGTTACCCAGATCGTAATGCGCCTCGATGTTCTTGCGGGCCTGCGCGCGGGTGTTGCGGCGCAGCCAGTGGCGCAACCCTTCCCAGGCGCGCACCAGCCGCATCCCCGGAAAGCCGTCATAGATCTCGTCATTGCCGGCATGCAGCAGGTCCATGAAGGCCATCAGGTCAGGGCTGGTCCAGGCGCCGTCCAGATACGCCTCGCAGAACCCCAGATCGCCCTCGCGCACCAGCCGGGCAAAGATCTCGGGGTCATGCACGCACAGCGTCGCCACCGGCCCCGGCGCGGCGCCGCTGGCGCGGAACACCCGCCCGTCCGGCAGCACGAAGTCCAGCCGCCCGCGCGCCATCCGGGTGGTGGCGTCGAACACATGCGAGAAATAGCGCGGCAGGCCGGATTGCCCGGCCGTGGTTGTCAGATAGTCCATGGTTCCCCCTGCACGGGCCAGTCTAGCCCGTTGCCCGCACGTTGCAATTCTGCTGTTAACCTTTGCCGCTGCCGGTCTTTTGCTTCGGCGCGTGTCACCTGTCCCGGCTTGCATAGGCCGCCAGCGCCCGCTCGCGCCCCTCGGCCAGCGAGATCACCGGCTTGGGATAGCGCTGCCCTGGGCTCAGTCCCCAGCTTTCCGGGCAGGCCGCGAAGAAATCGAGCGCCGTCTGCGGTGGCTTTTTCTGCCCCTCCGCAATCCAGCGGTCCCGGTAAGCACGGTCGGAGTCGAACTTCTCGGCCTGCCCCGCCGGGTTGAACACCCGGAAATAGGGCGCGGCATCGGGGCCGGACCCTGCGACCCACTGCCAGCCCATCGCATTCGAGGCCGGATCCCAGTCGATCAGGCACTCCTCGAACCACGCCAGCCCCAGCCGCCAGTCGGTCAGCAGATGCTTGGTCAGGTAGCTCGCGGCGATCATCCGGGCGCGGTTGTGCATCCGGCCCGTCACATACATCTCGCGCATCGCCGCATCCACGAAGGGCTCGCCGGTCATGCCGCGGCGCCAGCGCTCCGCCGCATCGCTGTCGCCGCGCCAGGGGAAGGCGTCCCAGCCCTCGCGCCAGTTCTGGCTGGCGATCTCGGGCGTATGGTGCATCAGATGCGCGGCAAACTCGCGCCAGACCAGCTCCTTCAGGAAATGCTCCGCCCCCTCCGCGCCCCCCGCCGCGCCCTCCTGCAGCGCCCGCACCCCGCCATGCCAGATGGTCCGCGGCCCGATCTCGCCCCAGGTCAGGTTCTCGGACAGGCCGGATGTCGCCGCGCGCCCCGGAAAATCCCGCGCCTCGCGGTAGTCCTGCACCCGCGCGTCCAGAAACCCATGCAGCCGGTCCAGCGCCTTCGCCTCGCCGACGTGGGCGTGCTTGGTTACGATCCCCGCCCCGCGCCGCATCGCCGCTCCAAGCGCCCAGTCCTCCAGCCGGTCGCTGGCGGGCCACGCCTCCGGCGCGCGCAGCGCCTTCGGTGGGGCCGCGGGAGAGGCTACATCCCGCCCCTTCACCGCCTTCCAGAACGGGGTATAGACCTTGTAGAACCCGCCCTGCCCCGTCTCCACCTCCCAGGGCTCGAACAGCAACGCCCCCGCAAAACTGCGCGCCTCCAGCCCCTCCGCCTTCAGTGCCGCCTTCACCTTGGTATCCCGTGCCTGCGCCGCCGGGTCATAGACCCGCTGCCACCACACCGCCCCCGCCCCGGTCTCGGCCACCAGCGCCCGCAGCACCTCCAGCGCCGCGCCGCGCCGCAGGATCAGCCGGCTACCGATCCCCTCCAGTGCCTTGGCATAGGCTGCGAGCCCCTCTCCGAGCCGCCATTTCGGCGCCGCGCCATAAGCCTCTGCCACCTCGTCGAGTACAAACACCGGGATCACCAGCCGCCCGGACGATGCCGCTTCCGCCAGCGCAGGATGGTCGGCCAGCCGCAGATCACGGCGGATCCACAGGATCAGGGGGGTGTCGGTCATGGTCATCCTCTAGGCACGTCAAAGGCTTACGCGCCGCCCCCGCCCGCGGATCACTCCCTTGCCCTTTGCCTTTCCCAAATATCCTCGGGGAGGTTTCTCAAGGAGGGGTGGAAAACCCCTCCTTGAGCGAGGGGGCGCGGGGGAGCCGGCTCCCCCGCTCCTACAGCACCGCGTCCAGCGCCCGCATCACCCGCGAGACCTCCGCCTCCGTGGTGTAATGCACGAAAGACAGCCGCAGCACCCCGCGCCCCGGGTCCACCCCCATCGCCGTCAGCGGCCGCACCGCGTAGAAATCTCCGCCGCCGCAGCCGATCCCGTGCCCGGCCAGCGCCTCCGCCACCGGCCCGGCCGGGCAGTCCAGCGCCAAGGCCACGGTGGGCGCGCGGCACGTGGCATCGCGGGGCCCCAGCAGCCGCAGGTCGTTGCGCGCCGCCAGATGGTCCAGCAGCGGTTGCAGCAGCGCCGCCTCATGCGCGCGGATCAGGTCATGCACTGCGGCGCCCCGGCGGGCGGGATCGGGTTCCGGCGCGAAGTGATGGGCGTGGAGCGCGTCGAAATAATCCACGATCCCGGCGCAGGCCGCGATCTGGGCATGGTCCGGCCCGGCGGGGGTGAAGCGTTTGTAAAGCGCGTCGCCGTTGAAATAGTGCCCCTGATTGGGCAGCTTGAACCCCAGCTCACGGCGGATCACCATGATGCCCTGATGCGGGCCATAGACCTTGTAGGCCGAGAACAGGTAGATGTCCGCCCCGAGCGCGCCCACATCGGGCAGCCCGTGCGGCGCATAGCTGACCCCGTCGACGCAGGCAAAGGCCCCGGCTTCATGGGCCATCGCCACGATCTCGGCCACCGGGTTGATCTCGGCCACCACGTTCGAACAATGCGGGAAGCAGACCAGCCGCACCCGCCCGTCGGCCAGCAGCGGCGCCAGCGCGGCGGGGTCGAGGTGGCCGGTCTCGGGGTCGATCTGCCACTCACGGACCTCGATCCCCTCTTCCCCCAGCCGCCGCCAGGGGCCGCTATTCGCCTCATGGTCCTGATTGGTCACCACGATGGCCGCCCCCGGCTCCAGCCCGCGCAGGAAGGCTTGCGCCAGCACATAGGTGTTGGCGGTGGTCGAGGGGCCGAAGCTCACCTCATCGCCCGCCACTCCCAGCATCGCCGCCATCCGGGCGCGGGCCTCGTCCATCTCGGCGCCGCCAAGAGTCGAGGGCGCATAGGGCGCGTAGGGCTGCACTTTCCTCTCACGATAGAACCGCGTCAGCCGGTCGATCACCGGGGCGCAGGCATAGCTGCCGCCGGCATTCTCGAAAAACGCCAGCCCCGCCAGCGAGGGTTCGGCAAAGGCCGGAAACTGGGCGCGGACGAAATCGGTATCAAGCACGGTCATGGCGGGTCCCCTTGCAAACGTGAACGGGGCCCCGCCTGAAACGGGGCCCCGCTATCGGGACAAAACCTAGACCGCGGCCTTGCGGATTGGCAAGCTCAGGCCAGCTTGGCCGGCGCGTCCATCTCTGACCGCAGCCCCTGCACGATGGTGTAGCACAGCGCCAGCAGCACCAGCGTGAACGGCAGCCCGGTGGAGATCACCATGGATTGCAGCGCGGCAAGACCCCCGCCAAGCAGCAGCACGATGGCCACCGCGCCCTCGAAACAGGCCCAGAACACCCGCTGCGCCGCGGGGGCATCGACCTTGCCGCCCGAGGTGATGGTGTCGATGACAAGGCTGCCCGAGTCCGACGAGGTCACGAAGAACACCACCACCAGCACGATGCCGATGATCGAGGTCAGGCCCGCCAGCGGCAGCACGTCCAGCATCTTGAACAGTTGCAGCGGCAGGTCCGCCTCCTGCGCGGCGGTATAGGCATCCGCCACCACCTGCTGCAGCGCCGCGCCGCCAAAGACGCTCATCCACAGCACGCAGACAAGGCTCGGGATCAGCAGCACCGAGATCAGGAACTCGCGCACCGTGCGGCCGCGGCTGACGCGGGCGATGAACATGCCCACGAACGGCGACCAGCTGATCCACCAGGCCCAGTAGAACGCCGTCCAGCCCTGCACGAAGTTGGTATCGGTGCGCCCAACCGGATTCGACAGCGCCGGCAGGTAGACGAAGTAGGCGCCAAGGCTGTCGAAGAACCCGGCCAGCAGCGCCAGCGTCGGCCCGGTCAGCAGCACGAACAGCAACAAGATGATCGCCAGACCCATGTTGATCTCGGACAGGCGCTTCACGCCCGCCTCCAGCCCGCGCAGCACCGACACCAGAGCAATCGCGGTGATGCCCGAGATCAGCAGCACCTCCGACACCGGACCGATGGGCAGGCCGAACACGGCGTTGAGGCCGGCATTGGCCTGCGTCGCGCCAAAGCCAAGCGAGGTGGCAAGGCCGAACAGTGTGGCAAACACCGCCAGGATGTCGATCACATGCCCCGGCCAGCCCCAGACCCTGTCCCCCAGCAGCGGGTAGAAGGCGGAGCGGATGGTCAGCGGCAGGCCCTTGTTGTAGCTGAACAGCGCCAGCGCGAGCCCGACGACCGCATAGATCGCCCAGGGGTGCAGGCCCCAGTGGAAGATCGTCGCCGCCATCCCCAGCCGCATCGACGCCTCGGCATCGCCCTCGGCCCCGCCAAGCGGTGCCCAGTCGGTGCGGAGCCCGTCTTCACCCGTGGTCACGCCGCCGAACGAGGCTGTGAAATGGCCAAGCGGCTCGGACACGCCATAGAACATCAGGCCGATGCCCATTCCGGCGGCGAACAGCATCGCGAACCAGCCGACATAGCCGAAATCGGGCGTGGCATCGGGACCGCCGAGGCGGATCTTGCCCCAGGGCGAGACGATCAGCACAAGGCAGAACACCACGAAGATATTGGCGGCGGTCAGGAAGAACCAGTCGAAGCGGGTGGTCACCCCGGCGAACAGCGCATCGAACAGCGCCGCGGCCTGGGTCGGCAGCGCCAGCGTGTAGAAGACGAAGGCCACGACAGCCAGGCCCGAGATCGCGAAGACCGGGTTGTGAACGTCAAACCCGATGGGGCCGAGGCTGCCGGTGACATTGTCCTGTCCCAGCTCGTATTCGGTGTCGATGGGGCTTGGAATGGGCTCTGGAAGGCCTTGATCTGTCATGAAATTCCTTTGGGTCGGCTTGATCTGCGCAGGCAGGGCATAGACTGCGGGCGCAACATTGCCCGCTGGTGCGGGCATGGAAGGAGGGCGGGGCACGGGCTGAAACGCAGCGCGCCGGGCCGAATGCGACATTCACGTCGCATTCAGACATTACCTACGAAAACGTGAAGATGCAACCACGGCACAACTTAACGCGAACGGCCGCCCGTTCCGGAGCGGCCGTTGCAAGCTGTGTCACGAGCCCGAAGGCCCGTCCGGATCACTCTGCGGCGGCGGTCTCGCCATTCCCGTTCGCCCGGTTCCAGCGGATCGAGGACCACAGCGCGATGCCGATCAGCGCCGCACCGCCAAGGCCGGTGATGACCTCGGGGACGTGATAGATGGTCTGCACATACATGATCACCGACAGGATCAGGATCGCGTAGAAGGCCCCATGCTCGAGATAGCGATATTGGGCCAGCGTGCCCTTTTCCACCAGCATGATGGTCATCGAGCGCACATACATCGCGCCGATACCCAGACCGATGGCGATGATGAACAGGTTCTGCGTCAGTGCGAAGGCGCCGATCACCCCGTCGAACGAGAACGAGGCGTCCAGCACTTCCAGATACAGGAACGCGCCAAGCCCGCCGCGCGCCGCGCCTGCCATCGCCTCTTCGTTCTTGTCCAGCATCCCGCCCAGAACCTCGACCAGCAGGAAGGTCAGAAGGCCCCAGATCGCCGCGCTGATGAAGGTGTTGGCATAGGCCGGATCCACCAGCCGCGAGAAGACCAGCATGATGACCAGCACCACGGCAATCTCGATTCCGCGGATCGAGGAGTAGCGCGAGGCCCAATCCTCGACGGAGGCGACCCAGTGGATGTCCTTCTCATGGTCGAAGAAGAAGTTCAGGGCCACCATCATCAGGAAGGTACCGCCAAAGGCCGCGATCGGCAGATGCGCGTCATGCATGATCGCGGCATAGGCCTCGGGCTGCGAGGCGGCCATCACTATGGCCTGCCAGGGGCCGATCTTCGCGGCAATCACCACGATCAGCACCGGGAACAGGATCCGCATGCCGAAGACGGCGATCAAGATGCCCCAGGTCAGGAAGCGCTGCTGCCAGACCGGCGTCATTTCCTTGAGCTTGTTGGCGTTGACGATGGCGTTGTCGAACGAGAGCGAGATTTCCAGCACCGCCAGAACGCAGACGATGAAGAACACCTTCAGTGCGCCGCCCCAGGTATGCTCTGTGGTGAAGCCCAGCCAGATGCCGAGGCCAAGGCCGATCACCGTGACGATCAGCGCCCATTTGAGGTAGCCGAGGGTCGAGGTGTGGGAAATGGGTTGCGTGGTCATGCCAGCCGCTCCGTACGCGAACTGCAGACGCGGCGCACGGTGATGCGCGAGGTATCGAGTATCATGAAACAGGGTTCCGTCGGCTTTGCATCTTAGGTGGCGCCGACATCACGAGAGCGCCGCAAACTCTCGCCAGAGGGGCCCGGTCACCGATACACGCCCCTGCCCTTACAGGTAGCGTGGGATGCACATAACGCAAATTTGAGCCGCGTCAACTGCGCGCAGCAAAGGCCCCGCACATGGCGGGGCCCTGCGACGGTTTTGCAACGTCCGGGTTTACCCCGGGATCGCCTCATAGGCGGCGCGCTGGCGCGCGGTCCAGCGCACATGGATGCGGTGGCCGGTTTCCAGCTCTGTCTCCTCCAGCACCACGTTCTCGCGGTGCAGATAGGCGCGGGCGCGGCCCTCTTCGAAGCCAAGGTGCAGGACCACCTCGGTGCGCTCTTCGTCCAGCACCGAGCCGATGGCGGCCAGCAGCGCCTCCAGCCCGTCGCCGGTCAGGGCCGAGACGGCATGAACCCCCGGCGTGCGGGCATCGGTGGCCAGCAAGGCGGCGCGGGTGTCTGGGCCCAGCATGTCGATCTTGTTCCAGACCTCGAACATCGGCACATCCTCGTCCACCCCCAGGCTTTCGAGGATCTCGCCGACATCCGCCGCCTGCTCCTCGGTCTCGGGATGGGCAATGTCGCGGACGTGCAGGATCAGGTCCGCCTCCAGCACCTCTTCGAGGGTGGCACGGAAGGCGGCGACCAGTTGCGTCGGCAGATCGGAGATGAAGCCCACGGTGTCGGACAGGATCACCTTCTTGCCCGACGGCAGCACCAGCCCGCGCATGGTCGGGTCCAGCGTGGCGAACAGCATGTCCTTGGCCAGAACCTCGGCCCCGGTCATCTTGTTGAACAGCGTCGATTTGCCGGCGTTGGTATAGCCGACCAGCGCCACCACCGGGAACGGCACCTTGCGGCGCGCGGCGCGGTGCAGCTCGCGGGTGCGCACCACCTTGCCAAGCTGGCGGCGGATCTTCACCACCTCCTCGTCGATGGCGCGGCGGTCAGCCTCGATCTGGGTCTCGCCGGGGCCGCCGACGAAGCCAAGCCCGCCGCGCTGGCGCTCAAGGTGGGTCCAGGCGCGCACCAGCCGCGTGCGCTGATAGTTCAGCGCCGCCAGTTCCACCTGCAGCACACCTTCCCGGGTGCGGGCGCGGTCGGCGAAGATTTCCAGGATCAGCCCGGTCCGGTCCAGAAGCTTGACCTTCCAGGCCTTTTCCAGATTGCGCTGCTGCACCGGGCTGACGGGGCCATCGACCAGCACGAGGTCGACCTCGGCCTCGGCCATGCGCGCCTTCAGCTCGTCAACCTTGCCGGTGCCGAACAGCAGGCCCGGCTGCGCCCGCGGCAGGCGCACGACTTCGGCCCCCACCACCTCGAGGTCGGGCAACGCAATGGCCAGCGCAACGGCTTCGGCCAGTGCCAGTTCCGGCTCGCGCCGGGACCGCACATGGCCGGGACCGGACTTCATGTCCGGATGCAGGACAAAGGCCCGTGTGGGCCGGTCCTTTACGATATTGAGATCGGTCAGTCTTCACCCTCGTACAGCGAGATCGCCTGGCCGGGCATGATCGTGGAAATGGCATGCTTGTAGACCAGTTGCGACTGGCCATCCCGGCGAAGGAGCACGCAGAAATTGTCGAACCAGGTGATGACGCCCTGCAGCTTGACACCGTTGATCAGGAAGATCGTCACCGGGACCTTGGTCTTGCGGACATGGTTGAGGAAGGCGTCCTGCAGGTTCTGTTTGTCGGCGGCCATTCTTGTTTTGCCTTTTTTGCCTTGGGTTTCAGTCGCGCGTCTTGCCCCCCAGGGCTGCGGCAGCAGCAGCTGCAAGCCTGGATGGAACAAAGTATGATGCGGCTTTCCGGCAGTTTCCACCCGAAAATGTCCCGATGTGGCCATCTTGCCGCAGATGCAGCCATGAATGCTGCTTCTGCGCCGCAGTTTGCCGAGCGGTCGGCGGATGTCAGCCCCGCCACATCTCGGGGTTGAGCAGCGCGATGATCGCCAGCGTCTCGAGCCGCCCCAACACCATTGCCGCTGCAAGGATCACCTTGGCGGTCTCGCCAAGCGCCGCCCAGGCCAGCGGCACCTCGGCGGCAATCGCCGCCAGCGGGCCAGTGTTGGACAGCGCCGCGATGGTCAGCACCGTGGCGGGCGAGAAGCCAAGCCCGGTCAGCGTCAGCGCCAGCATCGTCACCGCGATCGACATGGCGAAGAGCGCGAAGAACACCCAGGCCACCTGCGCGCCCTGCCGGCGCATCCGCCGTGCCGCCGCGCCGCCGCCCCCGACCGAGTTGGGATGGACCAGCTTCTGCAACTCGCGCTCGCCGTGACGGTAGAGCGCATAGACCCGCAGCAGCTTGACCCCGCCGGCCGTGGTGGCCACCCCGCCGCCGATGATGGCGAGGCCGGCCAGCACCAGCCCCGGCGTCGGCAGGCCGGACCAGAAGCGCGCATCGTCCCAGCCGGCGGATTCGAAGCCGGTGGTGGTCAGGAACGACAGCACCGTGAAGACCGCGCCCCAGGCGGCCTCGGTCGCGGCGGGAATATCCTCGACATCGTTCACCTCGACCGCGCCGATCCAGTGGCGCAGGAACAGCACCGCCGGCACCGCCGCCATCAGCGCAAGGCCCATCCGGATCTCGGGGTCACGCATCAGCGGCACTGGGCTCCAGCGGGTGCCGACAGCGGGCATCATGTGCCGTGACAGCGCCAGCAGCAGGAAGACGAAGATCAGCCCCTCGCCGACAAAGCCCGACTGCGCCCCCGCCAGCCCGCCCACCGGCGAGATGCCCGAGGTCGACATCACCGCCATCGCATGACAGACCGCCACCAGCGCCGTATCGCCCGCGATCAGCAGCGCCGACCACAGCACCAGCGTCAGCGCGCCATAGACGGGCATCAGCGCCAGCGTATGCCGCACCAGCCGGTCGCCGGTCTGGCTCGACCGCAGCGCGCGGCCCGGGCGGCGGGTTGCCGGGCCCGGCTGCCCCTGCCCCGCGGTGCGCGCCGATCCGCCGCCCGGCGCGGCGGCGCCGGCAGAACTGCCATCGCCCGTCACCTCGAAGCCGCCAAGGTTCATCGGCGCCAGCACCGCCACCCCCGCCACCAGCATGAAGAACCCACCAAGCCAGCCCACCAGCGCCCGCCACAGATGCACCGAAGGCGGCAAGCGGGAAGGCTCGAACAGCGTGGCGCCGGTGGTGGTCAGCGAGGACACCATCTCCCACCAGGCGTTGAAATAGCCGGTATCGCGCACCGCCTCGTTCATCGGCACCGCCAGCATCAATGGCAGCAGCACGAAGGCCCCCAGCATCGCCAGCAGGTGACTGCGCGCCGGATTGGCCGGGCGCCGCGCGGCCGAGGCGATGCCGATCAGCGCCGTCAGCACCAGGAACAGCACCGAGGGGAACAGGAAGGCCCGCGCCACGTCCCAATCGCGGATCGCCCAGGCGTGCAGCGCCGGCACCAGCATCGCCAGCGCCCCCACCCCCATCAGGATCACCAAGAGCGGCAGTTCGAGGATCTTGCCCATGGGCTAGAAGAAGTCGATCGAGACCTGCAGAAGGCGCTCGACCTCCGGCACGTCGCCCGCCATCACGAAGAGCAGGATCACGTTGCCCTCTTCGACCTTGGTATCGCCAAGCGGCTTGACCACCGTCTCGCCCTTCAGCAGCGCGCCGACCAGCACACCTTCGGGGAACTCGATGTCGCGGATCAGCCGGCCCGCGATCGGCGAGGTGGACAGCACCTGCGCCTCGATCACCTCGGCCTCGGCATCGCCGATGGAGTAGATCTCGCGCACCCGGCCGTGCCGGATATGGCGCAGGATCGACGACACGGTGGTGGCGCGCGGGTTGATATAGGCGTCGATGTCCAAGGGGCCCATCAGCGGCACCAGCGTCGGGTCATTGACCAGCGCAATCGCCATCGGGCAGCCGGCCTGCTTGGCGCGCACCGCGGCGAGGATGTTGGTTTTGTCATCATCCGTCACCACCAGCACCGCATCGGCGCGGTCGATATTGGCTTCCTGCAGGATGTCCATGTCCATCCCGTCGCCGTTCAGCACGATGGTCCGCTCCAGCGCATCCGCCGCGCGCTCGGCCTGCGCCCGGTCGCGCTCGATCACCTTGCAGCGGATCCGGTCGGTGCGCCGCTCCAGCGCGCGGGCCACCGCAAGCCCGACATTGCCGCCACCGATGATCACGATGCGCTCTTGCTTCTTGGTCGATTTTCCGAAGATCTCCAGCGTGCGGTTCGCATCCTCGACATGCGAGAAGACATAGACCTGATCGCCGGCATAAAGCTGGTCTTCCGCCTCGGGCGCGAACAGGCGCCCCTCGCGGCGCACCCCGGCGACGATGGCGCGCAGGGTCGAGAAAAGGTCGGTCAACTGCCGCAGCGAGGTGTTGAGGACCGGGCAATCCTCATCGAGCGCGATGCCCAGAAGCTGCACCCGCCCGCCCATGAAATGCTCGGTATCGAAGGTCGCGGGCGCTGCCAGCCGTTGCAACGCCGCCTCGGCCACCTCGCGCTCGGGGGAGATGACCACGTCGATGGGCAGATGGTCGGTGCGGTAGAGGTCGGAATAGATCGCATCGAGATAGCTTTGCGCCCGTACCCGCGCGATCTTGCGGGTGATGCCGAAGACCGAATGGGCCACCTGGCAGGTGACCATGTTCACCTCGTCCGAATGGGTGGCGGCGATGATCAGGTCGGCGTCGCGCGCCCCCGCCCGCTCCAGCACGTCAGGGTAGGAGGCGAAGCCGGCCACGCCCTGCACGTCGAGCGTATCGGCCGCGCGGCGCACCAGCTCGGGGTTGCTGTCCACCACCGTGACGTCGTTCTTCTCGCCCGACAGGTGCCGCGCGATCTGCCAGCCGACCTGGCCCGCGCCGCAGATGATGATCTTCATGTGCCGGTCACTCCTGCCGCCGGAACTTGGGCGGGCTGATCCACTTGATGGCGCGCGGCCCCGGAAAGGTCAACCGCGGCGGGACGGCGACGATGCGCTGCTAGAGGAGATCTTCAGAATTGCGGCCGCGGGCGAAATTCTGATGTGACCGCCCCCGCCCGAAACGTATCTGGGGGGCGGGCTCGTGCGTGCCCACCTGGGCGGTCGCATCAGAATTTGGAACCGTCCGGGTTGGCGGCGCCCCCCTTGCCCTGCGGCCCCGCGCCGGAAGAAAGGTCTACTCCCCGGCCGCCTCGTCCTCATCCTCGTCCAGATGCGCGATCCGCCCACCCGCCTTGGAGGTGGTGACCACCCCCAGCGACTTCAGCTTGCGGTGCAGGGCCGAGCGTTCCATGCCGACGAAACTGGCGGTGCGGCTGATATTGCCGCCGAAACGGTTGATCTGGGTCAGCAGGTATTCCCGCTCGAACAGCTCGCGCGCCTCGCGCAGCGGCAGCGTCGCCAGCGCGCCGGCCAGCACCACGCGGCCCTCCTCGCTGCCCGGATCGGGGGCATGGCCGGGCAGTTCGCGCGCCTCGATCGGGCCATTGCCCTCGCCCAGGATCAGCGCGCGCTCGATCACGTTGCGCAGCTGGCGCACGTTGCCGGGCCAATGCATCGTCTGCATCAGCGCCTCGGCCTCGTCCGACAGCGCCCGCAGCGGCAGGCCCTGGCTGCGGTTGAACATGGCGATGAAGTGCCGGGCAAGCTCGGGGATATCCTCGCGCCGCTCGCTCAGCGGCGGCACCGGGATCGGCACCACGTTCAGCCGGTCGAACAGCTCTTGCCGGAAGCGCCCCGCGGCGATTTCCGCGGGCAGGTCGCGGGTGGTGGAGGAGATGACGCGCAGATCGACGCGCACCTTGTCGGACCCGCCGACGCGGGTGAACTGCTGCTCCACCAGCACCCGCAGGATCTTGGACTGGGTGCCGGGCGGCATGTCGGCCACCTCGTCGAAATAGACGATGCCGCCATGCGCCTGTTCCAGCAGGCCCTTTTCCACGCCGCGGTCCGGGCTTTCGCGCCCGAACAGCACGTCTTCCATCCGCTCGGGCTCGACCGAGGCCGAAGACACCGACACGAACGGCCCGCTCGCCCGGTTGGAATTGACGTGGATGTAGCGCGCCGCGACTTCCTTGCCGGACCCCGGCTGCCCGGTCAGCATCACCCGCCCGTTCGACCGCGTGACCTTGTCGAGCTGCGCCTTGAGGCCGCGGAAAGCCGGCGAGCTCCCGATCATCTCGGACGAGGTCACATCGCGGCGGCGCAGGCTGGCATTCTCGCGCCGCAGCCGGCTGGTTTCCATCGCGCGGGTGATGACCACCATCAGCTGGTCGATGTTGAAGGGCTTCTCGATGAAGTCATAGGCGCCCTGCTTGATCGCGGCGACGGCGATCTCGATATTGCCATGGCCCGAGATGATGACCACCGGCACATCGGGATTGTCGCGTTTCACCGATTTGAGGATGTCGATCCCGTCCATCCGGCTGTCCTTCAGCCAGATGTCGAGGATCATCAGCGCCGGCGGCTCGGCGTTGATCTGGGTCATGCACTCGTCGGAATTGGCGGCAAGGCGGGTGGTGAAACCCTCGTCGCGCAGGATATCCGAGATCAGCTCGCGGATGTCGCGCTCGTCATCCACGATCAGGATATCGCCCATCTTGCTGTCGCGGTTCGGGGTCATGATTGCGTCTCCGGGTCTGGGGCAGAGGTATCGGGGGCAGAGGTATCGGATGGGGTCTGCGGGTCATGCGGGGCGGCGTCGCGGATGCCGCGGCCGGCGCGGGCGCGGGGCAGCCGTATCTCGGCCAGCGCGCCCCGGTGGGCGCCGGGGGCAAAGGCCGGCGCGTCGGTCAGGGTCAGGCTGCCGCCATGTTCCTCGACGATCTTCTTGACGATGGGAAGGCCGAGCCCGGTGCCCTTGGCGCGTGTCGTGACGTAAGGTTCGAACAGCCGCGCCCGGTCGGCGGGCAGGCCGGCACCATTGTCCATGATGCGCAGGATGATCTGTTCGGGCATCTCTGTCATGCTGACGCGCACCTCGGGCTCGTAGCCTTCGGGGGCGCCGTTTTCCACAAGCGTTTCAACGGCTTCTCCGGCGTTCTTAACAAGGTTCGTCACCGCCTGCCCGATCATCGTTGCATCAAGCTCCACCATCACCGGCCCGGCGGGCAGGTCGGCCACCAGCCTTGCCCCGTGTAGCGCGCCTTCCTGCAAAGCCACAGCATCGCGCATCAGCTTCGCAAGATCGTGATCGCGCCGGTCCGGCTCCGGCATCCGGGCAAAGCGGCTGAATTCATCGACGATGCGGCGGAGATCGCCGGTCTGGCGCACGATGACGTCGACCATCTGCCCCAGAGCCTCGGCATCCTCTTCCTCCATCGTGCGCCCGAACTTGCGGCGGATGCGCTCGGCCGACAGCTGGATCGGGGTCAGCGGGTTCTTGATCTCATGCGCGATCCGCCGCGCCACATCGCCCCAGGCCGCCATCCGCTGCGCGCTGACCAGCTCGGTCACGTCGTCGAAGGCGACCACATAGCCCTCCAGCCGCCCGTCCGCCCCGCGGCGCATGGCCATGCGGACCAGCAGGCTTTCCAGCCGCCCCTCGCGGCTGAGGCGGATTTCCTCCTGCACCGTCTCACCCAGCCCCTCGCGCAGCCGCGCCAGCAGGCCCTCGAACTCGGGCACCGTCTCTCCCAGCGGGCCCTCATGCGGCAGGCCGGGGTCCAGCGCCAGCAGGCGGATCGCCGAGCGGTTCAGAAAGTCGATCCGCCCGCCCGCATCCAGCCCGATCACGCCAGAGGTGACGGACCCCAGCACGGAATCGAACAGCCGCCGCCGTTCTTCGGTCTGGTGGTGGCTGGCGACCAGCGCCCCGCGCTGGCCCTTCAGCTGGCGCGCCATCTGGTTGAAGATCCGGCCCAGCATCGCGATCTCGTCGTCGCCGCGCTCCTCGATCACCTGCACGTCGAAATTTCCGGCCCCGATCTGCTGGGCGGCGCCCGCCAGCCGCCCGACCGGGCGCGACAGCCGTTCCGCGAACCACAGCCCCAGCCAGACGGCGGCGAGGATCAGGATCAGCGCGAAGGCGAGATACAGCAGCGAGAATTCGAACAGCACCCGGCCCCGGTCGGATTCCAGCTGCCGGTACAGCTGCACGGTCTTGCGGGTTTCATCCAGCAGGCTGAGGATTTCGCCATCGACATTGCGCGAAACATAGAGGTAGCGGTCGGCATAGGCCTCGAGCCGGACCAGCGCCCGGAATTCGTTGCTGTCCCAGTCCTGGATCACCACCGTCTCGCCGGTGGCGGCGATGGCAAGGTCGGCGGCGCCCGGCAGTTCGTAATCGAACAGGTAGCTGCGCTCGCCCCGCGCCCGGATCTCGCCGCCGCCGTCAATCACATAGGCCTCGCGCAACCCGCGCTGGATCTGGGCCTGGCCTTGCGTGAGCAGCTGGCGCAGGTCGCTGTCGGCGATGAAGAAGGCCGCCTGCCGCGCGACGTTGAGGTAGCCGGCCAGCGCCTCGGCATCGGTGACAAGGTCGGTGCGGTGCTCGGCCTCATAGGCCTCGGCGGCGGCGAGGGAAGATCCCAGCACCTGGCGCACCCGGTCGGAAAACCAGCCCTCGAGCCCGATATTCACCGTCAGCCCGGCGAACACCGCAACAAGGATGGTCGGCACCAGCGCCATCCCGGCGAACACCCCCGTCAGCCGCAGATGCAGCCGCGATCCGGCGGAATGGGCGCGGCGGGCGGCGACCATGCGCGCCAGCCGCGCAAAGACCAGCCCGGCCACCAGCAGGATATAGACGAGGTCGGCGAGGATGACGGCGCGCAAGCCGAAGGACGAGGCGCCCTGATCGAACGGCCCCAGTGCCATGAAGGTCCCGAAGGCCAGAACCGGGCCAAGAAGGACAAGCCCGATCGTCGCGATGTTCTGCACCCGCTTCAGCCGGCGCAGGCGCGCCAGCCGCTCCCAGGACGGCCGCGCACTGGCCTTGCCCGGTGCAGGCTTGCGCGCCGCAGCCAGCGCCGCAGGCGCGGCGCCTTTGCCAGACAGGTCCTCGTCCGTCACGCTGTTGCCGTCATGATCTTGCCGTCACGCTGGGTGCCTCGCGCCTCTGCTCCACAGCCCCTCGGGGCGCGGCCGCGGCCCTGCCGGAATGGCGGCGCCACTGGCGCCTGCGGGCCACAGATGCTGTGGCGCTTTTACATCAACTTGCGGCGGCGTGTCACGCGGATATCCAGCTCGGTGATCTTCTTGCGCAAGGTATTGCGGTTGATTCCCAGAAGGTCGGCACATTTGGCCTGATTGCCGGCGGTGGCATCCAGCGCGATCTCGATCAGCGGCATCTCCACCTCGCGCAGGATGCGGCCATAGAGGCCCGGAGGAGGCAGCGCGCCGCCATGCAGGTCGAAATAGCGCTTGAGGTGCTTGGCGACCGAGGCCGACAGCCGGTCGCCCTCGCCGCCGCCCTTCATCGGCTCCATCGCCGGCTGGCTGCCAAGGATCGCCTCGACCTCGCTGCGGCCGATTTCCTCCTCGGGCGAGGTGACCAGCAGGCGGCGCACGGTGTTTTCCAGCTGACGAACGTTGCCGGGCCAGCTGTAGGCGCGGATCAGCTCCATCGCCTCGGGGCTGAGCCGGCGCAGGGAAAAGCCTTCGCGCTCGCCCCGGGTCAGGAAATGCTCGGCCAGCGCCGGAATGTCGTCGACCCGCTCGCGCAGCGAGGGCACGGCGAGGGTCACGCCGCCCAGCCGGTAGAACAGGTCCTGGCGGAAGCCGCCGCCCTCCATCCGCCGGCCAAGGTCGATCTGGCTGGTGGCCATGATCCGCGGGGCGTTGCTGCCGAGCGTGTCCAGCAGCCGCACGATCCGGCCCTGCGCGTCATCGTCGAAATCGCCAACCTCGTCGAACACCAGGCTGCCGCCCCGCGCCCGGGCGATCAGCGCCGAGGGGCCATCGGCGCCCTGCAGGTCCTGCGCCTGCGCCACCACGAACGGGAGCGTGCGGCGGTCGGAAAAATCATGGATCGCGCGGGCGATCAGCGACTTGCCGGTGCCACTCTCGCCGGTGATCAGCACCGCCAGATCGGTGTTCATCACCCGCGCCACCAGCCGGTACAGCGCCTGCATCGCCGGGGTGCGCCCGACCAGCGGCAGATCATCCCCCGGCTCGGCCCGCGGCTCGGCCGGCTTGGCGGGTACGGCGCGGCGCTTTTGTTCCAGCGCGCGGGCGGCGCGCTTCATCAGGTCGGGCAGATCGAAGGGCTTCGGCAGGTAGTCATAGGCCTCGGCCTCGGCCGCCTGAATCGCCGTCATGATGGTGTTCTGCGCCGAGATCACGATCACCGGCAGGCCGGGCCGTTCCTTGGCGATGCGGGGCAGCGCCTCCAGCCCGTTGCCATCGGGCATGATCACGTCAGAGATGACCAGATCGCCCTTCCCCTCCTCGACCCAACGCATCAGCGTCATCAGCGACGAGGTCGCATGCACCTTGCATCCGGCGCGGGTCAGCGCCTGGGTCAGCACGGTGCGGATCGTGCGGTCGTCATCTGCGACAAGAACGGTGCCGTCCATGGTCAGTCTCTCCTACGGGGTCTCTGTGCCGTTCCCATCGGTGCCTTTTGGCGCGATGGGCAGCGAAATGCGGAAAACGGTCTTGCCGGGGACGCTATCGACGCTGATCCAGCCGCCGTGGTCGGAAATGATCTTCGACACCAGCGCGAGGCCAAGGCCGGTGCCGTTCTCGCGCCCCGACACGAAGGGCTCGAAGATTTCGGAGGCGATGTCGGGCGCGATGCCGGGGCCGTTGTCGATGATCTCGACCTGCAGCGGCACCGAGCGGCCGGTGCCGTCACGGCGGCGCAAGCGCAGCGCCATGTCATAGAAGGTGCGGATGCGGATCACCCCCGGCTTGCCCTTGGAGGCCTCGGCGGCGTTTTTCAGCAGGTTGAGAAACACCTGCAGCAGCTGGTCGCCATCGCCGAGGGTCGAGGGCAAGGAGGGGTCGTAATCCTCGACGATCTGCATATGCGCGGCGAAGCCGACGAGGGATGAGCGGCGGGCGCGGTCCAGCACGTCATGGATGTTGACGGCGCGCTGTTCAGGCGGGCGCAGGTTGCCGAACTGCTCCACCTGCTCCAGCAGCTTCACGATGCGGCGGGTCTCCTCGACGATCAGGTCGGTCAACTCGCGGTCCTCGGCGCTGGCATTCATCGAGATCAGCTGCGCCGCGCCGGAAATGCCGGCCAGCGGGTTCTTGATCTCATGCGCCAGCATCTCGGCCATGCCGATCGCCGATTTCGCCGCCGATTTGACGTTCTGTGACCGGCCGAGCCGGTCCGCCAGCTCGCGCGGGGCGATGGTCAGCAGCAGCGTACCCGGATCGTCGTTCAGCGGCGCCACCTGCAGGTTGCACACCACCGGCGCACGCTCCCCTGTGCCGACATCTACATCGTTGAGGAACAGCGCCGACTGGTTGGCGCGGGCGCGGGCGAAGACCTCTTCCAGCGGCGCGTCGATGGCCAGCTTGTCCAGCACCGGCTGGCCCTGCATCGAGCGGGTGGAGAGGTTCAGGAACGACTCCGCCGCCGGGTTGATGGCAATCACCCGGTCCTGCGCATCCAGCAGCAGCGCCGGGGTGGGCAAGGACGCCCATATCGAGCCGGGCGCGGGCAGATCGGGGGCGCGCTTCTTCATGCGGCGGCCCTTTCGCTTTGCGCGTCGGCCTCGGCCTCGGCCTCGCTTGCGGCATCCGTCGCGGCAAAGCCGCTGCGGATCAGCGCCAGCACGGCCCCCGGACCCGGTGCCACCATCAGCGCGGCGCGCAGGCCCGCCGCCGCCCCGGCAACACCCGCATACCAGCCCAGATGCTTGCGGGCGATGCGCAGGCCAAGGTCGCGGCCGTAGAAGCCCAGGATCGCCTCGTAATGCTCGGCCACCAGATCGGCGCGGGCGGCGCCATAGGGCACCTCGGGCGCCGGGGTGCCGTGCAGGGCGTGGGCGATCTCCGCCAGCCGCCAGGGCGCGCCCTGCGCCCCGCGCCCGACCATCACCCCCGCCGCACCGGACTGCGCCAGCGCCTGCCGCGCTCCATCTGCGCCAACGATGTCGCCATTCGCCACCACCGGAATGCCCACCGCCGCGCGCACCGCGGCAATGGCCGCCCAATCCGCCCGGCCCTTGTAGAACTGCATCCGGGTGCGGCCATGCACCACCACCATCCGCACCCCCGCCGCCTCGGCCCGGCTCGCCAGATCGGCGGCATTCAGGCAATCGCTGTCCCAGCCAAGCCGCATCTTCAGCGTCACCGGCACCGTGACCGCCCCCACCACCGCCTCGATCAGCCGCAGTGCATGGTCCGGCACCCGCATCAGCGCCGAGCCCGACGCGCCGCCGGTCACCTTCTTCGCCGGGCAGCCCATGTTGATATCGACCACCTGCGCGCCCAGATCCGCCACCATCCGGGCCGCCTCGGCCATCGGCCCCGGCTCGCGCCCCGCCAGCTGCACCGAAGTCAGACCCGCCGCGTCCAGCCCGAGGTCGATCCGCGCCTTGGCCCGCACCGAGGGGCGCGCGGTGACCATCTCGCCGCTGGCCACCATTTCCGACACGACCAGCCCGGCGCCAAAGCGCGCCACCAGCCGCCGGAAGGGCAGATCGGTGATTCCAGCCATCGGCGCCAGCATCACTGGCGGGTCGAGCGTGAGGTTTGCCACCTGAATGGACAACTGCCTAATCCTTGTGCGGTTGGGTAGGAGCTAATCTCTTGCCCGGGGAATCGCAATCTCTGGCCCGCCCGCGCGAGGCCAAAATGTTTGTATGCCTGTTATTTGGGCAGACATGCCCGGTGCATCGCCTTGCGCGGAAGATTAACGCGCTGCGACACCCCGCCGCGGTGCTTGCCCGGCCTTGGCGGCTCCGGTACAGCAGGGGCCCGGAGGACCGCAACATGACAACCGCGGCAATCATCGTGGCGGCAGGGCGCGGCAGCCGCGCCGGCGGGCCGGAACCCAAGCAATGGCAGGCGCTTGGCGGCGTTCCGGTGCTGCGCCACACGCTGGACGCCTTCGCCCACATCGGCCGCACGGTGCTGGTGCTGCATCCCGATGACATGACCCGCGGCATTGCCGAATTCGGCGGCGAGGTGACACTGGTCGCCGGGGGCGCCACCCGCACCGCCAGCGTGCGCGCAGCGCTGGAGCTGCTGGAGGGTTCGGGCGTGACCCGCGTGCTGATCCAGGACGGCGCCCGCCCGCTGACCAGCCCGGCGCTGATCGCCCGTGTGCTGGCCGCCCTCGACCAAGCCCCCGGCGCGGCGCCCGCGCTGCCGGTCACCGATGCGCTCTGGACCGGCGCCGGGGGCCGCGTCACCGGCGCCCGCGACCGCGAGGGCCTGTTCCGCGCGCAGACCCCGCAGGGCTTCGACCTCGCCGCCATCCTCGCCGCGCATCGCTCCGGCCCGGCGGAGGCGCCCGACGATGTGGCCATCGCCCGCGCCGCCGGGCTTGACGTCGCCATCACCGAGGGCGAGGAGGAGAATATCAAGATCACCTTCCCCGGCGATTTCGCCCGGGCCGAGGCTATCCTGCACCGCCGGAAGGGAGCGCCCGCGATGGACGTAAGACTGGGCAATGGCTTTGACGTTCACGCCTTTTGCGAGGGCGACCATGTCACGCTCTGCGGTGTCAAAGTCCCGCATGGCCGCGGCCTTCTGGGCCATTCCGATGCCGATGTGGGCATGCACGCCCTGACCGACGCGATCTATGGCGCGCTGGCGGCGGGCGATATCGGCCGGCATTTCCCACCCACCGATCCCCAGTGGAAGGGTGCCGCCAGCGAGATCTTCCTCGCTCATGCCGCCGCCCTCGCGCGGGATCGCGGCTATACCCTCACCAATGTCGACGTAACGCTGATCTGCGAGCGGCCCAAGGTGGGGCCCCATGCCGCAGCGATGTGCGCGGAACTGGCGCGCATCTTGGGCATTGCGCCTGACCGGGTGTCGGTCAAGGCCACCACCTCGGAACGGCTGGGCTTCACCGGCCGCGAGGAAGGCATCGCCGCCATTGCCACCGCGACCCTGGTCGCCTGACCCACCGCGACCGCGGTCGCCTGAGAGGATTGCAGATGGAACGCGAGACGCTGGAAGAGCGGTTGGACCCGAACCCGCCGAAGAAGCTGCGCCGCGGGCCCTGGACGCCGGCGCTGCTGGTGGCGACGGTGGGGGGCATCGGCTATCTGCGCCCTGCCCCGGGCACCTGGGCCTCGGCCGCCGCCATCGGCGCGGGGCTGGTCCTGCACGGGATCGGCCATGTCTGGCTGCTGCTGGCGGCGACGCTGCTGGCGACCGCCGCGGGCTTCTGGGCCTGCGGGCGGGTGCTGGAGGACCGTCCGGGCGAGGACCCGTCCGAAGTGGTGATCGACGAGGTGGCGGGGCAATGGCTGGCACTCCTCTTCCCCTCCGCAGGATTCTGGCTGATGGGGCTGGACAGCTGGCACTTCCCCTATCCGGGCTGGGTCGCCGCCTTCCTGTTCTTCCGCCTCTTCGACATCTGGAAGCCGTCGATCATCGGCCGCGCCGACCGCCGCGCCGACGGGCCGGGGATCATGCTCGACGACCTCTTCGCCGGGCTCTTTGCCGGGGTGGCGACCATGATCGCCGCCGGCCTCTCGCATGGGCTGCTGATGTGAGCCGCGCCGCTACTCTCCTCGCCGTCGCTCGGGCCGCCGGCCTGACCATCGCCACCGCCGAAAGCTGCACCGGCGGGCTGATCTCGGGCGCGATCACCGAGGTGGCCGGATCGTCGGACATCTTCGACCGCGGCTTCGTCACCTATTCTAACGCAGCGAAGCAGGCGATGCTGGGCGTGCGCGCCGAAACGCTTGCCGAGCATGGCGCGGTCAGCGAGGCGGTGGCGCTGGAAATGGCCGTGGGCGCGCTGATCGGGTCGGAGGCGGACCTTGCGGTGTCGGTCACCGGCATCGCCGGGCCGGGCGGGTCGGAGCACAAGCCCGAAGGCCGCGTCTGCTTCGGCCTCGCCCGCCGCGGCGGCGAGACCCATGTGGAAACGGTGGAGTTCGGCGCCCTCGGCCGCGGCGCGGTGCGCGCGGCCACGGTCGATCATGCGCTGGACCTGCTGATCGGGGCGGCCAAGTAAGAAGAGGGGGCGCTGCCCCCCGTCCTTCGGACTCCCCCCGGGATATTTTCGCCAGCAAGAAGCACAAGAGCGTGCGGCTTCTTGCTGGCTGAAATATCCGGCCTTATGTAGCAAGCGCACCAAGCACGGCGGGGCGTGAGTGATGCTCTGCGCGCTACTTGTGCTTTTCTGCCTTGGCAACCCACTCCCTCATGGAGCTCAAGGACTTCCTGCGATTTCCATGCATATCACCGGGGGTGATGTTCCCAGGATGGATTTTTTTCTTGTCGTATTCGTCAAAGCTCTGAAAATACCCAATGGGTCCGAAAAAGGAGATTTCATGGCCGAATGCGTCTTGCCCCAAGAGGCAGAGATTAGCGAACCGAACATCGTAAGTCCCTCCACCTCCGCCAAAGAAACCAAGGAAGGCTACTCTCCCCGTTCCAAATTGGCCGTGGGCAGGGACGGTGCCGATAGACTGTGGAATAGTATAAAACTCACGAATTTCGAATGTGTTTTCGCCAATGCTTCGAAAGTACGTCAACTCAAGCATCATGTAGACATTTATTGCAGGGCTGTTCCCGCAGTTTGTGATGGTTCCACAAAATTCAACGCCGGTGCCCTCCCACGCGGCGCAAGATTCGCGCCCCAAGTAGGCCCGCACCTGCGCCTCGCCTATCCGAGACGTTTCCTTGGCCATGTCTTGGGTGGCCTTGAGGGTTTGCCAGACGAAAACAACACCAAAGCCAGTCACAGCAGCCATAATCACGGTGGCAATCAGCATCCACCTAGCCCATTCGGCCATCTGCTGTTGGGCATCAAGATCCTGCTCGGCCCGCTGCTGTTCACGTTCGGCGCTTATAGCCTGGGCTATGCATTCATACTGGGGGACTCCGGAAAGAGCGAGGCATGCGGCATTTATCTGGGCGTCAGCTTGTTGTTTATAGGCCTCGGCGCTTGTGCCTTGGTGGCTTTCCTGCCCCTGCTTGAACCCTTCGTACCATCCTATCAAAGCCACGATCAGTAAGCAGACAAATACGGCAAACGCTACAATCGAACTGTGTCTGTCCCTACCGCGATCAGGCATTGCAAGAAGAACGCCGCACTGAACTTCCCTCTGGAAAGCTTGTTGCGGACATTCACCTCCTTTTCGTCGATTCCCATCGACGACAGCTTTTCGACAAGTTGCGCATATGTCACGCCTTTTCGCTTGAGTTCGGCCTTGAGCAGGTTCGCCGCCATCATCTCCCAGTCAGTCTGTTCTGGCATGTATCGCCTCCGCAAATAAAAGCACTGTATACGTTACTTATGCCCTTGCGCGCGATACGTCAACGCACTATATACGTTACATAGGTAACGCAGGCGATGACAAATGGCACAGCACTTCCTCCTTTCCGCAGCGGCTCGCACCCTGAGCCTCAAGGCGATCTACAAGGCTGGCGAAGAAGCTGCGCACGACACGTTCTGCAAGATGCGCTGGCCGGAAACCGATGGCGAGGCTGTTTGCCCCGACTGCGGTTGCTGCGAAACCTACAAGATCACCACCCGCCGCAAGTTCAAGTGCAAGGGCTGCTACCGCCAGTTCAGCGTGACCTCTGGCACCATCTTCGCCAGCCGCAAGATGGCGTTCGTTGACCTGCTGGCGGCGATCTGCATCACCGTGAACGCCTCCAAGGGCGTGTCGATGGTGCAGCTCTCCCGCGATCTGGATTGCCAATACAAGACTGCCTTCGTCCTGGCTCACAAGCTGCGCGAAGCGATGGCCCGCGAAGTTCACACCGGCGAAGTCCTGCGCGGCCACGTCGAAGTTGATGGTGCCTACTTCGGCGGTCATATCCGCCCCGAAAACGCGAAGGCTGACCGCAAGGACCGCCGCCTGAAAGAACACCAGACGGGCAAGCGCCGCGTGGTCGTCGTGATGCGCGAACGCCTTGGCCGCACCCTGCCTGTCGTCACCATGGCAGAGTCCGAAGGCGTGGCGCTGGTGCATTCCAACGTGGACCGCATGGCGACCCTGTCGGCGGATGAAGCCTCGCACTGGGATCTGCTGCATGCAGGCTGGTCGGTGGACCGCGTGAACCACAGCGAAATCTACAGCGACCACGGCAAGCACACCAACTGGGCGGAAAGCTACTTCTCCCGCCTGCGCCGCATGGTCGTGGGCCAGCACCACCATGTCAGCCCACGCTACCTGCACCAGTACGCCACCCAAGCCGCATGGCTTGAGGACAACCGCCGCAAGAGCAACGGCGTCATGGCCTTCGGGCTGGTGGCGAACGCAATGGAAGCGCCGGTCAGCCGCGCGTGGAAGGGCTACTGGCAGCGGGTGGCTTAAGGCCTTGAAAACCAACAAAGACTTAACCTGTTGAATCTGACACTGAAAACGCTTAGATTGCCTGCATGGAAAACTGGTTCAACTCCAAAAAAGCCGCTCAGGTAGCTGCTTTCTTTTGCGACAAGCAAGGCGGGCTGATGCCCGTATTGAAGCTTGTAAAATTGGTTTACCTGTCGGATCGCAAGTTTCTCTCCGATTTCGGCTTTACCATTACTAATGACCTCCACGTCTCTATGCCCCATGGGCCGGTAAACTCCCTGACATACGAATATGTTGGGGGGAGCCGCGAGTCAGAAGACTGGAGTGCTCTTATCTCAGACCGTGAAGGACATAATGTGGCCTTGGCGCGCCCAATTGGTGAAGCCGACACAGATGAACTTTCAGACGCCGAGATGGACGTGATGAATAGCGTTTGGCAGGAGTTTGGCCAAATGGGGAAATATGCGATCCGTGATTGGACTCACGACAACTGTCCCGAGTGGGAAGACCCGAATGGGGGTTCGTCGCCCATCCCTCTTGAGCGCACTTTGAGGTTCCTTGGCGTGGAAAATGCCGAGTTGTTTGCGAAGAGAACAGAAGTTTATCGGGAATTCCGCGCTGCTCTGAGTGATCTACAAGGTCAGAATGCCAACAACCCGTGGTGAGACATTCCTGATGCCAACCCCTCATGGGTTGCATCTGTTTGTTGTCGCGTCAAATCCATGCAATCTAGGCAAGGTAGTTTTGGTTAGCATTAGTAGCTGGAAGGGCCCGAAATGCGATCCAACCTGCATCATCCAGCCGGGTAACCACCAGTTTATTACCCACGACAGTTATGCCGCCTATAACTTTTCGGACATAGAACGGTGTGTCACGATTGATGCTGGCATCGCGCAAGGGCGGTTTATTCCAAAAGGGCCCATGCCGGAACCAATGCTAACAAGCATCTGCGATGGCATTCTTGTTTCACGATTTACGCCAAGAAAAATCAAGTTGTATCTACAAAATTAGTTTACCAAGCGCGGGGTTATCTTCGGGATAGCCTCCACGCCCCGCCATCCTTCACTACAGCCCCACCATCCCGCATCTTGTAGATGGCCCGATAGACGCGGGGCATGGCCCTGTCTGGGGCTACCCCGGGCTTGCAGGCCATGAAGTGCGCCCCGATCTCCGCGGGCCGCTTGGCGCCGCCCCTCAGGGCTTCCAACACAATCATCTTCACCTCGCGCTGCTTGCAGCTATCGGCAGGTATCTTGCGCCTGACATGCTGCGCGGCAGGGTCAATCCCTCGCTGGATCAGCAGGGCATTGACGTGGTCCAGCCCGTCCAGGTTCTCGCGGATGATCTGCGCGCGTAGCGCCAACAGGGCGTTGTTGATTGTCTTGTCCAGCATGGACGGAAGCTAGCAGTTTCAGCCGCTTGAGTGCAGTCCTGCCCTTGGTGCGCTTGCTACATAAGGCCGGAAATATCCTCGGGGGTGAATTTGCCGCAGGCAAAGAGGGGGCTGAAAGCCCCTTCTTCCTTCAGGCGCCGAGACCGAGCTTTGCCAGCCGCGCCGCCCGCATCCGGGCGAAATCGTCCCCGGCATGGTAGGAGGACCGCGTCAGCGGCGTGGCCGAGACCATCAGGAAGCCCTTGCCATAGGCGGCCTTCTCATAGGCGGCGAATTCCTCGGGCGGCACGAAACGGTCCACCCGGTGATGCTTGGGGGTGGGTTGCAGATACTGGCCGATGGTCAGGAAATCCACATCCGCGGCGCGCATGTCATCCATCACCTGCCGCACGGCCGGACCCTCTTCCCCCAGCCCGACCATGATGCCGGACTTGGTGAACATGGTGGGGTCCAGCTCCTTCACCCGTTGCAGCAGCCGCAGCGAGTGGAAGTAGCGCGCACCGGGGCGCACTTCGGGGTAGAGGCCGGGCACCGTTTCGAGGTTGTGGTTGAAGACGTCGGGGCGCGCGGCCACCACGGTTTCCAGCGCCGAGGGGGCGCATTTCAGGAAGTCGGGCACCAGCACTTCGATGGTGGTGCCGGGGGCGCGGTGGCGGACGGCGCGGATGGTCTGGGCGAAGTGGTCGGCGCCGCCATCCTCCAGATCGTCGCGGTCCACCGAGGTGATGACCACATGGTTCAGCCCCAGCGTGGCGACGGCATGGGCCACCCGCCCCGGCTCGAACGCATCCAGCGTCTGCGGCTTGCCGGTGGCGACATTGCAGAAGGTGCAGCCGCGGGTGCAGATCTCGCCCATGATCATCATGGTGGCGTGGCCCTGACTCCAGCACTCGCCGACATTCGGGCAGCCGGCCTCTTCGCAGACAGTGACCAGCCGGTTCGCCTTCAGGATGTCGCGGGTGTCCTTGTAGCCCTGCGAGGTCGGCGCCTTGACGCGGATCCATGCGGGCTTCTTGGGCTGCTCCTGATCGGGGCGGTGGGCCTTTTCGGGGTGGCGCTGGTCGGGAATGGTCAGATCGCGGGGGGACATGGGCTTTCTCCTGCCGTTGCACCGGCAATAGCAAATCGAAAGCCGATTGGCAAAGCCGCTGCGGGGCCTGCAAGGCCGCCATGCAGGGAGCGAACTTGCTGCCCATGCATTGCGGCAACGCAGCATCGGGGCTACATTGGGCGGCAAGGGGAGGATCGCGGGGCCGGTTGGCGCCCGCAATGTCATGCAAACAGGAGAGACCCGATGCAAGCCGGAGCCAAGCTTCCCGATGTCACCTTCCGCACCCGCGTGCGCGACGAGTCGATCGGCGGCCCGAACCCCTATCGCTGGGAAGAGCTGACAACTGCCGACTATTTCGGCGGCAAGCGCACGGTGCTGTTCGCCCTGCCCGGCGCCTTCACCCCGACCTGCTCGACCTTCCAGCTGCCGGGCTTCGAGAACGGCTTCGCCGAGTTCCAGGCGCAGGGGATCGACGCGATCTATTGCCTGTCGGTGAACGATGCCTTCGTGATGAACCAATGGGCGAAAGCGCAGGGCCTGGCCAATGTGCAGGTGATCCCGGACGGCTCGGGCGAGTTCACCCGCCGCGTGGGCATGCTGGTGCGCAAGGACAACCTCGGCTTCGGCCTGCGCAGCTGGCGCTATGCGGCCGTCATCAACGATGGCCGGGTCGAGGCATGGTTCGAGGAACCGGGCCTGTGCGACAACCACGGGGAAGATCCCTATGGCGTGTCGAGCCCGGAGTCGGTGCTGACCTGGCTGCGCGATGCGGCGCAGGAACGGGCGGCGTAAGGGGGCACTCGGACTTCGCCCCCCGCATTGGCGAAGGCCATCGCCTTCGCCACGCACCGCCCTTTCACCCATCCGGACGGGCCCCCAAAGGGCCCGGCCAGCGCCCGCCCCGCCCCGACCTGGCGGGCGCTTCTCGCCCGCCAGGTCGGGCGCTGTCCTCATACGGTCTAGGGATGCCAGCGGCTCCGGGTGAACGGTCCCGCACGGGCGGGGGCGAGGCAGTGCCTCGCCTATTCCCGCCCGGGGCGCCGTCCTCACCCCCGCGGCACCAGCCGCTGCGCCTCTGCCAGCAGCCCGGCCCCGGCCCCCGCCAGCAGCCGCGCCAGCGCCGGAACCCAGGGCTCCTCGCCAATCGCCGCGCGGCGCACCAGCCGCACCTGGCGCGACGGCTCGGGCGCGGCGAAGCGCATCAGCGCCATCTGCGGGGCGGCAGCGGACTCCGCCCGCGCTGCCGCCTCGGGCACGAAGGTCAGCCCCATCCCCGCCGCCACCAGCCCGCAGAGGGTGGCCAGCGAGGACGCGCCCAGATCGATTCGGGCGCGCCCTCCCCCCATCCGCCGCCGGTCCAGCGCGCAGACTTCCAGCGCCTGATCGGTCAGGCAATGCCCTTCATCCAGCAGCAGCAGCTGGTCGGGATCAAGCGAGACCGGGCGCAGCGCCTCGGCCTGCCCGGCCAGCGCCGCCAGCCGGGCCGCAGTGCCGGCGAGCAGGAAGCGGTCCTCGAACAGCGGCAGCTGGGTCATCCCCGGCCCCGGCGGCGTGGCGATCACCGCGGCATCCAGCGTCCCATCCGACAATTCCCGCAGCAGCGTTTCGGTATCCGCCTCGCGCAGCCGCAGATCCTGCGGCAGGTCGGTGGCGCTGCGCAGCGCCGCCAGCGCCGGCGGCACCAGATAGGGCGCCAGCGTCGGGATCACCCCCAGCGTGACCACCCCGCCAAGCGCCCCGCGCCGGGCGGCCGATTCCATCTCGCGCACTTCCGCCAGGATCCGCCCCGCCCGTGCCAGCACCTCATGCCCCGCCCGCGTCAGCCGCACCCCGCGCGGCAGCCGGTCCACCAGCGTCAGGCCAAGCGCGCCTTCAAGCTCGCGGATCTGCATCGACAGCGCCGGCTGGGTCACATGGACCCGCGCCGCGGCCCGGCCGAAATGCGCCTCTTCGGCGAGGGCGGTCAGGTAGCTGAGTTGGCGGAGCGTTATCATCAGTCAATCTTATCAAAAACCCAAGAAAATGCAATTTCCAATTATTCCAGACTGACTGCATAGTCCGCCCAACAGAAAAGCCAAGGGAGAGGACAGACCCATGACCCAGCGACTGACAACCACCGCCGGCGCCCCCGTCGCCGACAACCAGAACAGCGAGACGGCAGGCCCGCGCGGCCCTGTCCTGATGCAGGACTATCACCTGATGGAGAAGCTGGCGCACCAGAACCGCGAGCGGATCCCGGAGCGCGTCGTCCACGCCAAGGGCTGGGGCGCCTTCGGCACCTTCACCGTCACCCATGACATAACCCGCTTCACCCGCGCCGCGATCTTCGGGGCGGTCGGCAAGCAGACCGACATGCTGGCCCGGTTCTCGACCGTGGCGGGCGAGGCCGGCGCCGCCGACCATGAGCGCGACGTGCGCGGCTTTGCGCTGAAATTCTACACCGAGGAAGGCAACTGGGACATGGTGGGGAACAACACCCCGGTGTTCTTCATCCGCGATCCACTGAAATTCCCCGACTTCATCCACACCCAGAAGCGGCACCCGCGCAGCAACCTGCGCTCCAACACCGCCGCCTGGGATTTCTGGAGCCTGGTGCCGGAATCGCTGCATCAGGTCAGCATCCTGATGTCGGACCGGGGCCTGCCGATCGACCCCATGCACATGAACGGCTATGGCAGCCACACCTATTCGTTCTGGAACCGGGATGGCGAGCGCTTCTGGGTAAAGTTCCACTTCAAGACCCAGCAGGGCGTGAAGACCATCACCAATGACGAGGCGGCCACCATCGTTGGCCAGACCCGCGAGGGCTATCAGGAGGCGCTGTTCGGCGGCATCGAGGCAGGCACCTTCCCGCGCTGGACCCTGTTCGTGCAGGTGATGCCCGAGGCCGAGGCGGACAGCACCCCCTACGATCCCTTCGACCTGACCAAGGTCTGGCCGCATTCCGACTATCCGCTGATCGAGGTCGGCGTGATGGAGCTGAACCGCAATGCGGACAACTATTTCGCCGAGATCGAACAGGCCGCGTTCAGCCCGTCGAACAAGGTGCCGGGCATCGGCTACAGCCCCGACAAGATGCTGCAGGCGCGGGTGTTCAGCTATGCCGATGCGCATCGCTACCGCCTTGGCACCCATTACGAAGCGCTGCCGGTGAACCAGCCCAAATGCCCGGTCCACCACTACCACGCCGCCGGCAACATGAACTTCATCGGCCTGCGCAGCGGCGCCGGGGATGCCTATTACGAACCCAACAGCATGGGCGGCGTGGCCGAGGATCCGACCGTGGCCGAACCGCCGCTGGCGCTGTCGGGCATGGCCGCGCGCCAGCCGCACCAGCAGCAGATCGACGACTACACCCAGCCCCGCGCCCTGCATGACGAGGTGCTGAGCGAGGCCGAACGTGGCCGGCTCTACGGCAACATCGCCGCCTCGATGGACGGGGTTCCGGCCGGTATCATCGAACGCGCGCTGATGCATTTCGAGCGCATCTCGCCGGCCTATGCGGCGGGCATCCGCGCGGCGCTGGCCGCCCGGGGCGGCATGGTCGCCGCCGCGGAGTGAAAACCCCTGCCCGCCCGGTCATTCCCGGGCGGGCGGACTACCCGGACTCAGGCCGAGACAGCCTGTGTTGCCCGCGCAGATTGCGGCGCCAGCGGCAGCTCGATGAAGAACGTCGTGCCCTCCCCCAGCACAGAGTCATAGCCGATCCGCCCGCCATGCTGATCGAGGATCCAGCGCGCGATATGCAGGCCGAGGCCAGATCCGCCGACCCGCCGCGTGCCCGAACTGTCCAATTGCGAGAACTGGCCGAATACCGTGTCCTGCGCGCCCTCGGGGATGCCGGGGCCGCTGTCCTTGACCAGCACCCGCACCCGGCCCTGTTCCCGCAAAACCGACACCTCGACCCGCGCGCCGCTGCCCGAGAACTTGCAGGCGTTGGACAGCACGTTCCCCATCACCTGCATCAGCCGCCGCGGATCGCCCTCCACCATCATCGGCGCGGCAGGCTCTGCCAGGGTCAGCGTCACGCCGAGGCTGCGGGCCAGATCGGCGGCCTCGACCACGGCATCTTGCACCAGATGGCCCATGTCGATGCGCTGGCGCGTCACCGCCAGCGTGCCCTGCTCGATCTGCTGCAGGTCCAGCAGATCCTCGATCAGTGTGGTCAGCCGCTTGCTGTTGCTGGCGGCAATCTGCACGATCCGCCGCGTTGCCTCGGGCAATTCGCCGGTGACCGCGTTGTTGAGCAGGTCCAGCGCGCCCTTGATCGAGGTCAGCGGCGTGCGCAGCTCATGGCTGACCACCGACAGGAACTGCGACTTGGCCAGCGCCGCCGCCCGGGCATTCTCCGCCGCCAGCCGCAGCGCCGCCGCCTCCTGCTCCTGCGCGGTGATGTCGATCAGCGAGATCACCCAGCCAAGCGCCGAGCGCCCGTTGCGCACCGGGCGATGCAGCACCCCGGCGCGCGGATCGAAGCTGCGCCCCCCGCGCCGGATGGGCGCCTCGTCCAGCAGCATCCCGCCGCCGCGCAGCCGCGCCAGCAATGGCTCCAGTTCGGGCAGCCCGGCCAGCGGCTGCCCCAGCGGCGGGATCGCCGCGCCAAACACCCGCCGCGCCTCGGGGTTCACCGCCTCCAGCCGGCCTTCGGCATCGACGATCAGCACCGGGTCCACCGACTTGTAGAACAGCATGTCGCGGGCGATCAGGTTGATGTCCATCAGCCGGTTGTTGACCAGCATCCAGCCAAAGACCACCAGCACGAAGGCAAAGCTGAACGGCGTCGGGTCGAACCCGAAGATGGTGAACCCGAACAGCACATAGGCCAGGTTGCCAGCCACGGGCACCAGCGTGATCACCAAAAGAGCGGTCAGAAACCCGCGAAAGCTCCAGGGTGCGCGCAGGATCGCCAGCACCACGATGCCGATGGAGGCCAGCATGAAGGCATAGACATAAAAGGCAGACACGAAGAACAGCGGCCCATGATCATAGATCACCGAGGCGCGGCCATCGCGCCCCACCAGCTGCGTTCCCGCCCGGTAGAAAGCGCCGTGCCAGCCATTGCTCAGCGCCATCAGCGTCACCGCCAACGGCCCGGCATAGAGCGCGAGCGGCCGCAGCAGTCGCCAGCCGGGATGCCGGCCAAGCGCATAATCCAGCAAGAAGAAGGTCCAGGCGGTGGGCACCAGCACGATGCCGGGCCAGGCCAGCTGGGCCCAAAGCATCTTGCACCCCTGCCCCTGCACCGACAGCTCCATCATCGAGGCGAGCAGCCACCACAGCATGGCGCAAAGGCTGATCAGGAAGGCCGGCCGGCCGGGAAAGCGGTGGATCTGCCAGATCCGTAGCGTGACCAGCGACACCCCGACCAGCATCGCGGCGGTGATCGCCACCGGCAGATCGGGGGGAAGCAGGTCAAGGCACCTGTTCATGCCGCACACTCTGGCCGCCAGCAGGGGCGAGCAAGGCCGCAACCGGTCACGGGGCTGGCAAGGGAACGAGGGCTGCCCGGCAAGAGAATCACCTTTCGGGTGAAAACAGCTTCAATCAAACACAGCGGAACAGCCCGCCCTAAACCTGCAAAACACTGCGCCAAATTGCAATGATACATCGGGGTCCGCGTGCTGCGCGCCCCGGCCGGTCTGCGTTCGCCATCCCCTGCGGAACAAGGCCAGTCTATCCGACGCCGCCCCTTGCGCAACAGCAGGTTGTGCGACCACCTGTCCAGGACCGGTACGCGGCAGTGCCCGGTCCGCCCCGCAGGCGCCGTCCCTGCAGCGCGGCTGCTCACCCCCGCCGCCGCAGGATCTGGCGCAGCATCCCGTGGAAGGTCTGCACCTCGGCGCGCGTCAGCGTCATCCGGCCCCAGAGCGCGCGCAGGTTCTGCTTCATGCCCGCCGCCTTGGTCTCGGGAAAGAAGAACCCCGCCGCGTCCAGCTCTGCCTCATAGTGATCGGCCAGCTTCTCGACCTCGATCCGCGTCGCATATTCGCTGCGCCCGAATTCCATCCGCTCGGCCGGCACCGCGACCGTCTGGCGCCGCCATTCATAGGCCGTCAGCAGCACCGCCTGACCAAGGTTCAGCGAGGGGAAGCCGGGATTGACCGGGATCGAGATCAGCGCATTCGCGCGCACCACATCGTCATTCTCGAGCCCGGTGCGCTCCGGCCCGAACAGCACCGCGACACGCCGCCCCTCCGCCGCCATCGCCCGCGCCTGCTCCATCGCCCGCTCCGCGGTGACCACCGGCCGCGTCAACTCCCTGTCGCGCGCCGTGGTGGCAAACACATAGTCGCAATCGCCCACCGCCCCCGCCACATCCGGGAACACCCCGGCATGATCCAGCACCCGCCCCGCCGCACCCGAGGCCATCGCCACCGCCCGCGGGTTCGGCCAGCCATCGCGCGGATCCACCAGCCGCAGCCGCTCCAGCCCGAAATTCAGCATCGCCCGCGCCGCCGCGCCGATATTCTCACCCATCTGCGGGCGCACCAGCACGAAGACCGGCTGCAGCGCCGGATCGGTGCTGGCGGCGTTGTCGGGGGAGTTCGGGGGCAGTTCGGGGGTCATGGGCGGCATTCCTTCGGGCTGCGGCCTGATACGCCGCTGTGCCCGGCAGTTCAAGGAAGCGCTGCGGGGGACAAGGAAGGGGGGCCGTCTGCCCCCCTCTTGGCGCGTGCAGCGCCAATTCACCCCCCGAGGATATTTCCCAAAGGCAAAGGGCAAGAGCGCGCACTGTCGGCTTTGCCTTTTCCAAATATCCTCCGGGGGTCCGGGGGTGGAAAACCCCCGGCGCCGGCCAGGGTTCTGCCCGTAGCCATTCACGCGAAACTGCGCTAAGGGGGCCGTCAGACGCGCATCTAGCGCGCCCTCGCCCACGCAAGGACAGACCATGGCCGCCGAAGACCACCCGCAGATCTATCTCGTCACGCCGCCCGCCTTCGATGCCGCGGTGTTCCCGGACCGGCTTGCGCGGGTGCTGGACGCGGTCCCCATCGCCTGCCTGCGCCTTGCCCTCGCCACGCGCGACGAGGATGCGCTGCTGCGCGCCGCCGATGCCTGCCGGATGGTGGCGCATGAGCGCGACGTGCCGATCGTGATCGAGACCCATGTGATGCTGGTGCCGCGGCTGGGGCTGGACGGGGTCCACCTGCTCGACGGTGCCCGCACCGTGCGCCATGCCCGCAAGGAGCTGGGGCAAGAGGCCATCGTCGGCGCCTTTTGCGGCACCTCGCGCCACGAGGGGCTCAACGCCGGCGAGGCGGGGGCCGATTACATCGCCTTCGGCCCGGTCGGCGCCACCCCGCTTGGCACTGGCGACAGTGTCGATCCCGAACTGCTGGCCTGGTGGTCGGAAGTGATAGAGATCCCGGTCGTTTCCGAAGGCGCACTGACGGAAGAGCTGATCCGGGACCTGACCCCGATCACCGATTTCTTCGGCATCGGCGAAGAGATCTGGGCTGCCGATGACCCGGCCGCCGCGCTGATCCGGCTTGTGGCGGCGATGGGGTAAGGGGGCGCGCGACAAGGGCGCCTCTGCCGCGGCAGCGGCCGGCAGCCCCTCCGGAGCCTGCCGGCGGCGCCCAAGAGCTTACCGCCTCAGCCCCGCTCGAACCTCCCCGCCCGGCCCCCACGCCGCCGCGGCGGCTCCGCCCCGGTCAGCCCGGCCCGCAGCACCCCTGTCATCGGATGCTCCGTCGCGCCCGCGCCATACTGTGCCAGCAGCGCCCGGATCGCCCCCGCCACCTCAACCCCCGCTTCAAGGCTCAGCGCCCAGTCGAGGAAGATCGACCGGCATTCCCCCAAGGTGATGCCCTCGATCGCGTAGCTCTCGCGCACCAGCCCTTTCGGGTCCGCCCGGTCCAGATCCATCAGCCCTCACCCCTCCAGCACCCGGTCCACAATGGCGGCCACCCGGGCCGTCGCCGCGTCCAGCCGCGACGCCAGCGCGGCCAGATCCGCCATTCCGGTCTCGCGCAGCAGGAAGGCGCGGGCGCCCTCGCCGATCTGCTCCATGTCCAGCGGCCGGTCGGTCAAGAGTCGCCCCCCCGCCTGCAGCCGCCACAAGAAGCGGTAGGCCTCCTGCAGCGCCGCCTCCTCGGGCTTGCCAAGGCAGCCGCTGCGCAGGCCCGCGCGCAGCTGCGCCTCGACCCGCCGCGCGGGGTCGGCAGCGCGCAGGGCGCAGGACTGGGCCAGCAGCTCGATGTCCTGCAGGCGGCCCGGACCGATCTTCGCCTCCCACACCCCGTCCGGCGCCTTGGCCGCAAAAATCCGCCGCCGCATGTCGGCGACATCGGCCAGCACCGTCTCGCCACCCGACTTCGCCTCCAGCACCTCGCGGCGCAGCGCCTCCACCTCGGCCGCCAGCCCCGCCTCCCCGGCAATGGCCCGGGCCCGGGTCAGCGCCAGATGTTCCCAGGTCCAGGCCTCGGTCCTCTGATAGCTGCGGAACCGCTCCAGCGCCGTCGCCACCGGGCCCTGCTTGCCCGAGGGGCGCAGGCGCATGTCGACCTCATAGAGCCGCCCCTCGGCCATCGGCGCCGACAGCGCGGTGACAAGCGCTTGGGTCAGCCGCGCGTAATAGGTGCGCGTCGGCAGCGGCCGCTTGCCCTCCGACGCCTCCACCCCGGCATCGTCATAGATCACGATCAGGTCGAGGTCCGAGGCGGCATTCAGCCGCTCTGCCCCGAGGCTGCCCATCCCCAGCACCACCGCCCCGCGCCCCGGCATCGGCCCGTGCTTGGCCGCGAACTCGGCGCAGCACGGCTCCCAGACCGCGGCCACGCAGGCGCTGGCGAGGTCGGCATACATCCGCCCCGCCTCGGCCGCATCGACCAGCCCGCGCAGGTGATGCACGCCGATGCGGAAATGCCATTCCCGCGCCCACCGCCGTGCGGCATCCAGCTTGGCCTCGTAATCGGGCAGCGCCGCCAGCTGACCGGCCAGCGCCGCGCGCAGCGGCCCCGCCCCCGGCCAGGGCGCGAAGAAATCCCCGCCGATCACCGCATCGAAGACCGAGGAATGCCGCGACAGATGCCGCGCAAGGCCGGGTGCGGTGGCGCAGATATCGACGATCAGCTCCACCAGCTGCGGGTTGGCATCGAACAGCGAGAACAGCTGCACCCCCGCCGGAAGGCCGCGCAGGAAGCCGTCGAACTGGCGCAGCGCCTCCTCGGGGTTGGCGGCGCGCAGCAGCCCGCGCAGGATGCCCGGCTTGACCCGGCGGAAAATCTCGGCGGCGCGGGCGGATCGCAGCGCCGGATAGGCGCGCCAGCCCTCGACGATGGCACGCGAGGTCTCCGGCAGGTCCGGCATCTCGTCGGTCGTCTCGCCGGGGGCAAAGAACTCCTCGGTCAGCGCCGCCACCCGCTCCAGCCGCTGACGCAGCCCGGCGCGCATCGCGGCAGTGTCGGCCTCGCCCATCATCCGCGCCAGCCGCTCGAAGCCCTCGGCGCTGGCGGGCAGCGCATGGGTCTGCGCATCGGCGGCCATCTGCAGGCGATGCTCCACCTCGCGGTGCGCGCGGTAAAGCGCGGTGAGCTCCCCCGCCACCTCCGCCGGCACCCAGCCCTTCGCCGCCAGCGCCGCAAGGCTGGCCACGGTGCCGCGCCCCCGCAACTCCGGGTCGCGCCCCCCGGCGATCAGCTGCCGGGTCTGGGTGAAGAACTCGATCTCGCGGATGCCGCCCACCCCCAGCTTCATGTCATGGCCTTCCAGCACCACCGGCCCATGCAGCCCCTTGTGGTCGCGGATCTTCAGCCGCATGTCATGGGCATCCTGGATGGCGGCGAAATCCAGATGCTTGCGCCAGACGAAGGGCGTCAGCCGCGCCAGGAACCGCTCGCCCGCCACGATGTCGCCGCCGCAGGCCCGCGCCTTGATATAGGCGGCGCGTTCCCAGGTACGGCCCTGCGCCTCATAGTATTGCTCCGCCGCCGCCATCGCGATGCAGACCGGGGTGACGCTGGCATCGGGGCGCAGGCGCAGGTCGGTGCGGAACACATAGCCCTCGGCGGTATTGTCGCCGATCCAGGCGGTCATCTTGCGCGCCACGCGGATGAAGGCGGCGCGGGCCTCGTGGTAATCGTCCGGGGCATAGCGGTCTTCGTCGAACAGGCAGATGAGGTCGATGTCCGAGGAATAGTTGAGCTCCCCCGCCCCCATCTTGCCCATCGCCAGCGCCACCATGCCGCCCGCCGTGTCGGCATCCTGGGGCACCGCGCCCGGCAACTTGCCGCGGCGGATCTCCTCGGCGACCAGCGCCTTCAGCGACAGGTCCACCGCCCGGTCGGCCAGCGCCGTCAGCGCGCCCGTCACCGCCTCCAGCGGCCAGACGCCGCCCAGATCGGCCAGCCCCGCCAACAGCGCCACCCGCCGCTTGGCGATGCGCAGGGCGACAGGCAGACCGGGCCCCGCCTCCAGCCCGCCCAATACCTCCGCCAGCGCTGGCTCGGGAGCCGCCTGCAGCGCGGCCTCCAGCCACGCCGCCTCGCGCGCCATCAGCCCGGCCAGATAGGGGCTGCATCCCGCCGCCCCCGCCAGCAGCGCCCGCAGCTCCGGCGCCAGCGCGGCAAAGCGCGCCGCGGCATCTGCGCCGCGGGCGGCATCGAACGGGATCGGGCAGCGGGTCAGCCTCGCGGCGAAAGGGGCATGGGTCATCGCGCCACCCTATCGGGCAAAGCGGCAGGGTCAACGTCAGCGCAACCGCGCTTTCCCCTTCTTGCTGGGAGAAATATCCTCGGGGGGGGCGGGGGGCAGACGGCCCCCCGCCGCCGGCGAAGGGCACTGCACGTCATATCAAGGACATACGGCCCGATCTTCATCCAACCTGTGAAGATCGGCCGCCAAAGCCCCAATTTTCTCTCAATGTGAATTTCCTTTACATCACCCCTTGAACCCCTCTTTCCCGGGGCCATATCCAGTCATGTGAAAGACATTCACATCAACGAGACACGCCGCCCAACCCGGAGGACACGATGACCCATACTGACACATTTCCCCGCCAATCCTGGTTGGGCCGCGCCGAGGCCTGGCTTGATGACCGTGGCAAAGGCGCCTGGATCGCCCTCATGGTGCTGTCCTTCATCTTCGTCTGGCCCGTCGGCCTCGCCATCCTCGCCTACATGATCTGGAGCAAACGCATGTTCGGAAGCTGTTCTTCGCGCCGCCGCAGCGGCACCGATTTCACCCGCGGAATGGGCCGTGGTCACCGCTTCGGCCAGAGCTTCGGCTCGTCGGGCAACACCGCCTTCGACGCCTACAAGTCCGACACCTTGGCCCGGCTGGAGCGCGAGCAAGAAGAGTTCGAATCCTTCCTGCGCCGCCTGCGCGAGAGCAAGGACAAGTCCGAGTTCGACCAGTACATGACCGAGCGGGCCCGCGAAGCGGCGAACCCTTCGCCGCAGACTGCGCCCGTGCCGCAGTCCGGCGACGACCGGACCTGAGATCGGGCCTGACCTCAAGGCTCTGGCCGCAGGGCCAAGATGACGGCATCGGGGCGGCGCTCGCCCCGATTTTTTCACGGCCGCCGGGTTATCTTTCTTTCCGGCGCGCCCTGCCCTTTGCACCCTGCCCCGGAGTTCCCATATGCCCCGCATGACAGACCCATATTCCCCCCAGTTCGACGACCGCGACAGGCTTTGGGGCCTGCCCGATCCGGATACCCAGCCCGGTTTCTATGCCGGCGTGCCGCTCAAGCGGCTGGTCGCCTGGCTGGTCGATTTCGTGATGGTCGCCATCCTCACCGCCATCGTGGTGCCGTTCACGGCCTTCACGGCGCTGTTCTTCCTGCCGGTGCTCTATTTCACGCTGGATTTCATCTATCGCTGGTCGACCATCGCCAATGGCTCCTCGACCTGGGGAATGCGGCTGATGGGGATCGAGCTGCGCACCCGCGCCGGGCAGAAGCTCGATAGCGGTCTCGCGCTGGTCCATACTCTGGGGTTCATCCTGACCTCGGCGACGATGATCCCGCAGCTGCTGTCGGCCGGCATGATGCTGACGCTGCCGCGCGGACAGGGCCTGACCGACGTGGTTCTGGGCACGACGGCCATCAATCGCGCCTGAGCGGCGCTGGGGCGCGATCGACCGCGCCGCCTGACCGGACCACCGGCACACGCAGCCCCCGGACGGCGAAAGGCCGCCCGGGGGCTGCGTCACGAATCGTGCTTGGCGGATCTGTGACGGCGCGGTAACGTTGCCGCATCTGCAAGCCCTTCCCGCCCGCACCCCGCTGCCATCCTGCCTTTCGAGAGCTGTTGCCCGACCATGCGCCACACTCTGCCCATTGCGCCGCAGTTCTATGTGACGGCACCGCAGACCTGCCCCTATCTGGAGGGCCGGGCGGAGCGTAAGCTGTTCACCGCGCTGCAGGGCGAGGGCGCGGGCCGGCTGAATGACGCGCTGTCCAAGCAGGGGTTCCGGCGCTCGCAGAACGTGCTCTACCGCCCCTCCTGCGCCGATTGCTCGGCCTGCATGTCGGCGCGGATCCGGGTGGCGGACTTCATCCCCAGCCGCACGCAACGCCGGGTGCTGCGCCGCAACGGTGACCTCAAGCGCGAGGCGACCAGCCCCTGGGCGACCGAGGACCAATACACCCTCTTCCGCCGCTATCTCGACAGCCGCCACGCCGATGGCGGCATGGCCGACATGGACATCTTCGAATTCGCGGCGATGATCGAGGAGACGCCGGTCAAGACCCGCGTCATCGAGTATTCCACCGCCCCCGCCGCTGGCAGCCGCAAGCGGCCGCTGACGGCGGTGTGCCTGACCGATGTGCTCGATGACGGGTTGAGCATGGTTTACAGCTTCTACGATCCGGCGCGGATCGACGACAGCCTTGGCACCTATATCATCCTTGATCATGTGGAGCTGGCCCGGCAGGTGAGCCTTCCTTACGTCTACCTGGGCTATTGGGTGCCGGGCAGCCGCAAGATGGGCTACAAGGCCAACTTCTCGGCGCTGGAGATCTACAAGGGCGGCAGCTGGCAGCCGATCGGCGATCCCTGCGGGCACAGCTCCGAGACGCATCCGCTGTCGGTGGACCCGATTGCCGAGCAGGTGGCGCGGATTTCGCTGCCCGATACCAAGCCCGTGCGCGGATAGCGCACATCTCCGTGTCGCCTGCGCGGCTAGCGCGCTACAGGCCGTCTGCGCGGCGCGAACGCAACGCCTCTACGAAAACGCGCCGGGATGCGGCAATTTGCGCAAGCCGCGCTTGAATCCGTGCCCCCGGCCCCCATTTCAGGGCAGGAAATCGCACCGGGAACCCTTTCATTGACCTATCTTTTTCTTGTGATCGGCCTTGTAGGGCTTTTTGTCGGCGGCGAGTTTCTGGTGCGGGGGGCCGTGGGCATCGCCCGCAAATTCGGGCTGTCGCCGCTGGTGATCGGCCTGACGGTGGTAGGCTTCGGCACCTCGATGCCAGAGCTGCTGGTGTCGGTGCAGGCCGCGCTTGGTGGCACCCCCGCGATTGCGATGGGCAATGTCGTAGGGTCGAACATCGCCAATATCCTGCTGATCCTTGGCGTGGCCGCGGTGATTGCGCCCGTCTCCATGACCTTTGGCCCGCTGCGCCGCGATCTGGTCGTGATGCTGGCGGCGACGCTGGTGCTGTGGGGGATGATCCTGAACGGCTATCTGGGGCGGCTCGAGGGGTTCATCCTGTTCGCCGGCCTGCTGGGCTTCCTCTGGGCCGCGCTGCGCAGCGGCAAGGAGGAGGAGACGGAAGAGATGGCGGGCGTCGCGCTGCCGCCCCTGTGGCGCTCGGTGCTGATCGCGGTGGCGGGGCTGGCGGTGCTGATGATCTCGGCCCGGTTGCTGATCGATGCCGCGACCGAACTGGCGCGGGACTTCGGGATTTCCGAGGCGGTGATCGGCCTGACCATCGTCGCCATCGGCACCTCGCTGCCCGAGCTTGCGACCTCGGTGGTGGCGGCGATGCGGCGGCAGGCCGACATTGCCGTGGGCAATGTCGTCGGGTCCAACATCTTCAACATCCTCGGTATCCTCGGGCTGACGGCCATCATCGCGCCGATCCCGGTCGAGCCGCGCTTTGCGGGCGTCGACATGGCCGTGGCCTTCGCGGCGGCGGCGGGGCTGGCCTTCATCTCGTGGAAATGGGCCCGACTGGGGCGCCCTGCGGGAGCCGGGCTGCTGGTGGTCTATGTCGGGTACATCGCGGCGATGGCGGTGATCTGACGCAGGGCCGGCAGTTTCGGGTGCCGGATTTCGCCAATATGTCGGCCATCCGGCGCTGCGCGCAAGAAATGGAATGCCAAATGCGGCATCCGCGACACATTATGTGCAATTCTCGGGGTTGACGCCCCTTCCGCCCCCTCCTAATGATACCGCCGAAGGCAACGCAAAGGGCCCCGGGCGATGGCACGGATTCTCGTACTCGTAAGGAACAGGCGCATGGGCCGGTAACGGTTGACCATAACGGTTCCCCATGCGCCCCCGCCGACACGGGGGCTTTTTGTTGCGGATTTTGGCAGGAGACGGGCGATGCAACGGCAGATGACCGGCGCGAGGATGGTGGTTCAGGCGCTGAAGGATCAGGGCGTCGAGGTGGTGTTCGGGTATCCGGGCGGCGCGGTGCTGCCGATCTATGACGAGATCTTCCAGCAGAACGACATCCGCCACATCCTCGTGCGCCACGAACAGGGCGCCGTGCATATGGCCGAGGGCTATGCCCGTTCGACCGGCAAGCCCGGCGTGGTGCTGGTCACCTCGGGCCCCGGCGCGACCAATGCCGTGACCGGGCTGACCGATGCGCTGATGGATTCGATCCCGCTGGTGGTGCTGACGGGCCAGGTTCCGACCTTCATGATCGGCACCGATGGCTTCCAGGAGGCCGATACGGTGGGCATCACCCGGCCCTGCACCAAGCATAACTGGCTCGTGAAGGATACCGACAAGCTGGCCGAAACCCTGCACCAGGCCTTCCACATCGCCATGGCCGGCCGCCCCGGCCCGGTGCTGATCGACATCCCCAAGGATGTGCAATTCGCCACCGGCACCTATGCCGGGCCGAAGCAGGCGCGGGTGTCGCATTACCAGCCGAAGGTGAAGGGCGATATCGATGCCATCACCAAGCTGGTGGAGCTGATCGAACAGGCCGAGCGCCCGGTGTTCTACACCGGCGGCGGCGTCATCAACTCCGGCCCGGGCGCCAGCCAATTGCTGCGCGAACTGGCGGATGGCACCGGCTTTCCCGTCACCTCGACCCTGATGGGTCTGGGCGCCTATCCCGCATCGGGCAAGGGCTGGCTGGGGATGCTGGGGATGCATGGCCTCTATGAGGCGAACCTCGCCATGCATGGCTGCGACCTGATGATCAACCTCGGCGCGCGCTTTGATGACCGCATCACCGGGCGCATCGCCGATTTCAGCCCGCGTTCGATCAAGGCCCATGTCGATATCGACCCCTCGTCGATCAACAAGGTGGTGCGGGTCGATCTGCCCATCGTCGGCGATATCGGCCACGTGCTGGAAGACCTGCTGAAGGTCTGGAAGGCCCGCGGGCGCAAGGTGAACAAGGACGGGCTTGCCAAATGGTGGGGGCAGATCGAGCAGTGGAAGCTGAAGAAATGCCTTGCCTACAAGGGTTCCACCACCACGATCAAGCCGCAATTCGCGCTGGAACGGCTGGAGGCGCTGACCAAGGGCCAGGACCGCTACATCACCACCGAGGTCGGCCAGCACCAGATGTGGGCCGCGCAATACCTTGGCTTCGAGGCGCCGAACCGCTGGATGACCTCGGGCGGCCTTGGGACGATGGGCTATGGCCTGCCGGCTTCCATCGGCGTGCAGATCGCCCACCCGGACGCGCTGGTCGTCAACGTCGCCGGTGAGGCGTCGTGGCTGATGAACATGCAGGAGATGGGCACCGCGGTGCAGTTCCGCGCCCCGGTCAAGCAGTTCATCCTGAACAACGAACGGCTGGGAATGGTGCGGCAATGGCAGCAGCTGCTGCATGGCGAGCGCTATTCGCAAAGCTGGAGCGAGAGCCTGCCCGATTTCGTGAAGCTTGCCGACGCCTTCGGCTGCAAGGGCATCCGCTGCTCGGACCCGGCGCTGCTGGACGATGCGATCCTCGAGATGCTGGCCTATGACGGCCCGGTGATCTTCGATTGCATGGTCGAGAAGCACGAGAACTGCTACCCGATGATCCCCAGCGGCAAGGCCCATAACGAGATGCTGATGGGCGATGCCGGGGTCGAGGGCGCGATTCAGGCGGGCGGCGCGGTGCTGGTGTGATGGGAAGGAGATACCAGACTGCCGTCGGTGTCTCCTTTGCCTGCTTCGTGTTTTATCGCGTCTGGTCGGCGCTTTGGTTCGATCCCGCCCTATCTCTGTCAGCCGCGCTGATCTCCGGCGCAGTAACGGGATGGTTGTTCTTCTACTTTGAGAAGTGGGCGACCCTACACTATGGAATCGGAGAAATGCAGAAACACGTGCAGCTTCCAATAAAGGGTGTGCGCAATCCTCTGTTCACTCACATCCCACTGTTCGCACTTGCGAACACAGCGTGCGGGTTGCTGGTAGCGATCGGATTCTCTGAGCAATTCGTTGACTACAACCTTGATTACATAGAGCACTGGCTACTGTTTGGCGCGGCATTCGCAATTCCGTCGATCGCTCTCTACTCGCTGTCCAAGGCAGAAGCGCGCAGGATCATGCAGAGCAGCATTGCGCAGGCTTCCGCAAATAAAGGGAAATCATAAAGTGTCCGCACTGAACATCAAGCAAGGCTCCACCAGCCATTCCGCCTATGAGCTGCGCGACCCCCATGCCGAGATCGTGGAAACGCACACGCTGGCGGTGATGGTCGATAACGAGGCGGGGGTGCTGGCCCGGGTCATCGGCTTGTTCTCGGGGCGGGGCTACAATATCGACAGCCTCACCGTGGCCGAGGTGGACCACAAGGGCCATCGCAGCCGGATCACCGTGGTGACGCGCGGCACGCCGGGGGTGATCGAGCAGATCAAGGCGCAGCTTGGCCGGCTGGTGCCGGTGCATGAGGTGCATGACCTGACGGTCGAGGGCCCGGCGGTGGAGCGGGAGCTGGCGCTGTTCAAGGTCGCCGGCACCGGCGAGCGCCGGGTCGAGGCGCTGCGGCTGGCCGATATCTTCCGCGCCAATGTGGTGGATTCGACGCTGGAAAGCTTCGTGTTCGAGATCACCGGCACTGTGGAAAAGATCGACGCCTTTGCCGATCTGATGCGGCCCTTGGGCTTGATCGACGTGGCGCGCACCGGCGTTGCGGCACTGTCGCGGGGCATCTGACACAATCTTGCGGCGGTCAGCTCAGGCGCGGCCGCTGCGGCGCCATATGGGCGGTTCGGTCAGGGCCGCGTCCTGATCGAGGTCCACCGGCGCTACGGGCACAGGCGCTACGGGCGCGCGCTCGGCCGGGACCGGCTTCATCATCCCCTGCCCGGCCGGAACCGGCGCAAAGGGCGCGGGCGGGAAGGCGGGAACGCTTGGGCGCCATGCCGGGCGAGGATCGGGCGGCGCGTCCTGCATGGCCTTTGCCGCCCCCTTCAGCGAAGCGGGCAGCGCCGGGCCCCAGTCCGCCTCTAGGATCGCCAGGTTGCGCACAAGCCGCATCGCCCCCGCGGCCACGATCTCCAGCGTCACAAGGTCGCCGACCGCGGGCCAGCGCGGCGGGGCCGGATCGGGGGACAGGTAATCGGGCTCTTCGGCAAGGCCGCCATAGCCCTTGAGATAGGCGATGTCGCCATGATCCTCGCACCAGACCACGGCGGACTGTGCAGACTCTTTCGACCAGACGACGACACCCAGCATAACGGACCTATTCCCAATTCCTGCTTATAACGTGGGGCGTTTCGCGGCGCTGGACTTTCTTCTGGTTGCGGGCGTCCGAACTCGCGGCGCTGGAATTTGAAGGCGATGCGAATTAGAATAAGTCGTGATGTCAAGCCGCGTCAATCCCGCGGGGTGTCGTGCGACGTAGCGACACTGCCCGTTCGAGCCACAGGGGTCGTGATTGCCGGAGCGCACAGCCGAGCCCTTTGCCGCAGATCGCGCCGCGCAGCGCCCGGCAGGCGCGGGGCCCTGCCCCACCCCGCAACAATTGCGCGCCATGTTCGGGCACAACCTGCGGCAGATGGTAGCACGCGAGCCGACGGTGGCCGACCTCTGCCGCCGGCTTGGCAGCAACCGCAGCCAGTTCAACTGTCATCTGCAGGGAGAGGCCTTTCCGCGCCCCGATATCCTGCACCGGATCTGCGCGCATTTCGGGGTCGATGCCCGGATCCTGCTGGAGCCCTTGGCCACGCAGCGCCCTGCCCCCGCCCCGCGACGCCGCTGACGGCCACGCTCGCCACGCTTGGCACCGCGCTGGCGGGCCGCGACGTGGCAGTGGCGCCGGGGATGCTGCCGGACGGGCTCTACCGCTTCTGGCACCGGTCCTTCTCGCAGCGCGATCTGGCGCTGAGCACGATCTGCCGGGTCTGGCGCGGGCGGTGTAACGCGCTTCCGCTCCCGCGAGCCGGTGCGGCCGAACCCGGTGCTGCCGGGACCGGTGCAGAAGGGCGGCAGTCTTGCGCCGAATCACGGGGCGTTTCTGCGCGCCGAGAACGGGGTGACACTGCTTTGCGCCATTCCCGGCAGCCGGATCCTGCGGCTCAGCTTCCTGCGCGCCGACCATGCCGGGGTGGCGACGCTGTTCCCGGGCTATTCGGCGCTGCCCCCGCGACCGCGCCGACGGGCTGCTGCGGCTGGTTCCCTCGCTGCTGGAGCGGTTGCCGGACGAGAGGGCGCCGCGGCTGGCGGCAGCGCGCAGCCGCGGCTATCACCGGCCCGAGACGCTGCCCGACCTGCTGCGGGGATCTTGATGGCGGAAAGCCTCGGCTGACGCGCCTGCGATAAATCGGCAGCGGCGGGGGATTGCGGCGAACCAATTGGCGCGCGCCGCGTTGGGCCCGCAGAGTGCCCGCCAGATCGGCCCCGACGGGGTGTATCTGGCTGCGCATCCCGAACCCGCCGCCGATCCCGCTTTCGCGGGTCTGCCCTGCTCTGCGAGAGGACCGACGATGACCCGATGGCAGCTGAGGATCGCGGCGGTGCTGCTGCTGGGAGGCAGCGCCGCGTTGGCGCAGGTGGTGGCACCGGAACCTGCGCAAGGCGCAGCAGCGCCGACAACCGCCGCCACCGCCGCCGACCCGCCCGAGGCTGCGCCCGCCCCGGCGACGGCATCGCTGACCACCGAGGCCCTGCGCGAGGCGCTTGTCGTGGATGCGGGGGGCGCATCCCTTGGGTCGATCACAGATTTCGTGCTGGTGCCGGACGGGTCGGGCAGGATCAGCCATGTGGTGCTGGAACTTGGCGGGGTGATGGGCATGGGCCGTCACGCGGTCGCGGTGCCCTTTTCCGAACTGAGGATCACGCCGGGCGAGGAGGGCAGATTGCGCATCCGCCTGCCTTGGACCGACATGCAGCTGCGTTCGGTCCCCGCCTATGATGCCGCCAATCCGGCGACGCTGGGGCTGAGCGGGCCGAGCGATCCCGAGCCAAGCGTGGAGGCGCCCTGATGGGCCCCGCCTATATCCCCTATTGCGGGCCCGCGCCGGTGCCTTCGGACCTTTGGGGCGCTTGGAACCTCGACCCGGTGCTGATCGGACTGCTGCTGGCGGGCGCCGGCTTGTCCGGCTTTGCCCTGCGCGCGGCGCCGGGGCGGCAGCGCCTGGCGCTGGCGGGGTTCGCGGTGCTGGCGCTGGCCTTCGTCTCGCCGATCTGCGCGCTGGCCTCGGCGCTGTTCTCGGCCCGCGTGGTGCATCACCTGCTGCTGATCGCGGCTGCGGCGCCGCTGCTGGCGCTGGCCTGGCCGGCGCGCGGGCGGGCCGGCGTTGGCGCCGCGGCGCTGGTGCATACGGTGCTGACCTGGGTCTGGCACGCGCCCGGCCCCTATGCCTGGGCGCTGTCGTCTGATCCAGCCTATTGGGTGATGGAGGCCAGCCTGCTCGCCTCGGCCGTCTGGCTGTGGCGCGGGCTTCTGGACCGGCGCGGGGGGCCTGCGGCGCCGGTGGCGGCTGCGGTGGCGACGATGGCGCAGATGATGCTTCTGGGGGGGCTGCTGCTGTTCGCGGGCGCGCCGCTGTTCCTGGTTCACCTGTCCACGACCGGCCCCTGGGGCATCAGCCCGCTGACCGACCAACAACTGGCCGGGATCGCCATGGCGGTGCTGGGGGCGCCAGCCTATGCGGGGGCGGCGCTGTGGCAGGTGCTGTCGCTGTTCAGCCCGCCCCAGGGCGAGGCTGTGTCGCAACGCGAGGCGGCCCAGGCATGAGCGGCGATCTGCCCGGGCTGACCACGCTCCTCAAGGCCGTCCATATCCTGTTCCTCGGGGTCTGGGTCGGCGGCTTGTTGCTGTTCCCCGCGCTGCTGGCCGAACGCGGCAACCACCCCGCGGGGCCCGCCCTGCACCGGATGCACCGGCGGGCCCGGTTCCTGTATACCGCCGTGCTGTCCCCTGCCGCGATCATCGCTATCGCCAGCGGCACCGCCCTGATCTTCCTGCGCGAGGTCTATGTGCCGTGGTTTGCCGCCAAGCTGCTGCTGGTCGCCGGGCTGGCGATGATCCATGTCTTCGCCGCCAGCCGCATCGTCGAGCTGTTCAAGGAGGAGGAGCCGCCGCGCTATGTCCTCGGCGCCTTTGCCTTCGCGGCGACCACGGTGCTGGTCGCCGGCACGCTGACGCTGGTTCTGGCCAAGCCGAACCTGCCGATGCCGGGCGGGCCGGGCACGAGTGTCTTCACGCCGGGCGGGTTGGGGGACTGGCTGGCGGAGGTGTTCCCGGCGCTGGCGCCGGTGGGGGCGGGTGGGGAGACCGATCAGGGCGCGGGGGTGTCGGTGGACTTGACCGGCGCGTCTTCCTCGGCCTCGGGCGAGTTGTCCGACTCCGGCTCCTCCTCCTCGCCCACGAGCCCGACCCCATGATGATAGATCAGTTTCCCCCCATGCCAGCCCGCGAACCCCACCAGCACCGCCCCAAGCGCCGAGAGTGCGAGCCCCAGCGGCAGCACCTCCTCGGGCCGGGTCAGGCGCAGGCCCCAGTTCATGCCGAGCACGGAAATCAGCATGACCGCCGCGACGCCATGTGCCCAACCGCTGCCGCGCAGGCGGATGCCGCGGACCAGCAGCAACTCGGCCAGCCCCACCAGCCCGGCGGCAATGCCGGCGATGAAGGCGACGCCCACGGCCCAGACCGCGGCGCGGGCCCAGAACGGGTCGCCCCCCCACCAGAAGAACAGGTCTGCGGCGAGCGTGGCCATGCCAAGGACGATCGGAAAATGCACCATCATCGCATGCAGGGGATGCCCGGCCAGCGCCACGATCGAGGCGCTGTCGGCAGTGTCCAGCAGGTCGGTGAACGGGTCTTGGCTGCGGTCGGCACTTGGGGTCTTGGGATCCGGCATCGGCTGGGGGCTCCTTCGCAGACGGGCGTTGCTGGGACAGCAACGAGCGGGCGCGCCGGACGGTTCCGCCCGGGGATGTGCCCTGCCCTGCTGGTCTCGCCGCTGCTGCTGGCGGGCTGCGAGGGGCTGGTGGCCGGGCCGCTGTCGGCGCTGGACCCGGCGGGCCCGCAGGCGCGGGCGGTCGCGCTGCTGTGGTGGTCGATGCTGGCGGCGGCGGCGGTGCTGTTCACGCTGGTGATGGGGCTCTACCTCTGGGCGCTGCTGCGGCCCGAGGCGGCGGCGAAGATCCCGGCGCGGCGCTGGATCATCTTTGGCGGCCTCGTGCTGCCGCTGCCGGTGCTGCTGCCGCTGGGGGTGATCGCGCTGGTGCTGGGGGAGTCGATCCTGCGGACGGGCGATGAGCCGTTCCGGGTGACCGCCCATGCGCAGCAGTGGCACTGGAGCTTCGGCTACCCGGGCCAGCCCGGCGCGGCAGAGACCATCGACGTGCTGCACATCCCCGCCGGCCGCACCGTCGAGGTGACGGTCAGCAGCGCTGATGTGATCCATTCCTTCTGGGTGCCGCGGCTGGGGGGCAAGATCGACGCCATTCCGGGGCGCGAGACCCGCATCCTGCTGACCGCCGACGACCCCGGCGGCTATGGCGGCCAATGCGCCGAATATTGCGGCACCGGCCACAGCTTCATGGCCTTCGAGGTCATCGCCCATCCCGAAGAAGGCCTCGCCGCCGCACTGGCCGGCGAGACCCCATCCGCACCGCAGGAGCCTGCCGAATGACCAAAGCCCCGAGCGGACCCGAAGAGACCGTCGAGAGCCTGCTGCCGGGCGCGGACCCCGCCCCTGCCCCCGCGCAGCCCGCGGCGCCCGGCGATGGCGTCACCGATCCGCTGGCGCTTGACGCCGAGCTGCGCCGGATCTGGGCCACCGGGCCGGGCTGGCAACGCTTCGCGGCAGTGAACCACTCGGTCGTCGGCCTGCGCTTCATGGTCACCTCGCTGGTGTTCTTCACCATCGGCGGCATCCTCGCCATGCTGATCCGGGTGCAGCTGGCGACCCCGGATAGCGGGTTCCTGGAGCCGGGGCTTTATGCGCAGGTCTTCACCATGCATGGCACGGTGATGATGTTCCTGTTCGCCATCCCGCTGTTCGAGGGGCTGGCGATGTATCTGCTCCCCAAGATGCTGGGCGCCCGCGACATGGCGTTTCCGCGGCTGTCGGCCTATGGCTACTGGTGCTATCTCTTCGGCGGCACGCTGCTGATCGTGGCGATGCTGGCGGGGGCGGCGCCGGACAGTGGCTGGTTCATGTATACGCCGCTGTCCTCGCAGCCGTTCTCGCCCGGCATCGGCGCCGATGTCTGGCTGCTGGGGGTGACCTTCGTCGAGATTTCCGCGATTTCTGCAGCGGTGGAAATCACCGTCACGATCCTGATCCTGCGCGCGCCGGGCATGTCGATGGACAGGATGCCGGTGTTCGCCTGGTACATGCTGACGGTGGCCGCGATGATGCTGGTGGGCTTTCCGCCGCTGATCCTCGGCTCGATCCTGCTCGAGGCGGAGCGGGCCTTTGGCCTGCCGTTCTTCGACCCGCTGCGCGGCGGCGATCCCCTGCTGTGGCAGCACCTGTTCTGGCTGTTCGGCCACCCCGAGGTCTATATCATCTTCCTGCCCGCAGCCGGCGCGCTCTCGACCCTGATCCCGGTCTTTGCCGGGCGCCCGCTGGCCGGCTACCGCGCCGTGGTGGCGGCGCTGGTGGCGATGGCGTTCCTGTCCTTCGGGCTCTGGGTCCACCACATGTACACGACCGGGCTGCCGCATCTGTCGCTGGCGCTGTTCTCGGCGGCCAGCACGCTCGTGGCAGTGCCGACGGCGGTGCAGATCTTTGCCTGGATCGCCACCCTGGCGCAGCGGCGGCCCAAGCCGGATCCCAAGACACGCCCCGGCATTTCCGTGTCGATGCTGCATGTGTTCGGCTTCTTCTTCATCTTCGTGATGGGCGGGCTGACCGGGGTGATGCTGGCCATCGTACCCTTCGACTGGCAGGCGCATGACACGCATTTCGTGGTGGCGCATCTGCATTACGTGCTGATCGGCGGCTTCCTGTTCCCGATGCTGGCGGCGGGCTATCACTGGCTGCCGCTGATCTCGGGGCGCGCGCATGACGGGCCGGCGGGGCGCCTGGGGTTCTGGCTGGTGTTCGCGGGGTTCAACGGCACCTTTTTCCTGATGCACATCACCGGGCTGATGGGGATGCCGCGGCGGGTCCATGCCTATGATGCCGAAAGCGGCTGGCACTGGCTGAACCTGATCTCCTCGGTCTCCAGCTTCGTGATGGCCATCGGCTTTGCGGTGATCGTGATCGACCTCTTGCTGACCCTGCGCTTCGGCCGCAAGGCAGAGCCGGACCCCTGGCAGGCAGCGACGCTGGAATGGGCGGTGCCGACCCTGCCGCCGCCGCCCTACAACTTCGCCGCCTTCCCGCGCATCACCGGCCGCGCCGACAAGCTGGAGCCGCGCAAGCTGGCGCCGGTGCTGGCGCGGGGCGAGGGCTATCTGGGCCTCGCCCGCCATGGCTGGATGGAGACGCCGGGGGTTTCCGTCGCGCGCGGCGAGCCCGAGCAGATCGTGATCCTGCCGCAGCAGACCTACCTGCCGCTGTGGACCGGCCTCGCCACCGGAGCGGTGTTCCTGTCGCTGCTGTTCAAGGTCTACCCGCTGGCAATCGTCGCCGCGCTGGTCGTGGTCGCGTTGTTCCTGCGCTGGCCGGTGGGGGACCATGCCGCTGCCGACCAGGGCGAGCTGCCCGCAGGTGAAGGCGCAGTGCTGCCTCTGTCCTCCGAGGCGCCGGTGCCGCCTGCGATCTGGGCGCTGCGGGTGGTGGCGGTGGCCGATGGCGCGCTGCTGGCCTCGCTGGTGTTCGGCGGGCTGTTCCTGGCGATCGCCGCGCCAGGCTGGCCGCCGCCGGTCTGGCCAGAGCTGCCGGTGCTGCCGGGAGTCGTCGCGGCGCTGGCACTGGTGGTCGCCTGGATCACATCGCGCATGGCGGCGCGCGGGGATGTGCTGCACGGGGCGCCGATGCTGGGGGCGGCGCTGGCGGCGAACCTTGCCACGCTGGCGAGTGTCGCCTGGATGATCGGCGCGCTGCCCCCCTTGCAGGACCACGCCGCGCAGGCGGTGCTGGCGGCGGTGATGGTCTGGCTGGGGCTGCATGCCTTCATCGGCGCGGTGCTCGCCTTCAACGCCCTGCGCCGGCTCCGCACCGGCCATGTCTCGGCCCGCCGGCGGATCGACATCGACCTGTTGCGCCTGTGGCAGGCGGGGCTGCTGCCGGCGGGGCTGGTGGTGCTCGGCTTCCCCACCGCGCTGAAGGCGCTGGCGCTGGCGGCCCTGCCATGAGCGCGGGCACCCGGATCCTCGTCGCCATCGCCGGCGGCTTCACCCTCTGGGCGCTGGTGTTCACGGCCGTCTATGCCGGGCACGCAACGGGCTGCGAGATCGGCTGGGGTCTTGCGTCCGGCCCTGGCGGCATCGCGCCTTTGCGCATGGTGCTGGTGCTGATCCCGCTGGCGGGGCTTGGCCTGACGCTGGCGGGCCTGTGGCTGCTGCGCCGGGGGGCGGGCCTCGCGCCGCGGCTGGCGACCACGGCGCAACTGCTGACGGCCGCGGCGGCGGTCGCGACCGTCTATAACTTCACCTTCGTCGCCATCCTGCCGCTCTGCGCCTAGGCAATTAGGGGCAGGCCCGCCGCACCGCGGAACAACCCGGCGGCTGCATCGTTTTCCCCATAGCCCTGCCCCAGCCCGCCAAGCGCAAGCCCCGAGCAGCCCCCGACACCCCGCGCCGGCCGCGCCCGATCAGGACGATGCCATGCCCCTCACTTTGCCCCCCGACCCCATCGCCGAAGGCCCCGACCTGCGCGCCGAGATCGTCATCGTCGGCGGCGGCTTTGCCGGGCTGTCCTGCGCGCTGGAGCTGGGGGGCAGCGATGTCGACGTGCTGCTGATCGACGCGCGCAACCACAACCTGTTCCAGCCGCTGCTCTATCAGGTCGCCACCGCCGCGCTCTCGCCCGCCGACATCTCGGAACCGATCCGCCGCACCCTGGGCCGCCACCGCAACCTGCGGGTGCTGCTGGGGCGCGTGACCGGCGCGGACCCGGGCGCGCGCGAGCTGCAGCTGGCCGACGGGCGGCGCGTGGGCTACGGCCAGCTGGTTCTGGCGGCGGGGTCCGATTACAACTATTTCGGCCATGACGAGTGGCGCGCCCATGCCCCGGGCCTCAAGACGGTGCATGAGGCGCGGCTGATCCGCCAGCGCCTGCTGCTGGCCTTCGAGAAGGCCGAGCATCTGCCCGATCCCGATGCCCGCCGCGACCTCCTGACCACGGTCATCGTCGGCGGCGGCCCGACGGGGGTCGAGATGGCGGGCGCGGTGGCAGAGCTTGGCCGCTTCCTGATCACCCGGGATTTCCGCGGGCTTTTCCCCGATGACCTGCGCATCCTGCTGGTCGAGGCCGGGCCGCGGATCCTGGCGGGCTTCCCCGAGACCCTCTCGCGCTATGCCGCGGATGAGCTGCATGAGGACAATGTCGAGATCTGGACTGACAGCTCGGTCGAGACGGTCGGGGATGGCTTCGTCACCATCGGCGGCAAGCAGATTGCCGCGGGCTGCGTGATCTGGGCAGCGGGGGTGAAGGCGGTGCCGGTTGCGGGCTGGCTGGGGGCCGAGGCCGGCAAGGGTGGGCGGCTGCCCGTGGGGCCGGATCTGGGCGTGATCGGTTTTCCCGGCGTCTGGGCCATCGGCGACGCGGCGCTGGCGTTGGACAAGGAGGGCGCGCCGCTACCGCCCTTGGCGCAGGTCGCGCGCCAGCAGGGCCAGCACCTCGGCCGCGCGCTGCGCAAGCAGGCCCGCGGCGGCAAGGCGCCCGGGCCCTTCCACTTCCACAACCGCGGCAATACCGCGGTGATCGGCCGCGGCGCGGCGGTGTTCGATTTCGGCCGCTGGCAGATGAAGGGCGCGATCGCCTGGTATCTGTGGGCGCTGGTCCATGTCTGGCTGCTGGTGAACTTTGAAAAGCGCCTGCTGGTCTCGCTGCAATGGGCGATGCGCTATGCCACGCGCCAGCGCAGCGCCCGACTGATCGACGAGACGGCGGATGCCGCGATGCCCGCCACCACCGATCCCGAAGAGGCGGGGCCGCCTGAGGGCGGCGCACCGAAATCCACGCGCCGCGCTACCCCGCGCGCAGCCGCTGAATGATCTCCGCGAGGATCGACACCGCGATCTCGGCCGGGCTCTTGGCGCCGATGCGCAGGCCGGCCGGGCCGTGGATGCGGGCGATGCCCGCTTCGCTCACCCCCGCCGCCCTGAGCCGCTCCAGCCGCTTGGCATGGGTGCGGGTCGATCCGAGGCAGCCGAGGTAGAAGACCGGCGAGGCGAGCGCGGCGAGGATCGCCGGATCGTCGATCTTGGGATCATGGGCCAGCGTCACCACCGCGGTACGGGCATCGGGGACGAGCGCCACCAGCGCTGCATCGGGCCAGTCCTCGACGATCACCTCGCCCGAAAACCGCGCCTCGGAGCCAAAGGCGCCGCGCGGATCGATCAGCACCGGATCGAACCCCGCCATGCGCGCCATCGGGACCAGCGCCTGCGCGATATGCACGGCGCCGATGACCAGCAGCCGCAGCGGCGGGTTGTGCAAGCCGGCAAAGACGCTGCCCTCCGGCTCGATGCCCGACCGGTCGCTGCGAAACCGCTCCGCCAGCGCCCCGGTCGCCTGCTCGGCGCTCACCAGCTGCACCCCGAACCCTTCCATCTCCACCAGCAGCGCCACCGCCTGCCGCGCCGCCCGCGCGGCCACCAGCTCGGCCAGCAGCGCCTCGGGCAAGGCCGTGCCCACCGGCTGCACCAGCACCCGGATCTCGCCGCCGCAGGCGAGGCCCACGGCAAAGGCATCCCCGTCGCTGACCCCGAACGTCAGCAGCCGCGCCCGCCCCTCCGCCAGCGCCTCCTGCGCCGCAAGGATCACGGCCCCCTCGACGCAACCGCCGGACACCGAGCCCATCATCGCACCATCCCCCGCCACCACCATCTGGCTGCCCGCCTGCCGCGGGGCGGAGCCCCAGGTCTGCACCACCGTCGCCAGTACCGCCCCGCGCCCGGCGCGGTGCCAGTCCAGCGCCAGTTCGGAGATGCGGTCGGGGTCGGGACGGGTGGGATGATCGGTCATGGCACTCCTCTGCCCGCGATCCTGCAGGGGCTCGCGTGGCTTGCCAATGGCAAACGCCGCGGGGTGCCCAGAGGTCCGCAAAAACGGAAAACGCTGCGGGAGGGAGGCCCGCAGCGCATTTCCCGACCGACGAGGGAGACGTCTGGTTAGGGCGATCCGCTGCGGCAGGGAGTTCCGCGTATCAGGGAGAAGCGAACCGATGGGGCCAAGCTATCCCCGCGGGCGCGCCTGTGATTTGACCCAGATCAAGTTGGCGCGCCCGCACCATGCGACAAAAGCGCAACCCCCTCATTCTTGCTGGCGAAAATATCCCGGGGGTCCGGGGGCAGCGCCCCCGGCTTGGCCAACCAAAAGGGCCGCCCGCATAACGCGGACGGCCCTTTGCTCAAGGCTGCCTGGTCAGTTCGACGCCGTCTGCAGCAGATCGGTGATCCGGCGCACCGAGGCGCGGCGGTTCGCTTGCTCGGCTGCCTCGGTGTTCACCCGCAGGTAGCTTTCGCCATAGCCCTGCACGACCATGTTTTCCGGCGGCACGTCGAAATACTCGGTCAGCGCCAGCGCCACCGATTCCGCGCGCCGGTCTGACAGCGCAAGGTTGGAGGCGGCAGAGCCCACGGCGTCGGTATGGCCCTCGATCAGGAACACCTCTTGCGGGTTCTCGTCGATATAGCCCTGGATCAGCCGGCCAACCGAGGCCAGCGACTGCGCCTGATCGGCCGTGATCGCGGCCGAGCCGGTGGCAAAGGTGATCGCGTTGACATCGATCACCGGCACCAAGGATCGCACCTCGGCGATGTTGCGGACCTGCGACAGGCTGAAGCGGCGCCCGAAATCCGACTGTTGGGCAAGGGCGGTGCGCAGGGCGGCCTCGTCATTGCTCAGCTCGACGAAGTTCTGCCGCGGCGGCGGCAGGGTTGCCACGTTCACCGGCTCATAGGTCACGGTGTCGTCGATCAGCAGGTATTCCCGGCCATTCGGGTCGATCCGGGTCCGGCGCAGGACGCGCATTTCCGGGCTGTAGATGGTCACGATCCGCGAGCCATCCTCGCGCAGGACCGTGGTCCGGCTGGAGCCATCGTTGAACTGCTCGGTGCGCACGTTCGAGCCGGGCTGGCGCAGTAGCACGTCATCGTCCTTGATCACCTCATACTGCCCATCCGGGCGCTGCACGACCACGCGGTCGCCCGAGTTCAGCTCGACCCGGCGGTTGTTGGAAATCACGGCGCCGACAGCCAGCGCGCCGATGCCAAGCAGCATGACCTTTTCACGGTCCGACAGCGCGCTGTTCCAGCGGTCATCATCGTCATCGTCGTCATCGTCATCATTGTCGCGGCGGCGCTCCTCGCGGCGCTCGGACACGGTGTTTTCGAAATCCTCGGAGGAGGACCGGGCAGACTCTTCGGTCACGGTTTCCTCGACCACCGCAACATCGTCGCTGGCCTCGGCCGCGCCATCATCGCCGATCAGCGCCTGCAGGGCGGCGGCCGCGGTCGGTTCACCCGAGGCGGCATCGGGCTGATCGACCAGCATCTGCTCGGTCGGCTGGCCGTCCTCGACGACCGGGGCAACCCCGGTCGCGGCGGTGTCAGCCTCGGCCTCTACTTCGGCCTCAGCCTCGGCTTCATCTGCGGGTTGCTCTTCGGCGTCATCGCCGTTCAGCAAGGCGCCCAGCGCGGCGCCAAGGCCACCTTCTTCGGCGGCGGGTTCCTCGGTGGTTTCGGCAGCGTCCGCCTCGGGCGCAGCGTCAGCATCGGCATCGGGCACAGCGTCAGCTTCGGGCGCGGCCTCGATCTCGGTCTCGGTCTCGGCTTCAACTTCGGCCTCTGGCGCCGCCTCTTCGGCGGGTGCCTCGCCGGTCTCGGCCTCAAGGGCGCGGCGCAGGGCGTCCTCGCCGCTTTCGGCTTCGGCGGCGGGCTCTTCCACCGCAGGCTCTTCCACCGCAGGCTCTTCCACGGCCGGGGCGTCCTCGACCGCGGGCTCCTCTGCCGGCGCCTCGACAGGGGCCTCCTCGACAGGGGCCTCCTCGACAGGGGCCTCCTCGGCTGCCGGCTCTTCCACCGGCGCCTCGTCAACAGCCTCTTCACCTTCGAGCACGCGGTTCAGCGCGTCGCCGAGGCTGCCTTCGGTCTCACCGGCGGGGATCTCGGGCGCTGTATCGGGCTGCGGTAGCTCTTCGGGTGCCGGGGCCGGGGTCTCGTCGGGGACCGGCTGCTGCTCGGGCGCGGGCTCGGGCGTCACGTCCGGAGTGGGCTCGGCGGGCACCTCTTCCGGCGCGGGCTCGGGCTGCACGTCGGGGGCGGCGTCCTCGGCCTCGTCTTCGCTCCGCGGCTCCTCATTCGGGTTGTTCCCTTCGGCGCAGGGGCCGACAGTGCCGTCGGCGCAAAGCACCGTCGCGTCGGACTGCGCATAAACCGGAACCGGCAGGGCCATCGACAGGCTGGCCATCAGCGCTGTCGCGCGGGCCGCCCGTGTCGTCTTCATCTTGCTGCGCATCACCTTATCTCCTCCGGGATGTTCTTCTCTCCGGTGACAGAACGCTTGGGCGCTGGCAACTGTTCCGCGGAGGCGGGCGGATCACATCATTGCGCGAGAGGCGTGATCTGCGAAAGATCAGGCCACGCCTCTCTTCGCATCCGCCAGGATCATCGCCGCCGCCTTCTCGGCGATCATGATCGTCGGCGCGTTGGTATTGCCCGAGGTGATGGTCGGCATCACCGAGGCATCGGCGATGCGCAACCGGCCAAGCGCGCGGAAGCGCAGGCGCGGATCGACGACGCTGGCCGCGTCCGCGCCCATGCGGCAGGTGCCGACCGGATGGAAGATGGTGGTGCCGATGTCGCCCGCCGCACGGACCAACTCCTCGCGGGTCTGGTGCTGCGCGCCGGGGCGGAATTCCTCGGGGCTGTAGCGGGCGAAGGCGGGCTGCGCGGCGATGTGGCGGGTGAGTTCGAGCGCGCGCACCGCCACCTCGCGGTCGCCCTCGGTGGCAAGGTAGTTGGGGCGGATCGAGGGATGCGCGCGGGGATCGGGGCCGGTCACATGCACCGATCCGCGGCTTTCGGGGCGCAGGTTGCACACAGAGGCCGTCATCGCCGGGAAGGGATGCACCGCCTCGCCAAAGCGGTCGAGGCTGACGGGCTGCACGTGATACTCAAGATCCGCCGTCGCCTTGTCCGGCCCCGACCGGGTGAAGATGCCCACCTGGCTCGGCGCCATCGACATCGGGCCCGAGCGGCGCAAGAGGTATTCCATGCCGATCCCGGCCTTGCCAAGCAGGGTCGAGGCCTTCTCGTTCAGCGTCGGCACCCCGGTGACCTTGAAGACCATGCGCAGCTGCAGATGGTCCTGCAGGTTCTCGCCCACCCCCGCCACCTCGCGGATCGGGGCGATGCCCGCGGCCTGCAGCACCTCGCCCCGCCCGATCCCCGACAGCTCCAGCAGCTGCGGCGAGCCGATGGCGCCGGCCGAGAGCACGGTTTCCCGCCGCGCCCGCGCGGTCTTGAGCGTGCCGGCGTGGTGGAAGACGACCCCCCTCACCTCGCCCTCGTCCACGATCAGGCGCGAGGCCTGCGCGCCGGTCAGCACCGTGAGGTTCGGCCGCTTGGCGGCGGGGCGCAGGAAGCCCTTGGCGGTGCTCCAGCGGATGCCCGAGCGCTGGTTGACGTCGAAATAGCCGCCGCCCTCGTTGTCGCCGGTGTTGAAATCCTCGCTGCGCGGGATGCCGGCCTGCACCGCCGCCTCCAGAAACGCATCGAGCACCGTCCAGCGCACGCGGGCCTTCTCCACCCGCCATTCGCCGCCCGCGCCGTGCAAGGCGCTGGCGCCCTTGTAGAAATCCTCATGGCCGCGGAACACCGGCAGCACGTCGTCCCAGCCCCAGCCGGTGCATCCCAGCTGGCGCCAATGGTCGTAATCCGCCGCCTGGCCACGCATGTAGATCATGCCGTTGATCGACGAGCAGCCGCCCAGAACCCGCCCCCGCGGATACATCAGGGCGCGGCCGTTCAGCCCCGGCTCGGCTTCGGTCTTGAACAGCCAGTCGGTGCGGGGGTTGCCGATACAATAGAGATAGCCGACCGGGATATGGATCCAGTGGTAGTTATCGCGCCCCCCTGCTTCCAGCAGCAGCACCGAATTGCGCGGGTCTTCCGACAGGCGGTTGGCCAGCACGCATCCGGCGCTGCCGGCGCCGATGACGATATAGTCGAAGTGGTCCATTCTCGCTCCTTGCGCCGCCTCACCGCAGCGCGGGTCTTCTACCGCTCTGGATTGAACCCCAGCATCCGTCCCAGCTTTGACGCATAGAACTCTCCGACCAGGCCGCGGCGGAACAGCAGGACGCAGACCATGAACACCACGCCGGTGATGATGGTGACCGGCACGTTCGAGGTGGCG
>NZ_JAAAUC010000013.1 GCF_009908165.1 Frigidibacter albus
GAGCGCCAGCGTCGTCGCAATCTCCAGCACCCGCTTGCGGCCATAGGACAGGTCCCCGGCGCGCGCATCGCGGTATTCGCTCAGGCCCAGATCACCGAGCAGCACCTCGGCCCGTCCATTCAGCCGGTCCAGCGCCGACATCGGCAGCCAGAACTGCACCGCCAGATCATTGGGCCGCTGCAGCGCGACGCGCACATTCTCCAGCACCGTCAGATGCGGAAACACCGCCGAGATCTGGAACGACCGCACCAGCCCCATCCGCGCCACCTTGTCAGGGTTCATGCGGGTGATGTCGGTCCCCAGCAGCGTGATGCTGCCCCGGGTCGGTTGCAGGAACTTGGTCAGCAGGTTGAACACCGTGGTCTTGCCGGCGCCATTGGGCCCGATCAGCGCATGGATCCGCGCGTGATGCACATCCAGATCGACATTGTTCACCGCGGTGAACCCGGCAAAATCCTTGCCCAGGCCGCGGGCGGATAAAACCACCCGCGGCTGGTCCTGCGTCTGCACAGGGGTTTGCGTCATCGGGAAGCCTCCCGCGGCGGCGCGAGACTGCGGATCGCGCAGGGCGTGCGCGAAAACCGGATCGGCGGGCGCACGGAACGGAGGCGACCCTCTGTCGGGTGCTCCGTCTCGACGAAAAGGCCCGTCGCACGCACATGTGGGTCGTCCGCAAGGTCGTCGAGCCGGTTCACGGGGCTGCAGGGGATCTCCAGCGCCTCCAGCGTCGCGAGCCAGTCAGAGACGCTGCGCCCTGAGAGGCAGTCCGCCAGACGTTCATAGAGGATGCCAATCGCCGCCGCGCGCTGCCGGTCGTCGGCCAGCACCGGGTCCGCCGCCCAGTCCGGTCGTCCCGCCGCCATGAAGAAGGCGCGCCAATGTGCGCCAGTATAGGGCATCACCGCCACATGCCCGTCCGCCGCGCGGTAGGGCCTGCGCCCTGGCGAGAGCAATCGGTCATAGCCGCAAGGCCCCTCGGCCGGAACGAAGCTCATGCCCGCCAGGTGCTCGACCGCGAGGAAAGAGACCATGACCTCGAACATCGGCACCTCGATCGCCTGACCCTCGCCGCTGCGCTCGCGGTGAAGGAGCGCCGCCGTGATGGCGGAGACAGCGAACAGCCCTGCCGTCTTGTCGGCCACGATGGTGGGGGCGTAGCGCGGGGGCGTGTCTGCATCTGCCGTCAGGGCTGCCCACCCGGAGGCCGCCTGGATGATGTCATCATAGGCCGGGCGGTCGCGATAGGGCCCGTCCTGCCCATAGCCGACAATGGCGCAATGGATAAGCCGCGGGAACCGCGCCCCCAGCGTTTCCGGGTCGAGCCCCGACCGCCGTGCGGCATTCATCCGCATGTTGTGCACGAAGACATCCGCCCCGCCGATCAGCTCCACCAGCCGCGCCAGGTCGGCCGGGTCCTTGAGGTCGAGGCAAAGGCTTGTCTTGTTGCGGTTGCAATTCAGGAAGGCCGCGCCCATCCCCGGCGAGCGGCCCGGGCCGGGGGCGCGCATGATGTCGCCTTGCGGCGGCTCCACCTTCACGATCTCGGCGCCCATGTCGCCAAGGATCTGCGTGGCGAAGGGACCGGCGATGACCGTTGTGAGGTCGATGACGCGAAGGCCTGAAAGGGGACCCGACATGAACCTCTCCGTCACCGCGCTGTGAACCCGCCATCGACCGGCAGGGCGACGCCGGTCACGAAGGAGGCATCATCGGACGCGAGCCAGAGCACCGCATGTGCCACCTCCTCGGCCTTGCAGAGCCGCCCCATCGGGACCGCGGCGAGCAGCTTGGCCTGATTGGCCTCGGCTTCCTTCGGATCGCCGGATCTTCCGGTAAAGCCCAGCTTCATCGGCGTGTCGGCAAGGCCCGGGCAGACGACGTTGACCCGCACATTGTCAGGCGCGAAGGTCTGGCAAAGCGACTTTGTCAGACCCACGACCGCGAACTTCGCCGCCGAGTAGACCGGGCTCATCATCGAGCCCATCAGGCCAGAGATGGACGAGGTGAAAATGATCGATCCGCCACCCGACTTGCGCATATGGCCCACCACCTCGCCCGCCGCGAGCGCGGCCGAGGTCACGTTGAGCGCCATCGCCAGATCGAAGGCCGCGACGTCGAGGTTCTCGATGCCGCCAGGCCCGGGGATGCCCGCATGGGCCCAAAGAACATCGACCCCGCCAAGCGCGGCGGCCGCGTCGTGGATCGAGCTGCGCATCTCCTCGGGGCGCGACAGGTCGGCGAGGACGGTGTGGACGTGGTGGCCCGCGCTCTTCATGTCGGCGGCGAGTGCGTCCAGCCCTGCGCTGTTCACGTCCACGGCTGCGACGGACGCGCCCTCGCGGAGGAAGAGTTCGACCCCGGCCCGGCCCATCCCCGAGGCAGCGGCGGTCACGATGACGCGTTTGTTCTGAAGTCTCATGGATATCTCCTCAGGTGTTTCAGTCCGCATAGGCATCGGGGAAGCGACCATGCGTGCTGACGATGGTCGTGCGGGTCTCGAGATAGCTGTCGAGCGCCTCGACCCCGTTCTCACGGCCCCAGCCGCTTGCACCGAACCCGCCATAGGGCGTCGACCAGCGGATGAAGCGGTAGGTGTTGACCCAGACCATGCCGGCGCGGATGCGCGCGGCGACGCGGTGCGCCCGCCCGGTATCGCCGGTCCAGAGCCCGGCGGTCAGCCCGTAGCGGCTGTCATTGGCGATCTCGACCGCCTCGTCCTCGTCCTCGAAGGGGATCAGGGCTGCCACCGGGCCAAAGATTTCCTCCTGCGCGATCCGCATCTTGTTGAAGACGTTCGCAAAGACCGTGGGCTCGACGAAATAGCCCTCGCCGTGGATCCCGCCCGAAAGGCGCTGTCCGCCGGTCAGCAGTTCCGCGCCCTCGGCCTGGCCGATGTCGATATAGGACAGGGTCTTTTCCAGCTGCGCCAGATGCGCCTGCGGCCCCATATGCGTCGCGGCGTCAAGCGCCGGTCCGACACGGACCTTTGCCGCGCGCGCCCGGAATGCCTCGGCCACCCTGTCGTAGACCGAGCGTTGCACCAGCACGCGCGAGCCAAGCGCGCAGCTTTGGCCGCAAAGCGTCCAGGCCGAGTTGGTCGCGGCATTCAGCGCCTGTTCCAGATCGGCATCATCGAAGATGATATGGGGGGATTTGCCGCCAAGCTCGAAGGTAAAGCGCTTCATTGTCTCGGCGCCGGTCCGCAAGATCGCCTTGGCGGTCGCGCCTTCGCCCGTGAAGGCGATCTTGTCGACGCCCGGATGCGCGACGAGCCATTCGCCCACGCCGTCCGCCCCGTAGCCGGGGACGATGTTCACCACACCGGGCGGGAAGCCCACCGCCTCGAACAGCCGGCCAAGCTCAACCGTGGCCACCGGCGTCTGCTCTGCCGGCTTGATGACAACGGTGCAGCCGGCGGCGAGTGCGGGGCCAAGCTTCCACGCAGCGGCCATCAGCGGCACGTTCCAGGGCGTGATGGCGGCGACGACGCCGACGGGAACGCGGCTGGTGAAGGCATGGACAGAGCTGTCGAAGGGAATGGTCCGGCCTGCCGCCTTGTCAGCGAGCGAAGCCCACCAGTGATAGCCGAAGTGATGGCTGCCGATATCGGCGCGGGCCTCGCGGATCGCGCGGCCGGAATCGCGGGCCTCCAACTCGGCAAGGTCCAGGGCCCGCGCCTGATAGAGATCCGCGAAACGGCGCAGAAGGGCCGCACGCTCGTGGCCCGGCATCCGGCCCCAGGGGCCTTCCAGCGCCGCGCGTGCCGCGGCAACAGCCCGGTCCACGTCACGGCGGCCGGCAGAGGCGACCACCGCCCAGGGGCGAGCCGTGGACGGGTCGATGCTCTCGATTTCGTCGCCGTCATCGGGAACCTGCCACTCGCCGCCGATGAACAGCCGGTCGAGACGCAATATCCCATCGTTTGCCAGATCGAGTGACATCGCTTACCTCGTTCAGATGGATGTTGGGTAACCTGGTGGGGCCCGCGCGGCGGATGCGCCGCGCGGGTGTGCGGCTACTGCACCAGAGGGCAGCCGCCATCGGCGAGCGGGCGGAACGCGCTCTCGCCCGGAAGAACCTCGACGATCTTGTAATAGTCGTAGGGCTGGGTGGATTCCTCTGGCGTCTTTACCTGCACCAGCAGCATGTCATGCAGCACACGTCCGTCTTCACGCAGCGAGGTGGGGCCGAAGAGTGGGTCTTCAAAGGTGCCGCGATCGTGCATCGCCTTCACCACCGCCGCCCCATCCTCGGGCGATCCGACCTCGGCCACCGCCTCGAGATAGGCCAGAGTGGCGGAATAGGCGCCCGCCTGGTTCATGGTCGGCATCCGGTCGCCGTTTTCGGCGGCGAAGCGTTCCGCGAAGGTGCGGGTGGCGTCATTGCGGTCCCAGTAGAAGCCTGTGGTCAGAAGCAGGCCCTGCGCCGTGTCGAGGCCGGTGGAATGAATGTCCGAGAGGAACATCAGCATCCCGGCGAAGCTCTGTCCCCCGTCGATCAACCCGAACTCGCGTGCCTGCTTCAACGTGTTGATCGCGTCGCCGCCGGTGTTGGCCAGCGCGATGACATCCGCGCCGCTGCCCTGCGCCTGCAGCAGGTAGGACGAGAAATCAGGGGTCGCTGTCGGGTGGCGCACCGAGCCCAGGACGCTGCCGCCGTGTTCGACGACAACAGCAGAGGCGTCACGCTCCAGCGAATGCCCCAAGGCAAAGTCGACGGTCAGGAAATACCAGCTCGTCTTGCCCTGCCTCGTCAACGCCTCGGCCGTGCCATGCGCCAGTGCCCAGGTGTCATAGGTCCAATGCACGGAATTGGGCGTGCATACGGGTCCGGTAAGATCGGAGGTGCCCGATGCCGTCAGCAGGGCAACCTTGTTCGCTTGCTGCACGATCGGCGCGAGCGCCAGAGAGATCGCGCTCGTCGGCATGTCAAGCAAGGCGTCGACCCCGTCGCTCTCCAGCCATTCCCGCGCAATGGCCGACGAGATGTCGGGCTTGTTCTGTGCATCGGCAGAGACGATCTCGATCTTGAAGTTGGCAGCCTCGGGCCGCTTCATGAAATCCTCGACGGCCATCCGCGTGGCGACCACCGATCCCTCGCCGCCAATGTCCGAGAAGATGCCGCTCATGTCGGCGAGCACCCCGAGGGTCACCTCGATCTGATCCTGAGCCGCTGCGATCCCCGGCACGCCGGCAGTCAAGATCGACGCCAGCAGCCCCATTCTCCTCAATGCCTTCATCTGCTCCTCCCAAAGCTGTTCATACAATTCATGTACAGGGATTCTTTATTCCTGTACATGAATTTCTGCGACAAGAATTCTGGGTGGGTGAATTCTGCCCTTGCTGCTCTATAGTGCTCAAACGGCCAACACAGGCCGACAGGGAGACCCTCCATGCAGGTGCGGCAGGCCGCCAACGTTCTGGAACTACTTGAATTCTTTGCGGAAAGGCGCAAGCCGGCGACCTTGACAGAGATCGCCGTCGAGCTTGACTGGCCGAGGTCCAGCACGTTCAACATCGTCGGAACGCTGGCGGACAAGGGTTACCTCTATGAGCCGGTGACGCGCGGCGGCTATTACCCGACGCCGCGTTGGTTTGTCGCCACCCAGGCGATCGCCGAAGCGGATCCGCTGCCCGAACCGCTGCTGGCCCTTGCGCGAGAGATACGCGACGCCACCGGCGAGACAACTGGCATCGCGTCGCCGTCGGGGATGAACGCGGTCATGCTGTTTGTGGCGGAATCGAGCCAGGCCGTGCGTTACTTTGCCAAGGCCGGGAGCCGGGTGCCGATCCACGCAAGCTCTGTCGGCCGCGCCCTCCTCGCCCAATATCCGAAACCGGAGCGCGAGGCCCTCTACCGCAAGATCGATTTCACGGGCCTGCCGCCGACTGCGCCACGGTCCCCTGACGAGCTGGAGGCCGCGCTCTTTGACGCGGAAACCCGCGGCTATCATCAAAGCGATTCCGAATATGTTCCGGATCTCGCGGGCGTCAGCGTGACCCTTCTGTGCCCTCACCGAAGACTGGCCCTCGTCGTGGCGGGGCCGAGGTCGCGGTGCCTGGAGCGACGGGCTGACACAGCCGCGATCATCCGCGACCTTTCAGGTGCCCAAGGGCTCCTTCACGAGCCGTGAGCCCGGTCGTTGGGATCTGACCTCAGGACTTCGCCTGGGCCAGCGGGCGACCGCCGCACACGAAGGCCCGGATATGACCGCCTTCGGGATGGCTGGTCAGATTACCAGCTTGATGAAGCGGACGATACCGACCGAAGAGCAGATCATCGGCATCTTGCAGTGAATGAGGCCGGGCGCGAAGTGTGCCGGCGCGACGGCACGCCCGCCGTTCCGACAACCCGAGATGGGCCTTCATCTGCGCGACGGCCTCGCGATTCACGGCGGGCGCTGCCGCGATGAGAGCTCCGCGCGCCGGGCGATTGCTCACCCCGCGCCGAAGCAATCGCGACCACAGCCCGCCATGTGCCCGCGCCGTCCCCGCCGTCAGGGCAGCATCTGCTCCGTCCGGAGAAAATCACGAAGCTGAAAGGCGAAGCTTACGTCGCGCTGGTCGCGCGCCTTGAACTGCGCCGTCATCTCGGTTCCCGCCCGCATCGCGGCCATCCACGCCTCGTCCACATCAGCCGTGGCATAGCAGCTGGAGCTGTCGCAGCTCTGCCAGGCAAAGGTGGCGCGTTCGGTCCCATCCACCGCGATCTGTGCCTGTTCCGTCAGGCTGACCTCCAGCGGCAGTGCGAGGAAGGCCTGGGTGTCCGCCTGACCCGCCGCGCGCGCGAAGGACAGGGTGGCAACGCGCTGGCTCTGGCCGTTCTGCGCCGTCATGACAATGCTCTGCGAGACCTCGCACAAAAGCTCGTCGGGGTCGGTCTCGTTAGAGCAGGCGATGATCCAGAGTGGCGGCTGAGGCTGCGGCGGGTCGGCCGCCTCCTGCGCAGGGGCAGCCGTGCTGCAGGCGAGAATCAGGATCGCTGCGCGAAGGGTGGTCGGTATCACTGGCATTCTATTGTCTTCCATTCAGGTCAGAATTTCATGCCGAAGCCCAAGCTCGCGGCACGGCCCTCGATGCCTTCGCCCACTTCGGCCTGATAGCCGAGGTTGAAGAACCCCGTCCCCTCGGCATTGTGGACCGAGACCCCCAGCTTCAACCGCCCCCTAAGGTTGCTGATCTCGCTGTAGTTCCGGAACGTGCCGTCCAGGTCGCTGGCGCCCGGGAAGGTCGCGTTGACGTAGAGCGCGTCGGTATTGGAAACACTGACCTCGCCCCGGGCAAAGGCGCGGATCTGTGATCCCGATGCGGTCTTGCGATCAATCCCCAGCTCCAGCGACGGCGTCAGCGACAGCACCCACTGGTTCGTGTCCCGCAGCACAAGAGCGTAGTCGCTCCCGGTCTCGGACGTCCCTTGGGCGCGCAGGTAGGTCGCATCGAAATCGAGACCCGGGCTGAGGTAGATATCGCTGTCCTCGAAGTCATGCCGATAGCTGCCCCCAAGGCGAAGGTTCGCCGTGCCGACGCGCTGACGCGCGAACGCCACTCCTGCAACCACGGGGGTGCCGTCCACCAATTCACCCGACACACCGATGCCGCGGGTCGAGTCATAGCGCGCGTTGCTCGTGCTCAGGACGCCATACATATCCCAGGCGCCAACTTCGCGCATCAGGGCCGCCCCGATGGCCAGGCGGTCGCCGCTGGCGGCGAAGCGGTCGCCGTTGGTCATCCGGAAGCTCTCCTGCTCCACCGCGATGCCCAGTTGCAGGTCGGCACCGAGGGGCACGCGGACGCCGCCGCCAAACCCGTTGGACTCGGTTTCGAAGCGACGGGACTCGAAGCTTTGGTCCCGCTCCATCCAGCGCCCGGTTCCGCGCATCCAGTAGCAGCCATTCTCGAGGATCCCCGCGCCAGAACCCAGAGGATGGTCGCAATTCATGACAGAGTCCGCGAAGGTCAGCGCCGAGTGAAGTGCATCGACCTGCGTCGCCGCATAATCCTCCGAGCCAAGCCGGTCGATGGCATCGATGATGGCCGCCTCGTCTGCGGTGGTGGCAAGCAGGGTGAACATCGGGCCCATCGCGGCAGATCCCTCGCCGGCAAGGATCCGGTTGAAATGCCCCGCGGTGCGGCGCTGATTTCCGTTCATCCCCGACATCCTGTAGTCGGCCTCTACCAGCAGGTCGATCGTGCTGCCGTCGCCCGTCGGCCCGTTGAGCCCGATGCTGTAGGTCAGCACCGGCGTACCGATGACGGTCGTCCCGGAGTCGAAAGTGGCACCGCCCGCATTGACGATGACGAGGGGCCCCGCCCGCTCCAGGATCCGCAGCACCGGGAAGATCGTGCCACCCATGGTCGCGTCGGCAGAGACAACGATCAGGTCACTTTCGCCGCCATAGGCCAGGTCTTGCCGGAAGAAGACGTCGGGCGTGTAGGTTGCCGTGCTTGCGAAGACCGCGGAGCCCGTTACCACCGTGGTCTGGCTGACGAGGTTTGTGACGCGGAAGTCTGCCGCCGCACGCCCGATGCCGAACGTTCCGTCGTGCAGATAGGCCTGTCCGCCGAGGAAGAGATCGCCCTCGATCATCAGAAGGCCCGCTTCACCCAGGGCGATTTCGTCCTGCGCATAAAGCTCGCCGCCCTGCGCAAGGGTGAAGCCGTTGAGGCCGGTCCCAAGGTCGATATTCCCCACGACCGCGCCGAAGGACAGCACCTGGTCATTGCCGTCGCCGCCGGCAAGAACGCGGTTGTTCAACCCCATCAGGAAAGTGTCGGCCGAAAGAGTCACGGTGTTCGAGGCCCCTCCGTCCAGAACGATTGCCGCGGTCTCGGGCCCTGTTCCGGCCGCAGGCGCGTCCTCCTCATCGGCGTTGCCGCCACCGATGATCACGCCGTCAAGGTTCAGCGTGATGTCGTCACCACCCTGCGATCCGGCGGATTGCGCAAAGACGGCGATGCCGTTCCGCCCCAGCGCCATGATGTTGCCGGTCAGGTCCAGATTGATGCGGCCGCCCTGCCCGGTCCCGCCCGCGCTGCCGCGGAAGACGCCATCGACCATGCCGCCACCGCCGCCGATGGATTGCGCCAGAACCCCCACCGACTCGGTGCCAATGGCAAGGATGTGGCCGGAGTTCGTGAAGGTGACGTCGCCGCCGCTGCCGGAGTTGCCACTGGACAGGTCCACCGTCAGTGCAGCGCTTGCCAGATCGGTGGTGACAAGCCCGCCACCCCCGCCGATGGACTGCAGAAGGAACCCGTGCGAGCGCGCGCCCTGCGTCTCGGTGTAGCCCGCGTTCACGACAGAGATCGCGCCGCCGTTGCCGCTCGAGCCATCGCTGGCGCCGAGGGCGACCCGTGCCGCATCGAGCCCTGTCACCTGCACCTCGCCGCCGCCGCCGCCGATGGACTGGATGATCTGGCCGCTGGAATTGTCCCCGAAGGTCAGGATATCGCCATTCAGGGCCAGTGTGACGGTATTGCCGTGATTGCCCAGCGACGTGCCCACCGCGCCGAGCGAGAAGCTCGCGCTCCGCGCCCCGGCGTTTCCGCTTGCCGCGACCGCGAAACGACCGCCGCCGCCGCCGATGGACTGCACAATGCCTCCCGGGGAGAAATCGCCCCCACTGACCAGCTGCCCGGTCCGGTTGGCGATCACGGTGCCGCCGGAGGACTCGCCGGTGTTCGTTGCGCCCAGATGGCCGGCGACGGTCAGATCGCTCGGCGACCCGGTGCTGTTCAGCGCGATGGCCTGAGTGCCGCCGCCGCCGCCGATGCTTTGCACGATGAGCCCGACGGAACGGTCGGCCGTCACCGTGATGTCGCCTTCGTGCGACTGCTCGACCGCTTCGCCCGCAGAGCCCTGCAGATCCGCTCCGCCAAGGGTGGCTGCATAGATCATGCCGGTCCCGGGGTCACCCGGAAGCGCCGCCCGCGCGACCATGTTTGCCCGGGCGTCTTGCTCGCCCTCTGCGCTGGCAAAATCGAGGAACGTGTCGACATTGCCACCGCCACCGTTCACCGACTGCGCAAAGATCGCCTTGCTGCCGGTTCCGGTGACGAGGATGTCGCCCTTGCTGGTAACGGTGACGGTGCCGGCCTTGCCCTCGGAACCGCTGCGGGCGCCAAGCAGGGTGGAGGTCACGTAATCGGCCACCATCACCGCGGGCGCAGAGATCGAGAAGCCCGCGTTGCCGCCGCCACCGCCTACCGATTGCGCAAAGATGCCGTAGGCGCGATCGCCGGACACGACGATCGTTCCCTCATGGGTGACGGACACATCGCCGCCATCCGCACCGGCCCCACCGGCCCCGCCGAGGGCGAGCTTGGTATAGGACTTGCCGCTGGCTTGTCCCCCGATGTCCTGAAGCGACAGGGCGATGGCGACCCCGCCATTGCCGCCGCCGCCGCCCACTGATTGCGCAAGCACGCCATAGGAGTCCGCCCCCGAAACGTGGATTTCGCCGGAATTGGAGACTGTCACGTTTCCGCCTGCGTTGCCGCTGCCACCTGCCCCGCCCATGTTGAGGGCGAGGGTCGGGTCCGACTCGCTGCCGGGTGAAAGGCTTGCGTTTCCGGTGATCGAGTAGCCGCCATTGCCGCCGCCGCCGCCGATGGACTGCGCCAGGATGCCGTGCGCCCGGTCGCCCCGGGTCACGATCAGGCCTTCGTTGACCACGTCCACCGCGCCGCCGGCGCCGCCCGTTCCCCCAGAGCCGCCAAGGCCAAGCTGGATCGACTGGCTCATCTTGGCGCCGCTGGCCGCGTCCCCCTTGGAGATCGACAGAACGTCCGATCCGTTGCCGCCGCCGCCGCCGATGGACTGGGCGAAGATGCCGTGGCTCTCGGTCCCGTCGGTCACGATCCGCGCCGACGCGCCATTCGCCACCGTGACGGACCCGCCCTGTGCGCCCGTCCCGCCGGTTCCGCCGATCAGCAGCGCGCTTCGGGAACTGTTATCCGCCGCCGCACCCGCGATGATGTTGCGCACATGCTGCGCGTCGCCGCCGCCACCCCCGATGGCCTGGGCGAAGATGCCTGCCGAACGGTCCCCCTGCGTGCCGATGTCGCTGAGGTTCGTGACCGAGACCGCGCCCGAAACCGCGCCGCTTCCCCCCGATCCGCCCAGCGAGAATGTCGCCGTGGTTGCAATGTTGGACTTCAGGTTGACGATCTTGTTCTCGACCAGCCCGCCCTTGCCGCCACCGCCGCCGATGGATTGCGCCTGGATCCCGTGGGAGCTGGAGCCGAGGGTGGTGATGATGTTCTCGCTGATGACAGTCACGTCGCCCGAGGTCATGCCCTCGCCGCCCGAACCGCCGATATTGACGGAAACGGTGGTTCCGGTTTCAGAGCCCTTGACCGTCGCCTTGGCGATGGCCAGTGCGCCCGGGCCGCTGTTGACGGCGCCGCCGGTCCCGCCCGCACCGCCGACCGACTGCGCAAGAATGCCGACGGACCGGTCGCCTTGCGTGGCGATCTCGGCCGTGCTGTCGACGTTGACCGTCCCCGACGTGCCCCCGGTGCCGCCGGTGCCGCCGATGTTCAGCGAATAGGACGTGGCCGTGCCGGCAGAGCCGCCGGCGCTGCCGGCAGTGCCGCCGCCGCCGCCGACGGATTGCGCGAAGATGCCATGCGCGTCATCGCCGCCCGTTGCAAGAAGGCCGTCTGCCACCGCAACCACATCGCCTGCGGTGCCGCCTTCGCCCCCTTCCAGCCCGACGCTGAGCTTGAAGTCCTGCCCGGCCTTGTCACCCTCGCCCGGGGTGGACAGGGAGACGGAGTTGGTGCCGGAGTTGCCGCCGCCATTGCCGATGGATTGCGCAAACAGCGCATGTGCCCCGTCGCCGCGCGTGATGACATTCCCGTCGCTGGAGGCATAGATATCTCCCGCCGAGCCGCCCGTGCCCCCGGTGCGCCCGATGACGATGCCGATATTGCCGCCTTCACCGCCCTGACCGATGGAGTTGAAGCTGGTGTTGCCGCCGCCGCCGCCAACGGATTGCGCGAAGATCCCATGCGAGCCTGCGCCGACCGTATCGATGTCGCCGGTGTTGCGCACGCTCACGTCACCGCCGGTTCCGCCAGTGCCGGTGCCGCCGCCGATGGCAAGGCCAAAGCCCTTGTTGTTCTTGGCATCGCCGGTCTCGAAGATCTTGCCCATGTTGAAGGCAGCATTGCCGCCGCCACCGCCGATGGACTGGGCAAAGACACCGTAGCTTGCCTCACCGAGTGTGGCGACATCGCCGAAATGCACCACCTCGACCTGGCCACCCTGACCGGCGTTCCCCGCCGAACCGCCAACGGCGATGACCGCGGAGTTGACCGACTTCTTCTCGCCAGAGGCGGATCCCGTCTGCGTCTTGCCTTCAAGCTGATCGAGAACGGCGTTGAAGTTGGGGATGACCGATGCGTCGACCCCGGTATTCGCGGGCACCTTGCGGTCCGGCGTAGCCCCGCCGGGTTCACCCGCTCCGGTGGTCTTGCTGAAGCCGAGCACCGCGTTGATGCCGGCATCGCCACCGCCGCCGCCGATGCTGCTGGCCTCGATGCCGTGGCTGCCGCTGCCGTTGGTGACGATCTGGCCCGCGGCCAGATCGGTGGTGCCGCGAATGACGCGCACGTCGCCCGCGTCACCGCCGCTTGCGCCAAAGCCGCCGATCCCGATCGCGATGGGCGAGCTGTCCTTCGTACCCACCGCCGTGACGTTGATCCCGCCCGTGCCGCCGCCGCCGCCGATGGACTGCGCAAAGACACCGCGGGCGTGGTAGCCGCTGGTGGAGATGTTGCCGCTGGAGATCACTTCGACATCGCCCGCATTCGCGCCGGTGCCGCCATGACCGCCAAGACCCGCGACGATGCTCAGGTCGGTCGCGCCCCCCGACCCATCGGAGCTGCCCCAGTTCAGCTGGCCCGAGATGTTCAACCCGCCATTGCCGCCGCCGCCGGCCACCGATTGCGCAAAGATCCCGTGCTTCCAGTTGCCCGCGACCTCGATGGTCCCGGTGTGATCGACGCTGACATTGCCCGACGTGTTGGCGTCGCCGCCAAACCCGCCGATGCCGAAGGTTACCGACGGAATTTTCCCGTCCTTGCTAAGCGCGAGGCCGCCGCTGACATTCAGCCCGCCATTGCCGCCGCCCCCGCCAATGGATTGCGCGAGGATCCCGGCAGAGCCTTCTGTCTCCGGCCCCTCCTCGCCCTTGAACAGCCCGAGGTCGACAAAGAGGTTCTTCAGTCCCTTGTCCTGGATCAGGCCTTCGACACCGTCGACGGCGCTGTTCGCCATGTCGTTGAAGACGCTGTCGCCGAAAACCGAGCGCAGCTTTGCCTCGAAGCTGGCGTCAGTGGGGTCGACCACGCTTGCCGGATTCGTGGACACGTAGATATCGGCAACTGCCGCGACCGAGACATCTGCAGCCTGGCCGGCGTTGCCGCCCATGCCGCCGACGCCGACGATCAGCGATGTGTCGGATACGATGCCGCCGCTGACATTCAGCCCGCCCGTCCCGCCGCCGCCGCCGACAGACTGCGCCAGAATGCCGGAACTGCTCACGCCATGGGCGTAGATCTTGCTGCCGGCTGCCACGTCCACCGAGACGTTGCCGGCGTCGCCGCCGGTTCCGCCGAACCCGCCGACGCCCACGAGGACCGCATAGGAGGAGGAGTTGCTGTTGCCCTGCGTCGGCCCGGGCTTGGAGCTGATCGCCACGCCGGCACTGACATTGACGCCGCCGCGACCGCCGCCGCCGCCGATGGATTGCGCGACAAGGCCACTGGCGCTGCCGCTGGCATTGGGGGTGAAGTCATTGCCGGAAATCGTGCCCGGAACCGCCCTCACCGTCCCGCCATAGCTCAGGTCGACCGCGCCTGCCGTGCCGCCGCCGCCGCCGAAGCCGCCCACACCCGCCGAGACCGAGAAGATGGTGGAGGAGGTTTGCGGTTTGGTCAGCGCAAGCGACCCCGACACATTGACGCCGCCGCTACCGCCGCCGCCGCCGACGCTTTGCGCCACGACGCCGTCGGACCCGTTGCCATAGGTATTCACGTCGCCCGTCACGCTGAGGCTGGTCGCGCCGGCATCGCCGCCCGCGCCGCCAAATCCGCCAAGGCCAAGGGCCACCGCCGCGCCCGACTGGCCGCTGAGGCTGACGGCGCCAGAGACGTTGAGCCCGCCCGAACCGCCGCCGCCGCCAACGGATTGCGCCAAGACCCCGATGCTGTCGGCCCCGACAGTCGTGATGCTCTCGCCCGCGCCGGTGGCGGTGACGGTGCTGATCACCCTGCCGCCGTTCCCGCCGTCTCCGCCAAAGCCGCCAAGACCAAGCGCCGCGGCGCCGCCTGACGTTCTGGTCAGGTTCAGCGCGCCCGTGAGGTTCGCCCCGCCGTTGCCGCCGCCGCCGCCGATGGACTGGGTCACGACACCGGCGCTCCTGTCGCCAAGCGTCAGGACCTTGCCGCTGATGGACGACGAGGCAAGCGCGCCTGCATCCGCGCCGCTGCCACCAAAGCCCCCGACGCCAAGGCCGACCGCGCCGCTTGCGCCCTTGGAGATGGACACCGCGCCGCTGACGTTGAGGGCGCCGTTCCCGCCGCCGCCGCCAAGGCTTTGCGTCAGGACGCCGATGGAATCGTTGCCGCTCGTCTGCACCACGCCCGACATGACAAGGTCCGCGGACCCCGCGCCGCCGCCACCGCCGCCGAACCCGCCGATACCGAAGCCGACCGCGCCCGAAAAGTCGGAGCCGACCGAGATTGCACCCGAGATGTTGATCCCGCCATTGCCGCCGCCGCCGCCAAGGCTTTGCGCCACCACGCCGCCGGAACTGTCGCCAAAGGTCAAGGCTGTCCCGGAATAGATCGACGCGACATTGCCGCCGCTGCCGCCGAGGCCGCCAGAGCCGCCGATGCCGATGGCCGCCGCACCGGAGCCGGTTCCGGCAAAGCTCAGCGCGCCGCTGACGTTCATGCCGCCATTGCCACCACCGCCGCCGACCGACTGCACCAGCACGCCGGTCGAGCTGTCGCCCGACGTGGTCATGTCGCCCGCGACATCGCTGTCGACGCGCGCGCCGTCGCCGCCCGTGCCAGCACTGCCGCCGATCCCGACACCAACCGCGCCCGAGCCTGTTCCCGCGCCCGAGCCAGCGGCAGAGACGTTGAAGCCGCCATTGCCACCGCCACCGCCGACCGATTGCGCAACCACAGCGGCGGAATGATCGCCCCCGGTCTGCACGTCATTCCTGACCGTCAGATCGACCGCGCCGCCATTGCCGCCGCCGGCGCCCGCGCCGCCGAGGCCAACCGAGACCGCCCCGGCGCCCGTGCCCGCACCCGCGCCGGTGGTTGCCACGTCAAAGCCGCCATTGCCGCCGCCACCGCCGACCGATTGCGCAAGTATCCCCACGGAAGACGTGCCTTGGGTCTCGATATTGCCCGTCGTGATGGCCGTCACGCTGCCGCCATTGCCGCCACCGGCGCCGCTGCCGCCCAGACCGACCGCAACTGCGCCCGCGCCGGTGCCCGCACCGGCCACGGCAGCCGAGACGTTGAAGCCGCCGTTACCACCGCCGCCGCCAATCGACTGCGCGACAAAGCCCGCCGACGCATCGCCCTGCGTCAGGATCAGGCCGTTGGAGGTGGCGGTGACATTGCCCGCATTCCCCCCGCCCGCGCCGCTGCCGCCCAGACCGACAGAGACCGACCCCGCGCCGGTCCCGGCGCCTGCGGCCCCGGCTGCCACGGAGAAGCCGCCGTTGCCGCCGCCGCCGCCCAGCGATTGCGCAACCACGCCCGAGGACCGGTCGCCCTGCGTCCAGACGTCACCGTTGCTGACCAGGGATACGCTGCCCCCCGTGGCGCCGGTGCCGCCGCTGCCGCCCAGTCCGACGCTGACCGCGCCGGCACCAACGCCTGCGCCTGCCATCGCGCCGGCCACGCTGAACCCGCCATTGCCGCCGCCGCCGCCGACCGACTGCGCCAGAATGGCAACCGAATCCGTGCCCATGGTCGTGACGTCGCCACCGATGGCTGCGGTCACCGCGCCGCCACTTCCGCCCGCATCGCCCGACCCGCCAAGGCCGACCGCAATGGAGCCGCTGCCCGTTCCCGAGCCCGCAAGCGCCCCCGAAACCGCGAAGCCACCATTGCCGCCGCCACCGCCGATGGATTGCGCCACGACGCCCGCCGCGCGGTCACCCTCGGTCAGCACGTCTCCGCCCTGTGCCGCGACGACGCGGCCGCCTTGGCCGCCCGTTCCGCCGCTGCCACCCAGACCGACGGTGATGGCGCCGCTGCCGGCCCCGGCCCCGGCGATCCCGGCCGCGACCGCAAAGCCGCCATTCCCGCCGCCGCCGCCCACCGACTGGATCAGGACAGCGCCTGAATCATCGCCCCTGGTCCAGACACCGGCACCGATATCCGCCGTCAAGGTGCCGCCATCGCCCCCGCCACCAGCCGAGGCACCGACAGCCACGCTGATCGCACCCGCCCCGCCGCCGGCCCCGGCGACGCCCGCACCGATGGAATAGCCGCCATTGCCGCCGCCACCGCCAACCGACTGCGCCAGCACCCCGGTCGAGAACTGGCCCTCGGTCTTGATCTGCTCGCCGCCGGCGATCAGTTCGACCAGGCCGCCGCCGCCCGCGCCGCCGCCACTGCCGCCGACAGCGGCGGTGATCGTGGCTGCGACGCCGCCGCTGGCGCTCACTCCGGCCGCGATGCTGCCGCCGCCATTGCCGCCGCCGCCGCCGACCGATTGCGCCAGCAAGGCGGTCGAGCTGTTGCCGATGGTGGTGACATCCCCATCCGTGCGGACCCTTACCGTGCCGCCGGCACCGCCGAGCCCCCCCGACCCGCCGACGCCGACAGAGACCGAGCCGGAGAAGGCCAGCGAGCCGCCGCCGGCCGCCGCCACGGCAAGCCCGCCATTGCCGCCGCCGCCGCCGACCGACTGGAAGATCATGCCCGACGAACGGTCACCGGTCGTCAGAACGCTGCCCGAGAAGCCCGGAGAGACCAGAGCACCCGATCCATCCAGCGACCCGGCAAGAACCGTTCCACCGGCGCCGCCCGATCCGCCCGAGCCTCCGACCGCGACAGAAAAGCTGCCCGAGACCGGCCCGCCCGAAACAGCGGCGGAGATGGCATAGCCGCCATTGCCGCCGCCTCCGCCCACGGATTGCAGCATCACGCCCGTGGCGTCCGTGCCCTCGGTCTGGACCTGGGCATTGCCCTGACCGGACAGCGTCACCGTGCCGCCCGCCCCGCCTTTGCCGCCCGATCCGCCGACAGCCACCGAAGCTGCGCCGAAGGCGCCGACGCCGACGCTTACAGCGCCGCCGCCGTTCCCGCCGCCGCCGCCGACCGATTGCGCGAAGACGCCAGTGGACCTGTCGCCCCGCGTGCGGATCAGCGAAGGGTTCGCGGCATCGGTATCCGACAGCGTCACGTTGACCGCGCCGCCCGCGCCACCGGTGCCGCCCGCGCCGCCGATGCCCACGCTGGCAAAGGCGCCAATCGACCCGGCCGAGCCACCGTTGCCGCCGCCACCGCCGATCGACTGGGCAAGAAGGCCCATGGCTTCATCGCCCTCGGTCAGGATCACACCGTCGTTGACGATGGTCACGGCGCCGCCCTCGCCGCCACCGTCGCCATCGCCGCCAACCGCGACCATGCCGCCGCTGTTGCCGCCGTCGCCGCCACCACCGCCGATGGACTGCGCAATGATCCCGCGCGCCCGGTCGCCCGCGGTTTCGATACGCCCGAAGTTGGACACCGACACAGCAGCGCCGGACCCCGCCTTGGCCCCATCGCCGCCGAGGGCCACAAGGCCATAGGCATTGGCGCCACGGCCACCCGAGCCGCCGATGGACTGGGCCATGATCCCGTCCGACATGTCGCCCTTGGTCACGATGGTGCCTGTCGCCGCGTTCACGACGGTGACACTCGAACCCGATCCCCCGTTGTTGCCAGCCCCGCCCAGGGCAAGCGAGACCGCCCCGGCCGCCGTGCCCCCGGCACCGCCACCGCCGCCCACCGATTGCGCCATGATCCCGCGCGACATTGTCCCGTCTGTCTGGATGGCACCGCCGTTGGAAACGCTGACCACGCCGCCATTCCCGCCGCCGTCACCACTTCCCACAAGCGAGACGAGCAGGTTGCCGCTGAACCCGGCCGAGCCGCCCGACCCACCCACGGATTGCGCGAGAATGCCGTGGGAGAAGTTGCCCCTGGTATGGATCTCCGCCCCCGCGAAGGACTTGACCTCGACCCGCGCGCCGCTGCCGCCGATGCCGCCGCCGCCGGCTGCCCCGACCAGCCCCCATTGCGAGCCGCCCGAGCCGCCGTTGTTGCCCACGCTGAGCGCGAAGATGCCGTGCGAGTCATTGCCCGAGGTTTCGATCTTGCCGCTTTGGTTGACGGTGACGTTGCCGCCATCCGCCGCCAGACCACCGGCGCCGCCGCCGGGCGCCGCGTAGCCGCTGCCGCCATTCCCGGCCTTGCCGCTGCGGCTGTAGGCGATGATGCCGTGGTGGGCGTTGCCCTGGGTCACGATCGTGCTTGCCGCGCCCTGCGTCGCCGTGACGGCGCCCCCGACCGCGCCGTTGCCGCCTTTCTCTCCATCCCAGAAGCTGCCATAGGAATTGCCGCCATTGCCGCCGTTGCCGCCGACGCTGCCGATTTCCCAGCCGCTGCGCGACGTTGCATTCACGTCGGAATTGAGCGACTCGCTCCGTGTCGGCCCGGCCCCCCCATTGCCGCCCGACCGCGGCGGCACGAACAGCGCGCCCGAGCGGCCGTTGCTGCCGTTGCCCCCGTGGCTTACCTGCACGACACCGTCAGGACCCTGGATCACCGGGGTCACCGTGTCCGGGGTGTCGGTATCTTCGCCGGCGATCTGCTCGGCATACTCGGCATTGGTGATGCCGAAAGCGACCTCCGCCTCGTTCCCGCCGGCACTGATCCGTGCCACGCCGCCAGCGACAGACACCACGGTGAAGGCGACAGGCGGGACATCGGCGTTGTAGAAGATCTCGCCGGGGGTCTTGACCAGGAATGTATAGCCATCCGCCGTCTGGACAAAGGCAACGTTCCCTTGCGTCGGTGTCGACGCCGGATCGCGGATCAGGGCCTGGACCGTGGTCGATTGCCCGGTCTGCGGATTGAAGACGCTCGCCCCGAGGGTCGAAGCACTGGACGGCGCCGGATCGTCAGCCGCGCGCCCGGGATGCGGAGCGATGCAGGCGAGGAACAGGATCAGGACCGTGGTGGTCACGAGCTGGGGCGACGTGCTTCCGGCTTCACAAGACATCGACAAATCCTATTCCCGCCCTGGGAACGCCCTGAAGGGCGGTCCTGAGCGTCATCGCGGCGCGACGGAGGTGAGAAAAATACAAAGATACCCGCGACCTAGTGGTCGCCGCTCCTTTCGTGTCAACTTCTTTCAGCGGTCCGGCATGACTTTCCAGCCTGCGGTCCGGAGAGGTAGCCATGCCGGCTTTGCCGATCTGATGGTTCTGTGCGGCGACACTCGTGTCAAAGGTGCCCAAAGGGCGGCCGTGGCCCGAACCGAAGGTGGCCTGCCACACTGTGCTGGCGCAGGGCTGCGGCCGGTTGCTGGCCGGGATCTGGAAGCAAGGGTGAAGGCCGGCAAGTCGGCAGGCGGCATCAGTTATGGCTACAAGGGGGACCGGAGTCTCCGCGCCGATGGCCAAGTGACGACAGGCGCACCCTCGCCTCGCTGCTGACCGGTGGCGGCGCCACGCTGCGGCGACATCGGCTGATCTTCCGGAGGAATCGGTGATGGGCGCCCAGCCCTGCACGGAGGTGATGCTGCTGCGCGGTGGAGGGCGGGTCACCCGGTGCAAGATTACAGCGCAGCACGCGACAGCTGATCTTGCCCTCCGCGTGCAGGATCCGCAGTTTCTGCCGTAAAAGCTTGAAAATGCGCAGCAAATGCTCCATCCCTTCCCTAGTCTGGACGCCATGGATGCCAATGGCCGGAATGTGAGAGTGACCCTGCAGCCCACCCCCACCATGCAGCTGGAATCCTATCAGGTCTTCGCCGCACCGATGACGGTGGAGGATCTGCCGAAGCTGCACGAGCTGTCGATCGGCGTCGGCTGGCCGCACCGCCCCGAGGATTGGGAGCTGGCGATCAGCCTCGGCGAGGGCATCGTCGCGCGCGACGAGATCGGCCGCGTCGTCGGCTCGGCAATGTGGTTTCCGCTTGGCACGGACTTCGCCGCCATCGGCATGGTCATCACCTCGCCGCGGCTGCAAGAGCTTGGCGCGGGCAACTGGCTGATGGGGCATATCCTGGACCGGGTCGGTGCGCGCGGCAAGGTGCTGAACGCCACCCGCGCCGCCTACCGGCTTTATATCTCGCTGGGGTTCATGCCGCTCTCGCCGGTCCACCAGCACAATGGCATCGTGGGCGAGGTTCCGGCCAGCCCGCGCCACGCCCGCCCGCTGCGCCCCGAGGATGCGGCGGCTATCCACTCTCTGGATACCGCGGCGATGGGGGCCGCGCGCCCTGCCCTGATCGACCGGCTGCTGCAGCTCTCCACTGGCACGGTGCTGGAACGGGATGGGCGGGTGACCGGCTTTGCCCTTTGCCGCAAGTTCGGGCGCGGCCATGTCGTCGGCCCGGTGGTGGCGGAAACCGAGGAAGACGCCATCGCGCTGGTCGCGCCCCATGCCGAGGCGCTGTCGGGCCAGTTCCTGCGGATGGATACCCGCCAGCCCGAAGGGCCCCTGCGCGACTTCCTCATCGCCGCGGGGATCAGGCATCACGACACGGTGACGCGGATGGGCCTTGGCCCCGTGCCACAGGTGCAGGGACCGGCGCAGACCATGGCACTGGTCAATCAGGCCTTCGGCTAGGCCCGCCTACATCATCCCCATGCTGCCCAGATCGGTGCCGTCGATCATCCTCTCGTACCGGAACGGGCGCGGATCGACCGAGGGTGCATCGCCGCGGATCAGCTCCGCCGCCAGCCGCCCCGCCGCGGGCCCGGTGCCAAAGCCGTGCCCGGTATGCCCGGCCGAGATGAACAGGCCCGGGCGCGAGCGCACCGGGCCGATCACCGGGATGGCGTCGGGCGTGCAATCGACCATCCCGCCCCAGGCATGGGCGATGCGCAGGCCTGCCAGCCCCGGATAGGCGCGGGCCAGCCCCTCCAGCCCCCGCCGCAGCAGGGCGGCATCGGGCGCCGGGTCCAGCACCCGCACCCGCTCGAAGGGTGATCGCCCATCGGCCCGCCAGCGCTGCAATGAGTCCGGGCCGGTCAGGAAATTGCGGTTCAGCGTCAGGCTCAGCTTCGCGCGCCGTTGCAGGAAGGTCGGCCAGAAGGGCCGCGCCTGCAGCATCCCCATCGGCGCGATATGCAGCTTGCCAAAGCCGCTGAGGCCGACGGTATAGCCGCCATCCAGCCGCCGCCGCAGCGTCAGGTCCGGCATCGAATGCCCGCCCGCCAGCAGCTCTGCCCCCGGCTCGGTGGCGAAAGACGTCGACTGGATCGAGGCTTGCAAGAAGGGCACGCCCTGATGGCGCAGCAGCATCCCGGCCCATGCCCCGCCCGCGACAAGCACCGCATCGCAGCCGATGCGCCCGGTTTCCGTGACGACGCCCGACACCCGCCCCCCCGCAAACTCGATCTCGCGCGCGGCGCAGCCCTGATGCAGCCTTGCCCCGGCCCGCCGCGCGGCCTCGGCCATCACCGGCACCGCGAGCGCCGGTTCGGCGCGGCCATCGGTGGGCGAGTGCACCCCGCCCGTCCAGGGCTGCGCGTGGTGCGGCAGCAGGGCCGCAGCCTCGACGCCGCTGATCATCCGGCTGTCGACGCCATAGCCGCGCGCCATCCGACCCCAGGCCTCCCAAGCCGCCAGATCCGCCTGATTGCTGGAAGTATAGACCAGCCCCGACCGGCGGAAGCCGACATCGGCCCCGGCCTCCTCGGCCAGCGTGTCCCACATGCGCATCGCCAGGATCGCCAGCGGCAATTCGCGCTCATCCCGGTTCTGCTGGCGGCACCAGCCCCAGTTGCGGCTGGATTGCTCGCCGCCGATCACGCCCTTTTCCACCAGCGCGACAGAGCTGCCGCGCCGTGCCAGCTCCCACGCCGCAGCGACGCCGGAGATGCCCCCGCCGATCACGACGACATCGGCGCGGGGTGGCAGGCTTGCGTCGCTGGCCACGGCGCGAACGGGCGGAGACATGGCGTCCTTTCGGCGGATCAGAAATCCGCGACCTTGCCCCAGCTTGACCGTTCAAACCGGGCGGGGTGGTAGGGTTTGGGGTCAAGGATCGGGGCGGCCCCGGTCACCAGATCGGCGATCAGGTGGCCTGCCCCCGGCCCGATGCCGAAGCCGTGGCCGCTGAACCCCGCCGCCAGGATGAAGCCGGGGATGTTCGTCTCGCCGATCGCGGGCACCCCGTCGGGGGTGGAGTCGATATACCCGGCCCAAGAGGCCGTGACCGGCACCCCGGCCAGCGCCGGGAACAGCGCCCGCGCCCGGCGCAGGGTCTCGGCGATCTGGCCCTGGTCCGGGCTTGGGTCGAGGATGCGCATCCGCTCCATCGGCGTGGCGGCATCCAGCCGCCAGCGGCGCAGCGTCTCATGGCCCGACCGCATCCCTTGCAGCCCGCCCGGGGCCAGCGATTTGCGGCGCTTGAAGAACATCGGCAGGAAGCTGGTCGCGAACCGCATCTGCTGCGGCGTCAGATCGACCCGCGCCCTGCCGGAAATCGCCAGCGTATATCCGCCATCCCCGCGCCGCGTGGTGCTGACCTGTGCGGTGTGCAGCGCGTCGGGAAGATCCGCCCCGGGCCCCACCGCCAGGATAGACGAGCGGATCGAGGCCTGCGGAAAGCGGATCCCCAGCTGCCGGCAGAAGGATGAGGCCCAGGCCCCGCCCGCCATCACCACGGTGCGGGTGCGGATCACGCCCGCCTCTGTCACCACCCCGGCCACGCGCCCGCCCTCCAGCTCCAGCCCGCGGGCGGCGCACATCTGGTGGACGCTGCCGCCAAAGGCCAAGGTGCCAAGCGCGATCACCGGCGCCGCACGTTCGGGGCCCGCGATGCCGTCGGTGGGCGAGAACACCCCGCCCTTCCAGGCCTTGCCGGTGGCGCGCCCGCGTTCTGCCGCCTCGGCCGCGCCCAGCATATGCGTCACCACGCCCTCGCCGCGGGCGAAGTCGCGCCAGCGGGCCCAGCCAGCCAGCTCCGCCTCGTCATTGGAAAGATACAGCAGTCCGCAACGGCGAAAGCCGACATCCTGCCCGATCTGCCCCGCCATCGCCTCCCACAGCGCAAGGCTGGCCGTCGCCATCGGCAGTTCGCGGGCATCGCGGTTCTGCTGGCGGCACCAGCCCCAGTTGCGGCTGGACTGTTCCGCCCCGATACGCCCCTTCTCGACCAGCGCCACCTTCACCCCGCGCCGCGCCAGATAATAGGCGGTGCAGACCCCGACGATCCCGCCGCCGATCACCACGACATCGGCCGCCTGCGGCAGGGCCGGGCTCGTGGTCACATGAAGCAAGGGTGCGGGCATCGGAGCCTCCGTTTTCGCCAGTCTAGGCCGCACCGCCCGGTTCGGGCTGCCGGTCCTGCGCGGATTGCAGCATTTCGTGCCGGACGCACAACCCTTGCCAGCGCGTTATACCGCCTTGCTTTTGCCGGGCTGGCCTTGGGCGCCCTGCCCATGTAGGCTGAGCGCACCGGCAGATCCTGCGTGTGCCGGACCAGCGCAAGGGGCACACAGTGAAGCTTGACCGGATCGACATCCGCATCCTGCATGAATTGCAGAAGAACGGCCGCATCACCAATGTGGAGCTGGCGGAACTGGTGCATCTGTCCCCCAGCCCCTGCCTGATGCGCGTGAAGAAACTGCAGCAAGCTGGCTATATCACTGGATATTCCGCGCAGATCGACATCGCCAAGCTGGGCCAGACCATCACCGTCTTTACCGAGGTGACGCTGAAGAACCATCGCCAGATCGACTTTGCCCGCTTCCAGCAAGCCGCCGAGAAGGTCGAGGAGATCATCGAATGCCACCTGATTTCAGGGGGTTACGACTACTTGTTAAAGTTCGTCACCGGCGGCATCGGCGAGTATCAGACGATCATGGAACGGCTGACCGACATGGATATCGGCATCGACAAGTATTTCAGCTTCGTCGTGATGAAATCGCCCTTCATCAAGACGCATCTGCCGCTGAAAAGCATCTTCCCGATGTAGCTACAGCGCCGCCGCCCGCGGCGGCACGCTGTCCAGCCAGTTGGGATCGAGCTTCGGCACTGACGAGAACAGCAGCTGCGAATAGGGGTGCTGCGCCCCGCCCTGCAAGCGGCTCGCGGGCAGGCGTTCCACCACCTCGCCGTTCAGCATCACCATCACATCGTCGCAGATCGCCTGCACGGTCGACAGATCGTGGCTGATGAAGACGTAGGACAGGTGCAATTCGCGCTGCAGTTCCTTCAGCAGTTCGATCACCGCAGCCGCCACGACCGTGTCCAGCGCCGAGGTGATCTCGTCGCACAGGATCACCTCGGGCGCCGCGGCCAGCGCTCGGGCAAGGTTCACCCGCTGCTTCTGCCCGCCCGACAGCTCGCCCGGCAGGCGGTGCTTCATCGCGCGCGGCAGGCGGACCATGTCCAGCAGCTCATCGGTGCGCGCCTCGCGCGCGGCGCCCTTCTGGCCGTGGTAGAAGGTCAGCGGGCGGCCGACGATATCGCCGACGGGGCGCTGCGGGTTCAGCGCGGTATCGGCCAGCTGGAACACGATCTGCAGGCGGCGCAGCTCGTCCTTGGTTCGCGCCCGCGCCTCTGGCTCCAGCATATGCGCGTCCAGCAGCACCTTGCCCGACACCGGGGGCAGCAGCCCGGAAATCGCCCGCGCCAGCGTGGATTTGCCCGACCCGCTTTCGCCGATCACACCCAGATTCTGCCCCCGCTCCAACCGGCACGACACGCTGTTCAGCGCCACCTTGAGCGGCCTCCCATCGCGCCCCAGGGGGCCATAGCCCGCCACAAGGTTGCGCACTTCCAGAATGGGCCGCTTGGTCTCGGCCTGCAACCGCGAGGCCGAGGCATAGGGAACCGGCTCGAACGCCGCCAGCAATTCGCGTGTGTAGGGATGGGCCGCGCGGTGCAGGATCTGCTCGACCGGGCCTTCCTCCTGCACCTCGCCGCCTTTCAGCACCACGATCCGGTCGGCGATCTGCGCCACCACGGCCAGATCGTGGCTGACATAGACGCCGCCCATGCCGCCCAGTTTCATCACCGACTTGAAGGCGCGCAGCACCTCGATTTGGGTGGTCACGTCCAGCGCCGTCGTCGGCTCGTCAAAGATCATCAGCTTCGGCCCGCCGATCAGCGCCATCGCCGCCGCCAGCCGCTGTAGCTGCCCGCCAGACACCTGATGCGGATAGCGCTGGCCGATGGTCTCTGGCTCCGGCAGCGCCAGCGCGCGGAACAGCTCCACCGCCTTCACCCGCGCGGCATCGGGCGTCATCAGCTTGTGGATCTGCGCCACCTCGATCACCTGATCCATCAGCCGCTGCGAGGGGTTGAAGGCCGCCGCGGCGCTTTGCGGCACATAGGCCACCTCGGTGCCGCGCAGCGCCTGCCGCCCCGCCTCGGGCATCGCCACCAGATCGCGCCCCGCCAGCCGCACCGTGCCGCCGGTGATGGTGCAGCCGGGCCTTGTATGGCCCATCAGCGTCAGCGCGATGGTGGTCTTGCCCGACCCGCTTTCGCCGATCAGCGCCACGATCTCGCCCTCGGCAATGTCGAAGCTGACGCCCTTGATGATCTCGATCCTGCGGCCCGCATCGCTGCGCGCCTGCACCTTCAGATCCCGGATTTCGACAAGGTTCTGCATCACTCGCTCCTGTCGCGAATCTTGACGGGCAGGTTGTCGATCAGAAGGTTCACGCTGATCGTCAGGCTGGCGATGGCAAGGCTGGGCATCAGCACCGCTGGCGCGCCGAAGGGCAGGCCGCCGATGTTTTCCCGCACAAGGCTGCCCCAGTCGGCATTCGGCGGCTGCACCCCCAGCCCCAGGAAGGACAGGCCCGACAGCAGCAGCACGATGAACACGAAGCGCAGCCCCAGATCGGCCAGCACCGGCCCGGTGATGTTGGGCAAGATCTCGCGCGTGACCAGATAGCCCGTCCGCTCGCCCCGCGCGCGGGCGACGGTGACGAAATCCATCGTGTTGATGTTCACCGCCAGCGCCCGGGCAAAGCGATAGGCGCCCGGCGTGTAGATCACCCCCAAAAGCACGATCAGCACCGGGATCGACGAGCCGATGGCCGCCACCATCACCAGCCCGAACAGCTTGGACGGGATCGAGTTCAGCGCATCCAGAAACCGGCTGAGCCCGGTATCGAGCCAGCCGCCGACCACTGCCGCCGTCATCCCCAGCACCACGCCCGAAATGCAGGCAAGGCACACCGCCGCCAGCGAGATTCCCACCGTGTAGCGCGCGCCCATCAGCACGCGCGAGAAGATGTCGCGCCCCAGATAGTCCGACCCCATCCACAGCTTGGCCGAGATCGGGCCGTAATAGTCGAAATCCACGATCTCGCCCGGCGGATAGGGGCTGAGCATCGGGCCGATCACCGCCACCAGCGCCCAGAAACAGACCACCAGCGCGGCGATCATGCCGACCCAGTTCATGTGATAGCCAAGGCGGCGCGGCGTGGGCCAGAAGGCTTTGGTGTGCATCGGGCCCCTCACTTTCGCAGCTTCGGGTTGGACAGGATGGCGATGATGTCGGCCAGCGTGATCAGCGTCAGATAGCCAAGGCAGAAGATCATCGCGCAGGTCTGGATCAGCGGCAGGTCGCGGGTGGCGACGGCATCCACCATCAGCTTGGCGATGCCGGGATAGTTGAAGATCGTCTCGACGATGATCACCCCGCCCAGAAGGTAGGACAGCGACAGCGCCACCGCGTTGACGATAGGGCCAATCGCATTGGGCAGCGCGTGGCGCATCACCATCCGGCGGCGCGAGGCGCCCTTCAGCAGCGCCATTTCCACATAGGGCATGGTCAGCGCGTCGATCACCGCCGCCCGCGTCATGCGGATCATCTGGGCCGAGATCACGCAGCACAGGGTGATGACCGGCATGGCGAAGACCCGCAGCATCTCGGCCAGGCTGGTCACGTCATTGGCGAAAGACAGTGCCGGCAGCCATTTCAGCCAGACCGCGAAGACCAGCACCGCCAGCGTGGCGATCATGAATTCGGGGACAGAGATTACCGCGACGATGCCGGTGGTGACGATCCGGTCATAGACCGAGCCGCGATGCATCGCCGTGGTGATGCCCAGGAACAGCGCCACCGGCACCGCCACTGCCGCCGTCACCGCCGCCAGCATCAGCGTATTGGCCAGCCGCCCGCCGATCATCCCCGCCACCGGCAGGTTGTTGGCATAGGACATGCCCAGATCGCCCTGCGCCAGCCCGATCAGCCAGCGCCCGTACTGCAGCAGCGCCGGGTCGTTCAGGTGCATCGCCTCGCGCAAGGCCGCCACCGCCTCGGGCGTGGCGGCCTGCCCCAGCAGGATCTCCACCACATCGCCGGGCAGCATCTGGGTGGCGGCAAAGACGACGAAAGACACGATCAGCAGGGTGACAAGGGCCACTCCCAGCCTGCCAAGCACCAGTCGGACGATCTGCGGATTCATGGCGGGGCCTTTCGGGAAGATGGGGGCCGGGACCATACCCGGCCCCCCGCGATGGATCAGGCGTCGAGCCAGACGTATTCGGCCATCGCATAGCCCATCTGGCCCCCCAGCGGGTTCGGCTTCAGGCCCTGCAGCTTGGAGGATTTCGCATCGACGTTCGACAGGAACACCGGGATCGCGGTGCCGGCCTCGTTCGACACCATCACCTGCATCTCGTCATAGATTTCCTTGCGCTTGGCAAAGTCCAGCTCGCCGCGGGCCTCGACCAGCATCGCGTCGAACTTGGGCGATTTGTACTGGCTCTCGTTCCAGGGCGCGTTGGTGTCATAGAGCAGCGAGAACAGGATATCGGGCGTCGGGCGCGGGTTGATGTTGCCGAAATGGACCGGCGCCTTCAGCCAGTAGTTCGACCAGTAGCCATCCGAGGGCACGCGCTGGATATCGAAGTTCATGCCGATCTCGGCGCCCGATTGCTGCAGAACAGTTGCCATGTCGACCGAGGCGGTCGCCGCTTCGGAGGCCACGACCGGGATCGACACGCCGAGCAGGCCGGCCTTGTCGAACAGCGCCTTGGCCTTTTCCGGGTCATAGTCCCGCGCCTTCAGCTCGGCATTGTGATAGGGGCTCATCGGCGAGATCGGCTGGTCATTGGCAACCTCGGCCAGACCGCGCATCACCGACTTCTGGATGGTCTCGCGGTTGAGCAGGTTCTTGACACCCTCGATGAAGCCGGCCTTGTCGCCCGGGTCCATGTCCAGCCGCATGTTCAGGTTGGTGTAGTTGCCCGAGGTGCTTTTCACCAGATCGATGCCGGACTGGGTTTCGATCAGCCGCATCGACTGCGGCTTGATCGAGGCCGCCAGATGGATGTCGCCCGACAGCAGCGCGTTGACGCGGGCGGTCTCATCCGGGATGGCGAAGTACTCGAAGCTGTCCAGAAAGGCGGCGTCGGTTTTGAAGTAATTCTCGTTGCGCGTCATGATCGACTTCACGCCCGGCTCGAACATCTCGATCTTGAAGGCGCCGGTGCCGTTGGCAGTGGTGAAATCGGTGGTGCCATCGGCGATGATCATGAAGTGGTGCATGGCCAGGATCGTCGGCAGGTCGGCATTGGCCGCAGCCAGCGTGATCTGCACGGCCAGCGGGTCCACCGCGGTGATCGCCGTCATCTGCTTGGCGATGGAGTTGACCTTGGACCCGGTATTCTCATCCAGATGCCGCATCATCGAATAGACGACATCGGCCGAGGTGAAGGGCTTGCCATCGTGGAAGGTGACGCCCGATTTCAGCTTGACGGTCCAGACCGTGGCATCGCTGCTTTCGATGCTGTCGGCCAGCTCCATCACCACCGCGCCGGACTCGTCGAGGAAGGTCAGGCGGTTGTAGACCGAACAGCAGCGCACGTAATCGGTGGACAGAGAGGCCTTGGCGGGGTCCAGCGTGTCCGCGGTCGAGGAGGACCAGCCGGCGGCCTTCAGATGCCCGCCGCGCACCGGGGTTGCCGCCATCGCAGCCGTCGCGCGGCCCAGGATGGTACCGCCGGCGAGGAGGCTGGCGCCGCCCGCCATGAACATGCGCAGCAGGTCGCGGCGTGTGGCGCCGCGGCGGATGGCGTGCTCGACCATCGCGTCGTCGCCGCGGGTCCAGTTCGTGATGCCTTTATCGGTCATGGTTTCGTTCCCTGTTGATGCGCCAATGCGCGTTGTGGTGCCCGTGTCGCCGCCTAGGCGGGCCGGGCGCTTTCAGGCAAATTCCACCGCAGCGGCGTCCGCGAGTGCCGCCATCGAGGTGAAATGGTAATCAGGTGTGGTGAAATCGGCCGGGGCGATGGTGCCGCCATAGCCGGCAACATCGTGCCGCCGCTCGATCCAGCAATTGGTCATCCCAAGCGCGCGGGAAATGCCGATGTCATGATACTGGCTTTGCGCCACATGCAGGATGTCGTCGCGGCTGCCGCCCTCGGCTTCGACAAAGGCGAAGACCTGGTGGAAGAAGGCCGGATCGGGCTTTTCGGTGCCGGTATCGTCGGTGGTGAAGGCGGCATGGAACGGGTGACCCAGGGCCGCGTCGAAATGCGCGAAGGCCCAGCGCTGTGCATTGGTCATGGCGATCAGCCGGTAATGCTGTTTCAGCCGCGCCATCGCCGCCACGCTGTCGGCAAAGGGCGCCCAAGCCGCCACCCCGTCCCGCAACCGCACGCCAAGCGCCGGATCGACCGGCAGGCCCAGATCCGGCGCAATCTCCAGATAGACCCGCGCGAGGTCATCGGGGAAGCTCAGCGCCTCGGGCGTGTAGCGCGCCGTCCGGTACAGGGCCAGCGCCGCCTCGCCGTCCAGATCCACCCCATGCTCGGCCGCAATAGACCGCAGGCTGCCGACGAGGCCCGCCTCAAAGTCGATCAACGTGCCGACGACATCGAAGCTGAGATAGCGAAAAGAGCGCAGCGGCTTGGCTGGCATGGACAATTCCCCTGATGCGGCCCGCGGGTGCAGGCCTGTTCCCTGTCGAGTGGCAGTATTTTCTGCCATTGGTCCGGCCCGTGGTTTTTGTGGGCTCTTCAATCATTTTCGCGGAAAGCCGCGGTGTGTGACGTCATTCTTGGCCGGTTCGACGGGGGCAAAACGCTGATCTTGGCGGGCGTGCAGCAGAATGTGCTGAATTGCCGCAGCGCAGCGGAATCAGGCCATCTGCCGCCCGCGCGATCAGCCCAGTACCGCCCGCACGTCCGGGTCTTCCAGCGTCTGGTCCAGCGTCAGCCGGGTGCGCTCGACAATCGCGTCGATCTCGGCCCCGGTGCAGCACAGCGGCGGCGCATAGCCCAGCACCCCGTTGCCAAAGGCGCGGATCACCAGCCCGTTGGCCCAGGCCCGGTCAAAGATCCGCTGCGCGGGCATCGCGGCCGCCGGCAGCGGCGTCTTCGCCGCCTTGTCGGTCACCAGCTCCACCGCCGCCAGCATTCCGCGGCCGCGCACATCGCCCACCAGCGGATGATCCGCCAGCCCGGCAAGGCCCGCCTGCAACCGCGCGCCCATGCGGCGCCCATTCTCCAGCAGCCCGCCTTCATACAGGTCCAGCACCGCCAGCCCCACCGCCGCGCTCACCGGATGCGCCGAATAGGTGAAGCCATGGCCGATGGCCGCAGCGCCTGCATGGTCGGCGATGGTCTGATACATCCGGTCCGACAGGAACACCGCCCCCATCGGCACATAGCCCGAGGTCAGACCCTTGGCGCAGGTCAGCATGTCGGGCACGATGCCCTCATCGCTGCAGGCGAACATCGGGCCGGTGCGGCCAAAGCCGGTGATGACCTCATCCGCGACGAACAGGATGTCCAGCTCGGTGCAGACTTCGCGCATGGCCTTCATCCAACCCGGCGGCGGCACCAGCACCCCGCCCGACCCCTGGATCGGCTCGGCATAGAAGGCCGCCACCCGCCCTGCCCCGCCAAGCTCCTCGACCTTCGCGCGCAGCTGCGCGACGGACGCAGCGATGATCGCCGCCGGGTCGCTGCCCACCGGATTGCGATAGCTGTAATGCGACGGAATTTTATGCTGCCAATCCATCGGCAGCCCGAACCCGGCATGGAACACCGGCAGCGCCGTCAGCCCCGCGCCCACGGTCGAGGAGCCGTGATAGCCCTGCTCCAGCGAGAGGAACTGGTCTTTTTGCGGCAGCCCGCGCGCGTTCCAGTAATAGCGGGCAAAGCGCACCGTGCTGTCCACCGCATCCGACCCGCCAAGGGTGAAATACACATGGTCCAGATCGCCCGGCGCATGATCGGCCAGCCGCGCCGCCAGCCGGATCGGCGGCTCCGACCCCAGCCCGAAATAGCCCGTGGCATAGGGCAGCTCGCGCAGCTGCTTCGTCGCCGCCTCGATCACGCTCTCCTGCCCGTATCCGGCATTGACGCACCACAGGCCCGCAAAGCCGTCGATCAGGGTGTGGCCGGTCGCGTCGGTGACGGTCGCGCCCTTGGCCGAGGTCAGCATCCGCACCCCGGCCTTTTCATGCCCGCGCCACGAGGCGACGGGATGCACCAGATGCGCGCGGTCGAGTTCGATCAGGGAATTGCTCAGCATGGGTCTCTCTCGGGTCAGGGTCAGCCAAGCGCCTGCGCCGCAAGGGCGAAGCACTGGAAGGGGGTTTGGGGGGCAGCCGCGCCGCCGCGCCGCATGGCGATGCCGCCGCCGGCGGGGGCCAGCCCCTGCGCGGCAAGCCAGGGGGCCAGACCCGCGGCCTCGGTGGTATCGACGCGCAGGAAGCCGCCGGGGCGCTGTGCGAACACGAAGGTCAGCAGGCGCTGCGCATCGCCGGCACTGGCGGCAATCACCGGCCCGGCCACCGCGCCGCGGCCAAAGGTGCGCAGGGCGGCAAAGCCTGCGAGCGCGGCGCCGTCGCGGATCACCGCCATCTGGCCCTCGGCCATCAACTCGGCGATCAGGCCCGCGCGGTCGGCGCCCGTGGCCTGCCGGTCCAGCGCCACCATCGCGGGCAGGTCGGCTTGCACCGCCCACTCCACCCCGTCCGGCGCGTTCTGCGCAGCGACAAGGCCCTGATGCTGCAACACCCGCCCGCAGGCGACGAAGCCCAGCTTCTCATACAGCGGCAGCCCGTCGGCGGTGGCGGTCAACCGCCATTCCGGCACCTCCAGGGCCATTGCCCGCTCCATCAGGCTGCGCCCCAGTCCGCGGCCCCGCATGGCCGCATCGACGATGATCATGTTCGCCATCGCCACACCGCCGAACGGCGTCGCCAGCGCCGTGCCGACCACCTGGCCCTCGGCCAGCGCCACCACACCCCGGCTCAGCCGCAGAAGCATCTGCCAGTCCTCGGCCCGGTGCGGCCAGCCCGCCTGCCGCGACAGGCGCAGCGCGCCCTCCAGATGCTCGGCGGTGAAGCGGTCGAAGGTAAGTGTGTCGGTCATTGCGGCCCTGCTGAATTCGTGGCGTGGGGCCAGCTTAGCCGGGCCGGCGACGCAGGTGCTTTGGCAGGTCGCCGCGCGGCGCAATCTTCGGCCGTTCCGCCCCCGGCCCACCGCAGAAACTGCCACGCCGGGGGGCTGCGCAGCGCGCCCGCGGGGGCCAGACAATACCGCAAGCACAACTCTGTGCCGCAGAGCGCGCTGCATACGGTGTTTTGTGCTCTCGCCGCCCCGCAATGCGGCCGGGGGTGGCGGCGCAGGCGGCATAGACTGCGGACAACAGATCATCCCAGCCCCGAGGATCCGCGCATGGCCCCCTTCCGCCCGAAATACGTCACCTTCGATTGCTACGGCACGCTCACCCATTTCGACATGGCCGGCGCCGCCCGCCGCATCTATGGCGAGACACTGGACGAGCCGGCGATGCAAAAGTTCATCAAGAATTTCTCCGCCTACCGGCTGGATGAGATCCTTGGCGCCTGGAAGCCCTATGCAGATGTCGTGTCAAACGCGCTGGAACGCAGCTGCAAGCTGAACGGCGTGCCGTTCCGGGCCGAGGATGCGTTGCAGATCTACAACGAGGTGCCCACCTGGGGCCCGCATCCCGATGTGCCGGCCGGTCTTGCCAAGGTCGCCAAGGAAATCCCGCTGGTGATCCTGTCCAACGCGATGAACAGCCAGATCATGTCCAACGTCGAGAAACTGGGCGCGCCCTTCTACAAGGTGATCACCGCCGAGGAGACCGGCACCTATAAGCCGCAGATGAACGGCTTTGAATACATGATGGACGCTCTGGGCTGCGGACCCGAGGACATCACCCATGTCTCCTCCTCCTTCCGCTATGACCTCATGACGGCGCATGACCTTGGCATCACCTCCAAGGTCTGGGTCAACCGCAAGCACGAACCGGCGAACCCCTATTACGGCTATACCGAGATTGCCGATATCGGCGGCCTTCCCGGCGTGTTCGGACTGTAGGGCGATGAAGTTCGAATCCTATTGGCACGACACGGCGCCCGCCTTCACCGACGCGGCGGCCGGGCCGGTCGCGGGCCACTATGATGTGGCGGTGATCGGCGCCGGCTTCACCGGGCTGGGGGCGGCGCGCAAGCTGGCCAAGGAGGGCCGCCGGATTGTGGTGCTGGAGGCGAAGAGCGTCGGCTTCGGTGCCTCTGGCCGCAATGGCGGGCATCTGAACAACGGCATCGCCCACAGCTTCGTCCACGCGAAAGAGATGTTCGGGGCGGAACGGGCCAAGGCGATGTACCGCGCCTTCGACCAAGGCATCGAGACGCTGGAACGCATCATCGCCGAGGAAGGTATCGCCTGCGACTTCCGCCGGTCCGGCAAGCTCAAGCTCGCCTCCAAGCCCGCGCATTACGACAGCCTCGCGCGGAACTTCGAGGCGATCCACCGCGAGGTGGATGCCGATACGGCGATCCTGTCCAAGGCCGATCTGGCGGGCGAGATCGGGTCGGACATCTTCCACGGCGGGATGCTGCAGCACAAGAGCGCCATGATGCATATGGGCCGCTTCGTGGTCGGCCTTGCCGAGGCCGCTGCCCGGCATGGCGCGGTGATCCATGAGAATGCGCCCGTCACCGCCCGCCGCCAGAACGGCAAGGGATGGGAGCTGACGACGCCGCAAGGCACGGTCACCGCCGACAAGGTGTTCCTGGCCACTGGCGCCTATACCACCTCGGCCTTCCGCTACTTCCGCCGCCGCATCGTGCCGGTGGGCAGCTTCCTGCTGGCGACCCGGCCGCTGACCGAGGCCGAGGTGTCGGCCACCATGCCCGGCAACCGCACCTGCGTGACTTCGCTGAACATCGGCAACTACTTCCGCCTGTCGCCCGACAACCGGCTGATCTTCGGCGGCCGCGCCCGGTTCTCGGCCCGGTCCGATCAGCAGTCGGATGCGAAGAGCGGCGCGATCCTTGAGGCGGCGCTGGCAGGGATCTTTCCGCAGCTGGCGGGGGTGGAGGTGGACTATTGCTGGGGCGGGCTCGTGGACATGACCAAGGACCGCTTTCCCCGCGCCGGCCATGCGGACGGGGTCTACTACTCGATGGGCTATTCCGGCCACGGCGCGCAGATTGCCACCCATATGGGCGAGATCATGGCCGACCTGATCACCGGCCGCTTCGACCGCAATCCTTGGGCCGATCTGCCGTGGAAGGCGGTTCCGGGGCATTTCGGCCAGCCCTGGTTCCTGCCGCTGGTGGGCACCTACTACAAGCTGCTGGACCGGGTGCAGTAGACATCGACGCTAGCTGGGTGTTTCCAAGCCTTCGGGGGGCTGACTGCCCCCCCGAAGCGTTTCCAAGGTCAGAGACCGGCCATGTGGAAGGCCTTGGTCTCCAGATACTCGTCAATCCCCACCCGCGCGCCTTCGCGGCCCAGACCGGACTGCTTGACCCCGCCAAAGGGCGACACCGCGGTCGAGATGCTGCCGGTGTTCAGCCCCACCATCCCGAATTCCAGCGCCTGCCCGACGCGCCAGGCGCGGCGGTGGCTTTCGGTGTAGAAATAGGCGGCAAGGCCGAAGGGGGTGGCATTGGCAAGGCGGATCGCCTCCTCCTCCGTCTCGAACCGGAACAGCGGGGCGACGGGCCCGAAGGTTTCCTCCTGCGCCAGTTCCATCGCCTCGGTCGCGCCGGTCAGCACCATCGGCGCGGCGTATTGGCCGCCTTCGGGCACAGCGGCGCGGGCGAGGATCACCGCGCCCTTGGCGGTGGCATCGGCGACGTGGCGGGCGATCTTGTCGATTGCGGCGGCGTTGATCATGGGGCCGATCTCCACCCCCGGCTCCAGCCCGGGGCCGACCTTCATCACCGACACTTTCGCGGCCAGTTTCGCGGCAAAGGCCTCATACACCCCCGCCTGCACCAGAATCCGGTTGGAGCAGACGCAGGTCTGCCCGCCATTGCGGAACTTCGACGCGATGGCGCCCTCCACCGCAGCCTCCAGATCGGCATCGTCGAACACCACGAAGGGCGCGTTGCCGCCAAGCTCGAGGCTCAGCCGCTTCACCGTCGGCGCGCATTGGGCCATCAGCAGCGAGCCGATGCGGGTCGATCCGGTGAAGGACAGCTTGCGCACCATAGGGTTCGCCGTCAGCTCTGCCCCGATCTCGGCCGGCATCCCGGTGACGATGTTGATCACCCCGGCGGGAATGCCCGCGCGTTCGGCCAGAACCCCGAGGGCCAGCGCCGAGAAGGGCGTGAACTCGGACGGCTTGATCACCACCGTGCAGCCCGCTGCCAGCGCCGGGGCGACCTTGCGCGTGATCATCGCATTGGGGAAGTTCCACGGGGTCACGATGGCCGACACGCCCACCGGCTCTTTCAGCACCACGATCTGCCGGTCGCCGGCAGGGGCGGGGATCACCGAGCCTTCGATGCGCCGCGCCTCTTCGGCGAACCATTTCACGAAGGACGCGCCATAGGCGATCTCTCCCCGCGCCTCGGCCAGCGGCTTGCCCTGCTCCAGCGTCACGATCAGCGCGAGGTCGTCGGCATGGGCCTCCATCAGCGCGAACCAACGCTCCAGCGCCGCGGCGCGGGCGGCATGGGGCACCCGGCGCCAGATCTGGAACGCGGTATTTGCGGCGGCAATCGCCGCAGCCGTTTCGCCGCCCGACAGGTCAGGCACCGTGCCGATGACCGCGCCCGTCGCCGGGTCGGTCACTTCGACGACCTTGCCGCTGGCGGCCGGCAGCCACGCGCCGCCGATCAGCGCCGCCTGCCGGAACAGACCCTCGTCCTTCAGCCCCGGAAGGCTGGCGTAAACCCTTGCACCCATGATGAAATCCCTCAGTCCAATGCGGCCAGAACGGCCCTTGTGATCGCCTCGGTCCGGTCCTGCCCCGGCACGGTGCCGATGCCCTGCGCCGTGGTCGCGCCAAGCGCCGCCATGATCCGCGCCGACGCGACCGCCTCGCCCAGATGGTCCATCATCATCGCCGCCGACCAGATCGCGGCGATGGGGTTTGCGATGCCCAGATGCGCGATATCGGGGGCCGACCCATGCACGGGCTCGAACATCGACGGGGCCGAGCGCGAGGGGTTGATATTGGCCGAGGCGGCAAAGCCGAGCCCGCCCTGAATCGCCGCGCCCAGATCGGTGAGGATGTCGCCGAAGAGGTTCGACGCCACCACCACGTCAAGGCTTTCGGGCGCCATCACCATGCGCGCGCAGATCGCGTCGACATGGTAGTGGCTGACCTCGACATCGGGGTATTCGGCTGCCAGCTGGTCCGTCACCTCATCCCAGAACACCATCGAGTATTTCTGCGCGTTGGATTTGGTGACAGAGGCCAGCTTGCCCCGGCGCTTGCGCGCCTGCTCGAACCCAAAGCGCAGGATCCGCTCCACCCCTACCCGGGTGAAGACAGAGGTTTCCACCGCCACCTCATCGGGTGTGCCCACATGCACGCGGCCGCCCGCGCCGGAATACTCGCCTTCGGTATTCTCGCGGATGCACAGGATATCGAACCCCTCCTTGCGCAGCGGCCCCTGCACGCCGGGCAGCAGCCGGTGCGGGCGGATATTGGCGTATTGCACGAAGGCCTTGCGGATCGGCAGCAAGAGCCCGTGCAGCGACACCGCATCGGGCACCAATGCGGGCCAGCCGACCGCGCCGAGGAAGATGGCGTCGAAGCTGCGCAGCGTCTCGATCCCGTCTTCGGGCATCATCCGGCCGGTTTGAAGGTAGGTCTCGCAGGACCAGGGGAAGGTCACTGTCTCCAGCAGGTCGGGGGCGGCTTTCTGCGCCACCTCGATGGCGGCCTCGGTGACGGGACGGCCGATGCCATCCCCCGGGATCAGGGCGATACGGTAGGTCATGGCGTCCTCACAGGTCGATCAGCACCGATTTGGTGCGGCGGTTGGCGTGATAGGCGTCGCGGCCCAGATCCTTGCCGATGCCCGAGGATTTGTATCCCCCCGTCGGCAGGATGTGATCGCGCGAGCGGCCATAGCGGTTGATCCAGACGGTGCCGGCCTCCAGCCGCTTCATCACCCGCAGGGCGCGTGACAGGTCGCGGGTGAAGAGGCCCGCGGCAAGGCCATAGGTCGGGTGATCGGCGAGGGCCAGCGCCTCCTCCTCGGTGCGGAAGGTCTGCAAGGTCAGGACCGGGCCGAAGATTTCCTCGGTCACGGCGGTGTTGGTCTGGCTGACGCCGGCCAGCAGGGTGGGGGCATAGAAATAGCCGGGGCAGTCGAGCCGGGCGGCGCCGGTCAGCACCTCCGCGCCCTCGGTGATGGCGGCGGCCACCAGCGCGTCGATCCGGTCCAGCTGGCGGGCCGAGATGATGGGGGTATACTCGGTGGCGGCGTCCCATGTCGGGCCGAGGCGGCCGGGCTGCAGGCGGGCGACGAGGGCTTCGGTCAGGGCCCCCGCGACGCTCGCCTCCACCAGAACCCGGCTGCCGGCGACGCAGACCTGCCCCGCGTTGAACAGGATGTTGCGGGCGATGCTGTCGGCGGCGAGGGTCAGGTCGGCATCGGCAAACACCAGTTGCGGGCTCTTGCCGCCCAGTTCCAGCGTCATCGGCTTGACACCGCTGCGGGCGATATTCGCCATGATCGCCGATCCGGCGGCGGTGGAGCCGGTGAAGCTGACCTTGCCGATGCCGGGATGCCCGGTCAGGGCGTTGCCGGTGGTGGGGCCGTCGCCCAGAACCACATTGACCAGCCCCGCCGGAATGCCGGCCTGCACCGACAGCTCGGCCATGCGCAGCGTGGCGAAGGGGGTCATCTCGGACGGCTTCAGCACCACGGCATTTCCTGCGGCCAGCGCGGGGGCCAGCTTCCATCCGGCCATCGAGATCGGGAAGTTCCAGGGCGTGATCGCGCCCACCACGCCGTAGGGTTCGGTCACGATCATGCCCAGCTGGTCGCCGCGGGTGGGCACCAGGTCGCCGCCCTCCTTGTCGGCCATCTCGGCGAAGAACCGGATCTGTTCGGCCGTCACCGCGATGTCGCCGGTGGCGATCTGGCTGATCAGGCGGGTGGAGGCGACGGCTTCGAGTCGGGCCAAGTGTTCGGCATCCGCCTCGATCAGATCGGCCCAACGGTGCAGGGCGCGGGTGCGCTCGCGCGGCTGGCAGCTGCCCCAACCCGATGATTTCAGGGCGGCCTTGGCGGTGCAGACCGCCTCATCCATCAGATCGGCGCTGGCGATGGGCAGGCCGGCATAGGCCACGCCGTCCGAGGGGCGATGCAGGGTCATCGCGTCAGGTGAGGGCCGATAGCGGCCGCCGATGAAGTGCCCCTTCGGCAGGTCGAGCGCGTCGGGGTCGAAGGAAAGGCTCATGGCGGTCTCCGGGGGGCTGGCTCTGCGGGGAGTCTAGCGCCGGGGTGCCCGCAGATTGCGTCGGGGCCACCCGCGTCGCAGCGGATAATTCTGTTTGCCGGCGCGGTGGCGCAATTCCCTGTGGGGGTGTCAGAGGGCGTATGCTTCGCGGAGACGGGCGAAAAGGGTGGGCATGTCGGTCTCGCCCGCCGCCACCTCGGCAAAGACCCGGTGCTTGAGGAAGAACCGCCAGCCGACCGGCTGCGCGGCGAGGAAGGCGGTCAGGTGGGCATAGCGATCTTCCGTCCAGACCGCCTCGAAGGCAAGGCGGCCGGGGCTGAAGGCATAGAGCGCGGGGGCCGGGCGGGGGGCGGCGCGCAGCGCCCCGGTCGTCGCCGCATCCACCGCACCGCCCGCGATCACCACGCCGTAGTCGCGGGCGGCGGCCTCGGGGCTGACCGCGCCGCGCTGCACGTCCTGTAGCACCAGCGCCGGAGGCCGCGCGAAGGGATCGCCCCAACCGCCCGCGCCTGGGCCGGTGACGCGGATCACGTCGCCGGGGGCGCAGTGGACCAGATCGGTGTTGCCCAGCTCGACCGCCTGATCCGACCCCGGATTTTTCACGAAGCGCGAAACGCAGGCCTCGCCCGCGCCGTTCAGGCCCCATGCGCCCATGATGGATCGGTTGCGGTTGCGGGCCGTGACCACGGTTTCGGGGGCCGTCACCTGAAACTCCATCACCGCCGACAGCCCGCCGCGCCACAACCCCGGCGCGCCGGTATCGGGCGTGAGGCCATAGCGCAGGAAGCGGATCGGCACCTCGGCCTCGGTGATCTCGACCGGGGTGTTGCGCAGGAAGCCCGTGGCCCCGCCCGCGCCGTCGCTGCCATCGGCAAAGGGCATCGCGCCGCCACCGCCGCCCACCGGGCCGATGGAGGCCATGATCGGCCGGCCGTTCCGCGCCGCGGTCTTGATGTTCATGATCGCGTTGCCACCGGGGGCAGCCGCCGGGATGCGCCCCGGCAGGGCCTGCGCGAAGGCGCCCACCGTCACGATCTGCGTCATGGCGCAGGTCAGCGACCGCATCCCGATGGCCGCGCCGGGGGCAGAGTTCACCACCGTGCCTTCGGGCAGCACCGCCCGCGCCGGGCGCAGGGTGCCGGCGTTGAGCCAGAGCGACGGGTCGAGCGTATAGAGCACATAGGTCAGCCCGACCATCACCAGCGGATGCCGCTCGCGCCCGCCGGTCGGCATGTTCAGCGAGGAGCCAAGCTGCGGGTCCGAGCCGGTGTAATCCAGCGTCACCTCATCCCCCGCGATCCTTAGGGTCAGCGCGATGCGGGCGGGCAGGCCGGCGGGGCTGTCCTCATCGGCGTAGTCGGCAAAGCTGTAGCTGCCATCGGGGATGGTGCCGAGGATACGGCGGGCCTGCGCCTCGGCGTGGTCGAGGATCGCCTCCACGCCTTCCAGAAAGGCGGTCAGGCCAAAGCGGCGGATGATGCCCTGCATCTTGCGCTCGCCGACATTGACCGAGGCGATCTGCGCGGCAAGGTCGCCAAGGTTCTGGTCCGGCAGGCGCACATTGGCGCGGATCAGCTGCGCCACGAAGGGGTTCTGCACGCCGCCTTCCACCAGCTTGACCGGCGGGATGCGCAGGCCCTCTTGCGCAATCTCGGTCAGGCTGCGCGACAGGCTGGCGGGCACGGCGCCGCCGACATCGGTGTTGTGGATGTGGCCGACGACGAAACAGGCCAGCTGCCCGCCGAAGAACACCGGCTTCCAGATGTGGATGTCGGGCGTGTGGGTGGCGACATGGCCCGCCTCGGGGTCATTGGTGATGCAGATATCGCCCTCGGCATAGTCCGGGATGCAGGCCAGCAGCGGGCCATAGTCGATGCCGGAATACCAGGGCGCGCCGAACTGGCGCGGGTTGGCGAAGGCGAGGCCATCGCGCGTGACGATCTGGCAGGAGAAATCCTCGGTCTCCTTCACGAAGGCGGAATGGGCGGTGCGCATCAGGGTGAAGGCCATCGCATCGGCGGCGGCCCCGCAGAAATTGGCCAGAACCTGAAGGGTCCGGGGGGTGATGGCGGTCATGCGTGCAACTCCCGCGTGAGGATGAGGTTGCCGAAGGGATCGACCTCCAGCGCGAAGCCGGGCGGGATGACGGTGGTGGTGTCGTCCTGCGTGACGATTGCGGGGGCGCTGAGTCGGTGGCCGGGATGCAGCCCGGCGCGGGGGTAGAGCGGTGTGGGGTGCGGCCGCCCGTCGAACCAGCCGGTGATCTGGCCGGAGGTCGTGGCCGGGCCGGTGGCGGGGGCCGGGCGTTGCAGGCGCGGTTTGGGCGTGGGGGCGCTGGCGACGAGCCGCAGGTTGACGATCTGCACCGGCGCCTCGGGGCTGTCATGCCCGAACAGCCGCGCATGTTCGGCATGGAAGGCGGCGGCGATGGCACCGCGGTCGGCGCTGCGCAGCCAGCCCGCTTGCAGCGGCGTTTCAATCTCGTAGCTCTGGCCCAGATAGCGCATGTCGGCGCTGACGGTGATCTGCGCCTCGGCCGCGTGCCCCTGGGCGGCGAGCCAGTCGCGGCCCGTTGCCTCCAGCTCTGCCAAAGGCGCGGCGAGGGTCTGTGCGCCCTCCTCTGTCAGGTCGACGAACAGGGTGCGGATGAAGTCGTTGCGCAGGTCGGCGATCAGGCCGCCAAGCGCCGACACCACGCCGGGGGTGGGCGGCACGATGACGCCTTTCATGTCCAGCTCTCGCGCCAGGAAACAGGCCAGCATCGCGCCCGCGCCGCCGCAGGCGAACAGGTGGAACTCGCGCGGGTCGATGCCGAAGCGCGAGATGAGGCCCGAGACTTCGGCATACATGGCAGACACCGCGATCTCGACGATGCTGGCGGCGGTCTCCTCGATGCTGGCATCCAACGCGGCGGCAAGCGGGGCGATGGCGGCGCGGGCGGCCTCGCGGTCCACCGTCACCGCGCCATAGCCGAGCGTGCCATGGCCGATCAGGTTGGCGGCGGCCATCGCATCGGTGATCGTGGGCTGCGTGCCGCCGCGCCCGTAGCAGGCCGGGCCGGGGGTGGAGCCTGCGCTTTGCGGCCCCACGGTCAGGATGCCGCCCGCATCCACCGCGGCGACCGATCCGCCGCCCTGCCCCACCGAGCTGACCGCGACCGAGGGGATGTGGATCTGGAAATCCCCGATCACCTCACCCGTGCCATATTGCGGCACACCGTCCAGGATCACCGCCACATCGGCCGATGTGCCGCCGATATCGAGGCTGAGCACCTTCGGAAAGCCGCATTCCCGCGCCAGCCAGCCCGCGCCGATCACGCCGGATGCGGTGCCCGACAGGATCATCTGCACGCATTCGGCCCGGGCCTGCGCAATGCCCATCACCCCGCCGTTGGACTTGGTGATATGGGCGGGCACGGTCACGCCCTTGTCTTTCAGCGCCGCCTCGAACCGGCCCAGATAATGGGCCACGCGCGGCTGCACATAGCCCGAGATGACGGCGGTGATGGTGCGCTCATACTCGCGGATCACCGGCCAGGTGCCGGAGGAGGTGACGACCGGCAGGCCGGGGGCGATCCTTGCGATCATCGCGGCGACGGCCTGCTCATGCGCGGGGTTGCGATAGGCGTGCAGGAAGGCCAGCACGATGCCCTCGGCGCCCGCGGCCTGCGCCTGCGCGACCATCGCCGCCACATCGGCGGGATCGGGCGCGGTGACCGCCTGGCCATCTGCCCCCATCCGCTCGGTGATGCCAAAGACCCGGTTGCGCGGGATCAGCGGCGCGGGGCGCCTCGAGTAGAGGTTGTGGATCTGCGGGATCTTGAGGCGGGCGATCTCCAGCACATCCTCGAAATTCCTTGTGGTGAACAGGGCAAGCGGGGGGCCGTTGCGCTGGATCACGGTGTTGATGCCGACGGTGGTGCCATGGGTGAAATAGCTGACCTCGGCCGCGGGGATGCCATGGCCCCGGGCCAGACGGTCGAGCCCGGCGGTGATCTCGGCCCCCGGCGCATCGGGGCGCGAGAAGACCTTGAGCGTGGTGAGGGTGCCGCTGTCATCCAGCACCGCGAAATCTGTGAAGGAGCCGCCGACATCGACGCCGATCCTGTAGCCCATGGGGTGCCTCATTCCTGCCGCCTGGGGACGGTCATGTAGTATTCGGGGTTCGGCGCCGGGGCGTAGCCGGCGCGGGTATAGACGGCATGGGCATCGCGCGTCGCCAGCATCCAGCTTGTCACCGTCGCCAGTTCGGGGTGGCTGCGGATGGTCAGCGCCAGCCAGGGCGCAAGGCCGCGGCCGCGATGGGGCGGCAGCACGAAGACGTCGCGCAGATAGGCGAAGACGGCGCAATCCGTGACCACGCGGGCAAAGCCCGCCATCGCGCCATCCGGGGCATAGAGGCCCATCGGCAGCGATCCGGCCAGCGCGCGTTCCAGCACCGGGCGGGGCAGGCCATCCGACCAATAGGCCTCCTCCGCCAGGAAGCAGGCGACGACGCTGATGTCGATGCGGGCACGTTCGGTGGACAGGCTGTAGCCGTCGGGGCGGGTCCAGGTCTGGGGTGCGAGGGGGTGGATCATGGCTATCTCCTTGCGGGCAGGATCGCACGGCGGCACGATGGCCGCTGACTGTGATGCGCCGGCGATCCGCAGGGAATGTTGCAGGGGCTGCGCAGTTCGGCACGATCTGCGGGGCGCGCCGGTGAGGATGGGGAAACCCCCGATGGAGCCTGACATGACGCCCGAAGCGATCCCCGAAGCGATCTTGGCCGATCTTGTTGCCTGCGCCGATCTGCCCGGCGCGCCGAATGCGCGGGTGGCTGGCTGCGTGCAGGCCCACCTCGCGCGGGCGGGGGTGGAGTGCACGGTGTTGCCGGGGCCCGAGGGGGACCGGGTGAACCTGTTCGCCACCATCGGGCCGCGGGATGTGCCGGGCTATGTGCTGTCGGGACATATGGATGTGGTGCCGGTGGCGGGGCAGGTCTGGGCCAGCGACCCGTTCCGCCTGCGGGCCGAAGGCGGGCGGCTCTATGGGCGCGGCGCGACGGACATGAAGGGTTTTCTGGCCTGCATGATCGCCATGGTGCCGGAGCTTCTGGCACTCGGCCTGCGCCGGCCGATCCATCTGGCGTTTTCCTATGATGAGGAGATCGGCTGCCGCGGCGTCCCCCATATGCTCGCGGCGCTGCCGGGTCTGTGCGCCCCGCCGCTGGCCTGCATCGTGGGCGAGCCGACCGACATGCAGCCGGTGCTGTCGCACAAGGGCAAGCAGGCGCTGGAACTGGTGATCGAGGGGAAGGCGGCGCATAGCTCGCAGCCCGATCTGGGGGTGAACGCGATCTATCCGGCGGCGGAGGTGCTGCTGTTCATCCGCAATCTGGCGGCGCGGCTGGCGGCCGAGGGGCCGTTCGACGCCCGGTTCTCGCCCCCCTGTTCGACGGTCGTGGCCGGGGTGGTGCAGGGCGGGGCGGCCCTGAACATCATCCCCGACCGCTGCACGGTGCAGATGGAGGTGCGCTCCGTTCCCGGCCAGGCGCCCGAGGCGATCAGCGCCGAGGTGCTGGCGCGGCTGGCGGCGTTGGAGGGGGTGCGGGTGTCGCATCGCGAGCTGGCCCGCTATCCCGCGCTGCCCCCGCCCGAGGATCGCGGCCTGGCCGAGCTGCTGGAACGGTTGACCGGCAAGCCCGCGCTGCAATCGGTGAGCTATGGCACCGAGGCCGGGCTGTTCCATGGGGCGGGGGTGCCCTCGATCATCTGCGGGCCGGGCTCGATTTCCCGCGCGCACCGGCCCGATGAGTTCGTGACGGTGGATGAGCTGGCCGGGTGCTGCGCCATGCTGCGGGGGCTTGGGCAGGTGGCGGCGGGCTGACCCCGCCGCACGCCGTTCAATAGGCGACCACGTAGATCTTGCGCACGGTTTCGATGGTGCGCCATGTGCCCACGAAGCCGGGCTTCATCACGAAGCTGTCGCCGGCGCGGTAGGTGACGGGCGGCTGGCCGGTCTCGGTGAGTTCGACGACGCCTTCGAGGATGTGGCAGAACTCGAAGGTCTCGCCCTTGATCGAATGGGTCAGGCCGGGGGTGGCCTGCCAGACGCCGGACTTGATCTTGCCGTCCCGCGCCTCATCCATCGCCCAGGTGCTGAATTCTGGCGCGCCTTCGATCAGGCGGTCGGCATCCGGCAGGGCATGGGTCGGGGTGAAGGTCGGGTTATGGTCGAGGGTCTTGAGCAGGGTCATGGTCGTCTCCTTATGTCGGGGGCAAGATACGATGCCCGCCCGCAGCCCCGCCCCCGATCTGGCGCGCGGGGGCGCAGATCGTGCCGAAGACCGGGGGGCGGGGAGTGGATCGTTCGGCGGCGGCCTCAGCCCGGGCCGCTGCGCACGTCGAGCGCGTCGCGCAGCCCGTCGCCGATGAAGTTGAAGCTGGTGACGGCCATGGTGATGGTGATGCCCGGCACGATGGCCAGCCAGGGCGCGCTGGCCAGGTATTGCTGCGCGCCGTTCAGCATGTTGCCCCAGCTCGGCAGCGGCGGCTGGATGCCGTAGCCAAGGAAGCTGACATACGCCTCCAGCAGGATCGCGCGGGCGACGGTCAGCGTGGCGGCGACGATGATCGGGCCCATGGCATTGGGCAGGATCTCGCGGAACATGATGTGGCTGCGGCTGAGGCCCAGCATCCGCCCGGCCTGCACGAATTCCCGCTCGCGCAGCGACCTCACCTCGGCCTCGACGATGCGGGCCACCTCCATCCAGCTGGTGAGGGCGATGATGATGGTGATCATGGTCGGGCTGGGTTTCAGCAGCGCCGCCAGTGCCAGCACCAGGAAGATCGACGGGAAGGCCAGGAACGCATCGACCATGCGCATCAGCGACGCGCCGACCCAGCCGCCGCGATAGCCTGCGACGACGCCGACAAAGGCCCCCAGCAGCGTGGACAGCACCATCGCGCAGACGCCGACCAGCAGCGAGGTGCGCCCGGCCATCAGCAGCCGCGCGGCAATGTCGCGGCCAAGCGGGTCAGTCCCCAGATAGTGCTGCCCGGTCATCGGCGGCGCGAAGCGGGCCCGCAGGTCGATATAGAGCTGGTCATAGGGCAGCAGCCAAGGCCCCGCCACGCAGGCCAGCGTCAGGGCGGTGATCATCACCACCCCGATCAGCGCCAGCCGGTGCCGGGCAAAACGGCGCACGGCGCGGCTGTGCCACCAGCGGCTGCGCGGTTCGGAAAGGGGGATCGTGGACATGTCAGTCTCCTCGGGGGCGGCGTTCAGCCCAGGCGGATGCGGGGGTCGACCATGGCGATCACGACATCGGCGATCAGGTTGCCAAGCACGGTCAGGAAGGCCGAGAACATCAAGATCCCCATCACGACCGGGTAGTCGCTGTAGCCGAGGCTATCCAGAAACAGCCGCCCCATGCCGGGCCAGGTGAACACCGTCTCGGTCACCAGCGCGCCGCCAAGGATGCTGGGCAGCTGCATTCCCGCCAGCGTGATCATCGGCAGCAGGGCGTTGCCCACGACGTGCTTCATCAGCACCCGCCGTTCGGTCAGGCCCTTGGCACGGGCGGTCTTGACAAAATCCTGGTTGATCACGTCCAGCGTGGCGCTGCGCATATAGCGGCTCCAGACCGCGACATTGACCAGCGACAGCACGATGCTGGGCAGGATCAGGTGGTGCAGGTAATTCAGCACCGACCCGTCGCCGATGGTGTACATGTTGCCCGCCGGCACCCAGCCAAGGCGCAGCGAGAAGACATAGATGCCGACAAGGCCGAACCAGAAGGTCGGGATCGACAGGGCGACCATCGCGCCGACCGTGGCCGAATAGTCGAACATCGAATAGCGATGCGTCGCGCCGCGGATGCCGATCCAGGTGCCTATGGCGATGGCGATCACGGTGGACGATCCCATCAGCAGCAGCGTGGCGAACAGGTGCCGCCCGATCACGTCCAGCACCGGAACCCCGTCGCGGAACGAGGTGCCCCAGTCGCCCTGCAGCATCCGCATCAGCCAGTCGAAATACTGCACCGGCAGCGGGCGGTTCAGCCCCATCTGCTCGGCCAGGCGGTCCATGTCGGCCTGGGTCATGCCGGGATCGAGCGCGAATTGCGCCAGCGGCCCGCCGGGCATCAGGTTCAGGATCGTGAAGCCGATGATCGACACGATCAGCAGCAAGATCACGCTCTGCCACAGACGGTTGAGCAAGAAGACCAGCATGGGCGCCTCGGGGGATCAGCGAATTTCGGGTGGGTGCCGCCGCCCCTGTACGGGGCGGCGGCGTCGGATCAGCTGGCCCAGTACCACTGGCCGGCATTCCAGGTCTCGGTGCGGGTGTTGCCGTTGTGGACGACCCCCTCGATCCCCTCTTTCCAGGCGCGGATCGAGTTGTCCGAGAACAGCGGCAGGAAGGGCAGGTCGGCGCGGATCAGTTCCTGCACCTCGAGATAGATCTCGCGGCGGCGTTCGGGATCGAAGCTCGCGCTGCCTTCGTCCAGCAGCTCGTCCACCCGGGCGTTCTTGTATTGCGCGTTGTTCGATCCGCGCCCGCCCTGCGCGATGATCGCGCCCGAGTGGAAGCGGTTGGTGACGTCCGGGTCGGAGCCGATCAGATAGGTGATGCCGACGACGACCGAGTCGAACTGCGACTGCGTCCAGAACTCGCCCCAGATCACCGCAGCGGGGTAGTTCTCGATCGTCATCTCGATGCCCGCCTCGCGCAGGGTCTGCTGCACGAACTGCTGCAGTTGCTCGCGCAGGTGGTTGCCCGAGGTGGTGGAGTTCACGAACGAGAGCCGCACCCCGTCTTTCTCGCGGATGCCGTCAGATCCCGGAACCCAGCCGGCCTCGTCCAGCAGCTGGTTGGCGCGTTCCAGGCTGAATTCATGCTGTGGCAGGTCGGGGTGCAAATAGGCCGAGGTGCGGGGCATGAAGGTTTCCACCGAATCCGGCAGCCCGTAATACAGCGCGTCGATGATCGAAGCCTTGTCGATGGCGGCATAGACCGCCTCGCGTACCGCCAGTTCCTTGAAGACCGGGCGTTCGAGGTTCAGGTAGATGGTCTCGACCGAGGTGGCCGGTTCGAGCTTGATCACCTTGCCGGCCAGCGTCTGCGCCTCGGCATAGTTGTCGGGGGTGATGTACATGCGGCCCAGCAGATCGACGTCACCGCTTTTGAACTGGGTGTAGAGCACGGTCACGTCGGGGATGTACTTGAAGATCAGCTGCTCGATATAGGGGCCCTCGCCGAAATAGTCCGGGTTGGCGACCAGGCTGATATGGTCCCCTGCGATGCGGTTGTCCCACTTGAACGCGCCGGTGCCGACCGGCGCCTGGTTGAAGGCGGCGGTGTTCGGATCGGCCTCGGCGCCCAGGATGTGCTTGGGCACCATGAAGGTTTCGGTCAGGAACGACAGGTACGGCGAGAAGGGCTTTTCCATCCGCCAGGTGACCTCGGTCGGCGAGACCACCGTGACTTCGCGCAGCAGCGAGTGGCCGGCGGTGCGCCAGCTGCGGAAATCCGGGTTCACGATCAGGTCGAGCGTGTACTTGACGTCTTCGGCGGTGAAGGGCGCGCCGTCATGCCAGGTCACGTCATCGCGCAGCTTCACGCGCCATTCGAGGCCATCCTCGGAAATGCCGCCATTGGCCTGGCTTGGCACTTCGCTGGCAAGGTTCGGCACGATCTCGCCATCCGGCATCACCCGGAACAGCGCGTCGAACATCGAGAAATGGACGCCGTCATCCACCTCGATCTTGACCATCAGCGGGTTGAAGTTGGTGGGTTCCTGCGACAGGCCGACGATGATCCGCCCTGTCGGCGTTTCGGGGGGCGTCGCGGCGAAGGCCGGCTTGCCCAGCAGGTTCGGGGCCAGCAGGCCAGCCGTGCCGGCCGCGCCCATCAGCATGAGGGCGCCGCGGCGCGACATCGTGGTTGGGGTCTTGTGGTGAGCCATTGATCGTCTCCCTGAAGTGGCTTTGCCGTTGTCGGAAGGGGCACCGGGTCTTAGCTGCCCGGCTGTTCCCCTGGGATCGCCGCCACCAGTTCGCGGGTGTAGGCGGAGTGTGGATTGAGGAAGATCTGCGAGGGCGGTCCGCTCTCGACGATCTTGCCGCGCTGCATCACCGCGATCTCGTCGCAGATCTGCGAAGCGACGCGCAGGTCATGGGTGATGAAGATCATCCCGACGCCGGTCTCGCGCTGGATCTTGTCCAGCAGTTCCAGGATCTGCGCCTGGATCGACACGTCGAGGGCCGAGACCGCCTCGTCTGCGACCAGCAACTTGGGCTGGAACATCAGCGCCCGGGCGATGCCCACGCGCTGGCGCTGGCCGCCGGAAAATTCGTGCGGATAGCGGCCGAAGGCGCCGGCATCGAGGCCGACCATCGTCAGCAGATCCTGCGCCGAGGCCCGCGCCTTGGCATAGGGCACGCCGTGCGCGACCGGGCCCACCGTCAGGATATGGCCGATGGTCGAGCGCGGGTTGAGGGACGCGAAGGGATCCTGAAAGATCATCTGGATCTTGGGGCGCAGCGCGCGGAAGCGGTCTTCCTTCAGCGCGGCGATATCGCTGCCCTCGAACAGGATGCTGCCGCTGTCGCTGTCCATCAGCTTGACCAGCAGCCGGCCCAGCGAGGATTTGCCCGATCCGCTTTCGCCCACGACACCCAAGGTCCGCCCGGGCCAGAGGTCGAAGGACACGCCGTCCACCGCCTTCACCACCCGCTCGGTGCCCAGCAGCTTGCTGCCGCTGCGATAGGTCTTGACCAGACCCTCCACGCGCAGCAGCGGCTCGGCCTTGGCAGGTGCCGCGGCAGGATGCGCGCGGTCGGTGCCGGTCAGGTGCGGCACGGCGGCGATCAGGCGTTTGGTATAGGGATGCGCGGGGGTGCGCAGTACGGTATCGGCGCTGCCCTGCTCGACGATATGGCCCTTTTCCATCACCACGACGCTGTCGGCAATCTCGGCCACGACGCCAAAGTCATGGGTGATGAACATCACGCTCATGCCCTTGCGGGCCTGGATGTCGCGGATCAGCTTCAGGATCTGGGCTTGCGTGGTGACGTCGAGCGCGGTCGTCGGTTCATCCGCGATCAGGATCGAGGTCTCCAGCGCCAGCGCCATGGCGATCATCACCCGCTGGCGCTGCCCGCCCGACAGGCGGAAGGGATATTGGCGATACATCAGCGGCGGATCGGGCAGGCCGACCTCGTCCAGCAGTTCCAGCGCCCGGGCGCGGCGGCTGCCCGGCGTGCCCACCCCATGCGCCATCATCACCTCGGCGATCTGCGCGCCCACGGTCATCAGGGGGTTCAGCGCCGAGAGCGGATCCTGGAAGATCATCGCCATCTTGCGGCCGCGCAGATCGCGCAGCGTCTCGGCCCCCGCGGCGAGAATGTCGGTCCCGCCCATCCGGATCGCGCCTTCGGTGACCTTGATGCTGGGCGGCAGCAGGCCCATCACCGCATGGGCGGTGACCGATTTGCCGGAGCCGGATTCGCCGATGATGCACAGGATCTGCCCCGGGAGCAGGTCGAAGGAGATGCCCTGCACCGCATGGGCGCGTTCCATGCCGTCCGGCAGGCTGACGGTCAGATCGCGCACCGACAGCACCGGCTGCGGTGCGGCAGGATCAGCAGTCTGAAGGGGTTGAGCGCCTTGGTCGGGCATGGTCGCTGACTTCCGGTTGAACGTTCACTTTTACAAAAACAAGCATATAGTGAATATTGCAGCAAGGGTCTTGTCAGAGATCGCGCTGCCGTCTTGGCCGAATCTGCATGAAGATAGCCAACCAATATGCTGTTAAGTAGTGATTATTCATGTAACGATTATTATTTAAGCGAAACTTTTACCAAACCGGGCAAACATAGATATTGAATTTTTATGCGGCCTCTTTCAATATTGTGTGGAGATGCAGGCACGGCCAGGCCGGAGGACAAGGCGATGGATCAGCGGGCAGAGACCCCGGCGGAGCGGCCCCCCGAGGGCGCGGCCCCGGAGCCCCATGTCGGGGCCACGCTGCGGCGCCTGCGCAAGCAAAGCGGGCTTTCCCTGCAGGCGCTGGCCGTCGCCTCGGGCGTGTCGGTGGGGATGATCAGCCAGGTGGAGCGCGGGTTGGCCAACCCCTCTGTCCGGCTGCTGACGGCGCTGCGCCGGGCGCTGAATGTCTCGATGCAGGACCTGTTCGGCGAGGTGCCGGCGGATGCCGGGGTGCCGGGCAGCGATCCGTCTTTCGTGCGCCGCCGTGAGAATCGCCCGGTCATCAACCTGGGCTCGATCCGCAAGGAGCTGATGACACCGCCCGACCGGCAGAACCTGCAGCTGATGATCCTGCGGATCGAGCCGGGCGGCGAATCGGGCGGGCGCGCGCTGAGCTATCCTGCGGAAAAGGGCGGCTTCGTGATGTCGGGCCGCCTGACGCTGACCGTCAATGACCAGCGGGTGGAGCTGAACACCGGCGACAGCTTCTGCTTCGACAGCGCCCTGCCCCACAGCCTGTGCAACACCGGCGATGAGCCGGTCGAGGTGCTGTGGATCATCGGCGCCGTGCAATTCGACCGCCACCTCTAGCGCACAACCCCCCGGAAGGCCGACCATGCAGCAGACCAGCGCCCCCGACAAACGCACCCCCTATTGGTGGGAGGACGCCCCGGTCCGCCCGCTGCCCGAAACGCCGCTGGCAGCAAAGGCCGATGTGGTCGTGGTCGGTGCCGGCTATGCGGGGCTTGTGGCGGCGCTGACGCTGGCGCGGGCGGGCCGGGCGGTGACGGTGCTGGACGCGATGAACCCCGGCGAGGGCGCCTCATCCCGCAACGGCGGGATCACCAGCGGCAATATCCGCATGACCTTCGACCAGCTGAAGCGCCGCTATGGCGAGGAGCGCGCGCTGGCGATCGAGGCGGAGGGCAAGGCGGCGCGCGCCTTCACCTATGATTTCATCCGCAGCGAGGGGCTGGACTGCGATTTTCAGCTGACCGGGCGGTTCTATGGCGCCATCGGGCAGGAACAGTATGAAAGCGCGGCGCGCGGGGCCGAGGCGTTGCACAAGAAGCTGGGGATCGACAGCTTTGCCGTGCCGCGGGCCGAGCAGCGCGCCTACATGGGCACCGACTATTACCGCGGCGGCACCGTGCGGATGGATATCGGCGGGCTGCAGCCGGCGAAATACCATGCCGAGATCCTGCGGGTGACGCTGGCATCTGGCGCGGCCGTGCATTCAGGCTGCCCCGTGACCGGCATCGCGGCGACGGGCGCGGGCTTTGTCGTCACCACCCCTGCCGGCAAGATTGCGGCGCGGCAGGTGCTGATCTGCACCAATGGCTACACCGATGCCGCAATGCCCTTCCTGCGCCGCCGGCTTGTGCCCGTGCGCAGCCGGATCATCGCCACCGAGGAGCTGCCGGTGGAGATGATGGACCGGCTGATGCCCAAGCGGATGATGGGGTCCGAGGGCAAGGTGCTGGGGTTCTACTACCGCCCCTCGCCCGACGGGACGCGCATCTTGCTGGGGGGCCGCGACGCCTCGCAGTCGGGCGATCCGGCGGCGCCGACGCTGATGCTGCGCAAGGGGCTGATCGGGCTGTTCCCGGAACTGCAGGATGTGCGCCTCAGCCACAGCTGGTTCGGCAATGTCGCCATGCACCGCGACATGATCCCGCGGATCTTCGAGCATAAGGGCCTGACCTATGCCACGGGCTTCTGCGGGTCTGGCGTGGTCTGGGCGCCGTGGATCGGCAGCCGCGCCGCGCACAAGCTGATGGGCGACGCGCAGGGCCGGTCCGCCTTTGACATGCGCCCACCGCCGGCGATCCCGCTCTATAACGGCAAGCCGTGGTTCATGCCGGCCTTCATCCAGGGCTACCGGATGCAGGACCGCATCGCCATGAGCCGCGCCACCCGCTGACCCCCTTCCAGAAAGGCTGCCCCCGTGACCTTCCTCATCCTGTCCTACCCCGAGCGGGTCGAAACCTTCCGCCGGATCTTTGCGCGTGATCTGCCCGAGGTGCGCTTTGCCAGCGACCTGGCCGAGGTGGACCCGGCCGAGGTCCGCTATCTGATGGCCTGGACCTTCCCCGAGGATCTGGCGACGCGCTTTGGCAATCTGGAGCTGATCTTTTCCACCGGCGCCGGGATCGATCAGGTGGTGGGCCTCGACCTGCCGCCGCGTGCGCAGCTGGTGCGCATGGTGGAGGAAGGGCTGACGGCCATGGTCCGCGATTATGTGGTGATGGCGGTTCTGGCACTGCACCGCGACCTGCCGGCCTATCTGGACCAGCAGCGCCAGCAGGTCTGGAAGACGCGCGACTTCGTCTGGGCCGATCAGCGCCGGGTGGGGATCCTGGGGCTGGGAGAGCTTGGCCGGGCGACGGCCGCCGCGCTCCGCCCTTTCGGCTTTCCGCTGGCAGGCTGGTCGCGCAGCCCGCGCCAGATTGACGGGGTCACCTGCCACCACGGGCCGGAGGGGCTGCGCAAGATGCTGGCCGAGACCGATATCCTGATCTGCCTGCTGCCGCTGACGGATGAGACCCGCGGCATCCTGAATGGGGGGCTCTTCGCGCAGCTGCCGCAGGGCGCAGGGTTGGTGCAGGCCGGTCGCGGTGACCATCTGGATCAGGAGGCACTGCTGGCGGCGCTGGACTCCGGCCAGCTCTCCGCCGCCGTGATCGACGTCACCGTACCAGAGCCGCTGCCGGCGGGGCATCCGCTCTGGTCGCATCCCAAGGTGGTGCTGACGCCGCATATCGCCGGCCACAGCCGCCCCGAAAGCGCCGCCGCCGCCACTGTCGCCAACATCCGCCGGCATCTGCAGGGGCAGCGGGTGACCGGGCTGGTGGACCGCAGCCGGGGATACTAGGGTCTGACCTCATAACGCGATGCCCTGAAGGGACGCGTCAGGGTTCACTTCTCCTGTCAGAGGTGGCGCTCCCGTGACGAACCTGTCCCATAATGCTTCCTTCCGTTCCCTTGAACGCATCGCACCATCAAACCGTGGGATCAAACACCTAGGAGGGCACGCTGCGGCTGCTCGAAGGGCCGGAACAACGGCAACAGCCATAAACACCAACACGGTAACGCAGGCCTACAGGGCCCCGCTGGGGGTTGACGCGTGCGACTGCATCGACTGCGGTCCCCTGCCTTTCAGCCGGAGTTGGGAAGCGCGCTCTGGCTTATGGACTGGTCGAGCGCCTCGAACCCGAAGTAATCGAGAACTTCGTAGAGCTGCGTGCGCGTCTGCATCTGCCCCAGCAGGGGGGCCGTCGTGTCATGGTCGCGAAGCGCGGCATAAAGCTGTTCCTGCGCATGGTTGGCCACGCGCAGGGACGAGACGGGCCAGATCACCATCCTGTATCCCATATCCTGAAGTGCGGCGCCGGTCAGCTGCGGGGTGCGCCCGAACTCGGTCATGTTCGCCAGCAGGGCAACACCCGGCAATGCCTCGGCAAAGCGGCGCATCAGGTCGATATCGGTCAGCGCCTCGGGGAAGATGGCATCCGCGCCGGCCTGCAGATAGAGGCGCGCCCGGGCGATGGCGGCGTCCAGCCCCTCATTGGCCAGCGCATCGGTGCGGGCAATGACCACCATATCCCGGCGAGCCTTGACGGCGGCGGCAACCTTGGCGGCCATATCCGCGGGGGTGGCCAGCCGCTTGTCCGACAGATGGCCGCATTTCTTGGGCAGGATCTGGTCTTCCAGATGGATGGCCCCCGCCCCTGCCTCCTCGAACCGGCGGGTCATGACCATCACGTTCAGCGCCTCGCCATATCCTGTATCGGCATCGACCAGCACCGGAAGGCCCGAGGCGCCGGCAACCTGGCGGATGAAGAAGCACACATCCTCGATGGTGATCAGCCCCAGGTCGGGCAGGCCCATCGAGGCGCTCATCGCGGCCCCCGACAGATAGAGCCCCTCGAACCCGGCCGCGCGGGCCTGCAGCGCGGCCTGCCCGTTATGCGCGCCGGGCAGGCGAAAGATGTCCGGGCAGCTCAGGCGGTCCCGGAAGCGCCGCCCGGCCGGGACAGGATCGTGCCGTTCAAGCCAGGTCATCTCAATCCTCCGACAGTCGCGCTTCGGCGGGCAGCGCCCGGCGCAGCAGCCGCGGCAGCAGCAAGATCGCCGCGGCCGCCCCCCAAAGCGCGATGGCAATGGGGCTGGACCACAGGATCTGCACCTCGCCGGCCGACAGCGACAGGGCCCGGCGCAGGTTGGTCTCCAATATACCGCCCAGCACGAAGCCCAGGATCAGCGGCGCCATCGGCACATGCATCCGGCGCAGCCAGTAGGCCGCGGCACCGACCACGACCATCAGGATCAGGTCGAAACTCGCCGACTTGCCGGAATAGACCCCGACGGCCGAAACGACGACGATGAAGGGCACCAGCACCCAGGCCGGCACCGACAGCATACGCGCGAACAGGCCGACGAGCGGAATATTCATGGCCAGCAGCATGACGTTGCCGATGAACAGCGAGGCGATCAGCCCCCAGATCAGCTCTGGCTGCGAGGTGAACAGCATCGGCCCCGGCGTCAGGTTGTAGAGCGTCAGCACCCCCAGCATGATCGCGGTGGTGCCAGAGCTGGGGATCCCCAAGGTCAGCATCGGGATGAAATTCGAGTTCGACGCCGAGTTGTTGGCGGCCTCGACCGTGGCGAGGCCGCGCAGATCGCCCTTGCCGAACCGGCTGCCCTCGGGATCACGGCGTTCGGTGATCTTGCGCTCGGTCGAATAGGCGAGGGCCGAGGCGACGGTGCCGCCCGCGCCCGGCAGCAGGCCGATGAAGAACCCGATCCCCGCCCCGCGCAGGGCCGAGGGCAGCGTGAAGCGCATCTCCTTGAAGTTGAACAGGTTGCGGCCCATCCGTTCGATCTTGACGGACACGCCGTCGCGGTGGCTTTGCAGCAGGATCAACAGTTCCGAGATCGCAAAGAGGCCGATGACCAAGGTGGAGAAGGCCAGCCCGTCGATCAGGTTCGGCATGTCGAAGGTATAGCGCATGACGCCGGAATTGGCGTCGATGCCGATGGTGGACAGGGCAAGGCCGATGCCGGTCGCCAGCAGGGCCTTGATCGGCTGGTCCGACAGAAGGCCGGTCAGGCAGGCAAAGGCAAAGATCATCAGCGCGACATATTCCACTGGCCCGAAGGCCAGCGCCCACCGCGACAGCACCGGCGCGGCCAGCACGATTCCCACCGTCGCCAGAACCGACCCCAGAAACGAAGTCCAGGCAGACAGCGACAGCGCCACCCCGGCCAGGCCCTGCCGGGACAGGGGATAGCCTTCCAGCGCGGTCATCACAGCCGATGCCTCGCCCGGCACGTTGATCAGGATGGCGCTGATCCGCCCGCCATATTCCGACCCGATATAGATCGCGGCCATCAGGATCATCGAGCTTTCGGGCGGCAGCCCAAGGGCAAAGACCACCGGCACCAGCATGGCGACGGCGTTGACGGGGCCAAGCCCCGGCAGCACGCCGACCATGGTGCCCACCACGGCGCCAAGCGCCGCCAGGGCCAGGTTCATCGGGCTGCTTGCAACGGCAAACCCGGTCATCAGCAAAGCGAGCGTTTCCATCAGAACAGGCCTCCCAGAATGCCCGCGGGCAGGACCACGTCCAGCCCGCGGTCGAAGAGCAGGTAAGAGCCGACCGACAGCACCGCGCCAGATAGTGTCGCCTGTATCCAGCTTGCCCCGAAGATCCGGGCAACGATGCCGGACATCAGGAAGGTCGAGGGAACGTATCCCAGCCGTTCGAAGATGACAGCGTAGATCAGCAGCGTCACGGTCAGCATCACGATGCCGGTCATGGTGCGGCGGCTGACCGCCTCGGTATCGTTGCCGCCGCCGATCAGCAGGACGATCCCGCAAAAGGCGATCAGGACGGCGGTCAGCATCGGAAAGGCGCGCGGCCCCACCGGTTCATAGGCAAAGGGCGCGACCAGCCCCCAGCCAAAGACTGCGAGGATTCCGGCCATGAGCAATGCCATGGCCCCAAGGCTTCTGTTACTGCTCATGGCACGGGGTCCTTACTGCTGAACCAGTTCGAATTCACCCGCCAGCGTGCGGTAGGTGGCGACCGCCTCGGTGACGAAGGCATCCAGCTCGTCGCCGGTCATCGGCAGCGGCAGCAGGCTGCGGCTTTCCAGCAGGGCTGCGTAGCCCGGTGCCGCCATCGCGGTCTCGAAGGCGTCGACCCACCACTGGTAATCGGCGTCCGAAACCTCGGGGCCGACGTAGAAGCCGCGCACGATGGGCCATTCGATGTCGAAGCCCTGTTCGGCCGCGGTCGGCACCTCGGCCAGCTTGCCGGGCAGCCGGTCGGGCGCAAACACCGCCAGCAGCTTCAGCGGCGCCCCGCCATCGATAGCGGCCTGGCTGTCACCCACGTCGTTCATGCAGGCATCGACATGGCCGCCCTGCAGCGCGGTGGCACAATCGCCGCCGCCCTCGAAGGCGACGAAGCGCATGGACTTGTGGTCGATGCCCGCGGCGCGCGCCGTCAGCGCGGCCTTCATCCAGTCCTGGCTGCCGATGGTGCCACCGGCGCCAAGGATCACCGAACCCGCGTCGGCCTTGATCCCCTCCATCATCGCGGCGAGGCTTTCCCACTCGCTGTCGGCCGGCACCACGACCGCGCCGTAATCGGTGCCGATCGACGCCACCCACCGCACGTCGCCTTCGTCATGCGCGCCGAACTTGCCCTGGGCGAGGTTCAGCAGCGACCCGGCCGAGAAGGCGACGATCGTACCCGGCTCATCCGTGCGCTGGCCGACGATGGTGCTGTAGGCCACGGCGCCGATCCCGCCCGGCATGTAAGACACGCGCAGCGGCGCCTCCAGCACGCCCGCGTCGGTCAGCGCGGTCTGTGCCAGCTTGCAGGTGATGTCGAAACCCCCGCCCGGCTGTGCAGGCGCGATGCATTCGGGCCGGTCGGGCGTGGCCGAGGCCAGCGTGGCCGACAAGGCAAGCAGCGGGGCGGCCAGCGCGACGGCGCGGCCCTTCGTGATGCGGATCATGATTTCCCTCCCAAGGAATATGACGGGCCTCCCGAGCCCATCACCTCACGTTACGACAGCCAAGCTTTCAGTCAGCTTTCAGTTCTGCGTGTCTATTGGGCAGGTTCAGGCTGGCGGTCAGGCCGCCCTCTGGCCGGTTGGCAAGGACAAGCGTCCCGCCCATCGCCCCCATGATCTCTTGAACGATGGCCAGCCCCAATCCGGTGCTGGCAGGCGCCGCGCGGCGCGTGCGGGGCAGGTTGAACCGCTGGCCCTGGTCCAGCCGCCGCAAAAGCTCATCCGAAAGCCCCGGACCGTCATCGCGGACCGCGATCACCGTCTGCCCTCCGGCGCGGCGCGCCGACAGGGCGATCACCCCTTTGGCCGGGCTGGCCGTGATGGCGTTTTGCAAGATGTTGCTGACCGCCTCGAACAGCAGCGCCTCGGTCGCGTGGACCGTGGTGACATCGGGCGCCACCTCGACCTCCAGCACGATGCGCCGCTTGCGCGCGGATGCCAGATGCAGCCGCACGACCCCGTCCAGCAGGGCGGAGACATCCACCTCTTCCGCCGCCGAACTGCTCCACAAGGCGCTGTTCCGGGCCAGCGCCAGCGCCAGAAGCTGGCTGGTCAGGCGCGACGAGCGGTCGGTGATCTCGCGCATCGCGCGCAGCACCGCGTGCAGGGCAGCCGGATCCTCAAGCTGAAGGCCCCGGTCGATCTGAGCGCGCAGCACCGCCAACGGGGTCTTGAGCTGATGCGAGGCATCCTCGATGTAGCGCCGCTGCGCCTCGCCCTGGATGCGGTGGCGGTCGACCAGCCGGTTGACGGACCGCACCAAGGGCTGCACCTCGCGCGGCAGGCCCGCCGGATCCAGCTGGCGCAGATCATCGGAGGCGCGGTGATCCAGCCGGTCGCGCAGCGCCCGCAGCGGCCGCAGCCCGGCATGGACACCCACCGCCAGCAACAGCGCCGCCGCCAGCAGCGCCGCCAGATCGCGCATCATGGTCCGTGAGATCACAGTGCGCAGAAAGGCCTCGCGCGATTCCGTCGTCTCGGCGATCTCGATGATCAGGTTCTGGCCCTCGGCCCCGTAAAGCGGCGGGTCCAGTGGGCGCATATAGGCGCCGACGCGGATGGGTCGGTTGAAATACACCGCGTCATAGAACACCACCTGCCCCACCGTCAGCGGGGGCGGCGCGGGAAGCAGCGCATCGCCGATCTGGACCAGCCCGTCATCTGTCGAGACCCGGAACAGCACCTCGCCCTCTGCCGTCGCCTGAAAGCTCTCGAACAGCGGATAGGGCAGTTCCACGCCAAGCCCGCCGCTTTCGGTCGAGATGCGCAGGTCGATCGCCCGGATCGCGCCCCGCAACGAGCGGTCATAGGCGCTGTCGGCGACCTCGCGCAGGGTCTTGACCGACAGCATCAGGCCGGCAACCATCAGGAACAACAGGGTCGGCAGCATCCACAGCGCCAGCGTCCGCCACAGCGGCCGGCCCGGCGCGGCAGTGTCGCGGCGGGTCATGCCGTGCCCTCGTCATGTTCCAGCAGGTAGCCGATGCCGCGCAGCGTCACGATCTGCACCGGCGCGTGGGCCAGCCGCTTGCGCAGGCGGTGCACGATCACCTCGACGGCCTCGGGGTTCATGTCGCTTTCCATCGACACCAGCCGGTCGATGATCTGCTGCTTGGACAGCGGATCGCCCGGCTTCTGGATCAGCAGCCGCAGCACGGCATGCTCGCGCGGCGACAGCAGCAAAGCGTCCCCCAGCAAGGTGAAGCGCTGTGCGGCGTGATCAAAGCTCAGCGGCCCGCAGGCATAGACACCGCGCGCCCGGCCATGGCTGCGGCGGATCAGGGCATGGATACGCACCTCCAACTCTTCGATCGCGAAGGGCTTTCCCATGAAGTCGTCGGCGCCGTCGCGCAGAAGCGCCACCCGTTGCGCCAGGCTGTCCCGCGCCGTCATCACCAGCAGTGGCGTATCATTGCCACCCGCCTTGAGGCGGGCCAGCAGCTCTGCTCCGGTCATCAGCGGCAAACCGAGATCAAGCAGGATCAGGTCATAATCCTCGGCCGCGATCCGGCTTTCGGCGCTGCGTCCGTCTTCGGCCCAGTCCACCTGAAAGCCGCACCCGATCAGGCTTTGCGTCAGCCAGTCTGCAAGGTCCTGGTCATCCTCGACCAGCAAAAGCCGCATGATCCCTACCCCGCATTGCCATCGTCGCACGTTAGACGACAGCAATGCCAAGAGCGAATGATTCACCACGGCCTTGGGAGGCGAGGATGATGGGAGCACCCATCCGCCCTCCACAACAAGGTCAGATGGACGGGCACCGGCTGAAGAAGGCGCATGACATCACTGGGTGCTGATTGTCGGCATTCGACATATGCAGGACATCGGCCAGCAGGGTCACCGTGACCGGGCGCTGGCCAAGGTTCAGGCGGATCAGCCGTCGCACTCTGTTGCGCCAGATCGGGCAGCAAAAAACCGCCTGCGAACAGACGGTTGTGCAAGGTGTAGAGTTTATGGTTGCGGGAGTAGGATTGGAACGCTGTTTCGCAGCAAAGGTCACGACTCCGTCGCCTCCCGCGGCGCTACCGCGATGATACCCAAGGAAAACGCCAAAACCTTGGAAGGACAGCGCTCCCATGGTCATCGCCTGACTCAAGCGGGCGTTTGAACGCCGGGTGCGAGCAGGCCAGCATCAGCGGCTGGTGCTCCGTGATGATGGTGCGCCCGGTGGTGGACGTCTTGCCGCCGGGCTCCTAATGTCCTGCGAAGCACCGGTAGCCGAGGATGCCAATTGCCCGGCCGCCCCGCGGCATTCCGCCCATTCCGACCTCTCGCGCGGGCCGATCCAAGGCGCGCAAGGCCGGGCGGCTGGTGGTCTATGGCGACGGGTCGATCAATGCCGCGGCCTCCGATGCGCGGCGCGCAGAGATGACCGACCCGGATCAGCAGCGGCGCAGCACCCGTGGCGATGGCGGACTCTCCGGTCCGGCCGAAGGCTCGTCCTACCTCAAGGCCCGCACCGCGCTGACGGTCTATCAGGCACAGGAACGGCAGCTCGCGATCCAGAAGAAGGGCACGCTGGTGGACCGGGCCCGGGCGGAAACGCTGGTGTTCTGGCTAGCCCGGCAGGAGCGGGATGTCTGGGTCACCTGGCCTGCCCGAGTGTCGGCGCTGATGGCGGTCGAGGTGGCAGCGGAGGTGGAGAAGCAGTCCGGCAAGCCGGTGACGATCGAGGCCGCGATCATGCAGAGGGTGCTGGAAACCAATGCCAGAGAGCAGCAGGGCGGCGGAGGAGTGGGAGGTGGATGCCACCAGCCCGCCATTGACGTCTCCGGCTTGGGGCAGACGCTCGCGCCGATCCGTTCAGGCTGCACCCGATGTTGCAAGTGCCGCGCGCAGTGCCGCGGCAAGGTCGCGGATCGTGGCTAGGCCAGACGGTATCGCCAAGCCGAGGTTCAGGAACCCGTGGATCTGCCCCGCGAAGTGCCAGCGCTCTGCAGCAACGCCAGCCTCGCGGAGCCGCTCGCAATAGGCCACGCCGTCATCGGCCAGCGGATCATAGCCGGCCGTCACGATCAGCGCAGGCGGCAGGTCCGCCAAGACTTCGGCGAGGATCGGCGAGGCTCGCCAGTCCCGTCGGTCTGCCGGGCTGCGCAGATAGTGGCTTCGGAACCAGCGCATCGTCGCCGCCGTCACCGGCAGACCCGGCCAGGACACGGCGTAAGACCCACGGTCCATATTCATGTCGGTGCAGGGATAGAGCAACATCTGGAAACGCAAGGGCACAGGGTGGCCTTTCAGGGCGATCGCCACCACCGCCGCAAGGGTGCCACCGGCGCTGTCGCCCCCAACAGCGGCCGCGGCCGGATCAAGCGCCAGCTCGCGGGCGTGGTCCAGAATCCACAGTGCCGCCACCTCGGCATCCTCGACCGCGGCGGGAAAGCGCGCTTCGGGGGCAAGGCGATAATCCACCGCGACGACCGCGCATCCCGATCCGGCACATAGCGCCCGGCAGAGGCCGTCATGGGTGTCGAGGCTGCCAAGAACCCAGCCGCCGCCGTGGAAATACACCAGGAACGGCAGGCATGAACTGCCGCTGCCCGCGGGCCGGTAGATCCGGAGGCGAATGCCGCCCGCCGCCACAAGATCGCGCGCCTCACACTCGGCCCGAGGCCCCGCAGCCGCCATCGCCCGCGCCGCCATGGCCTGCCGCGCTTCGGCCGGGGTCATAGTCTCATAGGTCGGGATCTGCGCCTCGACCAGCCGCTGCAGGTGCGCGGCCACCTCGGGATCGGGCGCGGACAGGCGGTCAGCTTTCCTCAACGAACACTTCCTTGCGCTTGCGGATGATCGCAGGGAGCATGACCACGAACAAGACCACCGCCGCCGCCAGCAGCAGGCCGGCACTGATCGGGCGGGTCACGAACACGGTCGCGTCACCGCCGGAAATCAGCATTGCCCGCCGGAAGTTCTCTTCGATCATCGGCCCCAGGATGAAGCCCAGAATGAAGGGCGCCAGCTCGCAATCCAGCTTCATCAGCAGGTAGCCAAGCCCCCCCGCCACGGCAATCTGATAGACGCCGAAGGCCGAATTGCTGACGCTATAGACCCCGATGCAGCAGAAGGCGACGATGACCGGGAACAGGATCGAGTAAGGGATCTGCAAGAGCTTCACCCAAAGCCCGACCAGCGGCAGGTTCAGCACCAGCAGCATGGCGTTGCCCACCCACATCGACACGACCAGCCCCCAGAACAGCGTGGGGTTATTGTTGATGACCCCGGGGCCCGGCACCACGCCCTGGATCATCAGCGCGCCGATCATCAGCGCCATCACCACGTTCGACGGGATGCCAAGTGCCAGCATCGGGATAAACGAGGTCTGCGCGCCGGCATTGTTGGCCGATTCCGGCGCGACGACACCCTCTATCGCGCCATGCCCGATCTCGGAGGCGTGGCGCGAGACCTTCTTCTCCACCGTATAGGCGACGAACGAAGACAGCAGCGCCCCGCCCCCCGGCAGCACGCCCAGGAAGGACCCGATCGCGGTACCGCGAAGCATGGGCGCGACCATCCGCCGGAACTCCTCGCGCGTCGGCATCAGCCGGCCGACGGGAGCGAGGCTGGCCGGCGCTCCGCCCGGATGCTCGAGGTTGCGCATGATCTCACTGATGCCGAACAGGCCCACGGCGATTGCCACAAATTGCAGTCCGTCCAGCAACTCGCGCACGCCGAAGGTGAAGCGCGCGGCGCCGGTATAGACGTCGGTGCCGGTCAGGCCCAGCATCAGGCCCAGGAAGATGACGCCAAGCGCCTTGAGGATCGACCCCGAGGCGAGTGCGATGGACGAGACGAGACCGACCACCATCAACGAGAAATACTCCGCGGGGCTGAAGTTGAAGGCCAGCAGTGTCAGCGGCCGCGCCACCAGCGCGATCAGCAGCGTCGCCACGGTGCCGGCGAAGAACGAACCGATGGCCGCCCCCGCCAGTGCCGCCCCGGCTCTGCCCTTCTGTGCCATCTGGTAGCCGTCGATGGTGGTGACCGCAGACGCCGTCTCGCCCGGCAGCTTCAGCAAGATTGCCGTGGTCGAGCCGCCGTATTGCGAGCCGTAATAGATGCCCGCCAGCATGATCAGCGACCCCTCGGGCGACAGTCCGAAGGTGATCGGCAGCAACATGGCGATGGTCGCCAGCGGGCCGATCCCCGGCAGCACGCCGATCACGGTGCCGAGCAGGGTGCCGATGAAGCAATACAGCAGGTTGATCGGCTGGAAGCTGACCGAAAGGCCAAGTGCCAGATTGCCAAGAACATCCATGTTCGTTTCCTATTGCCGGAACAGCTCGCCGAACAGCGGCAGGGGAACGCCAAGCGCGGCGCCAAAGACCGCACTGCAAAAGCCCGCAATGCACAGGCTGGTCAGGATGTTCTGCCCGATTCCGATCCGCGGACTGGCCAGGCAGGCGATGAACGAGGTCAGGAAGGTGGCGGGCAGCATTCCGAGGTCATCGGCAAGGGCCGCGAAGGCGATGGTCGCGGCCGAGAGGCAGAAGATGGCCCGCCAAGGCACAATCCCCCAGGGCGTTTCCGCGTCGCCGCGCAGCGACTGGGCGATGACGGCGAGCCCGGTGATCGCCAGGCACCCCGACAGCACCGCCGGAAAGTAGCCCGGCCCCATCTGCGTCGCGGTTCCCACCGACATGGTCTGCAGCGACATGTAGCCATAGCTGCCAGCAAAGCCGAGGAATATCACCCCGGTTGCCATGTCCTTGCAGTTTATCTCCATCCTCGTCTCCTTCTGGCGTTCAGGCGCGGACCTCTGCGCCGCCCCATTCCTCGACTACCCGGCAGATCGAGGTAAAGTCGGAGCCGGGGCCGAATTTCGCATTGGTGACGGCCAGCATCTGCCGAATGATCGCGCCGGCAACCATCGGCACCCCCATCGCCTCGGCCTCGTCGATGCACATGCGCACGTCCTTGTAGGACAGTCCGGTGGCAAAGCCGAAGTCGAAGGTGCCGGGCAGCACCGATTTGGGGAACTTGTCCTGCGTGGCACTGTTGCGCCCGCTGCCGGCGTTGATGATGTCGAGCAGCACCTTCGGGTCAATCCCCGCCTTGGCCCCCATCACCATTGCCTCCGACGACACGACCATGGCTGCGGCGGCCAGCAGGTTGTTGGCCAGCTTTGCCACCTGGGCCAGCCCCGCCTTCTCGCCGACATAGAAGATGCGGCCGAAGGTGGCGATGACCTCTTCGGCTTCCTCGAAGGCCGTGCGCGGCCCCGAGACCATGACGGCCAGCGTGCCATTCGTCGCCCCGGCGATGCCACCGCTGACCGGCGCGTCGATCCAGACGCGGCCGCCGGGCGCAAGGCCCTCGCTGATCCGCGCCGCCGCGGTCGGGCCCGATGTGGACAGGTCGATCACGGTGCGGACGCGCCCGCCTTGCGCGACGCCGCCCTCGCCCAGCACGACCGTGCGCACGATGTCTGGCGTGGGCAAGCTGACCAGCACGATGTCTGCGCTGTCGCCCACCTCTTGCGGCGAGCCGGCGATCGCGGCGCCCGCCGCTTCGGCCCGACCTCGCGCCCCGGCATCGGTGTCGAACACCGTGACGCGATAACCGGCCGCAAGCAGGCGGGCCACCATCGGGCTACCCATGCGGCCCAGGCCGACAAAACCAAGTTCACGCGAGGTCATGCAAAGACTCCTAAAGTCGTTCGATCCGCGCCTATTCGGCCGGAAGGGGTTGGGGGGCCGCATCCAGCCGGCTGATCCAGCCGGCGGTCGCGCTGCTATGGGGGGGGTAGAGCCGGGTCACGAGCGGGTCGTGGCCGGGCACGATATAGTCTAGGCCCGGGGCCAGCGCCTCCAGTCGGTCATAGCCGGCGAAGACATCGGCGACACTGTCCACCGTGGGAAACACCCGGCGCTGGCGCAGATGCGCGAAGTGATGCGCGGTGTCCGAGGCAAGCACGACCGGACCGCGCCGGGTTTCGACCCGCAGCGCCTGAAGCCCGCGGGCATGGCCGCCGACATGATGCAGAGTGATGCCGGGAAACAGCTGGCTGTCGCCCGCGTGAAACCAGACGCGCCCGGCGTAGACCCGGCGCACCATCGCCACAACATCCTCCACCTCGTAGGGGTGGTTCATCCCCGCGTGGCACATGCAGCGCCCGGTGGCGAACCCCATCTCGCTGTCCTGCAGGTGGAACCGGGCCCGCGGGAACAGTCCGTCATTGCCGGCATGGTCATAGTGCATGTGGGTGATGACCACATCCTCCACCGCCCCCGGATCGACGCCAAGCGCCGCCAGACCGTCCCGTACCGGATTGGTGATGGTGCGGCCCCGCAGGCGGGCACCCCGCTCGTCAAATCCGGTATCGACCACCACCGTGCGCTGCGCATTGCGCAGCACCCAGACATAGTAGTTCAGTGGCATCGGCCCGTTATGCGGATCGCCGCCGATGAAATTTTCTGCCGCGCCGCGGTCGTGCCGCCCATAGGCGATGGCATAGGCTTCGTAGAGATGATCGCTCATACGCTGCACTCCTTCGGCGTCAGGTGCCGGCGCCGAGATCGGCAAAAGCCTCGCGGGCAATGCGGAAGGAATCGACCCCCGCAGGGATGCCGCAATAGATGGCGACCTGCAGAAGCACCTCGCGGATCTCCTCCTTGGTCACGCCGTTGCGCAGCGCGCCTTTCACATGCATTTTCAGCTCGTGCGGACGGTTCAGCGCGCTGATCATCGCCAGGTTCAGCATGCTGCGGGTGCGGCGATCCAGCGTGTCGCGGCCCCAGACGGCACCCCAGCAGTACTCCGTCGTCAACTCCTGCATCGGGCGGTTGAAGTCATCGGCCGAGGCAAGGGCTTTCTCGACGAACTCTGCGCCAAGCACGGCCTTGCGAATTTCCAGTCCGGTGTCGAAGGTCTTCTGGTCCATGATCCTGTCCTGTCACTGTTGGATACGCGGCAGCTGCAGCGCATTGAGGGGAAGCGCGTCGGCAGAGCTGGCCAGCGCGTCGATGAAAGCTGTCAGATCGGCAGCACGGCCCGGCCCCAGCGCCTCGTCGGCGGCAGCCTTGAACCGGCCCCTGACCATCGCGGCCGGCGCCGCGATCACATCGTCCAGCGCCTCGCGGATCCGGGTGCCATCCTGCAGGACCAGCGTCACCGCCGCCGGCTGGCGTTGCGGATAGGCGACCGTCAGCTCCGGGTTCTCGGCAAGCGTGGTGGACGCGATCAGCCGCGCGATCTCGGGATCTTCAAGATCCGCATAGTTGCCCGCGCCGATGCTGCCGCGTGCGACCGCCGCCGCCACGCCGAACTGGATGCTCATCTTCGCCGCCAGCATGGTGCCGAAGGGCCCCGACGCATCACAGCCCGGATAGAGCAGCGCAGCACGGGTCGCCTCGATATGGACCGACGCGACGTTGGCGCTGGTGCCCGGCACTTTCAACCGAACGGCCAGCGCCGCCTGGCTGGGGGTCTGAGCAAAGTTGCAGGCCGGCGCCTGCTTGTGAAACACCTTCACGATCTCGAACCCGCCAGCGAACAGCGCTGGCAGGCGCCGAGGCTCCTGCCGCGCAAAGGCCCGGAACAGCCCGGCCTCGCCCTCGATGATCTCGCGCGTGGCAAAGGCGCCGCTTTCGGCCAGATCGGCGCAGACAAGCGCATTGCGCGCCGCGAACCCGGTGTGGAAATACATGTCGCTGCCGCCCGAGGCCGGCCACTGGTTGAGCCCGGCCGCACAGTTGACGGCCAGAGACAGCGCCGAGGTCGTCTGCTCTGCCGTCAGCCCCCGAAAATGGCACAGCGCCGCCACTGCCGCAAAGGGGCCAATCAGCCCGGTCGGACGGAACAGGCGCGCCAGCTCCGCCGTCATCAGAGCCGTGCCCAGCACCGCGCCGGCCTCATAGCCCGCGACGGCCGCCGCCAGAAGCTTGCGCCCCCCCACCGGCCGGCCCAACTGTGCCAGATCGGCAAGCAGGGCGGGCCAGACCACCACGCCCAGATGCGCGACCGAACCGACATGCATGTCCTCGCGCACCAGCCCATGGGCAGCTACGGCATTGGCGAAGGCGGCATCTTGCGGTGCCGTCAGGCGGCCGAGACCGATCGATGCGGCACCCTGATCGACCGCCCGGTGCCGGAAACGCGCCTGGCGGCTCCAGGGCAAGTCGCGCGCCTCATAGGCGGCGCCAAGGTAGTCCATCAGGCACAGCGCCGCCTTGTCCAGCACGTCATCCGACACCGCCTCCGGCTGCAGCGCCAGGATCTCGGCCGCCATTGTGGCGGCGATGGAGGGCCCGCCAGTCATCGCGGACCGGCGATGGTGATGCCGGCGTCGATCTTAAGCGTCACGCCGGCGATGCTTGCCCCCGAGTCGGCGGCGAGGAACACCGCCGCCTCTGCAACCTCCCGGTCCGTCACCAGCCGCCCCAGCGGCGTCATCGCCCGGCGCTTTTCCCAGCCCTCGGCATCGATGACCGACCCGGCCCCCGGCGTCTCGACGGCGCCCGGCGCCAGCGCATTCACCCGGACGCCATGAACCCCCAGCTCCACCGCCTGCTGGCGGGTGAAGGTGTCGATGGCGCCCTTGATCGAGGCATAGACGGCGGCGTGCTTGATGGCGAAGGACACGGCAACCGATGACAGGTTGATGATGCTGCCACCCCCGCGCCGCACCAGATGCGGCGTCGCCGCCTGCGTCGCCCAGAACGTGCCCTTGATGCCCACATCCAGCATCCGGTCGATGATGTCCTCGGGCATCTCGGTCAGCGGCGCGTAGTGGAATGCCACCGCGTTGTTCACCAGGATATCGAGCCCCTCCCCCGCGAAGTCATCCACCGCGGCATGCACCGCGGCCCGGTCGCTGACATCGACGGTGAAGGCCCGCCCCCCCGCGATGCCCGCGGCCGTTTCGGCGACTAGCGGTCCATTGATGTCGGCCAGCGCCACCAAAGCGCCCTCCTGTGCGAAAAGCCGCGCGATCGCCGCGCCGATGCCTCCGCCTGCGCCGGTAATGAAGGCACGTCTGCCGTCTAGCTTGCCCAAGATCAAAGCCTCCCTGCGCCGATTTTCGCTGTTGCGGTCGGCCCGCTTAGACCGCTGGAGGTCGCTGGCGTCGAAAGCTTCCTTGGCGCATTTCACAAAGCGAAACCCGGCGACAGCGCGGTGCCCCTGCCCGGCAGCGCGCTCTAGCGTGCAGTCATCGCTTGCTGGAGACGCCACTGAATGACCAGGTTACAAGGCGCGCCGCGCCCTTTCGCGCAACGACTGAAGGCGGGCGAAAGCCTGCTGGGCACCTTCATCAAGGTGCCCACCGTGCATACCACCGAGGTGATCGGGTCGGTCGGTTACGATTTCATCGTCATCGACCAGGAACATGCCCCCTTCGACCGGCAGGCGATCGACACGGTGATCCTGGCCGGCCTTGCGCAGCGGATGCCCGCCCTTGTCCGCGTCGATGCCGCATCGCCGGCGAACATCCTTGGCATGCTCGATTGCGGCGCAGCGGGCATCCTCGCCCCGCATGTGGACAGTGCGGAAAAGGCCGCGGCGGTGGCGGCCGCCTGCCGTTATCGCCCCGGCAGCCGCGGCTTCTCGCGCACCGGCCGGGCGGGCGGATACGGGTCGGTGGGGGTTGCCGAACACATCGCGCAGCAGGATGCAGAGGTGCTCTGCATCGTCATGATCGAAGATGTCGCGGCCATCGACGCCATCGACGCCATCGCCGCCGTGCCGGGCATCGACGCCCTCTTCATCGGTCGCGGCGACCTTTGCGTCGCCATGGGCGAAACCGCGACCTCTGCCCCGCGGGTCATCGCGGCGGTCCGTGCCATCGCGGCGGGCGCTCTGCGCGCCGGCAAGCCGCTGCTGGCGGTGGCCGAAAGCGCCGAGGACCGCGCGGCGATGGAGGCGCTGGGGGCGCGATCTTTCCTCGTCGGCTCGGACCTCGCCTTCCTGCGCCGGGCCGCCACGCAATCCTTGTCGGACCATCGCGGCCGATGATCCAGCCAACCCTTTTCAGGACCCTTCCCATGTATGTAGCTTCCGACCCCCGCGCCCGGCTTGCCGCCGATACGGCCAGATCGCCCCAAGACCTTGCCGCCGCCACCTATGCCCGCTTCTACGAAACCGCGCCGCAGCAGCAGTCCGGGGAGCTGCGCAAGTGGTACACGCGCGCGCAGAATTTCGTGGTGGTCTATTCCGAGGCAGAGGCGGGCGCCACCTTGGTTCGCGCGGACCAGCCGGACGAATTCGCCATGCTGCTGCCCGATCCCGGCAGCCGCGCCACGATCGCATGGCAGGGGCAGCAGCTGGAGGTCACCGGCCATTCCATCGTCATCGTGCCGCCGGGGGCGAGCCGGATCGAGATCACGGCGCCGGGGCGTGTCGTGCAGTTCTTCAGCACCGCTGCCGCCGATCTTGTCGCGGCCTGTCCGCCCGGCACCGAGGAAGACCCGAACGTCCCGCCGCTGGAGCCCTGGCCCGAGCCTGTCGGCGGCTATCGGCTGCGCGCCTATTCGATGGACATTCCGCCAGAGCCGGGCCGGCTTGGCCGGCTGTTCCGCTGCCGGAATTTCATGATCAACTACATCTACCCGCGCAGCGGCCCCCGCGACCGCAGCAGCCTGTCGCCGCACAGCCATGCAGATTTCCAGCAATGCTCGCTCAGCCTCGAGGGCAGCTATGTGCATCACTTGCGCTGGCCCTGGGGCAACGATGCTGGCAGCTGGCGCGAGGATGAACATGTGCTGTGCCATTCGCCCTCGGTTACCGTCATTCCGGCGCGGGTGATTCACACCTCGGAGGCGGTGGGAGAGGGGACCAATTTCCTGGTGGACGTCTTCTGCCCGCCACGACAGGATTTCTCGCAGCAGCCCGGGTGGGTGCTGAACGCCGACGAATACCCGGAACCCCCCGCAGCCGGGCCAGACCGCAAGGACCCCTGACATGACCTCCTCCCCCCTCACCGGCCAGGAGCGCGATGCCGCCATCGCCGCGCTGCTGGTCGGCGCCGTCGATCTGCATTGCCACAGCGGCCCCGCCGTCATGCCGCGCATCCTCGATCACCACGACCAGCTGCAGGAGGCAGCGGCCGCGGGCTTCCGCGCTGTCGTCACCAAGGACCACTTCTATCTGGGAACGCCGCACGCGATCATCCTGGAAACCCTGTTTCCCGATCTGGGCACCCGCATGTTCTCGGGCATTGCGCTCAACAACGCCTCTGGCGGCATCAATCCCCATGCCGTCGATCATGCGGTCAAGCTGGGTGCCAGGATCGTGTGGATGCCGACGCTTTCCGCCGCCAACCACATCGCCAAGATGGCGACCGAGGCGAAGGGCTTCCCCAAGGTCGCGGGCGCGCTCGATCCCATCCCGCTGACGGTCCTGGACGCGAATGGCCGACTGACCGACGACACCCTGAAGGTGCTGGATCTGGTCGCCGCCGCCGATGTCATCCTGGCCGGCGGTCATTTGTCCGCGCAAGAGCTGATCGTGCTGTTCGAGGAAGGTCAGCGCCGCGGGCTGAAGAAGATGATGGTCAACCATCCGACCTATGTGATCGGCTGCACGGATGACGACATCCGCACGCTTGTGTCCTTCGGCGCACGGATGGAGCATTCCATCTGCCAGTTCATCCCCGGCCGCGCAAAGAAGTTCGAGCCGGACTATGCGCTGCACCTGATCGAGGTCGCTGGCACCAAGAATACCCTTTTCGGCTCGGACCTCGGTCTGCAGGGTTCGGCCCGGCCGATAGACGGCTACCAGACCTTCGTGGGCCAGATGCTAGACCTCGGGGTAGCGCCCGACGACATCACCACGATGATCGCGCGTAACGGCGCCGAGATGCTCAACCTGGATGGGCCTGTTTCATCGTCTGAAATCGGGGCATAAACCCCCCGCCCCGGCCCGCGATTGCGCTAGCATTCCTCAGCGCATCTTTCGCAGGTTCTGGGGAAATCACATGAAACGAATGACAAAATTCGCCGCTCTGGCGATGGCCGGGGTGTTGGCGCTGCCGTTCTCGGGCAGCGCCGCGCGGGCGGACTATCCCGAGCGCCAGATCACCATCGTGATTGGCTTCCCGCCCGGCGGCGCCGATGTGTTCACCCGCATGATTGCCGAGCACATGACGCGGGAACTCGGGGTGCCGGTCGTGGTCGAGAACCGGCCCGGCGCTTCGGGAACGATCGGCGCGCAGGCCGTGGCGACGGCCCGGCCCGATGGCTACACTATCCTTTTTGCCACCAACGGCAACGCCGCCAATGCCAAGCTGCTCTATCCGAACCTGCCCTATGACCCGCAGACCGACCTGCGGCCGATCATGCGGCTTGGCACCTCGTCGATGGTGATCACGGCGGGCGCGCAGCAGCCCTACACGAACCTTGCGGAGTTCATCGACTTCGCCAAGGCCAATCCGGGGCAGGTCTCCGTGGCGCATCCCGGCATCGGCGGGCTCGGCCATGTCGCCATGGAATATATCAAGCGCGAGGCCGGGATCGACGTGAAGATCATCCCCTATACCGGCTCTGGCACGCTGATCCCCGACCTGCTGGCGGGGCATATCCAGGCCTCGAGCGACAGCATGCCCTCCTATCTGCCCTATGTGCAGGAAGGCACGGTGCGCTACCTCGCCCAGCTTGGCCCCGAGCGGAACCCGCTGATGCCCGGTGACGTACCGACCCTGAGGGAGAGCGGCATCGATTTCGAATCCTACATCTGGTATTCGCTGCTGGGGCCGGCGGGAATGCCCGACGAGGCCGTGCAGGTCATCAACGACACGGTTACCGAGTATCTGAACATGCCCGAAACCATCGCGGCGCTGGAAAAGCTGATGATCACGGCGGGCCCGACCGATCCGCAGGGGCTGGCCGATACCATCACCAGGGAACTGCAAACCTGGGGGCCGATCATCAAGGATGTCGGCGTCACCCTGCAATAGTCGCGGCGCCGGGCGTGGCCAGGTAGGCCACGTCATCGGGCGGTTCGATCCCGACCAGCCGGCAGGCATTCTCGCAGGTCATCTGCCGCACCTCCTGCGGCGTGAAGCCAAGATCGAGGCACAGCGCGATTGCCGCGCGAAAGCCGGGCACCGGCCGCGGGTTGAAGGTCTGGCCGAGGTCCGAACCGATGATGGTTCGCTCGATGCCTGCCGCATCCACATAGCTGCGCAGGGCATCCAGCTCGAACTTGCGCGACACGCCCTCGATCAACATGCAGGCGCAGTGTTCCAGATAGACCCCCATCGCCGACAGCTCTGCCAGATCGTCCAGCCGCGCCTCGATCCAGTAGGTCGGGTGGCTGACCACCATCCGCGTCACGCCCCGCGCCCTGGCCTCGGTGAACAGCGGGTACATCTCGCTGACATGCAGGTGCCCGCCGCACAGCACCGCGTCATGTTCGGCGATCAGGTCGAGGATGGGCCTGACCTCATCCTTCAGCCGCCCGAAGTCGTCGATGACGCTCAGCGCCTCGGGCGGGCGCATCCCCAGCCGCCCATGCAGGTTGTAGCGGAAGGCCGTCGTCAGGTGATTGCGGGCGCAAAGCGTCGGCATCCAGACCATGCGGCCGCCCAGGGCGAGCCCGCGCGCGACGGCATGGCAGTTGAGCCCGCCAAGCTGGTTGTTCAGCGGCACGCCCGACAGCAGGTGCAGCTGCCGCGGGCCCGCCCGGTAGCGCTCCAACACCTGCATCACCGGGGCGTTCGGGTAGAAGTGATCCTTGAACAGCACCGCATGAAGCCCCGCTTCCTCGGCATCGCGGATCTGCTCGAGATGGTCGAGCTTGCGCTCCATGATCGAGGGGCCGGAATGGCAGTGCAGATCGACCGCCCCCGTCAGAAGAGCGTCGATCAGGCTGGATTGCGGGTCGGTATGGTCCATTTCTGCCTCCGGGCTGCTTGACCGCAGCAGACCCGATCCACGCTGATCCGGCAGCCCTCGACCCCCGGCGTTTCACCACATGAAATTCCCCAAAACGGGGCGCGATCCGCCCTGCCCCCGCGGCTAGGCATTGTCCTGCTTCAAACTCGGCAGGGACGGACATGACCAGCATCACCACATTGCCCCTAGACCACGACCCCGCCCTTGTCCGCGCGGCGCTGCGCGATGCGGATATCCCGGTGTTACTGATGGTTGTGGTCCAGCTGACAGGCGATCTGTCCCTGCTGGACAGCCATGCTCCGCTTCTGGGTCGGCCCGGCGAGTTCTCCCATTCGCTGCCACAGGAGATGGTTGATGCCTTGTTGGACCGCCTGACTGAGCGGCTGACGCGCGGCGGCCCCGCGCCGGACCATGTGGAGCCGTCGGTGCTGCACCGGATGATGACTGCCTTCGTACAAGAGGATATCTCCGAGCTTTACATGCCGATGCTGATGGAGGATCTGGGCTTCCGCACCCCCCCAGCGCCCCTGGCCGCCGCCGGGGCCGAGACGGCAGAGCGGGCCGCCGGGTTCAAGGTGCTTGTCATCGGGGCGGGTGCGTCGGGCATCTGTGCCGGCATTCGGCTGAAGCAGGCCGGTATCGCCTTCGAGATCGTGGAGCGCAATGACGATGTCGGGGGCGTCTGGCACGAGAACACCTATCCCGGCTGCGGCGTGGACAGCGCCAACCACCTCTACTGCTATTCGTTCGAGTTGAACCACGACTGGTCGCGCTACTATGTCAAGCAACCCGAACTGCGCGACTATCTGCGCGATTGCGCCCGCAAGCACGGGGTGATGGATCATGTCCACCTGAACCAGGAAGTGCAGGCGCTTGCCTTTGACGAGGAGGGCGCCGTCTGGCACGCGACGATCCGGCAGGCCGATGGCAGCCAGCGGCGCGTCGTTGCCAATGCTGTCATCAGCTCGGTCGGGCAACTGAACCAGCCAGCCTATCCGCCGTTGAAGGGGCTGGACGGCTTTGCCGGCCATTCGATGCATACCGCCCGCTGGGACCATGGCATAGACCTGCGCGGCAAGTCGGTGGCGATGATCGGCACCGGCGCCAGCGGGATGCAGGTCGCCCCCGCCATTGCCGACGATGTCGCACGTCTGACGATCTTCCAGCGCTCGGCGCCCTGGGTGCTGCCCCGCCACAATTACCACAACACCGTCACCGAAAATGTCAAATGGGTGCTGGCCAACGTGCCCTTCTACGCGCGCTGGTATCGGTTCATGCTGTTCTGGGCCTATGGCGACGGGGTCTACCCGCTGCTCAAGATCGACCGCAACTGGCATCAGCCGGGCTCGATCTCGGCCCGCAACGCCGAGATCCGCGCGCAGTGGACCAAGTATGTCGAGGCAGAGGTGGGTGACCGGCCTGACCTTTTCGCCAAGGTGCTCCCCGACTACCCGCCCTATGGCAAGCGCTCGCTGCGCGACAATGACTGGTACCGCACCCTGCGCCGCGACAAGGTCGAACTGGTGAACACCCCGGTGGCCGAGATCGTGCCGGGCGGGATCATCGACTGCGAGGGGCGCCACTATCCGGTGGACGTGATCATCTACGCGACGGGCTTCCTCGCCAGCCGGATGCTGCATCCGATGGACATTGTCGGCAAGGGCGGCACCCGCCTGCGCGACATCTGGGGCGACGACAATCCCCGCGCCTATCTGGGCATCACCATGCCGGGCTTTCCCAACCTGTTCCTGACCTATGGGCCCAATACCAACCTTGCCCATGGCGGCAGCATCATCTTTCAGGCGGAATGCCAGGTGCACTATATCACCACCTGCCTTGCGGCCTTGATCGAAGGCGGCCACGACGCGATGGAATGCACCGCCGAGGCTTATGACGATTACAACGCCTCCGTCGATGCGACTCTGGATGAAATGGTCTGGGCCTTCGAGGGCGTGACCAACTGGTACAAGAATGCCAGCGGCCGGGTCACCACCAACTCGCCCTGGTCGCTGGTCGATTACTGGCACATGACCCGCAGCCCCGACCCGGCCGCCTACACCTTCATCAGAACCCCCGATACCTTGGGCAAGGAGCGCAAAAGTGCATGAACTCATTGGCGTCTGGCGCCTCGTGGACATCACCAACAAGGACGCGGACGGCAACCTGCTTCCACCCTCCTATGGGCCGCAGAAGATGGGCCTGATCACCTTCACCGATCAGAACCGGATGATGGTGGTGATCTGCGACGGGCGCGAGCACCTGCCCGAAGGCATGGCAGGGCGGGAATACACCTCCTATGCCGGCACCTACCGCTTCGATGGCGCAACGCTGGTGACGGCCGTGGACTGCTCCACCCCGACGACCCCGGCGCGCGTGGGCACTGATCAGGTGCGCCCCGCGCGCTTCGAGGGTAACCGCGTGATCCTGACCGCGCCGCCGGTCGAGATCGACGGCATCGTCCAGTACCGCGACCTGGTATGGGAGAAGATCGCGTGATCCGCCGTGGTTTGTCTTGCCGCGACCCTGTCGAGGCGCGATCCTGCTGATGATTTCTGGGAGGAAAATCATGGCATCCTACGAACCGGTCACCTCGGTGATGCGTTCCCTCGAACTGCTCGCCATACTCAACCGCCAGCGCGTCTCGACCATCGACCACATGCACCGGCTGACCAGTCTGCCCAAGCCGACCATCGTCCGCCTGCTGGAAACCATGATGGCGGCCGGCTACGTGGCGCGCGACACGCGCGGTAAGGGCTACCAGGTCACATCGCAGGTCAGCGAGCTCAGCTGCGGGTTCCACGGCGCGCCGCAGGTGGTCGAGGCCGGCCGCCCCTGGGCGCAGGAGCTGACGCGGATGTTCAGCTGGCCGGCGGCGATCGCGGTGCTGGACCGCAACGCGATGCTGGTCTGCTACACCACCAGCGGCGACAGCCCGATCGCGCCCTATCACGGACTGATCTATACACGCCTTGGCCTCATCACCAAAGCGCTTGGCCGCGCCTACCTGGCCTTCTGCCCGGCCGAGGAGCGCAAGCTGATCTACCGGCTGCTGGCCACTTCGCCGCATCCCGACGAAGACCAGATGGCGGCGCCCGAGGCGATCGAGGCGATGATCTGCATGACCCGCAAGCAGCAATTCGCCGAGCGGCAGCGCGCGGTGCGGCCCGAGGCCTCGTCCAGCGTTGCCGTGCCGATCTACGAACACGGATCAGAGCGGGTGCTGGGGACCATCGGGCTGACCTACTACGCCAGCGCGGTCAAGCGCAGCGAGATCGTGGAACGCTATGTTCCGAACCTTCAGACCGCGGCGGCGGGCATCAGCGAGAACGTCACCCGAATGCAGGCGGCCATGCAGGCCGCGCAAGAGCCGGTGCACTAGCAGACTGCTTCGCGCCGGGGCAACAAATCAAGCGAGGGGCCAATGGGCATCACCAGGCGCGACTTTCACCTGCGGACGGCGGACGGCATAACCGTCAGGGTCCGCGAGCTGCGTTCGGAACGCACGCATCGCACGCCGATGCTGCTGTTGCACGGCACCCGCATTCCGGGGATCAGCGAGTTCGACCTTCCAGTCGAGCATGGCTCGCTGGCCGCCGATCTCGCCGCGGCGGGGCATGTCTGCTACATCCTCGACGCCCGCGGCTTTGGCGGCTCGGAGCGGCCAGCCGAAATGGAGGAGCCGCCGCAACCCACCCGCCCGCTGATCCGCACGATGGAAATCACCCGCGACGTGGATGCCGCGGTGGACCATCTGCGCGCGGCGACGGGGCAGGCCAGGGTCGGGCTTCTGGGCTGGGGCGTCGGCGCCACCTGCACGGCTATGTATGCCGCGCTGCATCCCGAAAAGGTCAGCCACCTTGTGCTCTATTGCATGATCTATGGCGGCACCGCCGACCACGCCTCGATCACCATCGGCTCGCAATGGGATGACCCGGACCAGCCCGGCCGCTTCAACCAGAAGCGGTTCGGCAACTACACCTTCAACGGCATCGACATGCTGGAACATCACTGGGACCAGCAGATCCCCATTGCCGACAAGGCGGCCTGGCGCGACCCTGCAATGGTGGTTGCCTTCCGCGAGGCGCTTCTGGACGGCGATCCCGCCTCGCGCGAGCATGACCCGCCGCTGTATCGCAGCCCGAACGGGATGCTTGAAGACCTGTACCTGATGGGCGCCAAAGGCCAGAAGCTGTTCCATGCCAGCCAGATCTATTGCCCGGTGTTCATCGTGAACCCGGAATATGACGGGCTTTGCCGCGACACCGACATGGCGGTGTTCTGCGAGGATCTCTACCATGCGCCAGAGGTGGTGCATTGGCAGGCCAAGGGCTGCACGCATTACCTGCTGCTGGACCGGCCCGAGCGGGGGCGGGACGAGTTCCTTGGGCACATGGATCGCTTCCTTGGCTGACGTTTCAGGGTACGAAACCTCGGCGCTGCGCTGCTGCCGAGCGCGGCCGGGCGGTTTCAACTGCTGCCACAGTCAGCCGCCCAGGGGATGGTCCGCATGAACATCGAGCCGACGCAGATCACGGTTCAGGCGCTGGTGCGGGGCGCGGTCGATCTGCGCGGCCAAGGCGGGCCCTTGCACAGCGGCGACGCCCGCGACCTGCTGGATCTTGCGCGGGATGCCGAGGCGGCCGGATTGCGGGCCATCGTGTTCATGGACCCTGACTTCTCGCCCGCGCCGCTGGTGCAGACGCTGCGGCGGCACGAATTTTCGGGCCGTCCAATCAGCCTGCTCTCGGGAGTCGAGCTGAACAACACCGTAGGCGGGCTCAATCCCTACGCGGTGGAGCATGAGTTGATGCTCGGGGGCCGGGTGATCTCGATGCCAACCGTCTCGGCCGCCCACCGCATCCGCAACAGCGCGCCGCCGCGGGGGTGGCGTTCTCAGGCCCCAGCCGCGCACGCTCCCGGGCTGGAGGTGCTCAAGGCCGATGGCCAGCTGCGCGACGAGGTCAGGCAGATCCTGGACGTCGTCGCCGCGCATGACGCCGTGCTGTGCAGCGGCGGGCTGCATGTCGCCGAGATCTGGCCGCTGTTCCTCGCGGCGCGGCAGCGCGGCGTGACCCGGCTGCTGGTCAATGACGGTGCCGCCATCGGCCTGACGGAACTGCGCGAGCTTGCGCTGTTCGGCGCCTTCATAGAGGTTTGCGTGCAGGCCGGGCTGCAGTGCGGCGGTTGCTTGGAGCGCACCGAGGTGCCGATGGCGCTGATCGCCGCGGCGACCACGCGACAGACCATCCTCGTGCCTGGCCGGACGGGGCAGGATGGCCCCGGTGGACGGTTCCGTGCCGCGGTGCAGGCCTGCCTGTCCCTCGGCTACGACGCCGCCGAGATCCGGCAGATCACGTCCGACAATGCAGCGCGCCTGCTTGGGCTGGCGCCCGACGAAGGGAAGACAGCATGACCCGGCCCGATGGCCCGCTGGTGGACTCGCACTTCCATGTCTACACGGCAGATATGCCGCTGACCGAGACCGCCTGGCACCGGCCAGACCATGACGCCTCGGTCGAGACATGCCTTGCCACCCTCGACGCGCATGGCGTCACCTTCGGCGTGATTTCCGCCGCAAGCTTGTTTGGCACCTACAACGACTATGTTCGCCGCGCCCTGTGCCGCCACAAGCGCCTGCGCGGCACCGCGATCGTCGATCCGGCCTGGGATCTTGATCAGCTGGAGCGGCTGCGGGACGACGGCTTTGTCGGGCTGCGCTTCCTGTGGCGCCCGCTGGAGCGGACCCCCGACTTGGGGTCAGAAAGCTACCGGCGACTGTTGCGCCGCTGTGCGGACCTTGGCTGGCACATCCACCTGACGGACCGGCCAGAGCGGATCGACACCACCATCCGCGCCATCGAGGCCGCGGGTGTGCGGGTGGTGCTGGACCATATCGGGCTGATCGACACCGCGGCGGGGGTCGACGACGCAGGCTTTCGGGCGGTTCTTGCCGCGGTCGAGCGGGGGCGGACCTGGGTCAAGCTTTCCGCCGGCTTCCGCTTCACGCAACCGGGCCTTGCCGACAGATGCGCCGCCGCCCTGGTTGCCGCCGGCGGATGGGAGCGGCTGGTCTGGGCCAGCGACTGGCCCTTTGCCGGCTTCGAGGGACAGGTGAGCTATGCCGACGCCATTGCCGCGCTGCATCACTGGGTGCCGGATGCCGCGATGCGCCACGCCATCGGCGGGCGCACGCCCCTGCAACTCTACTTCACCTGATCGGCCGTCAGGGGCGGCCGGAGCCGCCCCCGCCGCCTTCACACCTCATCGGTGAACACTTCTGCGCGCTTCTTGTTGGTCGTGGGCAGGCTGACGAGGATCAGCAGTCCCAGCGCCATCAGCAGCAGCACTGCGCTGATCGGCCGTGTCACGAAGACGGAGGGGTCGCCACCCGAGATCAGCATCGACCGGCGCAGCTGGTGTTCCAGCATCGGCCCCAGCACGAAGCCCAGCACGAACGGCGCCCATTCGCAATCCAGCCGGGACAGGAAATACCCCAGCATTCCGGCGCCGATCACCAGGTAGACCCCGAACACGCTGTTCGACACGCTGTAAACGCCGATGCAGCAAAACGCGATGATCGCCGGGAACAGCACTCGGTAGGGCACCTTCAGCAAGGATACCCAGACGCCGATCAGCGGCAGGTTCAGGATGATCAGCATGGCGTTGCCCAGCCACATCGATACGATCAGCCCCCAGAACAGCGCCGGGTTGCTGGTGATGACATTGGGCCCCGGCGTCACCCCCTGAATCGTCATCGCGCCGATCATCATCGCCATCGTCGCCGATCCAGGGATGCCCAGTGTCAGCGTCGGAATGAACGAGGTTTGCGCCGCGGCATTGTTCGCCGCCTCCGGCGCCGCCACCCCCTCGACCGCGCCATGGCCGAACTCGGCAGAGTTCGGCGAGACGGGCTTCTCGACATTGTAGGCGATGAACGAGGCCAGCATCGCCCCGCCCCCCGGCAGCACGCCAATGGCCGAGCCGATCGCCGTGCCGCGCAGCGTAGGTGCGATCATCCGGCGCAGGTCATCCAGCCGCGGCCAGATCCGGCCGACCTGCGCAAGCCTTGGCGGCACGCCATCGGTGCTTTGCAGGTTGCGGATGATCTCGGCGATGCCAAAGACGCCGACTGCGATGGCCACGAAACTCAGCCCGTCAAGCAACTCGATGCTACCAAAGGTGAAGCGCTGCTTGTTGGTGTAAATGTCGATGCCGGTCAGCCCCAGCAACAGCCCGAAAACTATCATCCCCAGCGCCTTGAGCAGCGAGCCCGAGGCCAGCGCGATCGAGGACACGAGCCCGATGACCATCAGCGAGAAATACTCGGGCGGCCCGAAGCTGAGCGCCACTGAGGTCAGTGGCTTGGCCACCAGCGCGATCAGCACGGTCGCGGCGCAGCCGGCGACGAAAGACCCGATCCCGGCCGCGGCCAGCGCCACACCCGCCCGGCCCTTCAGCGCCATCTGGTAGCCGTCGATGGTGGTGACGGTCGATGCGGCCTCCCCCGGCAGGTTGACGAGGATGGCGGTGGTGGAGCCGCCATATTGCGAGCCGTAATAGATCCCCGCCAGCATGATCAGCGAGGTGGTCGGCTCCATCCCGAAGGTCAGCGGCAACAGCATCGAGATGGTGGCAAGTGGCCCGATCCCGGGCAGGATGCCGATCACCGTGCCCAGAAGCACGCCGACAAAGCAGAAGAACAGGTTGATGGGCAGGAAGGCTTCCGTTAAGCCGAGCGACAGGTTGGTGATCAGGTCCACGCTTTCAGCCTCCGAACACAGAACCGAAGACCGGGGCCTGCATCTGCGCCCCCAGCACAAAGACACCGACGCAGAAGACCGCGATGGCAGCGGCTGCCAGGATCGAGGGTAGCAGCCTCGCCTTACGCGCTGCGAAGGACGACACCAGCGTGGCGAAGAACACCGCGAGCAGCAGCCCCAGTGGATCGAGCAGCAGCGCAAAGACCACGATCCCGAGCGAAACCAGGGCGATTGCCCGCCATGGCACCGGCTCAAAGGCCTCGCTTTGCTGCGCGAATAGCGAGCGCAGCACAAGCGTGCCCCCGATCAGCATCAGCAACCCGCACAGGACCAGCGGGAAGAAGCCGGGGCCCATGTTGAAGATCTGCCCGACCGGGAGGTCGCGCAGCGAGATGGAGCCGTAAAGGATAGCGACTCCGCAAAAGAAGCCGCCCGAAAGCAGGTCTTTCACATGCACGGACCGACGGCCCGGTATTGGTGTTGATAAGGGTTGTGTCACTGCGGTCTCCTCCCAGTTTGCTGCCCCGGACGCCTTTTCGCCGTCTTCTTGGGGCCCATGAACGATAGGTCCGCCATGGGACCGCCTCAAGCCGGCCGGACGGGATTCCCCGCACGGCCGTCATGACGAGTTACCAAAAGCGGGACCCCGGCGATGTGGCGCATCGCCGGGGTTTCAACAGGTGAAATCCATCCCCGGGGCAGTTGGCCCTTTCCCACGTGTTATGGCCTAGTCACAGTCGCAAGCGGCGGGCGTTCGCCCTTGCCATCTGGGAGGAGAGGAAATGCGCAGAACGAAAACCCCAAGCCGGGGACTTCGCAGGGTTGCGGCCGTCACGGCCACCGCCTGGGCGGTCACCCTCGGGGCAGGTACCGCAGCCACTGCGGAGGCGACTTGCCCGGAGGGGTATCCATCGAAACCCATCACCTTCTATGTCGGATTCGCTGCGGGGGGCGGGACCGATGCCATCGGTCGCAGCATTGCACAGGCGATCGAGAAGGCTCAGGGCTGGACCATCGTGGTCGAGAACAAGCCCGGCGCCGCCAGCGGCGTGATGAACCTGTCGCTCAAGAGCATGCCCGCCGACGGCTACCACATCGGCGTCGGCAGCAGCGAGTCGATGGTCTGGAACCCGTCCAACGGCGACATGGGCTATCACTATACCGATTTCGAGTTCCTCGGCTCGGCGATGGACAGCTGGAACAGCTTTGTCGCGCTGTCGACGGCGCCGTTCGACGACATCGAGAGCTTTGTCGAGTATGCGCGCGAAAAGGGCATGGCGACTGTGTCGCTGGCCGGGTTCAACCAGCAGCTCGTGGTCGAACAGCTTGCCGAGCAATACGGGGTCAACCTCGTCGCGGTCCAGGGGGCCGGCGCATCGGAATCGATGATGACGGCGCTTGGCGGGCATGTGGATGCGACGATGCAGGCGACGCTTCACATTCCCGAGCTGAAGAACGGCAACATGAAGCAGATCGCCTCGCTGACCAACCGCAGGCTGCCCTATGCGCCGGACTCGGGCACGCTCGAAGAGCAGGGCTCCACCGCGATCCCGATCGTCAGCGCGACGACCTTCACCACCTCGCTTGGCCTCGACCCTGCGCTGAAGGCCTGCCTTCAGGAGGTGATCGACCTTGCGGTGAAGTCGCCGGAGTTCAAGGCGCTGACCGACAAGTACGACAACGAGCCCGTCAACCTGGGCGAGGCGGCGTTGATCGAGCAGATCGAGACGCGTGACGCCCAGTTCCGCGCCTTGGCCGCAAGCAACTGACGCGATCCGGCCGGCGCCTCGGGCTGCCGGCCGGATACTTCTTGCCTTCAGCCGGGCCCCGCAATCGTGGTGCCCGCATCCACTTTGAGCGTGATGCCGGTGATGCTGGCCGCGGCGTCCGAGGCAAGGAATACCGCTGCCCCCGCAATGTCGTCAGCCGTCACCACCCGCCGCAGCGGCGAGCGGCCCTGCCGCAGCTGCCAGCCATCCGAATCAATGCGCCGGTTCGTCGCCGGTGTCGGCACGGTCCCGGGCGCCAGCGCATTGACCCGGATGCCGAACGGCGCAAGCTCTATCGCCTGCTGCCGCGTGAAGGCATCCAGAGCGCCCTTGATCGCGGAATAGACCGGCGTTTCGCGGATGGCGATATACACCGCCATCGACGACAGGTTGAGAGTGCAGCCCCCGCCCCGTGCGATTAGATGCGGCGTCGCCGCCCGCGTGCCCCACAGCGCGCCCTTCAGCCCGACGTCGATCATCAGGTCCATGACCTCGGCCGGTGTGTCGATCAGGCGCGAATAGTGGAACATCACCGCGTTGTTCACCATCAGGTCGAGCCCCTCCGCCGCAAAGGCGTCGATCTCGCGCTGCAGTCCCGTGCGGTCGGCGACATCCAGAAGGACGGGCACCGCACCCGGGATGCCGGCGGCGACCTCGGCCACCTGCGGGTTCACGTCGGCCATGGCCACGGCATATTTCTGCCCGGCCAGGCGCCGCGCGATTGCCTCGCCGATCCCGCCGGCGGCCCCGGTCACGAAGGCACGTTTCTGCATCTGGCTCCCCTCTGTCCCGTCATACTTGCGGGCAGCAGAGCACTCGCCCCCAGAGCCGTCGATCCCGCGGCAGCCGGATTTCGCCCTGCGGAACGGGGCTTTGCCTCAGCCGCCCTTTCGCGCGAGTCGCTCTGCCATCTCGGCCGGCGACAAGGCGGTGGTCCTGGTGCCGCCGCGGAACAGCGTGTGCCATCGCCGCTCGTGGCACAGCCAGGCACCGTCCGGCTGCCGAAGGAACAGGTCTTCCACCCTCGAGATGGCGATGGGCGGCGCCGCGGGTTGCGGGGCTGGGCCATCCTCAGCGAAAAGCGTGCAGATCCAATGCACTTCGGCCCGATCCTCATCCAGAGTGTGAAGATGGAAGTTGCTGACCAAATGCACGTTCACCCGATCGCCCCGATCCTTGCGCCAAGCGTAGAATTCGGCGATCTGCGCACGCCCCTCGTATCTGGCATTGGGGCTGACGAAAACGGCATCGGGCGTATAATGCGCGGCGGCACCCTCGCCCCATCGGAAATCGACGTCATGCCAATAGGCGATGACCATTTCCTCCAGATGCCGGGAGATCGCGCTGCGGGTGGAAAGGTCCATGAGGTCGGCTCCGTCTGCCGGGGTTCAGCCTGTGCCGCCTGCCGCCCAGTCGTTGAAACAATCGCGCATCAGCACCGTCTCAGTCATCACGTCGTCCGGCACGGCATTGGTGAAGGCGCGGTAGATGAATTCGATCGCCAGGGCGCCGCCATAGCCGGCATCCCTCAACGCCCCGAAAATGGCGGGAAAGTTCAGCGTGCCCATGTCGAACGGCGCCTGCAACTGCCCGGGGCGCGCCTGACGCAGATGAACATGCGCGGCGTGCTTCACCAGTGGATCGACCTGCTGCTGAGTATAGCCCGAGCAGATGAAATGCGAGTAGTCCAGCGCCAGCGCCACCCCCGTCCGGTCCACCAGCTCTTGTGCATCATCGGGGGACTCGGCGCTGGACCGCACCGCCGGCTCAATGCAGATCCGGGCCTTGAACCCCGGCTGCAGGGCCATGAAGGCGCGCAGGCTCTCGACTGAAGCCTCCAGCGCATCGCGCCGGGACTGGCCGGCATTTATTGCGCCAGCCAGGAAGAACACCGTTGGGATGCCGGCCGCATCGGCAAAGGTCAGCACCTGTTCCAGATCGCGCAGGTTGGCGTCGATGCTGCCGGGCAGAGCCGGGTTGCGAGCGAGGGCATCTGCGCCGTAGTGATGGAAATAGTTGCTGACCGGCAACCCAAGCGCGCGGACACGCGAGGCGGCCAGCAAGGGATCTGCCAGCATCTCGGCCTTGTCGATGCCAGTGCGGTGCCGGCTGCTGATGTCAATGGCGGCCATGCTGATCGCCTTCGCCACTCCGGCGAATTCGGTAAGTGTGAGGCGGGGGAACGACCAGGCGGTCAGCGAAAGGTGCATGGACGCCTCTTAATGGATTCGCCAGCATCCTTGTCGCTGTGGCGCTGCCGGGCAACCCGGCTCGCGGTCCGTTCCACCTGTTGAAACGCCCTACCCCTGCCTCTTGCCGCCGCGGCGCGACCGCTGTCTAGTTGCCCCGACCCCCCGCAGGCGAAGAGGCAGCGCATGGAGACGATCCGGATTGGCGATGTCACGGTCTCGTCGGTTTTCGAGCATGAGAAGCTGTCGCAGCGGCCTTGGGATTTCTTCATCAGCTGCGAGCCCGATCTGGCCCGCGCGCATATGGCCGAGATGCCGGGCTGGCTCTACGATACCGAATCCGAGCGGATCGTCCTTACGTTCCAGAGCTTTGTACTTCGCACCCCGCACAACATCATCATGGTCGACACCTGTATCGGACAGGACAAGTTCGATATCCCTTGGGATACGCAGCCCTGGCTCGATGGCCTGCATAGTCTGGGCCTGACCGTGGCGGACATCGACTATGTCCTGTGCACGCACCTGCATTTCGACCACACTGGATGGAACACACGGCTGGAGAAGGGCCGCTGGGTGCCGACATTCCCGAAGGCCAGGTACCTGTTCGATCGGGCCGAGTATGCCTATTGGCAGCGGATCGCCAGGACCGGGATCGTGCCTCCGAACCAGCGCAACGGCGTCTGGCAGATCAATTGCGTGCCGGTGGTCGAGGCTGGGCAGGCTGATCTGGTCACGGGCGCGCACCGGATCGATGATTGCGTGTCGATCTTGCCGACACCGGGTCACTCGCCGGGCCATTACTGCGTACGGATCACCTCTCGCGGGCAAGAAGCAATCATCCTCGGAGATCTCGCGCATCACCTGCTGCAATGCCGCGAGCCGGACTGGTCGACCACCGCCTGCTGGGATCCCCACCAGGCGCGGCTGGCGCGCCGTGGCCTGCTGTCGGAAGCGGCGCAGAGCGCTGCGCTGTTGCTGCCAAACCACTTCCCCGCGCCGACCGCGGGGCGCGTCGAAGCCGATGGGGACCGGTTCCGCTATCACTTCACGAACTACTGACGGTTCGCTTGACTTCTACCCATGCGCAAAGGCGGTATTAACGGGGCCGCCACGACCCATCCGTCTAGACCCCATGATCGCGGTGTGAGCTGACTGGGTCTGTGGCCTCTCCCGCGGCATTCTCCGTTCGAGGGTTGCGTCAGACTAGCTGGCGCAGAGCCTCAAGAATGGGGGAGAGACCACATGCAGGATAGCATGTTCATCGGGCTTGATGTCCACAAGGCGACGATTTCGGTCGCGGTTGCGCAGGGCGAGCGGGGTGGCGAGGTCCGCCACTTTGGGACGGTGCCGCATCGTGGGCTGCTGCCGGTTCCGTGGACACGGGGTTAGGTTTGCATATCGCGGTCCTCGGACGCCATGGGGCTGAGATAGCCCAGCTTCGAGTGGCGTCGCCGCGGATTGTAGAAGCGCTCGATGTAGTCG
>NZ_JAAAUC010000014.1 GCF_009908165.1 Frigidibacter albus
GTTTCCAACGAAGCCGCCAAACAGTGAAGCTGACACTCTCATCATCGGGCCGAAACCCTAAAGAGCCGATATGCAGCGTTCGTCCATCGAAACAGACCAAACCGCCCACATATCTCTTCAGTAAATCTAAAATGTCAAAGAGCACGAGACAAAATCAAACCGGATGCGCCTTGTTTCCTCAGCGCGCCCGCCGAACCTTGTCTCCAGTTTTTCGTTTGCCTTCAGTGTCTTGCGACCCGTCCGGCGCCCCGTTGCGGTGTGTGCCGCTTCGGTGAGGCGTTATTTACGGATGGAGGCCGGGGGCCGCAAGGGCTTTTTTCGGGAAAGATGACATTTTCTGCATCGCCGTCATAAAACCCCAATATCTTGCGGTTTAACCCCCTGCCCGCCACCATGGCGCGGGGCCCGGCGACAGAATGTTACGCGAAGCAGGGGGTATCGCGACACCCGTTTTGGCTTATCCACAGACTCGGTTTCGCGCCATCGCCGGTATCGCCCCAAGTGACCCTGCGGCACCCAGAGCAATCACCCAAATCACCCCCCGAGTCGCCTCCGTATCAGCCGCGAGTCACCTCCCCCGCGCAAACCACACCCTTATGGCCAGCAGCGCGATGATTCCCCCAAGGTAGAGGAACGGCTCCACCGGCCAGGCCTTCACCAGCCACAGGTAATGCACCGCCCCCGCAAGCGCCGCCGGATAGACCAGCTTGTGCAGCAACCGCCAGCGCGCGCCCCCCAGCTTGCGGATCGACCAATTGTTCGAGGTCAGCGCCAAGGGTAGCAGCATCAGGAACCCCGCCATGCCCATGGTGATGTAAGGCCGCTTCCAGATATCGGCCGCCACCTGCCCCCAGAGCATCCCCATATCCAGCACGAGCCAGGCCGCCAGATGCGCCAGCACATAGAAGAAGGCGATCAGCCCGATCGCCCGCCGAAACCGCAGCAGATTCAGCCCCGCGATGCGACGCAGCGGCGTCACCACCAGACCGCCCACGATGAACTGCAGACCCAGCTCCCCCAGCCGGTGCTCGATCTCGCGCACCGGGTCGATGCCAAGGGTGTTGGTGGCGGCCTGCCAGAACAGCCAGACCGCCGGCAGGACGCCAAGCCCATAGACCGCCCAGACCGGCACCCGCCGCAGCGCGCCGTTGAACCGGGTGGCAAGGTCCGGGGCTGGCGCCGTCGCTTCAGTAGTTCTTTGCAAGGTCCATCCCCGCATAAAGCCCGGCAACCTCGTCGCCATAGCCATTGAACATCTGCGTCGGTACCCGGCCGGCGAACAGGCCCGCCCCCACCCGCCGCTCGCTGGCCTGGCTCCAGCGCGGATGGTCCACCTCGGGATTCACGTTCGCATAGAAGCCGTATTCCGACCCCTGCATCTGCTTCCAGGTCGCTGGTGGCTCGCCTTCCGTCAGGCTGATCCGCACAATGCTCTTGATGCTCTTGAAGCCATACTTCCACGGCACCACCAGCCGGATCGGCGCACCGTTCTGCTTGGGCATCTCCTCGCCATAAAGCCCGGTCGCCAGAATCGTCAGCGGGTTCATCGCCTCGTCGATCCGCAGCCCCTCGCGATAGGGCCAATCCAGGATCGCCCGGCGCTGGCCCGGCATCTCTTCGGGCCGCGTCACCGTCTCGAAGGCCACGAACTTCGCCCCGGGCTGCACGCCGACCCGGTCCAGCAAGGTGGACAGCTGGAAGCCGATCCACGGCACCACCATCGACCAGGCCTCGACACAGCGCAGGCGGTAGATCCGCTCTTCCAGCGCCACACCGCCGAGGATGTCGGCAAGGTCATAGCTGCCGGGCCGCTCCACCAGCCCGTCGATCTGCACCGCCCAGGGGTCGGTCGTGAAGGCGCCGCTGTTGTTCTTGGGGTCTTCCTTGCCGGTGCCGAACTCATAGAAGTTGTTGTAGCCGGTGATTTCCTCGAACGTGTTCGGCGCTTCATCGGTGGAATAGCCGGACGGCGTGTAGGTCAGCCGCGCCAGCGCCGGCGTCGCCATCAGCGCGGCCGCGCCCGCCATCAGCTGCCGGCGGTTCAGGAAGGCGGGTTTGGGCGTGACGTCCGCCCAGGTCAGCGGCGTCTTGAAGCGATAGGTCATACGAAATCCTCCGGGAGAGCTGCGGGTCCTTCCCTATTCTACGTAGCACGCGGCCCAGAAGTTACTTCACGATCCTGTTTTCTTGCCAGGGCCCGGCCAGACGTGGCCCTGCCGCGGCAATCTGGCGGTTCCCAAACCCGCCGATTGCGGCAATGCTGGCCCATCCAAACCGCAGCTTCAGGGAGGAACCATGCGGAGCGCCCTCATCCTCACCCTCATCGCCTTCGCCGCCCCCGCGGCGGCAGAGCCGGCGATCACCCAGACCGTGGAAGACAGCTTCGACAACGTCGCCTTCGCGCTGGAAAGCGCGATCGTTGGCCGCGGCCTCGTCGTCGACCATCTCAGCCGTGTCGGAGAGATGCTGGAGAGGACCAAGGAAGACGTCGGCAGCACCGTCACCGTCTTCACCCAGGCCGATGTGTTCAGCTTCTGCTCGGCCGCCGTCAGCCGGCAGGTGATGGAGGTGGACCCCGCCAACATCCAGTATTGCCCCTATGGCATCTTCCTCTATGAGACGCCGGACGCGCCAGGCACCGTCACCGTCGGCTACCGGGACTACCCCGAAGGCGAGATGCAGGCGGTCGAGGATATGCTGGCCGAGATCGTGGCCGAGGCACTGGGCTGACGCTCACGCCCGATCACGCGCGATCACCTTCTCTTGCCTTGAAATCCGAAGCGGCCGCGGCTTAGTCCGCGGTTGCGTCATGTCAACGGCCCTCGGCGGAAACCGCCTTTGATCCGGGCGCGCGTTTCTCCCGTAGCGCTTGGGCTGCCGATCACCGGCGGCATCCATGAATTACAAACGGGAGAGACACCGATGATCCGCAGAACCTTTCTGGCCATGACCGTGGCGGCGACCACTGCCTTCGCCGCGCCGGCCTTCGCGCAGGACGCCGATATCGTCGATACCGCCATCGCCGCGGGCGACTTCACCACGCTGGTCGCCGCCGTTCAGGCCGCCGGCCTGGTCGAGACGCTGAAGGGCGAAGGCCCGTTCACCGTCTTCGCGCCGACCGACGCCGCCTTCGCCGCGCTGCCCGCCGGCACCGTCGAAGACCTGCTGAAGCCGGAAAACAAAGAGCAGCTGGCCGCGGTGCTGACCTATCATGTCGTGCCGGGCAAGGTGATGTCCACCGACCTGACCAACGGCATGACCGCTGCCACCGTGCAGGGCGCCGATGTCACCATCATGACCGAAGGCGGCGTGAAGGTGAACGCGGCCAACGTGACCACCGCCGACATCGAGGCCAGCAATGGCGTGATCCATGTCATCGACGCAGTGATCCTGCCGCCGATGTAAGGCAGAACAGCACGAAAAAGGGGGCCGGTGACGGCCCCCTTTCCTTTGCGATGCCTGCGGGGTCAGTGGATGACCACCGGCTCCACCTTGGCCTTGGCCGAGGGCGACACCCGCGCCCCCACCAGCAAGCCTTCCTCCGTGGCACTGACTGCAACCGTGTCCCCGTCGCGGATCTCGCCGCCCAGGATCATCTCGGCCAGCGGGTCCTGCAGATGACGCTGGATCACCCGCTTCAGCGGGCGCGCGCCGAACACCGGGTCATAGCCCTCGTCCGACAGCCACTGCCGCGCCGCCGCGTCGATCTCCAGCGTGATCTTGCGCCCGGCCAGCCGCTTCTCCAGCCGCTTGAGTTGCAGCGTCACGATCCCGCCCATGTCATCACGGGTCAGCCGGTCGAAGATGATCGTCTCATCCAGACGGTTCAGGAACTCGGGCCGGAAGTGCTGGCGCACCGCTTCCCTCACCTCGGCCTGCGCCGGGGCCGGGTCTGCGCCTTCCGGCAACTGGCTCAGCGCATAGGCCCCAAGGTTGCTGGTCAGAACGATCAGCGTCTGCTTGAAGTCCACGGTCCGGCCCTGACCATCGGTCAGCACCCCGTCATCCAGCACTTGCAGCAGCACGTTGAACACATCCGGGTGCGCCTTCTCGACCTCGTCGAACAGGATCACCTGATAGGGACGCCGCCGCACCGCCTCGGTCAGCACGCCGCCCTCGTCATAGCCCACATAGCCCGGAGGCGCGCCAATCAGGCGGGCCACCGCGTGTTTCTCCATGAACTCCGACATGTCGATCCGCACCATCGCCTGATCGTCGTCGAACAGGTATTCGGCCACGGCCTTGGTCAGCTCGGTCTTGCCAACGCCGGTCGGCCCCAGGAACAGGAAGCTGCCCAGCGGGCGCCCCTCGTCATTCAGGCCCGCCCGCGCCCGGCGCACGGCATTGGCGACGGCCTTCACCGCCTGCCGCTGCCCGATCACCCGGCCCGCCAGCTCTTCTTCCATCTTCAGCAGCTTCTCGCGCTCGCCTTCCAGCATCTTGCTGGTGGGGATGCCGGTCCAGCGCTCCACCACTTCCGCAATCTGCTCGGGGCGCACCGCTTCCTCGACCATCAGACCGTCTTCCTTGGTCTCGGCCTCGGCCAGCTTGCGCTCCAGCTGCGGGATCACGCCATAGGACAGCTCCCCCGCCTTCGCCAGATTGCCCTCGCGCTTGGCCTGATCGAGCTCCGCCCGGGCCTTGTCGAGCTGCTCCTTGATGGTGCGCGAGGCTTCCATCTTGTCGCGCTCCGCCTGCCACTTGGCCGTCATCTCGGCCGAGCGCTCCAGCAGGTCGGCAAGCTCCTTCTCCAGAACCTCCAGCCGGTCCTTGCTGGCGGCGTCGTCTTCCTTCTTCAGCGCCTCCGCCTCGATCTGCAGCTGCAGGATCTGCCGGTCCAGCGCGTCCAGCTCCTCGGGCTTGCTGTCCACTTCCATCCGCAGCCGGCTTGCCGCCTCGTCCATCAGGTCGATGGCCTTGTCGGGCAGGAAGCGGTCGGTGATGTAGCGATGGCTCAGCGTCGCCGCGGCCACCAGCGCGCTATCGCTGATCCGCACCCCGTGATGCAGCTCATACTTCTCCTTGATCCCGCGCAGGATGCTGATCGTGTCCTCGACCGTCGGCTCGTTCACCATCACCGGCTGGAACCGGCGGGCCAGGGCCGCGTCCTTCTCCACATACTTGCGATACTCATCCAGCGTGGTCGCGCCGACGCAATGCAGCTCGCCCCGCGCCAGCGCCGGCTTGATCAGGTTGGCCGCATCCATCGCGCCTTCGGATTTCCCGGCACCGACCAGCGTATGCATCTCGTCGATGAACAGGATGATCTCGCCCGCCGCGTTGGTGATCTCCGACAGGATCGCCTTCAGCCGCTCCTCGAACTCGCCGCGGTATTTCGCCCCGGCGATCAGCGCGCCCATGTCCAGCGCCATCAGCTTCTTGTTGCGCAAGGATTCCGGCACATCGCCATTGACGATGCGCAGCGCGAGCCCCTCGGCAATCGCGGTCTTGCCCACGCCCGGCTCGCCGATCAGCACCGGGTTGTTCTTGGTGCGGCGGCTGAGGACCTGCATGGTGCGGCGGATCTCGTCATCGCGGCCGATGATCGGGTCGATCTTGCCTTCCTCGGCGGCCTCGGTCAGGTCGCGCGCGTATTTCTTCAGCGCGTCATAGCCTTCCTCGGCGCTGGCGCTGTCGGCGGTGCGGCCCTTGCGGATGTCGTTGATCGCGGCGTTCAGGTTCTGCGGCGTCACCGCGCCGGCATCGAGCGCGTCCTTGGCGCGGGTGTTCACCATGGCAAGCGCCATCAGGATGCGTTCCACCGGCACGAAACTGTCGCCAGCCTTCTTGGCGACCTTCTCGGCCTCGTCCAGCACCCGCACCGTGGCGGTATCGACATAGGGTTGCCCGCTGTCGCCCGTGACCTTCGGGTTCTTCGCCACGGCGGCCGTCACCGCCTCGGCCACACGCGCAGGCTCGCCGCCCGCACGGCGGATCAGGTTGGCAGCCAGCCCCTGATCGTCATCCATCAAGGCTTTCAGCAGGTGCTCGGGCATCAGCCGCTGATGCCCCTCGCGCATGGCGATGGTCTGGGCGGCCTGCAAGAAGCCGCGCGACCGTTCCGTGAACTTTTCCATGTTCATCGGGTCTCTCCTCTTCGAAAAGCCCCCGGCATCCGGTCCGCCCGCCGCTGCGGCACGGCCCTTCCGGGTCTTGTCCTTCAGGTGTGATCACTCGCCCCGGCTTTCAAGTCTCCGGCGCTTGCGACAAATCCGACAGCCCGGAAACCATATCGCAACACCTGCGCGGCAGGCTGATCTGCAGCAATGGAGGTCCCGATGACCGTTCCCCATGAAAGGCCCGCCTGATGCGCATCCTCTCCGCCCGCGTCCTGCGCGCCCGCCACCTGAAAGACCTCGGCCGTGTCGAGGCGATGGTGATGCTGCTGGTCAAGCCCGAGGGTCAGGCCCCGCCCTACGAGGCCCGCGTGCTCACCTCCGCCCCCGCCCGCGCGCCCGGCGCCGCGCCACTGCGCGACCGGCTTCTGGCCAGCGCCAAGCTGCTGCACGCCATCCACGCGCAAGACCTGCCCCGCGGCCGCCGCGCCGCCTGAGCCCTTCTTGCTTGACCTGCCCCTGCCCAGTCGCCAGATGGACGCGACCCAGCGCAGGAGCCCCCATGTCCCTTTCCCCCCTCGCAGATGACCGCCTGATCGTCGCCATCGACCTGCCCGACGCGCTGTCGGGGCTGGAACTGGCCAAGAAGCTCGGCGACGCGGTCTCCTTCTACAAGATCGGCCTCGGGATGCTCACCGGCGGCGGCCTTGCGCTGGCAAGCGAGCTGAAGGACGAACACGGCAAGCGCATCTTCCTTGACATGAAGCTCTTCGACATCGGCGCCACGGTCGAGGCTGCGGTGCGCGGCCTGGCCCGCTATGACCTCGATTTCCTGACGGTGCATGGCGATCCGAACGTGGTGCGCGCCGCGAAAGAGGGCGCCGGCGGCTCGGTCACCAAGATCCTCGCCGTCACCATTCTCACCTCGCTCGACCGCGCCGATCTCGATGCCGCGCTGATCCGCCCCGGCGATCTGGCAGGGATCGTGGTCGAACGCGCCGCCCGGGCCCTTGCTGCCGGCGCCGATGGCGTCATCGCCTCGCCGCAGGAAGCCGCCCTGATCCGCGCCCTGCCCGAGGCGCAGGGCAAGCTGATCGTCACCCCCGGCGTTCGCCCGGCCGGCGCCGATATGGGCGATCAGAAGCGCGTCACCACCCCGGCGCAGGCGATTGCCGACGGGGTCGACCACATCGTCGTCGGCCGCCCGGTCTGGCGCGCCGCCGATCCGCGGGCTGCCGCACAGGCCATCGTGGCCGAACTCTCCTCACCCCAAGCCCGCCGCCCGAACAATTGAACGCAAGAAGGGCGGCCCGAAGGCCGCCCTTTGCATCACATCATAGGGTCGCTTAGTTGGCCGGGGCCGGAGCCGGGGCGGTCGCATCCGGGGTCGCCGGGGCAGCGGGGTCAACCGCCGGGGCATCCGGGGCCGGGGTCGGCGCGGTTTCGGCCGGGGCCGTCGCATCGGGTGCAGTCGCATCCGGGATCGCCGGGGCCGTGTCGGTCACCGCCGGATCGGTCGTGGCCGGGGCGTCATTCTCGATCACCGCGCCATTGTCGGCGGGCACCGTGGTATCGGTGGCATCATCGCCGCCCGAGACCAGGAAGAAGATCACCGCCAGCGCCACGACGATGGCACCGAGGATGAAGAAAATGCTGTTGTTACCCTTCTCGCGCACCGGCGGGGTGCCGACGTTCGGGTTGTAGGCGGGGTCGCGGCTCGTGATTTTCGGGTCTTGCATAGCGTGCTCCTGTGTTCAGGTTCTGCCTGCTCAACCCGGCCGAAGGGTTGCGGTTCCACTGCTGCCAATTTTCTGTGCAGGAACCCGCCGACCGCCCGAAGCACCTCTCCCTCAGTTCTCGTTGATGTCGCGGTCCCACAGCTTGATCTGGCCCTTGCGCACACCCACCGCCCGACGCAGCACGCCCCAGGCGACCAGCGAGGCCAGCGCGAAGGCCAGCAGCATCCAGGCTAGGTTCCCGCCCAGAAGGCCAAGCCCCATCAACACCCCCGTGACGGCGGCACCGATGGCAAAGCCCAGGAACACGAAGCCGGGCAGGAAGATCTCGGCGATGCCCAGAACCACGCCGCCAGCCAGCCAGACCCACCACAATTGCCACAGCGCCATCACAGCCGCCCCTTGATCATCTTGAACGCGTCGGTGAAGGCATCCAGCGCCGCGGCGGGCACGATCAGCGTCTGCTTGCCCGCACCCTGCCCCACTGCCGTCAGCGCCTCGACCTGCTTGATGGCGATCTGGTACTGCGCCGCCTCGATGCCATTCTCCTTGATCGCCTCGGCAATCACCGCGGTGGAAAACGCCTCGGCCTCCGCCAGCACCCGCTTGGCCTTGGCCAGCTGCTCGGCCGCATAAAGCTCGCCATCCGCGTTCAGCTCGATGGCCCGCTTCTTGCCCTCGGCTTCCGTCACCTGCGCCCGCCGCGCGCGTTCGGCGTTCAGCTGCTGCAGCATCGCCGCCCGGGTCGCGTCATCGAGGTTCACGTCGAGGATTTCCGCCCGCGTCACCTCGATGCCCCAGTCATCGACCATCGCCGCCACCTGCTCGCGGATCTTCGCGGTCAGCTCGTTGCGGTTCGACTGCACCGCGTCCAGCTCCATCTTGCCGATCTCGGACCGCACGATCCCGGCCACGGTGGTGGCAATCGCCGCATCCACATCGCGGATCCGGTAGACGGTCTTTTCCGGCTCGATGATCCGGTAGAAGACGCTGGTCTCCACCTTCACCAGCACGTTGTCGGTGGTGATGGCGTCCTGCTGCGCCGTCGGCAGCTGGCGTTCCAGCACCGAGATGCGGTGCGCGACCCGGTCCAGAAACGGCACGATGAAGTTGATCCCAGGCCCCAGCACGGCGCGCAGACGGCCGAACCGCTCCACCACATGCTTTTCGGCCTGCGGCACGATCCGCACGCCCAGAAAGATCGACAGAATAATGAGAAAGGCAATGGCAAGCACCACGGCGTTGCCGCCGATCAGATCCTGCACCACGGTATCATTCATTTTGGCCCCCGGCAAAATTCACTGTCGCGACTATGCCGCTCCGACAGCAAATCGCCAAGCAGGGTTTCGCGCGGTCAGCCCTTGCGTCGATCCGCGTAGAACTCGCGCTTCTGCTGATACATCGTCTGGTCGGCCCGGCGCACCAGTGCCTCCAGCGTCTCGCCCTCGGTGGCCGAGGCGCAGCCGATCGACAGCGACAGCTGGATGGTGCTGTAGAACTGGTTGTTCACCTCCAGCAGCCGGTTGATGGTTTCGATCATCGCCGCGGCCTCCTGCTCATCGGCGCGCGGCATCAGCACGGCGAACTCGTCGCCGCCGATCCGCGCCGCCTGATGTCGCTCTCCGTCCGCTTCCTTCAGCACCTCGCCCAGCCGCCGCAACAGACTGTCGCCGACATCATGGCCAAGCCGGTCATTGACCTCTTTCAACCCGTTGATGTCGATCAGCACCACCGACATCGGCCGCACCCCCTGCCGCTCCAGCCGGTTCAGCGTGTCGATGTAATGGGCGCGGTTGTGCAGCCCGGTCAGCACGTCATGCTTGCCCAGATAGACCAGATAGGCCTCGGCCTTCTTGCGCGCGGTAATGTCGGTCAGCGCCACCAGCACCCGCGACCAATCCTCCTCATGCCCCGGCAGGACCGAGAATTGCATGATCACCACCCGCTCGGACCCGTCGAGCGCGTAATTCACCACCTCGCGGCTCTGGAACAGCTTGCCCTGCCACAGGTCGATCAGTTGCTCGCGGAAATGCGGCTCCATGTCGCCGCGAAAGACCGTGTGCAGCCGGCTCAGCAGATGCGCCTTGTCACTCGCGCCGAACATGTCCAGCGTCGCGTGGTTCACGTCGATCACCCGGATCTCGGTCATGCATTGCCGCACGAATTCGGGGTGAACGTCAGTGAAGACCCGCATGTCCTGAATGCCGCGGTTGCGCAGATCCTCCAGCAGCTGACGGATCTTGGAAAAGTCCTCGACCCATAGCGACACCGGAGAATGCTCGAAAATCCCCTCCGCGTGCTGGCGGCTGGCCAGCTCGCGCCGCCGCGCCTCCTCGCGCCCGGTCACGTCCTCGACCGTCAGCAACACCCGGTCCAGCGTATCCTCATGCCCCGGCAGCACCGCGCCGCGCAGCTGGATATCCAGCCGCCGCCCGCCCAGCGTGTAGTTCACCGCCGCGCTGGCAAAGCTGGCGCCCCCGGTCCACAGCTGCTCCAGCTCGGCGATATGGGTCAGCAGCATCTCGTCACGGAACACCTTTCCCAGATTGCCGACCAGATGCGCCATGTCGGTCGCCTCGAACAGCTCCAGCGTCTTGGCATTGACCCGCAGCACCTTGATGCTGCCCGAGCTGGCGGCAACGCGGCTGAGGTCGGCTTCCAGAAATTCGCGCAGGTCCTGCACGCCCTCGGCGCGCCAGCGGTCGAACAGCGCGCGGATGCCGCTGTAGTCCTCGATCCACATCGAGATCGGCGCCAGATCGAAGACGCTGCCCTCGTCAAACCCGGCCATCTCGGTCCAGGCCGCCACGCTGTCCACTCGTCCCATCGCCGCTACCTTGTTCCCGTCACCCTGCCCGCAGCCGCGTCAGCACTTCGACGCTGGCATAGCCATCCGGCGCCATCCCGACCGAGGCCTGCCACGCCCGCAAGGCGGTCAGCGTGTTGGTCCCGATCTTGCCATCGGTGCCGCCGGTATCAAAGCCCCGGCGTGTCAACAGTTCCTGCAATTCCCGCCGCTCATCCGTGGACAGCGCCCTGTCGCCCCGCGGCCAGCCCTGCTGGAACGGTCCCTTGCCCGCCAGCCGGTCGGCCAGATGGCCAACGCCGATCACGTAGCTGTCCGAAGCATTGTAGCGGCTGATTGCGGCGAAGTTGGGCCCGATCAGGAAGGCCGGCCCCCGCACACCAGCCGGCAGCAGGATCGACGACGGCCCCATTCCCGGCAGCGACCCGCCCGCAGCCGGCGCCACGCCCATCGCCGCCCAGTCGCCGGTGCTGCGCGTCGTGCCCTTGCCGATCAGGCCCAGGTTGAAGTTCGGCGGCAGCCGCACCTCCACCCCCCAAGGCTGGCCGCGCTGCCAGCCCATCCGCGCCAGATAGGCAGCGGTCGAGGCCAGCGCATCGGTCGGATCGTCCGACCAGATGTCGCGCCGCCCGTCGCCGGTGAAATCGACCGCGTAATCCAGGTAGCTGGTCGGCATGAACTGGGTATGCCCCATCGCCCCGGCCCAGCTGCCGACCATTCCCTCGGGCGAGACATCCCCCGCCTGCACGATCTTCAGCGCCGCGATCAGCTCTGCCTCGAAGAACGCCCCGCGCCGCCCGTCAAAGGCCAGCGTCGCCAGCGCCGGGATGATCGGGGTGCTGCCGCGATAGCCGCCAAAGGAAGACTCCAGCCCCCAGACCGCGACCACGACCTCCTTGTCCACCCCATAGCGCGCCTCGATCCGGTCCAGCACCGCCGCGTGGCGCGCCAACCCGGCGCGGCCATTGGCGATGCGGCTGTCCGCGACCGCGCTGTCGAGATACTCCCAGACAGTCTTGGTAAACTCGGACTGGTTGCGGTCCCTGGCGATGATGCTGGCGTCATAGCTGACGGTGCGGAACGCCCGCTCGAAGGTCGCCGGGCTGATCCCCTGCGCAATCGCGCGCGCCCGGAACTCCTGCGTCCACTGCTCGAACCCGGCTTCGGTGTAATTCCGTGTCACCGGGGCGCTGCCTCCAAACGATGCCGGGGCCGCAAACCGCTCCGCGCCGCTGCACCCGGGCAGCAGCGACGAGACGAGTCCCAGCGCGATGAATGATATGCGCATATCCTGTGGTCCTGCTCTGTTCGTTTTTTGTTTGAACCAAGCCTAACCCGAACAGCGCCCCGCGAAAAGCCGCCTAGCGCCGCTTGCGCACAACCTTGCGCTTTATTGCCGTCTCGCGCGCCTTCACCGCCCCCGGCTTGCGCGGCCGCCCGCGCCCCCCCTTCTTGGTGGCGCCGCCACCGCCCGGCATCCCGCGCCCTTCCAGCTCCAGCAGCTCCAGCATCAGCCCGCCGGTCACTGGCACCGCCTCGGACAGGCGCACAGTCACCCGTTGGCCCAGCCCGATCAGCGTGCCGCTTTCCGACCCCATCAGCGTCTGCGCATCGGCATCGAAATGATAGAACTCGCGCCCCAGCGTGCGGATCGGGATCAGCCCGTCCGCCCCCGTCTCATCAAGCCGGATGAACAGCCCGAACCGCGTGACACCCGACACCCGCCCGGTGAACTCTGCCCCCACCCGGTCTGCCAGGAACGCCGCCAGATAGCGATCGGTCGTGTCCCGCTCCGCCGCCATGCTGCGCCGCTCGGTGTCGGATATCAGCTTGGCCGTCTCCTCCAGCATCTCCACATCCTGCGCCGACAGCCCGTCCTTGCCCCAGCCATGCGCCGAAATCAGCGCCCGGTGGACGATCAGGTCCGAATAGCGGCGGATGGGCGAGGTGAAATGCGCATAGCTGCGCAGCGCCAGCCCGAAATGCCCGAAGTTGCCCGGATGGTAATAGGCCTGCGTCATCGAGCGCAGCGTGGTGATGTTGATCAGCTCGTCGAAATCGGTGTTCTGCGCCTGCGCCAGCAACTGGTTCAGGTGCGCGGTCTGCAGCACCTGCCCCTTGGCCAGCGTGAAGCCGGACGCCTGCGCCACCTCGCGCAGCGCGTCCAGCTTCTGCGGGCTCGGCTCCTCATGCACCCGGTACAGCAGCGGGCGGCGCAGCCGCTCCAGCTCTTCCGCCGCGGCGACATTGGCGAGGATCATGAACTCCTCGATCAGCCGATGCGCATCGAACCGCTCGCGGTAGTTCACCGAGGCAACCTTGCCATCCTCGGTCAGGATGATCTTGCGTTCGGGCAGGTCGAGGTCCAGCGGCTGCCGCTTGGCCCGCGCCGTCTTCAGCGCGCCGTAAGCCGCGTAAAGCGGGCGGATCACGTCCTCCAGCAGCTCGGCACAGCGCGCGTTCGGGTTGCCGTCCTGCGCCTCCTGCACCTCGTCATAGACAAGGCTGGCGACCGATTTCATCAGCCCGCGCACGAAGCGGTGGCTGATCTTGCGGCCCTCGGCATCCACTTTCATCCGCACCGCGATGCAGGGCCGGTTCAGCCCCTCATGCAAGGAACACAGGTCGCCCGACAGATGATCGGGCAGCATCGGCACCACCCGGTCGGGGAAATAGCTGGAATTGCCGCGCAGCCGCGCCTCGCGGTCGATCGCGCTCTGCGGCGTCACGAAATGCGCCACATCGGCGATGGCGACCCAGATGATATGCCCGCCCGGGTTCTTGGGGTCGTCATCGGGCTCGGCATAGCAGGCGTCATCGTGGTCGCGCGCATCGACCGGGTCGATTGTGACAAGCGGCATGTCGCGCAAGTCCTCGCGCTCGCCGAGCCCTGCAGGCTCCATCGCGTCCGACAGGCGGATCACCTCATCGGGAAAATCGTCCGGGATGCCATGCTGGTGAATCGCGATCAGCGACACCGCCTTCGGCGCCGAAGGATCGCCCAGCCGCTCGATCACCCGCGCCTGCGGCAGGCCGAGGCGCGCCCGCGGCCCGGCCTGCTCGGCCTCCACTAGCTCGCCATCCTGAGCGTCAAGCGTCGCATCGCGCGCCACCCGCCATTCCTTGTCGGACCCCTTGTCGATGGGCACGATCCGCCCGCCCTCGGCGCCCTTGCGGAAGATGCCCAGCACCTTGTGCGCCACCACGCCAATCGGCCGGATCAGCCGCGCCTGATAGTCGTGATCCTCGGCCCCCACCTCGATCAGCTTGGCCAGAATCCGGTCCCCGGCCGCCACCGGCAGATCGCCCTTGCGCGGCACGAACAGCACGCGCGGCACGGCGCCCTTGCCGTCCCACTCCATCGGCTTGGCGAACTGGTCGCCATCCGCATCGGGCGGCAGGATCGTCAGGATCGTCACCGGCGGCAGCTTGTCCGCATCGCGGTAGGTGCTGCGCCGCCGTTCGAGCGAGCCCTCGGCCTCCATCTCCTTCAGAAGGCGCTTCAGCTCGATCCGCTCGGCGCCCTTGATGTCGAAGGCCTTGGCGATGTCGCGCTTTGCGGCGGCGCCGGGATGGTCGGCGATCCAGTCGAGGATCTCTTGCTTGGAGGGTATCTGTGCCATGCCCCATCGCTAGCATGGCCCGCAGGCGTCGTCACGCCAGAAGCTGGGGGCGCCTTGGCGCGTCAGCGGCGGCCCGCAGGGCGCGGCAGGTCCGCCGCCTCATCGACATCGGCCAGCGTGTCGGCCTCGGCAATGCGCAGCCCCCGCAGCGTCGCCAGCGTATCCGCACGCGCATCGGCGGTGGACCAGCGCACCCCGGCGAACAGCCCCGGGGGTGGCAGATGCCGCAGCCCGATCAGCCAATATCCCCCATCCGGCGCCGGCCCGATCACTGCATCCGCCGCCCCCAGCCTGCGGAACGCCGCCGCGATATGCCGCCGCCGCAGCCCCGGAATATCGGCCCCCACGATCACCACCGGCGCCCCCGGCCCCGCGCCCTGCAACAGCCGCCCCATCCGCGCGCCCAGATCCCCCCGTCCCTGCGGCAGCCGGGGGATCTGCCCGGGCCAGACCCGGCTCGCGGCCCCCTCGGCATCGGGTGCCACCGCCAAGGCCACCTGCCAGCGCGGGTCCACCACTTGCCGCAGCAGCGCCCGGCATTGATGGCGGAACCACCAGGCCGCCGGCACCATCCCGATCTGCCGCCCCAGCCGGGTCTTCACCCGCCCCGGCCGCGGCTCTTTCACCATCACGATCAGCAACGGCCTCATCGCAAGGGGCGCACCATGTCGCGGTGCGGGATGCCGGCGTCCAGATACTCCGGCCCCTCCGCCACGAACCCCAGCCGCTCATAGAACCCCAGCGCGTGCGTCTGCGCCCCCAGCTTCGCCCGCCGCAACGCCGGATCGGCCGCCAGCACCGCCAGCGCCTTTTCCATCAGCGCCACGCCCAGCCCGCTGCCCCGCGCCGAGGCCAGCACGCAGACCCGGCCGATCTTGCCCGTCTCCCCGCTGCGCAGCAGCCGGGCCGAACCCATCGGCACCCCGTCCACGAAGGCCAGCAGATGCACCGCCTCCCCGTCCAGATCGTCCACCTCATCGGCCTCGGGCACGCCCTGTTCCTCGATGAACACGGTCCGGCGCAACGCGAGGCAGGCGGCCAAATCTTCCGTCACCCGCACCTCCACCGTCACGCGAAATACTCCTGCAGGATCCGCGCATAGACCGCCTTCAGCGCATGGATCTGCGCCACCTCCACCCGCTCATCGACCTGATGCATGGTCTTGCCGACCAGCCCGAACTCCACCACCGGGCAATGGTCCTTCACGAAGCGCGCATCCGACGTCCCGCCCGAAGTTGACAGCGCTGGCACAACCCCCGTCTCGGCCTCCACCGCCGCTGCAACCAGCCGCACGAACGCGCCGGGCGGGGTCACGAAGCTCTCGCCCGACACCTCCACCCGCATCTCGACCGTCACGCCCGTCTCCGCCTCTACCCGCGCCACTTCAGCCTGCAGCCTTTCGGTCAGGCTGGCCGAGCTATGCGCGTCATTGAAGCGGATGTTGACCGTCGCCCCAGCCTTCGCCGGGATCACGTTGTTCGCCGGGTTGCCACAATCGATGGTCGTCACCTGCAGGGTCGAGGCGTCGAAATGCTCGGTCCCGCCGTCCAGCGGCTCCGCCGTCAGCCGCCCCAGCAGGCTGACCAGCGCGTGCAAGGGGTTCTTCGCGCGGTGCGGATACGCCGAATGCCCCTGCACCCCCTGCACCGTGAAGAACGCCGTCATCGACCCGCGCCGGCCGATCTTCATCATGTCGCCCAGCACCTCGGGGCAGGTCGGCTCGCCCACAAGGCACACGCTCATGGCCTCGCCTTGCGCCGCCATCCAGTCCAGCAAAGCCACGGTGCCATCCTTGCCCGGCCCCTCCTCATCCCCGGTGATGGTCAGGATCACCGCGCCGTCCGGTGGCGTCTGCCGCACGAAATCACAGGCCGCCGCCGCAAAGGCCGCCACGCCGGACTTCATGTCCGTCGCCCCGCGCCCCCAGATCTCCGCCCCCACGATCTCGCCGCCAAACGGATCGCGCGACCATGCCGCGGCGTCCCCCACCGGCACCACATCCGTATGCCCGTTGAACCCGAACGTCCGCGCCGCGCCCTTGGCGCCCCAGCGCGCAAACAGGTTCGGCACGCCGTTGCGGTCCACCCTTGTGCAGTTGAACCCCGCCCCGGTCAGCAACCCCTCCAGCAGCCGCAGCGCCCCGCCCTCGGCGGGCGTGACAGACGGGCAGCGGATCAGCTCGGCGGTCAGCGCCACGGGATCCACGGGCAGGTTCGGGCGGGCGGCATCGGTCATCGGGCAGGCTCCTATCGCTGTGCCCCCTCGATACCGGCTGACCCCCGTCGCTGCAATCGCGGCGCGACTGTTGCAAAACTGCCTGCGCCATGGGGTTACGGGGCCATCATGTCAAAAGACATTAACAACGCATCGCAACTCTCGCATATCATGGACAAAACAATGACCCGAGGCAGGGCGAGCATACCGGGGGCGCAACGTCACCCCCACCGGGCAGTAACGAGAGCAAGGCAAGCGGGGCATCAGACTCCGCAGGTATGATTGCGGCTGTCTTCGGGGAACCGGGGGCGGAAGAATGGCGACAGGTTCGGAGCTGAGCTACAATACCAATGCCTCTGCGACGCAGATGGCGAACACGATCATGGGCGATGGCGTCACCGTCGTCGGCGCCTCCTACAGCGGCGACAAAGCGTCCTCCGGCACCTATTCTAGGGGCGATTCCCGCTCTCCCGAGGCAACGCCCTCCGATACCGGCGTGATCCTCTCGACCGGCCATGTCGTCGATTTCACCCAATCCTCTGGCGATCCGAACCGCAGCAGCTCGACCTCGACCGATACCCGCGGCATCGACAACAACGCGCAATTCAACGCGCTGGCCGGCACCAACACCTATGACGCGGCGATGCTGGACGTGGATTTCATCCCGACCGGCGACACGATGACGATGACCTTCACCTTCGCGTCCGAAGAATACCCCGAATATGTCGACTCGATCTACAACGACATGGTGGGCGTCTGGGTCAACGGCGTGCCGGTCGAGGCGGGCTTCGGCAATGGCGATATCAGCGTCACCAACATCAACGCGGGCACGGCACCCAACCTCTTCATCGGCAACACCAATGACGCCTACAACACCGAAATGGACGGGTTCACCGTCACCATGACGCTGACCTTCCCGGTGATCCCGGGCCAGGTGAACTCCATCCGTATCGGCATCGCCGATGTGGCGGATTCGCAATACGACTCGGCGGTGCTGATCGCCGCCGACAGCCTGCAGACCACACTGATCGCGGCCGATGATGCCGGATCGGTCTTTGCCGACCATGCCACCACGCTGGATGTGCTGGACAATGACATCAACACCGCCGGCGGCGTGCTGAAAGTCACCCATATCAACGGCGTCGCGGTGGTGCCGGGCCAGACCATCACCCTGCCCTCGGGCGACCAGGTCAAGCTCAACGCCGACATGACGCTGACCTTCACCGCCGATGACGATGCCGGCGAGGTCGCCTTCACCTACACCATCTCGAACGGCCTGGGCAAAAGCGACATCGGCCTCATCACCATCGACACCATCCCCTGCTTCGTCGCCGGCACGATGATCCTGACTCCGCAGGGCGAGGTGGCGGTAGAGGCGCTACAGCCCGGCGACATGGTCTGCACCAAGGATAACGGCCCGCAGCCCCTGCGCTGGATCGGCCGCCGCAGCGTGGCCGCCGAGGGGGCCTTCGCCCCGATCCGCATCACTGCCGGCACCTTCGGCGACCACCGCACCCTGACCGTGTCACCCCTGCACCGCATCCTGATCCGCGACCGCCGGGCCGAGCTGCTGTTCGGCGAGGCCGAGGTGTTGGTCGCAGCCCGCGATCTGGTCGATGACGCGCGGGTTCGGGCAATGCCGGGCGGCAGCGTCGAATATGTCCACCTGCTGTTCGATCAGCATCAGGTGGTCTTCTCCGAAGGACTGCCGACCGAAAGCTTCCTGCCCGGCCCCCAATTGGAGCGCAGCTTCGAGGCCGAGATCGTCGCCGAGATCTGCACCCTCTTCCCCGAGCTCGACCCCGCCACCGGGGGCGGCTACAGCGCCGCCGCCCGCCGCACCCTGCGCAGGTTCGAGGCGCGGCTGCTGCAGCCGCTGCCCGCCGCAGCCTGACTGGACAAGGGAGCACCCGATGACCTGGCTTGCCACCTTCACCCCCCTGCGCGGCGCCCGCCGCATCCTGCCCGCCGCCTTTCCCGCGGAAATGCCGCGCGGCAGCCTGCTGATGGAAATCGCGCCGCCCGGCCCCTGCCCGCGCGGGCTGTGGCTGCTCGGCCACCGCGACACCGCGGGCGAGGGCTGGTGGCTGACGCTTGACGTGCTGCCCGAAGGCCGGCTGCAACTGCGCATGGCCCGAGGCGCGCAGCAGCTGCGGCTGGTGCTGTCCGGCTGGGCCGAGGCGTCGTCGGACCCGATGCGCCTGACCTTCAGCTGGGATTGCGCCGCCGGGCGCAGCCTGCTGAGCCTTGAGAATCCGGTGACCGGCGCCCTGCGCCAGGCCGAGCTTGCCGCCGCGCTGCCGGTGCCGGGTGCCGCGTTGGAGGGGCTCTTTGCCGCGCCGCTCGCGCACCGCGACCGCGCCGTGGCCTGGTTCGCCGCCGCCACCCATGTCCACCGACCCGGCCCCTGCCCCGGCCTTGCGGGGCAAACGATGATCGACACGCCGGCGGGCCCCCGCGCGGTTGCGGACCTGCGCGCCGGCGACTGGGTCACCACGCTCGACAACGGCCCGCAGCCGCTGCGCTGGACCGGCCGCGTCAAGGTCCCCGCGCTTGGCGGCTTTGCCCCGCTGCGCATGGCCGCGCCCTATTTCGGGCTGGAGCGCGATCTGGTGCTGGCCCCGCAGCAGCGCGTGCTGCTGTCAGGCGTCGATGTCGAGGATACACTCGGCCGCGACGAGGTTCTGGCCGAGGCGCGCCACCTTGCCGATGGCCTCACCGCCCTGACCGATGCCAGCGCCGCCACCGTCACCTGGCACGCCCTGCTGCTGGACCGGCACGAGCTGATCCTGGCCGAGGGGCACGCGGTGGAAAGCCTCTATGCCGGCAGCCTCGCCCGCCGCCCCGATCTGGCGGCAACGACGCTGCTCGCCCGGCTCGCCGCGACCGGCACCCTGCCGCTGCACCGCCACCCGGTCCGGCCCGAACTGCACGAACACGAGGCGCGGGGGCTGTGCCTGAAGCGGATGCGCGCAAGGGGGCCGCTGGCGGCGTGAGGCTCAGGTTTTCTGGGGCTCAGGTTTTCTGGGGCTCAGGTTTTCTGAGGCTCAGGGCTTGTCGTAGAACGGCGTCATCTGCGCCACGATCACCGAATTCTCGGCCAGCGCCCGGTCCATCAGCGCGCGTTCTTCCGCGTCGATCTCGTCGCCCTGCGCCACGCGCTCGGCCAGCGTGCCATAGCCGGTCACGTCCAGCGGCGCGAGGTCGGCCTGTTTGAGGATCGCCACCGTCTCGCGCACCGCCTCGGCCTCGTCGACGCCCGAGGCATAACACATCAGCGCCGCCCCGGTCGCGCCCTTGGGCAACCCGTCATCGGCGCTGCGGCCAACCTCGACCACCAGCGTGAAGACCTGCTGCGGGCGTTTGATCTTTTCCACGGTCGGTTTGGCTGTCTCGTCACTCATCGCGCTGCCTCTGCCTAGCTGTGCAGGTTCAGTCGCATTCTTCCCCGTGTCGTGCAAGCGGCCTGCTCGGCCCGCGGCGGGGGCCGCCTACTCCGCCTTGTGCCCCGGCAGCGTCACCGGCGCCGTCCACTCGCAGCAGCCGCATTCGGGGCAGAGCCCGTCCGGCAGCACCGCCACCGCCTCCTCCAGCGTGCCGCAGCCAAGGCAGCACGCCTTGCCTTCCGGCGCCACCGCGGGGTCGGTCAGCGCCGCCGGCCGCCGCACCTCGGCCGGGGGCACGATGGGCAGGCCCGGGCGCGGGTCATCGAAGCGAAACACGCTCAGCACCCCGTCGCCCTCCATGAAGGCATGCTCCACCTCACCCAGATTGCGCACCCCGTTCTGGCGCAGGCTGGAGATGACCTCGGCGGCGCCGATATTGCGCCGCTCCATCCCGTCGCGCAGCAGGCGGCCGTCGCCGACAATGGCCACCGGCACCCCGTCGATGGTGCGCTTGGCGGTGTCGTAATGCAGGATCAGCCAGTCCAGCCCCTTGTTGATCAGCACGACGATGGTGATGACCAGCATGGCATGCAGCAGCGGTACATCGGGGTAGAAGGTCACATCGCCCACGGCAGAGCCAAGCGCGATCACCAGCAGCAGCTCCACCATCGACAGCTGCGCCACCCCGCGCCCGCCGATCCAGCGGATCAGCACGATGGTGTAGCCGTAGATCATCAGGGTGCGGAACAGGATCTCCAGAAAGAACAGCGGCGGCGCGTCGCCGAGGAACATCCGCGCAAGGTCGAAGGGAATGGGGGGCTGGTCCATGTCGGGCTCCACTGGCGCTGCGCGGGCCAACGCGGCTTTCCCGGCCCGGTTCCGCCTGCACCGGCAGAGGACAGCGCCCGGCCGCCGGGTGGGCGCTGCAACAGGGGTTCTAGGCGCTTTATGGTTCAACACCCTCCACCGAATTTCTAGGCGGAACCGTGGGTAGCGCCCGCCCGAGGGGGGTGATGAGCGACAAGAAATCCTCCAGTGGAGGATTTCCGCGAAGAACGCCCGGCCGAAAACGCGCAGCTTGGGCCGGGCCGGAAGGCGGGCGCTGCCCGGCGGCGCCAAGGCGCCTTGAGTCCGGGCAAGAAAAAGGGCGACCCGCAGGCCGCCCCGTCACCACTTCAATGTCTGCGGATCTCAGCGACGCCCGCGCATCGCCCGCCCGAGGGCAATCAGGATCATCGCGCCGATCACGCCGACGATCAGCTGCCCGATCCAGCCACCCAGAGTCGCGCCGACCAGCGTGACCAGGATGAAGTTCAGCAGCAGCGAGCCGACGATGCCGAGAAGGATGTTCATCAGCAGACCGTGATCCGCCTTCATCATCTTCTCTGCGATCCATCCCGCCAGCGCACCGACGATGATGGCCGCAAACCAGCCGAGTCCTTCCATGACGCACCCCATGTTCCATTGGCCGGCGACCGTTTCGCCAGCATTGCCAAGGGCGAACGCGGTCCGGCCCCGCCGGTTCCCGCGCCGGGGCGCATCATTTTCAGTCGCGCAGCAGCTCGTTGATCGAGGTCTTGGACCGCGTCTGCGCATCCACCCGCTTCACGATCACCGCGCAGTAAAGGTGAACGCCGTTCTTCGAGGGCATCGACCCGGCCACGACGACCGACCCGGCCGGAACCTCGCCATACATCACCTCGCCGGTCTCGCGGTCCACGATCTTGGTGGACTTTCCGATGAACACGCCCATGCCGAGGACCGATCCCTCGCGCACGATGCAGCCCTCGACCACTTCCGACCGCGCCCCGATGAAGCAGTTGTCCTCGATGATCGTCGGTCCCGCCTGCATCGGCTCCAGCACACCGCCGATGCCGACGCCGCCCGACAGGTGCACATTCTTGCCGATCTGCGCGCAGGACCCGACCGTGGCCCAGGTATCGACCATCGTGCCGCTATCGACATAGGCGCCGAGGTTCACGAAGGACGGCATCAGCACCACGCCCGGCGCGATATAGGCCGACCGGCGCACCACGCAGTTCGGCACCGCGCGGAAGCCGGCGGCGCGCCACTGGTTGTCGCCCCAGCCGGCGAACTTGCTGTCGACCTTGTCCCACCAGCCCCCCGCCTGCGGGCCGCCTTCCTGCCGCTCCATGTCCTTGATGCGGAAGCCCAGCAGCACCGCCTTCTTGGCCCATTGGTTCACCTGCCAGACGCCATCCGCCTGCCGCTCGGCCACCCGCAGCGTGCCGCTGTCCAGCGCCGACAGCGTCGCCTCGATCGCCTCGCGCGCCGGGCCGGTGCTGGCCGGGGTCAGGGTGTCCCGAACCTCCCACGCGGCTTCGATGGCGGTTTCAAGCTCGGCATTCTGCATGGCGTTCGACATGGGCTTTTCTCCGGTTATCTCATGGCCTGATCGCGCCCCAGCCTATAGACCGGGGTTCCCAACCGTGCAACGCAAGTGAGGCCCCCATGGAAGACAGCCGCAGCCACCCGTTCCGTGACAGCGTGCAGGACGCGGCCGCCGCCTGCGAGGTGCCCGATACCCCGCAGACCCGCGCGCCCGCCTATCGCCTTGCCTTCACCGACACCGATTTTCTGGTGCGGGATGAGCTGCGCCCGGTGCGGTTGCAGCTGGAACTGCTGAAACCGCAGATGGTGATGGATGAACGCGGCATCCGCTCCACCGTCGTGCTGATGGGCAGCGCCCGGGTACCGGATGCGGAAGGCACGGGCAGCGCGGCCGGGCTGGCCGAATGGTATGGCGTCGCGCGCGACATGGCGCGGCGGATCACCGAACGCAGCCTCGAGTCCTATGGCCGCGAGTGGGTCGTCTGCACCGGCGGCGGCCCGGGGATCATGGAGGCGGGCAACCGCGGCGCCGACGATGTGGGCGGGCAATCCATCGGGCTGAACATCGTGCTGCCGCATGAACAGGCGCCCAACCGCTTCGTGACGCCGGACCTGTGCTTCAACTTCCACTATTTCGCGATCCGCAAGATGCATTTCCTGATGCGGGCCAAGGCGATCTGCGTGTTCCCGGGGGGCTTTGGCACGCTCGACGAGATGTTCGAAAGCCTGACGCTGATCCAGACCGGACGGATGCGGCGGATCCCGTTCCTGCTGTTCGGGCGCAAGTTCTGGGAGAGCGTGGTGAACTGGCAGGCGCTGGCCGAGGCCGGGACGATCTCGCCGGGCGATCTGGAACTGTTCCGGTTCGTGGAGACGGCCGAGGAGGCGATGGCCGCGATCGACGGATGGCCCCCGGCAGGGTGCTGAGGGTTCGGGCGGCCGCCCGGTGTGATGCTTCGGCCTTCACCGAAGCATCACACGCTGAATTGCGGCCATAACCGGCGGAACACCAACGAGAGTTCCGCCCATGTCCCTGCCTGTTTCCACCGCCCGCCCGTTCTTTGGCTGGCATGTCGTCGCCGCCACCTTCGTGCTCGCCACCTTCGGCTGGGGCGTCGGGTTTTACGGCCCGCCGGTGTTTCTCTATGCCGTTGTCGAGCGTACCGGCTGGCCGGTCGCGATGGTCTCGGCGGCGGTCACCGTGCATTTTCTGCTGGGGGCTGGCGTCGTCGCCAATCTGCCGCGGCTCTATCGGCGGTTCGGCGTGCCGACTGTCACCGTGACCGGCGCCGCGGTGCTGGCGGCTGGCATCGCCGGTTGGGGGCTGGCGGACCAGCCCTGGCAGCTGTTCGCGGCGGCGATGGCCAGCGGGGCCGGCTGGGTCGCGATGGGGGCCGCCGCGGTGAACGCGCTGATCGCGCCCTGGTTCAACCTGCGTCGGCCCGCAGCCCTGGGCATGGCGTATAATGGCGCGAGCCTTGGCGGCGTCATCTTCTCGCCGCTGTGGATCGCATTGATCGCGGGGATCGGCTTTGTGCCGGCTGCGCTGGCCATCGGCGGGGTCATGGTGGCAGTCGTCCTGGCCCTGTCGGCGCTGGTGCTCCGACACACGCCCGGCAGCACCGGGCAAACCCCGGATGGCGCCGACGCTGCGCCCCCTCAGCCCGGACCGGCACAGGGCGTCTCGCCCCGCCGCTCCTTCCTCCGCGACGCCAGGTTCCTGAGCCTGGCCGCCGGCATGACGCTGGGGCTTTTTGCCCAGATCGGCCTGCTCGCGCATCTGTTTTCGATGCTGGTGCCGGTGTTGGGGGAGGGGCTGACCGGCCTTGCCATGGGCGGTGCCACGCTGGCTGCGATCCTCGGGCGATCGCTTGTGGGCTGGGTGATGCCGGTCTCGGCCGACCGCCGGCTTGTCGCCTGCGCCAGCTATGGCGTGCAGGTGATCGGCTCGCTGCTGTTCATCCTCGCGGCAGAGGATGCCGGCCCGTGGCTGTTCCTCGGGATCGCACTGTTCGGCCTCGGCATCGGCAATGCCACCTCGCTGCCGCCGCTGATCGCGCAGCAGGAGTTTGCCCCGGCCGAAACCGCCCGCGTGGTGCCGCTGATCGTCGCCATCGGTCAGGCCGGCTATGCCTTTGCACCGGCGGCCTTTGGCCTGTTGCGCGGGGGGGCCGGGGCCACCGGACCCGCTCCGCTGTTCCTCTGTGCCGCCGCGATACAGCTCGCCGCTATCGGATGCATGCTGGCGGGTCGGCGTCGAAGGTTGAGGGGTGAGGGCTGAGCAAGGCCTCGGGCCCGGCAGACAGGCGCTCGAACGCGGCGCCTTCCGCAGCCCGCACCCCGCCTGCTATGATCCCCGCATCATGCCCGCCCTCTGCCGCGATTGCCTGACCACCTTCCAGACCGGCAGCCGCTGCCCGGCCTGCCGCAGCCCGCGTGTGCTTGCCCATCCCGAGCTCTGCGACCTCTCCATCGCCCATATGGATTGCGACGCCTTCTACGCCTCGGTGGAAAAGCGCGACGACCCCAGCCTGCGCGACCGCCCGGTGATCGTCGGTGGCGGCACCCGGGGCGTCGTCTCCACCTGCTGCTACATCGCCCGCATTTCCGGCGTACGATCCGCCATGCCGATGTTCCAGGCGCTCAAGCTCTGCCCCGATGCCGCCGTGGTGAAGCCGCGCATGGCCCGCTATGTCGAGGTCTCGCGTGCCATCCGCGCGATGATGGAGGCGCTGACCCCCCTGATCGAGCCCCTGTCGCTGGACGAGGCCTTCCTCGACCTCACCGGCACCGCCCGCCTGCATGGCGCCCCCCCGGCGCTGCTGCTGGCCCGGCTGGTGGGGCGGATGGAGGAGGAGCTTGGCGTCAGCGGCTCCATCGGCCTGAGCCACAACAAGTTCCTCGCCAAGGTCGCCTCCGACCTCGACAAGCCGCGCGGCTTTTCGGTGATCGGCCAGGCGGATACCGCGGGTTTCCTGCGCGGCAAGCCGGTGCGGCTGATCTGGGGCGTGGGGCTGGCGACGCAGACCGCGCTGGAGGCGGCAGGCATTCGGACCTTCGATGACCTGCTGCGGTGGGACCGCCGCGACCTTTCCGCCCGCTTCGGCGCCACGGGCGAGCGGCTCTGGCACATCGCGCGGGGCGAGGATAACCGCCGCGTCAGCCCGAACGCGCCGGTCAAGTCAATCTCCAAGGAGACCACCTTCAACGAGGATACCGCCGACGCCGAGGTGCTGGCGGGGCACCTGTGGCGGCTGTCGGAACAGGTGTCGGACCGCGCCAAGGCCAAGGACATGGCGGGGCGGGTGGTGACGCTGAAACTGCGCCGGTCGGATTTCACCATTGTCACCCGCCGCCACGCCCTGCGGGAAGCGACGCAGATGGCCGGCACCATCTGCCGCGCTGCGGATGAGCTGTTCGCCAATGCCGGCGAGAGGGGCCCGTTCCGGCTGATCGGCGTCGGCATTTCCGACCTCGTGCCCGCCAGCGCCGCCGACCTGACCGGCGACCTGCTGGACCCCGCCGCGAGCCGCCGGGCGAAGGCAGAGCGCACCACGGACGCGATCCGAGCAAGGTTCGGGGCCGAGGCGATCATCAAGGGGCGGGGGTTGAAGTAGCACAGCCAGAGGGCAGTGCCCGTCCGCCGGGTGGGCGAGCAACGGCAGTTCTAGGCGCTTTATGGTGCAACCAACTTCCACCGAATTTCTACGCGCAACGGTTGAGAAGCGCCCGCCCGAGGGGGCGGACGGGCGCTGCCCGGCGGCGCTGAAGCGCCTTGTTCCGGGCAAGAGGAGCGCCGCGACGCTCTGCCCCCTCACTCCGCCGCCAGCGGCATCTCCTGCACGCCGATCAGCACGATCCGCCCCAGCACCCGGCGCATCAGCGCGGCGAAGGCCCCGTAGCCCTCATGCGGCGCGATCAGCGTCTCGTCCATGTAGAGCGCCCGGTCGATCTCGATCTGCACCGCGTGGCGCCCGCGCGCGGGGCGGCCGTGGGCCTGCACCACATAGGCGCCCGCAAAGGGGATGTTGCGGCTGACCCGCAGCCCTTCGGCCGCAAAGGCGCCCTCGATCTGGTCGACGATATCAGGCGCCGCCGTCGCGCCGAACCGGTCCCCCAGCACGATCTGCGGGCGCGGGCTGCGGGCGCTGCCGCTTTCCACCGCCTCATGCGGCATCGAATGCACGTCGATCAGGATCGCCTCGCCAAAGGCCGCCGCCGACTCGTCCATCAACGCCGCCAGCTTGGCGTGATAGGGCCGCCAGGCGCCTGCAATCCGCGCCTCGGCCTCCGCCAAACTCATCTTCCCGGACCGGATCGCCCGCCCCCCGGCCACCACCCGCGGAATCACCCCCAGGCCCGAGGCCACGCGCGGATTGTGCGGCACCGCCCGCGCGCCCTCGATCAGCGCCGGGTCCAGCTCTTCGGCCGCGCGGTTCAGGTCCACATAGGCCCGCGGCACCGTGGCGGCCAGCAAGGGCGCGCCCAGCCGCGCCGCAGGCTCCAGCAACTGGTCGATGAAGGCATCCTCGGACGACCGGATCATCTGCGCATCCAGCACCGACCGGCGCAGGAACGCATCCGGGTAGTCGCGCCCGCTATGCGGCGAGGCGAAGATGACGGATGTCGTGCGCCGCGCCGGCAGCGTCAGACGATAGGGCAAACGGGCATCATCTGTGTCCATGATGACGAAACTATAACGACATTCCCGCAGCCGCCAAAAGCCCTTGAAAGGCGTATCGACTCCTTTTATAGACCGCGGGACCGAAGCGGCACCGTGCCGTCCAGCAGTGCTGGATTGCGGCGTCGGTGAAGTTCGGGCGCGTAGCTCAGCGGTAGAGCACTACGTTGACATCGTAGTGGTCACAGGTTCGATCCCTGTCGCGCCCACCATCACCCCCGGCAACGGGGAACGTTCACCGCCCCCGGCGACGGGGGCATCGTTGTTTAGAAGGCGCACGCGCGCCGCGAATGGGAGAAGGCCATGAAGGTCCGTAACTCGCTCCGCTCGCTCAAGCAGCGTCATCGCGATTGCCAGGTCGTGCGCCGCAAAGGCCGCATCTACGTGATCAACAAGACGCAGAAGCGCTTCAAGGCCCGTCAGGGCTGATCCTTCTGGGCCCGGTCCGTCAGGACCAAAACCCTTAGGATACTGCGCAAGCGACAGATGCGGCCGTCGGGGCAACCCGGCGGCCTTTCTGTTTGCGTCGGGGGAGAGCTTGCAGGGCAGCGGCGGGGTCGCCCCCGCCACCTACCCCCTCAGTCGTACTTGCGCAGATCCTCGATGACCTTGCCATCGTTGGGCAGGCTGCCCGGCGGCACGATCTCGATCCGGCCCTTCATCTTCAGCGCCGCGACCACCGCGCCCTCATAATGCCCCGCATCGGTGCCGGGGCTTTCCACCCGCACCGTCATCACATCCATCTCGCCCTCGCGGGTGGCGATCACCCGGGCCCGGGCCACCTCGGGATGGCGGCTGACGAATTGCGCCACCTGTTCGGGGCGCACGAACATGCCCTTGATCTTGGTGGTCTGGTCGGCGCGGCCCATCCAGCCGCGGATGCGCAGGTTGGTGCGCCCGCAGGGCGAGGCGCCGGGCATCACCGCCGACAGATCGCCGGTGGCAAAGCGGATCAGCGGGTAATCGGGGTTCAGCGTGGTCACGATCACCTCGCCCACCTCGCCCTCCGCCACCGGGTCGCCGGTGCCGGGGCGCACGATCTCCACGATCACGCCCTCATCGACGATCATCCCCTCCATCGCCGGGCTTTCATAGGCGATGTTGCCCAGATCGGCGGTGGCATAGCTTTGCAGGGTCAAGATCCCCCGGTCCGCGTATTCCGCACGCAAGGACGGGAACAGCGCCCCGCCGCCCACCGCCGCGCGGGTGATCGCCAGCCGCTCGCCCATCTCCTCGGCCTTGTCGAGGATGATCTTCAGGTAATCGGGCGTGCCCGCATAGGCCGTGCTGCCCACATCCACCGCGGCGCGCACCTGCAACTCGGTCTGGCCGGTGCCGGCGGGCAGCACCGCCGCCCCCACCGCCCGGCAACCGGATTCGAAGATCATGCCCGCAGGCGTCAAGTGATAGCCAAAGCAGTTCTGCACAATGTCCCCCGGCCCGATGCCGCAGGCGTGCAGGAAGCGGCCCATGCGCCACCAGTCATGCTCGCCCCCGCCGGGCTCATAGATCGGCCCGGGGCTCTGGAACACATGCGCAAAGCCATGCGCGGGCCTCGTGGTGAACCCCCCAAAGGGCGGCGCCGCCTTCTGCGCCGCGCCCAGTTCCGACTTGCGGATCACCGGCAGCCGGGCCAGCGCCGCCATGTCGGTCACCGCGGCTGCATCCACGCCCGCCAGCAGCGCACCGATTCCCGGCGCGCCCATCGCGCGGGCGATCTGCCCCGGCAGGGCGCGGGCCAGATCGGCGGCGCGCTGGTCGGGGCTGCGGGTCTCGAGGCTGTCGAAATACTGGGTCATGTCTCTGCCGGGGTTGCCCCCCTCCTGTCCCCGCGCCGGGGGGCGGCGGGGAGTGCTGAATTACGGGGTCTTCTGTGCGCTCTCAGGCCAGCCAGCGCTTGCGGCGCCGGTAGCTGCGCACATCGCGGAAGCTGCGGCGGCCCTCGTCCGACAGGCCGAGATAGAATTCCTTCACATCGGGGTTCTCGCGCAGCGCATCGGCGGGGCCGTCCATCACCACCCGGCCCGATTCAAGGATATAGCCGTAATGGGCATAGCGCAGCGCGACGTTGGTGTTCTGTTCGGCCAGCAGGAAGGTCAGGCCCTCCTGTTCGTTCACCGCCTTCACGATCTCGAAGATCTGCTCCACCAGCTGCGGGGCAAGGCCCATCGACGGCTCGTCGAGCAGGATCGTCTCCGGCCGGCTCATCAGCGCGCGACCGATGGCGCACATCTGCTGCTCGCCGCCCGAGGTGTATCCGGCCTGGCTTTTCCGCCGCTCCTTCAGCCGCGGGAAATAGGCATAGACCATCTCCAGATCGCGGTTGATCGCCGCCTTGCCGTCGCGCCTTGTATAGGCCCCGGTCAGCAGGTTTTCCTCGACCGTCAGGTGTTCGAAGCAATGGCGCCCCTCCATCACCTGGATCACGCCCTTCTTCACCATGTCCGAGGGGCCAAGCTCCTGCACCCGCTCGCCGCGGTAATGGATCGTGCCCTTGGTCACCGCCCCGCGTTCGGAATGCAGCAGGTTGGAAATGGCCTTCAGCGTCGTGGTCTTGCCCGCACCGTTGCCGCCCAGCAGCGCGGTGATGCCGCCCTTCGGGACAGACAGGCTGACGCCCTTCAGCACGAGGATCACATGGTTGTAGATCACCTCGATATTGTTCACCTCAAGGAGGGTCTCGCGGGCCAGAGGGCCTTCGGAAGTGGATGCGGCGTCAAGCATGGGCTGGCCCCTTGGCTGAGGTGGGGGAAGCCCCGGCCCGAAGGCCGGGGCAGCGTCGTCAGTTGCAGCGCTCGGTCAGGCCGGTTTCGGCGGCGTAGGCGGCCGAGTCCTCCAGCACCAGCGCGTTCAGCACCTCGTCATCGGGCGCGATGAAGTCGGTGATCAGGTTCCACTTGCCGGCCGCCGCGTCCCATTGCTGGATCATCGCCGCCCCCGGGCCGCCATGGTCTTCACAGCTGGCCGCAAACGGCTGGCCAAAGTTCGGCAGGCCCAGTTCGGCCATCCGCTCTTCGGTGATCTCCAGCGCCTCGAACCCGTCGCGCACCTGCGCCGCGTTCACCGCCGGGGTTCCGGCCAGCTCCTGCGCCTTGCGGATCGCTTCCGAGATGACCATCGCCGCATACATGCCGCGCGAATACAGCACGCTGCCGACCTGATCGCCCGCGCCGGCCGCCTTGCCCGCGTCCTGCACATATTGCTTGAGGTCCGCATAGACCGGGTAATCCATCCCGGTACCGTGCATCGCCAGGCTCTTGTAGCCATTGGCCGCGGCGCCCGCCGGGGTCACGTCATTCTCGGACCCGGACCACCACACGCCGATCATGTTCTCCATCGGGAAGCGGATGTTCGCGGCCTCTTGCACCGCCACTTGGTTCATCACGCCCCAGCCCCAGAACAGCACGTAATCGGGCTTCTCGCGGCGGATCTGCAGCCATTGCGACTTCTGCTCCTGGCCGGGCGAGTCGACCGGGATCTCGGTCAGCGCGAAGCCATGCTTCTTGCTCAGCTCGGTCAGGGTGCGGATCGGCTCTTTGCCGTAAGCCGAGTTGTGATAGACCAGCGCGATGGTCTTGCCCTCAAGGCTGCCGCCGTTCTGGTCCAGCAGATGCTTCACCGCGACCGACGCGCCATCCCAGTAGTTCGCGGGATAGTTGAACACCCATTCGAACACCTTGCCATTCGCCGCCGAGGTGCGGCCATAGCCGGGAGTGTAGAGCGAAATCCCGTCCGCCGAGACCTTCGGGATCAGCTGATAGGTGATCCCCGTCGACAGCGGGTTGTAGACCAGCGCGCCGCTGCCCTTGGTGGCCTCGTAGCACTCCACCCCCTTCTCGGTGTTATAGGCGGTCTCGCATTCCGGCACGGTGACCAGCTCGCCGCCGATGCCGCCATCGCGTTCATTCAGCAGCGTGAAATAGTCGGTGAAGCCGTCGGCATAGGGGATGCCGCCCGCGGCGAAGGGCCCGGTCCGGTAGCTGAGGTTCGGCACGACCAGATCGGCCGAGGCCGGCACGGTGCCCGCGATCATCGCGGCAGCGGCCAGTGTGGCGAGTGTCTTCTTCATTCAGGGTCTCCTCCCAGAGTCGAATGCAGGGTTACGGGTCAGGGCCGGGCGCTCACGAACCGCCCGGGTCGGTATCTCAGTGCGGGAAGGGCCACAGCCGCAGCTTCTCCTTCGCCACGCGCCACAGCTGCGCGAGCCCGTGCGGCTCGAGGATCAGGAACACCACGATCAGCCCGCCGACGATCATCAGCTCGATATGCGCCGCCAGATCGGTGGGCCATCCCATCCCCTCGACCAGCACGTTCTTCAGGAACACCGGCAGCAGCACCAGGAACGCCGCCCCGGCAAAGCTGCCAAAGATGCTGCCCAGCCCGCCGATGATCACCATGAACAGCACCAGGAAGCTCTTGTTGATCCCGAAGACCTCGCCGACCTCTGCCGCGCCCAGATAGACCGCGAAGAACAGCGCGCCCGCCACCCCGATGAAGAAGGACGACACCGCAAAGGCCGACAGCTTGGCGGTCAGCGGGTTCACCCCGATGATCTCGGCCGCGATGTCCATGTCGCGGATCGCCATCCACTTGCGCCCCACGGCGCCGCGCGTCAGGTTCCGCGCCACCCAGGCCAGAGCGAACAGGATCACCAGGCAGAACAGGTATTTCGCGGCGGCCGAGGTGTTCGGCCCGGTCACGAAATGCCCCAGAAAGGTGCGCTCGGGCGAGTTGATCTGGCCCGAGGCGGAGTAGTTGTAGAACCACGGCACCTTGTTGAACAGCCAGACCAGGAAGAACTGCGCCGCCAGCGTCGCCACCGCCAGGTAGAACCCCTTGATCCGCAGGCTGGGCAGGCCGAACAGCACCCCCACGCAGGCGGTGATCCCGCCGGCCAGCAGCACATGGATCAGGATCGAAACCTCGGGGAAACTGGTCATCAGCTTGTAGCAGGAATAGGCCCCCACCGCCATGAACCCGCCGGTGCCCAGGCTGACCTGCCCGCAATACCCGGTCAGGATATTCAGCCCGATCGCCGCGATGGCATAGATCAGGAAGGGCACGAACACCGCGTTCGCCCAATAGTCGTTGATGAAGAACGGGATCACCCCGAAGGCAATCGCCAGCACCGCGTAATAGCGCACGCGGTCGAACTGGATCGGGAAGGTCTGCGCGTCTTCCGGATAGGTGGTCTTGAAGTCGCCTGCTTCGCGGTAGAACATCAGCGCATCCCCCCATTGCGGGGCGCGTCGGTGGCCCCCGTCAGCAGCCCCGGCGGATACGCACCCAGGCCCAAAGCCCCAGCCCGGCGCCCAGCGCCGACAGCGCCATGTGCAGCACCAGCAGCGCCTGCGGTTCGGCCTGCGGCGCCGCCAGCGCCATCCAGCCAAAGGCCAGCGCGGCGGCCCAGCCGACAGTGAACATGATCGAACAGATCTTCATGGTCCGGAACTCTCCCCACTCCCCGGCCGGCCGTCATCGGCACGGCCCCTGCCCGGAATGCAGCGCGGGTGTTCCCCGTGGTTGCGACACTCGGACGCATCGGATCAAATCCCATATCTTACACCCGCTCAATGATTTTTTCGCCGAACAGGCCCTGCGGCCGGAACACCAGGAACAGCAGCGCCAGCACATAGGCGAACCAGTTCTCGGTCGCCCCGCCGATCATCGGCCCGATGGTGAACTCGAACAGCTTCTCGCCCACGCCGATGATCAGCCCGCCGACGATGGCGCCCGGGATCGAGGTGAACCCGCCCAGCATCAGCACCGGCAGCGCCTTCAGCGCGATCAGGCTCAGGCTGAACTGCACACCCGACTTGGTGCCCCACATGATCCCGGCGACCAGCGCCACGAACCCGGCGATTGACCAGACCAGCACCCAGATGAAGCGCAGGCTGATCCCCACCGACAGCGCGGCCTGATGGTCGTCGGCCACCGCCCGCAGCGCCCGGCCCTGCTTGGAATACTGGCTGAAGATGGTCAGCGTGGCGACAAGGATCACCGCCACGATGGTCGCCACGATGTCGAGGTTGTCGATGAAGAAGCCATAGCCCAGCAGCGCCGCCGTCGCGCTTTCCACGGTTTCGGAAATGCCCTGCGGCAAGCCCACGTCCAGCGTCTTGATGTCGGCGCCCCACATCACGTCGCCCAGCCCTTCCAGGAAATAGGCAAGGCCGATGGTCGCCATGAACAGGATGATCGGCGGCTGGTTCACCAGATGCTTCAGCACCAGCCGCTCGATCAGCCAGGCGAGAAGCACCATGACCCCCGCCGTCAGCGCGATGGCGACGATGCCGGGCAGCGTCCAGCCGAAGGTATGCAGGTTGGTGCCGAAGGTGGCGTTGATCAGATGCGCGAACGGGATCTGCCCGTTCTGGAACCCGACCAGCGTCAGCGCAGCAAAGAGGGCGAGCACGCCCTGCGCATAGTTGAAGATGCCGCTGGCCTTGAAGATCAGCACGAAGCCAAGGGCGACCAGCGCATACATCACCCCGGCCATCAGGCCGTTCAGGGTGACTTCCAGCGCGAACAGGATCTGGTCAGGCAGCATGGCGCACCTCGATGTCCGACTGTTTTTGTTTACATACGGGTGCCATATTTTGTTTACATACGGGTGCCATATGGTTTCCGTATGGGTTCTGTATTGGCGCCTCAGTCATGGGCCACCCCCAGATAGGCGGCGATCACCTCGGGATTGGCGCGCACCTCATCGGGCGTGCCGTCGCCGATCTTCTTGCCGTAATCCATCACCACCACCCGGTCGGACAGGTCCATGACCACGCCCATGTCATGCTCGATCAGGCAGATCGTGGTGCCGAATTCGTCGTTCACATCCAGGATGAAGCGGCACATGTCCTCTTTTTCCTCGACGTTCATCCCCGCCATCGGCTCGTCCAGCAGCAGGATCTTCGGCTCTGCCGCCAGCGCCCGCGCCAGTTCCACGCGCTTCTTCAAACCGTAGGGTAGCCGCCCCACAGGGGTCTTGCGGATCGCCTGTATCTCAAGGAAATCAATGATCTTTTCCACCTTCTCACGGTGGGCGCTCTCTTCGCGCTGCGCCGAACCCCACCACATCGCCTGCGCCAGAATGCCGGTCTTCATCAGCGTCAGCCGCCCGGTCATGATGTTGTCCAGCACCGTCATCCCGTCGAACAGCGCGATGTTCTGGAAGGTGCGGGCAATGCCCAGCTGCGCCACCTGATAGGGTTTCATCGGCCCGCGGCGAAAGCCCTTGAACCAGACCTCGCCCTCGGTCGGCACATAGAACCCCGAGATAACGTTGAGCATCGAGGACTTGCCCGCCCCGTTCGGCCCGATGATCGCCCGGATCTCGCCGTCGCGGATATCGAAGCTGATATCCTTGATCGCCGTCACCCCGCCAAACCGCAGCGTGATGTTCTTCATCTCCATCAGCACGCCGCCGATCTTCCGGCCATCGGCTGTGGTGTAACCCTCGGTTTTCATGGCAGTTTCCGCGTTCATTCCGCCGCCATCCTTGTCTGGGTGCCCTGCACGGCGGCATCGCGGATCGTCAGCGTCGCCTTGATCGCGCCCTTGCGGCCATCCTCGTAGGTCACCTCGGTTTCGGTGTAGATGCTGTCCCGCCCGTCATAGAGCGCGTCGATCAGCTCGGCGAACTTGCTCTCGATGATGTTCCGCCGCACCTTCCGCGTCCGCGTCAGCTCGCCATCATCGGCGTCGAGTTCCTTGTGCAGGATCAGGAACCTGTGGACCTGGCACCCCGCCAGCATCGGATCGGCGGCGACGGACCGGTTCACCTCCTCCACATGCCCTTGGATCATGTCATAGACGCGCGGGTGCCCGGCCAGCTCCTGATAGCTGGCATAGGCGATGTTGTTGCGCTCCGCCCAGTTGCCCACCGCCTGCAGGTCGATGTTGACGAAGGCGGTGCACATGGTGCGGGCGTTGCCGAAGACCACCGCCTCCAGGATGTTGGGATAGAATTTCAGCTTGTTTTCAACGTACTTGGGCGCGAACAGGTGGCCATCGGCCATCTTGCCCACATCCTTGGCGCGGTCGATGATCCGCAGATGCCCGGTGCCGTCCTCGAAGAACCCGGCATCCCCGGTCGCCACCCAGCCCTCGGCATCCTTGGTGCTGGCGGTGCTTTCGGGGTTCTTGAAATACTCGACGAATGTGCCGGGCGAGCGGTAGAACACCTCGCCATTCTCGGCGATCTTCACCTCGACCCCCGGGCTCGGCACGCCCACGGTATCGGACCGCACCTGCCCATCGGGCTGCTGGGTGATGAACACCGAAGCCTCGGTCTGCCCGTAAAGCTGCTTCAGGTTGATGCCGAGGCTGCGGTAGAAATCGAAGATCTCGGGCCCGATCGCCTCACCCGCCGTATAGCCCACACGGATCCGGCTGAACCCCAGCGTGTTCTTCAGCGGGCCATAAACCAGAATGTTCCCAAGCCCATAGCGCAGCCGGTCCATCATGCTGACGGGCTTGCCATCCAGGATCGCCGGCCCCACCTGCCGCGCCAGCGCCATGAAGTGATCGAACATCTTCTTCTTCAGCCGCCCGGCATCTTCCATGCGGATCATTACATTGGTCAGCTGGCCTTCGAACACCCGCGGCGGCGCAAAGAAATAGGTCGGCCCGATCTCGCGCAGGTCGGTCATCATCGTCGCCGGGCTTTCCGGGCAGTTGACGGTGAAGCCGGTCCAGTAGGCCTGCCCGACCGAGAAGATGAAGTCGCCGACCCAGGCCATCGGCAGATAGGCCAGCACCTCATCCCCGTGGCGCAGATGGTCGAAGCCCGAGGTGTTCTTGGCCGTCTCGATGATATTGCGGTTCGACAGCACCACGCCCTTGGGCTTGCCGGTGGTGCCCGAGGTGTACAGCATCACGCAGGTGCTGTCGTAATCCAGCTCGGCGATGCGCTTGGTCAGCTCGCCCTCATAGCGGAAATGCCCGGCCCGCGCCTCGGCCTGCACATCGGCCAGCGCGTTCATGCGGGAATGGTCATACTTCCGCATCCCGCGGCGGTCATTATACATCACATGCTGGATATGCTGCACACGGTCCTCGATCTCGAGCACCTTGTCCACCTGCTCCTGATCGCCGCAGACGATGAAGCGCGCGCCGCAATGGTCCAGCACATAGGCCATCTCATCGGCCACCGCGTCCTGATACAGCGGCACCGGAACGGCCCCGCACATCTGCGCCGCGACCATGGCCCAGTAATGCGCCGGCCGGTTGCGGCCGATGATGGCGATATGGTCGCCGCGTTCGACCCCCAGCGACAGGAAGCCAAGCGCCAGCGCGCGGATCTGGTCATCCGTCTGCGCCCAGGTCCAGCTTTGCCAGATCCCGAATTCCTTTTCCCGGTAGGCCGGCAGCGCGCCGATCCGCGCCACGTTGCGCGCCAGCAACGCGGGAATGGAGTGCAGGGCGTCCGAAGGCGCCGTCATTTCCACCATGTATCCTCCCTCGCATGTGCCCGTCTGCGGGGCCGCACGCTCTTTCCCCTTGGCCCCGACAGGGCCACACGGCGGGCAACTCCTCAATTCCCCGCTGCGCCTTCCATGAAGCTCGCCCTCAATGATTACCCGACTTTGTCGCAATCCTTACGAATTCTTGCAGCCCGCCCTCCGGACGCGCTTCGCTCTAGGCGCGCCCCTCCGCGGGTGCTAGCCATCGCACAGGCTTCGGGGAGGAAGCCGGGCCATGATGCAAGGTGACGAGCTTCAGAAACTGACAGGCGCGGGCCTGAACCTGATCCAGCAGGCGCTGTCGATCTTCGACCGCGACCTGCGGCTGGCCGTCTGCAACCGGCAATACCAGGTGATGTTCGACCTGCCCGATGCGCTGACCCTGCCCGGCACCTCGTTTGCCGAAACCATCCGCTATCTGGTGCAGCGCGGCGAATATGGTCCCGCCGCCGATATCGAGGCCGAGGTGCAGGCCCGCGTCGATCAGGCCCGCGCCTTCCGCCCGCATTACATGGAACGCACCCGCGCCAATGGCCGCACCATCTCGGTCGAAGGCTCACCGCTGTCGCAGGGCGGCTGGGTCACGGTCTATACCGACATCACCAGCATCAAGCAGCAAGAGGCATTGCTGCGCGCCCGGTCCGAGGATCTGTCGGCGCAGCTTCTGGCCCATGCCGAACAGCTGGCGCAGGCGAACCGCCAGCTTGCCGCCACCAATGCCGCGCTGGAAGAGGCCAAGCGCGAGCTGACGGAGATCGAGGCGCGCACCCGTCTGGTCACCGAGATGACGCCGGCGCATATCGCCCATATCGACCGTGACCGCCGCTATACCTTCTCCAACCGGCGGCTGTCCTCGGTGATGCCCGGCAGCTTGTCGGGCATCGTCGGTCGCCACATGACCGATGTGCTGGGGCCGGACCCGGCAGAGCGGATCATGCCCGGCATCGACCGGGCGCTGGCGGGCGAGGCGCATGTCTATGAGATTACCCACACCCCTTCAGGCCGCCGCATCCGCATCGCGCTGACGCCCGATACCGACAGCGATGGCACGGTGAACGGCGTCTATATCCTGTCCACCGATGTTACCGCCGAGGCGCAGGCCCGTGCGGCCCTGTCGCAATCGGCCAAGCGGGAACTGGCGGCACAGCTGACCTCGGGCCTCGCGCATGATTTCGCCAACCTGCTGACCATCATCCTCGGCTTGCAAGGCCGGCTTGCGCGGATGCCGGCCTTGCCCGCCGGGGCTGGTGAACTGGTCGGCGCCACGCTGGCGGCGGCCCGCCGCGGCGGCACGCTGCTGGACCGCATCGCCTCGATCTCGGGCCCGCGCGAGCTGCGTCCCCAGCCCACACGCCTTGGCCCGTTCCTGCGCGACCTCGCCACGATGGCGGGCCCGGCGCTGCCCGAAGGCGTCAGCCTGTCCGTTTCGGAGGGCGGGCTGTTTGGCTCTTTCCTGCTCGATGCCGGGTCGCTGCAAGATGCGCTGCTGAACCTGATCCTCAACGCCAAGGACGCCATCGGCCCCGGCCCCGGCCGCATCGAGCTGGCCGCCCGCGCGGTGCGCGACACCTGGCTCGACCTGGTGGTCGAGGACTCAGGCCCCGGCTTTTCCGCCGCGGCGCTGGAACATGGGCTCGACCCGTTCTTCACCACCAAGGGCGGCGAGGGCTCGGGCCTTGGCCTGTCGATGGTCTATGACCATGCCAAGCTGTCCGGCGGCTCGGTCCGGCTGGAGAACCGCGACAGCGGCGGCGCCCGCGTGGTGCTGCGCCTGCCGCTGCGCCGCGCCGCCAAGGCCCCCGACCCGCTGCTGGTGCTGCTGGTCGAGGACCGCGACGAGATCCGCACCGACGTGCGCGAGATGCTGCGCGGCCTTGGCCATAACGTCATCGAGGCCGCCAGCGCCGCCGAGGCGCTGGAGCTTGCGGCGCTGCCGGGGTTGGGGCTGGTGCTGTCAGACATCGGCCTGCCCGGCGGCATGACCGGGGTGGACCTAGCGACCACCCTGCAGGAACAGGCCCACCCCGCCCGCCTGCTGCTGATGACCTCGCTGCCCGCAGGCGATGCCCTGCGCCGCGCCGCGCCCTGCCCGGTGCTTGGCAAACCCTTCACGCCCGCAGATCTGGCCGCGTTCCTGACCGTGGAGGCCGCATGACCCTGCCCCCGACCCGTCCCCCGCATGTCACCATCCTGGATGACGAGCCCGAAATCCGCCGGATGCTGTCGGATGCCTTGGTCGAGGCCGGCTTCCGCACAACCTGCTTCGCCCGCGCCACCGAGTTCGAGGCCGCGCTGAAGCGCACCGCCCCCGATGTCTGTCTTGTCGATCTGGGCCTGCCCGACCGTGACGGGCTGGCGCTGGTGCATCGCCTTGCGCTGGAATCGGGCGCGGCGATCATCATCATCTCGGGCCGCGCGCAGGTGCAGGACCGGGTCACGGGGCTGGAGCTGGGGGCGGATGACTACATCATCAAGCCCTTCGATCCCGCCGAGGTGGTCGCCCGCATCCGCGCCCGCCTGCGCAAGGGCCGCCCCGAGACCGACCGCAGCCCCCGCACCGCCCGCTTCGCCGGCTGGACGGCCGAGTTCGACCGCTATGTGCTGGTTGCCGAGGATGGCACCGAAGTGCCCTTCAGCCATGCCGAAGGCGAGGTGCTGCGCCTGTTCCTCGACGCCCCCAAACGCCTGATCTCGCGCGCGCAGATGCAAGAAAGCCTTGGCGGCGCCGCGGGCGACAGCTTCGACCGGGCGATGGATGTGCGCATCTCGCGCCTGCGCACCAAGCTGGGCGAGGATCCCAAGAACCCCCGCCTGATCAAGACCATCTATGGGGCGGGCTACATCTTCCTCGGCGACGTCACCTGGGGCTGAGGTCGCTGGGGGCCCTGCCCCCCGCCCGCCTGCGGCGCGCGTCCCCCGGGATATTTGGACAAGGCAAAGGCGGAAGACACGCTTGTCCTTTGCCTTTTCCAAATATCCTCGGGGGTGAATTGGCGCGAAGCGCCAAGAGGGGGCAGACGGCCCCCTCCCCTTCGCTTGCACCCGGGCGCGACCTGTGATTCCAAGACCCTCCACCCCGAAGGGACCGCGCCGATGATCGACATCCTTCTGCACCGCCGCCGCAACGACCTGCGCGCCCGCTTCGTCCGGGTCGAGATCAGCGACAACCTCTTCGGCGAATACACCCTGCTGCGCGAAACCGGCGCGGCCGGGCGCGAGGGCTGCACCCGTATCGCCTGGTATGCCAACCTGCGCGAGGCCTGCCTTGCCGCCGAAACCCTGCGCGCCCGGGCGCAGCGGCAGGGCTACCGGCTGACCCGCGCCAGCCCGGTGCTGCGCCAGCGCTGAGCCTTGCCCCGACTTGGCGGCTGTCCTACTCCTGCGCCAGCAAATTCGCGGGGCCAAGTTCGGGGGATAAGATGACACATCTGTGGGTGCGGGCCGAGCAACGCCCGAATGAGGAACGCGTCGGTCTGACGCCGGACGGCGCCGCCGCGCTGCTGGCCGCCGGGCTGCGGGTGACGGTCGAGGACAGCTCTGTCCGCGCCATTCCCTTGCAGGGCTATGTGGATGCCGGTTGCGAGATCGCGGCCGAGAATTCCTGGCACGAGGCGCCTGCGGACGCGATCATCTTCGGGCTGAAGGAACTGCCCGAGGACGGCACGCCCCTGACCCATCGCCACATCCTGTTCGGCCATGCCTACAAGGGCCAACCCGCCGGGCAGGTGCTGCTGCGCCGCTTCCGCGCCGGGGGCGGCACGCTCTATGACCTCGAATACCTGGTGGCCGAGGACGGCCGCCGCGTCGCCGCCTTCGGATATTGGGCGGGCTATGCTGGCGCCGCCGTGGCGCTGAAATGCTGGGCCGCGCAGCAGCAGGGCGCACTTTGCGGCCCGGTCTCCCGCTATGCGGACAAGACCGCGCTGCTGGAGGGTCTGGCGGCCGAGCTTGCCGGCGCCACCCCCCGCGCCCTGATCATCGGCGCGCTTGGCCGCGTCGGCACCGGCGCCGCCGACCTCTGCACCGCGCTCGGCCTGCCCGTCACCCGCTGGGACATGGCAGAAACCGCGCATGGCGGGCCTTTCCCAGAGGTGCTGGCGCATGAGATCTTCCTGAACTGCATCCTCGCCCGCCCCGGCTGCCCGGTCTTCGTGCCGGCCTCGGCCCTGACCGCCTCCCGCGCACTTGCCGTGATCGGCGACATCGCCTGCGATCCGACCTCGGATTTCTCGCCCATCAAGGTCTATGACCGCACGACCGATTGGGCCGATCCCGCCCTGCGCGTGGCGACGGATCCGGTGCTGGACGTGACCGCCATCGACAACCTGCCCTCGCTGCTGCCGGTGGAATCGAGCTTCGACTACGCCGCGCAGCTGCTGCCCTCGCTGCTGGCCCTGCCCACGCTGGACGCAGGCGTCTGGGGCCGTGCCAAGGCCGAATTCGACCGCCATTCCGCGGCGCTGTGAAAGGATATCCCATGACCATGATCCATTGGTGCGGCACCGGCCTGTCCGCGATCCCCGGCCTGCGCCGCCTGATCGAGGCGGGCCATCCCGTCACCGTCTGGAACCGCACCCCGGCCAAGGCGCGCGAGGCTGTGGGCGATCTGACGGACGCGATCCGCGCGTATTCGCTGCCGGATCTCGAAGCTGCCCTCGCCCCCGGCGATCTGGTGGTGTCGATGCTGCCCGCCGACCAGCATGTCGCCATCGCCACGCTCTGCGTGGACAAGGGCGCGCATTTCGTCTCCTCCAGCTACATCGCGCCCGAGATGCGGGCGCTGGAGGAGGCCGCCCGCGCGGCCGGCGTGGCGCTCGTGAACGAGGTCGGCCTCGATCCCGGCATCGATCATCTGATGGCGCATGATCTGGTGGCCGATTACCGCGCCAGCCCTGCCTTCGATGCGGCCAACGTGCTCTCCTTCACCTCCTATTGCGGCGGCGTGCCGAAAGTGGCCAACCCCTTCCGCTACAAGTTCTCGTGGTCGCCGCTGGGGGTGCTGAAGGCCCTGCGCTCGCCCTCCCGCTCGATCCAGAACCACGCGGAGCGTGTCGTCTCGCGCCCCTGGGACGCGATCAGCGGCTATGACGCGCCACTGCCCGAGGCAGAAGCGTTCGAGGTCTATCCCAACCGCGACTCGCTGCCCTTCCTGGCCGATTACCGCTTCGACCCCGCTTGGCAGGTGAAGGAGTTCGTGCGCGGCACCCTGCGCCTGACCGGCTGGGCCGAGGCCTGGGCGCCGGTCTTTGCCGAGATCGAGACCCTGTCGGGGCCCGAGGGCGATGCGCGCCTGGCCGAAATGGCGGACGGCTTCTGGCGCGAGAATGCCTATGCGGAGGGCGAGCCGGACCGGGTGGTGCTGTTCGTGTCGCTGAAGGCCGAGCGCGACGGCAAGGTGGTCTGGCACAAGACCTGGGCGATGGATGCCTGGGGCGATGCCAGCGGCACCGCGATGGCGCGGCTGGTCTCTGTGCCGGTATCGCTGGCGGTGGAGGCCGTGCTGGTGGGGGATATCCCGGCGGGCGTTCACGCGGCGCCGCATGATCCGCGGTTGGTGGCGGAATGGCTGGGCAAGGTCCGAGGCCTTGCGCAGGTCATGGACAAGGTCGACCACCTGAACTGAACTTGGCGGCCCCCGCGCAGGCGGGGGCGCTGCGCTAGCCTGGCACCACCAGCCGCGTCTCGTGCCGGACGCGGTTCGCGATCCAGATCAGGTGATGGCGGCGGAAGGCGACGCAGCCAGCCGTCGGCGCGCCGGGGCGGCGCCAGACATGCAGGAAGATCGCGGACCCCCGGCCCGGCTGGGCCTCGGGCCAGTTCCAGTCGGTGATCAGCACCAGGTCATACATCGGGTCGGCGCGGCGCAGCACCTCGTGGCTGGCGGTGAAGGGGGCGGCGACCATCTGGTTGTAATCCTCGTGGTCCGGATCATCGCACCACAGATCGAAGGGCCGGATCGGCACCGCCCATTTCGGCAGTTCGGCCCTGGCGATGCGGTCCGGGCGGTAGAGCATCCCGACAATGCGGTGGATGCCGGCTGGAGTGGCGCCGTCGCCCTCGCGCTTGGCGGCGCTGATGCCGCCGCGGCCGATGGTGGCAGGGAAGGTCCGGTTCAGGAAGCGCACGCCCATCGGCGTGACGACAAGATCGGTGGATTTCACAGCAGATGTCCCGATTTGGCGGCCTTGGTGGCCAGATAGGCGGCGTTGTGGCGGGTCTGGCCGACGCGCAGCGGCACGCGCTCGGTCACCGCAATCCCGTTCGCCTCCAGCATCCGGCATTTGGCGGGGTTGTTGGTCAGCAGCCGCACCGCGCCAAAGCCCATCTGGCGCAGGATGCCGGCGCCGATGCGGAAATCGCGCTCGTCATCCTCAAACCCCAGCCGGTGGTTCGCCTCGACCGTATCGAAGCCCTGATCCTGCAGGCGGTAGGCGCGCATCTTGTTGGCAAGGCCGATCCCCCGCCCCTCCTGGTTGAGGTAGAGGAGCACACCCGCGCCCTCGGCCCCCATCTGCTCCAGCGCGGCATGCAACTGCGGGCCGCAATCGCATTTCAGGCTGCCAAGCACGTCGCCGGTGAAACAGGCAGAGTGCAGCCGCGCCAGCACCGGGGCGTCGCGGGGGGGTTGGCCGATCTCGATGGCATAATGCTCCTCGCTGCCATCGCCGGGGCGGAAGATGTGCAGGCGGCCCTTCTCCGCGGCGGCCATCGGCAGGCGGGCGCTGACCACCGGGGCCAGCGGCGCGGCCAACTCCAGCGCCGGGCCGGCGAGGCCCATGTCGATCAGCGTCAGCCCCTCGGCCGTGGCAAGCGCGGGCCCGTCCGCCACCGGCAGCACCAGCGCCGCGGGCAGCAGATGCGCAGACTTCGCCAGCCGGATCGCGGCGCGGTGCAGGCTCGCGGGTCCGCCCCGCAGGCTGTGGAACGGCCCCTTCATCGGCGCATCGAGGTCGCGCGCCGGGTCCGCCACCGCCCGCAGCCAGGCCATCGGCGCATCGCCCGGCACCGCGATGCGCGCAAGGTCGCCGTCATAGGCCCGCGCCTTCAGCGTGGTGGCGCGCCGGTCCGTGATCGCCAGCGCCAGCTCGCCGCCCATCGCCCGCATCCCCGCCAGCCGCGGCGCATCCACCGCCTCGGCCGCCACCACCAGCGCCGCGCCTTCTGCGTGGGTCAGCACCACCGGCACGCCCATGCGCAGATCGGCACGGGCGCGGTTCAGGCGTTCGAGGATCGTGGGGCCAAGCGGCATGGAAACTCCGGGTATCTGCCGGTTCTAGATAGACCCGGCCGACATGAATTGAAACATATCCCGCCCCAGCGACACGTCCGCGTGAGGGTTTTGACGCATGGCTTGCCGCAGCCCTGCACTGCGCGCATGTCTGATCCCAGCAAAACGAGCCCGCTGATCACAGACAACCAAGGAGGCAAGAGCATGGCCAACCTGAAGAAGATCCTGCTGGTGGACGATGAGGAAGACCTGCGCGAAGCGCTGGCCGAACAACTGGTCGCCACCGAAGATTTCGACGTGTTCGAGGCCGGCACCGGCCATGACGCGGTCGAAAAGGTGAAATCCGCGATCTACGATCTGGTGATCCTCGATGTCGGCCTGCCCGACACCGACGGGCGCGAGCTGTGCAAGCGGCTGCGCAAGCAGGGCGTGAAATGCCCGATCATCATGCTGACCGGCCACGATACCGATGCGGACACCATCCTCGGCCTCGACGCCGGCGCGAACGACTACATCACCAAGCCGTTCAAGTTCCCGGTGCTGCTGGCCCGCATCCGCGCCCAGCTGCGCCAGCATGAACAGTCCGAAGACGCGGTGTTCCAGCTGGGGCCCTATACCTTCAAGCCGTCGATGAAGATGCTGATCGACCCGAAGGAGCGCAAGATTCGGTTGACCGAGAAGGAAACCAACATCCTCAAGTTCCTCTACCGCGCCCCCGATGGCGTGGTGCCGCGCGATGTGCTGCTGCATGAGGTCTGGGGCTACAATGCCGGCGTCACCACCCACACGCTGGAAACCCACATCTACCGCCTGCGCCAAAAGATAGAGCCCGATCCCTCGAACGCGCGGCTGCTGGTGACGGAAGCTGGCGGATATCGGCTGGTGGCCTGACCGCCGACCGGAAACTTGTCCGGCCGCGGGAACCTACCAAGGCTTTCGCGGTTGGACCCGGACCGCGCCGCAATATGGCGCGGCGCGAAATTCGAAGCCCTCCCGCGCCGGGGTCATGGCGCGGCTTCCCTCCCTGTCGGACTTGCCCGGGCCTTGCGCCCGGGCATTTTTTTGCCCGCTTACTGCATCGGGGCCGTGCTGGCCGCAGGGAAGCTGACATCCTTCAGGAACGGATAGGCGATGGACACCAGCTCTTGCTGCTGCGCGCCCTCGATCCGCATCATATACCACTTGCCGGCCTCGTTCAGCACCAGCAGCGGCTGGCGGTTCAGCACCTTGCCAGCGTCGGTCTCGACGCTGAACTGCGTGGGAACCACCGTCCAGGTCACCCGGGTGCCATCGGCCAGCACCGAATCCGTCGCGTCGACGGCGGTGTAATCCGCAGCGAGGTCATCGAACTTCGCCGCCTTGAGCAGCGCCGCCGTCTGCTCGATCAGCACGCCATCCAGCTTGCCGGCCTCGATCCCGGCCGAACCGGCAAAGATGTTCTTGATCCGCGGCGGCAGCGCCGCCACCACCCGGTCGGCCTCGCCGCGCCCGATGGCGCCCAGATAGACATCGACAGAGGTCTGCATCCGGCGGGCCTCGGCGCCCTCCATCGGGCGGGCGAAACTGGGGGCGGCAACGGCGAGCGAGAGCATCAGGCCGAGGGCGAGCGGGGCGAGTTTGCGCATGGTTTGGTTCCTTCTTCTGTTGCCGAAGGTGTCGCATGCCCGGCGGGGCAGGCCAAGTCACATTGGGGTAAGCACAGAGTGACCCCAAGGCGTTGCCGCCCCCGCCCGGTCTGGCTATGGTCGCGCGCACACCGCAGGAGACCGCCATGCCCTTCACCATCGCCACCTGGAACATCAACTCCGTCCGCTTGCGCGAAGGGCTGGTCTCGAAGCTTCTGACGGATGAGGCGCCCGACATCCTGTGCCTGCAGGAGTGCAAGGCCCCGGTGGACAAGATGCCCTTGGAGGCCTTTGCCGCGCTTGGCTACACGCATTGCGTGGCGCGGGGGCAGAAGGGCTATAACGGCGTTGCCATCCTGTCGAAGCTGCCGATCACGGATGCCGGCGACCGCGATTTCGCCACGCTCGGCCATGCCCGCCACGTGGCGGCGAAACTGGAGAATGGCGTCACCATCCATAACTTCTACGTCCCGGCGGGGGGCGACATTCCCGACCGCGAGCAGAACCTGAAATTCGGGCAGAAGCTGGATTTCCTGACCGACATGCAGCACTGGTTCGCCGCCGACCGGCCGCACAAGGCGATCCTCGTGGGCGATCTGAACATCGCCCCGCGCGAGGATGACGTCTGGAGCCACAAGCAGCTGCTGAAGATCGTCAGCCACACGCCGGTGGAGGTGGAGCAGCTGGCCCGCACGCAAGAGGCCGGCCGCTTCGTCGACATCACCCGCCAGGATATCCCCCAGGGGCTGCTGTATAGCTGGTGGAGCTACCGCGCCGCCGACTGGGACGCCGCCGACAAGGGCCGCCGGCTGGACCATGTCTGGGCCACGCCCGACATCGCCGCCGCCGCGCATTCCAGCCGCGTGCTGCGGGGGGCCCGCGGCTGGACGCAACCGTCGGACCACGCGCCGGTCTTTGCGACATTCGACCTGTGACTGACCCCTTGGCGCCGCGAAACGCAGCGCGCATATAGGGGCAAACCATCCGAAGGGGGCTGCAATGCTTGGCTTGACAGGGTCTGCCGGAACCGCACCGGCAAAGAACGACTGGGTCCGCGACGTGTCGGAACGCGACTTCATGGCCGAGGTCGTGGAGCGCAGCCGCGAGGTTCCAGTGATCGTGGATTTCTGGGCGCCGTGGTGCGGCCCCTGCAAGACGCTTGGCCCGGCGCTCGAGGCGGCGGTGGCCGCCGCCAAGGGCAAGGTCGTGATGGCCAAGGTCAATGTCGATGAGAACCAGATGATCGCCTCGCAGCTGCGGGTGCAGTCGATCCCCACCGTCTATGCCTTCTGGCAGGGCCAGCCGGTTGATGCCTTCCAGGGCGCGCTGCCGAACTCTGAAATCAAGGCCTTCGTGGACAAGCTGTCGGCGCTGGCCGGGGATGGCGGGCTGGCCGAGGCCATCGAGGCGGCCGAGACCATGCTCGCCGAGGGCGCCGCGGTGGATGCCGCCGAAACCTTCGCCGCGATCCTGGGGGAGGAGCCCGAGAATGCCGATGCCTTCGGGGGCCTTGTCCGCTCGCACATCGCGCTTGGCAATCTCGATCAGGCCGAGGGCTTCCTGACCGCCGCCCCCGCCAAGATCGCCGCCACGGCGCCGGTGGAGGCTGCCCGCGCCCAACTGGCGCTGGCGCGGCAGGCAGAGAATGCCGGCCCGGTGACCGACCTGCTGGCCCGGGTGGAGGCCGACCCGAGCGACCATCAGGCCCGCTACGATCTGGCGCTGGCGCTGCATGCCGCGGGCCGGGTCGAGGAGGCGGTGGACCAGCTGCTGGACCTCTTCCGCCGTGACCGTGAGTGGAACGAGGGCGCGGCCAAGTCGCAGCTGCTGACGATCTTCGACGCGCTGAAGCCGACCGATCCCATCGTGCTCAAGGGCCGCCGCAAGCTCAGCTCGATGATCTTCCTTTAGGCCCGGGGTTTGCCGGGCGCAGCGACCGGACTAGATGGCACGGAATGATGACATTCGCAGAGCTGCCCGACACGATCCCGCTGTTCCCGCTGCCCGGGGCACTGTTGTTGCCCCGGGCGCGGCTGCCGCTGCATATCTTCGAACCGCGCTACCTGCAGATGCTGGAAGACGCGCTGAAAACCCGGCAACGGATGATCGGCATGATCCAGCCGCGCGGAATGCCGGCGGGCGGCGGGGAAAAGCGGCTCAGCGCCATTGGCTGCGCGGGCCGGGTCACCGCCTTCTCGGAAACCGAGGATGGCCGCTACATGATCACCCTCACCGGGATTTCACGCTTCCGCCTGCGCCGCGAACTGCCGGGCTTTGCGCCCTATATCCGCGCCGAGGTGGCATGGGAGGGGTTCGAGCGCGACCTTGGCCGCGCCGAGCAGGATGACGGCTTCCGGCGCGAGCAGTTTCTGGACCTTCTTGGCCGCTACTTCGCCAGCGAGCAGCTTGCCACCGACTGGGGCACGCTGAAGGATGCGGAGGATGAGCTGCTGTTGAACTCGCTCTCGATGCTGCTGCCCTTCGAACCCGAGGAGAAGCAGGCCCTGCTGGAGGCGCCGACGCTGGCCAACCGGCGCGAGACGCTGGTGACGTTGATCGAGTTTGCCCTGCGCAGCGGCGGCGATGAGGAGATCTTGCAATGACCGACGACACCCGTTCCGACCGCCGGATGCTCGAGGCGCTGGTCTGCCCGCAGACCCACGCGCCATTGGCCTACGACCCAGAGGCGATGGAGCTGATCTCGCGCGCGGCGCATCTGGCCTTCCCGATCCGCAACGGCATCCCGATCCTGCTGATCGACGAGGCGCGGCAGATCGACTAGAGCGGCCGGCCAGCCAAGAGACGGGGAAGCTTGCCGAAGGGCCCCGCCGACAGGCCCGCCGCCTGCCGCATGAAGCCCCGCCGCAGCGCCGGGATCGCCTGCACCACGCCCATGCCAAGGTCGCGGCCCGCGCGCAGCAGCGGGTTGTCGTTGGAAAACAGCCGGTTGACGCTGTCCATGCCAAGCGCCAGCGTGGTGGAGTCGAACCGCCGCCATTGCTGATACCGCTCTAGCACATCCGCCGCGCCAATGTCTTCGCCGCGCCGCTTCGCCTCGGCCAGCACCTCCGCCAGCGCCGCCACGTCGCGCAGGCCAAGGTTCAGGCCCTGGCCGGCAATCGGGTGAACGCCATGGGCGGCGTCGCCGATCAGGGCGATGCGGGGGGCGGTGTAGGCATTGGCGAGCGTCAGGTTCAGAGGATACATGAAGCGCGGCCCGCAAAGGCTTATCGCGCCTAGGAAATCCCCGAACCGGGGGCGCAGCACCTCAAGAAAGGCCGCATCGTCGAGCGCGGCGATGGTTTTCGCGGCCTCGTCGGCCTCGCTCCACACGATGGAGCTGCGATTGCCGGTCAGCGGCAGGATCGCCAGCGGGCCGGAGGGCATGAAGAATTGCTGCGCCACGCCGCCATGAGGGCGTTCGTGCGCGATGGCCGCGACCAGCGCCGTTTGCCCGTAGCCCCAGCCGCTGCGGGTAATCCCGGCGCGTTCGGCGACGCCCGAGCGGCGGCCATCGGCGCCGACCAGCAGGCGCGCGGTCAGGGTCTGGCCGTCCGACAGGATCACGGCGATGCCGGCGGCCAGCGGCTCCTGTGCGATCACGCTGGTGGCAGGGATATGGGTGATGCGCGGGTTCGCCTGCATCGCCTCTAGGAAGGCGGCATAGAGGTGGCGGTCCTCCAGCATGTAGCCGACGGGCCCCTCCTCCAGCTCTGCCGACTGGAAATCGAGGAAGAAGGGCGAGGGCCCTTCGCCCGGGCGCCCGTCGCTGGCCTTCACCGCCGTCATCGGCTGCACCTTGTCCGCAAGCCCGGACCAGAGGCCGACCGCCTCCAGCAGACGCTTGGACGCGATGGCCAGCGCATAGGCGCGGCCGTCGAACGCGGCATCGGCGCGGGCGCGCGCGGGCTGCGCATCGACCACGGTCACGGTCAGCCCCGCCCCGGCAAGGGCGAGGGCAAGGGCGGGGCCGTTGAGGCCGCCGCCGGCGATCAGCACGTCTGTATCGGTTTTCATGCCGCAAATATGGCGCGGCGCGCGGGATTGTCCATGCGCCGTTCGGCCGCTAGCCTGCGCGCAAAGCAGATGAGGGGCGCGACATGCAGGACTGGCTGACGAAATCCGCGGCAGAGCAGGGCCGCGCCATCGGCCGCGGCGATCTGGACCCGCTGGCGCTGACGCAAGGCTATCTGGCCGCCGCCAAGGCGCATCCCGAGGCGGGGCGCATCTATGCAAGGCTGACCGAGGAGCGGGCGCTAGCCGAGGCTTCGGCGGCATCGCAGCGGGCCAAGGCCGGGCTGCGGCGCGGAGTGCTGGACGGGGTGCCGATCAACTGGAAGGACCTGTTCGATACGGCGGGCGTGGCGACCGAGGCGGGATCGCGCCTGCTGGAAGGCCGGGTGCCGACCGCGGATGCCGAGGTGGTGGCGACGGCGACGGCGGGCGGGCTGGTCTGCCTTGGCAAGACGCATATGACCGAGCTGGCGTTTTCGGGCCTTGGCCTCAACCCGATGACCGCGACGCCGCCCAATGTGAACGATCCGGCGCTGGCGCCGGGGGGCTCCTCCTCCGGTTCGGCGGTGTCGGTGGGGCTGGGGCTGGCGGCGGCGGCGATCGGGTCCGATACCGGCGGATCGGTGCGCATCCCTTCGGCCTGGAACGGGCTGGTGGGGCTGAAGACCACTTCGGGGCGACTGTCGCTGCAAGGCGTGGTGCCGCTGGCGCTGCGCTTCGATACCGTCGGCCCGCTGGCGCGCACGGTCGAGGATTGCGCCCTGCTGCTGGCGGCGCTGGAGGGTGGGCGCGCGGCCGACCTGACCGGGGCGCAACTCCACGGCACCCGGCTTCTGGTGCTGGAAGGCCTGCCCTTCGAGGGCGCGCGCGAGGTGCCGGTGGCGGCCTTCGAGAGCGCAGTGGCGCGGCTGGCCGAGGCGGGCGCCCAGATCGACCGGCGCGAGCTGCGCATCACCGATCTGGCGATGGCGCTGTCGCCGACGCTGTTCGCCCCCGAGGCCTATGGGCTTTGGGCCGATGTGATCGAGGCGGCGCCCGAGAAGATGTATCCGCTGATCCTGGAACGCTTCCGCAGCGGGCAGGCGGTGTCGGCCCCCGAATATGTGGCGGGCTGGCAGCGGCTGTCGGCGCTGCGCCGCGACTGGGCGGCCGAGGTGGCGGGATATGACGCGGTGCTGGTGCCGACCGCGCCGATCCTGCCGCCCGATGCGGCGCGGCTGCTGTCGGACCCGGCCTATTTCGCCACCGAGAACCTGCTGGCGCTGCGCAACACCCGCATCGGCAACCTCTTCGGCCTCTGCGCGCTGACGCTGCCGACCGGGGTGCCCGGAACCGGGATTTCGCTGATGGGCGCGGCTGGGCAGGAGGAGCGGCTGTTGCGCCTTGGCCACGCGGCAGAGGCGGCCTTGGGCTGAAATACCACAAAACCGCCCCGCAACTGCTGGGCGGGCTTCGCTTTTTGTGGACCCCTCGGCAGCGATTGGCTACACTTTGACCATACGGGGCGACATGACCCCGACGAGAGAGGCAGCCATGGCATTTCCCGAGCGGTTTTCGAACCTGCCGGAATACGCATTTCCGCGCCTGCGGTCATTGCTCGATCATCACCCCGCGGGCGGTGAGCCCATTGCCATGACCATCGGCGAGCCGCAGCATCCCTTCCCGGACTGGGTGGGTGAGGTGTTGGCCGCGAATCTGGCGGGTTTTGCGAAATATCCGCCGAATGAGGGCACGCCGGGGCTGCGTGCGGCCATCGCCGGCTGGATCGGGCGTCGCTATGGCGTGACCGTCGATCCGATGACGCAGGTGTGCAACGTCAACGGCACCCGCGAGGCGCTGTTCAACGCCTGCCTCGCCGTCAGCCCCGAGCGCAAGAACGGCCAGCGGCCGGCGGTGCTGATGCCGAACCCGTTCTACCAGGTCTATGCCGTGGCCGCGGTCGCGTCCGAGGCGGACCCGATCTTCGTGCCGGCGACGGCCGAGACCGGGTTTCTGCCCGATTACGAGGGCCTGCCGCCCGATCTGCTGAACCGGGTGACGGTCGCCTATCTCTGCTCGCCCGCCAATCCGCAGGGGGTGGTCGCGCCGCGCGACTATCTGGCGCGGCTGTTGGCGCTGGCCGAGAAGCATGATTTCACCGTCTTTGCCGATGAGTGCTATTCCGAGATCTGGCAGGGGCAGGCCCCCGTCGGCGCGCTGGAAGTGGCCGCGGCGACCGGGGCGGACCCGGAGCGGGTGATGGCCTTCAACTCGCTGTCCAAACGGTCGAACCTGCCCGGCGCGCGGTCGGGCTTTGTCGCCGGTGGCCCGAAGTCGATGGCGCGGGTGATGCAGCTGCGCAGCTATCAGGGCGCGCCGGTGCCGCTGCCGCTGCAAGCGGTCAGCGAGCGGGCCTGGAACGACGAGGCGCATGTGACGCAGAACCGCGCGCTTTATGCCGAGAAATATGCGGCGGCCGATGCGGTCTTTGCCGGGATGCAGGGCTACAAAGCGCCTGAAGGCGGGTTTTTCCTGTGGCTGCCGGTTGACGACGGCGAGGCGGCGGCGCTGAAATTGTGGACCGAGACCGGCGTGCGCGTGCTGCCCGGCGCGTATCTTGCGCGCGAGGCAGACGGGCACAATCCGGGCAAGGGGTATGTGCGGGTGGCGATGGTGGCCCCAAAACAAGAAATGCAGCGCGGGCTGATCCAGCTTCGTGACTGCCTGTACGGGTGAGGTGAAGAAGATGGCGTCTTATCAGGCAAGGCAGCGCGATCCGCTTCTGGACCAGAACATGCAGGCGGCGCTGGAACGGCGCGGCAAGGAACTGCTGGGCGCGGCGCTGGTGGTGCTTGGCGTGCTGACGGCGATGATGCTGGCCAGCTACTCGCCCGACGATCCCAGCTTCCTGGCCGCCACCGATGAACCCGCGATGAACCTGCTGGGCCGGTTCGGGGCCGCCATCGCCTCGCCGCTCTATGTGATCGCCGGACACGGGGCCTGGGGCATCGCGATTGCCTTCATGGCCTGGGGCCTGCGCTTCATCATGCATCGCGGCGAGGAGCGCGCCTTGGGGCGGGTGATCTTCGTGCCGATCGGCGTGGCGCTGATGTCTGTCTATGCCTCGACCCTGATGCCCGGGCCGCTGTGGACGCACAGCTTTGGCCTGGGCGGGTTGTTTGGCGATACGATTCTGGGGGCGCTGATCGGGGTGGCGCCGGTGAAGGCGACCTTCGGGCTGAAGCTGATCTCGCTGCTGGTGGGGGCTGGGGTGCTGGTCGTCGGCGGCTTCGTGACCGGGTTCGACCGGGCGGAGACCAAGGCGATCCTGCGCTTCCTGCTGATCGGGTCGGTGCTGGTCTACACGCGGATCCTGATGCTGGCCGGGCGCGGGGCCGAGGCTTCGGTGCGCGCCGCGCAAGTGGCAGCCGAAAAGGCGCGCGAGCGGCGGGCGCTGGCCCGGGATCGTGCGGCAGAGGCCGCTGCCTGGGCCGAGGCCGAGCGGGCCGTGCCCGCGCCGCAGGCCGCGCGCCGGGTGATGCGCGCCGATCCGCGCTATGTGGAAGTGCCCGAGGAAGACCACGAGTTGATTGAGGAAGAACCGGTGGCTTGGACTCCTGCCCCGCAGAAGCAGGGACTGCTGGCCCGGATGCCCGCGATGATCCGCCGCGCAGTGGAGCCGGACCCCGAGCCCGAACTGGTGGAGCAGCGGGTGGCCCGCGGCGCCTGGAACGCCGAGGCGCCGACCGAGGATCGCATCCGCGCGCGGATTGCCGATGCGGTGAAGACCCGGCAGATCGTGGCTGACCAGCGCTATCCCGCGCAGCAGCCGCAGCCCGTGCAGCAGGCGCAACCGCGCCGGGCAGAGCCGCCGGTGACCACCGGCGCCATGGCTGCCGTGCGCCAGGCAGCGGCCGCCGCCGGCCCGCTGTTCGCCGCGACCCGCGCCAGGATGCCGGAGCCCATCGAGGCGCCGACGCTGAAGGCCGAGCCGCGTTTCATGCCGCATGTGCGGATGCAGGCGCAGCCTTCGGCCCCCGCCCTGCGCCCGGTGGAGCCGCCGCTGACCGCGCGGCCCGCCGCGCGCGTTACCCCCTCTGCCCCGGCCCCGCTGCATGACTCGGTGCCGTCGGAAATGTATGACTCGAGCCTCGATGAGCTGGACCGGATCGACCCGGCCCTCGCCCATGGCCGCTTTGAGGACGACGAGGACTTCGACCGCAACGCCTTTGCCGAAATCTATGACGACGAGGCCGAGGCCGCCTGGACCCCGCCGCCGGCCGCCGAGCCGCGCAAGGTGGTGCTGCATCACCTGCCCAAGAAATCCGTCGCCCCCTCGCGCCAGGCGAAGGCCGAGGCACAGCCGCGCCTGCGGTTCGAGGAGCCGGCCCCGGTGGCTTACGAGGCACCGCCGCTGTCGCTGCTGACCAACCCCGCCTCCATCCAGCGGCATTCTCTGGCCGATGAAGCGCTGGAAGAGAACGCGCGGATGCTGGAAAACGTGCTCGACGATTACGGGGTGAAGGGCGAGATCGTCAGCGTCCGCCCCGGCCCGGTTGTCACCATGTATGAGCTGGAACCGGCGCCGGGGCTGAAGGCCAGTCGGGTGATCGGCCTGGCCGATGACATCGCCCGATCCATGTCCGCGCTGTCGGCCCGTGTGTCCACCGTGCCGGGGCGCACTGTGATCGGGATCGAATTGCCCAACAGCTTCCGCGAGAAGGTGGTGCTGCGCGAGATCCTGTCCGCGCGCGATTTTGGCGATTCGAACATGCGGCTGCCGCTGGCTCTGGGCAAGGACATCTCGGGCGAGCCGATCGTGGCGAACCTGGCCAAGATGCCCCACCTGCTGATCGCCGGGACCACCGGGTCGGGCAAGTCGGTGGCCATCAACACCATGATCCTGTCGCTTCTGTACAAGCTGTCGCCGGAAGAATGCCGGCTGATCATGATCGACCCCAAGATGCTGGAGCTGTCGGTCTATGACGGCATTCCGCACCTGCTGTCCCCCGTCGTCACCGATCCCAAGAAGGCGGTCGTCGCCCTGAAATGGGTCGTGGGCGAGATGGAAGAGCGCTATCGCAAGATGTCGAAGATGGGCGTGCGCAACATCGAGGGCTATAACGGCCGCGTCCGCGAGGCGCTGGACCGGGGCGAGATGTTCAAGCGCACCGTGCAGACCGGGTTCGACGAGGAGACCGGCGATCCGATCTTCGAGACCGACGAGTTCCAGCCCAAGACCATCCCCTATATCGTGGTGGTCGTGGACGAGATGGCCGACCTGATGATGGTCGCCGGCAAGGAAATCGAGGCCTGCATCCAGCGCCTTGCACAAATGGCGCGGGCGTCGGGCATCCACCTGATCATGGCGACGCAGCGCCCCTCGGTCGATGTGATCACCGGCACGATCAAGGCGAACTTCCCGACGCGGATTTCCTTCCAGGTCACCTCGAAGATCGACAGCCGCACCATCCTGGGCGAGCAAGGGGCCGAGCAGCTGCTGGGGATGGGCGACATGCTCTACATGGCCGGCGGCAGCCGCATCACCCGCATCCACGGGCCCTTCGTCTCGGATGAAGAGGTCGAGGAGATCGTGACGCATCTGAAATCCTACGGCCCGCCGGAATACATGTCGGGCGTGGTCGAGGGGCCGGATGAGGACAAGGAAGGGGATATCGACGCCGTCCTTGGTCTTGGCGGCGGCGAGGGCGAGGATGCTCTTTACGATCAGGCGGTGGCGGTGGTGCTGAAGGATCGCAAGGTTTCCACCTCCTACATCCAGCGCAAGCTGGGCATCGGCTATAACAAGGCCGCGCGGCTTGTGGAGCAGATGGAAGAGCAGCAGCTGGTCAGCCCCGCCAACCATGTCGGCAAGCGCGAGATTCTGGTTCCGGAACAGTGATCTCGAGCCGGTGATCTCGAGCCGGTGATCTCTGGGCGGTGATACCCCCCTGCCCTGCCGATGGCTGTGATGTGATCGGCGGGGGGATGCAAGCGGCGGGGGAAGCGGCTAGATTGGGATCATGAAAACGCTCCGCATCCTCCTTGCCCCCGCCCTCTGGCTCGCGCTGGCCCTGCCATCCTTGGCGGCGCCGGTGTCCCTGGCCGAGATTTCCCGCTATCTCAACAGCATCACCAGCGCGTCGACGGAGTTCACCCAGCAGAACGCCGATGGCTCCAGCTCTGCCGGGCGGCTGCTGATCCATCGGCCGGGGCGGATGCGGTTCGAATATGCCGGCGATGACACGCTGGTGCTGGCCAGCGGCGGGCAGGTGGCGATCTTCGACGCGAAGTCGAACCTGCCGCCCGAGCAGTATCCGCTGAGCCGCACGCCGCTGAACCTGATCCTGGCGCGCAATGTCGATCTGACCCGCGCGCAGATGGTGGTGGGGCATGGCGAAACGCAAGGCATGACCACGGTCACCGCGCAGGACCCCGAGCATCCCGAGATCGGCACGATAACCCTCTACTTCTCACCCGCGCCGCTGCAGCTGCGGCAATGGGTGGTGACCGATGAAACCGGCGGGCAGACGCTGGTGCGCCTTGGCGCGCTGCAGCCGGGCGAGTTCCCGCCCTCGACCTTCTCGATCGACAGCGAGATGGGCCGGCGCGACTGACCTTACCGGCAGGCGCGCAGCTGGGTGTCGTAGGTCACGGCCCGCTGCCCGACCTCGGCCGCCACGTTCAACAGCCAGCCCTTCTGCCGGTGGCTGCCGCTGGCATAGCCCGACCGCCCCTCATGATAGGCAAGATACTGGTTCTGCGCGTCCCATTTCGGGATGCCCAGACCCTCGGCCGACTTGTGCATGTACCAGCCCATGAAATCGGTGGCGTCGGCGATCCGGTTGCGCTGCGCGCGGCGGTTGCCGGTATCGCTTTGATACTCTTCCCAGGTGCCGTCGAGGGCCTGGCTGTAGCCATAGGCCGAGGATTGCCGTCCCATCGGGATCACGCCCAAGGCATAGCGGAACGGGGTTCGCGCATCGCCTATGAAGCTGGATTCCTGATAGATCGTCGCCATCTGCACGGCGACGGGTACGCCCCAGCGGCGTTCGGTTTGCTGCATGGCGCGCAGATACTCGGGACGTTGGCTGACGATGGCACAGGCATCATCCAGATTGCGCGGGGCGGAATAGTTTCCCCCTCCGCACGACGCGACCAACACGAAGACCGACACGCGAAGAAGTCTGCTCATTTGCCCCTCGCATTCTTGTTTTGTCGTGATTTTACGGGAAAACGCCGCGCAGGGAAATCACAAAGCTGCGGAGCGCCGCTTGCGCGAAACTCCGCCGCATTCCGGCCGGCATGCGCCGCGGGGCGACAGACTGTTTCCCCACAGCCGCAGCGGAATCCGGCCGGGGGAGTGGACATTCCCCGGCTGGGCGGAGTATGGGGAGCATCGGGGGCTTGGTATGTTTAAGACTCAGGCGAAGTATCATCTCGGGCAGATCCTGCGCCACCGGAAGCATCCGTTCCGGGGGGTGGTCTTTGACGTGGACGCCATGTTCTCGAATACCGAGGACTGGTATGACGCGATCCCCGAGGAAAGCCGCCCCTCGCGCGACCAGCCATTCTATCACCTTCTGGCCGAGAACGACCAAAGCTATTACGTGGCTTATGTGTCGGAACAGAATCTGGTGCCCGATGACACGGGTGAGCCGGTGGACCATCCCGACCTGCCGGACCTCTTCGGCGATTTCGAGGATGGCCGCTACCCGCTGCACTTCCAGCTGAACTAGTAGCCGAGCGCGCATCCGTCCTTGCGCGGGTCCGACGCGCCGGTCAGCAGCCCGCTGTCCGGGTCGATCAGGATCGCCTGCGCGCCGCCAAGCGGTTCCTCGGGGATCAGCAGGCGGTGGCCCATCGCCTCCAGGTCGGCCCGCACTTCCGGCGCATAGCCGCGCTCGATCTTCAGCAGGCCGGCATCGGGGAAGCAGCGGGGCGCGTCGATCGCCTCTTGCGGGTCCATCCCGTAGACCAGCTGGTTGGTGACGAAGCGCACATGGCCCGAGGGCTGGAACTGCCCGCCCATCACCCCGAACGGCATGATCACCCTTCCATCCCGTTTCAGCATCCCGGGGATGATGGTGTGCATCGGCCGCTTGCCCCCGCCCGCCTCGTTCGGGTGGCCCGGCTGCAGCGTGAAGCCGGCGCCGCGGTTCTGGAAGATCAGGCCGAACTTGCTGGAAGCAATGCCGGCGCCGAAGCCCCAGAACACCGAATAGATCAGCGACACCGCCATGCGGTCGCGGTCCACCACGGTGACATAGACGGTGTCGCGGTGGACGGCCTCGGTGATCGGCGCAGCGGCGGGCAGGGCGCGCGCCGGATCGACCAGCGCCGCCAGCTTCGCGGCGGTTTCGGGCGCGAGCATATGGGCCAGGCGCGACGTGTGGTTCGGGTCGGCGATGAAGCGGTTGCGGGCGTCATAGGCGAGCTTGGCCACCTCTGCCTCGATATGCGCGCGGGGGGCGCCCATCGGGTCGAGGCCGTCCATGTCGAAATGCTTCAGCATGTTCAGCATCAGGATAGCGGTCGCGCCTTGCCCGTTCGGCGGATGCTCCACCAGCTCATGTCCGCGGAACGCGCCCGACACCGGCTCGGTATAGGCGCAGGCGGTGGTGGCGAAATCCTCGGCGGTATGCACGCCGCCAAGCGCCTGCAGCGAGGCGACCAGATCCTCGGCCACCTCGCCCTCATAGAAGCCCGCGCGGCCCTCGCGGGCAATGCGGCGCAGCACTTCGGCCTGCCCGGGGGCGCGGAATATCTGCCCCGGCTTCGGAGCCTGCCTGTCCAGCAGGTAGAAATCCCGCGCGGCACCGCTGAGCCAATCCACATCCCCGGCCCAGTCAAGGGCGGTGCGCGGGCCGACGGGGATGCCCTCTTCGGCATAGCGGATGCCGGGGGCCAGCACGTCCGCCAGCGCCATCCGGCCCCAATCGGCGTTCAGCCGGCAGAAGGCATCGACGGCGCCGGGGATCGTCACCGGCAATATACCCGCGGTCGGCACCGTGGCATGGCCCGCCGCACGGATCGCCTCGGCCGACAGCGCGGCGGGCGCGCGGCCCGACCCGTTCAGCGCCACGATGCGGTCTTCCCCCGCCGGTTTCAGCAACACAAAACAATCGCCCGCCAGCCCGGTCATCTGCGGCTCGGCGACGTTCAGCACCATGGCCGCGGCCAGCGCGGCATCGGCGGCATTGCCGCCGCGTTCCAGAATGTCGATTGCGGTTTTCGCGGCCAGCGGGTGCGAGGTCGCGCACATGCCGTTCATCGCGTAGACGGGCGAGCGCCCGGGTTTGTGGAAATCGCGCATCCTGTCCCTCCGGCTTGCCGGCCAGCCTAGGCCGGGGATGGGGGGAAGGAAAGTCCTCGGCGCCGCGAACTGGGTGGGGGCTGTTGACCGCAGCGCCGAGGGAAGCCTTGTGCAGCTACGAGGCTATGGATGGCGCCAGATTTCGGCAGGTCTTGGGAGTGATTGCGGAATCTTTGCGGCATCGTTTCTGATTGATTGCCAATGCCCGCCAGTGCGCGGCGTTGATTGCAGCCTTCGGGGGAAAGTGCCGCAGTCTCGCCACCGCGGCGGCGGTCAGTCCAGCGCCATGCGAAAGCGCAGGATGTTGCTGCCGCGATGGCGCCGATAGTGCAGGTCCTGCGCAAGGTCGCGCACCATGCGCCAGCCAAAGCCGCCCTCTGGCAGATCTTCAATGGCAAGGCCGGGCGGCATGCGCGCCGGATCGGGCAACACGCCGCCCGGCATCGCGCGGCCCTGATCGCTGACACGGCACAGCAGCGCGCCGGGGCCGGAGGCGATGGCCAGATCGATTCGCCCCCCCTCGCCCCGATAGGCGTGTTTGACGATGTTGTTGAGGATCTCGGCCAGGACGATCTCGAGGCTGCCCGCCGCAGACGTGGACAGCTCCGCCGCCAGCCGGGTCTGCATCACCCGCAGCACATGGCGAACCGAGAGGGGATCCGCCTCCAACACAAGATTGAGATCGGCATCGGGGCCGGGCAGGGGCGGATGCCGGGCCGCCGCCCTGCGCTGCGGCCCGCCCGCGGCCGGATCAGCCGCCATGCCGGACTGCCGCAGCCTCTGCCGCGGCTTCCGGCGCCGGATGGATGGTGAACACGCTGTCCATCCGCGTCAGCCGGAACACCTTGGCGACATTCGGCGTCAGCCCCGCAAGCTCCAGCCGCCGGGCGGGGGCGAGCGCCTTCATCACCGCCACGATGGCGCCAAGCCCCGAACTGTCGACGAAGGTGACGCGCGACAGGTCCAGCACCACCCGGTCGGACGGTTGCAGCGCAATCTCGCGCATCTTGTCCTTGAAGCGGATCGCCACGGCAGCGTCGATCCGGTCCTCGCCGACCTGCACATGCAGCGCGCCTGCCCGCGCCTCTGCGTATAGGTTCATGCCTGCTCTCCCCATGGCTTTGCGGCTTGCAGGCTAGACGCCAATCCTTACCATCGCGTAGCAAGCCGGGAGCGGAGGACTGACATGCAAGATGTGGTGATCGTCGGGGCGGCGCGCACGCCGATGGGCGGGTTTCAGGGCGTGTTCGCCGGGGTGGAGGCGGCGACGCTTGGCGGCGCGGCGATTGCGGCGGCGCTGAAGGATGCGGCGGCGGACGCAGGCCTGGTGGAAGAGCTGCTGATGGGCTGCGTGCTGCCCGCGGGCCAAGGGCAGGCCCCGGCGCGGCAGGCAGGGTTCCGGGCCGGGCTGCCCGAGGACGTGCCGGCGACAACGCTGAACAAGATGTGCGGATCGGGCATGAAGGCGGCGATGATCGCCTGCGACCAGATCGCGCTTGGCCATACCGCAGTGATGGTCGCGGGCGGCATGGAGAGCATGACGAATGCCCCCTACCTGCTGCCCAAGATGCGCGGCGGCGCCCGACTGGGGCATGGGCAGGTGATCGACCACATGTTCCTCGACGGGCTCGAGGATGCCTATGACAAGGGCAGGCTCATGGGCACCTTCGCCGAGGATTGCGCCACCGCCTTCCAGTTCACCCGCGCGGCGCAGGATGAGTATGCGACCGCCTCGCTGACCCGGGCGCTGGCGGCGCAGGGCTCCGGCGCCTTCATCAATGAAATTGCGCCGGTGACGATGACCACCCGCAGCGGCGAGATGACGATCACCGCCGACGAGCAGCCCGCCGCGGCGCGGCCCGAAAAGATCCCGACGCTGAAGCCCGCCTTCCGCAAGGACGGCACGGTGACGGCGGCAAACTCCTCCTCCATCTCCGACGGCGCGGCGGCGCTGGTGCTGGCATCCGGCGCAGCGGCGGCAGAGCATGGGCTGCGGGTGCGGGCGCGCATCCTCGGCCATGCCAGCCATGCGCAGGCCCCTGCCGATTTCCCCACAGCCCCGGTGCCGGCCGCGCGCAAGCTGCTGGAGCGGCTGGGGTGGGCCGTCGACGATGTGGACCTGTGGGAGGTGAACGAGGCCTTTGCCGTGGTGCCGATGGCCTTCATGGCCGAAATGGGCGTGGCGCATGACCGGGTGAACGTCAACGGCGGCGCCTGCGCGCTTGGCCATCCCATTGGCGCCTCCGGCGCGCGGATCATGGTCACGCTGCTCAACGCGCTGGAAACCCGGGGGCTCAAGCGCGGCATCGCCGCCATCTGCATCGGCGGCGGCGAGGGCACGGCGATTGCGCTGGAGCTGCCATGAGCGCGATGGACTACCCCGCCCTTGCTGGGACACTGCGCGCGCTCTGCCATGGCGAGACCGATACCGTCGCGCTGATGGCGACCGTTGCCTGCGAGATCCACTCGGCACATCCGCAGTCGGACTGGACCGGCTTCTACCGCGTGACCGCGCCCGGGCTGCTGAAGATCGGTCCCTATCAGGGTGGGCATGGCTGCCTGGTGATCCCGTTTGACCGCGGCGTCTGCGGCGCAGCGGCGCGAACGGGGCAGGCGCAGATCGTGCCGGATGTGGAGGCGTTCCCAGGCCATATCGCCTGCGCCGCCTCGACCCGGTCGGAACTGGTGCTGCCGGTCTGGAACGGGGCGGGCGCGCTTCTGGGCGTGCTCGACCTCGACAGCAACACGCCTGCGGCCTTTGACGAGGCCGATGCCAAGGCGCTGGCGGCGATCCTCGCCGAGACTTTCGCGGGCGCGCACTGATTGCGGGCCGGTTGCCGCCGCCGGGGCGCCGTGCCGGCTTGCGGCCAGATGTCAGGAGGGCAGCGATGGGTCAACGTATGGGTATCGGCGGGTCGTGCCTCTGCGGCTCGGTCGGGTTTGCCCTGCGCGGGCCGCTGCGCGATGTGGTGATCTGCCATTGCCACTGGTGCCGCAAATCCTCGGGCCATGCCTTCGCCAGCGGCGCGGTGGCCGATCAGGGGCTGGACCTCTACCGCCCCGGCGCGCTGGCCTGGTATCGGTCGTCGCCCGGGGTGCGGCGGGGGTTCTGTGCCGATTGCGGGTCGTCACTGTTCTGGCTGGGGGGCGAGGGGCAGGTGCGATTTGCGCCGGGCGCGCTGGATGACCCGGCTCCGTTGCGGGTGCAGGGCCAGATCTTCGAGGACAGTGCCGGGGACTACTACACCCCGTCGGGGCGGGCGCCCCGTGTGGGTGCTGCCCCGGCGCGGCTGGATTGCAGTTGCCTGTGCGGCGAGACCGGGTTTTCGGTGCCCGGCCCGGCAGGCGAGATCACCGCTTGCCATTGCACCGGCTGCCGCAAGTCCTCGGGCCACTACGGTGCGAGTTTTGCCGTGGAGGCCGTGCACTGGCACGGGCGCGCCACGGTGGCGGAGTTCGCCCCGGACCGCGCCGGGCACCAGGGCGCCACCCGCGGGTTCTGCCGGGTCTGCGGGTCGAGCCTCTATCACCGCGATCCTGACGGTCGTTCGCATGTCGAAGCCGGCGCGGTGGATGGCCCGACCGGGGGGCGTTTGACACAGCATCTATGTGTTGCGCAGAAGGGCCTCTACTACGAGTTGACGGACGGTTTGCCTCAGACAGGGGGCTGCGCATGATCTGGAACGTGCTGCAAGCCTTCCCCGCCGAGAGTCTTCTGGCCTTCACCCTGGGCGGCTTGGTGCTCAATCTGGCGCCAGGGCCGGATGTCTTGTTTGCGACGGCAAGCGGGCTGCAAGGCGGGCCGCGGGCGGGGGTGATGGCGGGGCTGGGGGTCGGGTTCGGCGGGCTGTGGCATGTGACGCTGGCGGTGCTGGGGTTGTCGGCGCTGATCGCGGCGCATCCGGGGGCGCTGGACGCGATCCGCTGGGTGGGGGCGGCCTACCTGCTGTGGCTGGCGTGGAAAAGCTGGCATTCGGGGCCGATGGCAGAGCCGGGGCGCGGCGCGGCGAACCCGTGGCGTGCCGTGGCAAAAGGCTTTCTGACCAATGCCTTGAACCCCAAGCCGATCCTGTTCGTGCTGGCCTTCCTGCCGCAATTCACCGACCCCGCCTATGGCCCGGTCTGGCAGCAGGTGGCGATTCTGGGCGCGATCTTCACGGTGACCGGGACGCTCGTGACCATGGGATATGGCGCCCTGGCGGGGGTGGCGGGGCGGTCGCTGTCGCGCAAGATGGGCGCGATGAACAAGATCGCGGCACTGGTGTTCGGCGGGCTGGCGCTGCGGCTGGTGGCCGACTGAGCCCGCCAATCCGCGATGCAGAAACCATATGTATTCCATGCGGTTTTCATGCGCATGATTTTGCACATCTGCCCGAACAGGCTTGACGCCGCCGCAGCCACGGGCGCATGGGGCGGCGCATGAGTGATTTCGTCTATTCCCCCCCCGAGACCCCGCTGCGGATCGTCCACCGCGACGCCGATGTGCTGGTGCTGGACAAGCCCGCGGGGCTGCTGTCGGTCCCGGGGCGCGGCGAGGCGCTTGCCGACAGCCTTCAGACCCGCGTGCTGGCGGCCTTCCCCGAAGCGCTGCTGGTGCATCGGCTGGATCTGGACACCTCGGGCGTGATGGTCTTCGCGCTGAGCGCGGCAGCGCAGAAATCGCTGGGTCAGCAATTCGAGGGGCGACAGACACGCAAGGTGTATCTGGCCCGGCTTTGGGGGCATCTGACGCCGGAAAAGGGCCGGGTCGATCTGCCGCTGATCGTCGACTGGCCGAACCGCCCGCGCCAGCATGTGAACCATGAGACGGGCAAGCCTGCCGTCACCGACTGGCGGGTGATCCGGCTGGCGGCGGATGGCACCACGCGGGTGCGGCTGTTCCCGCAGACCGGGCGCACCCACCAGCTGCGGGTGCATATGATGGCTCTGGGGCATCCGATCCTGGGCGACCAGCTTTATGCCGAGGGGCCGGGGCGGGAGTTCGACCGGCTGATGCTGCACGCGGATTCGCTGCGGTTCCGGCATCCGCAGACCGGGGTGATGCAGACCTATTCGGCGAGCTGTCCGTTCTGAGGTGGCTCCCCCCCTGGGCCGATCCCCCGGTCAGTCCGGGCGGGAAAAGGCGAGGCACTGCCTCGTCCCGCCCGTGCGGGAGCTATCGCCCGGAGCCGCTGGCAGCGAAAGACCGAATGAGGACAGCGCCCGCCAAGGGCGGGGCGGGCGCTGGCCGGGCCCTTTGGGGCCCGTCCGGTGCAGGAGGACACTCCGCCGCCTGGCGAAGGCGATGGCCTTCGCCAAGGAAAGCGGGGCGACGGCAATCTTGGCGATACCTTCGCCGTTGATCGGGCCGTCAGACCAAGACAGTCCCGATTCCCCCCAAACGATTTCGACCCACCCCCTCCCCCGCCCCTGCTAGACAGGCCCTAGCCTTCCGCCCCAAAGGAGCCCCGCCATGGACAGCCTTCTGGCCGAGACCCTGCACTGGATCACCCGCGGCATCGAGGTGGCGGGGGTGCTGGTCATCCTTGCCGGGCTGGCGGCCGGGACCATCGGCTACCTGACCGGGCCCGGCGATCAGGACCCCGAGGAGCGGTTCCGCCTGTATCGGGCGCGGCTGGGGCGGTCGATCCTGCTGGGGCTGGAGTTTCTGGTGGCCGCCGACATCGTGAACACGGTGGCGGTGGAGCCGTCCTTGCGCAGCCTGGCCGTGCTGGGCGGGATCGTGGCGATCCGCACCTTCCTCAGCCTGTCGCTGGAGGTGGAAATCGACGGGCGCTGGCCCTGGCAGAAGCAGGAGCGGCGCGAGGCGGAACGCGGGCGGCAGGACTGATCCCGCCCCCCGCGCTGCGCCTTGCCGTTTCTTGCTGGCAAAAATATCCCGGGGGGAGTCTCCGCAGGAGACGGGGGGCAGCGCCCCCCTCTTTTCGTCAGTTGATCGAGTTCGGCGCCAGCGCCCGGGTGAGGCTTGCCTCGCCCTGACCGTGGATCGCCACGTCATAGCCGCTGATCGTGTCGGTGCGCGCGGTGTCCAGCAGGCGGTTGGTGATGTCCACCGGGGTCGCGGTCTTGAACTTGCTGCCCAGGATCGCGGAATAGCCGGTGACGATCGGCGCGGCGAAGGAAGTGCCGTAAAGCCCGGTCATGTCGCCATCGACCCCGACCACCAGGAAATGCTCCTGCACATCGGTGTTGCTGCCGGCATAGTTGGAATAGGAGGCCAGAGAGGCCGGATCGGCGGTGGTGCCATTGCTGTCGAGCGCACCGACGAACAGCACCGAATCTGCCCCGATCAGCGCGACGTTGAGCGCATCGACGGATCCGCCCACAGAGGCGCCGACAGCGACGGCGTCATTGCCCGCGGCCTTGACCACGACCGCCTTGCCAAGCTCTGCATAGCTGATGATCGAGCGTTCCTGCAGGCCCCAGCGGATGTCATCGGGGTCGCGCGAGGCGGGGGCATAGATGCCGTAGCTGAGGTTCAGCACGTTCAGGCCCTTGCGCTGCAGCCGGACGGCACCGCGCGAATTGTAATCCTTGGAGAACATCTTCGCATCGGGTGCGATCATCCCGGCCTGCTGGAAGGTCCACTGGCCGTGGGTCTGATACTGGTTGCCAAGGCCCAGATCGCCGATGAAGCGGTCTTTGCTGTTGAAATCGTCGATGATGGTGATCGACACGCCCTGGCCGGTATAGCCGTCATCCCAGGCGTCGGCGACCTCTGGGCTCATCCAGTCCTGGAAGGTCTGGGCATGAAGCGGGCCGGCGGCAAACAGCAGCGCGGCGAGGAAAAGGGATCTGGCGGAAAACATCATACTCTCCGGAAAAATGGGTCTCAGAATTCCCAGGTGAAAACCAGTTTCAGATAATGGCGATCATAGGCGGGGGCATCTAACAAATAGTCAAGTGTCTCTGCAGGTGCGAGCGTGCTTGCGGCAAGGCGGCAATTGACCTCCTGCACCCCGCCGATGGCGCCGTAATCGGCCATGCAGGTGTCTTCGCGCAGATTTCCGCCCAGAATCGTCTGCGCCGTCAAGGTGGCAAATGCGCGTTTGCCGATGCGCCGCTGCAGGATCACGCCGAGGGTCAGGGCCGGGTCGATGCGGTATTTCTCGCCCCGCTCGCCGGTGCTGGCGCCCCAGAGGACGCCGAGGCCGGGGGTCACCTGGGTCAGGAAGGTGACGCCGAGGTCGGTCCAGTCGGTGGAGTACCAGCGGTCGAAGTCAATGGGGGTGCCATCGGCCAGCTCATACCCGCCGGCGCGGACGCTGCGCACATCGGCCGAGAGCTGCGAGCCTTCGCGGATGCCGATCAGGAAGGTCTTGCGGTTGCGTTCGGGGAAGGGGGCCGGGTCGGCGGCAAGGGGGCCAGCCAAGAGCACCGCCGCGAGGGCGCCCCGCAGGACGGATCTTGGGCGCAAGGCGCGGGCGGTCGTCATGGAAATGGCTTTGCGGCACAATGAGAAAAAGGCGCACCCGCGGGGGCGCGCCTTTCATGTCATGTCACTCTTTCAGGCGTCTGACCAGAGGTCCGGTTATTTGCCGTCCCAGCCCGAGATCGCCTTCACGTCGAGGAATTCCTCGATGCCCCAATGCCCGCCCTCGCGGGCACGGCCGCTGGCCTTGACGCCGCCGAAGGGCGCGCCGGCGCCGCGGGACTGGCCGTTCATCTCGACCATGCCGGATTTCAGCTGGCGGGCGAGGCGGTTGCGCCGCGCGCCATCGGCGCTTTGCACATAGTTGGTCAGGCCGTAGATCGTGTCATTGGCGATGGCGAGCGCCTCTTCCTCGGTGTCGAAGGGGATGATCGACAGCACCGGGCCGAAGATCTCTTCCTTCTCGATGGTCATGCCGGGGACCACGTCGGCGAACACCGTCGGGCGCACGAAATAGCCGCGGTTCAGGCCATCGGGACGGCCGAGCCCGCCGGCGACAAGGCGCGCGCCTTCCTCGATGCCCTTGGCGATCAGACCCTGGATCTTCTCATACTGCGCGGCCGAGACGACCGGGCCGATATGGGCGCCGGTTTCCTTCGCGGGCGCGACGCGGGTGGTCTCGGCGACCTCACGGGCGATGTCCACGGCGCGGTCGTAGAGCGGGCGTTCGACCAGCATCCGCGTGGGGGCGTTGCAGGACTGGCCGGAGTTGTTGAAGCAATGCCGCGCGCCGCGGCGCACCGCGTTGTCATCGGCATCGGCAAAGATCAGGTTGGCGCCCTTGCCCCCCAGCTCGAGGCAGACGCGCTTGACGGTGTCGGCAGCGGCCTTGGTGATGGCGATGCCGGCGCGGGTGGATCCGGTGAACGAGATCATCTCCACATCCGGGTGGGTGGACAGGCGGGTACCGACGCCGAGGCCATCGCCGTTCACCAGGTTGAAGACGCCGGGGGGCACGCCGGCCTCGTGGACGATCTCGGCGAACAGGAGCGACGACAGCGGCGAGACTTCGGAGGGCTTGAGCACCATGGTGCAGCCGGCCAGCAGCGCCGGGATCGCCTTCAGCGTGACCTGGTTCATCGGCCAGTTCCAGGGCGTGATAAGCCCGACCACGCCCACGGGCTCCAGCGCGATGCGGGTTTGCGGGGCTTGGGGACCCAGCGGGCGCAGGAATTCGAAATCCTTGAAGGCGGTGATGAAGTTCTGGATGTGCCAGGCGCCGGCTTCGGCCTGATCGTCCACCGCCATGTCGATCGGCGCGCCCATTTCGAGGCTGATCGCAGCGCCCATTTCGGCCTGCCGGCGCTTGTAGATCTCGAGGATCTTCTCGACATAGGCCAGCCGCCCCGCCGGGGCGGTGGTGGCCCAGCCTGGCAGTGCGGCCTTGGCGGCGGCAACGGCGGCGTCGGTATCGGCTTCCGAGCCCAGCGAGATTACGGCGCAGACCTCCTCGGTGGAGGGGTCGATCACGTCGCAATCATTCGGGGCGGCCGGGGCGACCCAGCGGCCGTTGATGTAGAAGTCGCGTTTCTCGATCATCGCAAGTCCATCCTCTGCAATCCTGGGCAGGCTAGCGCTTCACCTTGCCCCTGTCAGACCGTTCCCGTGGCGGTTGTCACACAGGCCCCCCTGCGCCGATGCACAGACGGGCTTTGGGCCAGGGCTTGGTCTCCTCCGGCGCAGAGCCTATCACCGCGCTTTGGCAACGCCAGCCCATATCCACGAGGGCAGCCCGCCGTTTCCCAAAGTGGCGGGGTTTTGCTAGGCTGGGCGTAACGCCACAAGAAGACGGAGAAATCCAGAATGTCGGTTCCGATGATGAAAAGCTCGCAGCCCACGCCCGACCCCGAGCGGGCCAATGCGTTCGAGCCTTCGCCGCTGTCGCTGCGGCTGTTCACCCAGAAGAAGACCAACCTGAAAGGGGCCGACTACCCGGCGCCCTATGCGGGCGGGCGCTGGAAGATCCTGGTGATCGGGTCGGACCAGAAATACCTGAAGATGGCCAATGGCACCTGGTTCTCGACCGGGAACCATCCGGTGGAAACCCTGCTGCCGATGTATCACCTGGCCAAGGCCGGTTTCGGATTCGACATCGCCACCGTGTCGGGCGCGGCGGTGGAGTTCGAGCATTGGGCGATGCCGACCGAGGATGCGGCGGTGCAGGGCTTCTACCAGAGCTGGCTGGGCAAGTTCGACCAGCCGCGGACACTGGCCGATGTGGTGGCAACCTCGCTGGGGCCGGACAGCGACTATATCGGCGTGTTCATTCCCGGCGGGCATGGCGCGCTGATGGGGCTGCCGGAAGACCCGAACGTGAAGGCGGTTCTGCAATGGGCGGCGAGCCACAACCGCTTCGTGATCTCGCTGTGCCACGGGCCCGCGGCGTTTCTGGCGCTGGGCAAGGACAACCCGTTCCGCGGCAGGAAGATCTGCGCCTTTGCCGACCGGGTCGACGCGCATACGCCGAAGATCGGCTACATGCCCGGCAAGCTGACCTGGAAGTTCGGCGAGCATCTGACGGCGCAGGGCTTCACCATCACCAACAAGCTTATCAGCGGCGCGACCTGCAAGGATGGAAGGCTGCTGACCGGCGACAGCCCGCTGGCCAGCAATGCGCTGGGCAAGCTGGCGGCGACGGAGCTGCTGGCGGCCGTGAAGGCGATGTAAGCCGCGCGTACCCCATACATTTCCCACCCTTGCCCTTGCCGCCCCCGCGCGGCACCTTGCCCCGATCTTCTGGGAGGAGGGCATCATGCGCGCAGGTCTTGGGTTTTTGGTCGCGGGCTATGTGCTCAGCCAGTTCTACCGCGCGTTTCTGGCGGTGCTGGCCCCGGTGCTGGATGCGGAAATCGGCGTGCGGCCCGAGGATCTGGCGATCTCGTCGGGGCTGTGGTTCCTGGCCTTTGCGGTGATGCAGATGCCCGTTGGCTGGGCGCTGGACCGGATCGGGCCGCGGCGCACGGCAGCGGCGCTGCTGGCCTTTGGCGGCGGCGGCGGGGCGGCGGTCTTCGCGCTGGCGCAGGGGCCGATGGCGCTGCACCTGGCGATGGTGCTGATCGGGATCGGCTGCGCGCCGGTGCTGATGGCCTCCTACTACATCTTCGCGCGGATGTTTCCGCCGGCGATCTTCGGCACGCTGGCCGGCGCGATCATCGGCGTGGGCTCGCTGGGCAACATCGCCGGCGCGGCGCCCTTGGCGGCGCTGGTGGAGCTGGCGGGCTGGCGCGAGACGCTGTGGGGCCTGACGGCGGTGACGCTGCTGGTGGCGGGCGCGATCTGGCGGCTGGTGCAGGATCCGCCGCGGGCGACGGCGGCGGGCGGCAAGTCGGAAGGCTCGGTGCTGGACCTGCTGCGGCTGCCGGGGATGTGGGCGATCATGATCCTGATGGCGGTGGCCTATGCGCCGGCCGCGTCGGTGCGCGGGCTGTGGGCGGGGCCCTATCTGGGGCAGGTGTTCGGCGCGGATGCAGGCACCATCGGCACCGTCACGCTGGGGATGGCGCTGGCGATGGTGGCGGGGAACTTCGCCTATGGGCCAGTGGACCGGATCTTCCGCAGCAAGAAATGGCCGGTGTTCGGGGGCAACGTGCTGGGGGCCCTGTGCCTTGCGGTGCTGTGGCTGGCGCCCGATGCGGGGCTGTGGACGGCGGCGGCGCTGCTGGCGGGGCTTGGCCTCTTCGGGGCCTCCTTCCCCGCGATCATGTCCCATGCGCGGGCGTTCTTTCCGCCGCATCTGGTGGGGCGCGGCGTGACCTTCATCAACATGTTCGGCATCGGCGGGGCGGGCCTCATGCAGTTCGCCAGCGGCCGGGTGTTCGAGGCGGCGGGCGGGGATGGCGCGGATGTGGCGGGGGCTTATGGCATCCTGTTCCTGTATTTCCTCGTTCCGCTGGTCATTGGATTGGGCCTTTACCTTTTCAGCCGCGACAGCCGGGGCTAGACAGGGGCAGGCCCCCTGCCCCGGAGCGCAAGCCATGATCGTCTATCCCCGCGAATGGTCGCGGCGCCAGAATTCGGCCTTCGCCTCGATTGCCGAGGCGGCGGGCGGCGGGCGCCGTTTGGCATTCATCGGCCTGTCACTGCGCGGGTTTCCGGAAACGCGGGCGCGGGCTGCCGAGGCGATGGCGCGGGCCAAGCGGCAGCCGAAGGGGCGGCTTGGCCGGGCGCTGAAGGCGGCGCTGATTGCGGCGCAATACAACTGGGCGCGGCGCTATTTCGCGCGGCATCCGGGGCATGTGGCGATGTGCTGGAACGGGCTGACCGGATCGCGCCGCGCCTTCATGCAGGGCGCCTTGGACGCGGGCGCGCGGCGGCTGTTCGTGGAACTGGCGCCGCTGCCGGGGCGGATCACGCTCGACCCGCTTGGGGTGAATGCCGAAAGCAGCGTGCCGCAGGGGCGGGCGTTCTATGACGATTGGGCGGCGGGCGAGCCGTCGCGCAGCGGCGAGGGCTGGCGCGAAGCAGGCGCCGGGCTGGTGGCCCGCGCCTCGCGCCGGGCCGATGTGGGGCAGGCTGGGGCCGACAGCCTTGGCGATGCACCCTTCCTGTTCGTGCCGCTGCAGGTGCCCGATGACAGCCAGATGCGGCTGTTCGCCGGCTGGGCCGGCAGCCTTGACGGGTTCATTGCGGCGCTGGGCGAGGCGGCGCGCGGGCTGCCGGAAGGCTGGCACCTGCGGGTCAAGGAGCATCCTTCGGCACGCGTGTCGCTCGCCCCGCAGATCGCGGCAGCCACAGACGCCTCTGGCGGGCGGATCGTGACCGACAATGCCACCGACAGCTTCGCGCAGGTGGCGGCGAGCCGGGGGGTGGTGACGATCAACTCCTCGATGGGCCTGCAGGCGTTCTTCCATGACAAGCCGGTAATCGCCACGGGCCGCGTCTTCTGGGCGCAGCCGGGGCTGGTGACGGTGGCGGGCAGTGCCGATAGCCTCGCCACCGCCTTCGCCAATGCCGAAACGCTGGCCTTCGATGCCGGTTTTCGCGCAGGGTTCATAAGCTGGCTGGACCGGGAGTATTACCTGCGCGTGACCGAAACGCCGGAGGGCGACTGGCAGCTTGACCCTGCGGCCGTGCGCAAGGTTCTGGCCTCTGCTCCCAAGCCCTGAAAACGCGATTCCGCTTCCCCCGGCCCGTCCCATCGGCTAAGGGACCGCGTCCTTTATGCATGGAGGTCCCTCATGGGCTACAAGGTCGTTGTTGCCGGTGCCACGGGGAACGTGGGCCGCGAAATGCTGAACATCCTCGCCGAACGGGAATTCCCCGTGGACGAGATCGTCGCGCTTGCCAGCCGCAAGTCGCTGGGCACTGAAATCAGCTTTGGCGACAAGACCCTGAAGACCAAGGACCTGGATACCTTCGACTTCACCGGCTGGGATATCGCGCTGTTCGCCATCGGGTCGGACGCGACGAAGATCTATGCACCGCGCGCCGCCGCGGCGGGCTGCGTGGTGATCGACAACTCCTCGCTCTACCGCTACGACCCCCAGGTTCCGCTGGTGGTGCCCGAGGTGAATGCCGAGGCCGTCGATGGCTACAAGGCCAAGATGATCATCGCCAACCCCAACTGCTCGACCGCGCAGATGGTGGTGGCGCTGAAGCCGCTGCATGACCGGGCGCGGATCAAGCGCGTGGTGGTGGCGACCTATCAATCCGTGTCGGGCGCCGGCAAGGAAGGCATCGACGAGCTGTGGGACCAGACCAAGGGCATGTATGTGCCGGGTCAGGAAGTGGCGCCCAGCAAGTTCACCAAGCAGATCGCCTTCAACGTGATCCCGCATATCGACGTCTTCCTGGACGATGGCTCGACCAAGGAAGAATGGAAGATGGTCGCCGAGACCAAGAAGATCCTCGACAAGCGCATCAAGGTCACCGCGACCTGCGTGCGCGTGCCGGTGTTCGTGGGCCATTCGGAAGCGATCAACATCGAATTCGACGAGCCGCTGGACTGGCAGGAAGCCACCGACATCCTGCGCGAGGCGCCGGGCGTGCTGGTGATCGACAAGCGCGAGGACGGGGGCTACATCACCCCGGTCGAATGCGTGGGCGATTACGCCACCTATGTCAGCCGGATCCGGCAGGACCCGACGGTGGACAATGGTCTGAACATCTGGGTCGTGTCGGACAACCTGCGCAAGGGCGCGGCGCTGAACGCGGTGCAGATCGCGGAAGTGCTGGGCAAGCGTTGCCTGAAGAAGGGCTGACGTTCGGGCAACGGCCCGGTGAAATTTCGCTGACGGATCGGGGCGCCTTCGGGCGCCCCTTGCCATTTGGGGGGCTGGGGCAGAGCCTGAGCGCGTTCGACTCGGGAGGATCGTCGATGCGCCTGTTGCCCCCTGCCCCCCTGATGCTGGCCCTGCTGATGCTGGGCGCCCCCGCCGTGGCCGAGACCTTCACCGCCGAGGCGCAGGTGGCGCGCGTCACGCTTTACCCCTGGGGAGCGACGGTGACGCGCGAGCTGCGGATCGACGCGCCCGCCGGGCAGCATGAACTGATGGTGCCGAACCTGCCGCTGGAGACGGATGCCTCCAGCCTGCGGGTTATCGCGCCGGCGCTGAAGATCGGGGCCGTGAGCCTCGCGCAGGGGCGGCTGGCCCCGGTGGAGCCCGAGAAGACCGCCGCCGTGCTGGCCGCCGAGGCCGAGGTGGAGCGGCTGGAGGAGGTGGTGCGCAACCGCGACGCCGGGATCGCCGCGATCCGCCTGCGCGCGGATGCAGCGGGTGAGCAGTTGGCCTTCCTGCGCGGCATCGGCAGCGGCGACGAGGGCCCCGCGCCCGACCCGGCCCGGCTGCGGGCGCTGGCGCAAATGGTGGGCGAGGAGGCACTGGCCGCCTTCACCGCCGCGCACCGCGCCGAGCAGGAGGCACTGGCGGCCGAGCGGGCACGCGAGGAGGATATCGAGGCGCTGGACGCGGCCCGCGCCGCGCTGGACACGCTGGTCGCCGGGGACGGTGACCGCGCCGCGCTGACGCTGGCCTTCGAAACGGAGGGCGGCGCGGCGGAGCTGGAGATCATCACCCATACCGAAGGCGCCAGCTGGGAGCCGGTCTATGACCTGCGCCTGACGCGCGGCGAGGCGCCAATCCTGGCCGTCGAGCGCGCGGTACTGGCCCGGCAGCAAACCGGCGAGGACTGGCTGGGGGTGGAGCTGACCTTCTCGACCGCGCGCCCGGCGGAACGCTCGGCCCCGGGCGAGCTGTGGCCGGAACTGCTGCGGGTCGGACCGCCGCAGCCAGAGATGCCGATGGCAGCCGGGCGGATGGAGATGGACATGGTCATGGCCGCCCCGGTGGCCGAGGCGATGGTCGAGGAGGCCGAGGTGGAAATGCAGGGCGCGACCGTCACCTGGCGCTACGCAGGCACGGTGGACCTGCGCGACGGCGCCGATGCGCTGCGGCTGCGGCTGGGAGACCTGACGCTGGAGCCGGAGCTGCAGGCGGTGGCGGTGCCGCGGCTGGAGACGGTGGCCTATCTGCAGGCCGAGGTCGTGAACGATGGCGCCGAACCGCTGCTGCCGGGACCGGCAACGCTGTTCGTGGATGGTGCGATGGTCGGGCAGGCGCATCTGCCGATGGTGGCGGCGGGGGATGAGGTGGAGCTGGGCTTCGGGCCGATCGACGGGATCGTGCTGTCCCGCGAGGTTCCTGCGCGCAGCGGCGGGGATCGCGGCGTGATTTCGCGCAGCGAGCGCATCGATGAAGTGGCGCTGCTTCGCGTGGAGAACCTGACGGGCGAGGCCTGGCCGATCCGACTGATCGACCGGATTCCCTATTCGGAACAGGAGGATCTGACGATTACCTCGCGCGCCACCCCGCCCGCGACCGAGACCGATCCGGACGGCAAGCGCGGCATTCTGGTCTGGGAGTTCGACCTTGCCCCCGGCGCGGAACGTGAGGTGCGGCTGGAGCATAGCCTGACCTGGCCGGAGGAGCTGGAGCTGCAATAGGGCTGCTGGAAAGCACATGGAAACAATACTGTTTTCATGTGCCTGCAAGCCGGGGGGCCGTCTGCCCCCCGCGCCCCCCGAGGATATTTGGAAAAGGCAAAGAAAAAGAGCGGGGCGGTCAGGCCCTGCGTTCTGCCAGTCGGATGGTGGCGGCGGGAGGGGGCGCGGCGACCGCGGACCGGATCACTGCCGGTCGGCGGGCTTGTCCTGTGCCATTAGCGCGCTGACGACCGTATCGGGCAGCGCCTCGGCGGCATAGCCGAAGGTGCCGTGCCGCCGCGCCCCCGCATCCGACAGCTCGGCCACCGTATAGCTTTTGCCCTTCAGCCCCATCAGCACGTTCACCGGCCTGTCCACCTCGCGGCAGACGGTTTGGATCGCCTCGAGGTCCGGCAGGCCGGGGGCGTAGAGCACATCCGCCCCCGCCTCGGCGAAGGCTTGCAGGCGCCGGATCGTATCGGCCAGATCGGGGCGGCCCCAAAGGTAGTTTTCCGCCCGCGCGGTCAGCAGGAAGGGCAGGCCGCGGGCCGCCTCTGCCGCAGCGCGGATCCTGTCGACCGCATGGGACAGGTCGTAGATCGGCGCCTCGGCATCGCCGGTCGCATCTTCGATGGACCCGCCCACGAGGCCGGTCGCGGCGGCCATGCGGATCGTCTGGGCACAGATCTCTGGCGCGGCGCCAAAGCCATCTTCAAGGTCGGCGGAAACCGGGAGGTCGGTTGCGGCGACGATCTCGGCGGCATTGTCCAGAATCTCGGCCCGGCCAAGGCCCGCGAAGGAATCGCGCTTGCCCTTCGAGAAGGCATAGCCAGCGCTGGTGGTCGCCAGCGCCTCGAACCCAAGAGAGGCCAGCAGCCGCGCCGATCCGGCGTCCCAGGGGTTGGGAATGACAAAGGCGCCGGGCCCATCATGCAGGGCCTTGAAACGGGTGAACTGGGCGGTCTGGTCGGGCATGGCGGCCTCCGGGGTGGTGTCCGGGCCAAGACTAGCAATCCTGATCGTGAAAGCAGCAGATACTTTTGGCCTTGAGTGCCGGGGCCGCCGATGGGCCGCCGCCGTCATGGGCCGCAGTCATGGGCCGCAGTCATGGGCCGCAGTCATGGGCCGCAGTCATGGGCCGCAGTCATGGGCCGCAGTCATGGGCCGCAGTCATGGGCCGCAGTCATGGGCCGGCACCAGCGCCCGCCCGCGTGCGGTGCCTGCGGGGCGCGCGGCAAGCGCTGGTCTGGTGCCTGTGTTGCGCACCTTCTGGCGAGGAGGCTGGCGCAGCACGCGGACTCAGCCCCAGTCCGACCGGGTCCACCCAGGGTGGACCGATGCGGTGCCTCTCAAGCGCCTGCGCGCAAACGGCAACAGTCCGCCCCCCTCAGGCCGCACGCCCCGTGCGGTAGGGCGGCGCCGGGACCCTCCTCTCGGCCCCTGCTGCCGGCGCGGCCCCCTCCGCCAAAACCTGCCCGGGAAAGGCAGCGCGGAAGCGTAGGGTCAGCTCCGCCAGCGGCTGGCCGATTGCGGCGCTGTCGATCAGGCGGTGGTCGGCGGGCCAGCTGTGCAGGGCCAGAACGCCATCCGTGCCGAGCCGCAGCACGAAGCCCGCCGCACGCAGGCGCGATTGCAGGTCGAGCCAGCCGAGCGCCTCGGTAAAGGCGAGGTGAACGGCAAGGGGCGGTGCGCCGCATGACATGGCTTGCGGTGCCTCTGTCGCCGGGGCCTGCTGCTCCGACTGCGCGGGCTTGGGCAGCACGCTGTCGCCCCGGGCGGCGCCTTGCCAGGCGGCACAGCCCGCTTCCCCCTGCGCTGCCCCGCCCGCGCCAAACACATGGGCGAGCGTGGCGCGCAGCAAGTCCTGCGGGGTTTTCCCGGCGTCACGCGCGGCGCGGCTGATCGCGGCGATCAGCTCCACAGGCAGGTTCAGCGAGACAAGACGCATGGTGTCACCGGGCGCAGGGGTTCCTGCGCCCCAGGCTGACCGATTCCGGTTAAGGCCGGGTTTGCGGCGAGGCGGCATGCGCCCCGCCCGTCCTTCACACCGTGACGAAGCCGCCGCTGGCCGGGTCATACTGCATCAAGGTGCCATCGCCGATGTTGTTCCACAGGCCATGGATCGACATTTCCTGCGATTCGACCGCCGCCTTCACGAAGGGAAAGCCCATCAGGTTTTCAAGGCTGATCAGCACCGCCTGCTGTTCCAGCGCGCGGATACGTTCGCCCTCGGGCAGCCCCGCCACCCGCTCATAGCCGGGGCGCAGGATGTCCATCCAGCGGCCGACGAAGCTGGTGCGCTCCTCAAGCTCGGGCGCCTGGCCCGAGCACATGTCATGGCAGCCGCGCACGCCGCCGCATTGCGAATGGCCCATCACGATCAGATGCGCGACCTTCAGCGCCGTCACCGCATATTCCACCGCGGCCGAGGTGCCGTGATAGTCGCCATCGGGCGCGTAGGGCGGCACCAGGTTGGCGACGTTGCGGTGAATGAAGAATTCCCCCGTGTCGGCCCCGAAGATCGAGGTGACATGCACCCGGCTGTCGCAGCACGAGATCACCATGGCGCGCGGATGCTGGCCATCCTCGGCGAGGCGGCGATACCAGACGCGGTTTTCGGTGAAGGTGGTCGCGCGCCATCCCTGATAGCGCTGGATCAGATACGAGGGCAGCGGTCTTGCATTTTGCATGTGTCGCTCCTGGCGTCCCGGTCTTGGGAAGGCTGGCCCCAGATACGCGAGCATTGCCGGAATTTCGAGAGCTTTTCTGCGCGCGCATCAATGATTTCTTGAGGGATGGGCCCGAGTCTTGCGCAAGGCGTGGGGGCGCCGGGACCAAGGGGTGATGGGGTGATGCAATCTGTTCAACGTCGCGGCGTGGCCCGCGGTGCTGCGCCGGCGACGCTGGTGCATGACGAGGGGGTGCGGCTGGATGGCGACCGGCTGGTCGCGCTCTATGCCGAGCTGGGCGAGGCGGGAGCCGAGGCGGTGATCTGCCGCGCAATGGAGGATCTGGCGACAGCGCTGGCCGATCTGCAGCGGCTGGCGATGGCCTGCGATCTGGTGGCCATGCCAGGCCGGGCGCGGCTGCTGGCGCGTGTTGCAGGCGATCTTGGGATGTCCAGCCTGTGCCGGGTCGCCGAAGACGCGGCGCTGTGCGCGGGGCGCGGCGACATGCCTGCGCTGGCGGCGGTGCTGGCGCGGCTGGTGCGGATCGGGGACAGGTCGCTGACGGCGGTGTGGGATCTGCAGGACCGGGATTGAGGGGGGGTGGAGCTTAGGGTTCTTCGCCGATCTCGGGCCTTCCAGTCGGGCGGGACAAGGCTAGGCACTGCCTCGCCCCCGCCCGTGCGGGACGTGTCACCCGCAGCCGGTGGCAGCACGAAACCGGGGAGGACAGCGCCCGACCTGGTGGGCGAGAAGCGCCCGCCGAGGGGTGATGAGCGACAAGAAATCCTCCAGTGGAGGATTTCCGCGAAGGACGCCCGGCCTGTGGCCGGGCCGGGAGGGCGGGCGCTGGCCGGCCCTTTGGGGGCCCGTCCGGTACAAATGGTGACGTCGGGGCGTGGCGAAGGCGATGGCCTTCGCCACGGGGAGCGGGTCGCAAGGGCGAGACACTGCCTGCCGCCCGCTGCCTCTTGCAGGCCCCCGCCAAAGGGCTAGGCTGCCGCCAGTGCAACCACCCCCGAGGCCCGTCCATGTCCCTGTCCTTCGCCGATCCCTCCGCTCCGTCGCTGCCGCTGCATGTGGTGGACAAGGCGGCGCTGGCCGCCTGGAGGGACACCCTGCCGGCACCCGCCCAGGCCTGGCTGACGGGGTCGGGTTTTGCCGCCGGGCTCGGCGAGATCTGCCTGCTGCCGGGCGCGGAGGGCGCGCTGGCGGGGGCGGTGATCGGCCATGGCGACGCGGCGGCGCGGGCGCGGGGGCGGTTCTGGCTGGCCAAGGCCGCGGACGCCCTGCCGGCGGGCGCGTGGCATTTGGAGGCGAACCTGCCGACCGAGGAGTTGGAGGAGGCGGCGCTGGGCTGGCTGCTGGCCGGCTATCGCTTCGGCCGTTACCGCACCGGCAACGCCGGCCCCTCCGCGATCCTGAAAGCCCCCGAAGGCGTCGATGCCGCCCGGCTGGAGGTGATCGCCAATGCCGAGGCGCTGACGCGGGACCTGATCAACACCCCCGCCTCGGATCTCGGGCCCGAGGAACTGGAGGCGGCCTTTGCGGCTCTCGCCGCGCGCTTCGGTGCCGAGGTAACTGTGATCCGCGGCGAGGAGTTGCTCGCGCAGAACCTGCCGATGATCCACGCCGTCGGCCGCGCCTCGCCGCGCGCGCCGCGGCTGCTGGAGATGCGCTGGGGCGATGTGGGCCCGCGGCTGACTCTGGTCGGCAAGGGGGTGTGCTTCGACACCGGGGGGCTCGACCTCAAGCCCGCCGCCGGCATGGGGCTGATGAAGAAGGACATGGGCGGAGCCGCCACGGTGATGGGGCTGGCGCAGATGATCATGGGGCTTGGGCTGCGGCTGCGGCTGCGGGTGCTGGTCCCGGCGGTGGAGAATGCGGTGGCCGGCAACGCGATGCGCCCGCAGGATATTCTCACCAGCCGCAAGGGCCTGACGGTCGAGGTGAACAACACCGATGCGGAAGGGCGGCTGATCCTGGCCGACGCGCTGGCGCTGGCGGATGAAGAGGCGCCCGACTGCCTGATCTGCATGGCGACGCTGACCGGGGCTGCGCGGGTGGCGCTGGGGCCGGACCTGCCGCCGTTCTATACGGATGACGAGGCGCTGGCGGCGGCCATCACGGCGGGTGCGGCGCAGGCGCGTGACCCGCTGTGGCGGATGCCGTTCTGGACGCCCTATGACCCGCTGATCGAGCCGGGCATCGCCGATCTCGACAACGCGCCCTCGGGAGGGATGGCCGGGTCGATCACCGCCGCGCTGTTCCTGCGCCGGTTCGTGATCCAGACCCCCCGCTTCGCGCATTTCGACCTTTACGGCTGGCAGCCCACCGCCGCCCCCGCCCGCCCCAAGGGCGCCGCCGCGCAGGGCGCGCGGGCGCTGCTGGCCGCGCTTCCAGACATCCTCGGGCCGGAGATCCTGACCCAATGACCGACCGCCGCGCCACCCCCGCCACGCCGCGCATCGCCTTGGCCTCGCTGCAGGGCGTGCTCGAGGCGCCCGCCTGGACCAATGGCAGCCCTGCCCGCATTGCCGCGCCGCTGGCTGACCTGCTGGCCACCCCCAGTGGAGCGCGGGACCGGCAGGTGCTGTTCGGCGACCGGGTGACGGTGATCGAGCACTATCAGGGCTTCGGCTTCGTCATGGCGGCGAAGGACAGCTATTGCGGCTGGGTGGCCGAGGCCGCGCTAGGCCCCGACATCGCGCCGACCCACCGCATCGCTGCCCCCGCGACGCATCTCTACCGTGCGCCAAAGCTGTCCACGCCGGACGTCTGCACCCTGTCCTTCGGCGCCCGCCTGACCATCGCGGCGGAGCATGAGCGCTTTGCCGAGACCCATGACGGCTTCTTCGTGCCCCGCGCCCATATCGCCCCGGCCGAGGAAACCGAGGCGGATGCGGTAACGGTGGCCGAACTGTTCCTGGGCACGCCCTATCTGTGGGGCGGCAATTCGCGGGCGGGGATCGACTGCTCGGGGCTGGTGCAGGCGGCGCTGCTGGCCTGCGGCGTGGAGTGTCCCGGCGACAGCGACCAGCAGCGCGAGGCGCTTGGCCATCTGGTCCCCTCGCACGGCCCGTTCCAGCGCGGCGATCTGTTCTTCTGGCCCGGCCATGTGGCGATGGCGGTGGATGACCAGCGGCTGATCCATGCCAACGGGTTTCGGGCTGCCACCACCCATGAGGGCATCGAGACCTGCATCGCCCGGATCGAGGCGCAGGGCGAGGGCCCGCTGCTCTGCGTCAAACGGCTTTAGTCCACCAGCCTAGTCAACCGGCCGGATCAGCTTGCGCTCCAGCACCCGCAGCACGGTCGGCAGATCCTGCCCGCGCCGCAGCACCTGCCCGTCCATGCCGATGACGGCATAGAGCCCCTGCTTGCCGCGCAGGCGGGGCCGCTTCTCGATGCGGTAGAGCGGGTTCTCGGCGCTGCGCCGGAAGACGCAGAACACCGCGACCTCGCGCAGGAAGCTCATCCCGTAATCGCGCCACTCGCCCGCCGCGACCATGCGGCCATAGAGCGACAGCAGCGCCGACAGCTCGGCACGGTCGAAGGCCACCTGATCGGGGATCATGGCAGCACCGGGACCGGGGATGGGCGGGGGTGTGAACACCGACATGACGGGAGTGTGACAAGTCGGGGGCAGCAAGGCAAGCGGCGGGTTGGGGAACCGCTCGGGGGAGGAGGCTGGCGTTTGTCGCCCTGCCCGCCCAGCCATCCTTGGCGAAGGCCATCGCGTTCGCCACGCGTTGTGCCGGGTCCATTTGCACCGGACGGGCCCCCAGAGGGCCCGGCCAGCGCCCGCCCCGCCTCTGGCGGGCGCTTCTCGCCCGCCAGGTCGGGCGCTGCCCTCCCCCGGTCTCTCGCGTCCAGCGGCTCCGGGCGACATGTCCCGCACGGGCGGGGCGAGGCAGTGCCTCGCCTTTTCCCGCCCGAATCGAGCGGTCCGAATTGCGATAGCATCTCAGCCCCCCATACCAACCCTTCCCCGCCCCTCCCCGCATTGCTAGCCTCGGGACAGGACAGGACCGAGGAGACCCCCATGAAACTGCTGCGCTATGGACCGAAGGGGCAAGAGAAGCCCGGGCTGCTGGATGCCGAAGGCCGCGTGCGCGATCTGTCGGGCATCCTCCCCGACCTTGCGGGCGAGGCGCTGCTGCCCGGCAGCCTGCGCCGGATCGCGGCGCTGGACGAGGCCTCGCTGCCTCTGGTCGAGGGCACGCCGCAGCAGGGCCTGCGGCTGGGGCCTTGCGTCGCCGGCACCCAGAAGTTCATCGCCATCGGGCTGAACTATGCCGACCATGCTGCCGAATCCGGGATGGCGGTTCCGACAGAGCCGGTGGTGTTCAACAAATGGACCAGCTGCATCAGCGGGCCCGACGACGATGTGGAACTGCCGCGGGGCTCCACCAAGACCGACTGGGAGGTGGAGCTTGGCGTCGTCATCGGTCAGGGCGGGCGCTACATCGACCAGGCCAGCGCTCTGGGCCATGTCGCCGGCTATTGCGTCGTCAACGACGTGTCGGAACGGGAATGGCAGACCGAACGCGGCGGCACCTGGGACAAGGGCAAGGGCTTCGATACCTTCGGCCCCGTCGGCCCCTGGCTGGTGACGCCCGATGAAGTCCCCGACATCGCCGCGCTGGGCATGTGGCTGGAGGTGGACGGCCAGCGCATGCAGACCGGCAGCACCGCCACCATGATCTTTGGCGTGGCCGAGATCATTGCCTATGTCAGCCGCTTCCTGACCCTGACCCCCGGCGACATCCTCACCACCGGCACCCCGCCCGGCGTCGGCATGGGAATGCGCCCGCCGCGCTACCTGAAGGCGGGCGAGGTGATGCGGCTGGGGATCGACGGGCTGGGGATGCAGACGCAAGCTGTGGTGGCGGCGCGCTGAGTTGACATTCGCGTGACCCCACGGAAGCCTGTCTTCTGCAAGTCACACTGCCGCGTATAGTCGCCCCTTACGTAACCCGTCAGCAACCCAATCAGGGAGCCAACCAGTGAAACTGCAAGCGAAAATCGTAGGTCTCGGCCTTGTTCTCGTGGCCGGCATGGCCGTTGCCAAGGAGGGGGTGACCAACCCCGTCGTCAAGGAACGGATGGACCTGATGCAGGTGGTGCGGGTGAATACCGGCGCGCTGGGCGACATGGCCTCGGGCAAGGCGACGTTCGACGCGGCCAAGGCCGCCGAGGCACAGGCGGCGCTGGTGGCGGCGGCTGCCGGGATTCCGGCGAAGTTCGAGCCCGAGGAAACCGACCCGGTGTCCGAAGCCAAGCCCGAGATCTGGATGATGTTCGACGAGTTCACCGCCAAGGCGAAATCGCTGGAAGAGGCGGCGGCCGCGGTCGATACCGCCTCGCTCGACGGGGTCAAGGCCGGGATGGGGCCGGTGGCCGAGTCCTGCAAGGCCTGCCACACCGACTACCGGATGTAAGCCGAAGGGGGCGCCAGTGGCGCCCCTCTCAGCGTTCAGCCGCAATAGACGCGGCTGATCCGGTCCTGCTCGTCGATCGCGATGTTCAGCCGCGCCTCGAGGTAGTCCATCGTCACCATCTGCCCGGGGTTGATCACCCGCAGCTGCTGGGAAAAGCGCATCGTCTCCAGCGTGCTGGCCGGCTGACCGACCAGTCGCTGCAGGCCCGCTGCCCCACAAGCGTCCGCCACAGGCCCTGGACCCGGCGCAGGGCCAGAGCCGCCTTCCGTCACGCAGGCAGCCAGCAGCAGCAATGCCGCGCCCCCTGCCAGATGCCGTCCGGGAAATCCTGCCATCGTCGCCTCCTTTGTCGGTTGCACCAAGCCCGGCTTTCGCACAGTCTCCGCGCCCAAGGATATCAGCCCGGACCACAAACAGGGAGTCACAGACATGAGAACGCGCGCCGCGGTGGCCATTGCCGCCGGAAAACCGCTGGAGATCATGGAGGTGAACCTTGAAGGCCCCAAGGCCGGCGAGGTTCTGGTGGAGATCAAGGCGACCGGCATCTGCCATACCGACGAGTTCACGCTGTCGGGCGCGGACCCGGAGGGGCTGTTCCCCGCCATCCTCGGCCATGAGGGCGCTGGCGTCGTGCTGGAATGCGGCCCCGGCGTCACCACGCTGAAGCCGGGCGACCATGTCATCCCGCTCTACACGCCCGAATGCCGGCAATGCCCCAGCTGCCTCAGCCAGAAGACCAACCTCTGCACCGCGATCCGGTCGACGCAAGGCCAGGGCCTGCTGCCGGATGGAACCACCCGGTTCTCGATGCTCGATGGCACCCCGATCCACCATTACATGGGCTGCTCGACCTTCGCCAACCACACCGTGGTGCCAGAGATCGCGCTGGCCAAGGTCCGCGATGACGCGCCCTTCGACAAGATCT
>NZ_JAAAUC010000015.1 GCF_009908165.1 Frigidibacter albus
TCGCCCGCCGGCTCAAGACCCTGAACGGTCTCACGCCCTACGAATACATCTGCAAAATCCGGACATCAGAGCCAGATCGATTCATCCTAAATCCGATCCACCAGATGCCGGGACTGAACACCTAGGCATGGGCGGGTTCAAGAAACAGATCGCTGGGTTCAATGTGGAACGGCTGGGCAATTCGGCGCGCGCGGTTGCCGTGGGACGTCATGCGTTCAATCTGGCGCGCGACCATGCCCAGACGCGCAAGCAATTCGGTCGGGCGCTGTGCGAATTCCAGGGCCTGCAATGGAAATTCGCAGAAATGTTGATGCGGCTGGAGGCGGCGCAGTTGTTGTTGATGCGCGCGGCGGTTTCGGCGCAAGACGGCATGCCTTCAGCACAAGATACCGCCATCGCCAAGCTTGCCTGCAACGAGGCGGGGTTCTTTGCGGCCAATGAGGCGTTGCAGATCATGGGCGGCCTGGGCTTTTCCGAAGAAAGCACCGCGCAATACTGCGTGCGCCGCACGCGTGGTTGGATGATCGCGGGCGGTTCGATCGAAATCCTCAAGAACCGCATTGCGGAAGGCATCTTTGATCGCCGCTTCTCGCAGCGATCCGAAAAGGCTATGGCAGCAGAATGATTGATCTCACGTCCAAGGATTTGCTCGCGGCACTGATTGCTCCGCGCAGCGTCGCTCTAATCGGCGCTTCGGCCAGTGAAGACAAGCTGACAGCCCGTCCGCTGACCTTCCTGCGACGTCACGGCTTTGCAGGGCAGATCTTCCCTGTCAACCCGGTGCGTCCGACGGTTATGGGGCTGCCGGCCTTCGCCACAGTGGGGGATATCCCTGCGCCAGTGGATCATGCTTATATCCTGCTTGAGGCCGGCCCGGCCGTCACCGCCTTGGAAGAATGCGCGCGGGCCGGTGTCAAGGTTGTGTCGATCCTTGCCGACGGTTTTGCCGAAGCGGGAGAGGCCGGACGCGCCCTGCAGGACAGGCTCGCCAAAATCGCGCGCGATGCGGGCATCTTGCTGATCGGGCCGAATTCGACCGGCGTGGTCGCCACCGCCTCGGGGTTTAGCTGCACCACCAACGCAGCCTTCCGCGCTGACAGGCTGGAGGTTGGCCGGCTTGCCGTGCTGTCTCAAAGCGGCAGCATGATCGGCACGATCCTGTCACGTGGCCAAGCCCGGGGGACGGCGTTTTCGACCCTGATTTCGGTTGGCAACGAGGCGGCGGCGGGCATCGGCGAACTAGGGCAATTGCTGCTGAATGATCCGGGCACCGACGGCTTCGTGCTGTTTCTGGAAACCATCCGCGATCGGGCAGCATTGACCGCGTTTTCCGAGGGGGCCGCCGCGCTGGGCAAGCCTGTCGTCGCCTATATGATCGGCAAGTCGCACGAGGGGCAGGCGCTGTCCGTCTCGCATACTGGTGCGCTGACCGGCTCGGCGCGGGCGGTTTCGACCTTTTTGCGCGATATCGGCATCCGCGAGGTCGAACAGTTTGAAACGCTGATCGACGCGCCGCGTGTGTTGTCACGTTTGCGGCCCGGCGCGGGGCGGCCTCGCGCTGTCACGGTTGTCTCCACCACTGGGGGCGGGGGGGCGATGGTGGTTGATCAGATCTCGGCCCGCGGCGTGCCGATTGCGGGCTGCAGTGCTGCCGCGCGGGCGGATCTGACGGCGCAAGGGATGGCGCTGGGTCATGGCAAGCTGGTTGATGTGACACTGGCAGGCACCAACTACGCCACGATGAAAAAGGTGGTCTCAACTCTTTTGGCCGATCTCGAAACCGGGGTGCTGCTAGTGGCAATCGGATCGTCGGCGCGCTTCAACCCGGATCTTGCCGTGCGGCCCATCGTTGATGCGCTGGCAGAGGCTGGTCCAGAGGCTGCACCGCTGTTGGCCTTTCCGCTGCCCGACGCTCCCGAAAGTCTGGCCCTGCTTGAAGCAGGTGGCATCCCGACCTTTCGCAACGTCGAAACCTGTGCGGAAACCGTGGCGTTGCTATTGGACCCGCCCCGCGCCCGTGCCTGCACGGCAGCTCCGCTGCCTGACGATATTGCGGCGTTGATCGCGGCTGCTGCACCCGGTGTGATGAACGAGGTGGACTCTGGCGCGGTGTTTGCGGCTCTGGGGGCTGCGCGACCGGCGCAGATTGTGTTGACCCCTGCGCAGGCGCTGCCCGATGATCTGCCATTTGACTTTCCCGTGGTGGCGAAAATCATCTCGGCTGATCTGCCGCACAAGACCGAGGCCGGAGCAATCCGGATCAACATTCCCGACCGCGCAGCGCTGCAAAAGGCCATTGCCCAGATGCAAGTCGCGGCCGAGGCGCATCATCCGGGCTATCGGCAGGATGGGGTGCTGGTGCAGCAGATGCGGCGCGGTTTGGGTGAGGCGCTGATCGGCATCACCCGCGACGCCCTTGTCGGCCCGGTGATCACGGTGGGAATGGGTGGCGTGATGACCGAGATTTACCGGGACACCGCTGTTCGCTGCGCCCCGGTTTCGCTGGAAACCGCCCGCGAGATGTTGACCGAAGTGAAGGGCTTTGCCCTGTTCCGCGGGTTTCGCGGCAAACCCCTTGGTGATCTGGAGGCCTTGGCCCAGACCGTTACCGCGCTGTCGCGTCTTGCGCTGTGCGATCTAGTCGAAGAGGCCGAGACTAACCCCATTCTGATCGAGGAAAACGGAGTTGTGCTGCTGGATGCGCTTATCCTGCGCGGCGCTGACCGGTGAGTCGAACCATGAAAAGGGTTCCAAGCCCGCGCGCTGGCATCAGGGCTTGGAATCGACGGCCCTTTCGGGGGGGGCGGTGATTTCGACGCCAGCAAACCGGGCAGCGCGCTTTTCCAGAAAGGCCAGCACGCCTTCGTCATAATCCGGGTTGCGCCCGCATTGGTCCTGCAACGCAGCCTCCAGAGCGATCTGCGTTGCAAAATCGTTCTGATCGGCGGCGCGAACCGCCTCTTTGATCAAGCCGAGTGCCAGACTTGGCCCTTTGGATAATTCCTCGGTCAACCGCCGCGCCTCGGCCATCAGGTCTGCCTCTGGCAGCGCTTGCCAGATCAAGCCCCAGTCGGCAGCCTGACCTGCCGTCAGTCGGCCGCCTGTCATTGCCAGTGCGCGGGTGCGCGGGGCCCCAAGCGCGCGGGTCAAAGCCCAGCTTGATCCGGCATCCGGCACGAGCCCAAGCCTGGAGAAGGCCAGCAGAAAAACCGCCTGCTCCGCTGCCAGCACAATGTCGCAAGCCAACGCGACGCCCACTCCGGCCCCGGCGGCCATGCCGTTCACGGCACAGACCACCGGCTTTGGCATCTCTCGCAGCAGCGTCACCAGCGGGTTGTACCGCTCACGCACCGACCTGCCCAGATCGGGGGGGGGGCACTGCGCCGACGCGGATCGCGTTCGGTCAAATCCTGACCGGCACAGAACGCCCGCCCGGACCCTGTCAGAAGAACGGCCCGGCACGATGGGTCGGATGCTGCGTGGTTCAGCGCCGCCATAAGCCCGGCGTGCATTTCGTCGCTGAAGGCATTCAAGCGGTCGGGCCGGTTGCACTGAATCTCGGACCAGCCGGAATGATGCGTTACCAGAACCGCCGGGGTCAGGTTTTCGGTCATGCGTCTTTTCCCTCGGAACTGGATTTGGCCGCCAGATACATCGGGCCACCCTTATGGCGCGGAAAGCCATATCCGGTGACCATGACCACGTCGATATCGGCAGCCGACTCGGAGATGCCCTCTTGCAACAGCGCAGCGCCTTCGGCCTGCATCCTGCCCAGAATACGCGCCATGATGTCCTCGGCGCTGAAGGAGCGGAGCTTGCGTCCGGCCCGGGCCTGCTCTGCCTGAATGATCGCCTCGACAGCCGGGTCGCTTTTGGCGGCCCCGCTGGCATAATCATACCAGCCTTGCCCCGTCTTGCGACCCAAACGCCCAGCCTCGCACAATTGGTCGGCGATCCGGGCATATCGTGCCGATGGATCACGCGACGGTGCCTGCGCCTTGCGCTGTGCCCAGGCAATATCAAGCCCGCTCAGATCTTGCACCGCGAAAATCCCCATTGCAAAGCCGTAGTCCTGCATGGCTGCGTCGATCTGTTGTGGCAAAGCGCCTTCCTCCAGCATGAACTCGCAGTCGCGGCGATAGGCGGCCATGATCCGGTTTCCAATGAAGCCGTCACACACACCGGCAACGACCGGCACCTTGCCCAAGAGCCTTGCCAAAGCCGCCCCTGTGGCCAGCGCGCGCGCGCCAGTTTCCCGCCCGCGCACCACTTCCAGCAGCTTCATTACATGGGCGGGCGAAAAGAAATGCAGCCCAAGGATGCGGGCCGGATCCCGCGTCGTTTCAGCAAGGGCATCCACATCGAGATAGGAGGTATTCGTTGCAAGCACGGCCTCGGCAGGCATCACAGCATCCAGACGCGAGAAAACCTGCCGCTTGACGGCCATGTCCTCGAACACCGCCTCGATCACAAGGGCGCAGTCTGCCAACGCCGCGTAATCGCTGCCAGTTGACAGCCGCGCGATCGCGGCCTTCGCTGCACCTTGCGCAAGCACGCCGCGCTTTACACTGTCGGCAATCGTCTGCGCGACCCGCGCTCGCCCTGCCTCGGCGACGGGGGCATCGCGCTCGACCAGCCGGACCTGCGAACCGGCCAGCACCAAAGCCGTCGCAATCCCGGCCCCCATCGTCCCGCCGCCAATGACGCCGACCTGCCGCAGATCGACCGGCGGCGTATCGTGCGACCGCAGGCTTTTTCCCGCCGCCCGCTCGGCAAAGAACACATAGCGTAGGGCTGCGGCCTGTTCGGACGTCGTGAGGCGCAAAAACCGCGCGCGCTCGGCGGACAGGGCTTCCGAGGCAGGTGCCTGGGCTGCCGTATGCAAGGACGACAGCGCCTCAAGCGGGGCTACTGCGCCACGGCTTTTCTGTTTCATTTGCTTTTCAACGGCTTCCCAGTCGATCTTGTCGCTGGAATGGCAGGGGCGCGTGATGGTCGGAACGGGCGGGCCTTTTTGGGCCAGTTCTTGCGCAAGTGCCGTGGCACAGCGGATCAAATCTGCCTGTGCAATGCGGTCAAGCAGCCCGATGTCCAGAGCATGAGTGGCGGCGATAGGCTTGCCGCCGGTGATCATCGAGACCGCATCCGCCATTGGAACGAGCCGGGGCAAACGCACCGTGCCACCGGCACCGGGTATGACCCCCAAGTTCACTTCGGGCAGCCCCAGCCTTGCGCCCCGGTCCGCTACCCGACCATGGCAGGCCATAGCCAGTTCGAGGCCGCCGCCCAAGGCAACACCGCTAATCGCAGCAACCCAGGGCATTGGTGCGTTTTCTATTGCTGACAGCACGTCAGGCAAAAACGGCTCAGACGGCGTTTGGCCAAGTTCACCGATGTCGGCGCCTGCCACGAAATTACGCCCCTTGCCGGACACAACGACGGCCGCAACCTCTTTGTCTGCAGCAAGAGAGGTGCAAGCCAAAAGTAGATTTTTCCGAACCGATCGCCCCAGCGAGTTAACCGGAGGATTGTCGATGGTGACATACGCCAGACCGTTTCGCCGGTCGATCGTGACAAGTGACATCGGGGTCCTTCCTGTTCGCCTGCGGCACGTCAAACGTTAAACAAACGGCGGTTTTCCGTCACCAGACAATAAGTTAGACGTCGGACAGGTGGCGTTTGGCTGCGCAGGGGCGTTGTTGCGTAAGTCACCCTTTAGGCAGGTGAGCTACCCCCCGAAAATCGGACAGTGACGGAAGCTACGATCTAACGTCTGCTGGTCTCCAAGAACGAGGAGATCAGGAAATGAGGAAACGCAGGAACCATGACGCGGGCTTCAAGGCGCGGGTGGCGCTGGAGGCCGTGAAGGGAGAGCGCACGGTGTTGGAACTGGCCGCCGAATATGGCGTGCATCCGACGATGACCCATCAGTGGAAGAAGGCGCTGCTTGAGGGGGCGTCTGACATCTTCGAGCGCGGCGGCAGAACGCAGGCTGCCGAGGTCGATGAGGAGACGGTGCGGTCCTTGCACGCGAAGATCGGGGAACTGGCCGTCGCCAATGATTTTTTGTTCAGAAAGCTCAAACCCGGACCGGGAAATGAGGCGCAGGATGATCGAACGCGACCATCCTGTGCTGTCGGTGGGCGCGCAGTGCCGCCTGCTGTCGATCTCGCGATCTTCGTTCTACTACGCGCCGAAGGGCGAGACCGTGATGAATTTCGACCTGATGCTGCTCGCGGACAAGTAGTTTCTGGACACCCCGTTCTACGGTGTGCGGCAGATGACCTGGCACTTGCAGAACGAAGGCCATGCCGTGAACCAGAAACGCATCCGGCGGCGGATGCGCCTTATGCGGTTGATGCCGATCTACCAGAAGCCCGACACCAGCAGGCCCGCGAAGGGGCACAAGACCTACCCCTATCTTCTGGGCGGGCTGAGGATCGACCGGCCCAACCAGGTCTGGTGCGCCGACATCACCTAAATCCCGATGCGTCGCTGTTGATTTCCACCCAGAACTGAGCCGGGTAGGCGCATAATTTCCACTGAGAACTGAGCCATGTGAACCTTCCCTCAAAGGGGTGAGCGGCGGGGGTAACGGAGTGATCCACATGGGACTTTTGAACATCATCCGACGGATGCATTTGCGTCAGAAGCTGTCGATCCGGGAGATCGCGCGGCGAACGGGGCTGTCGCGCAACACTGTGACCAAGCATCTGACGGAGGGCACGGTCGAGCCGAAGTTCGCCACGCCGGAACGGCCGAGCAAGCTGGACCCCTTTGCCGAGAAGCTGGCCGGCTGGCTGAGGACCGAGGCCGGGAAGTCACGCAAGCAGCGGCGGACGCTGAAGCAGATGCACGCCGATCTTGTCACGCTCGGCTTCACCGGCTCCTATGGCCGGGTGGCAGCCTTCGCGCGTCAATGGCGGGCGGATCGCCAGCGCGAGCAGCAGACGACGGGCCGCGGCAACTTCGTTCCGCTGTCTTTCCGCCCAGGTGAGGCCTTCCAGTTCGACTGGAGCGAGGACTTTGCCGTTCTGGGGGGGGGCGAGCGCACGAAGCTGCAGATGGCCCACATCAAGCTGTCGCACAGCCGGGCCTTCCTGCTGCGCGCCTATCTGCTGCAGACCCACGAGATGCTGTTTGATGCCCACTGGCACGGCTTCCGGGTCTTTGGCGGCGTCCCAGGCCGAGGCATCTACGACAACATGCGCACGGCGGTGGATCGTGTCGGCCGCGGCAAGGAACGGCAGGTCAACATCCGCTTCCTTGCCATGGCGAACCACTATGTCTTCGAGCCCGAGTTCTGCAATCCGGCCGCCGGCTGGGAGAAAGGTCAGGTCGAGAAGAACGTTCGCGACTCTCGCCACCAGATGCTGCACGACATGCCGAACTTCCCTGACCTTGCCGCGCTGAACGCCTGGCTGGAACAGCGCTGCCTGGAGCTGTGGCGCGAGACGGCCCATGGCACGCTGCCCGGAACGATCGCCGATGCCTGGGCCGAGGAACAGGTCGCGCTGATGCCGTTGCCGCCAGCCTTTGACTGCTTCATCGAGCTGAGCAAGCGCGTGTCGCCCACCTGCCTGATCACCTTCGAACGTAATCGCTACTCTGTGCCTGCCAGCTTTGCGAACCGCCCCGTCAGCCTGCACATCTACCCCGACCGACTGGTTGTGGCGGCCGAGGGCAATATCCTGTGTGAACATCTCCGCATCATTGAACGCAGCCATCAACTGCCTCCGCGGACAATCTATGACTGGCGGCATTATCTGGCAGTCGTCCAGCGCAAGCCCGGCGCTCTTCGGAACGGCGCGCCCTTCCTGGAATTGCCGCCTGCCTTCAGGCAGTTGCAGGAGCACATGCTGCGCAAGCCCGGCGGTGACCGCGAGATGGTCGACATCCTCGCCCTGGTGCTGCAGCACGATGAACAGGCCGTGCTCACCGCCGTGGAACTCGCATTGGCCGAGGGCGTCGCGACTAAAACCCACGTGCTGAACCTGCTGCACCGGCTGGTCGACGGCAAGGTGATCGGCGGGCCGCCACTGGACACCCCGCAGGCACTGGCCCTGCATCGCGAGCCCAAGGCCAATGTCGAACGCTATGACGGCCTGCGCAGCCAGACCGAAGGGGGCCGCCATGCGTCATGATCCCGCCAGCGGCGCCATCGTCATCATGCTGCGCAGCCTGAAGATGTATGGCATGGCGCAGGCCGTCACCGACCTGATCGAGCAAGGTGCCCCGGCTTTTGAAGCCGCCATCCCGATCCTGTCGCAACTCCTCAAGGCCGAATTGGCCGAGCGCGAGGTCCGGTCCATCGCCTATCACATGAAGGCGGCACGCTTCCCGGCCTACAAGGACCTCTCCGGTTTCGACTTTGCGGCCAGTGAGATCAACGAGGCCACCGTGCGGGCGCTGCATCGCTGCGAGTTCATGGACGGGGCACAGAATGTCGTGCTGATCGGAGGCCCCGGCACCGGAAAGACCCATGTCGCGACAGCCCTCGGCGTCCAGGCTGTCGAGCATCACCGGCGAAAGGTCCGCTTCTTGTCGACCATCGAGCTGGTCAACACGCTCGAGCAGGAAAAGGCCAAGGGCAAGGCCGGACAGATCGCCGAAAGCCTCACCCGTCTCGACCTGGTGATCCTCGACGAGCTCGGATACCTGCCGTTCAGCGCCTCAGGCGGTGCGCTGCTCTTCCACCTGCTGAGCAAGCCCTACGAGCGCACCAGCGTCGTCATCACCACCAACCTCAGCTTCAGTGAATGGGCCACGGTCTTCGGCGACGCCAAGATGACCACGGCCCTGCTCGACCGCCTGACCCACCGCTGCCACATCCTGGAGACCGGAAACGACAGCTTCCGCTTCAAGGCCAGTTCCGCCGCAGCAGCCAGGAAGAAGAAGGAGACGAGCCATGCCTTGACCCCAGCATGACACGAAATCCATAGTCAGAGGTGGCACACTTCTCGATGGAAAACCCGGCTCAGTTCTGGGTGGAAATCAACACACTTGGTGGATCTTGCGGTAACGTGCTTGTCTCTCTTGCAATGCTGCGGCGTAGCGTCGCACCCGTTTTGGCGCTCGGCGACGACAACACGGGCGATCGTATTGTCGATGAATTCATGCGTGCCGGAGGGATGGTCCGCTACATCACGCAGCGCGCTGACCTTCGGTCTCCAGTCTTGGCGCAGGAGTTGGACACGGCGTCGGGGCGACACGACTTCAGCTTCGTTTGTCCGGTGACCCTTGAGGATCTGCCACGCTATCAGCCGATCAGTGAGACAGAACTCGCTATTGCCCTTCCGCCATGGCGACCGCAGCAGCCTCGTGCCAGGCGGGCAACAGCCGCAGGTCGCCGCGCTGCGCGATGCCTGCCCAAAGCGGCAGCGCCCCGTCGCCGAGCAGGCCGAACCGGTCGCGGCAAGCTTCGGCCCGCAGCGCCCCTGCGATGAATTCATGGACCTTCACTGTCTCCCCCCCCTCCCGGGTCTTTTGCCACAGGTCGATGGCCGATGCGGGAGGCTATGCGTGGGGGCGGAGATGGTAAAATTATTTAGCTACGTTGACCAACTACACTGCCGACCCTAGATTGCGGGTGAGTCTCGCCCGCATCGGAGGCGGACCCGGAGACGAAAGTTTGAAGGGGGATGCTAACCCCCCTCGACACGGAGGAGGATGGAATGAAGCTGCGGACAGTGTTCGCCGCGATGGCGCTGACGGTTCTGCCGTTCGCCGCGCAGGCGCAGGATTACCCCAATCGCCCGATCACGATGATCGTGCCCTTCCCGGCGGGCGGTGCCACCGACATCGCGGCCCGCATGGTGGCCCAGAAGATGACGGACATCGGGGGCCAGCCGGTCATCGTGGAAAACCGCGAGGGTGCGGGGGGCATCGTCGGTGCGGTGCTGGTGCGCGATGCCGATCCGGATGGATACACCATCCTCTTCGCGGCCTCCGGCACCATGATCCTGGCGCCGGTGGTCAATCCCAATGTGGAGCTGGTCCCGACCGAGGACTTCCGCATGGTGGCCCTGGCGGCGCAGATCGTGCAGTATTTCGTCGGCCCCAAGGAAGGCCCCAAGACTCTTGGCGAACTGGTCGCGGCCGGCAAGGCCGATCCGGCGCTGCTGACCTTCGGCTCTGCCGGTATGGGCACGCTGTCGCATGTCGCCCCCGCCGCCTTCGCCACCTTTGCCGGAGTCGAGATCGAGCATATCCCCTACAAGGGCACCGCGCCCGCGCTTGGCGATGTGATGGGCAACCGTTTGTCGCTTCTGTCGGATTCCGCCAGCGTGATCCGCGGCCCCGTCACCGAAGGCATGGTCGTGCCGCTGGCCGTGCTGGCCAATGAGCGCACCACCGCCATGCCGGACGTGCCGACCATTGGCGAGGCCGGGTTCGCCGGGTTCATGGAGCTTTCGGACTGGACCTCGTGGATGGGGGTTCTGGCGCCGAAGGACACCCCGGATGAGGTGGTCGACAAACTGAACGAGATCGTGAACGCAGCACTGGTCGAGCCGGAGGTGCAGGCCTGGATGGACAATGTAACCTATTTGAACAAGTCCGGCATGACCCCGGCCGAGGCGGATGCCTACCTGGCGGAATCCGTCGATCAGTGGCGCAAGGTGTTGACCGACCTGGGTCTGGCCGCGCAGTGATCGCTTTCGGCAACCGGGGCGTCAGACGCTTCGGTTGCCGGCCAGTCTTCCGCCCTGCTGGGCAGGATCGCGGTGGGTGGGGACAGGTGCCCCGACCTAATCCAGGCCAGAGCCTCGGCGACCGCCCAGTCCACCAGCTGCCGCCGTCCCTCGACCGTATAGGCCGCGACATGCGGGGTTAGCAGGACACGCGGGGCGCCTGCCAGCGGGCTTTGCTCGGGGTGGGGTTCCGAGGCCACCGTGTCGATGGCGACCCCGGCCAGATGGCCCGCCCGCAGCGCAATGGCCAGCGCCTCTTCATCCAGCAGCGCCCCGCGCCCCGAGTTGATCAGCAGTGCGTCCGGCTTCATCCGGGCCAAGGCTTCGGCACCGATCAGATGGCGCGTCTCGGGCTCCAGCCGGCAATGCAAGCTGACGATGTCGGCGCATTCTAGAAGATCCTCCAGCCGGTCCAACCGCTCGATGCCCGCAGGCAGGGCGCGGTCCGACCAAGGATGCCAGACCAGCACCTCTGCCCCGAAGGCGCGGCACAGCTGTGCCACCTGCGCGCCGATGGAACCATGGCCGATGATTCCGATCCGGCGCGAGCGCAGGCTGTGGCCCCAGAGCTGCGCCCGTGCCCCCCAGTCGCCCCCAAGCGCCACGCTCTGGGCGCGGGAATAGGTGCGCAAAAGATACAACATCGCGCCCAGCGTCCATTCCGCGACCGAGGGATCACCGCTGACATCGGCCGCTGCCAGCGTCACCCCCGCCGCGCGCAGGGCGCTGGTGTCGACATTGTCATAACCCGCACCCACCCGGATCACCGCCTGCACCTGCGGGTGGCGCAGCAAAAAGCTTGCATCGATGCGTGTCACGGCTCCCGCCATGACCAAGTGCGCAGCACTGCCGGGAAGATGGTCGCCGATGACAGGCCGATGTTGCACCAGGATCTCGGCCACCTCGCTCATGGCCACGGCGTCACTGTCGGTGACAAGGATGGCAGGTTCATCGTTGGTCGCAGTGTTCTCAGACTGTCGCACTGTTAGAAGGCCACTTCGCAGGCGTCGGACAGGATGATTTCCTTCGAGACATGGCTACCCTGACGCGCGCCGCCGCCCCATGGCACCATCACCGTCGAATACAAGCCTGGACCACCGGCGACGAAGACCAGAATCCGCTCGGGCGCGCTTATGGCGTGGTGGAAGCGGTCGGGCTCGGTGACCTCCTGGCGTTTGGGGTGGTTCGGCCCGTAGCGCAGATCGAACAGCGCGCCCGCCGGATGCCCGGCCAGTTCCCACAGGCGCCTCTGGATGTCGGCGCGGGAATGGCCGCTGTCATGCAGCACCTTGGCATGGTCCGGGTTCAGGCAGACCACTACCGTGCCTTTGGCGCTGCGGCTGTTGTTGTTGCCCACATCGGCTATGGAATACGCCTGCGCGCGCAGGATGCGGTCGGCCGAGGTGGGATCGGCATCCGTGACCACGATGACAGAACGCGCCGACCCCACGCAGGCCAAGGTCGCCACGCTCGCCTCCGGATCGAGGCCCAGCGAGACATGCAGCGGATCGAAGGGCGAGGCTTCCTCATCTTCGGCCAGGCAGAAGGCGAGCATCGCCGGCTGGCCCAGCAGCGACATGTCGGAAATGCCCGGCCAGGCGCCGCCCAGATTGATCAGGCAAAGCCGCAGCGCCCGCCCGATGCACAGATTGGCGCGCTGGCCATGGCCCATGGCGCCGAAGCTGGACGTCACTCCGCAATCATTGTGCGCCGGGCCGTTCACCATGATCATCGGGGAGACGTGATGGGTTGTGACCCGAACCTCGGTCATGTCCAGCCGGGGGTCGCAGACCGCCTGGACAGCGGCGATCAGCACTGGCAGATGTTCGGGGCCGCATCCGGCCATGACCGCGTTGATCGCGACCTTCTCGATGGTGGCCTCGCCCATTGAGGGCGCGATGCGGCCCAGGACAATGTCGCGGTCGAAACCGGCGATGGCGGCGGCCATCAGCATGTCCCCGCCCCGTTCGGGGGTGGGCAGGATCACGGGCAGGCCATCGGTGCTATGCTGGCGAAAAAGATCGTCGCGCAGCTTGGCCTCGGCCCCCTGCAGCACGTTTGAGGCCAAGGCATCCATGGTCATCGTGTATCTCCCCGCCAAGCCTTGTCCAAGTCATCGGCGATCGATTCCGCAATCGCCGCGATGTTGTCGGCCCCGGTGCCCGCCACCGGATGCGGCAGATGCACGCGTGGCACGTCCGGCATGCCGACCGAGCGAGCCACCGATTGCCCCGCAGGTCAGAATTTTTCGGACACCAGCGCCGCGGAGGGCAGCCCCGCGCGGGCCAGACTCACTGCATCGCGCACCGCGCTGGAGGTGCAGCTTCCGCAATGGACCATCGCCGTGACCACCACATCGCAGCTGTCTACGATCTGCCGCACCACCTCGGGCGCGGCCAGGACCAGGGGTCCTTGCGCTCGAACAGCGTGATCTGCGCGCCGTTCGGCCGGGTCTCCAGCGCCTTGCCCACCGCGCGCAGAAGGTTGGTCGCATCGGGAAACCCGTTCGACAGCAGCGCGACCCGCAGCCCCGCCCGGCCGGTGTCGGCAGAGCGGGTATAGGCTTCCACCGGCACGCCGGGTTCGGCACGGGGGGCCAGGATGGTCAGCATCTCCGCCTCCCTCACGCGGGCCACAGCATGTCGGCCACCGCGCCGGACTGCGCGGATAGGCCGCCCAGTTCGGCCTGCAGCACCCGCATCCGGTAGCCCCAGTAATGCAGCGGATACTCCATCGTCAGGCCGATGGCACCGTGCAACTGCTGGGTTTCATAGATCAGGCGGCTGCCGATCTCCTGTGCCCAGGTCGCGGCATGGGCGGCATCCAGCGCATCCCGGCTCCAGGCGGCACGGCGGCACAGCACCCGCAGCCCCTCCAGCATCGTGGCACCTTCGGCCAGCCGGTGTTGCAGGGCCTGGAACGATCCGATGGCCCGGCCGAACTGGCGCCGGTCCTTCACATAGCCCACGGTCAGATCGAAGGCCGCCTGCGCCGCGCCCAGCATCTCGACCGCGATTGCCAGCCGGTGCCAGAGCAGCAGATCCTGCGGCGTCACCCCCGTCACCGTCACGGCGCGGGCGCGGGCGGCGGGGGCCAGCAGGGCGAAGGGATAGGCATATTCGCTGGTGATCGGGGTCACATCCTCTGGCTCCGCGACAACGGTCGCCACCGCCCCGTCCCGTTCCAGGATGACCCTTGCGCCCGGTTCGAGGAAGCGGATTGCGGCTTCGGGGTTGCGGGGGGCCAGCACCGTCACCGCAGCTTCCGGTGGCAGGCCCAGTCCCGGCGCGACCATGGCGTTGGCCGCCACCTCCAGCGCCACGGGGAGGCGGCAGGCGCCTTCCACCAGGATCAGCGCGCCCAGAGCGCCGATTTCCTCCTGCGCGGCGACCTCGAGATAGCCGTTTTCCACCAGATCCCGGCGCAGGGCCGTCCCGGGCAGCCAGGGCTGCGCTTCGCCTACCGGAATGGCGCGATGCGGCTCGAACATCCGGTCCAGGGCATCGGCAAGGGTGGTGTGGTCTTCGCTGAATTGCAGGTCCATCCCCGTCACTCCTTCGGCAGGCCAAGCATGTTGCGGGCGATCAGGTTCAGCTGAACCTCGGCGGTGCCCGAGGCCACCCCGGTCGAGCCGGTGCGGCGATAGGCGGCGGACATGGCGGGGCTGACGTTACGGATCAGCTCGTCCCCCAGGTAGTCGCCCAGGAAATCCGCCACCATCTTGTCGGCCATCACCATGGAATAGCGCGTGGTGCTGGTCGCGGCGGTGGGGGGCAGGCCCTTCACGCGTCCGTCGATGATCTGATAGGCCTGAAGCCGCGCCGCCTCGCAGGCGACACGGGCGCGGGCGGCGCGGGTGCGCACCGCGCTGTCGGAAAACCGCCCTTGGGCCTGCAACAGCGCCACCGCCTCTTCCAGCCCGCGGATGGTCAGCGTGTAACGCGGCGCGCCGACGCGTTCGTTGTGCATGACGGCCTGCACCACATCCCAGCCGGTGCCGACCTCGCCCAGAATATCCTCGGGCCCGGCCTCGACCTCATCGAAGAAGACCTCGTGGAAGGCACGAGCGCCCTGGAAGCCCTTGATGACATTGACCTGGATGCCGGGGCGGTCCATCGGCAGGATTAAGACGGTGATCGCCTTGCGCCCTTCGCCGGTTCGGGCCAGCACTATACAGTAATCGGCGAAGCTGGCGGCAGAAGTCCAGATCTTCTGCCCGTTGATCCGGTAGCGGCCATTCTCCAGCTTGGCCGAGGTGCGCAGCGAGGCCAGGTCAGACCCGGCGTTCGGTTCGGAAAAACCCTGGCAGTAGAACAGTTTGCCTTCCGCGATGCGGGGCAGGTGTTCGGCCTTCTGCGCCTCGGTCCCGAACTTGATCAGCGCCGGACCGGCCCAGTTCACGCTCATGTATTGATAGCTGCGCGGTTCGCCCGCCTCGAACATCTCTTCGTTCAGGATCCAGTGGTGCCAGGCATCGGCGCCTTGCCCGCCGTATTCCTTAGGCCAATGCGGCACCAGAAGGCCGGCCGCCGCCAGTTTGGGGCAGAAATCCCGCGCGAAGTCGGTGGTGTAGTAGCCGCCCGCATCGAAATTCCCCGAAGCGCCCGGCCAGTCCTGCGGCAGATGCGCGGCCAGAAAGTCCCGCACCTTTGTGCGGAACGCCTCATGCTCCGCTGTCCAGGCAAAATCCATACAGGTCTCTCCGTTCCTTGATGCGGCCCCGCTGGCCGTTCGGTTGGTTGCAGGGCGATCCGGCGGCCGCAATCATCCGGCTGCCCTGATCCCTTGCGTGATGCCCGCTTCGGCCGACCGTCCAGGCCGGTGTCATCGCTTGGCCCGCCATCGACATGAGCAGTCTGAATAACAAAAGGATATGAGGCGCCTCCCCGCGCTGCATACCTGATCCTCCGCTGCCAACTGTGGAAGTTATAGTTATCCATGTCAACGTAGATAATGATGTCACGGGGCGCGTCCGTGCCCCCGTCCACGCCTTCGCAACGGCGCTTACAAGAGCCACCCCTGTGAGCATTAAGATAACTAAGTTGACTATAATGTCGCGCCGTTGCAATCATGCGGCGGGAGCAAGGGGGGAGCATGATGCTGATTGGCGAGAAGATCCGTCAGTCTCTGGCGCAGGGACCGGCCGTCGAGGCGATGAAATTCGGGGACCGCTGGCTAAGCTGGGGCGATCTGGCCGGGATGGCGGCAGAGATCGACCGGATCCTGACCGCGGCAGGCCTTGGGCCGGGCGCGCGGATCGGCATCGCGGGGCGCAACCGGCCTTCGCATTTCACGGCGATGTTCGGACTTCTGGCCGCCGGTCGGGCGGTCATCTTGCTGAACCCCTTCATCGCGCCCGCCCGCCTGGCCGAGCAGGTCGCGGCGCTGCGCCTGCCCGCACTGATCGCCGATGCCGAAGATTGGGCCGCCGGAGCGCTGGACGGCGTGATGGCCCAGCTTTCGGGGCTGGGGATCGTGCTGGAGGAGGGCGCGGCGCAGCCGGTCACGGCCCGCGCCGGGGCCGAAACCTGGACCCATGGCCCGGCGACCGATGCCTTCGCCCCCGGTCTGGCCATGGAGATGTTCACCAGCGGCACCACCGGAGAGCCCAAGCGCATCGCCTACAGCGTCGAAGCGCTGACGCAGTGCATCGAGGGCAATGCGCTTTGGGCCGAACGGATGGGCGAGGCTCCGGCCTCGAACGCCATGGAAGCCGCGCTGATCATGTATGCGCCATTCGTGCATATCTCGGGCCTCTGCACCTCGTTGCAGATGGCAAGCGAGGGGCGGCGGCTGATTTGTCTAGAGAAATTCACCCCCGAGGGCTGGCTGGCCGCCGCGCGCGAGGCCCGGCTGTGGATGGGGCCGCTGCCCCCGGCCATGTTGCGGATGTTCATGGAGCTGAACGTCCCGCCCGAGGATCTGTCCTTTCTGCGCAGCGTCCGTTCGGGCGGCGCGGCGCTGGACGCCGAAACCCGCGACGGGTTCGTTGCCCGCTATGGCGCGCCGGTGCTGCCGGTCTATGGCGCCACCGAATATGGCGGCCCGATCGCGGGCTGGTGGCTGGAGGATTACCGCAGCCTCTGGGCCAAGAAGAACACCAGCACCGGCCGGATCGACCGCAAGATCGCGGATGCGCGGGTGGTGGATGCGACGACGGGCGAGGAACTGCCGCAGGGCGCGCAGGGCGTGCTGGAGGTGAAGGCCTATCGCATGGGGCCGGACTGGATGCGCACGACCGACATCGCCAGCATCGACGCCGACGATTTCCTTTATATCCATGGCCGGACCGATGACGCGATCAACCGGGGCGGGTTCAAGGTGGTGCCCACCGTGGTCGAGGCAGAGCTGCGCCGCCATCCGCTGGTGGGGGATGCGGTGGTGCTGGGACTGGACGATGCGCGTCTGGGGCAGGTGCCGGTCGCGGTGGTGGAGCCGGGCGCCGGACAGCCGCTGCCGACCGAGGCCGAGGTGATTGAACACGCCCGCGACCGTCTGGTGCGCTATCAGGTGCCCGCGCGCATCATCGTGCTGCCGCAGATCCCGCGCACGACCATCGGCAAGCCGAACCGGGTGGCGATCCGCGCCCTGTTCGCTCCGGTGTCGGCCGGCTGACCAGACAAGGGAGGAGACCCGCATGTATAAGGATTTTACCGCGCTGAACGCTGTTCTGGACGGGCGAGGGGTGCTGACCCTGACCATGGACAACCCGCCGATGAATGCGATGACTCGCGCGATGCATGCCGAACTGGCGCGCATCTTCGAGGAGGTGAACCATGACCCCGAGGTGAAGGTGATCGTCATCACCGGAGCAGGGGACAAGGCGTTTTCAGCCGGGGGCGACATCAAGGCCATGGCGGAACGCCGGGCCACGATGAACCACAACAGCTGGATGCTGGGCATCACCGAGGCGCGCCGGATCATCTATGGCATGCTGCGGCTGGAACGCCCGCTGATCGCGCGGGTCAACGGCCATGCGATGGGGCTGGGCGCCACGTTGGCGGTCTATGCCGACATCACGATCATGCTGGAAAACGCCAAGATCGCCGACACCCATGTGAAGGTCGGGTTGACGGCGGGCGATGGCGGCGCGCTTCTGTGGCCGCTGCTGATGGGCTTTGCCAAGGCGCGGCGCTATCTGCTGACCGGCGACACCATGACCGGGGCGCAGGCGGCGGAATACGGGCTGATCTCGACCGCCGTTCCCGACATCGCGGCGCTGGATGCCGAGGTCGATGCCATCGTGAACGGCATGGCCAGCGGCGCCACCCAGGCGATCAACGGCACCAAGCGGGCGATCAATCTGGTGCTGCGCAAGCTGGTGGAAGGCGTGATCGAGGAACACCTGGGCGGCGAGACGGTCACCTTCCTGAGCGAGGACCATCTGGAGGCCGCCGAGGCGTTCCGCGACAAGCGGACCCCGGAATTCAAGGGCCGCTGACCGCGCCCGCAGCCGGGCGGTGGATCAAGACCGCAGCCCGGCCGTCAGCGTGGCGCCGCCATCGACCACGATCGTCTGCCCGGTGATCTGCCGCCCCGCATCGGAGCACAGGAACAGGATGGTGGCTGCCACATCCTCGGGCGCGCCGATGCGGCGCAGGGCGGTGCGGGCGGCGGCCCGGGCCTGCGCCTCGGGCGTGCCGACCTTGGCGCGGATCATGTCGGTCAGGGTCACCCCCGGCGCCACGCTGTTCACCCGGATGCCTGACGGTCCCCATTCCTCGGCCAGTTGTCGCGCCAGATGGTTCACGCCCGCCTTCGCCACCGCATAGGGGCCGGAGCCGGGCGAGGCGGTCAGGCTGGCGATCGAGGACAGAAGCACCATCGCCCCGCCACCCTGCCTTGCGATCTCTGGCAGGGCCAACTGGCTGAGCTGCCAGGCGGCTTTCAGGTTCACCGCGAAGACCTTGTCCCAGCTTTCCTCGGACAGTTGCGCGAGGGGCGTGGTCGTCGGGTTGATCCCGGCGTTCGTCACCAGGATGTCGATCCGGCCGAAGGCCTCCAGAGTCCCACCGATCAACCGCGCGCGCCCCTCTGCCTCGGCCACATGGCAGGGCAGGGCGAGGGCGGTCAGGCCGGCGGTGGCGAACTCTGCCGCCACCGCATCGCAGGCCTCGGACTTGCGCGAAGAGATCACGGCGCTGGCCCCAAGCCGCGCCATCATCTCGGCCGTGGCCCGCCCGATGCCCCGGGTCGATCCGGTGATGACGGCAACCTTGCCGTCCAGACGGAACAGTGCGGCGGGGTCCATTCTCACCCGTTCCTCCTAGATCGCGCCGCCGTCGCGCAGCGCGTCGATCTCGGGCTGCGACAGCTCCAGCACCTTTTCCAGCACCATCTGCGTGTCGCGGCCCAGCGGGGGCGAGGCGCGATAGCCTGTCAGCGGGGTTTCCGAATAGCGGATCGGATTGGACAACAGGCGGATCTCGCCCAGCTGGTCATGCTGCACGGTCGTGGTCGCGCCACGCTCTTGCACATGGGGGTCCTCGAACACCTGCGCGATGCTGTAGATCGGCGCGCAGATGATCCTTGCGTCGGACAGGATGCGGATCCACTCGGCCGAGGTGCGGCTGCGGATGATCGGGTTCATGATCTCCAGAAGTGCCGCGATGTTCGTCACCCGCGCCCCCTGAGTCGAAAAGCGGGGATCCTCGTTCAGCTCGGGATGGCCGATGGCCTGGCAGAACACCGGAAACTCGTTGTCGGCATCGGCGGAAATCATCATCCATTCATCGGCGCACTCGAACTGCCGCGCCATGGCGGTGTTGGGCGGCACGTTGCCGTTGCGCCGTGGGGCTTTGCCGGTCAGGAAGTAGGCTTGGTTGCGGTGACCCAAGGCGGCGATCTGGCAATCCAGCAGGCCGATGTCGATGAACTGACCGGCCCCATCCTGAACCTCGCGATGGCGCAGCGCGCCCAGGATCGCCATGGTGGCATACATGCCCGCCGTCACATCGGCCACCGGATAGCCGGCCTTCATCGGTTCGCCATCGGCATCGCCGGTCATGCTCATCAGCCCGCTCATCGCCTGAAGCGAGCTGTCCTTGGCCGAACGTTTGGAATAGGGGCCGGTCTGGCCGTAGCCCGAGATCGAACAGAAGATCAGACCCGGATTGATCTGGCGCAGCGCCTCGTAATCCAGCCCGTAGCGCTTAAGCGTGCCGGTGCGCATGTTCTCGACCAGGATGTCGGCTTCGGCGGCCAGCTTCTTCATGACCTCCTGACCGGCAGGGGTCGAGATGTCCAGTTCCAGCGACAGCTTGTTGCGGTTCATCGCCAGCGACAGGGCGCTTTCACCGGTCTTGTTGCCATCCTTGTCCAGCGCGAAGGGCGGGTTGATATGTCGGGCGATGTCGCCCTGGCCCTTGTGCTCGATCTTGATGACCTCGGCCCCCATGTCGCCCAGCATCTGGCCGACGAAGGGACCGGCGATCAGGCGGCCCAGGTCCAGGACGCGGATACCGTCCAGCGGTCTTGTCATTGCAATCTCCTCCAGTTGCGGCGCCCGGCGCCTTCGTCCGATGAAAACGCCTCAGGCCGCCTTGGCCCGCAGCAGGGCCTCGCGCTGTGCCCAGAGGCCGCCGAACAACCATTCGTTCAGATGCGCCCGCTTGAGGAACAGATGTGCGCGGGATTCGGCGGTATAGCCGATGCCGCCGTGGATCTGGATGTTCTCGCGCGTGCTGGCCTGCGCGGCCTCGGTCGCGACCAGCGTGGCGGCGCGGATCAGGAAATCGGCCTCGGGCAGATCGGCGGCACCGGCCAGCGCGGCCAGCAGCAGTTGCGCCCGCGCGGTTTCAGCGGCCACCGCGAGATCGGCGCATTTGTGCTTGATTGCCTGGAAGGCGCCGATGGGCTGGCCGAACTGCTCGCGGATCTTGGCATAGTCCACGGCCATGGCGCAGACCGCCTCGGTCAGACCGACCTGCATCCCCGCGATCAGCAGCAGCGCCTGCCGTAGACGGGCCGGGCTGCCCTGGACGGCGGCCTGCGCGGTATCCAGCGTGGTCTGGTGCAGGCTGATGGTCCAGTCGAGCCCTTCGACCGGCTGAAGGCTGCCCGCAGCGGCGCGCGGATAAAGCGTGATGTGATCGCCTTGCACCAGAACGATCAAGGCCGCATCGCGCGCGTCCACCAAGTAGTGGCGCTTGCCCTTCATGCTGGCAAAGCAGGCCGTGGCGCTGCCGCCGATCAATGCCGCAGCTTCGTCGCCGCGTCCTGCATCGGCCAGCATCGCGGCGGCCAGCGTCGCCGCCGCCGCCGAAGGCGTCACGAGGAACCGGCCCATCTCGATCGCGCAAAGCGTTTCTTCGGCCGGGCCATAGCCCACGCCGCCCGCATCCTCGGGCAGCGCCAAGCCGTAGATGCCCATCCCGGCCAGTTCGCCGAGGACCTCGGCATTGGCGGTATCGGGGAAGCGTTCCGAGGCTTTCAGCCGTTCCAGCGGCGCGCGGTCCTGCAGCAGGCCCGCAAGCGCATCGACGACCTGCTGTTGGTCGGCATCGGGAAGAAGATGGATCATATCAGGCCCCCTTGGCGATGACAGGCTGCCGAGGCAGGCCCAGATGGCGTTCGCCGATGATGTTGCGCTGGATTTCGGAGGTGCCGCCCGCGATGGTCTGGCGCATCTGTTCCAGATACTGCCGCGACCAGCCGCGATGGCCCTCCATCTCCAGCCCGCCCGAACCCGTCAGGTCATAGGCCAGCCGGTGGACGCGCTGCATCAGCTCGGTGTGGAACAGCCGCGTGATCGAGCCTTCTGGCCCGGGCGCATCGCCCCGCCGCGCGCGCGAGATCGACAGCAGTGTGATCGCCTTCAGCGCCGACGTTTCGGCACGTGCCGCCGCAAGACGGCTGCGGATCGTGTCATCCTCGATCGCCATGCGGCGGCCATCGGGGCCGGGATTGTCGCGGGCATAGTCGATCAGGTTCTCGACGAACTGGGTCAGCTCGATCTGATGCGCCATCGAGGCGGTGCCGCGTTCGAACCCCAGGGTGGACATGGCCACGCGCCAGCCGTCATTGACCTTGCCCACCACGCTCGACAGCGGGATACGCACGTCGTTGTAGAACACTTCGCAGAAATGGTCGCCGCCCGCCATGTTGCGGATCGGGCGGATGTCCACCCCCGGCAGGTCCATCTGGCCGATGACCCAGGTGATGCCCTTGTGCTTGGGGGCGTCGGGATCGGTGCGGACCAGCAACTCCTGATAATGCGAGTAATGGCCGTTCGAGGTCCAGATCTTCGACCCGTTCACCACCAGATCGTCGCCATCGATCTCGGCCCTGGTGCGCAGGGCGGCAAGGTCGGAGCCCGCGCCCGGTTCGGAGAAGCCCTGGCACCAGACGTTCTCGGCGCTGAGGATTTTTTCCAGATGGAAGGCTTGCTGTTCCGGGGTGCCGCTGGCGATCAGCGTCGGCGCGGCGTGGTTCAGACCGACGTAAAGCGTGTTCGTGGCCTCGGGCGCCTCGGCGCGGGCATATTCCTCGAACCAGATCAGTTGCAGATCCAGCGGCAGGCCGCGTCCGCCGTATTCCTTGGGCCAGGACAGGCCCGCCCAACCGCCGTCGAACTGCCGCCGCTGCCAAGCGCGGTCATGGTCATTCGCCTCGCGCCCATGCGGGGGGCGGGGCTCCTTGGGCACGTTCTCTTCCAGCCAGGTGCGGGCTTTCTCGCGGAACAGGCGTTCCTCTTGGGTGGTGCGAAGTTCCATATGGTCCTCTCAGCTTGCGCGGCGACCCGCAGGGGTCTGACCGTGTATCGGGGCATATCCGGGCCAGCGCCGGGGATGCACGCGGGCCCGAAGGCCCACCCCCGGCACATCGGACTCCAGCGCGTAGCGCGCATGCCAGCCCCATTTGGGATCGTCGATGAAGCCGCGGCCCACGGCGACCAGATCGGCGCGGCCCTCGGCCAGGATGGCCTCCGCCTGCGGGCCGTCCAGGATCATGCCAACGGCCATGGTCGGGATGCCAGCCTCGTGCCGGACCCGTTCGGCGAAATGCACCATGTAGCCGGGGCCCAGCGGGGGAAGGGTCACGTCCGGCGTGTTGTTCCCGGCCGACAGGGTGACGTAATCCACGCCCTCGGCCTTCAGCGCGGCGGCATAGGCCACGGCATCGTCCAGCGTGACCCCGCGGGGCGACCAGTCCGCCCCGTTGATGCGGAAGCCCAGGGGCAGGCTGTCGGGCAGAGCCGCCCGCAGCGCCCGCGCCACCTCCAGCGGGAAGCGCAGCCGGTTCTCCCGGCTGCCGCCATAGGCGTCGGTCCGGGTGTTGGACCGCGGGGAGACGAAGGCATGCAGCAGATAGCCATGGGCGGCATGGATCTCGATCAGGTCCACCCCGGCGCGCACGGCGCGACAGGCGGCCTGCACGAAGGCATCCCGGATCCGGTCCAGACCGGCCTGATCCAGTTCGGCAGGCGCTGCCCAATGTTCATCATAGGCCATGGGGGAGGGCCCCACCGTGGGCCAGCCGCCCGCATCCAAGGTCAGGGGCGCGTCCGTCTCGCCCCGGGCCATGGTGCCCGCCCAGTCCAGCGCCGGCCGGGTCGAGGCCTTGCGACCGGCATGGCCCAGCTGGATGCCGATTTTGGCCTCTCTGTCGGGGCGGATCTCGGACAGGAGGCGGCGCAGGGCCGCCTCCTGCTCATCGGTATGCAGCGCCAGATCGTCGGCGCCGATCCGCCCCTCAGGCGCAAGCGCGGTGGCCTCGAGGATGACGAGACCGGCCCCGGATTGCGCCATCCCGCCGATCCAGGTCCGGTGCCAAGTTCCGGGCGCGCCGGAATTGGACCGATACTGGCACATCGGCGAGACGGCGATGCGGTTCGGCAGGGTCAGCCCGCGCAGGGTGAAGGGCGAGAAAAGCTGGGACATCAGTTGAAGGTCAGCCCCGCTTCCTCGACGATCCGGACCCAGTTCGCGGAATCGGATGCCAGCCGCGCCTTGTATTCGGCCGGGGTCATCGGGGCGAACTCGGTCCCCTGCGCCTCGATCGCCTCGATCAGGCTGGGAACCTTCATCGCCTCCAGCACGGCGGCGTTCAGACGGTCCACGTTTTCGGGAGGGGTGCCCTTGGGTGCCATGACTCCGGTATAGGAGGTCCAGGCAAAGTCCGGGTAGAATTCCGACACCGCGGGCACGTCGGGTGCGATCGCCGACCGCTCCGGCCCGCCGATTGCGATCAGACGCAGATTCCCGTCATCGACATGCTGTTTCACATTGCCGAGGAAGGTCTGGAGCATGTCCGCCTCGCCCGACAGCATCGCGAGAACCGCCGGTGCGGCGCCGGCATAGCGGATCCGCTCGGTCTGGATGTCGGCCACCTGGTCCAGCCAGGCCGCGCCCAACTCGTCCGCGGCACCCCCCACGGCAAAGTTCACTTCGCCGGGATTCGCCTTGGCATAGGCGATGAACTCTTCGAAGGTCGTGAAGGGCGCATCGGTCCGCGCGACGAACGGCGTGCCGCGTTCATCGAACATGGTGATGGGTTCGAAATCGTTGGCGGCATCCAGCGTGTAGTTGGGGTTCGTCACCGGCAGAACCGTGACCGAGACGCTGTTCATCACCAGCGTGTAGCCATCGGCCGGCGTCTTCGACATATACTCGTAGGCCACCTGACCGCCCGCACCGGTGCGGTTCTCGACGATCACCTGCTGGCCCAGGATGGGCTCCAGCGTGGTGGCCAGCGCGCGCGCCAGAATGTCGGTGGGCCCGCCCGCGGACAGCGGCACGACCAGCGTGATCGGCTTCGTCGGGTAGAGCTCCGCCAGGACCATCGACCCCGGAACCGTGGACAGGATCAGCGCAAGCCCCAGCCCAAGCGTGCTGCGGCGGTGGAATTGTCTCTTCGACGGTGTCATTCAATCCTCCCTGATGTTTGATGGCACGATATTGCGGGGGCTCACTCCCCGACGGCGATGTCCAGATCGGCGATGATCGTCTTGTAGCGGTCGATCTCGGCATTCATGGATTCGGTGAAGGCGGCGGGTCCGAAGAAGCGGACCTCGGTTCCGGTCACCTTCATGGTCTCGAGGAAGGTCGGGTCGGTCACCGCGATTTCGACGGCGGCGGCGAGCTTTTCGACCACTTCGGGCGGGGTGCCATGCGGCGCGAATAGGCCGCCGAAAGCGTGAGCCTCCAGCTCGGTGAAGCCGGTTTCGCCGACGGTGGGAAGATCGGGGAACAGCTCGGCACGCTTCTCACCGGTGGTTGCAAGCCCGACGATGTTGCCCGCGTTCATGTGCTCACGCGCCGACATGCGATCCGCGCCGCTGCCGAAGTCGATCTCGCCGGCCACCAGCGCTTGCATTGCCGGTCCCGCGCCGCGATAGCCGACATGCTCGACCTCGATGCCATTGGCCACGGCGAAGGCCTCCATTGACAGATGGTTGACGCTGCCTACGCCCGAGCTGGCATAGGTCGCGCCGGGGTTGGCCTTCAGCCATTCCATGAACTCCGCCATGCTGGTGACGGGAACGCGTTCCTTGTTGACGGCGATCAGCATGGTCGAGGATTGGAACTGCGCGATGGCGTCAACCTGCTCTCCGGTGCGGAAGCTCTTGTCCTGGAAGTTGATGCCCAGGAAGGTCGCCGAAGAGAGGAATCCGATGGTGTAGCCGTCCGCCTCGGCGGCGGCGAGCTGCTCCGCCCCTAGGGCGCCCCCCGCGCCGGGGCGGTTTTCCACGATGACGGCCTGCCCTAGTTCGCGCGACAGCACCTCCGCGACGGCGCGACCGAACACGTCGGTGGTGCCGCCCGGCGCATAGGGCACGATCAGGGTGATCGGGCGCACGGGGTATTCGGCCAAGGCCATTGCCGTCGATGCGGCGAACAGACCCGCCGCCACTACCAGTTTCTTGATCATTCTATCTCCTCCCAAAGATGCCGATCAGGCAGCAAGCATTTCGTCTTGAAGTCCTTCCTTGCCGCCCACCACCAGTTCCAGCAGGGTGGCGCGCTTGAGGTAAAGCTGCGCGGGGCATTCGGCGGTGAAGCCCATGCCCCCGAAGATCTGGATGGTGGCGGAGGCGTTGTCCCGCGCGGCGGTCGAAGCGGTCATCGCCGCCGCCGCGCAATCGGAGATGTCCGCCCCGTCCAGCGCGGCTTCGCCCAGCAAGGCACCAGCCGCCGCAGTCCTGACTGCCATGTCGGCGCAGAGATGTTTCACGGCCTGGAAGGCGCCGATGGGCTTGCCGAACTGCTGACGCGTCGCGGCATGATCCCGCGACAGGGTCAGCGTCGCCTCCGCGATCCCGTTCTGCATCGCCGCCACAAGGCGCAGCAGGCGCAAGCGCGATTGCGCGCTCGGCGGCAGGCTGGTCAGCGCCGTCGCCGGGTCAAGCCGGATGCGCGCGGCACCCAGCGTGTCGTCGAAGGCCCAGGCCGTGGCAAGCTCTTCCGGGCGGGTGCGGTGAAGCGACAGCCCGCCTTCGCCGGCCAGAAGCAGCAGGTCCCCGGTGCCGATCACGCCGGCCCAGCCATTGGCCAACGGAACCGCGAGCGCGGGCGAGACCTGACCCTTCAGAATGTCGCGGGCCAGATCCGGCAGCCCGCCCTCCTGCGCGACCGAAGCCGCCAGGGTCACGGCCAGAACGCCGGGCGACAGCAGATGCCGGCCAAATTCGCGGAAGATGCCGGTTTCCGTCCAGGCACCGGCCTCGGACCCGCCGATGGCCGCAGGCAGATCGACGCCGGGCCATTCCAGCGCCAGCAGCTCGGGCCAGAACCCTGTTTCCGCGGCCAGACCGCCATCGGGCCGCGACAGCCGGTCCAGCGGCAAGGCTTCCTGCAAGGCGCGGGCCACGGTGTCGACGATCTCGCGCGCGTCCTCGGTGATGAACTTGTCGAACATGGATCAGCCCCTCGGCAGGCCAAGGACCCGCTCTCCAATAAGGTTGCGCTGGATTTGCGAGGTGCCGCCCGCGATCGTGTGCCGGAACGAGTTGAGATAGCCCAGGCCCCAGTGCTCTGCCTCGGCGTCCGGCGCGACGAGGCCCGGCCCCATCAGCTCCTGCGCGAAACGGTAGATGCGCTGGTTCAGCTCTGCCGAGAACAGCCGGATGATCGAGCCTTCGGCCCCCGGCACCCCGTCGCGCGCCGTTTCGGCCATCATCGCATTGGACATGGCGTGCAGGGCCCGGACTTCGGCCCGCATCGTCGCCAGCCCGGCCCGCACGGCCTCGTTCTCGATCAGGCGGCGGCCGCGACGGTCGGTGCCTTCGCGCGCCAGGGCGATTAGCTGCTCGACCTCGCGCTCCAGCTCGATCTGGGCGATGACGAAGCCGGTGCCGCGCTCGAAGCCTAGCGTGGCCATGGCGACCTTCCAGCCATTGTTCAGCCCGCCCACGACATTCTTCAGTGGAATCCGCATGTTGTCGTAGAAGACCTGATTGAAGTGCATCTCGCCTGACATGGTGCGGATCGGCCGCACCTCGATCCCGGGGCTGCGCATGTCGCAGATCACCCAGCTGATGCCGTCATGGCGCTTCTCACCGCCGCCGGTGCGGACCAGCAGCTCCTGATAGTCGGCGACATGGGCATAGCTGGTCCAGATCTTCGAGCCGTTCACCACGATGTGGTCGCCGTCGATCTCGCCCTTGGTGCTAAGCCCCGCCAGATCCGAGCCTGCGCCGGGTTCGGAGAAGCCCTGGCACCACACATGCTCGCCCCTCAGGATGGGTTTCAGGTGGTGATCCCGCTGCTCATCCGTGCCTTTGGCGATCAGGGTCGGGCCTGCATGGGTCAGGCCGATGAAGCCTGCGCCGGGGCGGGGCGCGCCGATGCGGCCATATTCCTCATACCAGATGAACCGCTGGGTCAGCGACAGCGGACGGCCACCCATCTCGGCGGGCCAGCCGATCCCGGCCCAGCCACCGTCCCACTGCCTGCGCTGCCAGGCCATGTCATAGGCGCGCATCGCCTCCGCCTCCGCGGGGCGGCGGTCGCGCGGCACATTGGCGGCAAGCCAGTCGCGGACCTCTTCGCGGAACTGATGGTCTTCCTGTGTTTGACCTTGCATCTGTCGGGCTCTCTCTTCCATGCTGATGGCCCCCGCCGAGGCCTTCGGTTCAGGCCTTGTCGGGCCAGTAGTCCTGAAGGTGGGCGCGGATTTCGCGCCGGGGGGGCAGGTTCGCGGTCTCGTGGGCCAGCGCCTCGGCCAGCGACATGTCGGCGGCCTCGCTCAGGATCTTGCGGTCGGCACAGATGGCCATCGGGACATTGGCCGCAACCTCGCGCGCCATTCCCATCGCAGTGTCCATCAGCGCATCGCGTGGGACCACTCGGTTCACGAGCCCCATCTGGAACGCTTCGGCGGCGGGCACCTTGCGGCAGGTGAACATGATCTCACGCGCGAAGGACTGGCCGATGCGCCGGGGCAGGCGGGCAGTCAGCCCCCAGCCGGGCACGGCGCCCCATGTGGCATGGGTGTCGCGGATCACCGCATCCTCGGCGGCGACGATCATGTCGGCACCCATGATCAGTTCCAGCCCGCCGGTGTAGCAATGGCCGTGGATCGCGGCGATCACCGGCATGGGCAGGGTTTCCATCGCCTCGACCACCTGACGGCCGATGCTGACCTTCGGCCGGTCGCCGGGCTTCTTCACCTCTTCCAGATCGGCCCCGGCGCAGAAGGACCGGCCGGACCCGTGCAGCACCACGCAGCGAAGGTCCGATTCTGCCAGGCTGGTGAGATGCTCCAGCAGCTGGCGCAGCAGATCCGGGCTGAGCGCATTGAGTTTTTCAGGGCGGTTCAGCGTCAGCACCGAGATGCCGTCGCGGTCTTCCCGCAACACTAGTTCCATCAGAAACCCTCCCTCGCCTAATTGTATAAAAAAGTAAACTAAGTGGATCAACAGAAATGTTTCGGCTGCCTGTGTCCGCCGGGAGAGGGTCAGTTGCCGGCCGGCGCCTTGCGGAACCGTGTCCCGGCGGGTGGCGGGGTGCGGGGCGGGCCGGCGAAGCACTGGGCCAGCGCCATCCAGCGGGTGGCGTTGACGCCGTTCACCTGCAAGCCGGTGTCGAGGATATTGCGGGTCTGGGCCACGACCTGACAGAATTCGACAGCGCTTCCGGTGATGGTTTCGCCGCCTGCTTCCCCGAAGTCCCAATGCGCGCCCGAAGGCGCAACCAGACGCAGCGCGGGGCGCGGGGTGGGCACCGGCAGGCCATTGACGCGAAAGCTCCAGTCATAGGTGTTCACCCCCAGCACCATGATCGCGCGGATGCCGTCGGTCTCGTGCCGCGCGACGCCGAATTCGTCGAAGACCTCCTGCCCATGCGCCCAAGTTTCCATCAGCCGCGCCGAGGCGAGCGACCGGGCGCTCATCGTCTGGCCCGCCCAAGGCACACGGCGGGCGGGATCGGTTCCGCGCAGCGCGGTGGCAAGCTTAGATGTCCCCGCCTGCCACAGATCCAGCAGGTCCGGCCCGCTAAGCCCGCCGGAGCGACCCACTTCCAAGATGCGCTTGTCGCCGCCCTGGTCCAGATGGTTCCAGTAGGCCGCAAAGTAAGCCTTCGCCGCGGTTTCATCCGTCAGCGCCAGCAGCGCGGCCGCGTTTCCCGAATGCAGGGCCGCCTCGGCCAACAGGTCATCGGCTTCCTGGGTCATGACGATCGCTTCCCTGCGCCGGGCCTCCCATGGCCGGGAGGCCCGCGCCACGCCTATTGGGCGGCCAACTCGCTGATGATGGTGGACAGGCGGGCGTCGCTTTCCGCGAAGGCGGCTTCCAGCGTGGCGGTGTCGGCAAAGGTCGCCGTCGCGCCAAGCCGTGCAAGCCCGGCGATGAACTCGGGGTCGGCGACCGCCTCGCGCACCGTTTCGGCCAGGATGGCCTTGACGTCATCCGGGGTTCCGGCGGTCGTGGCAAGGCCGCCGAAGGTTGTGAAGGCCAGTTCGGGATAGCCGAGTTCGGACACCGGCCGGACATCGGGCGCCGATTCCGCCTGCCCTTCGGCGGTGGTGCCCAGAACCACGATATTGGGGTTGTCGCGCGGCAGGGTCGTCACCGCCTGCATGTCCGCGCCGGTGATCAGTCCGACCTCCCCGGCCAGCAGGGCCTGCGCGACGGGGGCCGCACCCTGATAGGCGATCGCCTCGGCCTCGATGCCCTGCTTCTTGAAGTAATGCGCGGCGATCATGCCGTTGATCGACCCTGCGCTCAGCGTGCCATAGGCGGTGCCCGGGTTGGCCTTCATATAGGCGATCAGCTCGTCCATGGTGCTGACCGGGATGACATCGGTGTTTACCACATAGGCGGCGTTCGACACCCAGAACTGCGCGACCGGCGCGATGGTCTCGCCGATCTTCAGCTCTTCGCCCATGTTCATGTAGGCGACGCTCATGGCCGGGGCGATGGTGCCGATGGTGTAGCCATCGGGGTTCGCGCCTTCGAGCGCGCTGACCGCGATCTTGAAATTGCCGCCGGGGCGATTCTCCACGATGACCGGCTGGCCCCATTTTCGTTCCATGAAGGCGGTCAGCGTGCGGGCGAAGATGTCGGTGGCCCCGCCGGGTGCATAGGGCACGATCATGGTGACCGGCTTGGTCGGAAAGTCCTGCGCCCGGGCAATGCCAGGCACCGCCATCAGAAGCGCCGTTGCCAGCCCCAGACCGGACACGAATCTGCGCGTGATTTCCATGGTTTCCCCCCTCGGTGTATGAATGCGCTGTCTGCTGTGGCCCTCCCGGCCCGCTGACAGCGATGGATTGGCCGTGTTGCGGACAGATCCGAGGACGGACCCGATCCATGCAGCGTGGTCACGGGAGAGGCTACGGCATCGAATAGACCAAGTCAACGTAGTTAAACGAATTGACTTACTTCGAGCCTCTGCGGAAGACGGGCCCCCAAGAGGGGGAACACATGGCTTTGTTCGGCAGGGAATGGGCGCGCACATCGCCTGATAGCATCACCGTCTGGCAGGCCGCCATGGCCGGAGGTGGGCTTCGGCCCGAGGTGCAGGCGGCGTGCTATCTCGACGGGGTCTGCCGTCAGGTCGTGACCGGAAAGATCCTGCGGGATGCGGCAGGGCTGGCCGGCGGGCTGGTGGCTCTGGGGCTGCAACCGAGCGAAGCGCTGGTCTCACAACTGCCTCACAACCCCGAATCGCTGGTCACGTTCCTGGCGGCAATGGCGGCCGGGCTGGTCTTCGTGCCGGTGCTGCCGACGCTGGGGGCTGCGGACATCGCCTTCGTGCTGGAACAGACCGGGGCTGCGGCCCTGCTGATGCCGACCGACTGGCGCGGCCAGGATCATGACACCCGCGCGGCCGAGGTGGCTCGTCTGGCTGGGCCGCGTCACATCATCCGCAGCGGCGCTGGCCCGGTCCCGCAAGGGCAGCTCGACTGGGAGGAGCTGCGCCGTGCACGCCCCGTGCCTCCGGGCGGCGTGGGACAGGATGCCACCATGCCCTGTGCGATCGTCTACACCTCGGGCAGCAGCGCGCGGCCCAAGGGCGTGGTCCACAACCACTCCAGCCTTCTGGTCGAGGCGGCATCAGCGGCCGGGATCGTCGATGCGGTGTGCGGCGCGCCGGTGCTGGTGGCGGCACCGGCGGGGCATATCGGGATGTTTGCCGCCTATATGCGGCTGGTGATGCATGGCTGGCCGGCGGTGTTCCTGGACCGCTGGTCGACCGAAGCCGGGGTGCGGGCGGTGGCAGCCCATGGCGTGGGCTGGTGCACCGGCGTGCCGCCCGTCCTGTCGCCGCTGGTGGATGTGGCCGAACGCGGCGAGATCGAAACGCTGCGCTATTTCACCACCGGGGCGCCAACGTGCCCATCGCCCTGATCGAGCGGGCGGACCGGCTGGGGATACACGCCACGCGCTGCTATGGATCCAGCGAGCATCCGACCGTCGCCTGGTGGCCGGCGGATGCGTCGGTCGCGCTGCGGGCGCGGACGGATGGACAACCGGTGGGTGGCAACGAGATGCGGGTCATCGACGACGATGGCATCCCGCTTGGATCGGGCATGGCGGGCGAACTGGTGACGCGGGGCGCGGAACGGTTCCTGGGCTGTCTGGACCCGGCGCTGAATGCCGGGATATTCACCCCGGATGGGTGGTTCCGCACCGGCGATTTGGCGGTGATCGACGACACCGGCGCTGTCACCATCGTCGGGCGCAAGAAGGACATCGTGATCCGCGGCGGCGAGAACATCTCGCCCAGCGAGGTCGAGCAGGTGCTGTTCGATCATCCCGCGATTGCCGAGGTTGCGGTTCTGGGCTTTCCCGACCCGGTAATGGGCGAGCGAGTGGCGGCCTTCCTGGTGCCCCGAGGGGCCGATTGCCCCGATGTGGCGGCGCTGGTGGATTGGTTTGCCGCACGTGGCGCGTCGCGGTTCAAGACACCGGAAAAGGTGATCCGGCTGGACAGCCTGCCGCGCGGGCCGGGGGCAAGGTGCTGAAGGATGTGCTGCGGCGCCACCCCGACCTGCCGCAGGGGTGATGCCCGGCCTGGACCGGGCACCACCTTCGGTCACTGGATGAAGCCCATCTCGGTCAGCGGCTGTTTCCAGGCGGCGACTTCGCCGTCGATGGTCTGCGGTCCATGATCGGGCGGCGTGCCGACGAAGATCATCTTGCCGCCAAGCGAGGCCACGCGCTCCTGCACGGCGGGGTCGTTCAGGGCGGCCGTCACCGCCTCGCTCACGCGTATCACCACCTCGTCGGGGGTGCCGGGCGGGGCGAACAGCGCGGTCCAGAAATCCCAGTTCAGCGACATGAACTCGGGTAGGCCCGCCTCGGCCATGGTCGGCATGTCGGGCAGGTCGCGCTGGCGTTCGGCGGTGGCCGAGGCCAGCGGAACCAGCGTTCCCTCGCGCACATGCGGCATCAGTAGGCTGGCCGGGCTGAAGCCGTAGTCCAGCACGCCCGCGACCACGTCGGACAGGGCAGGCGCCGATCCGCGATACTGGATGCCCTGCACCGCGGTCCCCCCTGACAGCCGGGCCAGCCAGGCACCCGCCAGATCCATCGGAGTTGCCGGACCGGCCGAGGCGTAATCGACCGCCTCGCCCGATTTCATCTTGTCGACCAGCTCTTGCAACGTGGTGACGCCGGATTTGGTCGAGGCGACGACCATCATGTCATAGCCCGGGCGAAGGCGATAAAGCGCATGTTCGACACCGTCGCGCCCTGCTCGGGGTCCAAAAGCGGCATCAGGACGTTCAGCGTGGCGCCGCCCAGCAGCAAGGTATAGCCGTCGGGCTCGGCATTGGCGACCGCCACCCCGCCGCTCGCGCCGCCAGCCCCGGTGCGGTTTTCCACGATGACCGGCACACCCAGCGACTTTTCCATCTCGGGTGCCATCACACGGGCGAAGCTGTCGAACAGACCGCCCGCCGCGAAGGGCACGATGATGGTGATGGGTCCTTCAGGGTATTGCGCGCGGGCCGGCAGCGTGGCGCCGGACAAGGCGAGCGCAGACAGGGCCAGCACGCCGAAAGTCCGGCGGGTCCAGGTGAGCATGACATCTTCCCATGATGCAGAGGCGGGCGCTTGTGGCCAGCTTCGCCATAAAATATAACTTAATATACTGTTATGAATAGGACCAAATCCATGCTGCACGATGGCGTAAGGGTCGAGGTTGACGGGGCGGTCTTGCGGGTGACGCTGGATCGGCCGGAAAAGCGCAACGCCATCAATCTGGCCATGCAGCAGGCGCTGCTGGACGCCACCCACCGCTTTGCCGAAGACGACGGGTTGCGCGTGATGCTGCTGGGCGCGACGGGGCCGTTCTTTTCGGCCGGCGCGGATATCTCAGGCGAGTTGCAGCCCGACTTCAAGGGCAGCACGCGCAAGGCGCGGCATGAATACGGGCATGGGGCCAAGCACTGGCACCGGCTGGGCGATCTGTTCGAGACGATCGGCAACCCCATCGTGGCGGCGCATGTCGGGCCCTGCCTGGGCGGGGCACTGGAACTGTCGCTGTGATGCGATTTTCGGCTGGCCAGCGAACAGACCTTCTATGCCCTGCCGGAAATCGAGTTCGGTGTCTTGCCCGGCTCGGACGGAATCAGCCGGCTGACGCGCTGCGTGGGGCCGCATTGGGCGCGGTGGATCGCCCTGGCCGGCAAGCGTGTCCCGGCGGCGCAGGCGCTGTCCATCGGGCTGGTGCATGAGGTGCATCCTGCCGAGCGCTTCACCGAAAAGGTGGACGCCTTCTGCGCCCGGCTGGCGGACCTGCCGCCCGAGGCACTGGCGCTGGCCAAGCTGTCGATCGAGTTGTGCCGCGACCTGGACCGCACCAATGGCCGCATCGTCGAGCGGATGAGCAATGCCGCGCTGTTCGTCGGGGCAGAACATGCCGAACGGCTGGCCGCCTATCGCGAAAGACTGGCGCGCAAGACCGGGGATTGAGCCGGGAGCGCGCTGCTACAGCGTCTCGGAGAAATCCACGACCAGATCGGGGGATTGCCAGCGCAGCATGATCTGATGCGACTTTTCCAGATGGCGACGCCAGAAGATCTCGGCCTCGGCAGCTTCGCCCGCCTCGATCAACTTCAAAAGCCGCTCACGTGCCTTGTGGCCGGAGCGCTTGCTCTCCGAGTTGTCGATCGCCTTGGCCGCCGCGTGGGACACGGTGGTATAATAAGATTCCACGATGTTGGAGATCATCTCCAGCAGCAGAAGCATCGTGCGAACGCCCGTCAGCTCCACCAGATTGCGATGGAACTGCGAGATGGACGCGGAATAGGCGGTGTTGTCGTCCAGTGAGGCCTTGACCTGTTCTAGCGTGATCCGAAGCGCCGAGAGATCGACCTTCTGCTCGGCAAGCCAGCGGACGGCCATGGGCTCGATGAAGGACAGGGTCGAGAAGACGTCGTCATATGTCACCTGCTGGGCCTGCAACAGGAACCCGAAATAGCGGGAGGCGACGCGCGAATCCGGAACGTGGACCATCGCCCCGCCCCGCGTTCCCCGGGAGATCGAGATCAGACCTTCGGATTCCAGGATGCGCAGGGCTTCGCGCAATGTCGGCCGCGAGATATGGAACATCTCCAGAAGCTCATTCTCCTGCGGAAGGTTTTCGCCTTCCTTCAGCTCACCCCGCAGAATGCGGGCGCGCAGGCGTTGCGCCACCAGTTCGCCAGCCTTGGGAACCTTGAAGGGGACTTCCACGCGCTATACTCCATTGTCTTTGGCTGTATCAAGTAAAGGTTCGGCAGGTCAAATGTCGATAAGAAAGTTAAATTTTTTACGCATTGTGGCGCTGTCCCGCATTCCTGCGCCAGGCCTCTGTTCCAGGGTCCGGCAAAACCGGCTTGCCGCATCCGCGCCGCCTTTATAGAAACGACCGATCAATGCGGAACACAGGGGCGGCCATTGGCGCGGAATGACGAAGGGATCGACAAGGATGCCACCGCCACCCTGGCGCCGAAACTCGTGGGCGCGGTGGTCAATGCCGTGGACATTCTGAACCACTTGGCGGCAGCAAAGGAGCCCATGGCCGTAACCAAGGTGGCGCGGGATCTGGGTCTCAACCGCTCTACCTGCTTCAACATCCTTCGCACGCTGGCAACGCTGAAAATGGTGGAATTCGACGCCGTAAGCCGAACCTATCGGCTTGGCCTGGGTGTCGTCGGGCTGGCGCGCGCGGCGTTCGAGGCCGACCGCTCCGCCGAAGCCGCCCGGGCGGCTATGGCGCGCGTGGCGTCGCGCTATTCTGTGACCGCCAGCATGTGGCGAAGGACTGGTCCCACAAGGATGACGCTGATCTCGGTCGTGGAGAACCAGTCCGCTATCGCGATCCGCATGAATCTTGGCCACCGGCTGCCGATCCTGGCCGGAGCGCTGGGTCGCCTGATGGCGGGATACTCGCAGATCGAGCCTGACGACTTGCGGCCCTTGTATGATGAGGTGACCTGGCAGAACCCGCCGGGCTTCACCAAGTTCCTTGATGAGTCGCGCATCGCGGCGGAACGCGGTTGGGCCGAGGACGAGGGCGCACTGATCCGCGGGGCGTTGACCATTGCGGTGCCGGTCTTCTCGACACCGGATCGGCGCATCGACGTGACGGTGAACGCCTCGATGTTCGAGTTGCAGCACACGCCCGAGACGCGGCGTGACATCGCGACCGAGTTGCAGGAAGTCGCGACGCTGGTCGGTTATCTGCCGCTGCGCTGACTTAGATTGGTTCGCTTCAGGACAGGCCACCACGTGGGGGGCGGCCTGCGCATTCCGCAGGCCGATGCGTTGACACCACTGTTGCACTGTGCCTGTATAGAGAACATGGTTCCTCATGGAAGACAGATCATATGGTTTTGAGATCCGAGCAACAGGGCGGTGTGCGCGAGATCGTTTTGGCGCAACCAGAGGTGCATAATGCCATCGGACCCGACGGCGCGCGCGCCATCCGTCTGGCGATCGAGGCGGCCTCGGCCGATCCCGAGGTTCTGGCGGTGGTGCTTTCAGCCGAAGGGAAAAGCTTCTGCGCCGGTGGAAACCTGAGGCAGATCGTGGAAATGGTGGCCGGCGGGGAGCACGCAGTGACCGATCGGATCTATGCCGAATTCCAGGGCATGATGCGCGCCATCGAAGCGCTGCGCCCACCGCTGATCTGCGCGGTGGACGGCCCGGCCATCGGACTGGGCTGCGACATCGCGCTGGCAGGGGATCTGACCTTCGTCGGCGAGAAAGGGTCCTTCGCACAGGGCTGGGCGGCGCTCGGGCTGGTTCCGGCGCCGGGCGGCACGCGGCTGATCATGCGCCGGGGCGGCACGCGGGCGCTTTGGCGGCTGATGTCGGAACGCCGGATCGGATCTGCCGAAGCGGAAAGGCTGGGCCTTGCGCAGGCGGTGGACCATGCCCGGACGGCGGCCATGCAGGCGGCAACCGCCATCGCCGCCTTGCCGCCAGAAGCGGTGGCCGCCACGCGCCGCCTATCGAGGATCGAGGGGTTCGACGAGCACCTGGCCACCGCGCTGGAGTATCAGACCGGCTTCCTGACCAGCCCGGCCTTCGCCGCGCGGGCCGATGCCATCCTGAACCGCAAGGCCGGCTAGGCCTACGGCAACAGATACTGGAGGAATGATGGATATTCGAGATGTCTCGGCGCTGGTCACCGGCGCAGGATCGGGTCTGGGCGAGGCGACCGCCCGTGCCTTGGCCACCGCTGGTGCCAAGGTAGCTCTGGTCGATTTCAATCTCGAGGCGGCAGAGGCCGTGGCGCGCGAGATCGGTGGGATCGCGGTGAAATGCGACGTGTCGGATGGCGCGGGCGCCGAAGCCGCCGTTGCAGAGGCTGCGGCGCAGCATGGGCCGGCGCGCATCTTGGTGAACTGTGCGGGCGTCGCTCCGGCCAAGAAAGTGCTGGGCCGCGATGGCGTGATGCCGCTGGAAGCCTTCCACCGCGCAGTCGAGGTGAACCTGATCGGCAGCTTCAACATGCTGCGGCTGGCCGCTGCGGGCATGGCCGGGCTGGATCCGCTGACGGATGGTGAACGGGGCGTTATCTTGAACACCGCCTCGATCGCCGGATATGAGGGGCAGATCGGCCAGACCGCCTATGCCGCGTCGAAGGCCGGTGTCATCGGCCTGACGCTGCCCGCCGCGCGGGAATTCGCGCCGCTTGGCATCCGTGTCTGCACCATCGCGCCCGGCATTTTCGAGACCGCGATGCTGAAGGGCCTGCCGCAGGCGGCGCAGGACGCACTGGGGGCTTCGGTCCCGTTCCCGTCCCGGCTGGGCAAGCCCGAGGAATACGCCCGGCTGGTGCTGGCGATCCTGGCCAATCCGATGCTGAACGGCGAGACGATCCGGCTGGACGGCGCCCTGAGGATGCCGCCCAAATAAACCGTATCAGGCAGCCAGCGCGCGGGCGATGACCATGCGCTGGATGTCCGATGTGCCTTCGTAGATCTGGCAGACCCGCACGTCGCGATAGATGCGTTCCACCGGGAAATCCTCGGTATAGCCATAACCGCCGAAGGTCTGGATCGCCGCCGAGCAGACCAGTTCGGCAGTTTCCGACGCGACCAGCTTGGCCATCGACGCCTCTTTCAAGGCCGGTCGCCCCGCGTCGCGGGTGGCGGCGGCATGCAGGACCAGCTGGCGCGCGGCTTCCAGCCGGGCGGCGGCATCGGCCAGACGGAAGCCGACGGCCTGGTGGGCCATGAGCTTGGCCCCCATGCTTTCCCGCTCACCCGCATAGGCCACTGCCGCCTCCAGCGCGGAGCGCGCCATCCCCACCGATTGCGCGGCGATGCCGATCCGGCCACCTTCCAGATTGGACAGCGCGATGCGGTAGCCCTCGCCCTCGGCCCCCAGTAGGTGATCGGCAGGCACCTCGCAATTCTCCAGCGCGATCTGCGCGGTGTCGGACAGGTGCTGCCCCAGCTTCTTCTCGATGCTCGCGACACGGTAGCCGGGCGTGTTCGTCGGCACGATGAAGGCGGAAATGCCCTTCTTGCCGGCGGCGGCATCGGTCACCGCGAAGACTATGGCCACATCGCCATGCTTGCCCGATGTGATGAACTGCTTCACCCCGTTCAGCACCCAGCCCCGATCGGTCCGCCGCGCGGTGGTCCGCAAAGCTGCGGCATCCGACCCTGCCTGCGGTTCCGTCAGGCAGAAGGCCCCAAGCCATTCGCCCCGCGCCATGGGGCGCAGGATGCGCTGTTTCTGCTCCTCGGAGCCGAAGCGCAGGATCGGCACGCAGCCCACGGAATTGTGGACCGACATGATGGTCGAGATCGCACCATTGCCCGCCGCCACCTCTTCCAGCGCCACGGCATAGGCGATGTGGTCGGTCTTGCTGCCGTCATACTCCTCGGGCACCAGCATGCCCATCAGGCCAAGGCCGCCCATGTCGGCGATCACGTCGCGCGGGAAATGGGCACTGCGGTCCCATTCGGCGCTGTTCGGCCACAGCTTTTCGGCCGCGAAACGCCGGGTCATCTCCTGCACCAGAGATTGGTTCTCGTTCAGAATCATGTGCTTGCCTCGCCTTACACCAGTTCCACGGCCATGGCCGTCGCCTCGCCCCCGCCGATGCACAGCGAGGCCACGCCCCGCCGCTGGCCTCGGATTTTCAGCGCATTCAGCAGCGTGACGATGATCCGGCTGCCCGAGCAGCCGATGGGATGGCCAAGCGCGCATGCGCCGCCGTTCACGTTCACCACATCGCGCGGCAGGCCCAGGTCGCGCATCGCCGCCATGGCGACCACGGCGAAGGCCTCGTTGATCTCGAACAGGTCCACATCCGCCGCGATCCAGCCCACGCGGTCCAGTAGCTTCTGGATGGCGAAGACCGGCGCGGTGGTAAACAGGGCAGGGGCCTGCGCATGGCCTGTATGACCCAGGATCCGCGCCATGGGGGCAATACCGCGCGCCATGGCTTCGGATTCGCGCATCATGACCAGCGCCGCCGCCCCGTCCGAGATCGAGGAGGAATTGGCCGCTGTAACCGTGCCGCCCTCGCGGAAAGCGGGCTTCAGCTTGGGGATCTTCTCGGGCCGCGCCTTGTCGGGCTGCTCATCCGTGTCGACCTCGCCCACGGCGACGATCTCAGGCGCGAAGGCACCGGATTTCGTGGCGGCGATGGCGCGCTCCAGCGATTGCAGCGCATAGGCGTCCTGCATCTCGCGGCTGAATTGGTATTCGGTGGCGGTGTCCTCGGCGAAGGTGCCCATCGAACGGCCCTTGTCATAGGCGTCTTCCAGCCCGTCCAGGAACATGTGGTCCATCACCCGGCCATGGCCGATGCGGTAGCCGCCGCGCGCTTTTTCCAGCAGGTAGGGCGCGTTGGACATGCTTTCCATGCCGCCCGCCACCACGACGCGCGCGCTTCCGGCGGCCAGCATGTCATGGGCGATCATGGCGGCGCGCATGCCGGAACCGCAGACCTTGCTGACCGTGGTGCAGGTCGTGTTCAGCGCCAGCCCCGCCCCAAGCGCCGCCTGACGCGCGGGGGCCTGCCCCAGCCCGGCGGGCAAGACGCAGCCCATCAGCACCTCCTGCACGCTGTCGGGCGCCAGCCCCGCGCGCTCCAGCGCAGCGTGGATGGCGATGGCACCCAGCTCGGGTGCGGCCTTGTCTTTCAGCGCGCCCTGGAAGCTCCCCATTGGGGTGCGGGCGCCCGAGACGATAACGATCGGGTCTGCGGGGGTCTGTATCATGGGGTCCTCCGGTCTGTTGACAGATGCTTACTGCCGAGTATAGAGCTTACGCAAGATATAATTCTGAATGGAGAACCGCAGTGGCAAATCGCGACATGACAGGCGACGGGCCTGCCTCGCTCTGGGCTTCGGCCGGTGACCGGGCGCGCGAACGCGAGATGAAGCGCGAGGCGGTGCTGACCACGGCGGTGCGGCTGTTCAACTTGAAGGGCTTCGTCACCACCTCGCTTGACGACGTGGCGCTGGCCCTGGGCGTGACGAAGCCGACGATCTACCACTATTTCCCGAACAAGGACGAAATCCTTTACGAATGTGTCCGGCGCGGGCTCGACTCGATCCGCCGGACCGCCGCCGAGGCCGCCAAGATCAGGGGTGACGGAGCGGTGCGGCTGCGCAAGATGCTGCTGTCTTATGCACTGGTGATGACGCGGGATTTCGGCATCTGTGTCGGCCGCACCAATGATGCCGAACTCTCGCCCGAGAATCGCGCCCGCTATCGCGCGGCGAAGCGCGAGATCGACCAGATGCTGCGCGGGGCGTTGCAGGCTGGCATTGACGATGGCTCGCTCCGGCCACAGGACGCACGGCTGGCTGTCTTTGCCGTCGCCGGGGCCTTGAACGCCATCGGACGCTGGTATGACCCCAAGGGCGCCATGAGCGCCGAAGCCGTGGCAAAGGGTATGGTCGATGCCCTGATGCGCGGGCTTGATGCCATCAGGAAGGAGGACTGAATGCCTGTTCCCGCCGCCCTCACCGGCCTTCGCGCGCCCATCGTCGCCGCGCCGATGTTCCTCACCTCCGGCCCGGACCTGGTGATCGAAACCTGCCGGTCGGGCCTTCTGGGCACCTTTCCCGCGTTGAACCAACGCACGACGCAGGGCTTCGCCGACTGGCTTGCCCGGATCGAAGGGGCGCTTTCGGGGCAACCCGGTGCCGCGCCCTATGGCGTCAACATGATCGTCCACAAGTCGAACCCGCGCCTGCAGGCCGACATGGAGGTGGCGGTCGCGCACAAGGTTCCGGTCATCATCACCTCGCTGGGGGCCGTGCCCGAGGTGGTGGAGGCGGTGCATTCCTACGGCGGGCTGGTCTTCCATGACGTGATCAACGCGCGCCACGCCCGCAAGGCGGCGGAAGCCGGGGTGGACGGCATCGTCTGCGTCTCGGCCGGGGCGGGGGGGCATGGCGGCACGCTGTCGCCCTTCGCCATCCTGCCCGAGATCCGCAGCTTCTTCTCCGGCACGCTGCTGCTGTCGGGCACGATCTCGACCGGGGCGCAGGTGGCGGCTGCGCGGATGATGGGCGCGGATCTGGCTTATATGGGCACCCGTTTCCTGGCCACGCGCGAGGCGATGGTGACCCAGGAGCAGAAGGACATGACAGTGGGTGCCGGGGCTTCGGACATCCTATACACCCCGGCGATCTCGGGCGTGGCGGCAAATTTCCTGCGCCCCTCGATCGCGGCGGCGGGGCTGGACCCCGACAACCTTGTCGCCCATGGCGCGCTGGACATGGAGAACGAGGCGAAGGCCTGGAAGACCGTCTGGTCCGCCGGGCAAGGCGTGGCGGCGATCGACGATTGCCCGCCCGCCGCCGAACTGGCGGACCGTCTGGTGCGCGAATACCGCGCCGCCATGTTCGGCGCCGCACAGGACATCTTCCTTGCAGCGGAGACCGCGCGATGAGCGACCCGATCCTTCTGGACATCGCCGGGGGCATCGCCCGGCTGCGCTTCAACCGGCCCGACCGGCTGAACGCGATCAATGTGCCCCTGTCCGAAGGCTTTGCCGCGGCGGTCGAGAGGGTTTTGGCCGATCCCACCGTGCGGGTGGTGCTGCTTACCGGCGAGGGGCGCGCCTTCATGGCGGGCGGGGATCTGGCCGGATTCAGCACGTCCGACGACAAAGGGGATGCCGCGCGGGCGGTCATCAACCCGATGCATGCCGGGCTGAAGGGGCTGGAGGCGGGCGCGCCGCTAGTGATCGCCGCCGCGCAGGGGGCGGTGGCAGGGGCGGGGATGTCGGTCTTCGCCGGGGCCGATATCGGCCTGGCCGCATCGGATGCCACCTTCAACATGGCTTACTCCCGCGTGGGCGTCGTGCCGGATTGCGGCGGCTCCTGGGCGCTGCCGCGTCTCGTGGGCCTGCGCCGGGCGCTGGCGCTGGCGCTGACCGCCCAGACCATCGACGCAGAAGAGGCGCAGCGCATCGGCCTGGCCAGCCGCGTCGTGCCCGCCGCCGATCTGGAGGCCGAGGCCGTTGCGCTGGCGCGGAAGCTGGCCGATGGGCCGCCGCAGGCACTGAGCGCCACCAAGCGCCTGATCCGGGGCGCCTTCGCCGCCGATTACGCCGCGCAGCTGGATGCCGAGGCCGCAGGCTTCCTCGCCTGTGCCGAGACGACCGATTTCACAGAGGCGCTTTCCGCTTTCTTCGAAAAGCGCCGCCCGAATTTCACCGGCCGCTGACGGCCGCAGGGAAGGATCATCATGACCGAAGCCGTGTATATTGCGGGCTATGTCCGCTCACCCTTCACCTTTGCCCGCAAGGGCGCGCTGGCAGGGGTGCGCCCGGATGACCTGGGCGCGCATGTGGTGCGCTCGCTTCTGGCGCGCACCGGCGTTCCGGCGGATGAGATCGAGGATGTCGTCTGGGGCTGCGCCTTCCCCGAGGCCGAGCAGGGCCTGAACATCGGCCGCGTCGTGGGGTTGCTGGGCGGGCTGCCCGTCACAAGCGCGGGCGCGACCGTGAACCGCTGGTGTGGATCTTCGGTGCAGGCCGTTCAGGTCGCGGTCGGCATGCTGATGATGGGCGCGGGCGAGGCGATCATCGCCGGCGGCACCGAATGCATGAGCCGGGTGCCGATGATGGGCTTCAACCTGATGCCGCATCCGTCCTGGTCGCGCGAGGAGGTGGATGATTTCGTCAATGTCGGCCTGACCGCCGAGCGCGTCGCCCGCGAGCACAACGTGACCCGCGCCGATCAGGATCTTTTCGCCCGGGCCAGCCACCAGAAGGCGCTGGCCGCGCAGGCGGACGGACGGCTTGCCGCCGAGATCGCGCCCTATCAGACCGCCGAGGGGCTTGTCTCCGACGATGGCTGCATCCGCGACACCCCTCTGGAGAAGATGGCCGAGCTGAAGACCGCCTTCCTGAAGGACGGCACCGTCACCGCCGCCTCCTCCTCGCCGATGACCGACGGCTCCACCGCGGTTCTGGTCTGCACCGAGACCTTCCTGAAACGCCACGGGCTGACCCCGCTGGCCACGGTCAAGGGCTTCGCCGTCTCGGGTTGCGAGCCGGGGGTGATGGGTCTTGGCCCGATCGAATCCTCGCGCAAGGCGATCAAACGGGCCGGGCTGAAGGTCGATGCCATCGACATCATCGAGATGAACGAGGCTTTCGCCGCTCAGGCCGAAGCCTGCCGCCGCGCGCTTGGGATCGACCCGGCCCGGCTGAACATCGACGGCGGCGCCATCGCGCTTGGCCATCCCCTGGGCGCCACCGGGACCCGGCTGGTGGGCAAGGCGGCTACGCTTCTGCAACGCGAGGGCAAGAAATACGCGCTCGCCACGCAATGCATCGGCGGCGGCATGGGTATCGCCATGGTTCTGGAGGCCGCATGAACGCCCCCGTGAACCTGTCCCCCGTTTCGCAGGCGCTTGGCGCGGCGGAGACGGGCGTGGCCCGGGCCGCCGTGGTCGGCGCGGGATCCATGGGCGCGGGCATCGCCGCGCAATTCGCCAATGCTGGCATCCCAGTCGATCTGCTGGACATCCCCGGCAAGGACGGCAACCGCAACGGCCCGGCGGAAACCGGCATCGCCCGGCAGCTGAAGGCCGGGGGCTTCATGGCCCCCGAGGCGGCGGCGCTGGTCCGTCCCGGCAATGTCGAGGACCATCTGGACCGTCTGGCGCAGGCCGACTGGATCGTCGAGGCGATCATCGAGGATCTGGGGCTGAAGCGCGATCTTTACCAACGGATCGACGCCGTGCGCCGTCCGGGCACCGCAGTGACCTCGAACACCTCGACGATCCCGCGCGCGGCTCTGGTTCAGGGGCTGGGCGAGGCCTTCGCCCAGGACTTCGCGATCAGCCATTTCTTCAATCCGCCGCGCGTCATGCGGCTTCTGGAGATCGTCGGCGGCCCGGAAAGCGCCCCCGACACCTTGGCGCGCATCCGCGCGGGCGGGCAGGCCCTGCTGGGCAAGACGCTGGTCGATTGCCGCGACACGCCCGGTTTCATCGCCAACCGAATCGGCTGTTTCTGGATGGCCGTGGGCATGCTGGAGGCGATGCGTCAGGAGCTGACGGTGGAAGAGGCCGATGCGGTGCATGCTGCGATGGGCATTCCGCGCACCGGCGTCTTCGGGCTGGCGGATCTGGTCGGGCTCGACCTGATCCCGCATGTCTGGGGCAGCCTGATGGCGGCCTTGCCGCCCGAGGATGACCTGCACCGCTTCGATCTGCCGGGCAATGCGCTGGTGCGGCGGCTGGTGGCGGAGGGACGGCACGGGCGCAAGACCGGCGCGGGCTTCTACCGCCGCGCCAAGGATGGCACGCGCGAGGCGCTGGACCTGACGACGGGCGAATACCGCCCCGAACGGCCAGTGGACGGCAAGACTTTGCCCGGCGTGGGGCGCGATCTTGCGGCGCTGGTGGCGGACGAGGGGCGGTTCGGTCGATATGCTGCCACGGTCCTGTCCACGTTGGTGGACTATGCGGCAACCAACGCGCCCGACATCGCGGGCGATGTGGCGGCGGTCGATACTGCGATCGAGCTGGGTTATTCCTGGCGCGAGGGGCCGTTCCGACTGGCGGATCGGGCGGGGACTGCCGCCTTGGCCGATGTCTTGAAGGCTGCGGCGCGCCCGGTGCCTGCGCTTCTGACGGCGGCGGGCAGCGGAGGGTTCCATGCTGAGGGCAGGGCCCTCTCCACCGACGGCGCCACCCGCTCCGCGCCACCTGCGCCGGGTCTGCTGACTGGCGCGGCGCCGATCCTGGGCAATCCCGCCGCACAGTTGCGCGATCTGGGCGACGGCGTGGCCTGTTTCCAGATGGCGACGAAGATGAATACCTTCGCGCCCGAGGTCTTCGATCTGCTGGAGGAGGTGATCCCCCGCGCCGGCAAGGATTTCGCGGCGCTGGTGATCGGCAATGACGACCCGCGCGCCTTTTCGGCCGGGGCGGATCTGGCCTTCATCCTGCGGATGGTCGACACCGGCGGGATCGAGGCCCTGGGCGCCTATATCGGCCGGGGGCAGCGGCTGTTCCTGGCGTTGAAGCGGATGCCGGTTCCGGTCGTTGCCGCCATGCACGGCTTCGCTCTTGGCGGCGGATGCGAGGTGGCGCTGCATGCCGATGCGATCGTCGCCCATGCCGAGCTGACCACGGGCCTGCCCGAAACCAACGTTGGCCTTGTGCCCGGCTGGGGCGGCTGCACGCAGATGCTGCTGCGCGCGGCGGCGGGAACCGGGATCAAGGGACCCGTCGGCGTGGCGCAACAGGCCTTCGACGTGATCCAGCCGGGGACGGTGTCCTCTTCGGCCCTGGGCGCGCGGGCGATGGGCATCCTGCGGCCCGGCGACGGCATCGTCATGCTGCGCGACGACCTGCTGCCTGCGGCGAAGCGCAAGGTTCTGGCGTTGATGCCGGGCTATGCGACCGCCGAACCACCGTTGATCGCGGCGGGCGGGGCCTCGGCCAAGGCCGGGTTGCTGGCTCCCCTTTCGGCCTCGCAGCGGGCGGATCGGATCTCGGCCACCGATCTTGCCATCGCCGATCTGCTGGCGACGGTGCTGACGGGCGGCGATGCCGGGCCGGGGGCGTTCCTGATCGAGGAAGAGATCATGGCGCTGGAGCTGGCGGCCCTGCTGAAACTGGCCGAGACGCCGCAGACTCGGGCGCGCATGGAACACATGCTGAGGACCGGCAAGCCGTTGCGGAACTGAGCTGCAAGTGGCGCGAAAGCGAAAGGGCGGCCCCTGCGGCCGCCCTTCTCCAGTGCGGTGTCAGGCCACCGTGCCCGCGCCGCGCAGCGCCGCGATGTCATCAGCACTTCGCCCCAGCACCTCGCGCAGGACATCATCGGTATGCTGGCCGATGGCGGGCGGGGCGGTGTAGCTGTCCAGATCCGTCTCGGAATAGCGGATCGGGTTGCGCAGGAAGGACAGGTTGCCGAATCCTTCATGCGGCAGGTCGATCCGCAGGCCGCGTTCGATCACCTGTGGATCCTCGAAAGTGTTCTGCAGATCGTAGATCGGCCCGGTCACGATGCCCGCCGCGTCCAGCCGCGTCATCCATTCCCGCGCGGTGCGGGTCTTCATGATCCTCTCCAGCTCGGGCAGCAGCTCGCCCCGGTTGGCGGCCCGGCCGCGCACGTCGACGAAGCGAGGATCATCGGCCAGATCGGGCCGCTCGAGCGCGATGCAGAACTTGCGATACAGCCGGTCCGTCCCGGCCGAGACGATCAGCGGCACATCGGCGCAGTCGAAGGGCTGCGAGGGGATCGTGTTGGGGGTGGCCGCCCCCATCCGCACCGGAGCCACGCCGGTCATGAAATACTGCATCACCCGATGCGACAGCGCCGCGATTGTCGCGTCGAGGCAGGAGATGTCGATATGCTGTCCCGCCCCGCCGTTGATGTCGCGGTGATACAGCGCCCCCAGGATCGACGACAGGACCGAGCTGGAGGCCAGGATGTCGCCGATGGAAAACCCGGTGCGGGTGGGCAGGCCGTCTGGCTCTCCGGTGATGCTCATCATCCCGCTCATCGCCTGGAACAGTGAATCGACGGCGGGCTTGTCCTTGTAGGGGCCGGTCTGGCCGAAGCCGGTGACCGAACAGTAGATCAGCCGGGGGTTCACCCTGCGCAGGCTTTCGTAATCCAGCCCGTAGCGGGCCAGATCGCCGGTCTTGAAATTCTCGACCAGCACATCCGAGACCACCGCCAGCTCGCGGATGATCGCCTGGCCTTCCGGTGTGGACAGGTTGACCGCCATGCTTTTTTTGTTGCGGTTGTTGGCCATGTAGAGCGGCGTTTCCGGCAATGTCCCGCCCGAGGCCGAAGGCGCGAAAGGCGGGCCATACTGGCGGCTGTCATCGCCCGGACCCGGCCGTTCGATCTTGATGACCTCTGCCCCCATGTCGCCCAGCGTCTGGGTGGCGAAGGGCGCCGCGACGATGCGGCTGAGGTCGAGGACGCGGATGTTCTTCAGGATCTGGGTCATGGGTCGGCGGGCCTTATGGAAAGTTTTTTCATTCGGCGGCGGAGTTGGTCCCCGCCAGCAGGAGCCCGTTCAGCGCCTGCGACAGGGCGGAGGGCTGATCCACCATGATGTGATGCCCGGCCCCGGCGATGCCCAGCACCTGCATCCGGGGCGACAGGGCGGCAGCCTGTTCAAGGTCGGCGTCGCGGATGATCACGCTGTCCAGCCCGTGGATGAACCCCAGGGGACCCGTCATGCCCGCGATGACCTGGGCCAGGGGCAGCGGCGCCCGCAGCCCCTCCATGTCGATCATGTCCACCCCCAGACCGTGGAATTTCCAGGTCCAGCCCTTGGGCGTGTGAATGATCGCCTCTTCGGCCAGATGGTCGCGGTAGGGCCCAGTCGAGGGCGGCTGTTCGGGCAGGAAGCGGAACCGGCTGAGGATCGTCTCGCGATCGGGATAGTGGCGGCGGGGGCGGGCGTCGATGGGGATCTGCGCCTCGATCTCGCCGGTCAACCGGGCCAGTCGGGTGTCGAGGATCACGAGGCCCGAGAACATTCGGCTCTGCGCCAGCACGGATTGGAAGGCGATATGACCGCCGAAGCTGTGCGCCATCAGCACCGGATCGGACAGACCGGCATCGGCCACCACCTCCAGCACCTCATGCACGTAAAGCCCGATGCTGTAGCGGTCGCGCCAGCCAGAGCTGCCCGCGCCGCTGGAGTCCAGCGCCACGACCCGGCCCGAGCTGGCCATAGCGGGCACGATCGGGGCCCACCAATGCAGGCTGGCATTGCGTCCGTGCAGCAGCACCACGTCGCGGCGCGGTGCCATGGGGTCCGGCGCGTCCCAGATGCGATAGGCGATGTCGCAACCGCACACCTTGACCTGTCGCGCGGTGCCCGGATGGGCGCGGGTTCGGTCGATCCAGCCTTGCAGTTCCGCGTCGCCTGGCCTGTCTCCGGTCATGCCGCTATTTCTCCAGCGAGGCGAGGAAGGCCAGCAGCTCACCTGCCAGCAGGTCGGGGGTCTCCAGCGCGGGGAAATGGCCGCCTTCGGGGGCCACGAACCAGCGGCGGATGTTCCAGGCGGGTTCGGTCGCGGCACGGGGCGGCGCACCGGCGCGGCCCAGCTTGCCGGTGGCGGGGTCCGCCCCGGCATCCGGCGCTTCCAGGAAGAAGCCGCAGGGCAGGGTGATCGGTGCATCCAGCCGCCGGGGCAACCGCGCGGTTTCCAGATAGTAGCGCATGGAGGGCGCGATGCAGCCGGTGAACCAGTAGATCGACAGTGTCGCCAGAACCGTCTCGCGCGGGATCGGCGTGGCGGGGTCGGACCAGGCCCGGAACTTCTCAGCCATCCAGGCGGCCTGTCCGGCCGGGCTGTCGATCAAGGCTGCGGCCAGCGTGTCGGGCTTGGTGCGCTGGATCTCGACATAGCCGGTCTCGCGGTCGCGCCAGGCCTTGACCCGCGCCAGATAGGCCGCATCCTCCGGCGAGCGGGTTTCCTGCCGTGCGCCGGGCAGCGGAACCGAACCGATATGTGCGCCGATCAGCCTGCCCTGCGGTTCGGCGGCCATCAGCGCGGTGATATGCGCGCCCACATCGCAGCCATGGGCGGCGTAGCGGTCATGACCAAGCGCCTGCATCAGCCCGTGCCACAACAGGGCCACACGCTGCGCCGACATGCCGGGAACCGTCGCCGCGGGCGAATAGCCGATGCCGGGCAGCGACGGCAGGATCACCGCATGGCCCGCCGCCGAAAGCCGCTCGGCCAGCGGCAGCATTTCCAGGAAGGTCGAGGGCCAGCCATGCGACAGCACGACGGGCAGCCCCTGGCCGGGGAAATGGACGAAATGGATCGGATGGCCCTGCACCTCGATCATCTGGTGGGGCAGGCGGTTCAGCCGTTCGACCTGCACCTGCCAGTCGAAGGCCCGCCAGTCGGCCAGCAGCGCATCCAGATACCCGGCCTCGATGCCGTAATCCCATCCCGCGCCATCCACCGGCCGCACCCTGCGGGCACGGTCCAGCCGCTGGTGCAGCTCGGCCAGGGCGTCGGGGTCGAAGGGGATCTGGTAGGGCTGCATGGTCACTGGGCATTCTCTTTGGCGATCTGGTGCAGATAGGCCATGTAGGCCACGGCGACCCGGCTGCCGCCGTTCACCGGAATGACGGTGCCGGACACCCAGGCTGCCTCGTCTGAGGCGAGGTAGACGCAGAGCCCCGCCACATCGCCGGGCACGCCCAGCCGTCCCATCGGGACGCTGTCGATCTGCTTTTGCGCGCGCGGGCCGCTCATCCGGTCGGCATTGGCTTCGGTCACGACCACGCCCGGGGCGATGGCGTTCACGCGGATGCCCAGATGCCCCCATTCCACCGCCATGGTGGCGGTTAGGCTTTCGATCCCGGCCTTGGCCGCCCCATATTGACCGGTCAGCGGGTTGGGCTGCGAGCCGGAGCGCGAGGACAGATTGATGATCGACCCGCCCTTGCCGTCGCCACCCATCGCCCGGGCGGCGGCCTGCGCGGCGAAGAAGGACCACTTCAGGTTCAGATCGACCACCCGGTCCCACTGGTCTTCGGAAAGGCCGATCAGGCGCCCCACATCGGCGGGCGCGGCCGAGCCGGCGTTGTTCACCCAGATGTCCAGCCGCCCGCCAAGTTCTGCGACCGCGCTGTCGATCAGCCCCGCCGCCGCACCCGGCTGCGTGATGTCGCAAGCCAGGGCGGCGGCCTTGCCACCCGCGTCGCGGATCGCGGCCACCGTCGCTTCCAGCGCCTCGGATCGGCGGCCCGCAACGGCCACGGCGGCCCCGGCCTGCGCCAGCGCCATGGCCATGCCGCGGCCCAGCCCGCCGCCCCCGCCCGTCACCACCGCCGTCTTGCCTGCCAATGAAAACATCGCTTCCCCTCTCAACTTAGCATACCCAGCCGCCGGACCGGCTCGTAAGCCGCGTCCAGATCGGCCAGCACCTCGGGCGGCAGTTTCAGCGTGGTCGCCGCGATGGCATCCTCGATATGGCCCAGCTTGGTCGCTCCCACGATGGGCGAGGTAACACCGGGCTGTGCCAGCAGCCAGGCCATCGAGATCTGGGCCATCGGCGCGTCCAGCCTGCTCGACGCCGCCTTGATCGCATCCACCACACGGTAGTCGCCCGGCGTGCCATAGGCGCGGCTGGAATAGGCGGTGGCTGCCGTGGCGCGCGCGGAATGCTTCGCGTCGGTTTCGCGCCAGTCCACGGTGGCGAAACCCCCGGCCAGTGGCGACCAAGGGGTCAGGCCCACGCCGCTCTCGATGCAGAAAGCGTTCATGTCATGCCGCTCTTCGCGCCAGATGACGTTGTAGAGGTTCTGCATCGAGATGAACTTGGTCCAGCCGTTGCGCTCGGCCACGGCCTGCATCTGGGCGAATTGCCAGCCATACATCGATGAGGCTCCTAGATAGCGGACCTTGCCCGATTGCACGAGCCCGTGCAGCGTGGCCATGGTCTCCTCGATCGGGGTGCCGCGATGGAAGCGGTGGATGATGTAGAGGTCGATGTAATCGGTTCCCAGACGCCGCAGGCTCTGGTCCACCGCATCCAGGATGTGCTTGCGCGACAGGCCGATGTCGTTCGGCCCCGGATTGGCCACGGTCGGGTTCAGCACCTTGGTCGCGATCACGGCGCGGTCGCGGGGCATGGTGGCGCGCACCAGCTTGCCGGTCAGCTCTTCGCTGACGCCCAGCGAATAGGTGTCGGCGGTGTCGAAGAAACTCACCCCCGCCTCGACCGCGCGCGAGACGATGGGCAGCGCCTCGTCATAGCCCAGCGACCATGTCACGCGGCCCTTGCCGGGGGTGCCGAAGCTCATGCAGCCCAGACAGATTGGGCTGACCTTTAGGCCGCTGCGGCCCAGACGGACGTATTTCATGCCATCGCCCCCTCGGATGGGGGCCAGCCCTCCTGCGTGAAGACCAGTGCTGTGCCCCGGATTCGGCGGTTGCGCATGTCGCCGATCCCGACGTTCGCCTCGCCCATCGTACGCACATCCAGCCCGCGGGCGCGGATGCGTCCCTCGATCCACAGACGGGTCAGTTCGCGGGTGGCCTCCTCGTTCCACCCGGGGCGGCGCCAGCGCGCCGGTCCCCAGATCACGCCCACCACATCGGCGCTGCGCAGCAGCGGCAGGTTCAGGGGCAGTGCAGGCACCTTTTCCGAGGCGGCGAAGCCCACCACAAGATGACGGCCTTCCGGCGCGATCGCGCGATAGGCCGCTTCGGCATAACCGCCGCCGACGGGATCGAAGATCAGGTCATAACCGCCGGGTTCGGCCTCACGCAGCGCCTCGGTTAAGCTGCGGGCGGTGGCGCGGTCGGACATGTCGCGCGGATAGACCAGCGTGCGCTGCGCTCCCGCCTCGGCCGCGATGGCGACGCGGGCGGCATCCGAGGCGCAGGCGGTGACTTCGGCGCCTAGGGCCCGGCCTAGTTCCACCGCGCAAAGGCCGACCCCGCTGGCCGCGCCCAGCACCAGCAGCTTCTCACCCGCCTTGATCCGCCCGCGCTGCACCAGCGCATGCCAGGCGGTGCCGAAGCGCAGGAAGAACACCGCGCCCTCCTCGAAGGACATGCCCTCGGGCAGGGGAGTCAGCCGCTCGACCCCGATGGCGATGCGTTCGGCGAAGCCGCCCGAATGGCTGGAGACGGAGACATGCGTCCCCGGCGCGGGGCCAGTGGTGCCGGGGCCAAGCGCCAGAACGACGCCCGAGGATTCGATGCCCGGGACATGCGGAAAGCTGGCCTTGCGCTGATACTGCCCGCCCATCGTCAGCACGTCGGGGAAGCTGAGAGAGGTCGCCCGCAGCTCGATCAGCGCCTGACCGGGGCCGGGCACGGGATCGGACATCTCGTGGCAGTTCAGAACCGGCATGGCCGATTGTTCGATGCAGACCATCGCTTTCATGGTGTCCGTCGCCTCCCCCATCTCCCGTGGTCCGGCCACTATATCGGCCAAAGTCGGGGCTGCAATACTCATCTGTATTGTGACACCTGTTTCCCTAAGAGAATTATTTGGGGTATTTCAAGTGAGAATCACCCGAAGGATGGGCAGTGTTGATCCTAGGCGCACAGATGCAGATGCCGGATGCCAGCAGGGCATCGGGCCGCGCCTTGGCTGGTGCAAGAAGCGGGCGGACACGCGGAACGGGCGCATGACCCCGCTGCCCGAGGACAGGGCGCGGATGCGCGCCACGTTCATGCGGCTGTTCCCGGGCCTGTCGCTGGTCATGGCCATCGCCGTCGCAGACAACACGCTGGTAGCCACGGCGCTTCCGACCATCGCCGCGGATCTGGGCAATCCCGAAAGGGTGTCATTGGTAGTGGTGGCCTATATGCTGGCGGCGATGCTGGCCGCTCCGGTCTACGGGCTGCTGGGTGATCTGTTCGGTCTGCGCTTGGTTCTGTTTGCGGCGCTTGGCCTATTCACCACCGGGTCACTGCTGTGCACCCTCGCGCCCTCGCTGCCGGTTCTGGTGGTGTTCCGTGTGTTGCAGGGCCTGGGCGGCGGCGGGCTGATGGTTCTGGCGCAGGCGCTGCTGTCGCAGGCGATCTCCCCGCGCGAGCGGGGCAGGTTTCAGGGCTATCTCGCCTCCATCGTCGTCTGTTCGCAGGGACTGGCCCCCGCGCTTGGCGCACCCCTGACGGCGGCCTTCGGCTGGCCGGCCGTCTTCCTGCTGAACCTTCCGCTCGCGGCGCTGTCCTTCGTCCTTCTGCTGCGGGTTCCCGCCCTGCCCGGGCGGGGCGGCGCCTTCCGGCTGGACATCGTGGGGATCACCCTGCTCGCGCTGACGCTGTCGGCCGCCATGTCGGCCCTGATGGCGCTTCAGGACATCGCCCGGTCCGACGGGCTGCGGCTTGCCGCCAGCGCCTGCGCCACGGCGGTGCTGATCGCGCTTCTTTTCCGGAACCAGAGCAGATCGTCGTATCCGCTGATCCCGATTGCCCTGCTCCGCAACCCGACGATCCTGCTCTCCGATCTTGTGGCTATGGCGCACGGCGCCTTTCTCGTGGCGACGATCGTGCTGATCCCGACGCTGTTCCGCGTGCGCTACGGACTGACCACCGCCGAACTTGGCCTTACGATCATGCCGATGAGTCTGGGGATGATCGTGGGCGCGTCGATCATCGGCAATCTGGTGACGCGCACCGGCCGCACGACGATCTGGGGAATGGTCGGCATGGCGATAGGGGCCGGACTGATGTTCACGGCCGCAGCGCTGCCTTGTCTGACGCAGGGCCAGATGGCCGCGATGCTGTTCGGTCTGGGGATCTGCAGCAGCACCGTGATGGGTCCGGTCCAGATCATGATCGCCACCGCGGCCGGGCGCGAGCATCTGGGGTCCGCTTCGGCATCGGTGCAGTTCGCACGGATTCTGGGCACCGCCCTGGGCACGGCGCTGACCAGCGCGCTTCTGTTCCTGACGCTGGCATGTTCCGGCGTGTCCGAAACCTTCGTTGCGCGTCTGACGAGCACGGCAGCGGGGCCGGTTCTGTGGGACCCGGCCATCGACATAGCCTTTTCGGCCGTTTTCGTTCTGCTCGGGCTCTTCGCCGCGTCCGGGGGGCTCCTGCTCTCGCGCATCTCGCTGACAAAGGTGTGACGGCAAAGGTTGACACTCGTGATAAATAACGTAGTTATATAAGTTAATGAGGAGGAGGCGCGCTCTGCGCGCATCGGGGGGTGACTGAAATGGTGCAACGAAACGGGGCGATATTCGAGCGGCTGCGCCTTCCGGCGATCTGTGCGCCCATGTTCCTGGTCTCGGGCCCTGATCTGGTGCTGGGGGCCTGCAAGGCCGGGATCATCGGGGCTGCCCCCGCAGGCACGGCCCGCAGCGCCGAGGAATTCGCAGACTGGCTGGAGCTGTTCGACAAGGAGCTGGCCGAATGGTCGGCGCAGACCGGCCGCCAGCCCGCGCCCTATGCCTGCAACCTTTCGGTCCGCAAGGGCGAGAAGTTCGGCACCTCGCGTTTTGCCCAGGATCTGGAGACCTGCCGCCGCCATCGCGTGAAGCTGGTCATCACCGCCAATGGCGACCCTTCGAAAATGGTGCCCGAGATCCACGCCTGGGGCGGGCTGGTGTTCCATGATGTCACCACCCTGCGCCACGCCGAGAAGGCGATTGCCGCCGGGGTGGACGGTCTGATCGTCATCTGCAACGGCGGCGGCGGGCATGGTGGCATCGTCAATCCTTTCGCGCTGATTCCGCAGATCCGCCGGATCTTCGATGGCTGGATCGTGCTGGCGGGCACCATCTCGGACGGCCGCTCGATCCGGGCGGCGCAGGTGCTGGGGGCGGATCTGTGCTATCTGGGCACCCGGTTCATCGCGACGCAGGAATCCATGGCACCGCAGGCCTACAAGGAGATGATCGTGGCGGCGCAGACCGGCGACATCCTGTATACGCCGACCTTCACGCGCGGCGTGCCGGCGAATTTCATGAAGCCTTCGATCCGTGCCAACGGATTCGATCCCGACAGCCTTCCCCCGCATACCGAGGCGCCCACCGACCGCCGCGCCTGGCGCGACATCTGGGCGGCGGGGCAGGGGGTCGGGCTGATCGACGACATTCCCTCCGTGGAAGATCTGGTGGACCGACTGGCCGCCGAATACCAAGACGCCTGCGCCGAGCCCACAGGCCGCAGCAGGGGGGCGCCCCCTGCGGACGCGAGCCGACTGCGTTAGTCTTCAACCACTTAGCATCAACGTTGGGAGGCGCAGATGCACTTCATACGCAAACCGAAAGACTTTATCTCCGGCGCCCTGTTCCTGGCCGCCGGGATCGCCGTCATCGCCATTTCCTCGGGCTATGACTTTGGCACGCCGCGACGGATGGGCCCCGGCTTCTTCCCCGTGGTGATGGGGGGGCTGCTGTGCCTTCTTGCCGTGCTGATCATGATCCGCGGCCTTGTCGGCTCGGTCGAGGAGATGGAGCCACTGAACGCCCAGGCCCTGCGCGGTGCCGTCATGGTGCTAGGGGGATCGCTGATCTACGGCATCCTGATCCGGCCCGCCGGCATGATCCCCGCAACCATCATCCTGGTGCTCATGGGGGCATTCGCGACCAAGGGCTACGGCCTGAAAGCGGCCATCGTGACCGCCGTCGTCCTGGCCGCGATCTCCGCCATCGTTTTCGTCGAGCTGCTGGGCCAGCCCATTCCGCTGCTTGGCAGCATGTTCGGATACTGAGGGACAATCCATGGAATTTCTGAGCAACCTCGGGATCGGCTTCGGCGAAGTGCTGACGCTGACGAACCTGTTCTACTGCTTCATGGGCGTGCTTCTGGGCACCCTGATCGGCGTGCTTCCGGGCCTTGGGCCGGCGGCGACCATCGCCATGCTGCTGCCGGTGACCTTCACCCTTGATCCGTCCACCGCGCTCATCATGCTGGCAGGCATCTATTACGGCGCCCAATACGGCGGATCGACAACCGCGATTCTTGTCAACCTACCGGGGGAATCCTCGGCGGTGGTGACGGTGCTCGACGGCTACCAGATGGCCCGTCAGGGCCGGGCAGGGGTGGCGCTGGCCACTGCCGCGCTGGGGTCGTTCTTCGCGGGCTGCGTGGCCACGCTGCTGATCGCCGTGGCGGCGCCGATCCTGGCGCGCTTCGCGCTGGAATTCCACGCGGCGGACTACTTCTCGTTGATGGTGCTGGGTCTGATCGCCTCGGTCGCCCTGGCGCAGGGGCCGCTGCTGAAGGCGCTGGCGATGATCATCCTGGGGCTGATCGTCGGCATCATCGGGATCGACATCACCTCGGGCGCCTACCGGATGACCTTCGGCGTTAATGAACTGCTGGACGGCGTGTCCATCGTGGCCGTGGCCATGGGCATCTTCGGTCTGGGCGAGATCATCCAGAACCTCGCCTCGCCCGAACCCGAGCGCACGGCCTACAAGGCCAAGATGTCGAACATGATACCCAGCAAGGCCGAGATGAAGCAGATCGCCATGCCTGTCGTACGCGGCACCGCGCTCGGCTCGATCCTGGGCATCCTGCCGGGCGGCGGCGCGATGTTGTCCTCCTTCGCGGCCTATGCGATCGAGAAGCGGATCTCGAAGAACCCCGAGAAGTTCGGCACCGGCGCGATCGAGGGCGTCGCGGCGCCCGAAAGCGCCAACAATGCTGGCGCGCAGACCTCGTTCATCCCGATGCTGACGCTGGGCATCCCGTCGAACGCGATCATGGCGTTGATGGCGGGGGCGATGCTGATCCAGGGCATCCAGCCCGGCCCGGGCGTGATCCGCGAACAGCCCGAGCTGTTCTGGGGTCTCATCGTGTCGATGTGGATCGGCAACCTGATGCTGGTCATCCTGAACCTGCCGCTGATCGGCATCTGGGTGAAGCTGCTGACCATCCCCTACAAGTTTCTCTTCCCCGCGATCATGACGTTCTGCGCCATCGGGGTGTTCACGCTGAACTTCTCCAGCTTCGACGTCTACATCATGGTCATCTTCGGCTTCGTGGGCTTCGCCTTCCGCCGCCTTGGATGCGAACCGGCGCCGTTCCTTCTGGGCATGGTTCTGGGCCCGATGATGGAAGAGTATCTGCGTCGCGCCATGCTGCTGTCGCGCGGGGATCCTATGGTCTTCGTCGAGCGGCCGATCAGTGGCACGCTTCTGGCCATTGCGGTGTTCTGTATCGTGGCGGTGTCGCTGCCGGCCATCCGCTCCAAACGTGAAGAGGCTTTCCAGGAATGAGCGCGACCGAAACCATCGAGACTGTCCACTATCTTGACCGTCTGCGTCGGATCATGGCGCTGGACCCCTCGGTCTGGGCGATCGAGTTCCGGGACGAGACGGCAAGCTGGAGCGATCTGGCCGCAGTCTCCGAAGACTTGGCCGCCGCATTGTCGGCGGCCGGGGTTGGCACCGAATTGTCGGTGGGGGTGGTTCTGAAGAACCGCCCCGCCTCGGCGCTGGCGGTGGTCGGCCTGCTGTTGTCGGGCCATTCCATCGTGCTGCTGAACCCGATGCAGCCCGAAGGCAAACTCGCCGCCGAGATCGAGCAGCTGAAACTGGCCGCCGTGGTCGCCCGCGGCGAGGACTGGACCCCCGCTCTGGTCGCCGGGGCCAAGGCGGCGGGCAGCCGTGTGCTGGTGGTCGATCTGGCCGCACAGCCGAAGGTCGCCCTGTATCCCGAACTGTCGGCCGCAGGCGCGGGCCCGTTCCGCGCCGCCGATCCCGCCACGCAGATCGAGATCCAGACCTCCGGGACTACCGGGGCGCCCAAGCGCATCCTGATCACCCGGGCCACAGTGGAAAGCGCTCTGGTGGATGGTGTGCGCAGCGAAGGCGGAAAGGAGATTCGCCTGCAACGCTCGCCCAACTTCCTGTTCGCGCCGTTGCCGCATACGGCGGGCATCCTGCAACTCTTGATGTCCTTCTACGAAGGGCGTCCGGTGATGCTGTTCGAACGCTTCGACATAGCCGAGTTCCGCCGCGCGCTGACCCGCCACCGGCCCCGCTTCATCAGCCTTCTGCCCGCGATCCTGCGGACGGTCCTGCAAAGCGACCTGACGCGCGAGGAGATGTCCTCGGTCATCGCGGTGCGCTCGGGTTCGGCCGCGCTGTCACCCGATGCGCAGCGCGAGTTCGAGGACCGTTTCGGCGCGCCCGTGCTGTGCAACTATGGCGCGACCGAGTTTCTGGGCGTGGTCGCAAGCTGGACCTATGAGGAGCACAAGAAATGGGGCCGCGCGAAGCTGGGCAGCGCCGGTCGCGCCCGGCGTGGCACCAAGTTCCGCATCGTCGACCAGGAGACATTCGCGCCCCTGCCCACCGGGGAACGCGGGTTGCTGGAGGTTGATGCCACCAGCCTTGGCCTGAAACCCGGCTGGACCCGCACCACCGACATCGCCAGTCTCGATGCCGATGGGTTCCTGTATGTGCATGGCCGTTCGGATGACGCGATCATCCGGGGCGGGTTCAAGATCCTTGCGACGCAGGTCGCCGAAGTGATCCGCAGCGCGCCCGGCGTGGCTGATGCCTTGGTCGTCGGCATCCCCGACGAAAGGCTGGGCGAGGTCCCGGTCTGCGCGGTCGAGCTGCAACCCGGCGCCGAGGTGACCGAGGCCGGGCTGACCGCCTTCGCCCGCGAGAACCTGACCTCCTATCAGGTGCCCGCCAAGTTCCGCATCGTCGAGAAGCTGCCCCGCACGATCTCGATGAAAGTCTCGCTTCCCGAAGTCCGCAAGCTGTTCGCCACATCATGACCGACGAAGTTCTTCTGACCCAAAATGACGACGGTGTGCTGACCGTCACCATGAATCGGCCCGACCGGCTGAACGCGCTGACCATTCCGCTGATGCGCGGGCTGGAGGAAACCCTGCGCGCGGCGGCGACCGATCCCGCGGTGCGCGTCGTGGTGCTGACCGGCGCCGGGCGCGGCTTCTGTTCCGGCGGCGACATGCGCGAGGGCCGCAAGGACGACCGTGCCGGCGACCGCCCCAAAACCGATCCGCGCTACAACGCGCTGGAAGAACGATTCGACCGGGTGCGCAGCTTCTCGGACGCGTCACTGCATCTGTTCCGAATGAGGAAACCGACGATCGCCGCCGTGCGCGGCCCCTGCGTGGGTGCCGGTTTCGCGATGTCGCTGGCCTGCGATTTCCGCGTGGTCAGCAACACGGCAACCTTCCTGACCGGCTTCATCTCGGCAGGCTTCTCGGGCGACTATGGCGCGGCCTGGTTCCTGACCCAGCATCTGGGCACCGCCAAGGCGCGCGAGATCCTGATGCTGAACCCGAAACTGGACGCCACGGCGGTTGACCGGTTGGGCCTTGTGACCCGTCTGGTAGAGGATACCGAACTCGAGGCACAGGCCGCAGCCCTTGCCCGACAATTGGCCGATGGTCCGCCCGTCACCCTGCGGGCGATGAAGCAGAACTTGAACTCAGCCCTGACCGAAACGCCGGAGGCGGCGATGGATATCGAGATCGTCAACATGGCCCGCACCACTGGGACCGAGGACCAGAAAGAGGCGGTCATGGCGATGATGGAAAAGCGCAAGCCGGTGTTCCGGGGCGTCTGAGGAGACACGTGCATGGATGAACCGCTGATCCTGGAACGGCCGGATCCGGCGATCCTGGTCTTGCGCCTGAACCGGCCCGAGGTGCGCAACGCGGTGAACCCGCCGTTGCGGGCCGCCCTGCGCAGGGCGCTGGAAGAGGCCGCCGAACATCCAGCCGTATCGGTCGTGATCCTGACCGGCGGGCCGGACATCTTCAGCGCGGGCGCCGATCTGAAGGCGCTGAACCAGCCCGGCGGCACGGTCAACACCGGCTCGGTCGAGATGTGGACGGCGCTGAACAGCTTCCCCAAACCGCTGATCGCGGCGGTCGAGGGCCATGCGGTGGGCGTGGGCTGCGAGATCGCTCTGGCCGCCGACATGGTGGTGGCTGGCCGCAACGCCACTTTGCGCCTGCCCGAGGTCAAGCGTGGCTTCCTGCCCGGCGCGGGCGGGACGCAGCGGATGATCCGGGCCGCGGGCAAGGCGCGGGCGATGCGTTTCGTCATGACCGCCGCCCCCATCGACGCCGCCACCGCCGCGGACTGGGGTCTGCTGTCCGATCTGGTGGAGCCGGGGCAGGCGCTGGTCCGCGCCATCGAACTCGCGCGTGAGATCGCGTCGATGCCGTCTGCCTGCATCCTCGCGGTCAAGAGGCTGATGGTGGACGGCCCCGACATGCCCTTGCCCCAGGCGATGGTCATGGAACGGGCTGCCCTGCGCGAATTGCTGGACAGCCCCGACCGCCACCGGCTTTCACAGGGATTTCTGGACGGGAAATCGAAATGAGCGACGTTCTGCTGACCGAGTTGGTCGATGGCGTGATGACCATCACCCTGAACCGCCCCGAGGTGCGCAACGCGCTGAACCAGCCGCTGTTCCTGCGCCTGACCCGCGCCATCGAGGATGCGGGCGACGACCCGGATGTCCGCTGTGTCGTCATCGCGGGCGCGGGCGTCGCCTTTTGCGGCGGCGGCGATCTAAACAGCAAGGGCGTGGCCGATCCCGATTTCCCGATCAACGCCAAGCAGTCGCGCGAAGAGGGCTGGCCCACCGCTGAGATGCGCAGCGACCGGTTGTCGCGCTATGGCCAGGCCTTCTATCGCCTGCATGTCATGGGCAAGCCCACCATCGCGCGGCTTCAGGGCTCGGTCGTGGGGGCAGGGCTATCCCTGGCGCTGGCCTGCGATTTCCGCATCGCGGCCGAGGACACGAAGATCATCACCGGCTTTGTCGATGTCGGCTATTCCGGCGATTGCGGAATCAGCTATTATCTCCCGCTGATCGTGGGTCCGGCTCGGGCGCGCGAGCTTCTGCTGCTCTCCCCCAAGCTGACCGCGGCCGAGGCCGCCGCCATGCAGCTTGTGACCCGCGCCGTTCCGGCCGCTGAACTGGATGCCGAGGTTGGCGCGCTGGCCCGGCGGCTGGCGGGTGGCCCGACGATCGCCTACCGCTACATCAAGCGCAATCTGGCGCTGGCCGAACAGGCCAATTTCCATGAGGTGCTGGAGGCGGAGACCATCACCCAGCGGATGGCGGCCAATAGCGAGGATCACAAGGAGGCCGTCACCGCCTTCCGCGAGAAGCGAAAGCCGGTGTTCCAGGGGCGCTGAACGCCTCAAGAGGGGGAGTTCCATGGCGAAGTCACTGAGCGGTCGCACCATGTTCATCACCGGGGCCACCCGCGGGATCGGGCGCGCCATAGCACTTGCCGCCGCGCGTGAGGGGGCGAATGTCGCCCTTCTGGGCAAGACCGACACCCCGCACCGCTATCTGCCCGGCACCGTGCAGGAGGCCGCCGAGGCGATCGAGGCGGCGGGCGGGCGCGCGCTGCCGGTCATCGCCGATGTGCGCGACGATGCGGCGGTGGCCGAAGCCGTGGCCCGCACGGTGGAGACTTTCGGCGGCATCGACATCTGCGTGAACAACGCCAGCGCTATTGATCAGGCGGGTGTGCTGGACACCGACATGAAGCGCTTCGATCTGGTGCATGACATCATCGTGCGCGGCGCGTTCCTGGTCTCGAAATGCTGCCTGCCGCATCTGCTGCGCGCGCCCGCGCCGCATCTGATGATGCTGGCCCCTCGGCCGAACTTGGATCCCGCGCGGCTGGGGCGGTCGCTGCACCAGTCGATGGCGAAATACGGCATCGCGATGCAGGTGATCGGCATGGCCGAGGAGTTCCGCGACCAGGGTGTCGCCGTCACCGGCTTGTGGCCACGCGCCGGGATCGCGACCGCCGCCATCGAGTTCCGCCGCGGCGACGAGGCGCTGCGCCATTGCCGCAAGCCCGAGATCATGGGCGATGCCGCCGTCTCGATCTTCCGCCGCCCGGCGGTCGAGGTGACAGGGCGGTTCTCCCTGGATGACGAGGCCCTGCATGAGGCAGGGGTGCGCGATTTCTCAGCCTACGTCGTCGAGCCCGGGCAGCCCCTGTGGCTGGCCGACTGGCGGCGCGATGCCGCCTTGCCGGAGTGGTCGGACCCGATCGTGCCGCCCCCGGGCGAGGCGGGCCGCAACGCCCGGGGGGTGATCCCGGGCGAGGGCGCCGCCAAGACGCAGTAGCGGCTACAGGGGCGGGCCGCGATACTCCGGCTCGTCCCACCAAGGGTAGTAGTCGGGCATGTCGGTGGAAACCTTGCCCGGAAACGCCGGCGGCCGCTTTTCGCGAAAGGCGGCGGCGCCCTCCTGGGTGTCGGCGCTCATCCCTCGGTTGGTGATGCCCCAGCTTTCCACCCGATGCGCCTCCATCGGGTGGCGCATGGCCTGACCCCGCCAGATCATCTGCCGCATGACGGCGGCCGAGACCGGCGCGATGCTGGCCGCGATTTCCGCCGCGATGGCGCGGGCCTTCGGCATCAGCTCTTCCGGGCGGACCAGATGATTGAACATCCCCGCCTCGGCCAGTTCGGGGGCGGGCACGTTGCGGGCGGTCATCGCCCATTCCAGCGCCTTGGCCATGCCGACGGCACGGGGCAGGAAATAGGAGGAACAGCCCTCGAACACGATGCCGAACTTGCCGTAGACGAAGCCCATCCGGGCAGTGTCGCTGGCGATGCGGATGTCCATCGGCAGTGTCATGGCCGAGCCGATGCCCACCGCCGGGCCGTTGATCGCCGCGATCACCGGCTTGAGGCTGCGGAAGATGCGCAGGGCCAGCGTCCCTCCGCCATCACGCGCGGTTTCCAGCGTGTAGTCGAACCTGCCATCGGCGCGCTGCGGGTTGCCGGGGCGGGTGGATTTGTCGAACACATCCTTGCCGCTCGACAGATCCGCCCCTGCGCAGAAGGCCCGGCCCGCGCCGGTGACCATGACGGCGCGCACGCTGTCATCGTCATCGGTCAGGTCGAAGGCGCGGATGATCTCGGCCGGCATGGCGGGGGTCAGCGCGTTCATCTTCTCGGGCCGGTTCAGGGTGATGGTAGCGATGTGGTCGGCAATCTCGAACCGGATCAGGTGGAAATCCATGGTGATCCCCCTCAACCGCGCGCGACCCGGAGGGCGGCGCTGATCGCCTGATATTCCGGCCCGTCGAACAGGCGCGACTGCATGTCATTCTCGCGCGTCATCGCGGCATGAAGGTCGGGATCGGTCAGCGCATTGACCAGCGCCTTCTGCGCGGCGGCGGCCTGCGGCGGCACCCCGGCCAGCTTGCGGCACAGATCCATCGCCTGCGCGTCCAGATCGTCCGGCGCGCAGGTCCAGTCCACGATCCGCCAGTCCAGCGCGGTCCGGGCCGAGATCGGCTCGCCCGCCATCATTAGCCATTTGGCCCGCGCGGGACCGGCAAGCTGCGTCAGAAAGGCTGACCCGCCGGTGTCCAGCGCCAGGCCGTATTTCACCTCGGGCAGGCCGAAGCACAGATCATCGGCAGCGATGCGCATGTCGGCGGCAAGCGCCATTTCGGCGCCGCCGCCGATGACATGGCCCTTCAGCGCGGCGACCAGCGGTTTCGGCATGTCCACCTGCCTGCGCCGGACGGATTACGAAAAGGCGATGTAATCGTGATGCGCCCACCCCTCCCGCCTCTGACCCAATTGCCGCGTGTCGCGCCCGGCGCAGAAGGATTTGCCCTCTCCCCGCATCAGCACGCAGCGGACGGCCACGTCCCCCGCGAAGGCCTCCAAGGCTGCCCCGATCGCCTCGCGCATCTCGTCGGACACGGCGTTGTGCGCCTCGGGGCGGTTCAGGGTGAGGATGCCCACCCCCGTCCTCGGTCACACGTGTCAGGACCAGCGGCTCCGGTCTGGTCTGGTCTGTCATGATGGTTCCTCCCGTTCAGTCGGTATCGCGCGTCAGGCCCAGCCCGCGTTCGGCGATGATGTTGCGCTGGATGTTCGAGGCACTCCCGGCGATGGCGGTGCCCAGCGAGCCCATGAACTGGTTGTTCCACCGCTCGGCCCCCGCGCCGGGACCGGGTTCCAGCAGCGCGGCATCGCCCATCAGCTCACGCGCAAGGGCCGACACGTCCTGCAGGATGCCCGTCAGGAACAGTTTCGACACCAGGTCGAACAGCCCCGGTTCCTGCCCGGCGGTCCGCATTGCCAGCTGGCGCGATTGCGAATGGCGCAGCGCCTGCCGCGCTCCGTCGATGGCGGCCAGCCGCTCGCGCATGCGGGGGTGCTGGATCGCCGGGCGACCGTCGATCACCTGACGCCGCGCCAGCGAGAGCAGCTGGTCGAAGGGAATGCGGTCAATGTCGCCGATGGAGACACGTTCGTGTTTCAGCGTGGATTTCGACACGCGCCAGCCATCGCCTTCCGGCCCCACGGTCCAGTCCGCGGGGGTGCGGGCATCGGTCAGAAACACCTCGCAGAACCGCCGCTCGCCATTGATGGCCCGGATCGGGCGGATTTCCACCCCCGGCTGGTGCAGGTCCAGCAGCAGATAGGTGATTCCTTCCTGCCGCCGCGACCCCGGCACGCTGCGCGCCAGCAGGAACATGAACCGGCAGCGGTCGGCGTGGGAACTCCAGATCTTGTGGCCGTTGATGACCCATTCGCCGCCCCGCCGCTCGGCCCGGGTGCGGAGCGAGGCCAGATCGCTGCCCGCCTGTGGTTCGAAATAGCCCTGCGCCCAGTCGATCTCGCCTTCGATCGTGGGTCGGATGATGCGCTGTTTCTGGTCTTCGGTCCCGTGCTCCAGAAGCGTGGGCACCAGCATGGCCACGCCATTGCAGCCAAGTTCCACCGGGGCGCGGGCGCGGGTGAACTCCTGCCGGATGATGGCGCCGCGGGTCAAGTCGAACACTTGTCCAGAACCGCCGTAAGCTGTTGGTATCGAACGATAGAGATAGCCCGCCGCCCCCGCCCGCCGCCGGAACTGGGCGATCCGCGCGGGATCCTCGGTCGGCCGCCAATTGCCGTGCAGGAAGGCCTGCACGTCGTGGCGAATGCCGGTCTCCGCCTCGGCATGCGGGGTCATGCCCAACTCATGAAGGGAACGCGACGTAAGGTTACTAGGTCAGATATGTGCGTCAAGAGATACGCTCAGGCAGCAATAAAAGATATTTACGCACACCACCATAACTAGGTTATCCTTCAATCGCGGCTTGGCCGCGATGTGGGAGGAAGAAACATGATCATCAAAGGTGTCATCAAAGGTGTCATCAAGGGCGTCGCCGTGATCGCGGCTCTGGCCTGCGGGCCTGCCCTGGCACAGGACTATCCAACGAAAGCCGTCACCCTCATCACGCCCTATGCGGCGGGCGGGGCGACCGACGGCTACACCCGCGCCTTTGGCGAGTATCTGGAGCGCGTCCATGGCCTAGGTGTTTGATCCCATGGTTTGATGGTGCGATCCTTTCGAAGGAATGGAAGGAAGCACTATGGGACAAGTTCGTCACGGGAGCGCCACGACCACGCACGCCGTCAGAGCAGCAATACAGCGATCGCAAGC
>NZ_JAAAUC010000016.1 GCF_009908165.1 Frigidibacter albus
GGGGGCAGGGGCCGCGCTGCAGCTGTTGCTGGCGGGGCGCATGGTCCCCGCGGCCGAGGCGCAGGCGGCCGGGCTGATCGAGATGGTGACGGAGGCCGCGCTGCCGGCCGCGCGGGCGGCGGCGGCGGCCTTGGCGGCGGCCCGCGCTGGCGGCGCACCGGTGCCCTTTGCGCGCGATCCGCAGCGGGGGCTTGGCGATCCGGCGGGGTTCTTGGCGGCGGTGGCGGGGGCACGGGCGCGTCTGTCTGGTGACCTGCCCGCACCTTGGCAGATCGTGGACTGTGTCGAGGCGGCGCTGCTGCTGCCCGAGGCCGGCGGGCTGGCCTTCGAGCGGGCGGTGTTCGAGGCGCTGGCGGCGACGCCCGAGGCGCAGGCGCTGTGCTGGATGGCAGCGGCCGAGGCGGAGGGCTGGGACATGGCCGCGGCTGCGCCCGTGCCGGGGCCGGTTGCGATGACCACCGAGGCTGCGGACCCTGCGGCGGATCTGCTGGCCGGCGGGGTGCCGGTCCGGCTGCTTGGGCAGGATGTGCCGGCCTTGCGCACCGCGCTGGAGGCCATCGCCGCGCTGCAGGAGGATGCGGTCGCCGCCGGGCGGATGACCGAGGCGGCGCGCGATGCCGCCTGGGACCGGTTGTCGGCCACAACGGATGCGACGACCCTGGCCGGGTGCCAGGTCGGGATTGCTGCGGATGGATCTCTGGCCGTGCTGGAAGGCGCGCTGCCCCCCGGCGCCTTGCTGGCAGGCTTTGCTTGGCCGCTGCCCGGGATCGGGCTGCAACGGCACGCGCCGCTGGACGGGCTGCCGCTGCTGGAGATTGCCACGGACGGGTCCTCGCCGGCGCTGGCCGCGGGCCTTGGCCTCGCACGCGCCATGGGACGGGTGGCGCTGCCCTGCCAACCCGGCAGCGGGGCCCTTCCGGGCCCGCGACTGCGGGCGGCGCTGTGGCAAGCGGCCGAGGATCTGCTGCTGCTGGGGGCGACGCCCGCGGCCGTGGATGCGGCGCTGCGCGGATTTGGCTTTGCGACAGGCCCGTTCGAGGCGATGGACCGCGCCGGCCTGACCCGGCAGGCCCCGGGGACAGAGCGGCTGCGCCCGGGCCTCATGGCGCAGCTGGCGGCCGCCGGGCGCACGGGCCTTTCGCGGCGGCGCGGCTTTCTGGCCTGGCCCGAGGGCGCGGCGCAAGGCACCGACGATCCGGGCGTGCTGGCGCTGATCGCCGAGGAGCGGTGGGTGCAGGGCCTGCCCGCCCCGCATCAGGGCGGCATCACCCGAGCCGAGATCTGCCGCCTCGCCCTCGCCGCACTGGCCAATGAGGGCGCGCGGATGCTGTCGGCGGGGGTGGTGGCCAGCGCCGGGGCGCTCGATCTGCTGGCGGGCGCCACGCTTGGCTTTCCGCGCCACAGGGGCGGGCCGATGCACTGGGCGGGCGCCAGCGGCGGGCGCACCGGGCTCCTGGCGATGCGCAACACCCTCAAGGCGAAGGCCGAGGCGCTGCCGCCGCAGATGGCCGGGTTCTGGGCACCGGACCCGCTCTGGGACCGGCGGATCCGCGCGGGGCGGCGCTTCTAGGCCAGCACGATCCCCAGCACCACCAGCATCAGCCCCAGCATCGAGGTCATCAGCGCCGCAAGGTTCAGCGTCACCGCCCTTTGCAGGCGCAGGCGCAGCGCTTCGTCATCCAGTCCCGCGCCGCGCGCCCGCGACACCGCCACGATGCACCACACGATGCCGACCAACCCCGCCGCCGAAACCGCCGCGCCGATCCAGATCAGGTTCTCCATGCCGCCCTCCTCAGGTTTGCGCCGTCTTGGCCGAACCCGGCTCCCCTTGCAAGCCTTGGCTTGCGGGGCCTTGCAGCGCGGGGGCCATCCGACTAGCAAGGCCGCAAACAACCGGCCCCCATCCGAGGAGACGCAGATGAATGCCCCTGTGACCGACGCCGCCTATAACGTCACCGCCGACGAGTTGCGCCAGTTCATCGAACGCTTCGAGCATCTCGAAGCCGAGAAGAAGGATATCGCCGAGCAGCAAAAAGAGGTGATGGCCGAGGCGAAGGGCCGCGGCTACGACACCAAGGTGATGAAGAAGATCATCGCCATCCGCAAACGCGACAAGAACGACCTCGAGGAAGAGGAAGCCATCCTCGAACTCTACAAATCCGCCCTCGGCATGGCCTGACCAAGGCCGAAGGGGCACTCCTTGCCCCTTCTTGCTGGCGGAAATATCCCGGGGGGCGCGGGGGGTTGGCCCCCCGCTTCTTCGGTCGGACCCAAGCATCGCCCCAAAACAAGAAAAGCCTCCCAGGCCGGGAGGCTTTCTTCATACCGCAGTAAAGCGAAAGCCTACCGCGGTCCGATCATCATCACCATCTGCCGGCCTTCCAGGCGCGGCATCGATTCGACCTTGCCCTTTTCGCCGACATCGGCGGCGACGCGGTTCAGCAGATCCATCCCCAGATCCTGGTGGGCCATCTCGCGGCCGCGGAAGCGCAGGGTGATCTTCACCTTGTCGCCCTCTTCCAGGAACTTGAACACCGAGCGCATCTTGACCTCGTAGTCATGCGAGTCGGTGCCCGGGCGGAACTTGATTTCCTTGATCTCGATGATGTGCTGCTTCTTGCGGGCCTCGGCCTCGCGCTTCTGCTGCTCATACTTGAACTTGCCGAAGTCCATGATCTTGCAGACCGGCGGCACGGCGTTCGGAGAGATTTCCACCAGATCTAGCCCGGCCTCTTCAGCCATCTGCATGGCGCGGGCCGGCGTCACGACCCCCACGTTTTCGCCATCTGCACCGATGAGCCGGATTTCGGTCGCGCGGATGCGGTCGTTGATACGTGGTCCCGTGTCGCGTTGCGGCGGGGCATTGTGGGGTCTGCGGGCTATGGTTGGATTCCTTTTATCGCCAACATCGTGTGGCGCGCAAAATAGTCCCCTGCGCCCGGCACTTCAACCGGCATTTCACGGATTTGCGAGCCTACCCGGCCAAAACGCCCGGCGCGGCGCCGGGTTCCGGGCAGGGGCGGGTGGATTTCCGGCCTCCCTGCGGCGCTTGGGCCGGCCCCGGGCGCTTCCCCTTGCGGGGGTGATCTGGCATAGATTGCGCAGTTTCGGCCGCGCCCCGCGGCCCCGAAGGAGAGCACCATGAAAAAGATCCTGGTCATTGTGGCTGTGATCGCCGTCGCTGCCGGCGGCTGGTATTACTATGCCGAACAGCAGCGCGCCGCCGAAGAAGCCGCCGTCGCGCAGGCCGCGGCCGATGCCGCCGCCGAAGCCGCTGCCGCCGAGGCTGCCGCCGCGGAAGAAAAAGCCGCCGAGGAAGCTGCCGCCAGGGCCGCCGAAGAGGCCGCCGCCGCGGCCGCTGCCGAGGCCGCCGCCGCTGTCGAGGCCGCTGCGACCGAAGCCGCCGAAGCTGCCGCTGCTGCTGCCGAAGCCGCCGAAGCTGCCGCCGCCGAAGCCGCTGCCGCCGCGCAGAACGTGACCGATCAGGCGACCGCTGCCGCCACCGAAGCCGCAAACGCCGCCGGGGATGCCGTGGCCGATGTGGCGGGCATGACCGCGCAAAACTTTGAGGCCGAACAGCTGAAGGCCGCGCTGGACAATTCGAACCTCGACGCGCCGATCCGGGATGCGCTGAAGCAGGCCGTGGATGCCGCCGCCTCCAACCCGGCGCTGGCCGAGGCGACCATCGCCCGGGTGCGGGACGCTCTGGGCATGTAAGGGCGGGGCCACTCCGGCCCCCAAACGAAAAACCGCCGCGCGAGGGTTCCTCGGGCGGCGGTTTGCGTTTCGGAGTGTGTGGTAGGCTCAGACGCCCTCGCCGACGAAGGCTTTTTCCACCACATATTCCCGCGGCTCGGAATTGGCGCCCTCGCGCAGGCCGAAGCTTTCCAGCACCGCCATCACGTCCTTGTTGAACGCTAGGCTGCCGCAGACCATGGCGCGGTCGCCCTCTGCCGTGATCGGGTCGATCCCCAGATCGGCAAAGACCTTGCCCGAAGACAGGTTGTCGGTGATCCGTCCCATATGGCCCGACGGCTCGCGGGTGGTGGTGGGGTAATAGAGCAGCTTGCCCTCCACCATCTCGCCGATCAGCTCGTCGGTCTTCAGCCCCTCGATCAGCTCGGCGCCATAGGTCAGCTCTGCCGCCGTGCGGCAGGTGTGCATCATGATGACCTGATCGTATTTCTCATAGGTCTCGGGGTCGCGCATCAGGCTGGCGAAGGGCGCAATGCCGGTGCCGGTGGCCAGGAACCAGACCCGCTTGCCGGGCAGCAGCGCGTCATGCACCAGCGTGCCGACCGGCTTGGGGCGCAAGATGATCTCGTCGCCCACCTTGATATGCTGCAGCTTCGAGGTCAGCGGGCCATCGGGCACCTTGATCGAGTAGAATTCCAGCTCGTCATCCCAAGCCGGCGAGGCGATGGAATAGGCGCGCAGCAGCGGTTTGCCATTGTCGCCCATCAGCCCGATCATCACGAACTCGCCCGAGCGGAAGCGCAAGGATTGCGGCCGCGAGACGCGGAACGAGAACAGCGCGTCCGTCCAATGGGTCACGGCCGTCACCGTCTGGGCGTCGGGCAGGTGCCTGGGGGCGGGGACGGTCGCGGCAGCGGGGGAGTCTTGGGTCAAGGCGATCTCTGTCATATGGGGCAGGCGCGAGGACGGCAGCTCTCGCACGCATCTCCTTCTAAGGTGTAAATCGGGATAAGGAAAAGCCCCGCTGTCAGCCGCGCAGCCGCGACTGATAGTCATGGGCCTGCCAGTCGGCGCGGAACTGCCAGTGCTCGGCCGGCTGGCGGGTGGCCAGATCGGCCGAGATTTCCACCTCGTCGAAGCCGGCGCGGCGGGCCATCGTGTACTGGTCGGCCAGAACATGTCCGCGGGCGCGCAGCCGCCCCGAGAAGCCGAGGCTGCGCAGGCGGCGCGCGATGGTGAAGCCGCGGCCATCGGAAAAGCTGGGGAAGTCGACCCGCACCAGCTGCGCGCCGTGCAGCCGGTCCTCGATTGTGGACAGGCAGGTGTCTGGCGCCAGATCCAGCGCCGGGGCGCCGGACCAGTCGTCCGGGTGGAAACCGTCGTCACGGACGATCACGCTCATTTCACGTCCTCCTTCTCAGCAGCAACCGGCCCGCGCACCATGCGCCCGCCGATGAAATGGATCCCGCATTCGGATTTCTCCGATCCGCGCCAGCGGCCCGCCCGCGGGTCCTCGCCGGGTTTCACCGGGCTGGTGCAGGGGGCGCAGCCGATGGACGGATAGCCCCTGGCCACCAGCGGATGCCGGGGCAGGCGGTTCTCGGTCATGTAGTCTTCCAGATCCTCGCGGCCCCAATGCGCCAGCGGGTTGATCTTGATGCGGCGGCCGTTGTCCTCTTCCTCGAAGAAGTCGATCTCGGCGCGGGTCTGGCCCTGATAGCGCTTGCGCCCGGTGATCCAGGCATCGAACTGCGACAGGGCGGTTTCCAGCGGCACGGTCTTGCGCAGCGCGCAGCAGGCATCGGTGCTGAACTGGTGCAAGGTGCCGTCGGGATCGTCCAGCGCCAACGCGGCATCGGCCGCGCGGATGGTGCGGATGTCGGTCAGGTTCAGGCGCTCTGCCAGCAAGGTCTGATACTCCAGCGTTTCTTGGAACAGCATCTGGGTATCAATGAACAGCACCGGCAAGGCGGGTGCCATGACCGAGATCAAATGCAGCAGCACCACCGATTCGGCGCCGAAGGACGAGACCAGCGAGATGCGCCCAAGGTCGGCATCGCGCAGCGCATGTTCCAGCACCGCCACCGCGCCGTGATGGCGGTAGCGGTCGTTCAGCCGTGCCACCCGCTCGGCGATGGGGTCAAGCTCGGGCGCGAGAACGCGCAGCGCGCTAGGCGGCATCGCGGGCCTCTTCGGGGTAGAGCGCAGCCTTGAATGGCGCCGGGCCAAGCCGGCGGAAGGCGTCGATGAAGGTCTCTGTGGGCTCTGTCCGCTTGTCGATATAGGCGCGCAGCAGCCGTTCGATGGCCGGCACCACCTGGTCATAGGCAAAGCCGGGCCCCGCCCGCTCGCCAATCGCTGCGGTTTCGGTGTGATCGCCGCCAAGGGTGATCTGGTAATTCTCCACCCCCGCCCGGTCGAGCCCGAGGATGCCGATATGCCCGACATGATGGTGCCCGCAGGCATTGATGCAGCCCGAGATCTTGATCTTCAGCGCGCCGATCTCCTGCTCCAGCCCGATGGCCTGGAAATGCGTGGCGATTTCCTGCGCCACCGGGATCGAGCGGGCGGTGGCCAGCGCGCAATAGTCCATCCCCGGGCAGGCGATGATGTCGGAGATCAGCCCGACATTGGCAGTCGCCAGCCCCTCGGTCTTCAGCGCGGCATGGATCGCCGGCAGGTCCGACTTGTGGACATGCGGCAGGATCACGTTCTGCTCATGGCTGATGCGCAGCTCGTTGTGCCCGTAGCGTTCCGCGAGGTCCGCCAGCAAACGCATCTGCGCAGATGAGGCGTCCCCGGGCGTCTCGCCATGCGCCTTCAGGCTGACGGTGACGATGGCATAGCCGGGCGCGCGGTGCTCGGCGAGGTTGGTACCCGCCCAGGCACGGAACACCGGGTCCGAGGCCAGCGCCGCTTCGAACCCATCCGTGGGGGCATTGCGGAAGGCGGGGGGCGTGAACTGCGCCTCGATCCCCTTCAGGATCTGCTGGTCGACGCCGCTGAACTGGGCGCGGGTCTCCACGAACCGCTCTTCCACAGCCGCCTTGAACACGTCGATGCCGTTCTCGAACACGGTGATCTTGATGCGCGCCTTGTACTTGTTGTCGCGCCGGCCCATCACGTTATAGGTGCTGACGATGGCCTCCAGATAGGGCAGCAGGTCCGCCTTGGGCAGGAAGTCGCGGATCACCGCGCCCAGCATGGGGGTGCGGCCAAGCCCGCCGCCCACCAGCACCTCGAACCCGACCTCATCGCCGCGGCGGACCATCCGCAGCCCGATATCATGGGCGCGGGTCACGGCGCGGTCATTGGGGCTGCCGGTGATGGCGATCTTGAACTTGCGCGGCAGGAACTGGAATTCGGGATGGTCGGTGGACCATTGCCGGATCAGCTCTGCCACCGGGCGCGGGTCTTCGATCTCATCCGCCGCGGCCCCGGCGAAATGGTCGGCGGTGGTGTTGCGGATGGTGTTGCCGCTGGTCTGGATCGCATGGATGCCGACCTCGCCGAGGCTGTCGAGGATGTCCGGCACATCCTTCAGCTTCGGCCAGTTCAGCTGGATGTTCTGCCGCGTGGTGAAATGGCCATAGCCCTTGTCCCAGCGGTCCGCGACCTCGGCAAAGCGGCGCATCTGGCCGGGGTTCAGCGTGCCATAGGGAATGCAGATCCGCAGCATATAGGCGTGCAGCTGCAGATACAGGCCGTTCATCAGCCGCAGCGGCCGGAACTCGTCCTCGGTCAGGCTGCCGTCGATGCGCCGCTCCACCTGGCTGCGGAACTGGGCATTGCGCTCGGCCAGGAAGGCACGGTCGAAGGCGTTGTAATCATACATTGGCGGCCTCCTGCTTGCCGTGCGGATAGTTCGACGGGCCGCGGGTGCGGAACGCCTCGCGGAAATGCGTGGGCTCGGGGCCAGCGGGGCCCGCCTTGGCCTCGGCCAGATAGGGGCCGACGACGCGGGCCGGCTGGCCGCTGGCGAACAGCAGCCGCAGCTGCGCATGGGCCTCGTCCTCGATCAGCTCGGCCTCATGGTGCGCGCGGCTCCAGCGGTCATCGGCGGTCAGGTAGATCACGTCGCCTTCCAGCAGATCATTGGCGGTGACGACTTTTGGTGTGAAACGGCGGCTCATTGCAGGGCCTCCTTGAGTGTCGGCAGGGTGGCTTGGGCCGCGCGGGGGGCGAGGCCGAGCAGAAGAACGGCGGGACCGGTAACATCTTCAAGACAGGCCGGCAGCGTGGCCAGCGTCGCGGCGATGATCCGCTGATCGGGGCGGCTCACATTCTCGACGATGGTGACGGGGGTGCCGGGCGGGGCGCCATGCATCATGAGCCGCCCCTGCACGAAGCGCGCGGCCTTCTTGCCCATGTAGATCGCGGCGACCGATCCCGGCGCCGCCAGCGCCCGCCAGTCCTGGTCGGCAAAGCCGCTTGTGTCATGGCCCGTCAGGATCCGCAGATCCGAATTGCGCCCGCGCCGGGTCAGGCTCTGCCCCAGGCTCGCTGCCGCGGCGACCGAGGCGGTGATGCCCGGCACGACGGCAAACGCGATTCCCGCCGCCTCCAGCGCATCCGCCTCCTCGTCCAGCCGCCCGAAGATGCCGCAATCCCCGGCCTTCAGCCGCAGCACCCGCCGCCCCGCCCGCGCAAAGGCCACGATCAGCGCGGTGATCTCGGTCTGCGGGGTGGAGGGGCCGAAGCCCTCCTTGCCGATGTCGATCAGCGTGGCCCCGGGCCCCGCCAGCGCCAGCACGCCTGCGCCGACCAGCCGGTCATGCAGCACGATATCGGCCTCGGCCAATGCCCGCGCCGCCTTCAGCGTCAACAGGTCCGGATCGCCGGGGCCTGCGCCGACGAACAGCACGGCCGGCGCGGCGAGGGTGGGATGGCTGGCGGTGACGGTCATGGCGGGCCCCTTGTGATCTGCCCCAATATAGGAAAAAATTCCCCACCAGCGCCATATGCCCTTGCTGATAAGGACATTTGTTCCGATACTGCGCCGCAGAAGGCCGGGTGTCTTGGAAAACGGGGAAAAGGCGAATGTCAGTCCGCATAGACGAGATGGATCGGAAAATTCTTGCCGAACTGCAGGAGGATGCTGGCCAGTCGCTGGACGAGATCGCCCGCAAGGTCGGCTCCTCCAAGACGCCTGTCTGGAACCGGATCCGCAAGCTGCGCGAGGCCGGGGTGATCGGCCGCCAGACCATGATCCTCGATGCCGAGGCCCTGGGCCTCGAGGCCTGCTTCTTCGTGCTGATCCGCACCAGCGAGCATGAGGCCGACTGGCAGCGCCGCTTCCTCGGCACGCTGCGCGCCCGCCCCGAAGTGCTGGAGGCGCACCGGCTGGCGGGCGATATCGACTATATCCTGAAGGTCCGCGTCAAGAACGCCCGCGCCTATGACCAGTTCTACCAGGCCCTGATCTCCGAGGTGAAGATCCACAACGTCACCGCGCTGCTGTCGATGGAAGAGATCAAATCCACCACCCTGCTGCCACTCTGATCCCTTTGCCTTTTGGCAAATATCCTCCGGGGGTCCGGGGGTGGAAAACCCCCGGCGCTTGCACAGGGCGCCGCCAAAGCCCAGATAGGCGCCACAGCAAAGGGGCGATGATGAACACCGAACTGATCCTCTCCACCTATAACAGCCCCCGCGCGCTGGTGCTGACCCTGCTCTCGGTGGCGCGCCAGACAAGGCGGCCCGAGAGCATCTGCGTCGCCGATGACGGGTCCGGCCCCGAGACGGCGGCGGCGATTGCTGACGTGCAGGCGCGCTTTCCGGGTCTGCCGATCCGCCATGTCTGGCACGAGGATCGCGGCTTCGAGAAGAACGTGATCCTCAACAAGGCCATCGCCACCTCGCAGGCCGAGTATCTTGTGTTCATCGACGGCGATTGCCTGATCCATCCCGGTTTCATCGCCCGGCATCTGGAGCTTGCGCGCCCCGACCGCTTCCTCTCCGGCAGCCTGATCCGGCTCGACACCCCCACGACCGAGGCGGTGACCGAAGAGGACGTGCTGCAGGGCCGCGTCTTCGACCGCGACTGGTTGGCGCAGACCGGCACCTTCGGCCGTTTCAGCACCCGCCTGAAGGCCGGCCTGCTGCCCAAACCCGCCAGCCATCTGCTGGAAGCCGTCTATCCCGTGGGCCGCAACTGGTGCGGCGCCAACGGCTCCGCCTACCGCGCCGCGATCCTCAGGGTGAACGGGCTCGACGAGACGATGAAATATGGCGGCGGCGACAAGGAATTCGGCATAAGGCTCGAAAACTCCGGCGTGAAGGGCCGCCACATCCGCTTCACCGCGCCCTTGGTGCATCTCGACCATCCCCGCGGCTACAAGGACGCCGAGAAGATCAGGGCGCACCGGGCGCAGATCCAGGCGGCCCGCGCCTCGGGCAAGATCTGGGCCGAGGCGGGGATCGACGGGCACCTTTCGGGCGGGGCACCGTGATGCGCTTTGCCATTGCCACCGGCGGCTACCACAAGCCGGGCGAGACCTTCGTGAACCGCCATATCGAGCATCTGTTCGGCGGCGATACCGTGGTCATCGCCAACAAGCTGAACGGCAGCAATCCCTACGCCCGCCCCATGATCCGCCGCTCGCGGCAGGGGTTCGGCGCCGCGGACCTGTGGCAGCAGCCGCTGGCCTCGGTGGTGGGCAAATGGCGCTATGGCGCGACCTCGGTGCCCTACGGGGAGACCCGCCGCGCGCTGGAGGTGTTCCTGCGCGCCGAGCGGGTGCAGGCGATCCTTTGCGAATTCGGGCCCGAGGCGGTGGCGCTGGCGCCTGTCGCGGGTGCCATGGGCCTGCCGATCTTCAGCTATTTCCGCGGCTATGACGCCTCGAAAGACCTGCGCAAGCCGCGCAACGTGCGGGCGCTGCGCGCGACCATGCCGCGGCTGGCGGGGGTGTTCGCGGTGTCGCAATTCCTGCTGGACAACCTGGCGCGCCACGGCATCACCCATCCGCACAGCCATGTCATCCCCTCGGGCGTGGCAACGGCGCGCTTCGTGCCGGGCGACAAGCAGCCGGGCAGCTTCCTCGCCGTGGGCCGGCTGATCGACAAGAAGGCCCCCGACATCACGCTGCGCGCCTTCCTCGCCGGGGCAGGGGATCACCCCCAGGCCCGGCTCGACATCGTCGGCGACGGCCCGATGCTGGAGCCGCTGCGCCAGAGGGTGGCCGCCGCCGGCATGGGTGCCCGCGTCACCCTGCACGGCGCGCTGCCGCATGAAGAGGTGCGCGAGATGCTGGCCCGGGCGCAGGTCTTCGTGCAGCACTCGCTGACCGACGCCAAGGGCAATACCGAGGGCCTGCCGACCTCGATCCAGGAGGCGCTGTCCTCGGGCTGCATCGTCCTCTCCACCCGCCATGCGGGCATCCCCGAGGCGGTGATCGAGGGCGAGACCGGCTATCTGGTGGCGGAGCGCGACGAGGCGGGCTTTGCCGCCCTGATCCGCGGCGTGCTGGACGGCAGCCTGCCGACCGAAGACATGGCCGGCCGGGCGCGGGCACTGGCGGTAGAGCGCTTCGACAATGGCCGCCTGCTGGCGCTGCTGGAGGAACGGCTGCTGGCGCTGATGCCCGCCTGATCAGCGCGTCACCACCAGCCGTTCCAGCCCGTGAAAGTGGTAGAGGTTCGCGTAGCGCGGCTTGCCCTTCATCCGCAGCCCCGGCAGCCGCGCAAACAGCATCGGCAGCGCCACCTGCAACTCCAGCCGGGCCAGAGGCGCCCCGATGCAGAAATGCGCGCCGCCCCCGAAGGCGAGGTTCGGCTTCACCAGCCGGTCGGGGATGAACTTCCCCGGCCGCTCCCATCCCTGCGGATCGCGGTTGGCGCCCGCCAGCAGGCAGCCGATGCGGTCCCCGCGGGCAAAGGCGTGGCCGGCGATCTCCATATCCTCATGGACCCATCGCAGGAACAGGTGCAGCGGCGGATCGAAGCGCAGGATCTCCTCGACCAGCGCCTCGATCCGATCCGGTGACAAGGCTTCCACAGGCACCTTCGCCTCCAGCAAGGTCTTGATCCCATTGCCAAGCGTATGCACCGTCGCCTCATGCCCGGCATTGAGCAGCAGGATGCAGGTCGAGATCAGCTCATCGGGCGTCAGCGCATCCCCCGCCGCGATCAGATGGCTGATGAGGTCATCCCCCGGCTGCCGGGTCCGGTCCGCGACCAGCCCGCGCAGGTAGCCCGAGAAGGCGATGGCGGCGGCGACCGCGGCATCCTCGGTGGCCCGGTCGCGGCGGGCCTGATACATGCCGACCATCGCGTTCGACCAGGCCACGAGGTCCGGCGCGCGGCTCTCCGGCACCCCCAGCAGCCGCGCGATCACGATCACCGGCAGATGCTGCGCAAATCCCGCCAGCAGGTCCACCGGCCCCTCGGGCAGCGCGTCGATCAGCCGGTGGGACAGCGCCGCAATCTCGGGCGCCAGCCCCGCGATCCTGCGCGAGGTGAAGGCGCGCAGCACCTGGCCCCGCAGCCGCGTCTGCACCGGCGGGTCCAGCTCCAGCATCGAATGCGCCTCGATGGCATAGAAGGGCGCGAGGTGCGGGGGGATCACCGGCGCGAACTCCGGCGGCGGCGCCCGCCCCAGCCGCCGGTCGCGCAGGATCACCCCGATGGTCGCGGCGCTGGCCGAGACCGGCAGGCCGTAGTCCTCCCACATCACCACGGCGCCCGCCGCGCGGACCCGGTCATAGAACGGATAGGGGTTCTGCACGAAAGCCGGGTCGGTCGGGGATTGCTTCAGGCTTTGCATGAAGATCCCCTCGCAAGTCGTTGAAATCAGGCCGTCTCCAGCGCGGTGACGATACCCCCGAAATCCACCGCCTTCAGCGAGGCCCCACCCACCAGCGCGCCATCAACATCCGGGATCGCAAATATTTCCGCCGCGTTCGAGGGCTTGACCGACCCGCCATAGAGCAGGCGGAACGCGTTGCCCTCCTCGCCGAACCGCGCGACCAGTTCGGCACGCAGGAAGCCATGCACCTCGGCGATCTGGTCATTGGTCGGGGTGCGCCCGGTGCCGATGGCCCAGACCGGCTCATAGGCGATCACGGTCGTCGCGCCCGTCGCCGCATCCGGCACCGACCCGGCAAGCTGCCCGCCGATCACGTCCAGCGTCGAGCCTGCATCCCGCTCACCTTCCGTCTCGCCGACGCAGACCACCGCCACCAGCCCGGCAGCGTGCGCCGCCTCGGTCTTGGCCAGCACCATCGCATCGGTCTCGGCATGGTCCGCCCGCCGCTCGGAATGGCCCAGGATCACATGGCTGGCCCCGGCATCGGCCAGCATCTCCGCGGATATGTCGCCGGTATGTGCGCCCGAGGGTTTGGCGTGGCAATCCTGCCCGCCAATCGCCACCGATCCGGCGCCGGGCCGCGAGGCCATGCGGGCGATCAGCGTGGCGGGCGGGCAGATCAGCACATCGCAGGCAGGCGAGGGAAACGCCGCCGCCAGCGCATCGAACTCGGCCAAGGAGGCCGCCGTGCCATTCATCTTCCAGTTGCCAGCTGCCAGTTTCCGCCGCATCGCCATTCTCCTCAATCCCGGGTCGGGCACAGACTAGGCAAGCCGGGCAGGGTTGGAAATGGGCAAATGCAGCTGCAGCGATCAGGCGCCGGTTCAGGCTGCCGGCTCGTCCTTGAAGCGGATCGACTCGCCGCAGCCGCAGGCCTCGGCGACATTGGGGTTGTTGAACTTGAAGCCCGCCTCCAGCAGCGAGGTTTCATAGTCGATCTCGGTCCCGAACAGGAACATCTGCGCCATCGGCGCGATCATCACCCTTGCGCCGCCTTGCTCCACCACCTCGTCCATCGGGCCGGGTTCGGCGGCGATCTCCATCGTGTATTCCATCCCCGCGCATCCGCCCTTCTTGACGCCGATGCGCAACCCATGCGCACCGTCCTTCGCCATCAGCCGCGCGATCTGGGCGGCGGCGGCGGGGGTGATGGAGACGGGGGATTGGCCGGGGATGCCGAACATGGGGTGGTCCTTCTATGTTGCCCCCAACATAGGGCGCAGATGCCGAAATCTCAAGCCAGCGTGGCCAGAAGCCGGGTGGTGGCAAGTGCGGCGAGGATCGCCCAGCCAAAACTCGCCAAGGTTCCGATGATCACATATTCGGAAACCGCGCGGTCTTCCGAGGCGGTGACGGTGCCAAAGCGCAGGATCGACTTGGCGGCGATCAGGAAGCCGATGGCCTCGGGCTGGCCGGCGGTCATCAGCACGAAGATCAGCCCGCGCTCCAGCAGGCCGATGACCTGCCCGCCCTTGGGCAGCCCCTCGGGCGGATGCGCCGCGGCAAGGCCGGCCATCAGCAGCCCCACGGCAAAGCCCCCGGCGCGGGTGGCAAGCACCAGCCCCGCCAGCCACAGCAGGCCGGTCAGCACGGCCCCGGCCTCCGGCAGCAGCCCCGGCCAGTATCCGCTGGCCCAGAGGTCCGGCATCAGCGCTGCCGCCAGCGCCAGCGTCGCCAGATGCGCCGCCTGATCGCCAAGGAAGGCGCCCAGGCCCGGCGGCAGCCGCAGTTTCACCCAGTCGATCAGCAGATGCGCGGCGGCCAGCGCCAGCAGCCCCGGCGCGGCGGGTTGCCCGGTGACGGCCTGCGCGGATGCCAGCACCAGCGCCGCGTGCAGCAGCAGCACGCCGGGGCGGCGCTTCCGTGCCACCATCCAGCGGGTCTGCAGCACGAAATCGGCGAGGATATGGGCGATGAGGAGGGCGGCGAAGGTCTGGATCATGGGGCCTCTCTTGCGCCGCGGTCGTCTTCCCAGGCGGTGATGGCGTCGCGCAGGCTTTGCACAGAGCCGGCCGCGAGCCGATAGCTGACCGCTTGCGGGCTGATGCCAAGCGCGCGCCCGATTTCCTCCAGCGTCGGCGCCGGGTAGGGCAGCGCCAGGGCTGCTGCCTCGGCTTGCGGCCGGGTCCAGCGCAGCACGATCCCCTCGATCAGGTCCACGATGATCTCGTCCCGCGTGTCCACATCGGTTCCGGCGATGGCAAAGCGGCGCGTGCGGCGCATCTTGTCCAGCGCGTGCCCCGAGGCGGTCAGCGCCGCGCCCCGCGCATCCGACAGGTCGGCGGTGCCGAGGCTCTCCACCGCGCCAAGGCCAATGGCAATGCGGGTGGTCAGCAGACCGTCCTGCGCGCGCAGGCAGGCATGCAGGTAGACCGCAGCGCGCAGCGCAAGTTCGGGATCGGTGCGGATCTGCCAGCCATCGCCGCGAAACCGGGTGAACCGGGCGCTGCTACCTTGCCAGCGCGCGATCTCCTCCGCCGCAGCGGCCAGACGCGCCATCGTCGGCTCCAGCGCCTCGGGGGCGTCGGTAGAGCCGATCAGGTCTCCGGTCAGAATGGCGGCGGATTTGGTCATGGGATCAAGCCTAGTCGCTTGATTCGAGTTTATCAAGCTCTGAGGCTTGATCGACTGAACATCAAGTCCTCAGGCTTGATGCAAGGCATATCAAGCTTTCAGGCTTGATATGGTGCAGATCACATGAACCCCAACTCCAGCCGCGCCTCGTCGGACATCATGTCCATGCCCCATTGCGGCTCCCAGGTCAGCTGCACGTTGACCATCTTCACCCCGTCCAGCGGCTCGATCGCCTCGGCGACCCAGCCCGGCATCTCACCGGCGACCGGGCAGCCCGGCGCGGTCAGGGTCATGATCACGTCGACCTCGTTCTCGGCATTGATCTCGATGGTGTAGACCAGCCCCAGATCATAGATGTTCACCGGGATCTCGGGGTCGAACACAGAGCGGCAAGCCTCGACCACGTTGTCGTAAAGCGGATGGTCGGTGCTGGACGGCTTGATCAGCGGCGTGCCTTCAAGCGGGTCGGCAATCGGGGAGGCGGCTTCGGCGTTCATGGCACTCTCACTGGGTTGTTGAGAGATTATATAGGGAATACCCGCGCCCCGGTCCAGTGCCGCCGACAAAGCCGCTCTCGCCCGCTTGCCCTTTGCCTTTTCCAAATATCCTCGGGGGGCGCGGGGGGCAGAAGGCCCCCCGCTTCTTTCGCTTCATGCGGGGCAGACGGCCCCCCGGCGCCAGCCACAAGCGCTACGCCCCCGCCTCGCGCCGCTTCCGTGCCGGCGCCGGCCGCACCCGCCGCTCGATCTCCTCATACAGGATCTGCGCCACATTGCGGCCCGAGGCGCTTTCCACGCCCTCGAAACCCGGCGAGGAGTTCACTTCCAGCACCTTCGGCCCGTCATCCGATCGCAGCAGGTCCACCCCCGCCAGCCCCAGCCGGAAGGCGCGGGCGGCGCGCAGGGCCACGTCGCGTTCCTCGCGGGTGAGCTTCACCGGTTCGGCCCGCCCGCCCTGATGCAGGTTGGAGCGGAACTCGCCCGGCGCCGCCACCCGGCGCATGGCGGCAGCGATGCGCCCGCCGATCACCAGCGCGCGCACATCCTCGCCGCCCGCCTCGCGCACGAATTGCTGCACCAGGAAATCCGCCTTCAGCCCGCGAAAGGCCGAGATCACCGATTGCGCGGCCTTGCGGGTTTCGGCCAGCACCACGCCGCGGCCTTGGGTGGATTCCAGCAGCTTCACCACCAGCGGCGCCTGGCCCACCAGGTCGATCAGGTTGCCGGTATCCTTCGGAGACGACGCGATGGCCGTCACCGGCATCGGCACCCGGTGCCGGGCCAGCACCTGATGCGCCATCAGCTTGTCGCGGCTGGCGAGGATCCCGTCCGAGGGGTTGACGACGAAGGTGCCCGCCGCCTCGAACTGGCGCAAGATTGCGGCACCGTAGGCGGTGACCGATACGCCGATGCGCGGCACCACCGCGTCATAGCGGGGCAGGCGCTGGCCGTCATACCACACCGCGGGCTCGGCGGCGTTGATCGCAAGGTAGCAGCGGGTGGTGTCCAGCACCTCGACCACATGGCCGCGCGCCTCGCCTTCCGTCACCAGCCGCCGGGTGGAATAGGCACCGCCCTCGCGCGACAGCACGGCGATGCGCAGGGTGCGGGGCGGGGCGGCGGTCTTCATCGCGGCGGAGTGGTAGACCTCATACCCCAGCAGCGGTTGCACGAAGCTGTCCTGCGGGCGCACCGTCACATCCTCGCCAAGCGCCTGGCGGCCGATCAGCATCCGGTAGGCCATTGACCCGCGGTCGGTCAGCGTCACCTCCACCGGCCAGCGGCGGTCACCAATCTGCAACTCGGTGCGGATGACGTAGCGGTAGTCCATCTCGCCATTGGATGAGATCACCTCGCGCCGGTCGATGGCGCGGGCCGAGCAGGGGATGGTCACGTCATTGCGCCCGGGGATCGGGTGGATGGCGAAGCGGACCTTGGGGGCGTTGATCGGCCCAAAGGGCTCGATGTCGAAGGCGTGCAGCGCCGAGGTGCGCGCCCCGGTATCGACCTTGGCCTTCAGCGCCGGCAGGCCGAGGCCGGGGAGGGCCACCCATTCCTCCCATCCCAGAAGGAAGGGGGCCTTTTCGCCGGGCTCTCGCATATCCTTCATGTCCTCGTCCTTTAGGTGTCGTGGCCTTTGGGGGCCGGAGGTGACCCGGCTTGGATTCCCCCCAGAATCGTCTATCAGGGGGCGCCCCGTCCAGATGGCCGGGCAGATGAGGCCCCAGATGACGCAGAAGTTCGACTTCCATGTGACAGCCACCGACGGGGCCGCCCGGACCGGGGCGATCCACACGCCGCGGGGAGAGATCCGCACGCCAGCTTTCATGCCGGTGGGCACGGCCGCCACGGTGAAGGCGATGCTGCCCGAGAATGTGCGCGCGACCGGCGCCGACATCTTGCTGGGCAATACCTATCACCTGATGCTGCGCCCCACGGCAGAGCGGGTGGACCGGCTTGGCGGGCTGCACCGCTTCATGAACTGGGACCGGCCGATCCTGACCGACTCGGGCGGCTTTCAGGTGATGAGCCTCGCCGCCCTGCGCAAGCTGACCGAGGAAGGCGTGCGCTTCAAATCCCATATCGACGGGTCCAGCCATTTCCTGACGCCCGAGCGCAGCATGGAGATCCAGCGGCTGCTGGGGTCCGATATCGTGATGTGCTTTGACGAATGCCCGGCGCTGCCGGCGACCGATGCCGAGGTGGCCAAGTCGATGCAGCTGTCGATGCGGTGGGCGCAGCGCTCGCGCGATGCCTTCGGCGACCGGCCCGGCCATGCGCTGTTCGGGATCCAGCAGGGCGGCGTGACGCGCGAGCTGCGCGAGGAAAGCGCGGTCGCCCTGCGCGCCATCGGCTTTGACGGCTATGCCATCGGCGGGCTGGCGGTGGGCGAGGGGCAGGAGGCGATGTTCGGCGTGCTGGACTATGCGCCGGGGATGTTGCCCGAGGACAAGCCGCGCTATCTGATGGGGGTCGGCAAGCCCGATGACATCGTGGGCGCGGTGGAACGCGGCGTCGACATGATGGATTGCGTGCTGCCCTCCCGCTCTGGCCGCACTGGGCAGGCCTTCACGCGGCGCGGCGTGGTGAACCTGCGCAACGCCCGGCACATGGATGACCCGCGGCCGCTGGACGAGGACTGCACCTGCCCCGCCTGCCGCAGCTACAGCCGCGCCTACCTGCATCATGTGCTGCGCAGCCAGGAGATCATCGCCTCGATGCTGCTGACCTGGCACAACCTGCACTACTATCAGGAGCTGATGGCGGGGCTCCGTGGGGCGATTTCCGAAGGGAATCTTTCGGGATTTGTCGGGGCCTTCCATGCGCAGCGGGCCGAGGGCGACATCGAACCGCTCTAGGCTCACCCCAAAAGCCCTATGGCCAGCGAGGCCGCGGCACCGACAAAGCCAAGGCCGATCAGCACCAGAACCCCGTCACGGACCAGCAGCCCCAGCGACATCACCGAGATGGCAGCACCGAGGATGGAGGAGGTGAAGGGCAAGAGCTCCAGCGCCGGCATGATCGCGCCGCAGAGCATGCAGACCACCAGCACCAGCTTGTCGAAGGGTGCCGCGGTCAGCCAGGGCATCCGGCGGCCGGTATGCTTGTCGATCCAGCGGGCGGGCTTTTCGATGACCGACAGCGCCTTTTCGGTTTTCGGCCCATCGAGCTTGCGGCGCAGGATCCAGCCCGGCAGCCACAGGCTTTCGCGCCCGAACAGCATCTGCGCCGCGATCAACGCGATGGTGATGCCGCAGACCGAGGGCAGGAGCGGGATGCCGCTGGCCGGGGAGAGCACCAGCAGGGCCGGTAGCAGCATCACCGGCGCGAAAGAGGCGCTGCCCATGGCGGCGATGACCTGGCCGACCTCGACCTTGCCGTCGCCAAGCTCGCTCTCGGCCTGTTCGAGAACCTCGCCAAGCGAGTCGGGAACGTCATCGGACGGAGGCTTGTCGTCCTGGCGCTGGTCTGCCGGGGCAGGGCCGGTGGCGAGGGGGGCTCGTTCGGTCATTGTCGCTCCATCCTTGACCCTGCCAACCTCCGGCAGCGGCAGGGGTTCCGCCGGCGGGGGGACGGGCCGATCTGCACAGCGGCTGTGCGCGGGGGCGAGGATGCCGCATTCCGGCCTTGGAAGACAGGGGTAAGCGGGGGCGCGCGTCCGTGCCGCGCCGCGGCGCACGGGGTTTGCAGGGGCAGCATGGCGCCCTACCTGAAGGCCAGACTATGCGTTCCCGAAAGGACCGATGATGACCGAAGCCTTGTTCACCCCCGCCCAGCTTGGCGACATCCAGATTGCCAACCGCGTGGTGATGGCGCCGCTGACCCGCAACCGTGCCACCCATGATACCCATGCCCCCCATGACCTTCATGTGACCTATTACAGCCAGCGCGCCAGTGCCGGGCTGATCGTGACCGAGGGCGCGCAGATTTCGCCCGAGGGCAAGGGCTATGCCTGGACGCCGGGGATCTACAGCCCCGAGCAGATCGCCGGCTGGAAGAAGGTGACGGACGCGGTTCATGCCAGGGGCGGCAAGATCGTGGTGCAGCTGTGGCATGTGGGGCGCGTCTCGCACACCTCGCTGCTGGACGGGGCGGATCCGGTTGCACCCTCGGCCATCGGCGCGGGCGGGCGGACGTTTGACGGCAAGGGGTTCGTCGAGACCTCGGTGCCGCGGGCGCTGGAAGAGGACGAGATTGCCCGCGTGGTGGACGATTACCGCAAGGCGGCCATCGCGGCCGATGCGGCGGGCTTTGATGGCGTCGAGATCCACGGCGCCAATGGCTACCTGATCGACCAGTTTCTGCGCGACGGCGCCAACAAGCGCACCGATGGCTATGGCGGCAGCATAGAGAACCGCACCCGCTTCCTGTTCGAGGTGCTGGAGGCGGTGACGGGCGTGCTTGGCGGCGGGCGGGTGGGGCTGCGGCTGTCGCCGTTCTCGAACGCCAACGGGCTGACCGACAGCGACCCGATGCCGCTGTTCAGCCATGCGGTGAAGGGACTGAATCGCTCTGGCCTTGCCTTCCTGCATCTGGTCGAGGGCCAGACCGGCGGCAGCCGCGATCTGCCCGAGGGCTGCAGCATCGACGCGCTGCGGGCGCTGTTCGACGGGCCCTACATCGCCAACAACGGCTATGACCGCGGAATGGCGATCGAGGCGGTGGCGACGGGGCGGGCGGATGCGGTCGCGTTCGGCAAGCCGTTCATCTCCAACCCCGATCTGGTGGAACGCCTGCGCCGGGACGCGCCGCTGAACGCTGGCGACAGCGCCACCTATTACGGCGGCGGGGCGGAAGGCTACACCGACTATCCGGCGCTGGAAGACGCCAGGGTCTGAGCCACGGCCATAGCCCCCCGCTGCGCGGATGATCCTGCGCAGCGGGGGCCGCGCAGGCCTTGCCCCTCGCGCGGATTTGCCCGCGCGGGGCCTTCGCGCCTTGCAATCTTGCTTGAACCCAAGGCCCGCACCCGTCATTCTGGCGGGAACGACTGCGGGAGCCCCGCTTGAAACGCCCCGCCACGGCCCCCAGATATTGGGACTGAGACGCGGGGAGGGCCAAGCGCTGCCAATACTGGGGCCAGCGCCCTCCTGCCGAGAAGAGGATAGAGCATGAACGAACCCCTTGCCTCCAGCTACCCCGTGCTGCCGCTCCGCGACATCGTGGTGTTCCCCCATATGATCGTCCCGCTGTTCGTGGGCCGCGAAAAGTCGGTCCGCGCTCTGGAAGAGGTGATGGCTGACGACAAGCAGATCCTGCTGTCCAGCCAGATGGACCCCTCGGTCGATGACCCAACCGCAGATGGCATCTACCGGACCGGCGTCCTGGCCTCGGTGCTGCAGCTGCTGAAGCTGCCCGACGGCACCGTGAAGGTGCTGGTCGAGGGCCGCGGCCGGGTGCGGATCACCGGCTTTGTCGAGAACGAGAACTTCTTCGAGGCGACCGCCGAGCGGCTGACCGAGACCCCCGGCGACGCGGATTCTGTGACGGCGCTGGTGCGGTCCGTCGCGCAGGAATTCGAGCGCTACGCCAAGATCAAGAAGAACATCCCCGAAGAGGCGATGGCCGCCGTGGCCGAAAGCCGCGAGCCCGCGAAGCTGGCTGACGTGGCCTCGGGCCATCTGGGCATCGAGGTTTCGCAAAAGCAGGACCTGCTGGAGACGCTCGACGTGGCCGAGCGGCTGGAGAAGGTCTATGGCCTGATGCAGGGCGAGATGTCGGTGCTGCAGGTCGAGAAGAAGATTAAGACCCGCGTGAAATCGCAGATGGAACGCACGCAGCGCGAATATTACCTCAACGAGCAGATGAAGGCGATCCAGCGCGAGCTGGGGGATGGCGACGAGTCGCAGAACGAGCTGAACGAGCTTGAGGAGCGGATCGCGGCCACCAAATTCTCGAAAGAGGCGCGCGACAAGGCGCAGGGCGAGCTGAAGAAGCTGAAGTCGATGTCGCCGATGTCGGCCGAGGCGACGGTGGTGCGCAACTACCTTGATTGGCTGCTGAGCCTGCCGTGGGGGGTGAAGTCCAAGGTCAAGAAGGATCTGGTGGCGGCCGAGAAGGTTCTCGATGCCGATCACTACGGGCTGGAGAAGGTCAAGGAACGCATCGTCGAGTATCTGGCGGTGCAGGCGCGCAGCGCCAAGCTGAAGGGGCCGATCCTGTGCCTCGTCGGCCCTCCGGGCGTGGGCAAGACCTCGCTGGGGCGGTCGGTGGCGAAGGCCACGGGGCGCGAGTTCATCCGCATCAGCCTTGGCGGCGTGCGCGACGAATCCGAGATCCGCGGCCACCGGCGCACCTATATCGGCTCGATGCCCGGCAAGATCATCCAGGCGCTGAAGAAGGCCAAGACCACCAACCCGCTGATCCTGCTCGACGAGATCGACAAGATGGGCCAGGACTTCCGCGGCGATCCGGCGAGCGCGATGCTCGAGGTGCTGGACCCGGAACAGAACGCGACCTTCATGGACCACTATCTCGAGGTGGAATATGACCTGTCGAACGTGATGTTCCTGACCACGGCCAACAGCTACAACATGCCGGGCCCGCTGCTGGACCGGATGGAGATCATCAGCCTGGCGGGTTACACCGAGGACGAGAAGCGCGAGATCGCCAAGCAGCACCTCGTGTCCAAGCAGGTCAAGAACCACGGCCTGAAGAAGGGCGAGTTCTCGATCACCGACGAGGGCCTGACCGAGGTCATCCGCAGCTATACCCGCGAGGCCGGGGTGCGGAACCTGGAACGCGAGATCGCCAAGCTGGCCCGCAAGGCGGTGACCGACATCCTGAAGGGCAAGATCACCACGGTCGAGATGGGGCCGGAGCAGGTGGAGAGCTATCTGGGCGTCAAGCGCTTCCGTCACGGCCTGGCCGAGAAGGAAGACCAGATCGGCGTTGTGACGGGCCTGGCCTGGACCAGTGTCGGCGGCGAGCTGCTGCAGATCGAGGCGCTGAAGCTGCCGGGCAAGGGCCGGATGAAGACGACGGGGAAACTCGGCGATGTGATGAAGGAATCCATCGAGGCCGCCTCCAGCTACGTGCGCTCTATCGCGCCGCAGATCGGGGTCAAGCCGCCGAAATTCGACACCATCGACATCCACGTCCACGTTCCCGAAGGGGCGACCCCCAAGGACGGGCCGAGCGCCGGCCTCGCGATGGTCACCTCCATCGTGTCGGTGCTGACGCAGATCCCGGTGCGCAAGGACATCGCCATGACCGGCGAGGTCACGCTGCGGGGCAATGCGCTGCCCATCGGCGGGCTGAAGGAGAAGCTGCTGGCGGCGCTGCGGGGCGGCATCAAGACGGTGTTCATCCCGATCGAGAACGCCAAGGATCTGCCCGAGATCCCGGACAACGTGAAGGCGGGGCTGGAGATCATCCCGGTCAGCCATGTGCGGGAAGTTCTGGCAAAGGCACTGGTGCGCCAGCCCGAGCCGGTGGAATGGGACGAGGTGGCCGAAGAGGCCGCCGCGGCGGCGCGGGCTGCAGCCCGGCCCAACGACCCGGCGCAGATCGCGCATTGACCGCGTGAGCATGTGAAGGAAGGCGCGTCCCTTGCGGGGCGCGCCTTTTGCGTTGGGGAAGCGGCTGCCGCGCCCCCGGTTCTTCCAGAGCTGCCGGTTCCGAATGCGCACTGTGTGGATAGCCACTGGGTCTCATGCCTTGGCGAAGGCCATCGCCTTCGCCATGCCGTGCCCTCTCCACTGGCTCCGGACGGGCCCCCAAAGGGCCCGGCCAGCGCCCTCCCTCCCGGCCCGGCCACGGGCCGGGCGTTCTTCGCGGAAACCTTCCACTGGAAGGTTTCTGTTCGCTCATCACCCCCTGGCGGGCGCTGTCCTCAATCGGTCTCGCGTTGCCGACGGCTCCGGTTGAGGCGTCCCGCACGGGCGGGGCGAGGCAGTGCCTCGCCTTGTCCCGCCCGAACTAGGCTAAGGAGAGGTTCCCTCTGGGGAGTGACTTTTTTCTTGGCGCGGAATGGGGTTGCGGGGAGCTTGGCGTTTGCCGCTCGCCGTAAAGGCGAAAAATTCCAAACCGAAGGGATTTTCTGGCGCGGGGCAAGGATTTGCGCTACGCTAAACGTCAAATCACCCTCGATGACAGGCGGATGCCCCGATGACCAAGACGCCGACCAAATCTGCCCCCAAGGCAGTCGCCAAACCCGCCGCCAAACCGGCAGGCGCTCGCGCTGCAGCTGCGGCCAGCGCCAAGGCGGAGACCGCCACCACCATCGAGGCCATCGAGGCCCTTGCGGTCGAGGCGGGCATCGACACGGGCACCGACACGGGCACCGAGGCCGCGGGTATCGGCGCGACCCGGACCCTGCGCAAGAAGGAGTTGGTGGAGCGCGTGGTCGCCGCCTCGGGCGCCAAGAAGAAGATCGCCAAGGACATCGTCGAAGCCACCCTGCAGGTGCTTGGCGAGGCGCTGGCGGCCGGTGAGCAGCTGGTGCTGCCGCCCTTCGGCAATGCCCACAAGACCCGCGAGAAGGACACCCCCTCGGGCGGGTCCACCATGACCGTGCGGCTGCGCCGCGCCGGGGCCAAGAAACCCGGCGCCGAGGGTGAAGAAACCGGCACGGAGGGACTTGCAGACACGGCGGAGTGACGCTATTACCCCCGCCACCGGGTGATTAGCTCAGTGGTAGAGCGCTTCGTTCACATCGAAGATGTCAGGGGTTCAAATCCCTTATCACCCACCATTTTTCCTAAAGACGCATGATGCAGGCCTGCCCCGGAACGGGCGGGCCTGTTGGCGTTTGGGGCAACGGCAGGCTTGACGTGCTTCGCGCGCGCAGGCCCTTTGGCGAGACAGTCTCCAGCCGGATGGAACACCATGCCCGATGCGGTCTATGACCTCATAGACCAGATCCTTACCGATGCGGCGCGGTTGCAGCTGACCGCCCTACAGGTGCGCGCCGTCGCAGACCGGGCTTTCGAGCGCGGGCTTTTCATCCGGTCGATGGAGGCCTTCGAAATCGTCAGCCCCACTCGGCAGCCGCTGCGCGTCGATCTGAGCATCCTCGGCCTCGACGAGGATTGGGATGCCAGAGCATCCGGTGACGAGGCCTACGCGCGCAAGATCGTGGCAGAGAAACCTGCCTTGGCCGCGGCCTGCCCGAACACGACCTTGTTCGAGGTCTGGCTGGACGAGCAGGTGCCGCCTCGGTGACCATTGACCATCCACCCAAAGAAAAGCCCCCGGAACCTGCGTTCCGGGGGCCGATCCTTGCCATAGCGCGCTCTGGGATTAGAGCTTGCCGGCGTTTTGCTGCACCATCATGAAGGTGTCGTAGTTGTACTCGGCGATCTGGGCCCAGGTGTAGTTCTCGGACCGGAAGGCCTTGATCGATTCCCAGATCTTCTTGAAGGCCGGGTTGGTGGCTTCCATCTCGGCATAGACTTCGTTGGCGGCCTCGAAGCAGGCCGACAGGATCTCGGGGCTGAACGGGCGCAGCTGGGTGCCTTGCGCGACCAGCGACTTGATCGCGGCCGGGTTCTTGTAGTCGTACTTCTGCAGCATGTCGGCATCGGTCGCCTGGCACGCGGTGCGCAGCAGCGACTGATAGGCCGGCGGCAGCCCCTCATAGGCGGCCTTGTTGAAGAAGAAGTGGACCGTCGGGCCACCTTCCCACCAGCCGGGGTAGTAGTAGTAGGGCGCGACCTTGAAGAAGCCGAGCTTCTCGTCATCATAGGGGCCGACCCACTCGGCACCGTCGATGGTGCCCTTTTCCAGCGACGGATAGATGTCGCCGCCGGCGATCTGCTGCGGCACGACGCCGAGGCGCTCCATCACCTTGCCGGCAAAGCCGCCGACGCGGAATTTCAGGCCCTTGAGGTCTTCCAGCGTGTTGATTTCCTTGCGGAACCAGCCACCCATCTGCACGCCGGTATTGCCGCCGGGCAGGGCGAAGATGTTATGCTGCGCCATGAACTCGTTGTAGAGGTCGATGCCGCCGCCATGGTAGTGCCAGGCATTGATGCCGCGCGCCGAGAGCGAGAACGGAACCGCAGCCGCGAGCGCGAAGGTGGGATCCTTCCCCCAGTAGTAGTAGCCGACGGTGTGGCAGGCCTCGACCGTGCCATTGGTCACGGCATCCGCGGCCTGCAGGCCCGGGACGATCTCACCGGCCGCGAAGGGCTGGATGGTGAAGTTGCCGTCGGTCGCCTCGGTCAGGTACTTGGCCAGCACGTCGGCGCCGCCATAGATGGTGTCCAGCGATTTGGGGAACGACGAGGTCAGCCGCCAGGTGACCTTCGGGTTTGCCTGCGCGATGGCGGGGGCCGCAAGCGTGGCCGCGGCGGCCGCGCCGGCGCCGCCAATGGCGGCCTTTGTCAGAAATGAACGACGGTCCATGGAATCCTCCCAGTTATGGCACTCATGCCGCGGTCCGGTTGGGCATGGGCCCACGGGCGTTGCCGCCTCCTCCCCGGACAGTTGCGCGATCACCTTACACGCCGCAGGCAGTCTGTCCAGCATGTGCGAAGGCCTTGGCAGCGCTGGCTTTGCGCGGCGCAAGAGCGCAGGGGGGCGGCGCCGGTTGCGGCACCGGACTTGCGGCGCAGATGCCCGGCTTCTGGGCGATGGGACGCAGCGGCGCCCAAGAAAGCGGCGCGGCCACCGGCACGTGAAGAACGCCGACTAACCCTGTGCAGGCGCAAGGGAATCAGCCTGCCGGCGCAGGGCCGAGGGGCTGGTGTCATAGCGGCTGCGGAAGGCCCGTGCGAGCGTGCCGGCCGAGGAGAATCCGGTGGCGCGGGCGATGGCCGCCAGCGGCTCTGTCCCCGCCTCGATCAGGCCGCGCGCGGCAGCCAGCCGCAGGTCCAGCGCATAGGCGCCAGGGCCGGTGCCAAGCTCGGCGCGGAACAGCCCTTCGAGCCGGCGGGACGAGATGCCAAGGCTCTGCGCGATGGCGGCGGCGCTTTGCGGGGTGGCGATGGTCGCGTGCATCTGCGCGATGGCGGCGGCCACGCGCGGATCTCCCGCGCCTGCGCTCGTCGGCGCCGATGCCGAGACCGGCCAGCCGAGCCGCGCGGCAACTTCTGCTGCCAGCTCTGCCCCGTGCCGGGCGCGCAGCATCTGCAGCATCATGCCGGTGCCGGCCAGCGGGGTGGCGGCGGTCATGCGCGCCGGGGTGAGGGCCCAGGGCGCGCCGGTCACGGAAACGGCCGGATGGGCGGCCACCAGGTCCGCCGCCGCCTCGGGATCGCTTGCTACCTTGATCCCGTCGAGTTCGCCCGTGGCAGCCAGCACCCGCACCCCGCCCGACACCGCGCCGAGGCAGCCGATCTGCGGCGCAACCCGCCGGATCGGCCGCAGCAGCGCCCGCGCATCCATCCAGCGCTGCCACGGCCCCGCCAGCACGAGCAGCGTATCGGCGCCGCGGGCATCTTCGGTGCTGCCGGCAAAGGCCGGCTGGCTGCCATCGGCCAGCGGCACGCCCTTGCCCGTCGTCGCCAGCAAGCGCCAGGCATAGGCTTCATGTCCCAGCAGCGCATTCGCCTCGCGCAGCGGGTCGAGCACCGCCGCGATGGCCAGCATCGGCGTCTGCGGCAGGACAAGCAGGGCGAAGACCTGCGCGGCGGGAAGGGGCGTGCTCTCGGACATGTGAATGGGTTAGGGGCTCGCCCTGGTTCGCGCAAGGCTCTTGTGCGGGTGCAGCGAACGGGCCGTGCGGGCGCCAGCCGAAAGCGGCATCGCCGCGTCGCAAACGGAAGTGCTGCCGGGCGCGCGCGGTGGTGCATTCGGCCGCGCGGGGATGTGCGGAGCGGGCGCGTGGCGACAGATGCGGCGGGTTATGATTATGTGATCGTCGGCGCCGGATCGGCGGGCTGCGTGCTCGCGGACAGGCTGACCGCCTCCGGCCGCTACCGTGTGCTGCTGCTGGAGGCGGGGGGCACGGACCGGCGCCTGTTCGTGCAGATGCCGCTTGGCTACGGCAAGCTGTTCCATGATCCCGCGGTGAACTGGTGCTACCGGACGGAGCCCGATCCGGGGCTGGCCGGGCAGGCGGATCACTGGCCGCGCGGCAAGCTGCTGGGGGGCTCGTCGTCCATCAACGCGATGGTCTGGATCCGGGGGCATTCCAGCGACTATGACGACTGGCAGGCGGCGGGCAATCCGGGCTGGGGATGGGCCGATGTCCTCCCCGCCTACCGCGCCCTCGAGGATTGGGAGGGCGGCGCCGATGAGTTTCGCGGCGCCGGCGGCCCGCTGCATGTCAGCGCCAACCGCCGCGACCTGCACCCGCTGACCCATGCCTATCTGGGCGCCTGCGCCGAAGCCGGCCTGCCCGGGACGCCGGACTTCAACGGCGCGCAGCAGGAAGGCGCGGGGGTCTACCAGCTGTCAGTGAAGGGCGGGCGGCGTATGTCGGCGGCCCGCGCCTTCCTGCGCCCGGCGATGCGGCGCGCCAACCTGACCGTTCGCACCCATGCCCATGCCACCCGCGTGGTCTTCGAGGGCCGCCGCGCCGTGGGCGTCGAATACCGCCACAAGGGCGCGCTGCAGCTGGCCCGGGCCGGGCGCGAGGTGATCCTGTCGGGCGGCGCGGTCAACACGCCGCAACTGCTGATGCTGTCGGGCGTGGGGCCGGGGGCCGACCTTGCCGCGTTCGGCCTGCCGGTTTTGCTCGACAATGCCAATGTCGGGGGCAATCTCTGCGACCATCAGGGGCTCAACTACACCTGGCGGATGAAGACCCGCACCCTGAACGAGGTGCTGCGGCCGTGGTGGGGCAAGGCGCTGGTCGGCGCGCGCTGGCTGCTGACTGGGCGCGGGCCGCTGTCGATGTCGATCAACCAGGGCGGCGGGTTCTTCCGCACCGATCCCGGCCTGCCGCGCCCGAACATGCAGCTCTACATGCAGGCCTTCTCGACCCTGCTGCCCCGGGCGGGGGAGCGGCCGATCCTGACGCCCGACCCGTTCCCGGGCCTCTCGCTTGGCCTGTCGAACTGCCGCCCCACCAGCCGCGGCCGCATCAGCCTGCACAGCGCCGATCCCTTTGCCGCACCGCGCATCACCGCGAACGCCTATGCGACCGAGGCGGATGTGGCCGAGATGCTGGCGGCGGTGAAGATGCTGCGCCGCATTGCCGCGCAGCCCCCGCTTGCGGATCTGATCGCCGAGGAACTGCGCCCCGGCCCCGCGGTCAGCAGCGATGCCGAGTTGATCGCCGATTTCCGCGCCCGCAGTGGCACAGTCTATCACGCCAGCTGCTCGGCGCGGATGGGGCCGGATGCGGCGGATTCGGTGGTGGATGCGCGGCTGCGCGTACACGGGCTGGCGGGGCTGAGGGTCTGCGACGCCTCGGCCTTCCCCACGCTGATCGGCGGCAATACCAATGCGCCGTCGATCCTGATGGGCTGGAAGGGGGCGCAGATGATCCTTGAGGATGCGGGCTGACTTGCCGCGCGGCGCGATCTGTCGCAAAGCGCAGGGGAACAGGATGGGCGGGCAGGCATGGCACTTCTTCTGGGCGTCGATACCGGCGGCACCTTCACCGATGCGGTGCTGCTGCGCGAGGGGGAGGGCACAAGTCCCGGCGGCGTGCTGGCCAAGGCCAAGGCGCTGACCACCCGCGCCGACCTGTCGCACGGCATCGGCGCCGCCATCGACGCGGTGCTGGCGGGCACCGATCCTGCGCAGGTGGCGATGGTCTCGCTCTCCACCACCCTCGCCACCAATGCGCTGGTCGAAGGGCAGGGCGGGCGGGTGGCCCTCGTCGCCATCGGCTTTGCCGAAGCCGACCTCGCCCGCGCTGGCCTCGCCGAGGCCATGCGCGGCGACCCGGTGATCCGCATCGCCGGCGGGCATGGCGCGGGCGGGGCCGAGGCCGCGCCGCTGGACCTCGCCGCGCTTGCACAGGCGTTGGAGGGCCTCGAGGTCTCCGCCGTCGCCGTGGCTGCCGCCTTCGCCACACGCAACCCCGCGCATGAGCTGGCCGCTGCGGACCTGCTGCGCGCATGGGGCTGGCCCGTCACCTGCTCGCATCACCTCTCCGCCCGACTGAACGGGCCTAAGCGGGCGCTGACGGCGGTGCTGAACGCGCGGCTGCTGGACATGATCGCCCGGCTGATCGACGCCTGCGAGGGGCATCTTGCGCTTCGCGGCATCACTGCCCCGCTGATGGTGGTGCGCGGCGATGGCGCGCTGATCTCGGCTGCACAGGCGCGCGAGCGGCCCATCGAAACCATCCTTTCGGGCCCGGCGGCGTCCATCGAGGGCGCGCGCTGGCTGACCGGGATGGCCGAGGCGCTGGTGGCCGATATCGGCGGCACCACCACCGATGTGGCGCTGCTGCGCGGCGGGCGCCCGGCCATCGACCCGGACGGCGCCCGCGTCGGCCCCTGGCGCACGATGGTCGAGGCGGTGGCGATGCGCACCACCGGCCTTGGCGGCGACAGCGAGGTGCATCTGGCCGATGGTCTGGTGCCGGAGGGGGATACCGGCCTGCGCCTTGGCCCGCGGCGGCTGATCCCGGTGGCGCTGCTGGCGGTCGATCATCCGCAGATGGTCCATGCCGCGCTGGATGCGGCGCTGGCGACCGAGATCCCCGGTGCCGAGGCCGGCCGCTTCGTGCTGCCGATGGCGGTGGCGGCGCCGGGGCTGGATCCGCGCGAGGCGGCGCTGCTGGCGCGGCTGGCCGGGCAGGCGCAGCCGCTGGCGAGGGCGCTCGGCTCCCGGATGGATCAGGCGGCGCTGCAGCGGCTCTGGTCGCGCGGGCTGGTGATGATCGCGGGGGTGACGCCCTCGGACGCCGTGCATGTGCTGGGGCGGCTGGCGGCCTGGGACACCGAGGCCGCCGAAAAGGCCCTCGCCCTCATGGCCCGCCGCCGGAGCGCGCGGGGCGAGCGGATCGCGGCGGGGGCCGAGGCGCTGGCCGCCCGGATCATCGACCAGTTGACCGCGCAGACGGTGGGTTGCCTGCTGGAGGCGGCGCTGGCCGAAGACGGCTTCACCGCCGCCCCCGCCGACCCGCTGCTGCGCGCCGCGCTCTCGGGGCACAGCGGCACCCTGCGCCTGCAGGCCGCGCTCGGCGTGCCGCTGATCGGCCTCGGCGCCTCGGCCGCCAGTTATTACGGTGCGGTCGGGCAGCGCCTGCACACCAAGGTAATTCTCCCCGCAGACGGAGATGTTGCCAATGCCATCGGCGCGGTGGTGGGCCGCGTCTCCATGCATGCCGAGGCGCTGGTCTCCAGCCCCGGCCCGGGGCGCTTCGTGGCGCATCTGCCGGACGGCCCCGCCGCCTATCCCGACCCCGAAACCGCGCTCAAGGCCCTCGCCCCGGCGCTGGAGGCCAATGCCCGCGCCGCCGCCGCGTCCGCAGGCCTGCCCGATCCGCAGATCACCCGCGACGAACAGCGCCGCGAGGCCCAGATCGAGGGGCAAACCGTCTTCATCGAATCCCGCCTGCGCATCACCGCCTCAGGCCGCCCAAGGCAAACCAGAGACTGACCCCCATTCGTTCTGGGGAAAATATCCTCGGGGGGTGCGGGGGGCAGACGGCCCCCGCCGCCGGCCACAGGCGCTACATCACCCGTGCTTGACCATCACATGCCGCACCACGGTGTAATCCTCCAGCGCATAGGCCGACAGGTCCTTGCCATAGCCCGACTGCTTCAGCCCGCCATGGGGCATCTCGTTGACCAGCATGAAATGCGTGTTCACCCAGGTGCAGCCGTAGCGCAGCCGCGCCGCCGTCGCCATCGCGCGGCCGACATCCCTGGTCCAGACCGAGCTTGCCAGCCCGTAATCGCTGTCATTGGCCCAGTCCACCGCCTGATCGACATCATCGAAGGGCGTGACCGACACCACCGGCCCGAAGACCTCGCGCCGCACGATTTCGTCGCTTTGCCGCGCCCCGGCGATCACGGTGGGGCGGTAGAAGAAGCCGCCGCCATTGCCCATCACCTCGCCGCCGGCCGTCACCTCCATATGGCTCTGTTCGCGGGCACGTTCGACGAAGCTGGCGACCCGGTCGCGCTGGCGCAGGGAAATCAGCGGGCCGATCTCGTTTTGCGTGTCATCCTCCAGCCCGAGCGCGATGCCCGACACCGCCGAGGACAGATCCGCCACCAGCCGCTCGTAGACCTTCTTCCCGGCATAGATCCGGCAGGCGGCGGTGCAATCCTGCCCGGCGTTGTAGTAGCCAAAGGCGCGCAGCCCCTCGACCACCTCGGAGATATCGGCATCGTCGAACACCACCACCGGCGCCTTGCCGCCCAGTTCCAGATGCGTGCGCTTCACCGATTTTGCCGCGGCATCGAGCATCTTGCGCCCCGTCGCCACATCGCCGGTCAGCGAGATCATGTCGACGCCCGGATGGTTGATCAGGTAGCTGCCCACCGTCTGCCCGCGCCCGGGCAGGATGTTGACCACCCCTGCGGGCAGAATATCGGCCAGCACCCGCGCCAGTTTCAGCGCCGTCAGCGGCGTCTGCTCGGACGGCTTGAACACCACGGTATTGCCGCCGCCGATCGCCGGGGCCAGCTTCCAGGCCATCATCATCAGCGGATAGTTCCAGGGCGCGATGCTGGCGATCACCCCCACCGCATCGCGGCGGATCATGCTGGTATGCCCGGCAAGATACTCGCCCGCGACGGTGCCCGACTGGCAGCGCACGGCCCCCGCGAAATAGCGGAAGCAATCGACGATGGCGGGCAACTCGTCATTGGTCGCGGCATTGATCGGCTTGCCGCAGTTCAGCGCCTCCAGCGCGGCAAAGCCGCCCGCCTCTGCCTCGATCCGGTCGGCGATGGCGTGGAGGGCGGCGGAGCGCTCGGCAGGCGTGGTGCGCGACCAGCCGGCAAAGGCGGCGCGGGCGGCGGCGACGGCGCGGTCCACCTGATCGGTGGAGGCTTCGGGCAGATCGAGGATCAGCTTGCCGGAGCGCGGGTTCAGCACCGGCTCGCCGGGCTCTTGCCCCGGCTCGAAGCTGCCGCCGATCAGCAGGTCGGTGTCGATGGTGATGGTCGGGTCCTCGGTCATGGCACTCTCTTTCATTTGCCGCCCCCGGCGGTGTCTGCGCCGCCGCGGGTCAGGGTATAGGCGATCAGGATCGGCACGAAGGTGGCCGCAAAGACGACGATGGCGACGACATTGGTGACCGGGCGCTGCCGCGGGCGCACCAGTTCGTTCAGCATCCAGATCGGCAGCGTGCTTTGCTGGCCGGCGGTGAAGGTGGTCACGATCACCTCATCGAAGGACAGCGCGAAGGCCAGCATCCCGCCCGCCAGCAAGGCGGAGCCGAGATTGGGCAGGATCACGAAGCGGAAGGTCTGGAAGCCGTTGGCGCCAAGGTCGGCGCTCGCCTCCAGCATCGAGCCGCCAAGCCGCCGGAACCGCGCCACGGCGTTGTTGTAGACGATGACCACGCAGAAGGTGGCATGGCCCAGAACGATGGTCAGGGTTGAAAACGGGATATCGGCGATGGCGAAGGCGGAGCGCAGCGACATGCCGGTGATGATGCCGGGCAGGGCGATGGGCAGGATCACCAGCAGGGAGATGGAGTCACGCCCGAAGAACCGCGCCCGCGCCATGGCGGCGGCGGCCAGCGTTCCCAGCACCAGCGCCAGCGCGGTCGAGATCGCGGCGACCTTCAGCGAGAGATACAGCGGCGGCCAGATGTCCGGCCGCTCCCAGGCCACGGCGAACCATTTCAGCGTCAACCCGGGGGGCGGGAACTGGTAGGTCCGCTCCTCGGTGGTGAAGGCGTAAAGGAAGATCAGCAGGATCGGCAGGTGCAGGAAGGCAAGCCCCGCCACCGCCGCCAGCTTCAGCATCAGGGGGGCGCGGTCAGAGCGCATCGAACGCCCCGAGCCGCCGGGCCACGGCGAGATAGACCAGCATGATCAGGATCGGCACCACGGCGAAGGCGGCGGCCAGCGGAATATTCCCCGCCGTGCCCTGCAGGGTGTAGACCGCCTGCCCGATGAACAGCCGCGACGAGCCGACGATCTGCGGGATGATGTAATCGCCAAGCGTTAGCGAGAAGGTGAAGATCGACCCGGCAATCACCCCCGGCATTGCCAGCGGCAGGATCACATGGCGGAAGGTCTGCCCCGGCCGCGCGCCAAGGTCGCCCGACGCCTCCAGCATCGTCGCGGGCACCCGTTCGAGCGAGGCCTGCATCGGCAGGATCATGAACGGCAGCCAGACATAGAGGAACACCAGGAACGTGCCGATATAGCTGGTAGACAGCGAGTTGCCCCCGATCACCGGGATCGCCAGCACTGCGTTCAGGATATTCCCGGCGCCAAGCCCCTCGAAGGCCCAGGTCACGATCCCCTCCTTCGCCAGGATCAGCTTCCAAGCATAGACCTTGACCAGATAGCTCGACCACAGCGGCAGCATCACGCCAAGGTAGAAGGCGGCCTTCCAGCGGCCCTTGGCATAGCGCGCGGCGTAATAGGCGATGGGGAAGGCCAGCACCGCCGAGGCAACCGTGACCGCCGCCGCCATCGTCGCGGTGCGCAGGATCACATCGGCATTCGAGGGGCGCAGCAGTTCGGCATAGGTCTTCAGCGTCAGTTCCGGCACCACCATGCCGCTGAATTCGTCGATGGAATAGAAGCTCTGCCACAGGAGGGCCACCAGCGAGCCGACATAGACCACCCCCAGCCACAGCAGCGGCGGCGCCAGCAGAAGCGCCAGCAAGACCCAAGGGCGGCGCCAGAACAGGCCCGTCAGCCGGTCGCCCGGGCCGCGCGCGGGATGGGCCGGGTCAAGGGCGGCGCTCATGCCTCGCCCTCCATCGCATGCATCGCGCTGCGCTCCCATGTCAGGCGCACGGCGTCTCCGGGGGCCGGGACCGGCGCGCCGGCGGGCAGGAGCACGCCCAGATCCAGGCCCGCCTCCAGCGCCACGGAAACCCGCGTGCCCGCGCCCAGATAACGCAGGGCGGTGACGGTGCCGGGCGCGCCTTCGGCGGCCAGCCGGATCGCCTCGGGCCGCAGGCTGGTCCAGCGCGCCGGGCCGCCAAGGCGGGCCGATTGCTCGGGGGACAGCACGTTGGAGGAGCCGACGAAATCCGCCACGAACCGCGTTGCAGGCCGCTCATAGACCTCGGCCGGGCTGCCGGTCTGCACGATCTTGCCGCGGCTGAACACCGCCACCCGGTCGGCCATGCTCAGCGCCTCGCCCTGATCGTGGGTGACGAAGACGAAGGTGATGCCAAGCCGCTTTTGCAGGCTCTTCAGCTCGTCCTGCATCGCTTCGCGCAGTTTGAGGTCGAGCGCGCCAAGCGGCTCATCCAGCAGCAGCACCCGCGGCTCGTTCACCAGCGCGCGGGCCAGCGCCACCCGCTGCCGCTGCCCGCCGGACAGCTGCCCGGGTTTTCGCCCGCCAAACTCCGGCAGATGCACCAGCGCCAGCATCTCCTCGGCCCGCGCCATCCGCGTGCGCCGATCGACGCCGCGCACCATCAGCCCGTAGGCGACGTTGTCGCGCACGGTCATGTGCGGGAAGAGGGCGTAATCCTGAAACACCGTATTCACATGGCGCCGGTTCGGCGGCACCGATCCCATGTCCTGCCCGAAGATGCGGATGGTGCCGGCATTGGGGCTTTCAAACCCCGAGATCAGCCGCAGACAGGTGGTCTTGCCCGACCCCGAGGGACCGAGCATGGCAAAGAACTCGCCCTCGGCGATGGTCAGGCTCACGTCATCGACGGCGCGGACCGCCGCGGCGCCGCTGCCGAACTGGCGCGAGACATGGGTGAAGTCGACGGCAGCGGTCATCAGGGCATCCAGACGCATAGGGCAGGGCGCGCGGACAGCAGCGCGTCCGCGGGATGTGGGGGAGGGAGAGGGGGCGGCGCGCGGCCGCCCCGAAAGCGATCAGCGCCCGCCGATCACCCCGATGTAATCCGACACCCAGCGGTAATAGGGCACGCAATCGCCGCCCGGGCAGTTGGCAACCGGCGTCGTCCAGAACTTGATGCGCTCGAAATCGTCGAGCCCGTTCTTGGTGCAGCCCTCGGCGGTCTGCATCCCCGATCCATCGGTGCAGGCGGCGGGCACGACCGGATTGGCACCGAACCAGACCGACAGGTCCGATTGCAGGTTCGAGGACAGCGTATGCTCCATCCACATATAGGCGCAGTTGGGGTTCTCGGCGTCCACATGCATCATCGTGGTATCGGCCCAGCCGGTCGCGCCTTCCTCGGGGATCACGCTCGCCACCGGGAATCCCTCGGATTGCAGCAGGTTCACCTGGAACGGCCAGGAGCCAGAGGCGACGACGCCCTCGTTCTTGAAATCGTCCATCTGGATGAAGGCGTCATGCCAGTAGCGCGCCACCAGCTCGCGCTGCCCGCGCAGCAGGTCCAGCGCCGCCTTGTACTGGTCCTCGGTCAGCTCATAGGGCGAGGTGATGCCCAGATCCGGCTGATGCACCATCAGGTATTGCGCGGCATCGGCAACATGGATCGGCCCGTCATAGGCCTGCACCCGGCCCTTGTTGGACTGGCCATCGGGCAGGGTCATCTCTTCGAACACCACGTTCCACGAGGTCGGGGGCGTATCGCCAAAGGCCTCGGTGTTGTACATCAGCACGTTCGGGCCCCAGGCATAGGGCACGCCGTAATGCACGCCATCGACGGTGTGCCAGGGCGCGTCCTTCAGCCGGTCATCGACCGCGGACCAGGACGGGATCAGATCGACGTTCACCGGCTGCACCCGCTTGCCCGCCACCAGCCGCAGCGAGGCATCGCCCGAGGCGGTGACAAGGTCGAAGCCGCCCTCGTTCATCAGCGCCACCATCTCGTCCGAGGTGTTGGCGGTCTTGATGTTGACCTTGCAGCCAGAGGCTTCCTCGAACTTGGTGACCCAGTCGAATTCCGGCATGGTCTCGCCGCGCTCGATATAGCCGGGCCAGGCGACGATGTTGACCTGCCCCTCTGCCGCGCCGATCTCGGTCATCTGGGCGAGGGCGGGGTGCAGGGTCACAAGCAGGGCCAGCGCCGTGGTGCCGGCGAGGCGAAGGGTGTGGGTATGGCGGATCATGGGCAACTCCCTGTTGCAGCGCCGCGCGTAGGCGGCCGATGGCCCCCGGTTTTCCGGTGATGCCAGACGGTAAGCCCAGCGCCCGAGCTTTCGCAAATGCAAAAGAATGAAGCCACCTATCGGAAATACCGATGGGAACTTACCGAACCGGCACCGCCGCCTGCGCCGCCTTGATGAAGCTGCGCGCCGGCCCCGGCAGCGGCGCGCCCTTGCGCCAGGCCAGCCCCACTTGCACCGAAGGCAGATCGCCCGACACGTCGCGGATCTCGATCCGGTCCCCCTCCAGCGACCAGGGCCGGTAGACCAGCCCCGGCAGCAGCGCCACCCCGGCGCCGGTGGCGACCAGGCTGCGCACCGCCTCGACAGACCTTGTGCGGAAGGCGATGCGCGGGCGCACCGAAAACCCCGCCATCAGCCGCCGCGTACTCTCCTCGATCTCGTCCACGGTCAGCAAGATGAAGTTCTCGCCCGCCAGATCCTCGGGCGCGATCGCCTCGGCCTCGGCCAGCGGGTGCCCCATCGGCAGCCACAGCCGGTAGGGCGACACCAGCAGCGTCTCCACATTCAGCGCCGCCCGCTCGCGGATGCCCGAGGTCAGCAGCACCGCCACATCCAGCTCGCCGCCGATCAGCAGGTGCTGCAGATATTCCCCCGTCTCCTCCAGCGCGCTCACCTCGACCGCGGGGGCGGAACCGGCTGAGCATGTCCGACAACACATAGCCCGCGACCAGCGAGGTGACGCCGAGGCTCAGCCGCCCGCCCTCCGCCCCCGGCTCCTCGCGGAACGCCTGCCGGGCGGTGGCGACATCGCCCAGGATCTGGCTGGCATGGCGCAGGAACAGGCTGCCCCGATGCGTCAGGTCCAGCCCGCGCGCCCGGCGTTCGAACAGGGTGACGCCCAGATCCTCCTCCAGCCCGCGGATCGCCTCGGTGACCGAGGATTGCGAGATCGACAGCGCCCGCGCCGCGCCCGACACCGACCCGGCCTCGGCGGCCGCCACGAAGAACTGCAACTGGCGCAGGGTAAAGGCCATCTGGCTGGGGCTCCGGGCGGGCAGTCCGCAGGCGAAGGATAGGCAGCGCGCCGCCTGGGTGAAAGGGCCGAGTGCCGGCCGCCAAGTCGCACCCCAACCCCTTTGCCTTTTCCAAATATCCTCGGGGGGCGCGGGGGGCAGAAGGCCCCCCGCTTCTGCGTTCCGGGCGGGGCAGAAGGCCCCCCGCTTCTTCAGATGAACGCGCCTAGAAACTCGGCGGCGTGTTCACCCAGATCAGCACGCAGTCCGCCTCGCCAAGGTTCATCCAGGCATGGGGCCGCCTGCTGGCGAAATAGAGGGAATCGCCGGGGCCGAGGTCATGGGCCTCGGTACCGTCGAGCACAATGCGGAAGCGGCCCTCAAGCAGGTGCAGGAACTCCTCGCCCTCATGGCCATAGCCGCCCTCGCTGGCGGCACCCGGGGCGAGGCGGAAGAGGTGGCAATCCATCTGGTTGCGCCCCTCGGCCAGCAGCTCCACCGTCACCCCCGCCACCGGCATCGGCCAGTGGCGCCGGGCGCCCGCGCGCACCACGGCGCCGCCCGGGGCGTCCTGGCCGGAGAGGCTGGAGACGGTGGTGCCGTAATGGCGGGCGATGTCATGCAGGGTCTTGAAGGACACGCCCGCCCCGGTCCGCTCCAGCGTGGACAGCGCCGAGGCCGAGATCGCCAGCGCCGCCGCCGCCTGATCCAGCGTCTCGCCGCGGGCCAGCCGCAGGCGGCGCAGTTGCGGGCCGAGGTCCGGCGCAGACGGGGCGGCCGGGGCCGCGGTCTCGCCCGCCAGCGCGGCGCGGATCGCGGCGGGGTTCAGCCCGTGCTCGCGGCGCAGGAAGGCGATGCGGCACAGCCGTTCGACATCCGCCTCGGAATAGACCCGCTGGCCCGAGGCGAGGCGGGTCGGCGCGATCAGCCCCTGCGTCTCCCACAGCCGCAGGGTCGAAGGCGCGACACCGGCCGCCCGCGCCGCCTCGGCCACCCGGTAGCGCGGCGGGGCTGGGGTCATGTCCTCGGGCATCGGCTCTCCTTGCGATTGCCTCACGAGAGATATTGCACGGGTTTGGGTTTTGTATAGTCTCACCGACAATTCTTGCAGGAAAACTGCAAGGACTCCGGCAACCCTTCTCAGGACACCCCGCCATGACCCATAGCCCGATCACCGACGCCGCCCTCTCGGACCGCCGCACCGCCGCCATCGCCCGCGGCGTCGGCGTCACCACGCAGGTCTATGCCGACCGGGCCGAGAATGCGGAGATCTGGGACAAGACCGGCGCCCGCTACATCGACTTCGCCGCAGGCATCGCGGTGGTGAACACCGGCCATCGCCACCCCAAGGTGATCGCCGCGGTCAAGGCGCAGCTGGACCGCTTCACCCATACCTGCCATCAGGTCGTGCCCTATGAGAACTATGTGACCCTGGCCGAGCGGCTGAACGACAAGGTGCCCGGCGACTTCCCCAAGAAGACCCTCTTCGCCACCACCGGCGCCGAAGCGGTAGAGAATGCGGTGAAGATCGCCCGCCATTACACGGGGCGCGCCGCCGTCATCGCCTTTGCGGGGGGCTTTCACGGCCGCACCTTCATGGGCATGGCGCTGACCGGCAAAGTGCAACCCTACAAGGCGGGCTTTGGCCCGATGATGGCCGATGTCTGGCACCTCCCCTTCCCGATCGCGCTGCAGGGCGTCACCGCCGAGGACTCGTTGGCGGCACTGGACCGCCTGTTCAAGGCCGATCTGGAACCGGCCCGCGTGGCCGCGATCCTGATCGAGCCGGTGCAGGGCGAGGGCGGTTTCTACGAGGTGCCCGCCGGCTTCATGGCCAGCCTGCGCAGGGTCTGCGACACCCATGGCATCGTGCTGATCGCCGATGAGGTGCAGACCGGCTTTGCCCGCACCGGCAAGCTGTTCGCGATGGAGCATCACGGGGTCGCCGCCGACATCACCACCATGGCCAAGGGCCTTGGCGGCGGCCTGCCGATTTCCGCGGTGACCGGCCGGGCCGAGATCATGGACAGCCCCAACCCAGGCGGCCTTGGGGGCACCTATGCCGGCAACCCGCTGGCCATCGCTGCCGCCAATGCGGTGCTGGACGTGATCGAGGAGGAGCAGCTTTGTGACCGCGCCATGCGCCTTGGCCAACGGCTGAAGCAGCGGCTGGCGGGGATGCAGGAGGCGGTGCCGCAGATCGCCGACATCCGCGGCCCGGGCTTCATGAACGCGGTGGAATTCGCCGTGCCCGGCACCGGCGCCCCCGATGCGGGCTTTGCGAACCGGGTGCGCGAGGAGGCACTGTCGCGTGGCCTGATCCTGCTGACCTGCGGCGTCTATGGCAACGTGATCCGCTTCCTCGCGCCGCTGACCATCCCGGATGCCGTGTTCGACGAGGCGCTGGAGATCCTCGAGGCCTCGGTGCTCGCTGCGCGCGGCTGACCATTTGCGGGCGCAACCCTGCGCCCGCGCACAGATCCCCTGCCTGCATGTCCCTGTGCAGGCAGGCCCGGATCGGGCACTCTGGAGGCATCTTTCCCCCGAAGGAGGCCGCCATGAGCTGGAACCCCGCCCTTGACCCGCATTGCCCGACCGGCGATCAGGTCGATGCCATCGAGACCGTCATCATCCCCCGCGCCCGCGACATCGGCGGCTTCGAGGTGCGCCGCGCGCTGCCCGCACCCACCCGCCAGATGGTCGGCCCCTTCATCTTCTTCGACCAGATGGGCCCGGCCGAGTTCCTGACCGGGCAGGGGCTCGACGTGCGCCCGCATCCGCATGTCGGGCTCGCCACCGTCACCTACCTCTTTTCCGGCAAGATGCACCACCGCGACTCGCTTGGCACCGATCAGTGGATCGAGCCCGGCGCGGTGAACTGGATGCTGGCGGGGCAGGGGATCACCCATTCCGAGCGCACCGATGGCCAGGTGCGCGCCGCCGGCCAGCGGCTCTACGGCATCCAGACCTGGTTCGCGCTGCCCCGCGCCCATGAGGATGACCCGGCCAGCTTCTCGCACACCCCCGCCGCCGACCTGCCGGTGCTGGAGGCCGAGGGCAAGCGGCTGCGCCTGATCCTCGGCACCGGCTGGGGCGAGACCGCGGGCATGGCGCTGCCGTCCGAGACCTTCTATGCCGATGCGCTGCTGGACCCCGGCGCCGCGATCCCGATGCCGGACGACCATGAGGACCGCGGCGCCTATGTGCTGGAGGGCGCGGTGGAGATTGCCGGCCAGACCTTCGAGGCCGGCCGGATGATGGTCTTCCGCCCCGGCGACCGCATTTCCATGAAGGCCGGCCCGCAGGGCGCGCGGGTGATGCTGCTTGGCGGTGCCACGCTGGACGGGCCGCGGCACATCTGGTGGAATTTCGTCGCCTCCTCGAAGGAACGCATCGAGGCGGCGAAAGAGGCCTGGCGGGCCGGGGATTGGCAGCACGGCCGCTTCCAGCTGCCGCCGGGGGACGATGCCGAGTTCATCCCGGCACCGGAGCGGTAGCGGCGGCAGGCGGCAAAGGCGAGGCAGGCCCCCGCCGGCTGCATTTGCCGATCAAGGGCCCGGCTGGATGAAAGACCAGTGGCAGGTCAGGTGGGCGTCGATTCTGCGCCTGGCTTCCGGCTGCACTCGGCGGGTCGGTCATCTGCCGCGCGGCGCAGATTTTTTTGCGCGGCGCGGCGGTCCGCGCCCCGATCCCGCGCCCCCCGAAACTGCCCCTTGCCCCTTCCCGCACAGGCGCTTGCGGGCCGATCCGTGCCCCCGCCCGCAGCGCCGGAATTCCGCACGGGCCCGCTTGACGTCCCCCCCGGCCATGACTATTACACGCTCCACGTTCGGCGCCACGCTTCGGCACCCGGACGGGAAGTTTGCGGTTGTAGCTCAGTTGGTTAGAGTACCGGCCTGTCACGCCGGGGGTCGCGGGTTCGAGCCCCGTCAACCGCGCCACCTTCCCAAGACCGAAAAGCCCTCGCGCAAGCGGGGGCTTTTGGCTTTGCGGGGTCAGGGTTTGTCGCGCTTGCTCGGGCGCAGACGGACGGGGCCTGCCTGCGCCGCCTCCCGGGCGATCCCCAACGCCAGCTCATACTGCCCCTTGAACTTCGCCAGGATCATCTGCGCCCAGAAGAAGGCGTCGTCGCCCATGGCCTGCGCAAGCTCCAGCAGCCGAGGGCCGTGGTCATAGACATAGTTACCAACGGGGCCGCCAATCGCTCCCTTGATTGCCTCACAACCGACATAGGTCAGCACGACAATCACGCTGTTGCGCGACAGAATCCCCCGGCTGGCAGACAGCCTGTCATCCATTCCGGGCATCAGGATCACCCGGGCGGCATCCTTCACTGAAGGGTCGAAAGGCGCGTCCTCTGCCTGCATCAAGGTTAGCACCTGCGCCTCGGCCTCGGCCACCTCGGGCGTGACCACGCGCGTCCGTTCCAACTCCTGCCGCTCGATCAGCACCTGCACGCCGGAGTCGGCAAGGGTGACGCCCGGCACGATCTCCAGCACCCCGGCGATGGCGGTCACCGTCTCGTCGTCGAACCGCTCGGCCCGCGCCTCGCGGCCCACATAGACCCGGCGCAGCTTCTGATAGCTCAGGTGCAGCTTGACCATGTTCAGCGCGGAAATCTCGCCCGTCGCCCGCTCCTGCAACTCGCCCGCAAGGCGGTAGAGGTCGTCATGCCGGTTGCCCTTGCGGCGCAGGTCCTCGATCAGCGGCAAAAGGTCTTCCAGCACCGCCTCGGTCACCGGATCGGCCCCGATCTGCGCGGCGAGGAAGGAGAACCCCTTCTCTCCCCAGATCAGCGGCAAGGCTGCGTCCTGCTCCGGCGGCACCGGCAGCGCGCCAATCGGCTCCGGCGGTTTGCCGTCGAGGCGGGCCTTGGGGGTATAGGGCTCCGGCCAAGGGGGGAGGGTGTTGAGATAGGCGGGATGGGCTGCTGCCGGTTCCGTGGACACGGGGTTAGGTTTGCATATCGCGGTCCTCGGACGCCATGGGGCTGAGATAGCCCAGCTTCGAGTGGCGTCGCCGCGGATTGTAGAAGCGCTCGATGTAGTC
>NZ_JAAAUC010000017.1 GCF_009908165.1 Frigidibacter albus
CGATCGCTGTATTGCTGCTCTGACGGCGTGCGTGGTCGTGGCGCTCCCGTGACGAACTTGTCCCATAGTGCTTCCTTCCATTCCTTCGAAAGGATCGCACCATCAAACCATGGGATCAAACACCTAGCTGCCCGGATAACCCCTTTGGATTTGCAACCCTGTCTGGACTGGGTTCCGGTCAAGGAAAGCGAACTTGCTGGCCGAGCATGGAGCGGCAATGGCGAAGGTCGTGCAGGACCGTCACCGCACGGGCCGCCCGACCCTTGAACCGCCTCAATCCTGTTCAGCGCAAAACGGCCCGCGTTTCGACGGCCACTGCCCTCAGCGCCGGCAGCAACGTCTCGGCGGTTGTTTCAAGGGGAACCTGACCCACAGCCAGCCCCACGTTCAGCGCGGCCACGGTCCTCCCATGCGTGTTCAGCAGCGGCACCGCGACCGACCGCAGCCCCAGTTCCACCTCCTGGTCGATGACCGCAAACCCCTGTGCCCGCACCTGCGCCAGTTCAGCCAGGATCGCCTCTGGGTCGGTGCGGGTGAAGGACGTGCGCGCCACCGGCGGGTGTGCGGCCAGCAACGCGCGCACCTCCGCCTCTGGCCGCGACGCCAGCAGCACCCGGCCCATCGAGGTGCAGAAGGCCGGCAGGCGCGAGCCGGGCATCAGCGCGATGGACATCAGCTTGCGCTGCGCCGCGCGCGCCACATAGACGATCTCGGCCCCGTCGAGGATCGACACCGAGGAGCTTTGCCCGATCCGGTCCGACAGCTCATCCAGCAGCGGCTGCACGATCTGCGGCAGCGGCATGGTGGCCAGGCAGGCGGTCCCCAGCCGCAGCACCCGCGGTGTCAGCGTGAAGAACTTGCCGTCCCAATCGGCATAGCCGTGATGCGCCAGCGTCAGCAGGCAGCGCCGCGCCGTGGCCCGGTCGAGGCCAGAGGCCGCCGAGACCTCGGCAATCGACTGGCGCGGGCGGTCCGCGGTGAAGGTCTCGATCACCAGCAGCCCCTTGGCCAGCCCGCCCATCGTGTCGCGCTCGCTGATCGTCACCTGCGCCCCGTGCGATATGTCAACAAATGCAGCATATCGCACAACCTTGGTAGACGGAAGCCCCACGCTGGCCCTATTCCTTCCTCAGCCCCTGCGGGCCTGAGGAGAGTGCGAGCATGGACAAGACCCTTCCCGATCTCGCCACCGCCGTGGCCGGGATCGACGACGGCATGACCGTGATGATCGGCGGCTTTGGCGGCTCTGGTGCGCCCATCGAGCTGGTTCACGCGCTGATCGACAGGTTTCTGGCCACCGGCCATCCCAAGGATCTGACGGTGGTCAACAATAACGCCGGCAACGGCCATGTCGGCCTTGCCGCGCTGATCGAGGCGGGGATGGTGCGCAAGCTGATCTGCTCCTTCCCGCGCTCGGCCGATCCGGTGGTGTTCACCGAGGCCTACCGCGCCGGGGCCATCGAGCTGGAGCTGGTGCCGCAAGGCACGCTGGCCGAGCGCATCCGGGCGGGCGGGGCGGGCATCCCGGCCTTCTACACCCCCACCAGCTTTGGCACCGATCTGGCGCAGGGCAAGCCGGTCGAGGAGTTCGAGGGGCGACCCTATGTGCAGGAACGCTGGCTCAAGGCCGATGTCGCGCTGGTGAAGGCGCATCTGGGCGACCGGCTGGGCAACCTGACCTACCGGATGGCGGGGCGCAACTTCAACCCGCTGATGTGCATGGCGGCAGCGCAGACCATCGTGCAGGTGAGTCATATCGTGGAACCGGGCGGGATCGACCCCGAGGCGGTCGTCACCCCCGGCATCTTCGTGCAGGGCGTGGTCGAGGTGGCAAGCCCCGCGCAGGAAGAAGACCTGAACCGCGCAGGCGCGGTCTATCCGGAGGCAGCAGCATGAAGCTTACCCCCAGCCAGATGGCCTGGCGCGCGGCGCAGGATATCGCCGACGGCGCCTATGTGAACCTTGGCATCGGCTTCCCCGAGATGGTGGCGAAATTCCAGCCTCCGGGGCGCGAGGCGATCTTCCACACCGAGAACGGCATCCTTGGCTTTGGCGAGGCCCCCGCGGCGGGCACCGAAGACTGGGACCTGATCAATGCCGGCAAGAAGGCGGTCACGCTGAAGCCCGGCACGGCCTTCTTCCACCATGCCGACAGCTTCGCGATGGTGCGCGGCGGGCATCTGGATGTGGCGATCCTCGGTGCCTATGAGGTGGCCGAAACCGGCGATCTGGCGAACTGGTCCACCGGGCCCAAAGGCGTGCCGGCGGTGGGCGGGGCGATGGATCTGGTGCATGGCGCCAGGCAGGTCGCCGTGCTGACCGACCATGTCACCAAGGACGGCAAGCCCAAGCTGGTGCAGCGCTGCTCGCTGCCGCTGACCGGGGTGGGCTGCGTGACACGGATCTATTCCAGCCTCGCGGTGATCGACGTGTCGCTCGGCCGCTTCGTGCTGCGCGAGAAGCTGGCGGAGCTGACCCTCGAAGGCCTTCAGGCGCTGACCGGCGCGACCCTGCATCTTGACGGCCCCGTAGCCGATCTGACCGTATCGGAGCTTTGACCATGACCGACGTCTTCATCTGCGACTATATCCGCACCCCCATCGGCCGCTATGCCGGCGCGCTGTCCTCCGTTCGCCCCGACGATCTGGGCGCGGTGCCGCTGCGGGCGCTGATGGCGCGCAATCCGGGCGTGGATTGGGAGGCGGTCGATGACGTGATCTTCGGCTGCGCCAATCAGGCGGGCGAGGATAATCGCAACGTGGCGCGCATGTCGCTGCTGCTGGCAGGGCTGCCGGTGGGCGTGACCGGCACCACCATCAACCGGCTTTGCGGGTCGGGCATGGATGCGGTGCTGACCGCCGCACGGGCGATTGCCGCAGGCGAGGCGGGGCTGATGATCGCGGGCGGCGTGGAAAGCATGTCCCGCGCGCCCTTCGTGATGCCCAAGGCTGATGCCGGCTTCAGCCGGCAGGCCGAGATCCATGACACCACCATCGGCTGGCGCTTCATCAACCCGGCGATGCACAAGGCCTACGGCACCGACTCCATGCCGCAGACCGGCCAGAACGTCGCCGACGACTATGGCGTGAACCGTGCGGCGCAAGATGCGATGGCGCTGGCCTCGCAGGCCAAGGCCGCCGCCGCGCAAGGTAGCGGACGGCTGGCGCGAGAGATCACGCCGGTGAGCATCCCGCAGCGCAAGGGCGATGCGCTGGTGGTGGACCGCGACGAGCATCCGCGGGCGACGACCCCCGAGGCGCTGGCCAAGCTGAAGCCGCTGTTCCCGAATGGATCGGTCACCGCCGGCAATGCCAGCGGCGTGAATGATGGCGCGGCGGCGCTGATCCTGGCCGATGCGGCCACGGCTGCGAAATACGGGCTGACCCCGATTGCCCGCATCCTCGGCGGGGCCACGGCGGGCGTGCCGCCACGGATCATGGGCATCGGCCCGGCGCCGGCCAGCCAGAAGCTGCTGGCGCGGCTTGGCTTGACCCAGGCCGATTTCGACGTGATCGAGCTGAACGAGGCCTTCGCTGCCCAAGGCATCGCCACGCTGCGCCAGCTTGGCATTGCCGATGACGATGCCCGCGTGAACCCCAATGGCGGCGCCATCGCACTTGGCCACCCGCTTGGCATGTCGGGCGCGCGCATCACCGGCACCGCCGCGCTGGAGCTGCAACTGACCGGCGGGCGCCGCTCGCTCTCCACCATGTGCATCGGCGTCGGCCAAGGCATCGCCGTCGCGCTGGAGCGGGTATGATCGGCAGATCGGACCGCCGTTCGATGGTCAATGCTCCTATCCGTTGGATAGCAGTCACCAAGCGCTGATCTCGGGCGATAATGTTGAACTGGGGCCCAGCGGTTGGTGGTTCACCTTGGCAGCGTTTGCACGCTGGTCCTTGAAGACAGTGTTTGGACATTGAACCTCCGTCTTTGGGGCATGGCGCGTGTTGGGTCTGCTAAGCGTATGCCTTGAGAGACCGACCTGAAGTCAGGCCGCGCCCTTCCCGCCCCGCGGCTATGCGCCCGCGATGGCACCCGGAGCGCGGCCGCCCGCTGCGACCCTCAGAGCTGCAGGCAAAGGTATTTCACCTCGAGGTAGTCCTCGATCCCGTATCGGGACCCTTCCCGGCCCTGCCCGCTCTCCTTGATCCCGCCGAATGGCGCGGCTTCGTTCGATATGAGGCCCGTGTTCACGCCGACCATGCCGCATTCCAGCTTCTCTGCCACACGGAAGATCCGGCCGACGTCTCGCCCGTAAAGGTAGGAGGCCAGTCCGAACGGGGTGTCATTCGCAAGCCGGATCACTTCCTCCTCCGTCTCGAACCGGAAAATCGGCGCAACCGGCCCGAAGATCTCTTCCTCGAAGAAGGCCATTTCTCGGGTCGTCCCGGTGACGATGGTCGGTTCGAAGTACGTGCCGCCAAGCGCATGCGCCTTGCCGCCGACCGCGATCGTCGCGCCCTTGGCGGTGGCGTCAGCCAGGAGGTCTCGCACCTTGGCAACTGCTGCATCATCGATCAGCGGCCCAATTTCTGTGCCGGGCGCGGTGCCCTCTCCCACACGCAAGGCTGCGACCCGCTCCGACAATTGGCGAACAAAGGCATCATGGACGCCAGCCTGAACGAACAGGCGGTTCGCGCAGACGCAGGTCTGCCCGGCATTGCGGTACTTCGAGATGATCGCGCCCTCTACCGCGGCCTCGATGTCGGCGTCGTCAAACACGATGAAGGGCGCGTTGCCGCCAAGTTCCATGGACGTGCGTTTCACCGTGCCAGCGCATTGGCGCATCAGTTCCTTGCCGACCTCAGTTGACCCGGTGAATGACAGCTTGCGGATCGCCGGGTTCGAGGTGATCTCTGCCCCGATCTCGCGTGCGGCACCCGTCACGACCGACAGCAGCCCAGCCGGGACACCCGCGCGTTCCGCAAGCGCGACCAGTGCCAGGGCGGTCAATGGCGTCTGACTTGCGGGCTTGAGGATCATCGCGCAGCCCGCGGCAAGCGCCGGGGCAATTTTGCGCGTCACCATCGCGGCCGGAAAATTCCAGGGCGTGATCGCTGCGGTGACGCCGATCGGCTGTTTCAGGACAATAATCCGCCGGTCAGCCGTCGGGCCGGGGATCGTGTCACCATAGATCCGTTTTGCCTCTTCCGCGAACCACTCGACATAAGAGGCCGCATAGGCGATCTCGCCCCTCGCCTCCGACAGGGGTTTGCCCTGTTCGCTGGTCAGGATCAGCGCAAGATCTTCGGTGGCACCAAGGATGAGGTCGAACCACATTCTCAGAACAGCCGCCCGCTCCTTGGCGGGGCGGGCCGCCCATGCGACCTGCGCGATTTCGGCAGCCGCAATCGCCCTTGCCACTTCAGCGCACGAGACGGAGGGTACGGCTGCGATCAATGCCCCTGTCGCGGGGTTTGTCACGGTGATGGTCCTTCCGCTCTGCGCGGTAACCCATTCCCCCGCGATCAGATTGCGTGTCTCGGGAAAGGAAATGTCCTTGAGAGCGAGCGTCATCCAGCCTCCTTGACCAGCCCCTTCAGGGCGGCACGGGTCTCTTCGGGAATCGGGCAGGGCCGGCGGGTCTGCACGTCCACATAGACATGGACAAGGAACCCTTCCGCTGCAGCGGCATCGTTGTCTTCGGGAAACAGGCCCATCTCGTAGCGGACAGATGAGCTTCCCAGCCTTGCCACCTTCAGCCCGGCCGTTATACCCTGCGGATAGGTCATCTCGCCGTGGTAGCGGCAGCCGGTCTCGGCAACCAGTCCGATGGCCGGGCTGCTCCTGGTATCCAGCAAGCCGTTTCTAATCAGCCATTCGTTTACGGTGGTGTCGAACAACTGATAATGCACCACGTTGTTCAGGTGGCCATAGGTATCATTATCATTCCAGCGCGTCGTGTGCGGGCGGAAATGCACATAGTCGGCACGGGTTCCGGGCGGGGCGCGCATCTCACCAGGCCTCCTTGTAGATCGCCAGCGCATCGGCCTCGGTGACCGGGCGCGGATTGTTCACCAGAAGCCGCTGCTGTTTCATCGCATCCGCGGCCATGCGCGGCAAAGCATCGGCAGGGATGTTCACGTCCCGCAGCCTGGGTGGCATCTGAAGCCGGCCGATCAGGTCCTGTAACGCCGCCACGAATGCCTCGGCGCGGTCTTCCTCGGGAAGGTCCGCCAAATGCGGGAAGGCATCGGCCGCAATCTCGGCATATGCCGCGGCGGCCACGGGACGGTTGAATCGCAGCACAGACGTCAACACCAGCGCATTCGACAGGCCATGCGGGATATGGAAGATGCCGCCCACCGGATAGGCAAGCGCATGGACTGCGGCAACCGGCGAGTTGGCGAAGGCCTGCCCGGCCAGCATCGAGCCCAGAAGCATCCCCTCGCGCGCGGCGACGTCCGAGCCGTCCGACACAGCGGTCGCAATGTGCTGTCCCAGCAGCCGCAGGGCCTCGCGGGCAAGGCTTCGCGACAAGGGGTTGTTGTTGGGATTGGCCGAGGCATAGGCCTCGATCGCATGTACCATTGCGTCCACGCCGGTTGCGGCGGTGATGTGCGGCGGTAGGCCGAGGGTCAGCTCTGCATCAAGCACGGCGATATCGGGCAGCAGGATCGGCGAGGAGACGCCGCGCTTTTCATCCCCGCCGATGGTCAGGATGGCGACCGGCGTCACCTCGGAGCCTGTTCCCGAGGTTGTCGGGACCAGAGCCAGCGGCAGACGCGGGCCTTTGGCGTTGTTTACGCCCCAGGCCTCGTCCAGCGGCTGGCCGGAGCCCAGAAGCAGCGCCGTGACTTTCGCAACATCGAGCGAAGAGCCGCCACCAAAGCCGATGACGCCTGTCGCCCCCGCCCCAAGGCCTGCATCGACGGCAGCCATGACCGTGGCGACCGAAGGATCCGCCTCGACCGCGTCGAAGACGGTGACCTCATGCCCCGCGTCTCGCAGTCCCGCGATTGCTGGCTCGGCCAGGCCGAGCCGGCGAAGACCCGGATCGGTCACCAGCAGGACCTTAGCACCCAGCAGTTCGCCGGCATGTCGGCCCAGTTCCCGCGCTGCGCCAAAGCGGAACAGGATGGATTTCGTGGTATTGAAGACGAAGGGATTCATGTTTGCCTCCGGTTGCCGGTCTGCGCCTCGGGTTCGAGACGGTTAGACCATCGAGAATCCGCCGTTCACGCTGATGACCTGGCCGGTGATCCAGGATGCTGCGTCGCTGACCAGAAAGGCAACCATCGGCGCGACGTCGTCGGGCCGGCCGATGCGGCGCAGCGGGTAGGCCTTGACGATCTTGTCCATGTTCTTGGCAAGGAAATCCGCATCGCTGTGCGAAGTCTGGATCAGCCCGAGCGCCAGGGTATTCACCGTGACATTGTTTCGGCCAAGCTCGCGCGCGATGGATTTTCCCAGCTGCACGGTGGCGCCCCGCGACGCCGCGGCAAGGGCAAGACCGGCCTCGCCGATGCGCGAACTGTCACCGACGATATTGACGATGCGGCCGCCATCCTGTGCGATGAAGTGCGGCGCAACGGCGTGGCAGCAATGAAGCGCGCCATAGAAGCAGGTATCGACCTGCGCCTTCCAGTCGTCCGGGGTGCTGTCCACGAACTTCTGGTACTTCACGTAGCCGGCGTTGTTGACCAGAATATCGATCCGCCCGAAATCCGCAGTGATCGCGCCAATCATCGACTGCACCTGGTCATAATCGGAAATGTCGGCCCGATAAGCCTTGGCCTTGCCGCCGGCCGCCGTCAGTTCCGCGACCAGATCGGCAGCCTCGGATTCGGATTTGCGGAAGTTGACGGCGACCGTCGCCCCGATAGTGGCCAGTTCGCGGGCGATCTCGGCGCCGGTATCACGGCCGCCGCCGGTGACCAGGGCCACCTTGCCGGACAGGGAAAGTTGCATGAAGAGACTCCTTTGTGTTCGACCGCTCCGTTTCAGCGATCCGAGAGGCGACCGAAGAGATATCCGACCGCTGCGACGAGGATGAGCTGCACCGCAGCGCCGAATTCGGGCGAGAGCGGCGCAGTGGCGGCCAGCTGCGGGACGCCCCCCTGCCGGGAGGTGAGCCACAGGAAGCCGAAGACGAGCGCCAGCACCAAGGTAGCAAGGAACGCCATCCGGTAAGACCCAGCAGGTTCGGCGAGAGGCGGCTGGGCAAGGGGGGAAACCCCCACAGCCACACCCGGCGAAGCTTGCGGCAGCGGTGCAGGCGGGACAGCGCTGGCACCGCCTTCCGTGGCAGCGCCCTCGCCATGGTACTGGCGCCGGATTTCCAAGGCGAACTTCTCGAAGAACGCTTCCGACATCTTTTTCGCCGTCGCGTCGATCAGCCGCCCGCCAAGCTGCGCAAGCTTGCCGCCCACCTGCGCATCGACCGTGTAGGTCAGCATCGTGCCGCCCTCGACGTCCTCCAGCTGGATGAAGGCCTCGCCCTTGGCGAAACCTGCAACCCCGCCCTGCCCCTCTCCGGTGATGCGATAGCTGATCGGCTCGTTCAATTCAGAAAGTGAAACCCTGCCGCCGAACTTGGCCGAGACGGGCCCGACCCTGATGGCGGCAACGGCCTGCATCTCTGTTTCGGACGTCTTTTCAAGCGACTGGCATCCCGGGATGCAGTTGCGCAGAATCTCGGGACTATTAAGGGCTTTCCATACATTTTCCCGCGTTTCGTGAATCAGTTTTTGGCCCGACATATGCATGGAAGCGCCTCCTCAACCCGCAGGGCCAGATGAACTATGCGTCCGGCCCTGCCCGCTGCTCTTCCATTGACATGCCTCATAGTAGTCTAGTAAAGCAAGTGAAAAGTTGAGTTCTACTGACAGACGGTGAACTCGGAGCGTTTGATGTCCAACGTCAGGCGAGCCTTGTCAGCCGCGCGGGAGGCGAAGGTTATGAAGCCAGCAAGGTTCGACTATGTCCGGCCTGACAGTGTCGATCAGGCGCTGGACCTGCTGGCGAGATATGGCGGCGATGCCAAGATCATCGCCGGCGGGCAGAGCCTAATGCCAATGATGAACTTCCGCCTGGTCAAGCCAGCGGTGCTGGTCGATATCAACCGCATTCCCGGGCTTGAAGTGATCGAGGATCAGGGCGAACGGGTGCGGATGGGCGCTTTGGCGCGCCACCGCATGACGGCGACCGACAGCATGATCGCCAGCAGGATCCCGGTTCTGCACGACGCGATGCACCATGTCGCTCATATGACGGTCAGGAACCGTGGCACCTTCTGCGGAAGCGTCTGCCATGCCGACCCCGCCGCCGAAATTCCCATGATTGTGCTGATGCTGGACGGCCAGGTGGAAGTCGCCTCGGCGTCGCGCAGGCGCGTTCTGCCTGCCGCCGAGTTCCTCGTCGGGTCTTTGGTGACGGCGCTGGAGGCCGACGAGATGGTTACCGGCATCACCATCGGCATGTCGGACCCGCAGTCCGGCTGGGCCTTCGAGGAATTCTCGCGCCGGCACGGCGATTTCGCACTGGCAGCGGTTGCTGTCACGCTGGGGGTCGATGCCGACGGCGCCATACGCAACCCGCGCATCGGCATGACCGGGGTCGGCGAGACGGCGATGCGCATGCGGGGCGTGGAAGCCCTGATCGACGGCTGCCATCCCGACGAGGATATGCTGGGCGAGGTCTCGGAATGGCTGAACGACAATCTTGTGCCGAACACGGATATTCACGCCGGTGCCGATTACCGGCGCCACCTGTCCGGGGTGCTTGCCGGCCGCGCGATCCGCGCTGCATATGCCAGGGCCCGGACACTGAGGGGGAAACAGGATGAGTGAACACACAGACGATCTGGTTGCCGTTACCGTCACGGTCAATGGCATGACCCACAGTCGCCGGATCGAGCCCCGGATGCTGCTGTCCGATTTCCTGCGCCATGGCCTGGGCCTGACAGGAACCCATGTGGGTTGCGAGCATGGCGTCTGCGGGGCCTGCACGATCTCGGTCGGCGGGCGGTCGGCCCGGTCGTGCCTGATGCTGGCGGTTATGGCTGAGGGGCTCGAGATCGAGACCATCGAGGGCCAAGGTACGCCCGAAGCCCTGTCGCGGATCCAGAAGGCGTTTCAGGACCATCACGGCCTGCAATGCGGCTTCTGTACACCGGGCATGGTCATGGCCATTGCCGATCTTCTGGCGCACCACCCGCTAGAGACGGATGACCAGATCCGTGAGGGGCTTTCGGGGAACCTCTGCCGTTGCACCGGCTACATCAACATCATCGCCGCTGTGCGCGAGCTGGCGCGGGAAAGGGGACCGCTGACATGAAGATGGATGTTATTTCCGCCGGACGACTGAAGATGCGCAAGTCCATCTACATGCCTGCCGAGAACAAGGATGACATGGTAGAGCTTCCGGTGGTTTCGGTGCTGCTGCGGCACCCCTCGGGCAATGTGCTCTTCGATACCGGCTGCGCACCGGAGGCCGGGGAGGACCCGATCGCGCGTTGGGGGGGTCTCGCGCGAGTGATGCAGCCGATCTTCGGACTTGGCGACACCGTGGTTGCGCAGTTGCCCCGGTTCGGTCTGGGTGCCGACGATATCGATGTGGTGATCTGCTCTCACCTCCACCCGGACCATTGCGGCTGTAACGCGGCCTTCGCACGGGCCACGGTCATCGCCCACCGCGCCGAACTGGCCGCGGCCCGCGCCGAGGACGGGCCGCGGCAAGGCTACCTGCCGCAAGAATGGGACATCCCGCAGGGGTATGAGGAGATCGAGGGCGAGAAGGACCTGTTTGGCGATAATCGCATCGTGCTTGTGCCGATGCCGGGCCATTCTCCGGGCCTGACGGCCGCGAGGGTGGAGCTCAACCGCGACGGCACTTTCCTTCTGGCGTCGGATGCCGCCCCGATGATGTGCCATGTCGATGAGACCCGTGCGCCGAAGAACAGCTGGGATATCGGCCTTGCCACAAATGCCCTGGCCGAGATCCGCGCCGAGAAAGACCGGGGCACGACGGTGATCTGCGGCCATGACGATGCGCAATGGCAGGAGCTTCGTGCCCGCAAGGAGGGCTTCCGGTGAACAAGCCCGACTATTCCGATGTCGTGATGCGCCCCAAGCTTGTGGGCAAGCGGATCAAGCGCACCGAAGACCTGCGCCTGCTGACCGGCACCGGCGAATATGTCGACGATGTTCAGGCGGCCGGGATGGTTCATGTCGCCATCCGGCGATCCGACCGGCCTCATGCGCGCATTATCGCGGTCGATGCGCATGCCGCCTTCGATATCCCGGGGGTGATCGGTGTCTATGACATGACCGATTTCGAGGGCGAGTGCGAGCCGGCGGTGCCGACATCGCGGATGAAGGACTATTATGCGACGCCGACCTGGCCGCTCGCCCGCGGCAAGGTACGCTACGTCGGCGAGCCTGTGGTCGCGGTGGTGGCCGAAAGCCGGTATGCGGCAGAGGATGCGCTTGATCATATCGTGATCGACTACGAGCCCCTGCCTTTTGCGATCCGACAGGTCGATGCGGTCAAGGATGACGCCCCCCTGTTGCACGAAGAGGCCGGAACCAATGTCATCGTCAGGCGCGAGTTCGTCCGCGGCGATGTAGAAGAGGTGTTCCGCACTGCGCCTCACAAGGTCGGCGGAACGTTCCGCATGACCCGAAAATGCCCCAGTCCCATGGAAAACCGCAGCTACATGGCGCAGTGGGACAAACGGAACCGCGCGCTGACGCTGTATTCCGCATCGAACATTCCGGGCGTGGTGCGCGACGTGCTGTCCGGATGCCTTGGCCTTTCCAGCCACCAGCTGCGGGTCATCGCGCCGGACGTGGGCGGAAGCTTTGGCGGCAAGGGCTCGCTCTATAGCGAGGAAATGCTGGTCTGCCTTCTGGCACGCAAGCTGCAGCGCCCGGTCAAGTACGTGGCCGACCGGTTGGAGGATTTGGCCGCGATGAGCCAGGCCTTCGACGAATTGATAGAAGCGGAGCTTGCATTCGACGACGAGGGCAGGTTCCTGGGCCTGCGCGCCGATGTGATCGGCGATGTCGGGGCGTTCTCGATCTACCCGTGGACGGCGGCGCTGGAAACCGTGCAGGTCATCAGCTTCCTGCCGGGACCCTACAAGACCGAGGCCTACCACGGCCGGATCCGCGGCGTGCTGACGCCCAAGCCCCCCACCGGCCCCTATCGCGGCGTGGGGCGTCCGTCATCGACTCTTGCGATGGAACGGCTGGTCGATATGGCGGCGCGGAAGATCGGCATGGACCCGGCAGAGATCCGGCGCCGCAACCTGGTGCGCAGAGAAGATTTCCCCTATCGCACCGCGCCCGGCATCATCTGGGATCAGTCAGCCTTCCTGGAATGTCTGGAGGGTGCCTGCGCCGCGCTTGACTACCCTGCCCTTCTGGACCGGCGCGACGCGATGCGCGCCGAAGGGCGATGGGTCGGCCTCGGGTTCGCCAGCTATGCCGAACTGACCGGCATCGGCTCGCGCATTTCCGTGGCGCCGGGCATGCCGATCAACACCGGAACCGAAACCGCGAACATCTCGATCGATGCCACCGGCGTCGTCACCGCGGCCTTCGGTGTTGCGTCGCACGGGCAGGGGCTGGAAACCACGCTTGCCCAGATCATCGCCGACGAGTTGGGGTGCGCGATGGCGGATATCATCGTCCTGCATGGTGACAGCTCGCTGGTTCCGATGAGTACGGGCACCTATGCCAGCCGCTCAGCAGTGCTGGGAGGCGGGGCGGCGACAGTCACCTCGCGCGGTCTTAAAGCCAAGGTTCTCAGGATGGCCGCCCTGCTCATGGAACAACAGACCGGCGATCTCGACCTCCATGACAGCACCGTCACTTCGCGCGCATCCAATCAGAGCCTGACGATCAAGGAAATTGCCAAGGCCGTCTATAACCAGATGGGCCGCATTCCCCGCGATCAGCGCGAAGATCTGGTTTTTCAAGAGACCTATGACCCCTATCTTGGAACAGCGTGCTCATCGACCCATCTGTGCATGCTCGAGGTCGATCCGGGCACCTTCGGTGTCAGGATTCTGGACTATGTGGTTTCCGAGGATTGCGGCCGGATCATCAATCCGATGATCGTGGACGGTCAGGTCCACGGCGCGGTCGCACAGGGTATCGGCGCCGCTCTGCTCGAGGAGGTCATTCACGATGGCGAGGGCCAGAGCGTCGCAGCAAGCCTTGCCGACTATCTGCTGCCGGTCGCGACCGACATCCCCGATATCGCCATCGTCCATATCGAAGCCGAACTTCCCAACAATGTCGGTGGCTTCCGCGGCATGGGCGAGGGTGGAACGATCGGCGCTCCGGCGGCCATAGCGAATGCGATCTCGGATGCGCTGGCGCCGCTGGGGGTAGAGGTCAACAAGCTGCCAGCGACACCGGACCGCCTGTTTGCGCTTGTGCGGGCGGCTAGGCAGGACAAGCCGCCGGCGGAGTGACTGCCCTTCGCTAGGCCCGCAGCCGCGCCACCTTCCAGAGCAGGCTCAGGACGTCCTCGGGCCGGCTCTCCGCCAGCCAGGCACTCAATCTCGCCTCATGATCCGAGAATCGCCGCTTGTGCTCATCCAGCATCAGCCGGCCCGCGTCCGTCAGCTTTAGGCTCTTGTTCCGGCGATCATGCAGGTTGGCTTCGCGGCTGACAAAGCCGGACTTCTCAAGATCGTTGAGGAGCGGCACCATCCTCGGACGCTCGACATCCAGCGCCTCTGCAAGCATCGCCTGATTGATGCCCGGATTGTCGGCGATAACGGCTAGGACCGAGAACTTGACCACGGTCAAACCGTCCTTGCCGAAGGATCGGTAGATATCTGCAAAGACAGCAAGTTGTGCGCGGCGGATGGCATAGCCGATCGTGCCCTCCAAATAGGACATGTCGATCTTTGGCGCGTCATTGCGTTCGGGTTCAGCGTCAGCCACAGCATGTTCCTTTCCGTTTCGTCTGCACGATCACTCAACCCCATACAACACCAAACGAGCGTTGACCACATTAGGTAATGCTGTTATCTAATGTGATGGGCGCTCCATGGCGCTCATGGGAGGAATCATGGAAAACAAGGCGCTTTATGCGCCCGTGGTTGCACATAACGCAGCCACGGGAGAGGTATTGCTGACAGGTCCGCAGCCTCGTCGGAACCCGTTTGACACCGTCGGAGACATGCTTCGCGCCAGTGCAGGGCGCGCTCCGGACTGCTCGTTTCTGATCATGCCCCATGCCCCCGGCGCCAAGACGCTAAGCTATCGCGACGCGCTTGCCGGCGCCGAGGCCCGCGCCCGGGCTATGATAGCAGCCGGGCTGGGGCCCGAACGACCCCTGGCCATCTTGTCGGGAAACAGCATCGAACATGCCCTTATGGCGCTTGGCGCAATGCTGGCAGGAGTTCCCTATGCTCCGCTCTCGGTTCCCTATTCCCAGCTTTCCGACCGGAGCCGGCTTCATGCCATACTTGACTGTCTGACGCCGGGCCTCGTCTGGGTCGAAACCGAGGCTGACTTCCACGCTGCCCTGACAGACGCTCGCGCGCTCGGACTGGCGACCACGACGCCCGAGCGCGGCGCCAATGGCGGTCTGGGTCAGGATCCGGCGGATGTTCCGCTTCCGCTGGTCGGCCCCGCCGACATGGCCAAGGTTCTGTTCACCTCCGGCTCCACCGGTGCCCCGAAGGGGGTCATCACCACCCATCGGATGATCTGCACAAATCAGGAGGCAATGGCCGAGCGCTGGCCATTCCTTCTGGATGAGCCGCCGACCATCGTCGAGTGGCTTCCGTGGAACCACTGCTTCGGGGGCAACCTGGTCTTTGCGTGCGCGCTGCGTCACGCCGGAACGCTGGTCATTGATGCCGGCCGGCCAATGCCCGCCCAGTTCGATGCTACGATCCGCAATCTGCTCGACCATCCACCGACGGTCCATTTTGGCGTTCCGCTCGGATTTACAGAACTGGTGGCACGGCTCGAAGCCGATGAGGGGCTCGCCGCGCACTACTTTTCCCGGCTGAAGCGGATGTTCACCGCCGGGGCTGCTTTGCCCGGCCCGGTCTGGGACAGCTACCTGGCGCTCGCCGACCGTCACGCGCGCCCGGAGTTCCGGGCCCATGTGTCATGGGGCTCGACCGAGACGGCGCCGGTCGTGACCCTCTCGCCGGATGAAAACCGGCTGGCCGACAATCTGGGCGTTCCGGTTCCCGGCTGCGAGGTCAAGCTCGTGCCCAACGATGAAAAGATGGAACTGCGCCTGCGCGGGCCGATGGTGACGCCCGGCTACTGGCGACGCCCGGACCTGACGGGCCAGTCGTTCGACGAAGACGGCTTTTACCGCATCGGCGACGCCGGCAAGCTGATTCATGACGGGGCCGATGTGATCGGGATCCGCTTCGACGGCCGGACCGCCGAGAACTTCAAGCTGGTTAGCGGGACCTGGGTGCAGGTGGGAACGCTCCGACTTGTCTTTGTCGGGGCAACGCGTCCGGTCGTCCAGGACGCTGTTATCACCGGCCATGACCGCGACGAGATCGGCGCGCTGGTCTTCCTGTCGCTGGAGGGTGCGCGGGCGACGGTCGGGCTTCCCGAGGCGACTCTGGCCGAACTGGCGCAGAACACCGTGATCCAAGACAGCATCAGCCGCGCAATGGCGGCGATGGGGGGCCGCGGATCAACGCGGATCGCCCGCGCCTTGATCCTGTCCGAACCGCCATCGCTCGAGCGGGGCGAGCTTACGGACAAAGGATACCTCAACCAGCGCGCCGCCCTGCGCCACCGCGCCGAAGACGTGGCGCGGCTCCATGCCGCCACCCCCTCGCCCGATGTGATCATCCCCGGCCTAACCCCACTGAGAGAACTTGCATGACACAGGAAATCTTCATTCTTGACGGTGCCCGCACCGCCATCGGCACCTTTGGCGGAGGCCTCAGCGGGCTCAGCCCGACAGCCCTGGGAACGATTGCTGCCAAGGCCGCGATCGCACGCTCCGGCCTCTCACCGGCCGACATCGACAACAGCGTGATGGGCACCGTCATCCCGACCGAGGCGGCGGACCTGTTCCTGGGCCGAACCGTGGGGATCGAGGCAGGGCTTCCAATTGAAAGCCAGGGTCTGACGCTGAACCGCCTCTGCGGCTCGGGCGCGCAGGCCATCGCCACGGCGGCGACGATGATCCGGGCCGGGGAAAGCCACATCGCGATTGCCGGAGGCGCGGAAGCGATGAGCCGCGCCCCATTCTCCATCGAGGGCCTGCGATATGGGCGCCGCATGGGCAATGGCCAGGTCTATGACTGGCTCAGCAACACCCTTGCCGACCCGTTCGGCCATGGTGGCATGGGCGACACTGCCGAGAATGTCGCGGAGAAATACCAGATCACGCGCCAGCGGCAGGACGAGTTCGCGCTTGCGAGCCAGACCAAGGCGGCCCAGGCGCAGGCCGAGGGTCGGTTCGACAGCCAGATCGTTCCGGTGACCATCAAGACCCGCAAGGGCGAGGTCGTGGTCAGCCGCGACGAGCACCCGCGGGCAGACACCACGATGGAAGGCCTTGCCGCATTGAAGCCCGCCTTCCGCAAGGATGGCACCGTCACCGCGGGCAATGCCAGCGGGATCAACGATGGGGCAGCGGTGGTGGTGCTGGCCTCTGCGCAAGAGGTTTCGGCCAGGGGCCTCTCGCCGCGCGGCAAGCTGCTTGCATGGGGCGTGGCCGGTGTGCCGCCGGAAATCATGGGCATCGGTCCGGTGAAGGCGGTGCCGCTGGCTCTGGAACGGGCGGGACTGACGATCGGGCAGATCGACGTGATCGAGTCGAACGAAGCTTTCGCAGCCCAGGCCATCGCCGTGAACGACGGGCTCGGCCTGCCGGTCGAGAAGGTCAACCCGAACGGCGGAGCGGTCGCGCTTGGCCATCCGTTGGGGGCCACGGGCGCGATCCTCACGATCAAGGCGCTTTACGAACTGGAACGCACCGGCGGCCGCTACGGCCTCGTCACCATGTGCATCGGCGGCGGCCAGGGCATCGCGCTTGTCGTCGAGAATCTGCGGCGCAAAGACTGAGGGAGGCAACCGATGTTTGAAGGCAAGACTGAAGGCGCGATCCTGCCGCGCCTGCGCGACCCTGGGCTGATCCGTTCTGCGGTGGTCATCGGGGCCGGTTCGATGGGCTCTGGCATTGCCGCGCATCTCGCCAATGCAGGGGTGCCGGTCCTGCTGCTTGACCGGCCCGGCGACGGCGAGGCGCGTAACGCCCCGGCACAAGCTGGCATCACCCGCCAACTCGCCGGCGGCGGATTCATGCATGCCCGGCTTGCCTCGCTTGTCGAGGTTGGCAATGTCGAGGACGACCTGCCCCGCGCCGCAGAGGCAGACTGGATCGTCGAGGCAGTGTTCGAAGACCCGGCGATCAAGCGCGACCTTTATGCGCGCATCGACGCGGTGCGGGCGCCGGGGTCGATCGTGTCGTCGAACACCTCGACCATTCCGCTGTCGGTTCTGCTGGAAGGGATGAGCGACAGGTTCGCCGCGGATTTCGTGGTGACGCATTTCTTCAATCCGCCCCGGGTCATGGAACTGCTTGAAATCGTCACCACGCCCCGTACAGACCCCGCAGTTGCCCGGCGGATCGGCCGGATCGGCCGCGAGGTGCTTGGCAAGACCGTGGTCGAATGCCGCGATACGCCCGGCTTCATTGCCAACCGCATCGGCAATTTCTGGATGTCCGTGGCGGTGCTGGAGGCCAGACGGCTGGGGCTGTCGGTCGAAGAAGCCGACGCCATCATGTCGCGCCCGTTCGGAATTCCGCGCACCGGCATCTTCGGTCTCATGGACTTTGTCGGGTTGAACCTGGTCCCGCTAGTCTGGGGCAGCTTCATGCGCATCCTGCCCGAGGATGACCTTCACCGGCAGTTCGACATCACCGTCGATCCGTTCCTAGCCTACATGCTCGAAAAGGGGCTGACCGGGCGGTTCGGCCCGGGCGGGTTCTACCGCCGCAAGGATGCTTCCGGCCAGCGCGTCGACGAGGTGATCGATTTCACCAGCGCAGAATATCGCCTTCGCGCCGAACCCGCACTGGCAAGCCTGGAAGCCGGGGATTTGCGCACGCTCATGCAGGGCGACGACCGCGGATCTGCCTATGCGTGGTCGGTGTTTTCGGCGCTGATCCGCTACGCCGCCCAGATCGCCCCGGCCATCGCGCCGGATGTCGCCGCGATCGATACCACGATGCGGCTTGGCTACAACTGGCAGCTGGGTCCGTTCACCCTTGCCGACCGGATTGGCGCGGACTGGATAGTGGCAAGGCTGGAGAGCGAGGGGCATGACATCCCGCCTTTGCTCCGCAGCGCAGCCAAGGCGGGGGGCTTCTATCCGGCGCCCGACCGGTTGCTCTCCACGGATGGTGCGACCACGGGCAACAATGCAGCGGCCGTTGCAATGTCCGCTGCCGCCCTGCGCCGGGCGCGTGGGCCTGTCTCGGGCAATGCGGCAGCGTCGGTGCTTGATATGGGCCACGGCGTCGCGCTGCTGGAGATCCACACCAAGATGAATGCCGTGGACCTCGACGTGGTCGAGGTGATCGAAGCCCTGCCCGGGCTGGTGGCGCGCAATTTCCAGGCGCTTGTGATTGGGTCGGACAATGCCCGCGCTTTCTCGGCCGGCGCACGTCTGGATGTCTTCGTCGATCATGTGGCCGGGCAGGACTGGCCCGGCCTTGATGCTTTCGTCGCCCGGGGCCAGCGCGCTTGGTCCGGCCTGAAGTATGCGCCCTTCCCGGTGGTCGCGGCGGTTGGCGGCCTCGCGCTTGGCGGCGGAGCGGAACTGATGCTGCATGCCGACCGGGTTCTGGCCCATGCCGAGGCGCGGATCGGCCTGCCGGAGCGGAAGGTCGGCATCATCCCAGGCTGGGGCGGCGTCACCCAGTTGCTGCTGCGCGCACAAGAGGAGCTTGGCGATCCGGTGGCGGCCGGAATGCGGGCCTTCAACGTGATCTTCGCGGCAGAGGTTGCGGCTTCGGCAGATCTGGCACGGCAAGCGGGCTTCCTGCGCGCAGATGACCGGGTGGTCCTGCAACAGGCAGGTTTGTTGCAGGCCGCACGCACGCTCGCGCTGGCAATGACCGCAGGATACCGGGCTGCCGCGCCTGCGCAACTGCTTGCTGCGGGCGCCGCCCTCAAGGAATCAGCGCGCAGCATGGTGCAGGCGCGTCTCTCGGGCGGCGGCGGGCCTACCGACACCGATGCCGGCATTGCCGAGGTGCTTGCCCATGTTCTGGCTGGCGGCGATGCCGCCGCCGGCACCAGTCTGGCCGAGACGGATTTCTACCGCCTTGAACGCGACGCGATACAGGAACTGGCGCGCCGCCCTACGTCGCAGGCGCGACTAGTGCACATGCTGAAAAACAACCGGTCGCTGGCCAACTGAACGCGACCCGGCCCCAAAGGGCAGGGGACAATCACCACTACGTTCAAAACGATAAGGGAGGAGTGTCCATGAACAGACTACAGACGATGAGTGTCGCCCTGATCGCCCTCACACCGCTTGCGGCGCAGGCGGAGGTCACGATCTGCGCATCGCTTTCGGTAACGGGGCCGGCGGCGTCGCTGGGGATTCCCGAGCAGCAGACGTTGGCCTTCCTGCCGGAAGAGGCCGGAGGGCAAGCGATCCGTTATGTCGTGCTGGATGACGCGACCGATCCTACCAAGGCGAACACCAACGCCCGCAAATGCGTCGAGGATGAAAAGGCCGATATCCTGCTTGGCTCCTCGACGGCCCCCACCTCTGCCTCGGTCGCGGCAGTCGCTGGCGAGACCGGCACGCCGGTCATCGCCCTCGCGCCCGTCACGGTGGATGCAGCGGTGGAACCCTGGGTCTACCGCTCGGTTCAGAAAAACGCGCTGATGGCCAGCGCGCTGATTGAACACATGCAGAAGACAGGCGTAACACGTCTGGGCTTCGTCGGCTTTGCCGATGCTTATGGCGAAGATTGGTTGAAGACGGTGACGCCGATGCTTGAAGCCGCGGGCATCAAGCTGGTGGCGGTCGAACGCTTTGCCCGGACCGATACCTCGGTCACGGGGCAGGTGCTGAAGCTTGTAGCCTCTGCGCCAGATGCGGTGCTGGTCGCTGGCTCTGGCACACCTTCGGCACTTCCCGCCGTGGGGCTGCGCGAGCGCGGCTTTGCCGGGCAGATCTACCAGACCCATGGCTCGGCCACCACCGAATACATCCGCGTCGGTGGCCCTTCGGTCGAGGGCTCGATCCTGCCGGTTGGGCCTGTCGTGGTGGCCCCGCAACTGCCGGTGAGCCACCCGTCGCGCGGTATCGGAGTCGAATATTACACCGCCTATGTCGCGCAGTATGGCGAAGGCAGCGTCTCGGCATTCGGTGGCATGATGTTCGACGCAGGACAGCTTGCTGCCGCCGCAATCGCAGCCGCGGAGGGTACCCCGGGAACGCCCGAGTATCGCATGGCGCTGCGGGACGCGCTGGAAGGCCTGACGGATGTAGTTTCGGTCAACGGGGTCTACAACCTGTCGGCCGATGATCACTATGGCCACGATCAGCGCAGCAGGGTGCTGGTCCAGGTCACGGATGGCGCCTTCAAGTACCTCGCTCTCGACTGAGCCGGATACTGGTACGGGCTGCGCGTTGGTGCGCGCAGCCTTCCCTTCCCTCCAACCGTCATCGGGCCCATGGATTCGACAATCGCTCTGTTCCTCGTGCAGGACGGGCTGATCAACGGAGCAATCTACGCTCTGCTTGCGGTCTGCTTCGTGCTGCTCTTCGCTGTCACGCGGATCATCTTCATTCCACAGGGCGATTTCGTTGCCTTCGCTGGGCTGACTCTTGCCGCGCTGGAAATGGGCGTGGCCCCCGGCTCTGCGCTGCTGTTGGTCTGCCTTGGCGTCGCCTGCGCCCTTTTCGACCTCGCGGGACTGAGAAACTGGCCCCCTGCGGGTTGGCTGCTGCGGCGGCTTGGTGCCTATCTGGCGCTTCCCCTGGTGCTCTGGCTCGGGGTCCGGGACCTCGCGCCGATGGATCTGCCAGTCTGGGCCGACATCTGCCTTACATTGGTGATCGTGGTTCCGATGGGCCCGTTCACCTACCGGCTCGCTTTCGAGCCGATGCGTAACGCCTCAATCCTGGCGCTGCTCATCACCTCGGTGGGGGTGCATCTGGTGATGATGGGACTGGGCCTGCTCTTCTTCGGCGCCGAGGGTTATCGCAGCACCCCGATCTGGGGCGGCACAATTTTGTTGGGTCCGATGATGATCCAGGGACAATCCGCCCTTTTGATGGTGTGCACGCTGGTGATCCTTGGTCTGCTGTGGTGCTTCTTCACCCGCACTCTGGCAGGCAAGGCGTTGCAGGCCGCCGCGGTCAGTGCCCGGGGCGCCGAGCTGGTCGGGATTTCGGTCGAAACCGCAGGCCGCCGGGCTTTCGTGCTGGCCGGGTTGATAGCGGCCATAGCCGGCATCCTGATCGCGCCGATTACCACGCTCTACTATGACAGCGGCTTCCTGATCGGGCTGAAGGGCTTTGTCGCGGCCATCGTCGCCGGCTTCGCAAGCTTCCCCGGCGCGGTGTTCAGCGCCATCGTCCTGGGTATCATCGAAGCCTTCGCGGCGTTCTGGGCATCGGCGTTCAAGGAGGTGATCGTCTTCGGCCTCGTGCTGCCGATCCTGCTTTGGCGGTCGCTGACCAATCCCCATGACGAGGAGCACTGACATGCGCACGCCCCTGCTCACATTTCTTGCGGCGGTCGTTCTGGTGCTGCCGGCAAGCGGCGTTCTGCCTGCCTTCTGGGCAACCTTGCTGAACATGATCGGCATTTCCGCAATCGTCGCCCTTGGGCTTGTGGTGCTGACCGGTGTGGGCGGCATGACATCCTTCGGACAGGCTGCCTTTGTCGGGGTCGCTGCCTACTGTTCGGCTTTGCTGACCACGCGCTACGGGTTCTCGCCCTGGCTGGCCCTGCCGGTGGTGCTGGTCGTCACCTCGATCGCCGCCACCCTGATCGGGCTGGTGACCGTGCGGCTGTCGGGGCATTACCTCCCACTTGGCACGATCTGCTGGGGAATGGCGGTTTACTACCTCTTCGGGAACCTCGATCTCCTGGGCGGATTCAACGGCATCTCGGGCATCCCCCCGGTCAGCCTGTTCGGCCACCCGCTGCTGGACTCGCGCCAGTTCTGGCCGCTGGTCCTGGTCATGCTGGGCGTCTCGCTCTACCTGACGCGCAACCTTCTGGACAGCCGGGCGGGCCGGGCGATCCGGGCGCTTCGCTCTGGCACCACCGCGGCGGAAGCCTTTGGCATCGCCCCCGCCCGGGCCAAGCTTGCGGTGTTCATCTATGCCGGGTTTCTTGCAGGGCTCGCCGGGTGGCTCTTTGCCCATCTGCAACGCAGCGTGACCCCGACGGCATTCAGCCTGAACGCAGGCATCGAGTTCCTGCTGATGGCCGTCATCGGTGGCTCAGGGCGGCTCTGGGGCGCGGTTCTGGGCGCCGCCATCGTCGTACTTCTCAAGAACGCCCTACAGGACTATCTCCCGCTCTTGTTTGGCAGTATCGGCAGCCTTGAAGTCATCTTCTTCGGAGTAGTCTTGGTGCTGACGCTACAAAAGGCACGCGAGGGGTTGTGGCCGGTCTTGGCCGAGCACATCCCGCAGCGCAGATCGCCGGTGGACGAGATCGCCACTGCGCTTGCGATGCCGGTCCGCCCGAAGGGTGAGGGCCCGTTTCTTCTGGAGGCGATCGGGATCAACAAGCGGTTCGGCGGGCTCGTGGCGGTCAACGACGTCAGCTTCTCGCTGGCAAAAGGCGAGATCCTGACGCTGCTTGGCCCGAACGGCGCCGGCAAGAGCACCACCTTCAACCTTCTGACGGGCGTCCTGTCGCTCAGTTCAGGCGAGGTGCGGATCGCCGGGCATTCAGTTGCGGGTGCCTCGCCCTCGCAGATCGCGGGGCTTGGCGTTGCGCGGACCTTCCAGCATGTGAAGCTGGTGCCCGAGATGAGCGTACTCGAAAACGTGGCCCTCGGCACGCATCTGCGGGGCGACAGCGGCTTTCTGCGCTGCCTGCTGCGCCTTGATCGGCCGCAGGAGGCACAGCTTCTGGCCGAAGCCGCCCGGGCGATCCGGCGCGTGGGGCTGGCCGACCGGATCCATTCCCCAGCGGACAGCCTGTCGCTGGGAGAGACGCGGATCGTCGAGATCGCGCGCGCCATCTGTTTGGCTCCACGGGTGCTGTTGCTTGACGAACCGGCGGCGGGGCTTCGCAAGGCCGAGAAGAACCGGCTCGCCGAACTGCTTCGCGAACTGCGCGCCGAGGGTCTAGGGATCTTGCTGGTCGAGCATGACATGGATTTCGTCATGTCGCTGACGGACCGGATCGTGGTGCTGGACTTTGGCACCAGGATCGCGGCGGGCCTGCCGGACGAGATCCGCAAGAACCCCCGTGTCCAGGAAGCCTATCTGGGGAGTGTGGCATGACTGTGCTTCTTTCGGTCGAAGACGCCGCGGTATCCTATGGCGCGGTCGAGGCGGTCCGCGGCGTGGCGCTACAGGTTGCAAGCGGAAGCGTGGCGACCATCATCGGCGCGAACGGCGCCGGAAAGACCTCGCTCCTCTCAGCGCTCGGGGGCCTTTTGCCGATGCGTGGCCGGGTGATCTATGACGGGCATGACATCACCCGGCTCGGCACCGCCGACCGCGTTGCGGCCGGGTTGGCGCTGGTGACCGAAAGCCGGGACTTGTTTGGAACGATGACGGTCGAGGACAACCTTCGCTTGGGCGCATATACTCGGACCCGTGCCGAAGCGGCGCAGGGGATCGAAGAGGTGTTCGGCCGCTTTCCCAAGCTGAAGGAGCGGCGCACCCAGCTGGCGGGCACCCTGTCCGGGGGCGAGCGGCAGATGCTGGCCACGGGCCGCGCCTTGATGTCCCGCCCGAGCGTGCTGATGCTGGACGAGCCCAGCCTCGGCCTCGCGCCGCTCATCGTGCGGGACATCTTCCATATCATCACCGAGCTGCGCAACGACGGAATCGGGGTGCTACTGGTCGAACAGAATGCCCGCGCGGCGCTGCAGACCGCCGACCATGCCTATGTGATGGAGCTGGGGCGCTTTGTCATGCAGGGCGCGGCGGCCGAGATGATGCACGACCAGCGCCTTGTCGAAACCTATCTTGGCATCTCGGGCGCGGGGAATTGACCGGAAGGCAGGATGCGCTGGCCGGGCGCATCCACCACTGCCTGAGCGGGTTTAATCGGCCAGATCGTAGCGGAGGATGTAGCCGGTATCGCGTGCGGTGATGATCTCCTTGCACTCTGAACACACGACGATCGCGGTAAAGTCGCGTCCGCAGCGCTTGTGCCGCAGGCGCGTCGGCGGCTTGCCATCGGTGAGCCATCGGTCTCCCCAGACCATCATCACGATCATCGGCTTGTAGAGAGCCATCCCCTTACGCGTAAGCCTGTACTCCTGCCGATCGCCATTGCCGTAGGGCACCCGGCGGAACACCTCTGCCTCGACCAGCCGGTTCAGGCGATCGGTGAGAATATTGGGGGCAATCCCTAGGTTCTCACGCATCTCCTCGAACCGGCGGACGCCTGTCCAGCCCTCCCGCAACACCAGAAAACTCCAGCGATCACCGATGATGGCAAGGGCGCGGGCGACAGAACAGGGCCGCACCCGCTGCAACAGCGTCGGGTCGGAGCTGCGGCGCGAGCGCGGCCTCGCTTCCACCGTCTCGAACCCGGCGCCGGGACCATCCCGCGGCGCGACGTCCCACGCCTCGACGGGTTCGAAGCATGCGGAGCAGACAGTCATCGGATGGCATTCGCTGCCGCACTGCGTGTGGATCAGTTGCAGCGGGGGAAGGGCACCCGCGGCCAGCCAGGTGTCGCCGAACTCCATCAGCGACAGCATTGCAGGAAACAGGTCCTTTCCCCGCTCGGTCAGGAAATACTTGTGACCGGGCTCGCCAGCCTTGTGCCCTATCGTCAGCACCTGTTTCTCAACCAGCAGATTCAGCCGCGACGACAGCGTCTGACGCGGGATACCAAGCCGCGACTGAAACTTGTCGAACCGGCGGACCCCAAAGAATGCCTCGCGCAGGATGAGGAAGTTCCAGCTGTCGAGAACGATATCGATCGCCTTGCGCACCGAAGAATGCCGCTGCAACTGTAGGGGTAGAGCCGAAGGTGCGGGTTGCGCGTCGGTCATCGTGCTGAAGCTCTCGAGTGAGGACGGTCCTAGTTAGTCCCTTGGTCTGCAAGTTGCAAATCCGCGGCGGATCTGCCGGCAGGGCCTATTTGTCCGCCTTGGGCGTGGCTTGCGGGCCGGACAGGAGCCGCGTCCGCAGGTATTCGACCGTCTCGCCATAAAAGCCGCGGCGGAACAGCATCACGCAGGCCATGAAGACCAGACCGACGACCAGCGAGACCGGAAGCCCCGAGGTGGCCAGGAAATGGCCGATCATCACCACGAAGATCGCGCCAAACAGCGGCCCCGAGAGCGTGCCGATCCCTCCGATCAGCACCATAAGCACCACCTCGCCGGAGATGTGCCACGACACATCGCTCAGTGTCGCCAGCTGGAAGGCTGAGGCTTTCAACGCCCCGGCGAGGCCGGACAAGGCTGCCGACAGCGTGAAGGCCAGAAGCTTGTAGCGGCTGGTGTTCAGCCCCAGTGATGTGACGCGGGTCTCGTTCTCGCGGATGGCGCCGAGGATATGACCGAAGGGCGAATGCACCATGCGCCGAATCTGCAGCAGGCAGACGACCACGATCACCAGCACGACATAGTAAAGCGTGATGGTATCGCGCAGGTCGATCAGCCCCAGCAGGCTCCCGCGGGGCACGTTCTGGATCCCGTCCTCGCCGCCGGTGAACGGCGCCTGCACGGCAAGGAAATAGACCATCTGCGCCAGGGCGAGGGTGATCATGGTGAAGTAGATGCCCTGACGGCGGATGGCGACCAGCCCGAAGGCGAACCCGAGGGCCGCGCCCACGACCACTCCGAACAGGATCGAGACCTCGAACGGCCAGCCCCACACCTTGGCCGCCTGAGCAAAGGCATAGGCCGCCCCGCCGAAGAACGCCGCATGGCCCAGCGACAGTAGCCCGGCAAAGCCCACGACCAGGTTCAGCGCTGCGGCAAACAGCATGAAGCACAGGACCTTCACCAGAAAGAGCGGGTAGATCACCAGCGGGGCCAAGACCGCGACGGCGGCGACCACGGCCAGCAAGCCATAGCTCTGCATCGGCGACACCAGCCGCGGGCGGAAATCCTTGTAACGATGCGCCATCTTACTTGTCCTTTCCGAAAAGGCCCGCCGGGCGCAGAAGCAGAACGAGGATCATCACGATGAACACGGTGAGCGCCGAGGCCGTCGGGAAAAAGACCTTTGTCAGCCCCTCGAGTACCCCCAGCATAAGGCCCGTGAGGATGGATCCCATGATCGAGCCCATGCCGCCGATCACCACCACGGCGAAGACGATGATGATCAGGCTGGACCCCATGTTCGGGCTGACCTGATAGATCGGCGCAGCCATTGCTCCGGCGAGCCCGGCCAGCCCCACGCCGGCGGCATAGGTCAAGGTCAGTATCAGCGGCACGTTGATGCCGAAGGCGGTCACCAGGCTCGGGTTCTCTGTGGCCGCGCGAAGCCGCGCACCCAGCGACGTCTTCTCGATCACCAGCCAGGTTCCGACACAGACCGTCAGCGATGCGACGATCACCCAAGCCCGGTAGATCGGCAGCACCATGAAGCCCAGGTTGTAGACGCCCGTCAGGCTCGGCGGCACCGCATAGGATTTGCCGCCGGCGCCATAGATCCAGCGGAACATCCCCTCCAGCGCCAGCGCGAGACCGAATGTCAGCAGCAGGCTGAACAGGTGGTCAAAGCCGTAGAGGCGGCGCAGCATGGTCCGTTCGAACAGCGCCCCGAAGGCCCCGACAATCAGGGGCGTCAGCACAAGCGACGGCCAGTAGCCGATACCGGCATAGGTCAGCAGCCCCCAGGACACGAAGGCCCCAACCATGTAATAGGCACCATGGGCGAAGTTGATCACGTTCAGCAGGCCGAAGATGATCGCCAGCCCGAGGGACAGGAGCGCATAGAAAGAGCCGTTGATCAGCCCGATCATGACCTGTCCAGCCAGGACGGCAAGCGGCACTCCGAAAAGTTCGGTCATGGCTCCCCCTCAGATGCCCAGATAGCGGTTCAGCTTGTCCATGTTGGCGGACATGCTGTCGTTTTCGAATTCATCGACGATGCGGCCCTGCTCCATCACGTAGTGACGGTCCGCCGCGCCGCGGGCGAAGTTCAGGTTCTGCTCGACCAGAAGCACGGTGAAGCCCTTCTCCTTGAGGCGGATCAGCGCCTTGCCGATCTGTTCGACGATCACCGGTGCCAGGCCTTCGGTCGGTTCGTCGAGCAGGATGAAGTCACAGCCGGTCCGCAAGATGCGTGCGATGGCCAGCATCTGCTGCTCGCCCCCCGAAAGCCGGGTGCCGAAGGTGGTATCGCGTCCCTTCAGGTTCGGGAACAGGTCCTCGATAGCCTCGACAGTCCAGCCGCCGGGGCGGATGACGGGCGGAAGCATCAGGTTCTCGCGCACAGTCAGGCTTGCGAAGATGCCGCGCTCTTCCGGCACAAAGCCGAGGCCGAGATGCGCCACGCGGTGCGGGGGCGTGGCCAGCAGGTCGCGCCCGTCGAATGTCGCGCTGCCCCGGCGCTTGCGCATCACGCCAGCCAGCGCCCGCATGGTCGAGGTCTTGCCTGCGCCGTTTCGGCCCAGCAGGGTCACGATCTCTCCGCGCTTCACCTGCAGCGATGCGCCATGCAGGACATGGCTTTCGCCATACCAGCCCTCCAGCTCCCGAACGTCCAGCCGCATGTCAGCCATGTGCACCCCCCATATAGGCCGAGCGAACCTCGTCATTCGCGGCGACTTCATCGTAGGATCCTTCGGCGATCTTCTCGCCCCGGCGCAGCACGGTGATCTTGTCCGAGATGTCGGCAACCACCTTGAGGTTGTGCTCCACCATCAGGACGGTGTGCCGCCGTGCAAGCGAGCGGATCAGGGCCGAAGTCCGCTCGACATCCTCCTGACCCATGCCCGCCATCGGCTCGTCGAGAAGGATGAGTTCGGGCTTCAAGGCCAGGGTCGTCGCCAGTTCCAGGGCCCGCTTCCGGCCATACGAGAGATCAGCCGCGCGGGTGTAGACCAACGGCTCAAGCCCGACCTGCGTCATCAGGTCATGCACATCCTCGTCGAAGCGGTGCAGGGCCTGCTCCGACCGCCAAAACCCCCAGGTGTCGCGGGCATGGGCCTGCAGGGCGATGCGGATGTTCTCGTACACTGTGAGATGCGGAAACACCGAAGAGATCTGAAACGAGCGCACCATGCCCAGCCGCGCGATCGTCGCGGGCATAGCGCTCGTCACGTCCTGCCCCTTGAAGCGGATCTCGCCGGCCGAGGGCTGGATGAACTTGGTCAGCAAGTTGAAGAGCGTGGATTTCCCCGCCCCGTTCGGCCCGATGAGCGCGTGGAGATGTCCCGTCTGGACCCTCAGATCGACGCCCGCAATTGCGACGAAGCCGCCAAACACCTTACGGAGCCCCCTGGCTTCAAGGATGCAGTCCGATTCGATCACCATGTGCCCTCCCCGCCACCGATGCAGATGGTCCGCTACGCCAGATCGCTTCGGACCCGGATCATCTGCTCAGGTCTAACAATGAAAGTTATATGTCTGTCAATATGCGTTCGTTCTCTTCTTCCAGTTTCGCGTTTGCAGAATGAAAATTGAAGGATTGACGCACCCAGTCCAATAGTGCAATGAATATGGAGTTCCACAATGATACTGGAGACAGTATCCCTTCATTTGGGAGGATGAAGAGATGATGCCACGTCCGACAGCAGTATTCCGCCCCATGACGCTTGCCGCAGCGCTGATGGTTTCGGTTGCCCATGCGCCTGCCTGGGCACAGCAAGAGCCGGTGCGGATCGGCGTTCTGACCGACATGAGCGGGCAGTTCAGCCACGAGGCCGGCGAAGGCTCGGTCGCGGCCGTCTCCATGGCGGTCGAGGATTTCGGCGGCGAGGTCTTGGGCCGCAAGATCGAGGTGCTGGTCTCGGATCACCAGAACAAGCCCGAGCTGGCCGTCTCGACAGCACAGGAGTGGTACGAGTCACGCGGCGTGAACCTGATCGCCAACCTGATCAACTCTGGCATTGCGCTGGCGGTGGCGGGTGTCGCGGCCGAGCATGATGGCATCGCCATCGTGAACGGATCGGGCTCGTCCAAGTTGACGGGCGAGGGCTGTACCCCGCATTCGATCCACTATGCCTATGACACCTATTCGCTTGCGGTCGGTACCGCGCGCGAGCTTGCAAACCAGGGCCACAAGAACTGGTTCTTCCTGACTGCAGACTATGCGTTCGGCCACGCGCTCGAGGCGGATGCCTCGGCCATCGTGACCAAGCTTGGCGGTGCGCTCGAAGGTTCCATCCGTTACCCGATCGAGACCACGGATCATTCGTCGTTCATGCTGCAGGCGATGGCCTCGCCTGCAGATGTCGTGGCGATTGCGGGCTCTGGCACGACCTTCATCAATGCCGTGAAGTCGGCGGGCGAGTTCGGCCTGGGCGACAGCGGCAAAACCCTCGCGGGGCTGCTGGTCTGGCTGACCGATACCCACTCGCTGGGGCTAGAGGCTGCGCAGGGCATGATCCTGACCAACGCCTTCTACTGGGACCGCGACGATGAAACACGCGCGTTCTCGGCTCGGTTCGCCGAACGCATCGGTCGGCCGCCCCATATGGGGGATGCGGGAGACTACTCCTCGACCCTGCACTATCTGAAGGCAGTCGAGGCGGCGGGCAGTACCGACGCCGATGCCGTCATGGCCAAGATGCGGGAAACCCCGGTCGATGATTTCTTCGCCAAAGGCGGTGTGATCCGCGAAGATGGCCGCATGGTCCATGACATGTATGTCTATCAGGTGAAGTCCCCTGATGAATCCACGGGCGAATGGGATGTCTACAAGCTGGTGAACGTGATCCCGGGTGAGGAGGCTTTCCGCCCGCTGTCGGAAAGCGCCTGTCCGCTGGTCAAGAAGTAATGCCGGCGGGCGGCGCGCCGCCCGCCTTCCCTTGCACCGGACGACTGGGAAAATGACGGATATTCTGATCGAGATTACCGATGGGGTGGCGCTGGTCACATTGAACCGCCCCGCACAGCGGAACGCATTGACCTACGCGATGTGGAACGCGCTGGACCCGGTCTTTGGCGATCTGGGACGCGATCCCGAGGTGAAGGCCGTCGTGCTGACCGGCGCCGGCGCCGACTTCACAGCCGGCGCCGATATCGCGGAATTTGGCCGCATCCGCGACGATGAGGATCAAGCCCGTGCCTATGAGGTGGCCGTCGACCTGGGCTGCGATGCGATTGCCCGCTGCCCCAAGACGGTGATCGCGGCCTGCAAGGGCTATACACTTGGTGGGGGGATGCATGTGGCGATGTCCGCCGATTTCCGGTTCGCCCCCGCCGCAGCGCAGTTCGGGATCCCCGCGGCGCGGCTGTCCATCGTCTATGGGGTGCAGGCCACACGCAAGCTGATGACGCTCGTGGGCCTGACCGAGGCCAAGCGCATCCTCTATGGCGGCCATCGCTTCGGGGCCGATCACGCGCAGCGCTTCGGCCTGATCGACCGGCTCTGCGATGACCCGCTGGCCGAGGCACTGAGCTATGCCCGGGATATTGCCGCCACCTCGGCGCCGCTGACCATAGGCGGGGCCAAGTATATCTTGAACGGCCATGCCCTGGGCGGGTTCGATCCGGCAGAGGCTGCGCGCCTGATCGACCATGCCGCTGCAAGTGGGGATTACCGCGAGGGGCGCGCCGCCTTCGCCGAAAAACGCCCGCCGGCCTTCCACGGCCGCTGAACCGCATTGAAAACTGCGGCCTGCGCCGCCGGGAGAACCGCATGATACGACTGGATCTGATCGCGCCCGTCGGCACGCTGTTGCAGCGCCACGCAACTGCGACTCCAGGCAAGGTGGCGTATATGGATGACGAGCGCAGCATCACCTGGGTCGCGCTCGAGGCCGAGACCGCGGCTCTGGCCCGCCATCTGCTGGCCGGGGGCCTGCAGCCCGGGCAGTCGGTCGGCGTCTGGCTGGCAAATTCGGTGGACTGGATGGTCGCCGCCCTTGCCATACTTCGCGCCGGCGGAGTGGCCGTCCCGATCACGATCGAGGCGACGCTTCCCGAAGCAGAATACCGGATCTCGGACAGCGGCGCCCGGATCGTCTTCGTCGATGCTGCGGCACGGCCGGTGGTCGCGCAGATGGCCGCCACTGGCCGAAGCTTGCCGCACTGGATCTGGTGCGATGGAGGGCTCCCCATGCCCGCCCCGTCGGACATCGCCCTGCCGGCAGAAGATATCCACGCCCCGGCCTTCATCGTCTATACCTCGGGTACGACGGGCAAACCCAAGGGGGTGGTGCTGACCGCCCATTCGATGCTTTGGGTCAACGCGGCCTGCTGGGCGCCGATTGCCGGGCTGTCGGCGGATGACGTGGTCCTCTCGCCGCTACCGCTGTTTCATTCCTATGCGATCAACATCTCCGTTCTGGGCGTCCTCGCCACGGGCGCGACCGAGCGGATCATGCCGAAGTTTTCACCTGGGCGGGCATTGGACCTGCTGCAAAAAGGCGAGGTGACGCTCTTGCCCGGCGTGCCGACGATGTTTCACTACCTGCTGCTCACGGCCCGCGAAAAGGCGATCACCTCGCTCGGACGGTTGCGCCTGTGCATTTCGGCGGGGGCGATCCTGCCGGCAGCGCTCAACCGTGACTTCGAGGCGCAGTTTGGCGTGGAGTTGCTGGACGGCTATGGCATCACCGAGACCTCGACCATGGTGACGATGAACTGGCCGGGCAGGAACCGGGTGATGGGATCTTGCGGCTTACCGGTTCCGGGGGTTGCGGTGCGCATCGTGGACCCGGAGACCGGGCAGGACCGCCCGCGCGGCGAAGAGGGAGAATTGATCTGTTCGGGCCCCAACGTCATGCGGGAATATCTGAACAAGCCCGAGGATACGGCCAAGGCGGTGCGAAACGGCTGGTATCATACCGGAGACCTGGCGCGCTCGGACGAGAACGGGTTCCTGACGATCACCGGCCGGCTGAAGGAACTGGTGATCCGCGGAGGGCAGAACATCTCCCCGGCCGAAATCGAGGAGGCGATCCTGCAACACCCGGCAGTGCGGGATGTCGCCGTTGTGGGCGTTCCGCACGAAACCTTGGGCGAGGTGCCGGTCGCCTACGTCGTCTGGGTGGCCGACTCGGTCGCGTTCGAGGTCTTGATCGAACATTGCCGTTCCGTCTTGGCGCCCTACAAGGTTCCGGCCGATCTGCGGTCCACCGACATAATCCCGCGGACCGGCTCGGGCAAGACCATCCGCTTCAAGCTCCGCGAGCTTTACGTCAGCCAAAGCTGAAGTTTGATCAATCGGTCCTGGCTCACGATCCGGGCCTCTTATCCACGCAAGCGACGGCAGCCAAGTATGTCGATACCCTGATATTTTCTGGGACGGATCGGCTCTAATGATGTGACCGCCCCCGACGGCATCGCTGTGCCAAGGTGGGTCTGCGAGGATCCACAAAGGAGGACGGTCACGTCGCGATTACCTCTGTCGGGCTCGACCTGGCGAAGAATGTGTTTCAGGTCCACGAGTTTGGCCAGGCGGTGCTGCGCAAGAAGGTGAGGCGGGATCAGGTGCTGGCGTTCTTTGACCAGATGCCGCGCTGCGTCGTTGCGATGGAAACCTGCGGCGGCGCGCACTACTGCGGCCGCTGGTCGACGCGAGGTTGAGGTACAGGGCACCCTCGGCCAGCACCCGGGAGATCTGCTCGGCGATCTCGTTCATCCACGCCAGATAGATGTCCCTCGGTTTCCGGTCGTCATAGCTGCGGTAGGCAACCCCGCAGTTGTAGGGCGGATCGACATTCAGGATTCCCAAACCTGCTGAAGGCTGACGCATAGTCATCCGTGGCAATGCGCGGGACATATGATGGGGATCAAGCGATACGAATTGAGCGAGGCACAGTGGGCGCGGATAGCGCCGCTGCTTCCTGGCAAGGCGACGGACCCTGGCCGGACGGGTTCGGATAACCGCTTGTTCGTCAACGGATGTTTGTGGGTGCTGCGCTCAGGCGCGCATTGGTGCGATCTGCCGGAGCGTTACGGCAAGTGGAAGACGGTGCACCGGCGGTTCAGCCGCTGGTGCCATGCCGGTGTCTGGGAGCGGGTGTTCGAGGCGCTGACGGCGGATCGCGACAGCCAGTATCTGATGATCGACAGCACCATCGTTCGCGCCCACCAGCAGGCAGCGGCCGGAAAAGGGGGGCCAAGGATCAGGCGCTGGGGCGTTCCCGAGGCGGATTGACGACCAAGATCCACATGCTCGCCGACACGTTCGGGCGGCCCTTGCGGTTCCGCGTCACGCCCGGTCAGGCCAGCGACATCGCCGCCGCGCCGGGTCTGCTCGAAGGCCAGAGCGCCGGCGCAGTGCTCGCCGACAAGGCCTATGACGGCAATGCCTTGCGCGCGCAGATCGCGGCGATGGACGCCCAGGCGGTGATCCCCGCCAAGCGCAACCGCAAGATCCCCATCCCGCACGATGCCGCCATCTACAGGCACCGCAACCAGATCGAACGGTGCTTCGGCCGCCTCAAGCACTTCCGCCGCTTCGCCACCCGCTACGACCGGCGCACCGCCCACTTCAGAGGCTTCGTCCATCTCCGCTGCAATGATCTGGCTAAGGTGGGTGAATGCCGATTCGGCCTAGGGGGGGAGAGGTGACCACGGCGTCGATGCTGCCAGCCGGCATGGCGCGCAGGATGACGAGGCAATCGCCGACGATGACGTTCTGCGTAGTTTCCTCCTGCTCCGGAGGCGGTGCTGTGCCCGCGGGCACAGCAGTCTCGACCGAGGTGATAGATGCGCCTGCCAGGAAACGGGGATCGATGATTGTCATGTCGGTGCTCGTGTTGTTGTTGACCGACACCCATCATAGGGGCGCAGACGGGGCTGAGAACAAGCGTCTCACCGTTGTCCACATGTTTAGGCTTTCTCGTTAGAGGCGCGACGCGGCCCGGTTCAGACATCAATGCGAGTGCACCGCACCATGGAACCTCGCTACCGCCCTGACCGGCATGCGGGGTTCACGCCGGGGGCGCCGTCATGGGTTCCGGTCCTGACAAAGAACAACCCTCCCCTCCACAGGCCGTTGGACCTGTTGGACCGTTGGACGGGTTTGCCTCACCTGTCCGGAACCTCGGCGGCAGCCTTCTGCGGCTCAGGTGTCGCGCACACGATCCGTGTCCGCCTGCATCTCCCGGACGCGGCGGCACCGACCCTGTCCCCTGCCCGCTCTGAAGCCTCCCGCGCCCTCTCCCTCCAGACCCCACAGGAGCGAGCCTGCTCGTCGCCCGGTCATCGCGGGCCTTGTCGCTGACACCATGACGGTCACACCGTCCGCATACCCTGCTCAAAGAAGAATTTCGACGCGCAGCAGAACAGGGCGTTCCTCACAACAGCCGATGATCGCCCAGTTTGACACGCCGGTCAGACAGCAGAACTGCCGCTCAACGCCTTTCCGGAACAACCTTGAACTGCAGTTACGCAAACCTTCCGTGGCAACAGGAGAGCCCGTTCGATGATTTTCGGTGTCCAGGCATATTGATAGGGTCGGCCTAAAAAACAGGAGAACCGACATATGAAACGAGCCCCACTTCGCATTCCGCGCGACCAGCTCGAACAGATCCGGACGATGTTGAACACGCTGCCCGCCAAACCGCGCGTTCAGTTCGGCGCCCAGGATCTGGTGCTCGAGCTGCAGCAGGAAATCCGGCACGCGATCGAGCAAGGTTACACGCTGCGCGACATCGCGGCCCTCATCAACAACCAGGATGTGCCGATCAGTGCCAGCACCCTCGCGACCGCCTTGCGCAAGTCTCGCGCGATGGAAAGGGCGGCAGGACCTGACGCGCCAGCGACGGCGAAACCTGCGGGTCGCGCCTTGGCACAGATCGGGCGGGCTGGGTCGGCACCATCGACAGCCGCTCCCCTCGCGCGCCCCGGAGAGGTGTGAGGCGACCATGGCACATGCAGGAGATGGCGAGCGGCGCTCCGAACGCCGCAGGCGGACGGTGACCGTCAGCCTGCGGATGAGTGTCGAAGACAAGCGCGCGTTAGAGACGCGTGCGGTGGAGAGCGGCTATCCGAACCTCAGCGCCTGGGCGCTTGACCGGCTGTGGCAAGACGGCGTCGGCGCGCGCGAGCGGCGCGTGATCTACGGCCTGCTGGGTCGGCACGGCGCACGGCTCTCGGCGCTGCTGCGCAACGGCCGGGGCCGCGGGGGCTGTGATCCGCGCAGCGAGATCCGGCAACTGGCGGCCGATGTGCTGGAGCTTCAGAGCCACGTGATGCGGGGGCAGGCCGATGCTGGCGAAGAAAATCGCTAACCGCCCGCGTGCCGATACCGGGCAGAACCTGTTTCATGCCAGGATCAGCTACATCTGCAGCAAGGCAGTCCTCACACGTGTGGTGAACTTGGCCGGTGAATGGCCGGATGCCGCACGGCAGATGCAGTATTCCGCGGGCCTCAACCCACGCCTGCGCGCGCCCGCCTGTCATCTTGTGCTCTCCTGGCACGAAACCGAACGCCCTACCGATGCACAGATGATCGTAGCGGCAGGGGAGGTGATGTCAGTGCTCGGGGCAGATCAGCACCAGCGGGTGATCGCGGTGCACCGCGACCGGGATCATGCCCATGTGCATGTCGTGCTGAACCGGGTGCATCCGATCACCGGGAAGTCGCTCTCCGACAGCCACGATCATGCGCGGCTCGAACTGGCCTGTCGGCGCATCGAACAGCGCCACGGCTGGCCGCAGGATCGCGGCCGGTTCCAGGCGGCGGTGGTGGACGGTGTCGTGCAGCTCGTGCCGCAACCCGCCGAACACTGGCTACGGAGGACGCGGGCGCGCCGCCTCGGCCTGCGGCCCGATGGCCAAGGGGCGCGCTCGCGGGAGCACCGCAGCCCCCTGCCGCCGCTGCGCGATCTGCTCGCGCCCGTGCAGATCGCCGCGCTGCACACGCAGCTCCGGGCGGCAGCGGGATGGCAGGCAGTGCATGACTTGCTCGGCGCGGCCGGGTTGCGGTATAGGCTGCAGGGTTCTGGCGCCCGGATCACCCGCCTGGTTGACGGCTGCATGATGGCGGCAAACCAGCTCGGGCGCGCGTTCGGCCTGCCGCGACTGACGCTGAGGTTCGGCCCATTCCGGGCGGATCGCAGCACGCCGGAACTCCGCGGGCCAGTTGCGCGGGAGGATGACCCCGCCCAAGTCGAGCCGCAGTCGGCACAGGCGGGCCGCCGGGGCCGCAACGCAGACCAACACCAGGCGCGCAAGGGCTTCAGGACGGCACGTCATCAACTCGCCGAACGGCAGTCGGCAGAGCGGCACGAGATCCAGGACCAGCTCGGCACCAACCGCAGCCCGCTTGCGAGGGCGATCCGCGCGGTGATGCGCGAGCGGCACCGCGAACAGAGTCGGACCCTGCGGGAGCGGTGGCCCGCCTCGGCGCGGCAGAGCGGCGCCAACCCGGCGGAACCGCCCGTGCCATTGGGCCCGGAGTCTTCCCTGCGCCGGCGCTATCGTCAGCCACTGCGCCACCTGGCGATCCGTGCCTCCGCGCCGGACCTGGCGCCGATGGACCCGCCCGACCACACGGCCTCCCGACAGGCCTGGATGCTGTCGGACCTCCTGTCAGCACAGGATCCGCTTCCGACGCCACTCGCCTCTAGGGTCCGCGACATCCGCCAGGACGGCCGGGGGCACCTGCTGATCGCGCGCCGGTCTCAGAACGGGGGCATCATCGGGTTCGAGCGGCTGGATCCATCCGCAGGCACACCGGCCGGAGAGCTGGCAGCAGGAGGCCGGCGCGGCATCGGGCACATCGGCGCGCGTGCGGCGCCGCGTTGCATCGTGGTGCCGGACATGCTCTCGGCTCTGGCATTGGCCGCGACAGCGCCGGACGCGCTGATCCTCATCGCAGACGACCTCCGCGCACCTGGGATTGCGCGACACCTGCAGCGCATCACCGAAGGCCGCCGGGTGCTGGTCGCAAGCCGCGCAGGCGACGGGTGGACCGACCTCGCGACCGGCGCCCTTCCGCATGCCAACCTGCTTCCCTGGGATCCGCAGGCGCTTCGACAGGCGTTGCAGCCTGGGGCGGAGCAGACCCGCGCGGATGAAACCACCGGGCCGGCCCCGCCCCTTCACGGTCCAGCCGGACCCTGATGGCCGCCACAACTGGTGCACGGCTTGCGTCGCGCAACTCCCCGGTCCGGTCCGGCGGTCCAACGGGTCCGACGGACGCGGGAGGAGACCGCAAGTTGTTCCGCCCCGTTATCCACATAAAACGCGAGGATCGGCATTTCCAACGGCACGCACCTGTGGACAACGGGATGACGGACGGGCGGCGGCACATCATAATCTAGGCACCAGCGCAACTCCGCGCCAAACCCATCCAGGAAATTTTGAAATGCATGACGAGGACGCAGCAGCGCCCGCGCCCGAAGAGGTTATCGAGCACGAGAGCGCAACGAACGACGACACTGACACCAAGGAGGAGGGCACCGGCCGGCATGGCGATCCAGGGACCCGCACGCGCGGCGAACCGGCGCCGGACTATCCCCTGCCCGCGCTCATCGCGGATCCTGCAAACGAGCATCGCGCAGACCCGCCGCCGTCCGAGGCCGAGCGCATGCTGGCCGACATGGTCGAGCAGCTGCCCCTCGGATACCTTTTTTTCCATGAGCAATCCCTGATCACCTACCCGGTTGGTAGCCTCTTCTTGCCGCTCTGCGGTCCGATCCGTGTCGCCGCCATGCTGCGCGACATCGGCGGAAACGACTGGTCCTACGAGGTGGAATTCCTCGACCGCGACGGTGCGCTCCGTCGCCAGCTCATCCCCGCCGCCGCGCTGCAGGAGCGCCCGCGCGCGGTCGCGGCCGGCCTGGTGAACTCGGGGCTCCGGCTGATGACGCGCCCCGCGGAACTTGTTCGCCTGTTCCAGAACTGGCAGACGCCCGAGCGGATCTGGACGACGCGCCGCACGGGCTGGACCGAGCTGGTGGACCGCACCGCTTTCGTGCTGCCGTCCGGCGACGTGCTCACGCATCCCAAAACGTCCACCTCGCCGGTCCGCTACACCGGTGCAGCTCCTTCGACTCGAACGGCAGGCACCCTCGCGGGATGGCAGAACGGGATCGGCCAGCTGACCCTTGGAAACCCGTCGCTGATGATAGCGATCTCCGCAGCGCTGGCGGCTCCCCTGCTGCGGCTCGCGCAGGTCGACACCGTGGGCATCAACTTCTACGCTTCCACCAGTTCGGGAAAAACCACCGCGATGCGGGCCGCGCTGAGCTGCGGGCAGGACCCATCGCGGATGCATCGTTGGAACGCAACCAACACCGCCATCGAGATCCTCGCAGCCTCCGCGCATGACGGCCTGCTGGTGCTCGACGAATTCCCGGCCACTCCGGACAGGTCGATCGTCGATGTCATCTACGCGATCGGCAATGGCACCGGCCGCGCCCGTGGCACCCACGACATCACGCTGCGCGACAGTGACCGCTGGCGTCTGGTCACCCTCTCGACATCGGAACTGCCGATTCCGGAACACTGCGCCCGGGGGCGGCTTGCCTACCCCGAGGGCCTGGCCGTCCGGCTGATAGATGTGCCAGTGCGGAGCTGGGCGCACGGCGCGTTCGCAGAGCTACACGGCCATGCGGACGGGCACGCGTTCGCGGTGGCCGTCAACGCAGCGGCTCAGGAAAATCATGGACATCTGCTGGAGGCGTTTGTCGACCTGGTGCTGAACGGCGAGGCTGCGCTCACCGTTGCGCTGACCAGGATCCTGACCGCTTTCCGCACGCGAGCGCTGCGGGCGCTCGGCCTGGAGGCCGGCACGGTGCATGGCCCGGCGATGCGGGTGCTGGACGGGATCGGGGTGATGGTGGCAGCAGGAACGCTGGCAGCCCGTGCGGGTCTGGTCCCGTGGCCGCGGGGGGCGGTCGAGGCGGCAGGCCTCGAGATCGCGCGGCTCTGGCATGCTGGAAGGATGGAGCGGACGGATGGTCCGGGAGCGGCCATCGAGCGGCTCCGGGAAATGATCGAGGAAGGACGGTTCGTCGATCTCGACGACCCGGTCCCCGCGGCCGATCCTGCGGCCGGATGGATGGATGCTCGCTGGATCTACATCGACAGTGCCGTGTTCGCCGACGAGATCGCATGCGATGCTGCGCCGGGCAGGGTATTGGACCAACTGCTCGACGCGAAACTGCTCGTGCCGGGCGGCGAGCAGCGGTCGCTGCAATACCGTATGCCGGCCAGCGTCATCGCCTCCCGTCCCCGCGTCTACCGGTTCCGCCGCGAGCGGGTGAGACAGGCGTGAGACCTATGACAGGGGAAAGGGCTCAGCCGTTCTCATTGTTCAGCATCCCGATCCGTCGAGGCGGATCGGTTCAAGGCCGCAACGATGCGGCAGGCTCGGCCTGAGAGGCACCGCCATCGCATACGGAGCCATCTTGAGACACTCTATCGAGATTTATTGAAGATCGATCTTGACATAGACTTGCCCACCATTTAGGTTGAGATCATTCCGAGGCTTCAGGGCCAAGGAATACGGGCCGCAGCTTCTCACGCTGAATGTCCCAATCTTCCGCCGGATAGGCGGCTTAGAAGACGACAGACGACGCTAGATAATCTTCAGAGATCTAGATCATCGTGAGATGTCCACCGGTACGCCGCCGGATAGGCGGCAGAACCCGAGGGGGCCTCGCAAGAGGCTCCCTCGGACACTTCCCCGAGACGCCTCTGCGGAGCCAGAAGTGCCGGACGCACAAATTGCAGCTGCGGCTGAACAGGACGGTCGAGAACTCTTGTGCGCATCCTGGATACCTCGGTATTCCCGGGCCATATGGACCACTGACAGGAAACCGATGGCCACGGGACCGCAAGAACTCAAAGACCACTGGAAGCGCTACACGCAGGCGCGGCGTGAGGCGCTGCGATCAGTTGACGTTGTCTATATCACGTTGCCGATACCCAAGGGCGACAAGGAGAAGATCCTTTCGCTCCTGCAGCCCTACACCGACCGGGTGCGGCTGCTCTCGATCCTGGTCGGGGCGTCCCCCTATGATCGGCCGCTGGTTGTCGGGCTGCTGCAATCGTTGCAGGAATCCCTGACGCTTGAAGAGGTGGAAGCGATCCTCCATTTCCGGAGCGAGGGCGTGGGCGAGGCAGCCGTTCGCGCCATCGTCGCCCGACGCGGGTTGCCCGCTGCCCTGGCCGAGCTGCCAGATTAGCACCGCCGGCCCCTGCTCCGCATCCTGCGCGGCTCATGCGAACGCGCTGATTCTGCGCTTTCGGGCGTTGCCAGAACCGAATGGACGACAGCGAAGCGGCTCCTGGACGATGGCGTCCTAAGCGCGGGAACCGGGTTCGAAAGCAACACGGGACGTTATTGGCCCAGATCCGGGCCGCGACATGGGTGAGCTCCTCCCCGAAAACTGGACAGTGACGGAAGCTACGATCTGAAGTCTGCTGGTCTCCAAGCACGAGGAGATCATGACCTGCCACGGGATTTTTCCTCCAGTTGTGACTAGAGTCCGCCCCAAGGAAGGGACGGACGATGAAGCGAACGATACGAACCGAAGAGCAGATCATCGGCATTTTGCAGGAGCATGAGGCCGGGGCGAAGTGCGCAGATCTCTGCCGCAAGCACGGGATGTCGGAAGGCACGTTCTATG
>NZ_JAAAUC010000018.1 GCF_009908165.1 Frigidibacter albus
CCCCGGCCTCATGCTCCTGCAAAATGCCGATGATCTGCTCTTCGGTTCGTATCGTTCGCTTCATCGTCCGTCCTCTCCATGGAGCGGACTCTAATCGCAGTTGGAGGAAAAATCCCGTGGCAGGTCAGAGCCACTACGGGTGTCCATCCGAAACTCGAGCTACCGAATAGACCTGCAGGATCGAATATCGGCGATCGCAACCGACCTGGCGAACATCGCCGACATCCGCTCCCACCACCCTGATCTCGCCGACGCGATCGAGCGGCATGGCGATGCTCTGAACGCGGCCGAGAACTCGATCTTGATCAGGACGACGGCTGACCGGGTCAACGAACTACAGGAACGAATATTCGGGCTCACCAACGCTGCTTCCGCCACAAGGCTCGAGGAAGCTGAAGCCAAGCCCCCGGTTGACGAGGAGGAAATCTACGGCGTCGAGGGGCGTCTGCTGACCAGAATCCACGTCTACAAAGAGCGCGACAAGGGGTTCGCGGCTCGCGCCAAGAAGTTCTACAAGGACAAGAGCGGTGGGAGGTTGGTCTGCCAGTGCTGCGGCATGGACCCCACCGTGGTCTACGGCAAAGATGGCGAACGCTGCCTCGAGGCACATCACAAGATACCGATCGAGGAGCTGCAGCCTGACAGCATCACTCGAGTCGATGAGATGGCGATCGTGTGCGCCAGCTGCCACCGCATCATCCACTCCAAGAAGCCGTGCATTGCGGTGGAAGACCTGGCTGCAGAGATACTCTCCGCTAAGGAGGGCGGCGCGGGGTAGTCCGCCTCGGCACTGGCGACACATGAAGAGCATTTGCTTCGTCGTGCACACCCCTGCGGCCCGCCGCTGCACCGCGAAAATCCGATTAAGCTTCGTCATTTCAAGGGGTTAGGATGGTGCTGTGAGAGAGGATTGAATTTTCGTCAAAAACGCGAGAGCTCCGCACAAGTACCTGATAAATATGAGATTCACGCATCCGCTCCCTAGTCGGAATAGGACGCAGACTAGGACAACCGCTAGGACAGTGACCACGTCGGCGGCGGACATTCTCGGCAGATCTAGGGGTGGCGTCGCCCCCGAGAAATGTCCGCCGCGCACCAGCAGATTCGATCGACTTTGCGATTCCGCAAATGCGGAAAGGGTGTTCTCCTGTTCACCCGGAAGCAGTCCACTTCGGAGACCCGGCTCAGTGCTAGAGCTCAAGCTTAGGCTGAAGTGGTGGCTGTGGTTGTTCCGACTTCATGGCATTCTCACCAAGCAAGTCGCGACGAGGAATGTCCGCGAAATCTCCGATGAGTCCTAGAACCGACTTCCCCTCAATTCCTTCTTGTGACCGGGGGGCACGTATAGCGCGCCGGAACGCTTCATTCTCCAACTGAATAGCTGCCTTGTACAGCTCCACCCCCGCGTTTGATCTGGAAAAGCTCTCGATTAATCCCCCGAACGGAGATTTATCGATGGATCGATAAAACATTGTTCGAACTTTCGCAGCAGCGCCCCCCGTCGAGTCGAGATGCTCAGTTACCAACGCCTCAGCAAACTCGATATATCGCCTTCCGTCACCATCGTCATTCCCACCAAACGTCAACCCCTTCCTAAAAAAGTCAAGCCTCATTTCATGATCCGACAGCACGTGCTTACGACCGAGATAGTCGGCGGCCATAGCAACGAGGGAACACAAATAGTAGGCACCGCGAGTAATTGGGCCGGGCTGCCGCTCCCGCTCAACCGCCACACGCAGTAGCAGACTTGCCTCATCAATCCAATTATTGAGAGCGCCAAAGTTAACGCCAAAGGAAATTCTTGACTTAGCCTCGTCAATCCGAGCTTTTATGCTCTTTCGATCAACAATTACTTGAGACCAGATAGAGTCAAGCTCTTCAGCATAGTATCTGTCTCCGCCCACAGAATACTTTCGAACCAAGGAGTCGAAGACGCTACTGGATATTACCTTAACATCCAGCCGCTGAGCAAAGTCGTACACCGCTATTTTAGCACCTTGCGTTGCAACAATTGCCTCATCTGCCCCTAATGTCACCTGCAGACCCTTCACCCAGATAACGCGCTCAAACGCCTTGCCCCGCCGCTTATTCTTGACGTCGACTATGGTAACATTTCGCGAGTGCGCATTTGTTCTCGTGTACACCCAAAGATCGACGTCTGTCACATCTTCGCCGCCTACCTTTACAGGAACCCCGCGCACAACGAACGAACCGAGACTAGAGAAGTACTCTCGAAAAGCCTCTTCCGCAGCACCGCCCTTATCAACATTTTTCTCGCTTGCAGCCAAGATCATCTCCTTCTCAGTACGTTCAGGGAGCGAGAGACACCCGATGAAGGCTCGGAAACGGTTTTCTTCCGCTCTGCCTGTCTAGAAGACTCGGGTCCGCCAAACTGATAGGCAGTGTTACCGACCGCTGCCTCAGCAACCACCTGAATCGCGTCTCCCTTTAAGATGAGCGCCTTCGCCATCTGCCCGATCTCCGGCTTGTCTAGCGTCAGACGATACCCTCTATCACTCTGCGTTACAGTCACCACGCCGCGCCTTTCGAGAATCTTGTAATCCTCTTTGAGGGCTTCAGCCCACCCTTCAACATAGCCCCGATAAATGAGCCGGTCCATCAGTGCGGAAGGGTTGTTGACACGGCCTCTCGATGAGCTACTTTTGACAATTCCATATGTAAGGCTGGCCGACAGAGCTTTTGCGTCGTCCAACATATCTGCAAGTCCGCAAGGCATAAACTTAGAAATTGCTTCAGGTTTCGTTACAAACTCAGTTTGGCCATGCTCGTTCGTCACTGTGCTAACTTCGAAGAAGCCAATCTGGTGCAAGTTGCGCCAGAGCTGATCGCCGAGAACTCGCCTTAGCTCTCCCGCTTGGACACATCCTCGCGACTGCATGAGCGCTTCGGCCTCATGAAGCCGCTGCTGATCCTGAGGGGACATATTCTCAAGAAGATACTTCGCTTTTTTAGCTTGATCGCGCCTGAAAAGCGAACCATTGAAGTACAGGCGATCTTCCCCGGCGCCTTCATAGTCCGTGAATCCGATCTGCTCCGACTGTGAGAATAGATCGCTTAACTGACTTATGGAAAGCCGATAGGTGTCCGAAATCTCTTGCTCGCAGTCGCTACGCTTGACAGGCGCGCGACTCCCCCGCTCAGCCAGATCAAGCGCTGCTTGTTCTAAGCCAGACGGCTTCTGAGATTTAAAAATTTCAGTGGCGTGACTAAGAAGACTTCGTTGCGTCACCCCCAGCACGGAGACGCCACCGTTTTCACTAACGTCGACGGTTCCCTGCTCCGACAGCTCGTGGAGCAAGCCCCTCAGTTCGTGTTTTCTTATGCCGAGCGTTTGAGCCAGTGCAGATAATCTTTCAGCATCAACCGTGGTCTGTTTTTCTTTCGAAATCACAGAGAGGAGGCGTGCGGACCGACCAGCAGTCGTGATGGACTCGAAATAGGCGCTATCGGTCGCCATGAGCTTTTGATCGTGATGAAGGAGCCAAGCTCCAGTAGTCTCCTGATCCATGTACCTACCCAATGCCCCAGACTACGCCTACGCTAAATCTCCACCCGAGGACAGACAAGGCTTTTCCACTTCACATGTCGCATTCAGTCACAAATTTCAAAACTGAGTATTTTCGACATGCCTATAGAAACGTCGCTCGTTGCCCTGCACGCGTTCTAGTGAGCCCCGCTAATGCGCAAGTGCACTGCGGGGCTGACTTCCCGACTACTCGGTCCCGGTGCGGGCGACGACGGATGCAGCTACGAGTTGGGGCTGCAGGCCTTGGCGTGCGGGAGGGCGAAGCATCGAAGCGCAGCTAGATTTTGCAGGCGGAGGACACGCCTCGTCTGCCCTTCTACCTGCCAAACAAGTGACGACCCTGAAGTTCTCGTTCGCCGTATCGGTGTACATCACAGCCCGAAACAGACCTCAATGTGAACCGCGTAAGGTCTCCAGTTGCGCACAAGTCCAAAACCTCACTTTCTGAAGATTACGGACAGCGGTAGCCGCCATTCAACGTAGAGCATTTTTCACAATCAGTGAGAAACGGAACCAAACGGTTGCATAGCAACCTGCTAACAGCGACTGAAACCCTAATGGATCTGGAGGTACTACCCCCGTTGGGTCCCCTAGCCTCTTTTTTACCCCGTAGGTGATGTTTTGGCATTTCTCCGCTGACGCGGGCCATCACTTATTTCGAAGACCAGCCGTCAACCCCCTCAGCCCCCTATAGGGCGTTTGGAGGTGTCAGCAAGCGAGGCGAGACAGTACGTTCTTGACGCTGGAAGGGTGCCACTTCCCACCGCGCTGCGTCGGCACTTTGGCATCATTCAGGGCATCCGCGATCCCCGCCAGCGTGGCCTTGGCCTTGCGCATCGGCAGGATGATCGACGCCACTTGCTGTGCAGCCGCGTCAGCGGCGGCGACGGCTTCGACGTTCCGGGTGCGGGTGTTCTCACGCAGCCCGCCCAACTTGACGCCACGGGCCTTTGCCGAGGTCAGCGCGGCACGAGTCCTCGCGCCGATGAACACGCGCTCCTGTTCCGCCAGAGCCGCATAGATGTGGAGCTGAAACGGTGTTGCCGTCGGCATCGCGGCGACACGAATAGTCAGGCCCTTTTCTTCCATAAGTGTCGCAATTTGTGAGACTTTTCTTGAGAGTCGGTCCAATTTTGCCACCAGAAGCTCCGCCTTGTGCGCCTTGGCTTCCTCGATGGCCTTGGCCAGTTCCGGGCGGGCTGCCTTGGCCCCGCTCTTCACGTCGGTGAAGGTGCCGACAACCTCGTAGGGTTCCGGGCTGAACTGAGTCAGGAACAGGGCCACGTCGCGCTCTTGGGCCTCCAGCCCAAGCCCGGACTCGCCTTGCCGCTTGGTGCTGACTCGGTAGTAGATCACGTACTTCTTGATGGGGCGGGTGGTCATGTCGGGCCTCGTATAAACAAGCATTGTTCGTTGTGCTTTGTATATCGCCGGGTGTCATGATTCGCGAGTCTTTTCAATATGTTAATTGATGTATTGTGGAGATTTTCGGTGCGGTATGGCGCCCGCGTCAGCGCGGGCGTCGCCGGGTGCGGTGTAGCCCCCGCGTCAGCGAGGACGTCGCCGGGTGCGGTGTGGCCCCCGCGTCAGCGAGGACGTCGCCGGGTGCGGTGTGGCCCCCGCGTCAGCGGGGACGTCGCCGGGTGCCGTCGGGATCTCTGGGGCGACGATATGGAGCGGCGCCCACCCGGAATCGGAAAAGAGCGATGTGAACTCCTGAGGGCGCAGCAACCCATCGAGGTCGCCAGCGTCTGGAGTGGGCTTTCGAATGGTGGGTGGAGCGTTCTAAGTGAAAATACGCACTTCCCCGCCTGCGCTGATATGTTCTATGGTTCGGCAACAGAGAAAATGCATTTCACGCTAGGAGCTATCATGTCAGACGTTGAAGCCAGTTCCATTGAAGCTCCGAAGCCCCACGTTATAGGAATTGAGTTTTATTCGAAGCGAGGTAATAAGGATGAACTCCTAATTAATTCAGACGAACTAAGGACACCGTTCGATGCTAAGGCAAGATGGTTTTCCTACAGCTTTGCCCGCCCAGTTTTTCTAACAAGAATTGAGATAGCCTCCAACGGTTATGCCTCGTATGATAAATTTGACATTGAAGTTGATCATGTCGATGGCACCAGACATGAGGAGAGAATTAGCGTAGATAATGGGTTTGTTAGACTTCACCTAGGCAAGCTGGCAACCGCGTTCCGGTTTCGGCCTGACAAGAAATATCTTTCCGATCCGAAACTAATTCGCGTCGTTGCTAGTGGGTACACAGAGAATGAATTTCACGACTTTGAGTGGATCGTAAAGGAGTTTCACTCAAAATCTGCTGCGCTTAGTGAGCGAGAGAAGCTGCTTGAGCTGAAGGAGGCGCAGTTCTCAGCTCTCAAGGCGCAGCGGACCGAGATTGAAAGTGCCGTTGGAAAGACGAAGGCCGAATACGAGCAGCTAGTGCTTTCTCTCGCAGCGGCTAAAGACTCCGCGGCAAAGCTGGCTACGCAGGAAAAGGACATGAGGCAAAGAAATTCCAGTGCAGAAGAGACGCTTCGAGACTTGAATAGCAGAATTGACAAGGAAAATACCAAGCTTCAAGAGCTCGTAAGGGAGGTGCGTTTGTTTCCAAGTGAGATTGCAGGTTTCGTTAAGGAAGGGAATCGCAGTATTTTAACCTACATGTTAATTGGCGCTCCATTTCTGATAGTTCTGATAACAATAGTCGTCATGATATTCGTCAACGCGGTCAATCTGACGCAGATATACAAGGAGGTGGACCAGATAGACATTTGGACGGTTTTTCTCACAAGGATTCCATTTGTTCTCGTTGCGATTGCGCTAATAGAGGCTAGCGGCTATATAGTCGGTCGTTTGGTTTTTGAGGTAATAAGAATAAATAGGCAGCGGGTGGAGTTTTCCAAGCTGAGCATAATCGCAAAGGATGTCTCCACGGCGTCGGCTGCGTACAGCGAAGAAATGACCGAGCAAGAAATTTATGACTCCGAAACTAAGCTTAAGATGGATCTACTGCGCGAACACATGAAGAACTACGTGGGCAGCGAATTTGAGTACAAGGGTACTGGTTTAATCGCAGCCATCAAGGGAGTCGCTGAGCGACTTGCGAGAAAGTCTGAATAGGTCCGTATGCGAGTGCGATCCCGCACCGAAAGCGGAAGCACCCATATAGTGATGAAGCGCAAGCGTGAACCGCAGTTCTAACAAGGTCACGAAGTGACAGCCGGGCCGTATGGTCGCAAGCTCTTCGTGCTCGACACGGAGGACGGCAAGGTCATCTGCGTTGATCCCAAGACCGGGGCGCAGATCACCTACAACGCGGATCAGCTATGCAAGGTGTGACTCGAGACAGTCCTGAGGTGGGAGATATTGCCGCCTGATTGCCAAACCCTCGCCACTTTTCGTGCTTACGCCAACGGAAGACGTAGCAAAGGACATTGATATGAAACGAGTTTTGCCGCTGGGCCTCGCGCTCGCGCTAGCCGGATGCGTGGAACCTGCAATGATGACAGGTGCCAGCTATCCAGCCATAGCCCCGGAACAGGTTCGCATGTCATTCGCGTCCATGCCCGATTGTCCCGGCGCCGCAGAGATCGGTCTGATTCCTCAGGTTGGATCGAACAAGTATGCGCAGGACCGCGCTCTAAATGCGATCCGCGCGCAGGCCGCCTCGAAGGGTGCGAACCTTGTTCTTATGACCACGCGGCCCACCAGCATGTTGGGCGACATGCTGATCGACGCTGTGATGTATCGTTGCCCCTAAGCAGTCCAGGAGTTGAACATGTCAAACTTCATGCAGGTGTGCCTTGTGGCTTGTTATGCGACCTTTTTGGGCACGGGCGAGGCCGCAGCTTCAATGAAAAGCTATCAGACCTGCTTTCAGGCGTATGTTAATGTCACCGGCTATCTCGGGTGGGCGAAACCATCGGGACTCCGAGCAGAGCGTGCCGCCTTCGAGGTGGACTTCGAGCGTTTTGTTGCGATGGGGATCGAGCGCTATGGGGAGAGGGCCGTGCGCGCCATGGTGCCGGACCCTGAGGAGGATTTCATTGATTCAACCATCCCGATACACGCTATGGACGGGGTGGAGAAGACCACGGCATTGCTGCTGGACATGGTTGCGCCCTGCGGTGGGCCGGATGGCGAGCTTCGCGCCTTCTATCCAATGTAGCTGACGGGCCGTGGTCGGGCTCAGCACCCCCGGCCATGTCGGCAAGCTGCTGGTGCGCAGGCCGGGCAAGCCTCGGGTGGTCAGGGACACTGGGAGGAGGTGCTGCTGTAGGCGTTGCGTCAGGTGCCGCGCGAGCTAGAGGCCGGGCGGACAGCCATCTGTCGGGGCGAGCGGCGAGGCTGCCCAAGGAGCTGGCGGCGCGATGGGGGGCGCTCTATGGTTGTGCTTCACCATGAAAAAGGGAGCCACCCAAATGATGACAGTGGATAACCTGCATCGGCAGGCAAAGGTTACGGCGGATGACATTTTCGAACACACGCTTTCAGTCGTGTCCGGGGAGTTTGATGTGAAGAGAGGGACGGCGGACTTTAGGAAGTTGGCCGTCGAACTCGCCCCGGTGATCGCGGCCATAATGAACGTAACCGCTACGGACCTTCGGACCATGCTGGAGCATCAAAGAGCGGAAAGCGAGCTTGAGTTTCGGCGGAGCCAGCTAGACGACTGAATCCCGCTGACGCGGGCGACCCCCCCCCCACCCGGCAGGTGCTCTGGCGGGTGTTATTGCGATCTGGCGGGTGTTCGGCGGGTGTTATTCGAGCGAGCACCCGCCAAAATTATCCAACGAATACTGGCACTTATCCGTTTTGGCGGGTGTGGCGGGTGTTATTTTGGCATCTTTACGCATAGAAAATTACATCTTCTCTCTCGCCCTAAACGTCTAAGAACATATGTGCCCGCTATGTCCCGGCGATGGCCCAATAACACCCGCCACACCCGCCACACCCGCCATTTCCGCTAAAGCTATGATAACAAGGCATAAAAATGGCGGGTGTTCCGTCTGGGAACACCCGCCGAACACCCGCCAGAACACCCGCCATCAAGGCTCGGTCAGCACCTGCCGATAGCACCAGCTCTTCGCCTTGGCGTCCTTCTCGCGCTCGTACCGGACATTCCACGCCTTTCCGTCGATTTCCACACGCCGGGTGCGCTTTGCCTCGGCCTTGAACTTGGCCGAGGCCTTGTTGCTGTTGCTGTAGACGACCCGCATCTCGCCGTCCTTGTACTGTTCCGTCTCGCCCCATTCCAGCCGGGGGACATCATCCATCGCGTGTAGGATGTCGAAGACGCCGATCTTGCCCTTCCGCGTCTCCTCCAGCTTCTTGGTACCGATGTAGAGGCGGGGGTCATTGCCCAGCTTGGTATGGCTGTGAAAGGCCTCGGCAATCGCCTGAAAGACTTCCCCCATCACGTCGGCCTCGCCGTTTGCCAGATCGTCCTTCAGCGCCGCAGCATTGCCCATGAAGCCGCGCACTCCTGCTGAATCGAGGATACCGCCCATGATCTCGGCCCAGTTCTCGAACGACGCCAGCGTGTACTTGCCCGGCTTCTGACCTTCAGCGACCCAATGCTGGATGATCGTCAGGCAGCACCGGACCAGTTCGGCCCGGTTGTCCCGGCACCAGCCACGGATGTCCCTGTGCCGGAACTTCTCGGGATCACGCAGATCCGGGTGGGGCATCCGGGCATCCATGTCGATCAGGATGCCCCGGCGCAGAAGCTCCTCCGACATCGAGAGCGTGTTGGCCGCGATGATGAGAACCTGCTTGATCTTAACCGTGACCTTCTGGGACTTGCCGAGGACGCGCGCCTCATAGCCTTCCTCGGGGGCCGTCGCCACTGATGCCAGCTCAGCGGAATCCATCTCATGATTGACGTTGTCGAAGAAAAGATGCGTCCCCCCGGCGATCAATGCAGCGAACAAGGTCTTGGCGAGTTCGTCCTTGCCCGGCGGCATGGTCATGGCGGGGGCCTCGAACCCGGTTGGAATGATCGTGGAACAGGCCACCAGATACCCGGCGCCCGTCCCGGGGGCAGGCTTGTTGACAAGGTGCAGGGGAGTCGCGCCCCGGATCATATCGCGCACGAATGGCAGCAGGATCATCGCCAGTACGTTGGCCACGGCGGGGACGCCGGTTCCGGTGAAGGCCTGTTCCATGATCTCGGCACGGCTCAACCCGCCCAGCGGGAAATCGGCAAGCACCTCTTCGACAATGTATCGAGCTGCTGCATTGGCTTCATCTGCTGTCGGGTGCGGGCTGACGCCCGTCACCTGCAAACCGTTCGGTGATAGATAGACTTCGGCCCCGGCATGGTATCCCGGCGTCGAAACCAACGTCCCGTCGCTGGCGAAGAAGGGGGTGGTGACGACACGCGACAGGGCAGGCAAGCTGTCGCGGAAAGTTGCGTCATTGAAGACGAATTCCAGATTTTCGCCAGGTGCCTTCGCCCCCACTTGTCGCTCGCTCTTGTCGGTACTTCTGACCTTGAAGAAGTCGACAATCTTCTGCACCTCGGTAGAGAACGTGAGGTAGTCGAGTACCCGAATGCGCCCACGAACCGCGTCAGCGGTTGCGAACTCTTCCATGTACTGGAAGAATGCCGGATCGGTCGAGTTCACGGCACGGATGCGGCCAGCGATGTAGTCATTGCGGGCCTTATAGTGATCGTAAACGTCCATCGACCCGGAAGACTTCTTGGCGCCCTTCCGCTTCTGAGAGGCTTTCTCCTCGGTCACAAGGCCATTGTAGGCCGCCGCCTTGATCGCGGTCTTGCCCGTGACGGCGGTCTTCAGCCGCCCCAATGCCGCCTTGTCCGCCTTCGTCTTGAGCGCCACGCGGATCACCTCGCGCACCTCGGGTTCCGTCGTGTCGATGTCGAACGCATCCACCAGCGACAGGAGCGCATCCCTGTTGGAGGCGGCAGTGTCGGCCTCGCGCGCGGCGCGGTCGGGCAGTACAATATCTTCGAGGACTTCATCATCGTCGGCACCCTCTTCGGGGGTCAAACGGCTAAACGGTCCTTCCCCACCCACGCCCACGGGGATCATGTTTTCCGCAGCTTCGAGGTCTGCCGGATCAAGAATGCCATCTTCGATGTATTTTGCGAGATAGTTGACGGTATGATGCCGGTCTCTGCATGAGTGCAGACAGGTAATCGCCGCAAAACCGTGTTCGTGCGCGTCGGGACTCCAAGCGATAGTTGCGTCATCGTCCTCCCGGTCGCTGTGTTCGCTGTCATGGAACGCGCAGCGCACAACAGCCTTGCCATCCACGTCGCCATCGCGGTGATACGCGCTGGTCCCTTCCATGATCCGGTGCAACTCCCAACGCTGACCATACCGTCGGTATAGGCTTGTCACGTTGATAGTCCGGCCGTCCGGGGTCGTCGCCGTAACCGACTCCGGGATAGTCGATACTCGCCCGGCGCTGCCAGCCGCGCGAAGGAAAGGGTTGTCACCCTCGGTTTCCAGTTCTTCGAACGCCAACGGGCGTCCGCGAAAAACCAACGTGCGCCATTCCGCACCTTCTGGGTGCCGGGCAGCATAGAAGAAGCGCGACGGGTCCTCGCAAGCTGTGTCATGCTGGACGCCCAGCATCGCAGCCAGAGCCTTCACCTTCGCGCGCCAGATCTTCGCGCCTTCCTTGGGGTCACGGGTCAGACAGGAAATGTCCACCGGCTGGGCCAGAGGAAGGATCACGCGCATCTTGTGGATGGGCGGGCAGTTGCAGATGACTACGATTTCCCCGCCGGTGTCGTGCCGGGCGGTCGCAACCGTGACTTCCCGGATGCACTCTTCACCCAGATTGGGCTTTTCCTGCCGCAGGTACTTCTGGACCGTTTCATCCGTCACAGCACCATGTCTGATGACCTTGCTGTAATTCAGCTCAAGGGTCTGGGTCATGTGGCGGTAAGACGTGTAGATGACTGCTGCGTAGCCGGTCGCTGCGACCTTCTGCACCACGTTGTCAATCGTCGTGCCTTCGTCGATGTCGATCCCGATGGCATACATCTGCCGCATCGAATCTTTCTTGCGCTCGCCATTGCCCGACACGCCCAGCACAAAGCCGCTGCCTTCCTTCCGGGTGCTCTTCATGTGCCGGGTCAGCTTCGCGTCCAAAAGCTCACGCCAAGTCCCGGTGGTGGGCTTCCAGCCGTTCGGCTTCGTGCCCATTCCGGGCCTCTTGGGGTCTATCTTCCCGAACGTGACCTGCGCCTCCTGTGACATGAGGTCATCAAACGCGGTGGACGCTTGCCCAAGCATGTGGGCGCTGTTCCATGTCTTCTGGTCCCAAGGACGCATACTTTTCTGTTCGCCCACAGGGGCGTTGCTCTGTTCGTCGAAGGTGTGGGTCGAGTGCTTGTTCACTGTCTTGCCTGTCAGTTGCCCGGCGCGAGGATCGTCTGCACCTCTGCCGCCAGCCGCTGGATTTCGCCGCGCACATCCTCAAGAGGACGCAGCGACAGGTCAGCGACCTTGTGGCACAGGATCAGAACGTTTTCCTCGTTTGGGTCGTTTTGGTTGGTGGTGTTCATGGCGTTTCCCTCCGTTTCAACGGCACGGTTTGTGCTGCTTCTGGGGGAGTATTAGCCCGCAATACCGCAGGCTGGTTAGACGCTTTTATGTTACGTAGCAGATGTTTATGGCAAGGATGGAAAACTTGAGTATTGGCGTCCGGGGAAACTCAGCTTCAAGCCGACTTTGCCCGAACGGCTTTCCACTTGATCGCTGAGGGAGGGAAAATATTCCTTCACGCTGCCGCAGCATCTTGGATGAACCGCCACCCTGCGGGCGGGCCGAGGATGACGTCGCCAGCCTCGATTCTGGCTGCGATCTCGGCGGCGAGGCGTTCGGCTTCCCGGGCCAAATCCTCGGCAGAAAGCTTCTCTCTGGCCCTCTGCCCGCGCTGCCAACGCTTTCGGTTGGCATCCCGGCGCTTGGCGTCGACTCCTGCCTGCCTTTGCGCCGGGGTCATGCGGCACCCCGTGCTTGCTGCAGCATCCCGCCCGGGTCGAGGTTGAAGATGATGGCGCGCACCCGTTCGCGGATGGGTCCCGTCTTCACTTCCAGTTCCATGAGGCCGAGGATCTGATCCGGCTTGCGCTCGAAGAATTCGCCCGAGACGTCCAGTTTGAAGCCATTCTGTCGGGCCGCGAGGTAAGCGACCCGGGGCAGGTTGGCGCATACCTCCTGCCACTCATAGAGTTCGATTATGAGCGGGATATGGACGTTGAGATGGATCGTGTCCGCCAGCAGGGCGGCGACCTCGGTGACGACAGACGACTCAATGGTCGAGTAAGTATCGGAAGCCCTGTGGGCCATGACTGGAGTCCTTGATTTGATTTTGGGAAGGGTGACGAGCTGGCCGTGAACCAACCCAGCTCGCCTATTGGCGCAAGTGCCTACCGGGCGGCCCCGCCGCCGGTCATTCCGCCCGGCGCCTATCGCGCCGGGCGGGCTGTCTGGTGTGTGGCGCGACAGGGCGGGGAGTCCCTGCCACGCCCTTCCTGCCCGGGCATGGCAACCCCGGCAGAAACTCTATCTGCGGCGTCGCCGTCGCGGCTCACAGGACTCATCAGCCTCTCGGATCGACCGCGCGGCGGCGGGCGTCAACTGGCGTGGCTGGTCTTGTGCACCACGGACAAGCATCAGTAGCAGCGTCATATACTGTTGGGCCGTCAGCACCTTTCCGTTGATCGTGGTGCGCGTCTGATCTGGTCGCGGCGGGCTAACATATGTGGCGGGATGGCCCCTGTCGGCGATGATCTGCGCGGCGAGCGCTTCCAGCTCCTGCGAATTCATGGCCAGACCTCCAGATCCGCGCCCGGATGCAGGATCTGGAGGACGCAGTTCGTCCAGACAGCAGAGAAGGTTTCGCCCGTTGATCTCAGCCGGAAACTATCCGGCCCAAGGCGCTCCCATCCGGCCCAGAAGTTCGGCGCGTCTGATCTGGAGGCAGAAATCAGGCGGTTTAGGATTTCATCAGATACTGACATCAGAGCATACCGGCTGCACGCGCCGCACTGATACGTTCCGCAGGTGGCAACCGCCGCAGCATCAGCAGGAATTTCGCCTCATCTTCCGCCGAAGGTGATGCAGGCTTTCGGGCGGTCGCAGCCCGTTCCGCAGCGCGGGCAGCTTCCAGTTCCCGTCCGAAGTTGAGGCGCTGGTAAGGATTCATCCGGGCGAGTTCCGCGTGAATCTCTCCCTCACCCCGGGCGAGCTGGCGCGTGACTTCCACCTTGTGGGCTTGCTGCCCGATATGCGGAAGCCGTCGAAGTTCGGTCAGAGCGTCTGCCGTATTCAGGCCCATTTCGCTGAAAGTGGCGAGCTTCACCGAAGGACAGCTTTTCAGATCGTCGGCGGTGATCGACAGGCCAGCGTCGGCGGCTGCCGCCCGGACCATGTCGAAGATGCCGTCGAAGCGGGCTTGCAGGCGGGCATCGCCCGCCACGGCTTGGTCGAAATTATGCGTAGTCATTCATGAATCTCACATGCTCAAAGTCTGCAGAAGTGGGTTGCGGGGCGGGGGGCGCGTCGTTGGAAACGACGGGATCGGTGAGGCCTTTGACCTGTGCGGCGCTGATCCGGTGCGCGGCGGCGATGATCGCGGTGAGGGCGTCGCAGGAGCTTAGGACTTGGGCGATTCCAGCGTCGGTACCGCCCCCACGCCGATGGATGCGGGCACAGCATTTGGCCGAGGAAAGCGCGAGGCGGCGAAGGGCTGAAAGTTCGTTCACGCTACGATCTCCGACGTGTGGAGCAACGCGAAGATCCGGGCTTTCACCGCCCAATTCTCGGGCACGGTCGAGGGGTTGCCGGTGATCGCGTATGCGAGGCACCCACCGTCGCGTAGGATAAGAACCCTGAGGACTTCGGCGTCGGCAACCCAGCCGCTGGACTTCACAGCCTGCGCGAGGCCGTCAAAGAACTCCCTGCGGATGTGGGCGATGCGAAAGGCTGCGCCATGTACGTGGCGGATCAGAAACCGCTCCAGCGCCTCGGTCGCGGGAAGATCTACCCGCCCACCCACAACCGTCTCCCCGGTGTCTTCGACCGCGCGCGCCAGCAGGGCAGGCACGGCATAGGCGTACTTATCCGGCAGCCCCGCAAGTACGTCGGGCAGGGGATAAAACTTGACGCCATTCACGGTCGTCGCGTTCACATTCTTGAGGCGGGTGTAGACCTGCCGCGCGCTTGCGTGGCAGCATTCTTGGTAGTCTTTCTGGGTCACGCGGAGCATCTGGTCACTTTTTCATTTCACGATCAATCTATTCTTGACTTATACTCTGTTTTCGCGGGTGAGTCGAGTCACCCGACGATTCGGTCGTTATTTTTTGCAGATGGATGAAGCGGTCCGCGCATGAAAAAGCCCGCTGAACGCGGGCCTTCAGCATCTCTGTAAATTGGCGGCACCCCCCGACGCCACCCCACCCACACGGCGAGACGGCGGCCCGGAGATGGGGGTGGGGCGGCTAGGTGGCGGCGCAGCTCGGCACGGGGCGGCTGGAGCTGGCGAGGGGATGTCCCTGCGGCTTGCAGATCAGGGCTGGTCTGCGCGCCCTGCCCCGCCGTCCTTGGTCAAGAACGGGATCACGGCTTCCATCGCTTCGAGCTTCTCTTGCAGCAGATCCGCACCGCCGTAGTTGGATTCTGTGTAGTCCTCACCGTCCAAGCGCCCCGCGATCAGGCGGCGAATCTCTGGGTCAATCTTGGCGCGCCGCGCGGCATCGGTCCACGAGTGGCGGAAACTGTGGAAGACCAATCCATCATCAGTGAGTTCGAGCGGGGTGCGGACGTACCGGCTGAAGCGTTCGCCATAGGTTTCGGTGTAGCGCCCCCGGTCATTCAACCGCACCTCGCGCGGCGTCTTTAGCTTGGTGCGGTTGTCTGTGTAGTTTTCAAGGAACAGCATCTTGCCCCCCGCCTGACGGCGGCGGGCAACAAAGTCACCGAACCCCGCATCCATCAAGGCCACGGGAACGGGGATGGTGCGGAAGCTGTGTTTGTTCTTCACCTTCTGGTCCTCACCTTCGTCGGTAATGCTGATCGTCAGCAGGTTCCCCCAGTTCGCCACGTCGGCCACATAGAGCTGCCCGATTTCTTCGCGCCGCGCCCCGGTGAATGCCGAAAAGATCGGTGCCCAGCGGTCGAGGGTGTCTTCGTGGAAACGCGCCGCGCAGTGAGGCAGGATCAAGCGGACCTGCGCAGGTGAGAACGGCTTCGTGTCGTCTTTCGCCCGCTCCGAGTGCTTCTGCTTGGCCTTGATGATCGTGTATTTTCCGAACGGGTCAGCCTTGATGAGGCCAAGCTGATTCATCGCATACGTAGCCAGCGCCTTCATGTGATCTATGCGGGTCTGCCTGATCTTGTCGCCCATCGTGTCCAGCCCCTTCACCTTCGCAACCTCAATGGCTTTGCGGATTGGCAGGTCTTGGACGCGCTTCTCTCGGGTGATCGGCAGGCCTTTCAGGGCGTCGGAAAACGCGCTCAGGTGCGACTTTTCCCATTTGGCGATGGCAATATCGCCATGCAGTTCTACCCACCGGCGGACGGTGTATCGCAGCGAATCCCGGAACTGCTTCGTGTAGCTCTTGTCATCGGCCATCCGCTCTGCAAGTTCGCGGATGCCGGTCACACCTTCGTCAAGGAAGGCTGGCGCGGGCGGCACCGCCACCTCCAGCGTGGCGGAGATAGACTTCAACCTGCGAATTTCTGCCGTGATGGTGGTTTGGAAGGCTTCGTGCGCCGCCAGATCGGCCTTGAGCTGGATTTCCCGCATGACGTCGGGTGATAGCTCTTCGTCATCTGCGATGTCGGTTGCACCGTGACCCGCGATCAGGAACGCCGCCTGCTGACGCAGGCTTTCGACCGCGCGGGGTAGATACTGCCGCCCACCCAACGACTCCACAGCACCGGCGTCAGCCGGGAACAGTAACGCCTTAAAGCGCGCATCATCGGCCCTGTGTTCCGCGTTGCGCACTTGCACGTCGAAAGCCGCACGTTGCGCCCTCACCTGTCGCTCGGCTTCGCTGGGATCCCGCGATCCCGTACTCCGCTCGAAGGCGACCTTGCCGCCGTATTCTTGCCGGATCGCAGGGGGGATCGGAATGTTGAGGTGATAGTACCCGCCGCGCTGCTTGGTGAATCTCACTTTTTGCAGGGTCATCTGGCCTGTCCTAGTTTTTGTCCTAGCGGACACTAGGACATAAACTAGGACAAACGCTAGGGAAAAGGCGCGAGTAAATCCTTGTTTTTGCGTATGTTCTTATAATTCAAGGGGATGGATGGTGCTGTGAGAGAGGATTGAACTCTCGACCTCACCCTTACCAAGGGTGTGCTCTACCACTGAGCTACCACAGCGCCGGGGCCAAGTGCATCTGCTTGCGCATCTGCGTTTCGGCCGGTGTGGGCGCGGATTTAGACGCAAAGCCGGGGCAGCGCAAGCGCAATCTGGACCCTTTTCGCCATCCGCGCTACAGAGGCGCAGATGGAACGCGAAGCCGGGAAAAAGCAGGGCAAAACCGCAGCGGACGGGCGTGAGGCCCGGCTGAAGGCGGCGCTGAAGGCCAATCTTGCCCGGCGCAAGGGGCAGGCGAAGGCGCGCGCCGCGGCGGATGCGGACGATGCCCCGGACGGCGGCAGCCAGGATAAAGACTGACGGGCCGGGCCCGGGCGCACCGCGCCTGCACGGCGCGAACAACAACAAGACGCAAAGCGAGGCAGGCAGATGGATTCGATACGGGTGGTGGGCGGCGCGGAACTCAACGGGCGGATCCCGATTGCCGGGGCCAAGAATGCCTGCCTGACGCTGATGCCGGCGACGATCCTGACGGATGAGCCGCTGACGCTGACCAATGCGCCGCGGCTGTCGGACATCCGCACCATGACCGCGCTGCTGCAATCGCTGGGGGCCGAGGCGGCCAGCCTGCAGGGCGGGCAGGTGCTGGCGCTGTCGAGCCATGACCTGTCCAACCTCCATGCCGACTATGACATCGTGCGCAAGATGCGCGCCTCGATCCTGGTGCTTGGGCCCATGCTGGCGCGGCACGGGCAGGCTGTGGTCTCGCTGCCCGGCGGCTGCGCCATCGGCGCGCGGCCCGTAGACCTGCACCTGAAGGCGCTGGAGGCGATGGGGGCAGAGCTGGAGCTGCGCGAGGGCTATATCCATGCCCGCGCGCCGATGGGCGGGCTGCGCGGCGCGGTGATCGACTTCCCCTTCGTCTCGGTCGGGGCCACGGAAAACGCGCTGATGGCGGCCACGCTCGCCCGCGGCACCACCGTACTGAACAACGCCGCGCGCGAGCCGGAAATCGTCGACCTTGCCCGCTGTCTGCGCCGCATGGGCGCGCAGATCGAAGGTGAGGGCACTCATACCATCACAGTGCAAGGCGTCGACCGGCTCGGCGGCGCCACCCATCCTGTGGTCGTGGACCGGATCGAGCTTGGCACCTACATGCTGGCCCCGGCGATCACCGGCGGCTCGGTCGAGTGCCTTGGCGGGCGGCTGGAGCTGATCGGCGCCTTCGCCGAACGGCTGGACGCAGCCGGCATCGCGGTCGAGGAGACCCCCGACGGGCTCAAAGTCACCCGCCGCAACGGCCGGGTGAACGCGGTGGATGTGGTGACGGAACCTTTCCCCGGTTTCCCGACTGACCTTCAGGCGCAGATGATGGCGCTCCTGTGTACGGCCGAAGGAACCAGCGTGCTGGAGGAGAGGATCTTCGAGAACCGCTTCATGCACGCGCCCGAGCTGATGCGGATGGGCGCGCGGATCGAGGTGCATGGCGGCACCGCCACCGTGACCGGCGTCGACCAGCTCAAGGGTGCCCCGGTGATGGCGACCGACCTGCGCGCCAGCGTCAGCCTGATCTTGGCCGCGCTGGCGGCGCAGGGCGAGACGGTGGTCAGCCGTGTCTACCACCTCGACCGCGGCTATGAGCGGGTCGAGGAGAAGCTGCGGGCCTGCGGCGCCACCATCGAACGGGTGCAAGGCGATTGAGGGGACTGGGCGAGTGAAGGAACTGGGCGAGTGAGGGAACCAGCGACATGACCGATGCACGTTTCGAAGACGGCGCCGAAACCGCGCTGAGCCTGCTGGCGCAATCGCCCGAGGATCTACCGGTGATCTCGGCCCTGCTGCAGGACGCGGTGCTGCCCGCGTCAGAAATCCGCTGGGACCGCAGCGCGCGCAAGCTGGCGCTGCTGGTCAACCGCTTCCGCTGGGAAGACCGCGAGGCGGCCGAACGTGAGGGGCGGCCCTATGAACGGGTCCGCGCGCTGCTGGTGATCGGCGATGTGCAGCGCGTCGTCTCGCAAGGCGTGCCGCGCGGCGACGCCGATACCGTGCTGTCGATCCTGTCGCTGGACTGGCAGCCGGCCGAGGATGGCACCGGCCGGCTGGTGCTGGTGCTGGCCGGCGACGGCGCCATCGCGGCCGAGGTGGAATGCCTCGATCTGACCCTGCGCGATGTGACCCGGCCCTATCTGGCGCCCTCCCGCAAGGCCCCAGGCCACCCGGATTGACGCCTGTGCGATCTGCCCGCGGGTCTGGGCTGACCTCAGGGCCGCTCACGCACAGGCGGCGCGTTGGGGCACGATGCCTTCAAAACTCGTTTCCAGCGTCAGGGACGGATCCGGCTGCCCGTAATCGGCGGCTTTCTCCCACTCCTGCAAAAACAGGTCGGCCGCGCGCATCGGATAGGTCCCGTCGTAGAATATCCGGTTGCAAGGCGTTCGATCCGCAACCGATCTCAGATACTCGGCATAGGGACTGTCGTTGAACTTGAAACCGGACTCGACCATATACATCCTGTCGGTCTTGTTGCACACAATCATGTCGTGGGCATAACTGCCCGGCCCAAGGAGGATGCCCATGGCACTTGCAAAGCTGGCAATGCCGGCTTCGCGGGACCGGATCAGCCTTTCATGCAGATACTCGATAAGCTGATGGTCTGCGGGCGTATCCTTGCTGTGGACAGACGGCGACCTTTCGCGCGTGTGGCGCGCCCTGACATAGGCATGGAGCACCTGGGTGCCGACAGCCTGAATCCGGAACATCGTGAAATACTTCGAACCCTGGAATTCGATCCTCGTGTCGATATACTCGGTGTTATACCGCGTCGGATCGACGGCGTCGCCGGGCGCCAGCACGCGCGTTGCCTTTCCTGACCCGATCTCGCTGTTGCTGAAGACGATCGCTTCGGGCGATGCCTCATCTATCATCCGGGGCATCTGGATTCCGTTGGCAGACAGGTACTTGTTTGCCGTCCTCTTGTTGGAAATGATCGACCCCGCCCGCCGCGTGCAGAAGACGAACCCGGCCCGCCTTTCCGCGGCTGCCACCCTCTGCGTGTAGGGAAATGGCAGCTCTTCGTTGAACAGGTGAATGATGGCCGCATTTTTGTCGACAGCATGGCGGTCGAGGCCATCTTCATCCCAGACGAAGAAGCAATCCACCCCCTTCTCCGCCATTCTCTGCGTGAACCCGGGAAAATAATCCCATTGATAGACTTTCGCCTTCGCCCAGAATCCGAACCGTGTGAATCCGGTGATCACGATACGGCGGGGCCGGTTGGCCGGTGCGGCAATGCCGGGCAGCTGGCGAAACTGGTTGTCGATCCACGTGAGGTCCCGAGGTTTTATCCCCTCGGACAGCGGCGACTTGACAAATATCATCACTCAAAAACCTCGGCTTTGGCCGCCGTCCGCAAAAGCAAACCGGCCCCTGGAGAATCGCCCGTTTTGAAGAAATGATCAACCCGGCACATTAAAAAAACTGCTGGCCGAGGCCGAATACGGGCCGCCCCGGTTCCGGCAACCGTCGCTGCCTGGCGCCAACCCATCGAAATCAGAAGCAAGGCGCAGGTCAGCGAACGAGGCAAGTGAGACAGCCCTCGGCAAAGGCCCCATGACCCCGCCGCGAGCGCCTGGCAGGGCGCCGCCCCGCGCCCGAGCCCATCAGCTGCATCACAGCGCCGCGCCCCACCCCGCCCGACCCGGACCAGTCCTCGCTTGAGGCGCGCCCCCTGCCCCTGTAAGCGGTGGGCGACAGCCGCAGGAGTGCCCGATGCCCCAGTTCCTGACCACCTCCGAGCCCTCGTTCGAAACCGCCTTCACCGCGCTATTGGGCCTCAAGCGCGAGGATGCGCCCGATGTCGATGACGCCGTGGCCGCCATCATCGCCGATGTCCGCGCCCGCGGCGACGCCGCCGTCATCGAGCTGACCGCGAAATTCGACCGTCTGGACCTGACCTCCGCCACCCTCGCCTTCACCGCGGCCGAGATCGAGGCCGAATGCGCCAAGGTCTCGCCCGAGGACCGCGCCGCGCTGGAACTCGCCGCCGACCGCATCCGCGCCTACCACGCCCGCCAGCTGCCCGAGGATGCCTGCTGGCAGGACGAGCACGGCGCCACCCTCGGCTGGCGCTGGACGCCGGTCAGCGCCGCCGGGCTCTACGTTCCGGGCGGGCTCGCCTCCTACCCCTCCTCGGTGCTGATGAACGCCGTGCCCGCCCGCGTCGCCGGGGTCGAGCGGCTGGTGATCTGCTGCCCGACCCCCGGCGGCGTGGTCAACCCGCTGGTGCTGCTGGCCGCCCGCATCGCCGGGGTCGACACCATCTACCGCATCGGCGGCGCGCAGGCGATTGCGGCGCTGGCCTATGGCACCGAAACCATCGCCCCGGTGGACAAGATCACCGGCCCCGGCAATGCCTATGTCGCCGCCGCCAAGCGCCGGGTCTTCGGCCGCGTCGGCATCGACATGATCGCCGGCCCCTCGGAAATCCTGGTCATCGCCGATGCAGACAATGATCCCGACTGGATCGCGCTCGACCTGCTCAGCCAGGCCGAGCATGACGAAAGCGCCCAGTCGATCCTGATCACGGACGATGCCACCTTCGGCCGCGCCGTCGCTGCCGCCGTCGACAAGCGCCTTGAAACGCTGGAACGCCGTGCCATCGCCGGGGCCAGCTGGCTCAACAACGGCGCCATCATCATCACCCAGGACCTCGAGGAAGCCGCCCGGCTTTCCAACCGCATCGCCCCCGAACATCTGGAGCTTTGCGTGGCCGATCCCGACGCCCTCGCCACCCGCATCACCCATGCCGGCGCCATCTTTCTGGGAAGCTGGACGCCCGAAGCGATCGGTGATTACGTGGGCGGGCCGAACCATGTGCTGCCCACCGCACGCTCGGCGCGGTTCTCCAGCGGGTTGTCGGTCATGGATTTCGTCAAGCGCACCACCCTTGCCAAGATGACCCCCGGCGCGCTGGCCGCCATCGGCCCCGCCGCCGAACGCCTCGCCATATCCGAAAGCCTGCAGGCGCACGGGCTCTCGGTTCGCGCGCGGCTGGACCGGCTGAACGGGGGCGCGGAATGACCCCCCAAGGGCGTTCGCTCGAACTGTTTTTCGTTGACGGCCGACCGGGTGGGCTTACCACGGCAGAGGTCTTCAACTGGACGGGCCATGTCCTGAGAATTCCGCGCACCGAGATTGTTCGCGGGCTCTCTCGCGAGCAGGCGAAATTCACCGGCGTCTATCTGTTACTCGGTGAGCATGAGGGGCGTCCTTACGCCTATGTGGGTGAGGGCGAGGAGGTTGCCGAACGCATCCGCTCGCATGACGCAAAGCGAGATTGGTGGAGCGAGGCAGTGATCATCACCACGCTCTCTAACAACCTGCACAAGGCCCATGTGAAATACCTCGAGGCGCGAATCGTCGAAAAGGCTCGAGCCGCCGCGGTGAGCAATCTGGAAAATGGAAACACCCCTCCCCGCTCAAGCCTGAGCGAGGCCGCAGTCGCGAATATGGAGGAGTTCCTCAGCACACTCGATATCGCACTGGCCGCCCTCGGCATCGACCTCATGAATGATCGTCGCCGTCGCGCCGTGGTCAGCGCGGCGGTCGGAACGACAGCCCAACAGATGTTCGCGCAGCCTAGGTTTGAATGTGTCGGTGAGAAAGGTGCGCTCCGCGCCCATGCACTGCTAGATGGTGAGGTCTTCAGCGTTCAGGCTGGCTCGATGGCCCGAAGCTCGTGGGTTGGCATCGAGGGCGGCTACAAACCACTCTATAGCAAGCTGGTTGAAACCGGCGTGATCGTGAACGACGGCGCATCTAGGAAGTTCGCAGACAGTTATGCGTTCAGCAGTCCATCCGCAGCAGCAGCCGTTGTCCTCGGGCGCGCGGCGAATGGTCGGTTGGAGTGGAAGATGGCAGATGGCCGTTCCTACGCAGAGTGGGAGCGGGAAATGTTGGGAGCAGTGGAATGACCCGCATCTGCCGCATCGAGATCGACGATTCGGGCCTGCCCGCGCCGACGCCGGAGATCGAGCAGGAGCGCCGGGTGGCGATCTTCGATCTGCTGGAAGACAACAGCTTCGCCCTTCCCGGGCGCGGCGGCGCCCCCGCGCCCGACGGCCCCTTCGTGCTGGCCCTTGCCATGCGCGAAGGCCGGCTGGTGTTCGACACCACCACCGAAGCCGGGGCCAAGGCCGCCGAGTTCCATCTGTCGATGGGGCCGTTCCGGCAGGCGGTGAAGGACTATTTCCAGATCTGCGCCAGCTATTTCGAGGCGGTCAAGCGCCTGCCCCCCAGCCAGATCGAGGCCATCGACATGGCCCGCCGCGGCATCCACAACGAGGGCGCGCGGATCTTGCAAGAACGGCTGGAGGGCAAGGCAGAGCTGGACATCGACACCGCCCGGCGCCTCTTCACCCTGATCTGCGTCCTCAATACCGGGAGCTGATTTGGCCAGACCGCTGCCCACCTCTGTGCTGTTCTGCTGCGACCATAATGCGGTCCGCTCGCCGATGGCCGAGGGGCTGATGAAAAAGCTGTTCGGCGACAAGGTCTATGTGCAGTCGGTGGGCGTCAAAAGCGACCTCGAGGTGGACGGCTTCGCCGTCGCCGTCTGCGCCGAGATCGGGGTCCATCTGGACCGCCACCGCACCCGCAGCTTCGACCAGATGCAGGACTGGGGCGATGACCTGTCGGGCTTCGATCTGGTGGTGGCGCTGTCCCCCGCCAGCCAGCGCCGGGCGCTGGACCTGACGCGCTTCTATCATCTCGATGTCGAGTACTGGCCGATCCTCGACCCCACCGGCCTTGCCGAAGGGCGCGAGGGCAAGCTGGCCGCCTATCGCCAGACGCTCGACCAGATCCGCGACCGCATTCTGGGCCGGTTCGGCCCGGTGCCCGAACAGGCCCCGATGGGCCAGCAAAGCAAGGAGACAGGGACATGACCGTTGATGCAGGCGCCGTGATCGCCGCCTATTACCGCGCCTTCAATGCCGGCGATGCGACCGGGATGCTGGCGCTGCTGGCCGATGACGTGGAACACCATGTCAACGAAGGCGGCATCCGCCGCGGCAAGGCGCTGTTTGCGGAATTCTGCGGCCATATGGGCGTCAGCTACCGCGAGACGCTGACCGATATCGTGATCTTCTCCGCCCCGGACGGCACCCGCGCCGCCGCCGAATTCACCGTGAACGGCGAATACCTGCAAACCGACCCCGGCCTGCCCGAGGCCAAGGGCCAGCGCTACATCCTGCCCGCCGGCACCTTCTTCGCGCTTCGGGACGGGCTCATCACCCGCGTGACCACCTATTACAACCTGTCGGACTGGGTGAAGCAGGTCTCGGTAGCATGAGCAGCGATGTGCAGGTCCGGGTGCTGACCGGCGCGGCGCTCGATGCCGCGCTCGATGATGTCGCCCGCCTGCGCATGGCGGTGTTCCGCGACTGGCCCTATCTCTACGAGGGTACGCTGGAGTATGAGCGCGTCTACCTGCGCAACTACCAGACCTCGGAAAATTCCGTGCTGGTGGGTGCCTTCGACGGCGATGACCTGATCGGCGCCTCGACCGGCGCCCCGATGGAGGATCACGCCGGCGAGTTCTCCGCCGCCTTCTCGGGCACCGGGCTGGCGCTGGAGGATATCTTCTACTGCGCGGAATCGGTGCTGCTGCCCGAATACCGCGGCCGCGGCCTCGGCCATGCCTTCTTCGACGCGCGCGAGACCCATGCCCGCGCCCTCGGCCGCGCCAGATCCGCCTTCTGCTCGGTGGTCCGCCCCGAGGATCACCCGGCCCGGCCCGCAGGTTACCGCACCCTCGATGCCTTCTGGCGTGGCCGCGGTTACGCCCCCCTGCCCGGCGCCGTCGCGCAGTTCAGCTGGACGGATGTCGGCGACAGCTATGACAGCCGCAAGCCGCTGCAATTCTGGATCCGGGATCTCTGACCCCTGCCCTGCCCCGCCGCAAAGGACACCGCCATGAAGATCGCCGCCGCCGCCTACCCGCTGGACTGGTTCGATGACTGGCAGGGCTATGAGGACAAGCTGACAGCCTGGGTGGCCGAGGCCGCAGGCCAAGGCGCCGAGCTTCTGGTCTTCCCCGAATACGGCGCGATGGAGCTGGCCAGCCTCGGCGGGGCCGAGGTCGCGGCGGATCTCGAGGCCGCCATCCGCATGGTCGCGCAGCACGGGCCCGCGGCGGATGCGCTGCAGGGCCGGCTCGCGCGTATGTATGACATACATATCCTTTCCGCATCGAAACCATATTACCCGGACCCCAGCTCCCGCCCCGTCAACCGCGCCAGCCTGTTCGGCCCGCAAGGGCTGATCGGCCATCAGGACAAGGTGATGATGACCAGGTTCGAGCGTGAGGATTGGGATGTGGTGGCGGGTGGCAGCCTGACCGTGTTCGACACCGAGCTTGGGAAGATCGGCGTAACCATCTGCTACGACAGCGAATTTCCTCTGCTGGCACGGGCGCTGGCAGAGGCGGGGGTGGAAATCCTGCTCTCCCCCTCCTGCACCGACACCCTCGCCGGCTTCACCCGCGTCCGCGTCGGCTCCATGGCCCGCGCCCTCGAAAACCAATGCGTCGTCGTCCACGCCCCCACCGTCGGCCTTGTCCCCTGGTGCCCCCCGGTCGATGAAAACATAGGCCGTGCAAGCATTTACGGCCCGCCCGACCGGGGCTGGCCCGAGACCGGGATTCTCGCCGAGGGGGCCCTCAACGCCCCCGGCTGGGTCTATGCCGACATCTCGCTCGACCTCGTCCGCCGCAGCCGCGCCGATGGCGGTGTGATGCCCTTTGCCCACTGGCCCGAACAGGCCGCCGCCGCCGCCCATGTCACATTCACAGGCCGGGAACCGCAATAAGCCTTGAATTGTTGCCCGGGTAGGAGCATTTAAGCGGCGCCCGCCGAACAGGCGGGTGTTTCAAGACGGAGTGACCATGGCCAAGGAAGAACTGCTCGAATTCCCAGGCGTCGTGAAGGAACTCCTGCCGAACGCGACATTCAGGGTCGAGCTGGAAAACGGCCATGAGATCATCGCACATACGGCAGGCAAGATGCGCAAGAACCGCATCCGCGTTCTCGCGGGCGACAAGGTGCAGGTCGAGATGACCCCCTATGACCTGACCAAGGGGCGGATCAATTACCGCTTCAAGTAAGACCGGGCCGCTGCTGATCCTGGGATCGGCCAGCCCGCGCCGGAAGGAAATTCTGGCGCAACTGGGCATCACGCCCGACGCGGTGCGCGCCCCCGACATCGACGAAGACCCGCGCCGGGGCGAGCTGCCCCGCCCCTATTGCGAGCGCATTGCCCGCGAAAAGGTGCTGGCCGTTCAGGCGGGCGCCGATGATATCGTGCTGTGCGCCGACACGACCGTCGCGCTTGGCCGCCGTATCCTTGGCAAGCCGCGCGATGCGGGCGAAGCGGCGGAATTCCTGCTCGCCATGTCCGGCCGGCGCCACCGGGTGCTGACCGCGGTGGCGGTGCGGCGCGGCGCGCAAGTGTGGGAGCGACTGGTAGAGACTGTGGTGAAGATGAAACCGATTTCCGATACCGAACTGAACGGCTATCTCGCCACCGGCGACTGGCAGGGCAAGGCAGGGGCCTATGGCATCCAGGGGCCGGCCGGGGCGTTCTTCCCGTGGATCCAGGGCAGCTATTCGGCGGTGATGGGCCTGCCCGTCACCGAAACTGCGCATCTGCTGGCTGCGGCGGGCTATCCGGTCTGGGGGCGCGCATGAAGGGCCGGGTTGTGGTTCTGGGCAGCCTGCGCGGCCGCGAGGCCGCGGCGCTGCTGGTCGATGGCCGGCTGGAGGATCTGCTGATCGAGCCGGGCGAGACCGCGCCCCCCGGCGTCGGCGCGATTTTCCGCGCCGTGGTCGACCGGCAGATGAAGGGTCAGGGCGGGGTTTTCGTGAGACTCCCCAATGGCTTGAAGGGCTTTCTTCGGGAAACCGGCGGGCTCGCCCCCGGCCAGACGCTGCTGGTGCAGATCTCGGGCCACGCCGAACCCGGCAAGGCGCTGCCGGTCAGCCTGCGCCTCTTGTTCAAGTCGCGCCTCGCCATCGTCACCCCCGGCGTGCCCGGCCTCAACCTCTCGCGCCGGGTGCGCGAGACGGACGAGCGGGCGCGGCTGGAGGCTGTTGCCGCCGCCGCCATGGCCGGCTGCGAGTTCGGACTGATCGTCCGCTCTGCCGCCGAAGGCATGGACGAGGCCGAGCTGGCCGAAGACATCGCCGCCGTCCGGGCGCTGGCCGAGGCGGTCAGCGAGGATCTGACCGGCGGCCCCGAGCTGCTGGTCGATGCCGCCGGCCCGCATGAAACCGCCTGGCGCGATTGGGCCGATCCCGCGCCCGACGAGGTCGCCGAGGGCGAGACCGCCTTTGCCGATCACGGCGTCGAGGATCTGGTGCTGGACCTCCTGGACCCGGTGGTGCCGCTGCCCGGCGGCGGCTCCATGGCCGTGGAACCGACCCGCGCGCTGGTCGCGGTAGACGTGAACACCGGCGCCGATACCTCGCCTGCCGCGGGGCTGAAGGCCAATATCGCCGCCGCCCGCGACCTGCCCCGCCAGCTGCGCCTGCGCGGGCTTGGCGGCCAGATCGCCGTGGATTTTGCGCCGATGCCGAAGAAGGACCGCGCCACGCTGGAACAGCAGCTCCGTGCCGCCTTCCGCGCCGAGGGGGCCGAAACCAGCCTCGCCGGCTGGACCCCGCTGGGGCTGTTCGAGCTGCAGCGCAAGCGCGCCCGCCAGCCGCTGACAGAGGTGCTGGCCGAGGTGATGAAGGAGACCCGCGCATGAGCTGCCCGATCTGCGCCAAGACGACGGACGAGAAATACCGCCCCTTCTGCTCGCGCCGCTGCGCCGATATCGACCTCGGCCGCTGGCTGACCGGCAGCTACGTCATCCCCGGCGAGGCGCTGGAAGAGGACGAGGCGGCGCTTTCGTTGCCGGATGAGGACGCGGACGAGCCGGCCCGGCGCAAGCCCCACTGAACCTCTCCGGGCTTGCAGAGGGAAACCGCACGGGGCCGCCGAAATTTGCGCAGAACCCACTGGACAGCCCCCGCCCCTTCCCCTAATACCGCGCCACCAAGGCAGACATGCCCCCGGCTGATCCCTATGATCGCCCCGGCGCCCGGATAGCTCAGTTGGTAGAGCAGCGGATTGAAAATCCGCGTGTCGGCGGTTCGAATCCGTCTCCGGGCACCACTTAAGTCTCTGAAAACAAGCGGATAAAAACTGCGGGTTCAACCGCAAAGACTGTTGCGACTGCGGCGGGGACACAGCGGGGACACAGCAACGTTCTCCACATGTTTCTGAATGTCGGGCGGCGGTGAGCGAAGAAACTCACGGAACCACCCTTGACGAGGCCGAGTCTCGGCCGAGAAAGGTCGCGGGAGCAAGAAGCGGTCAGGGACAACTGCCCTTTGAGCCACGGCGAGCGAGAACCGGGGCCCTGCGCCGGTTGACGATGGACCACCGTTACGTTGGCTCAGTCGAACACCAGCTCCGGCAGGACCGCTTCCCACTCCTCCCGGCGGATATGGGCGCGGTATTCCTCCTTGTTGTCAGACTTGCGCCAGCGCACGATCGCGCCGACTTCGCCGCGAAGGAACGTCCTGTTGCGCGGGGGCGACCAGGACTTTGCCATACGCCCGAGCTTGGCGCCGTGCGCGTCTTTGATCAGCCATGCCTCCCCCTCTGCGACTAGGTGAACCCGGTCGCCGACGCTGGCTGCGGCGATGGCTGCGAGCGAGGTATCTCCCGTCCGCAGCCGGCCCGGCCAGGACAGATCCACCAGCTTCAGGCTGGGCATCTCGTAGGCGTAGCTCGCAGGCATCGCGCTGTCCCGGTCCGGACTCACCTTCCGGTGCAGCACATGGCCCTCGCCGCGCTTCAGGATCGTGTGCGCTCCGCTGGCCATGATCGCAAGGCTGCGGCGGGCACGGGTCATGGCGACGTAGAACAGGCGGCGCGGCGCATCGGTATCTTCGCCGGCCGAGAGCGCGTCCCAGCTGCCGTTCAGGATCACCACATCGTCGAACTCCAGCCCCTTGGCCCGGTGCGCGGTCAGCAGCAGCAACCCGCGCTGCTCACTGCGGGTGTCGCGGCCCCACTCGGCGAACCATTCCACCAGGTCGGGCACCGGCATGGTCTTGTCGGCGAGCTCACGGGCCAGCGCAGCGACGCCCTCGGCGATCAGGTCGCTCCAGCGGTTGCGGTGCAGCGTGTTGACGATTTGAACGAGGTCGGCGATCCCCAGGAGGCTCGCCGGATCCCGCCGCATCGCGGCCACGAAGGCCTGCATCTCGCGCAGGCGCCAGATGTTCGGCAGGCTCTCATTGGCCATCTCGACCGGGATGCCAAGCGCCTCGGCATAGGCACGCACCGGCGCGAGCCTGCGCCAATCGCGGGAGATGATGGCGGCCCGGCTCCAGCTCCACCCCGGATCGAGCCGTGACAGCCGCACCAGCTCATCCAGCGCCGCCATCGCCTGTTCCGCATCGCCGGGCGGAGCATCAAGCACCTGCACCCGCCCCTGCGCGACGGGATCGAGCGCCGCCATCTCGCCTCCCGGCGCGGCCTTGCTGCGCTTGCGGTCGACGGTGATGTCATGGCCGGCCTTCATCCGCTCTGCCGCCGGGGTGATGACGGCATTGGCGGCTTCGATGATGTGGAGCGTGGATCGGTAGTTCTCGGTCAGGAACTCTGCCCTGGCTTTGTAATCGGCCTCGAACTGCCGGATGTAGCGGATCGACGCGCCGGCGAAAGCGTAGATGTTCTGGTCGTCATCCCCCACGGCGAACACGCTGAGCCGCAGGTCGGGATCTTCCAGCGAGCGGCCGGCGACCGCGGCGATCAGCGCGTATTCCTCGGGGCCGATATCCTGGTATTCGTCCACGAGGATCCAGCGATAGCCCTGGATCAGCGTGTCGCGCTGCGCCTCGGCTTCGGCCTTGCCGAGACCCTCGCCATTCAGGAGGCGCACCGCTTCCATCACGATGCCATCGAAATCGCGCGCCTCCGCCGAGGCGCCGGCGAAGCTTGCGCCGACCAGGCGCATCGCCAGCGCGTGGCAGGTGGAGACGGTGACGTGGTTCGCTTCATCGCCGATCAGGTGGCGCAGCCGGGCGCGGATCTCGGCGGCGGCATGGCGGTTGTAGCTGAGCACCAGGATCTCGCGCGGATCTTCGCGCTTCACCCGGATCAGATATGCAATGCGGTGGACCAGCACGCGGGTCTTGCCTGACCCGGGCCCCGCAAGCACCAGCACGTTGGTCTGCTCGCGGTCATCCGACACGATCTTCTGCTGCACCGGATTGCCGAGCGCATCGACGATGGTCTTCCAGGAGGTGCCGGTGGTCTGGCGCCGGATCTCCACGCCCTTGCCGGGCATCCAGCGGCGCAGGAAGGCATCGCGGTCCAGCACAAAGTAGTCTTCGGACAGGCGCTGCGCCTGATCCATCGCGGCCAGCCCCTTTTCCGCATAGGCCGCCATCACATGGGTCTGGATCGTCTGCTCGGCGTAATGCTCCTCCAGCGGGATGAAGTCCTTCTGGGTGAATGCGCGCGGCTCCGGGTTCAGATGGACCGTCATTGCCGGGCGGAAGACGGTCAGCCCCTTTCCGAGCGAGATCACCTCTTGCTCATGCAGCCACAGCAGCCCGCGCTCCATCAGCTTGGTCATGTCCTGCACGCCGCTGCCGCGCAGGAAGGCGTCCCCGGTCAGGGTGGCGAGCAGATTGCCCATCGTCGTCTCGACCTGAATGTCCTTGCCGCGGGTGCCCTTGCTGACCTTGCCCAGCAGATGGGCCATCAGCAGCTCTGCCGCCTGTCGCCGCAGGGTGGCGGTCTGTTCCAATGCCGCCCAGGACCGTTGCAGCGTCACCTGCAGGGTGTTGCGCGATGCCTTGCGCAGGCGGATGTTGCCCCGGCCGCCATCCTGGTCACGGCCATCGCGGGCGATGCCCCGCAGCAGCCGCTCGAGGATATCCGGCCGCACGGCCGCGTGGCCCGCATCGCGGAGCGCCTGACAGGTCTCGGACAGGTGCAGCGGGATGCCCCCCGCAGACTCGGCATCCGGATCGGCCTCGCGCATCATGGCGATCATGTCTAGCTCGAGCCGCGAGGCCAGCTCGAATCGCTGACGGGACTGGCCCTCGACCCCGACATGGACGCGCGCGGTGACGACCAGATCGTTCATTGCGATGCCCAGAACCTCCAGATCGGCCATCGCCTTGTTCAGCCCGCCTCCCGTCAGGCCGCTGACGCCGCTCAGCTCATCGGTAGAGACGCCCTGATCGGCCGGCGCGTTCATCAGGTGCTGGACGATGGCCAGCAACTGCGCGCAGCGCGTGCCGGTGATGTTCGCCTTCGAGAGGATGCCACCGACCTCCTCCAGCGTGCGGATCCGCAGCGAGGACGGGAAGACCTGAACGCGGTTCTCCTCGCGGGTCAGAAGTGTCGCCTCCTCCAGCCAGGACACGGCGGTCTTGACGCGGGTGTCATCGGTCGCGCTGTCGCGCTCGAACTCCTGGTCGCGTTCGGCCCGGACAATCTCACCGGCCGTCGCCACGACCTCGCCCTTCTTCTTGCCGCGCTCGTCCAGCCGCCGCAGCGCCTTGAGGATCGCTCCGATCTCGTGCCGGGCAAGCCGCGAGCGGGCAGAGAGCGAGAACTGCCGCTCTACATCCTCGGAGGCGAACAGCAGCACGCAATTGGCATGGGCGCGGTCCCGGCCGGCGCGGCCCGCTTCCTGCAGGTAGTTCTCCAGCGATCCGGGAATGTCACCGTGGATGACCAGGCGGATGTCGGGCTTGTCGATCCCCATGCCAAAGGCGTTGGTCGCGGCGATGATCCGCAAGGCGCCGATGCGGAAGCGTTCCTGCACGTCGCGCTTCTCGTCGGCGGTCAGACCCGCATGGAAACGCTCGGCCAGCAGGCCCTGCTGCTTGAGGAAATCCGCCACGCGCTCTGTCTCGCCGCGCGTCGCGCAATAGATCACCGCGCCCGACGCGCCCTCCTGCGGTAGCTTGGCCTCGATCACGTCGAGGATGTCGGTCAGCTTGGTGTTCCGCTGCGTCTCGCGCACCTCGAAGCTGAGGTTGGTGCGCACCGCGCCGCCATCGAGCAGCATCAAATCGGCCCCCAGGCGCGTCTGGAAGTGCTCGCAGATATCCCGCACCACCTCGGGCTTGGCGGTCGCGGTCAGGCACAGCACCGGCGCCGGCGCCGGTGGAAGATCGCCCGAGAACTCCTTGATAAAGCGCGAGATGTAGCGGTAATCCGGCCGGAAATCGTGGCCCCATTTCGACACGCAATGCGCCTCGTCCAGCACCCAGAGCCCGACCTCGCGCTGCGCCAGGACGGACCGCACGGAGCTGCTGCGCAGCTGCTCGGGCGAGATCAGCAGCATCGCCGCCTCGCCCATCCGCACCTGGTCCATCGCGTTCTGGCGCTCCGGCATCGACAGCATGCCGTTGATGGTGACAGCGGAGGAGATGCCCGCCCGCTCCATCCCCTGCACCTGATCGGACATCAGCGCGACCAAGGGGGAGATCACCACCGTTAGCGCCCCGGTCTTGTCGAACTTCGACAGCGCCGGGATCTGGTAGCAGACCGACTTGCCGGTGCCGGTCGGCAAGATGCCAAGGATGCTCGCGCCGTGCATCGCCTCGTCCACGATCCGCTCTTGCAGGGGGCGGCCCATGTCGTCCACCGGCTGCGGACGGAAGGCATCGAAGCCGAACCACCGCGACAGAGCGCGCACGGGATCGTTCTTCTCGCGGCACCAGGCGCAGTCCGGGCTGTCGCAATCGGTGTCGCGCAGATGGCGCACGATCAGCGCTGCCTCGCGGAACCGCATCCGCACCCAGGGTGGCATGACGGACTCGCCCCCCGCCACGGTGATCCAGGACAGCGCATAGGCCATCGGCCAGCCCAGTTGCGGGCTGGAGAGCCGACCCAGCGTCTGTTCCACCCGGTGCCCGCAGGCGCGGTCGTCAAGCATCCTCAGGATGGCTGTTTCCGCTGCCGGGGCCGTTGGTGCCTCTGCGCCGCGGACATGGCGGAACAAGGCGTCGAAGCCCGCGGCGCCCTCCGCCCGGGTGGTCAGGAAATGGTAGGCGGTCAGGGCGTAGGGGTCTTCCACATTCAGCCGTTCGAACGCGGCAAGCTGGTTCTCAAGCACTTGGAAGACCAGAAGTGCGTCCAGCTCGGGATCATTCACATGGCCTGCCTGAAGGCGCCCGTCCTGATAGTGTTTGACCAGATGGTGGTAGGGATTGCGCGGGAAGGCGAGCGGGTTCAGCCACAGCGTGTCGATGGGCGAGGCGGCCAGCCGGTGCAGACGCGGCCGGGCTGCCGCAAGGTGCGGCAGGTCATGCTGCAGGATGTTGTGCCCGATCAGATGGTCCGCGCCCTCCAGAGCCGCCTCCAGCCGGTCCAGCGCTGTGGCCAAGTCGCCCTTGCGCGACAGGATGGGTGGGGCTCCATCGGCCCGAACGGCCGCCAGCGCAAAGATCCGCGCGGTTCGAGGGTCAACCTCCAGATCGACAGACACGCAGCACGCCAGAAACCTGTTCAGCGGGTCAGGCATCGAGCCGAAATTATCCAGAGCAATCATACGGTAGAACAGACACCGATCATTGTCGCGCGACAAGAGAAACATCGATGCAGGGAGAGCTTCGGGGCATGGCGTTGGTGCAGCGTCACGACGGCAACCGTCGCCATAGAGACTCTGACCACGGCCTGGGGTTACTCGTCGCCCGTGCAGACCGCTGTTGCACGCGGGGCGCGCGGGGGCGTGTGGTGTCCGTCGAAGCGTGAAAACGGCAGTAACCGACGTTACGGACGCGTTACAAACGGGTTACAGCACAACCAATTGAAAAGGTTGTAGTAAAGTAAGCGTCCGGCCTGACCGCTATCGGTTCCAGCGCCAGGGCAGCAGGTCGTCGACCTTTGTGATCTTGTAGTCTGGGATGCGGGCTAGGGTGTCGGCGAGCCAGGCTTGGGGATCGACGGCATTGA
>NZ_JAAAUC010000019.1 GCF_009908165.1 Frigidibacter albus
GGCCTCATGCTCCTGCAAAATGCCGATGATCTGCTCTTCGGTTCGTATCGTTCGCTTCATCGTCCGTCCTCTCCATGGAGCGGACTCTAATCGCAGTTGGAGGAAAAATCCCGTGGCAGGTCACCCCCATGGGGTGGCTTTCTTACTTCCACGCGGGAAAATGTTCAGAGGTCGTTAAATTTTCCGCACGAGTTCGTCGAAGCCTGGACCATCTGCAAAGTGTCGCGCGATCTCTCGAGAGTGACCGCTCCAAGGCTGACTTGTCAGATGATGCTATCAGTGCCATCCGTTTGGCATGGCATCCAATTTACACCACCTCACTTAGCCGACAGTTACACCGAAGAGCATACCCACTGCTGCGGTCGCAGCCATGGCAAGCGCTCCCCAGAAGGTAACGCGGACCGCGCCCTTGACGATTCCCGCACCGCCGACTGACGCCCCAAGCCCGCCGAGAACGGAAAGTGCGAAGAGAGTCGTGGCCGCGACAATGAGAGTGATCTGTGCAACAGGCACGAGCGCTGCGATGATGAGCGGGATGGCCGCCCCGACAGCGAAGGTCGCCGCCGATACTATGGCTGCCTGGATTGGATGGGCAGTCGCCGTCTCCGAAATGCCAAGCTCGTCCCGCGCATGGGCGCCAAGCGCGTCTGTCTCGGTCAGCCGGATCGCAACCTGCCGGGCGAGGGCTTCGTCAAGCCCGCGCGCAACATAGATCTGCGTCAGCTCTTCCAGCTCTGCCCCGGGCGCGTCCTGCAGCTCGCGGGTCTCGCGGGCGATGTCGGCCTGTTCCGCGTCGGTCTGCGAGCTGACCGAGACATATTCTCCGGCCGCCATCGACATGGACCCGGCGACAAGGCCGGCCAGACCGGCGATCAGGATCTCGGGCCGCCCGGATCCGGCCGCAGCGACCCCGACCACAAGACTCGCGGTGGAGACGAGGCCGTCATTCGCCCCCAGAACCGCCGCGCGCAGCCAGCCGATGCGGTGAACCATGTGGATTTCGGAATGGGACAGTCTGCTCATCGGGACGCCTTCCGGGTTATGCGGGGGTGGATGTCGGCCGGTGCAGGGCTCCGGACGCGGCATCGTCCGGCCTCGCAGCGGTCCGCCCCGGCTGGATCCGCAGCGCCCGCAGCGCGTTCAGGATCACCGCGACGTCGATCAGTTCTTGCAGCAGCGCGCCCTGCACCGGGGTCAGGTAGCCGAAGGCGGCGGCGATCATCCCCAGCACCGACAGGCCGATCCCGGCCACCACGCTCTCCATGGCGATGCGGCGGGAGCGTTGGGCGATCTCGATGCCCGGCAGCAGCCGGTCCAGGTGATCGACCAGCAGCACCACATCCGCCGCCTCGGCCGAGGCTGCCGCCCCGCGCGCGCCCATCGCCACGCCGATATCGGCTGCCGCCAGCGCGGGCGCATCGTTGACGCCGTCGCCGACCATCATCACCGTGCCGCCCGCGCGCTCTGCCAGCACCAGCGCCACCTTCTGGCCCGGCGCCAGATCGGCGCGCACCGCGTCGAGCCCAAGCCCTTCCGTCACCGCCTCGGCCACGGCGCGCCGATCCCCGGTGGCCAGCACGATGCGCGCGACCCCGAGCTTGCGCAGCCCCGCCAGCAGGTCCGCGCTGCCCGCGCGCAGCGCGTCCGCCATCACCAGATGCCCCGCCAGCTTGCCATCCACCGCGACCGACACCACCACCGCCCCTGCGGCAATGACCGCCGCCTCGGGAACCGCAACCCCCGCCTGCGCGGCGACGAAGCCTGCCCCCCCGACGACGACATGCCGCCCGTCGATGGTTCCCACGACGCCCTCACCAGCGGTTTCCACCACGCCTCCCGGCACCGGCAGGGCGATGCCCCACTCCCGTGCCGCCGCGACAATGGCCTGCGCGACCGGGTGCTTCGAGGCCTGATCCAGCGCCGCGGCGAAGTGCAGGATCTCATCCTGCGGCAGCGCGCCCAGCCGGTCGATCCGCACGATCTGCGGGCGCCCGTCGGTCAGCGTGCCGGTCTTGTCGAGGATCAGGGTCCGCACCCGCGCCAGCGCCTCCAGCGGTCCCGCGCCCTTGATCAGCACCCCAAAATGCGCCGCCCGCGACAGCCCGGCCACCAAGGCCACCGGCACCGCCAGGATCAGCGGGCAGGGGGTCGCGACCACCAGCACCGCAACCGCGCGGATCGGATCGCCGGTGAACCACCAGGCGGCTGTCGCCAGCGCGACCGTCACCGCGAGGAACAGCAGCGAATAGCGGTCCGCCAGCCGGGCCATCGGCGCCTTGGAGGCTTGCGCCGCCTCGACCAGCCGCACGATCCCGGCATAGGTGCTGTCGGCCGCGGCCCGCGTGGCGCGCAAGTCAAACGCCTCGCCAGCATTGGCCGAGCCGCTCATCACCTCCGCCCCCTGCGCAAACTGCATGGGCATCGACTCGCCGGTCAGCGCCGACTGGTCCAGCATCGCGCCCGCGCTCTCCACCGTGCCATCGACCGGGGCCACATCGCCCTGCCGGATCAGCAGCAGGTCCCCGGGCGCGATTGCGTCCAGCGCCACTTCCTCCAGCGCGCCGTTGCGGTGGCGGGTCGCGGTCCGGGGCACGCGCGACAGAAGATCGCTCATCTCGCGCCGCGCCCGGCCTTGCGCGAAGCTTTCCAGGAAGGTGCCGCCGGAATACATCAGCGCGACCACCGCCGCCGCCAGCGTCTCGCCGACCAGCAGCGCCGCCGACATCGACAGCGCGGCGACAATGTCGAGCCCGACCTCGCCCTTCCATAGGCTCCGCAGGATCTCCACGCACAGCGCCGCCAGCACCGGCACGACGCCCGCCGCCCAGACCGGCCCCGCCAGCGCCGGCTGCCCGGCGAGCCAAAGGCCAAGGCCCGCCACAAGCCCCAGCAGCGCCAGCGCCAGCAGGGCGATGTTCAGACGATCACGTACCGCAGTCATCCGCATCTGCCCCGCTTCCATCCCCGGCCTCGAACAGCCGCCCCACCCGGGTCTCGCGGAAGCCATCGCCGATCCGGTCGATGAACAGCGCGTCCAGCCCCTGCTTACGCGCCATTGCCGCGCCCTCCAAGCTTCCCATGACCATCAGCGCCGTCGCCCAGGCGTCCGCCTGCATGCAGCTGGCATGGACCACCGTCACCGAGGCGGGCGACGTCAGCAGCGGCGCGCGGCGGGCCGGGTCCATCGTATGCGACAACAGGCGGCCCTGCACCTCCACCCAATGCCGGTAATCGCCCGAGGTCGCCACGGCCGCGTCCTGCAGCGCCAGGATGGAATGGGGCGCGCGGCGTTCCGGGTCCGGCGCCTCGACCGCAACGGTCCAGGGCTCGCCGCCCGGTCGCAGGCCAAGCGCCCGCATCTCGCCGTCGATGCCGACGAGGCCCGCGTGCAGGCCATGCTGAACCAGCGTCTCGGCCAGCCGGTCCACGCCGTAGCCCTTGGCGATGCCGTTGAGGTCGAGCGTCAGCGGGGCCTGTTTCCGCACAAGGCCCGCGCCCATCTCCAGCGCCTCATGCGCGGGCACCCGGCCCGCGCGCATCGCCTCCCGGATCCGCTCCGGCGCGGCAGCCTCCGGCCCGAAGCCCCAGGCCCTCACCGCATCGCCCATCCCGATGTCGAACGCCCCGCCCGAGGCGCGGCCGATCTGCAACCCCATCTCCAGTACCCGCCGCAGCCGGTCCGGCACCGCGGCACATTCCCCCACCGGCGCCGCGTTCAGGCGCATCAGGTCGCTGCCGGGCTTCCAGCCGGACATCTGAGCATCGACGTCATCGACCGCCGCCTGCAGGGACGCGCGCAGCGGGGCCGGATTGAACGCCTGCGGTGCGAAGAACAGCGCCGACCAGCGGGTGCCCATCGTCGGGCCGTTGAGCGCATGGCGCCGCAGGTCAGTAAACATCTTCGACATACCGCCCCTCCGCCTTCAGCGCCGCGGGCGTCAGCCCCAGCGGCGCCAGGATCTCGGCCAGTGCCTCCGCCACGCCCGTTGCCATACCCCGACCGCCGCAGACCATGATGCGCGCGCCGCCCCGTATCAGCCCGGCAACCTCGGCCGCCTCGGCGCGCAGCGCGTCCTGCACGTAGAGCGGGCGCTTGCCGCGAGAGACGGCGGTGACCAGCCGGGTCAGCCGGCCGTCACGCTGCCAGCCCGCGATCTCCTCGCCATAGAGGAAATCGCTGTCCGGGTGCCGCATCCCGAAGACCAGATGGATCGGCCGGTGCCGGGCATTGCCGCGCACGAAGCCCGCCAAGGGGCCGATGCCGGTGCCCGCGCCGATCAGGATCAGCGGCGCGCCGCCCTTGCCCGGCTGGAACCCCGGATTGCGGCGCAGGAAGGCGGTGACGGTATCCCCCGGCTCCAGCGCGGTGAGCTGGGTGGAGCACAGGCCGCCCGGCTGCCGCTTCACCACGATCTCGACGAACCCGTCGCCGCGGGCCGAGGCCAGCGAGTAGAGGCGCGGCACCGGCGAGCCTTCGGGCAGGATGCCGATCAGGTCGCCGGCATTGAAGCGCGCGAACCCCGCCCCGGTCAGCCGCTGCCACAGGGTCCTCTTCGGCAGGGCAAAGCGCAGGATCGCGGTCGGGGCCTGCACCTCGGCGCCATAGTCGCGGCGCGAGATCAGGGTGAGTGTTTGCGTCGCGGGCAGAACTGGCTGGTGGGCCAGTTGCAGGTCGATCCCCAGCACGTCCCCGAGGGTGCGGCCCCAACGGGCAAAGTCCTGCGGCGACTGGCGATCCACCGTGCCCAAGGGCAGCAGTTCCGCCCAACCCTTTGCCTGCGCTGCCGTCGCCACCGCCTGCGCATAGGCGCAGTATTCGGCAAAGCTGCGGTCGCCGAACCCCAGCACCGCCAGCGGCATCTTTGGCGCGCGGTCCAGTGCCGCCAGCCGGTCCAGGAACCCCTTGGCCGAGGCCGGGGCATCGCCGTTCCCATAGGTCGCGGCCAGCACGATGACGCGCTTGGCCCGCGCATAGCTCTCCGGTGCGAAAGCCGACATCGGCGCGGCATGAACGCTCTGCCCGGCCGCCGTCAGCGCGGCATGCAGCGTCGCGGCAAAGCCCCAGGTGCTGCCGCCCTCGCTGCCGACCAGCAGGATGGTCTCGGCCCGCCCGGCTGGCTGGTTGCCACGGATCCGGGGCCGCCCGCGCCGCCCTGCCAGCCAGACCAGCACGCCCGTCGCGCCCATCACCGGCACGCCAAGCGCCATCAGCCCCAGCAACAGCCCAAGTGCCACGGCGCCCTGACCCGTGTGCAGCATGTAGATGGTTTCCGAAACACGCTCCCAGGCGCCCAGATCGGCCCAGCCAATCAGCGCGCCGGTGCCCTGATCCAGATAGCCGGTGCCCTGATCTGTCTTCAGCGTGAACACATCCGTCGCGTCGCCGGGATAGGGGAAGCTCAGCGCCCGCAGCTCTGCCACCGGCGTCGCCGCCAGCGTCGGCATCTGGGCGAACGCCGCCCCCGTCTGGCCGCTCACCTCGGGCATCGCCAACGCGGCGGCGCCATCCGGCAGCAGCCCGAAGGTCGAGGCCGTCATCCACAGCGCGGTGGCCGAGGACAGCAGCAGCCCGAACACCGCAACCCGCGCAATCTCCACATGCAGCCGCCCGGCCAGCGGGCCCCGCAGGCGCGCGAACCAGCGCCGCCAGCCGCCCATGCGCCGCAGCACCAGCGCCGCGCCAGACAGGGCCAGCACCAGCATAGCCGCCGCGCCCGCCGCCATCACCAGCCGGCCGGTGTCATCGAGAAACAGCGAGCGGTGCAGGGTCGTCAGCCAGCGCTCGGTCTGGTTGGGGTCGGCAGAGCCCGCGCCCATCCCCGTGGCAGGGTCGATCACGGCCGCACCGGGCGCGCCCTGATCGAACCAATAGGCGGTGATCTGGCCCGAGGGCGCGCGGCGGATCTGCTCCACCCCGTGGTAGACCGGCAGGATCCGCTCCGCCAGCGTGGCCACGGTCAGCCCTGCCTCGGCCTGAGGCGCGGCCAGGCGCCCGGCGGCCGGGAACACCGACAGCGCCGCGCCGCTGAGCGCCAGCAGCGTGACAAGCGCCAGTGCCAGAAGACCCGGCCAGCGGTGGAATGCGCGGATCATGGCCTGTGCCCTTACATGTCGTAGGCGAAACTGGCGACATAGCGGCGGCCCTGGACGGGCGTGCCCGCGCCCGAGGTCGTCAGCGGCACCGCCACCTCGTTCGGGCTGTCGCGCATATCCTCGACAGCGGCGTCGATATGCAGGGTGTAGCCCGCATCGAACAGCGCATCGGCCAGGTCGAGCGTGATCTCCAGCGTCCGGCCCGCGCCGACGCTGGCGCCGGTGATGCCATCGACCTGCGCGGTGTCGCCGCCGGTGGCGCGATACCAGTCGGTCAGATGCTCGTAATATTTCGACTTGCCGCCGGCCATCCACAGGCTGCCGGCATAGGCGCCGGACGCGTCGGTGACGTAGAGCGCGAGATAGGCGCCATCGCCGCCATAGCTGCTCAGCGTGGTGGTCAGCGTGACGGGGCGCGCCGCGGCGATGCCGGGAAGGGTCAGCGCCGTGGTCAGCGCGAGGGTGGCGAGAAGCGATTTCATCGAGAGATCTCCGGGGTTGGGTCAGGGTCGAACGCGCGGCGCAGCGGGTTCCGCCGCGCCGCGGCTTGGCTCAGTTCACCTGAACCTGCGGCGGCGCGCCGGTACCGAAGAGGCCATTCTGCGGAGGCAGCTTGCTGCCGGCGGGCGCGGGATTGCGGGCGCCGCCGCGGCAGCCGCCGTCATCATCATCATCATCATCATCGTCATCGTCATCGTCATCGTCATCGTCGCAGTCGTCATCGTCATGGCCCCACCACGAGCCTTTGCGGTCATCATCGTCATTATCCTCGTCATCGTCGCTGATCAGGATCAACGGCAGCTCCGGTGTCCCATCCTGGGAGATCGCGGCAACGGGCAGCGGGCCGGCGTCTGCGGGGCCGCGCGTCGCGCTCCAGGCGGCAAAGCCAAGGGTCGCGGTCAGCGCGGTGGAGGCGACAAGCAGGGCAAGGGTCTTTCTCATGGCAGGAACTCCTGTTCGGTTGCTGCGGCCAATCTGCGGACCGGGCCTGAGAGCTTCCTGACAGCGCGGCGATTCCTGCTTCAGCTTGCCGTCAGGAAAAACGCCCCGCCGGGGGGGCGGGGCGTCTGGGTAGCAAGGCCCTCAGGCAAACTCGAAATGCTCGAACCGCACCCGCCGCGGGGATTGGCCTTGCGCCTTCAGCCCCGCGAGGATGCCGTCCTTCAGGCCCGCCGGGCCGCAGAACCACAGGTCGGCCTTGCCCACCGGGAAAGGTGCAGACCGGGTCAACCCCTCGGCCGTCAGCCTTCCATCGCGCGCCGAGGCCACCACCCGATAGCTGAAGCGCGGGTTGCGCGCCGCCGCGGCGGCCAGCGTCTCAAGCCCGACCGCCTCCTCCGGCGTGCGCACCGCATAGACCAGGTGGATGTCTCGCCGGTCTGCGGCAGTCAGGCTCTCGGCCCAGGCCAGGAACGGGGTGATGCCGACGCCGCCCGCCAGCCAGACCTGTCGCGCGCCGCCCTTGCGGAAGTTGAAGCGGCCATAGGGCCCCTCGAGCTGCACGGCCATCCCTGCGTGCAGCGCGCCCGGCAGGCGCCGCGTCCAGTCGCCCCGCGCCCGGATCGACATGCTGAGCGAACCGTCGGCGCGCGGGGCGCTGGCGATGGTGAACGGATGCGGCTCGGCCAGCCCCGCCTCGGGCGCGCGGAGGAACGCGAACTGCCCCGGCCGCCAGCGCATCGGCCGGCTCTTGGGCGCCAGCGTCACCACGGTGGTGTCGCCCTGCCCGGTGACCGCGCTGACGGTGAACTCCCGCCGCCGCAGGCGCGGGGCCAGGAACTCGGTGTGCAGCCAGGCGGCCACGCCAGCGAGGCCAAAGCCGTTCAGCAGCACCGACAGCGCCGGATCGGCGCCGGTGGGCAGGTCCACGAAAAACTGGTGGAAGACGATGACGGCGAACAGCAGGCCCATGAACCGATGGCTGAACCGCCAGACCTGATAGGGGATCTCCAGCCCCACGAAGGGCAAGCGCCGGAACCAGCTGACCGCGATCAGCGCCAGCAGCGCGTTGAACGCAAGCTCACCCACCTCGCTCGCCAGCTCGCCCAGATCAGTCTCTCGCACCACCCGCTCAAAGTCGGGCTCGATCTGGCTGTGCAGGATCATCAGCGCCAAAGCCGAAATCCCCAGCCACTTATGCACCCGGTACATGCGGTCGAGCCCGCCGAACAGCGGCTCCAGCAGCCGGGGGCGCGCGGCAAGGATCAGGGCCTGCGCCATGGCAACGACGGCCGCAGCCCCGACGGCGATCCCGAAGCCGGCCTCGGCCCCGTAAGGCGCGTAGGTTGTGACGCCGAGCGCTGCCGTGCCACAACAGAGGAGGGCGACCAGCGCGGGGCCGGTCCAGATCAGCGCGCTGCCAAGCGCCGGGACGCTGGGGACAGACAGGCCCGGCGCAACCTCAGCGCGTTCAGTCATGGCTCGGCGTGCTCCGATCCCGGCGGCGGTGCCTGTCATCCTCATATTCGAACTCGAGCACCTGCAGTGTCGCAGGATCCACCGTCACCTCGATCCGGCGCCCGGCGGCATCGGTGCCGTCGATCTCATAGCAGCCATCGTCGATCTTGATCCGGCGCACCGACCAGCCGTTCTCCTCGGCCAGCCGTGCCACCGCATCCCGCGGCTGCCAATCCGCCATCGGCACGAAGCAATCGTCATCGGCATTCGCCAGTCCCGCCGGGAAGACCGCGAGAAAGCCGAGAACTGTCAATGTCTTCTTCATCAGCCAAACTCCACGATGCGGGCCCGTTGCCACTCCTATGCGCGGCGAAGCTGACGGCAGCCTGAAGCGCAGGCCACCGCGCCGTCAGCCTTGCGTCAGCCGCGGCAGTCAGGAAAGGTCAGCCAAGAGGGAACGGGACCAGACATGCGCATCCTGCTAATCGAGGACGACACGGTTCTGGGCGCCGCCGTGCGCGACCAGGTCGCGGGCGACGGGCAATCTGTGGACTGGGTCACGCGGCTGGATGCGGCGGGCGACGCGATGGCGGGGGCCGCCTATGACCTGCTGCTGCTGGACCTGATGCTGCCCGATGGCCGCGGCATCGGTTTCCTGAAAACCTTACGTGCGCGGGGCGACGTGACGCCGGTGATCATCCTCACCGCGCTCGATCAGGTGTCGGACCGGATCGAGGGGCTGAACGCGGGCGCCGACGACTACCTTGTGAAGCCGTTCGACCTGTCGGAGCTGTCGGCCCGCATCGGATCTGTCGCCCGGCGCTATTCCGGCAATCCCAACCCGATCATCAGCCACGGCCCGCTGGACATCGACCTTGCGGCGCGCAGCATCCGGGTGCAGGGCAAGCCGGTGCCGCTGACCGCGCGCGAATGGGCCCTCTTCGAGGCCTTCCTGTCGCGCCCCGGCCAGCTGCTGTCCAAGGCGCAGCTGGAGGAGAAGCTCTATGCCTTCGACACCGAGGTGGAGAGCAACACCATCGAGGTGCATGTCAGCCGCCTGCGCAAGAAGCTGGGCAGCGCGGTGATCGAGACGGAACGCGGCATGGGCTATCGGCTGGGGAAACCATGACTCTGCCGCGCAGCCTTCAGGCGCGGCTGGCGCTGTCGCTGGGGGCGCTGCTGACGGTTCTTTGGATCGCCGCCGCCTCTGTCACCGCGCTGCTGCTGCGGCACGAGATGGACGAGGTCTTCGATTCCGCCCTGCAGGAGACCGCGCAGCGGCTGCTGCCGCTGGCCGTTGTCGATATCGTCGGGCGCGAGGAGGATGGCGTGACGCAGCGCCTTGCCGCGATCCGCACGCATGACGAGTTCTTCACCTATATCGTGCGCGATGCCGAGGGGCGGATCCTGCTGCAATCCCACGCCGCCGACCCCGCGGTGTTCCCGGCCCATGACGGACCCGGCTTCCGGCAGACCGCGACCCACCGGCTGTTCAGCGATGAGGCTTTGCAGGGAACCATCCGCATCACGGTTGCCGAGCCGCTTGACCACCGTGCCGACGTCGCGCGCGAAATCCAGATGGGCCTTGGCCTGCCGTTGCTGGTGGTGGTGCCGCTGGCGCTGCTGTGCATCGTGCTGGCCGTCCGCGCGAGCCTTGCCCCGCTCAGGCGCTTTTGCGGCCAGCTGGAGGCGCGCACCGCCCGCGACCTCTCGCCCGTTCCCGGCGAGGGCATCCCGTCCGAGATTGCGCCGGTTGCCGTCACCCTGAACGGCTTGCTGGCCCGGCTGAAGGCCACCTTCGAGGCGGAACGCAGCTTTGCCGCAAACGCCGCGCATGAGCTGCGCACGCCGCTGGCCGGGGCCATCGCGCAGGCGCAGCGCCTGCAAACCGAAACCCGCGACCCCGCTGCCGCCGCCCGCGCGGCCGAGATCGAGGCCACGCTCAAGCGGCTCACCCGGCTGTCCGAACGCCTGATGCAGCTTGCCCGGGCCGAGGGCGGCCAGTTGCGGCTGGACCACAGCGCCGACCTGCGCCCCGTCGCGCGCATGGTGGTGGAGGATATCGCCCGCACCTGCGCGCCCGGCCGCATCGTGCTGACACTGCCGCCGCAGCCGGTGATGTCGGACATCGACCCCGACGCCTTCGGCATCCTGTGCCGCAACCTCGTGGAGAACGCGGTGCGGCACGGCGCCAGGGCCGAACCGGTGGAGGTGACGCTGACGCCGGGCGGGCAGCTGATGGTCGCCAATGACGGGCCGGTCCTGTCGCCCGAGACCCTGATCCGCCTGACCGCCCGCTTCGAGCGCGCGGATGCCCGCACCGATGGCAGCGGGCTCGGCCTCGCCATTGTCGCCGCCATCGCGGACCGCATCGACAGCCCGTTGGCGCTGCGATCCCCGCGCCCCGGCGCCTTGTCGGGGTTCGAGGCGTCCGTCAGGTTGCCGGTAGGCGATGCCACCGTTGCCACGCAGTCAGGTATTTCCGCACGCTGAGCAACAGCGCGAAGCGCAGGACAGCAACCAGTGCCAGCCTGTGGTGGCGTCATGCCCGACCAGCGATGCAGGGCAAATGATCGCGTTTCAGGAAGTCGGTCAACGCGCCGACGGCGTCCATATTCTTGGCTTCCGCACAGGGCATTCGCGACGGCGAGGAGGGGTGCTCGGTGTTTTAGTCCTTGCGACAAGGGCTTTCGAACGGGATGCGATGTCCGGGACTCCTGCCAATTTACCGCCCCGAGAGGTCAGGCCCTGCCTGGGTCACGTGTCCTCTCTGCAGAAGTGTGGTCAGGCCGCCTTCGGCCACCTGCGGTGCAGATCATCGATCACGTAGGCATGGGAATGATGTCGACCATAAGGCCAATGCCACGGCTTCGTCGTCCAGGCCTAACCGGGCCTGCACCAGAACAACCGTGTTGACGTAAACCATAGCCCCGGCAGCGGCGACGGAGGCTGCGGGCATTGAACGGGTGGGCGCGCAGCTCACCCTGACGATGGGGGCCCGCAACCTCGCTCGACTGCTGGCAGCATGAGGCCGCGAGGTGACACCAGGCCGATCGGAAGGCCACAAGTCCCGGCATCCAGCGCCAACCTTGGCGCGATGCAAAGAACGCCGTTCAGGCAAGTCAGCGCTCTGTTAGGCCCCGGCAATCGGGGCCGCCGCGGATGCGGCTGGCAGACGCTGGCCGCCTTCTACGCTGCGGTTTTGCCTGTCATTGGTTGGCATTAGCTGATCAGCCGCGCCAGGCCGAAGCAGATCTCCAGCAAGGAGATCTGCCGCGACTGATCGGCCGCCTGCCGAACCCGAGTCTCATCGCCACCGGTCTCCGCGAACCCCGCCGCGGCGCGCCGTATACGTTCGTCACCAATCAAGGCGGGCCTTGCCACCTTCAGATGGAGAGCCTGCGCGATCTGACGGATGCAGAGCAGCTGGCGGACGCGGGGCTGGTCGATGCGGGGCTGGCGGCTCCTTGAGACATTGGCGGCCAGACCTCGCCGGACGGGATTCCATTACGCCGTCATGTCGACCTCGACATCCAGAAACGGCGCGTATTGCTGGGCACCGAAGATATCGGCATCCCCGGCGCTGCCTGAGGGGCGCAGCCGCAGGATGGTGAACTTGATCGCATAAGCCGGATCGTATTCGACGAAGTCGGTCAGGCGGGACTCGTCGATGTTTAAGATTTCGCAGACCGACCGCGGCGTCAGCGCCTTGGACCGCTTCACCAGCTCATAGGTGTCGCGTTCGCGGAAGATCACGTCGAAGGTGATCTTGTCGGTCCCGGCATTCTTAGAGCGGATGGTCTTGGCCAACTCGGACAGAGGTTTGCGGGTATTCATCATGCGCCTTCCCGGCCGACCATGGCCGTATGGGTGGGGAACAGTTCCAGCGGATCATCCACCGCCATCGTGTGATTGAGCGTCCAGCGATAGGCTGGGCTGGCGGCTAGGACTTCGTCGAGCACGAAGGAAACGCCGCCGGCGGTGCCCTTCACATCGGGCAGGCGGGCGTAGAACAACTGGCGGGTGCCGGTCATCGTCACCTCTTCGGCCATTTCACGGGTCGGGGCGACACCCTGCACCACGATGCACAGCTCATGCCCCGGCTTGTCCCGTAGCGGCTCCATGTCGCCCATCACGCCGTTGCGGCCAAAGACCGAATAGTGCAGCTCCCACCCGTCCGGGCCGAAGCGGTCCACCGTCTGCTGGCGCGCCCAGTCGATCACCGCATCCACATTGGCGATGGTATAAGGATCGCGGATCCCGGCCATGCCGACAAAGCGCTCGCCCACCTTGCCAGAGCCTTCCAGCTTGACCCGGAACTGCGGGGCCGGAACGAATTCCATCCCGGTGACGCGGGTGGTCTTTTCGCTGACCTGATCGTAGTGGCAATGGGTCATGTCCAGCAGCCCGCCGGCCACGTATTCATGGAACGGGTTGGAGCGTTCGTACATCGCGTGCCCCGCGACCGAGGCGACGGTACAGCGCTGCTCCGGGGCCATCGCAGTCACCTCGACATGCTTGGCGGTGATCTCCCCCAGCACGGTTTCCTTGGCGCCGTAAGGCTCGGCACAGAAGGACGCACATTCCAGCACCTTGCCAAGGTAGTAGCTCTGCGCCTCGGGGTAGCCCTTGTGCAAGGCCGCCGCCGCAAAGATGGCGCTGTCCGAAGACCGCCCGCCGATGATCACGTCGCACCCTTCCTCCAGCAGCTTGCGGAACGGGTGCACCCCGGCCATCGCTACGATGCGCGAGGTGGCATCGAGCTCTTCCTCGGTCAGATCTTCGCGCGCATCGAGCCCGGTGATCGCCGAGCCGCCGCGGATCTTGGCACGGACATAGTCATGGCTGACCTCGGAGTAGAACCAGCCGATGCGGAAGGGCGGCAGATCATGCTTCGCGGCGAGGTCACGGATGATCTGCACATACATGTCCACCCGGCTGTTGGTGCCGGTATCGCCCGCCGAGCCGATTATCATCGGCACGCCGATCTTGCGCGCGGCCAGCAGCATTTCCTCCAGGTCATGTTCCTGCCAGGCCTTCGGGCTGGCGCAGGTATCGTGCCCCAGCGGCACCGGGCCAATATCGTCGCTGCCGGAATCGGCGGCGATGAAGTCCGGCCTGGCCGCCACCCCCAGATGGAAACTTCCGGTCTTGAGAGGTGCAAATCCGAGATGCCCGTTCGGACAGATGATCTTGAGCGACGCCATGATTGCCTCGTTGTGATGTCCTGCTGAGGGTTCTTATGCAGGTTTCGTGCCGTCTCAACGTCGGCCGCCAAAGCCCTGAAATCACGGGCGGATAATCTCGGGCCATCAGGAACCAGCAGGGCCCGCGCGGAAAAGACACGCAGCGGGGGGCGGTTCACGCGAGGAGGAGGGAGGGAAGGGCTGCGGCGTCAGCTGCGCGCGAAGCCAAGCTTGATCATCTGATGGCGCAGGGCGTGGCGGCTGAGCTTGAGCATGTCCGCAGCGCCCTGGGCATTGCCCTGCGCACGCTCCAGCGCGGTTTCGATCAGCCGGCGCTGATAGGCCTCGGTCAGCACATGGAAGCCGCTGTCGATATGCGCGGGCGCAGGCGGCACTGCGGCCAGCCCGGACCGCACCGTGCGCAAGATCCGGTCCGGCAGGTGCTGGGGAAGGATCACGTCATCATCTTCCAGGATGAAGATCCGCTCCAGCAGGTTCTCGAGCTCGCGGACATTGCCCGGCCAGGGATAGGCCAGGAAGATCCGCTCGGCCTCGGGATCGAGGCCCTTGATGTTCCGGTGATAGAGCGCGTTGTAGCGGCCGATGAAATGGCGCACCAGGGTCAGCACGTCGCTGCCGCGCTCGCGCAGCGCCGGGATGTTCAGCGCCACGACCTGCAGCCGGTAGTAAAGATCCTCGCGGAACTTCCCCGCCGCCACCTCGGACAGCAGCACCTTGTTCGTCGCCGCGATGAAGCGCACATCGACCGAGGTGGCCTTGACGGCGCCCACCCTGCGAAACTGCTGGGTATCGAGCAGGCTGAGCAGCTTGGCCTGAAGGGTCAGGTCCATCTCGCGGATCTCGTCCAGGAAGATGGAGCCCTGGTTTGCCGCCTCCACCAGTCCGACCTTGCGGTCCACCGCGCCGGTGAAGGCGCCCTTTTCATGGCCGAACAGCTCTGACTCCATCAGGCTGGTCGGGATCGCGGCACAGTTGATGTCCATGAATTCGCGTGCCGCGCGCGCGGAAGCGCGGTGGATCATCCGCGCCACCAGCCCCTTGCCGGTGCCGGTTTCGCCGTAGATCAACACGGTCCGCGCCGGGCTGGCCGCGACGCGGTCTATCAGCCGGCGCAGCGACAGGATGCTGGCATGGTCGCCGACAAGTTCGTGCTTGTAGTCTGCCATTGCTGCGCCCATTGCCGCCCCGCCTTACTCGGCCAGCGGGAAAGAGCGCCAGATGCCTTTGCAGGGATTACCGGCGCAGGCTAGCAGCCCCGGTGCCCGACAGGAATAGACGACAGAGGCGATGGTGCAGCTGCCGTCATCCTGCCCGTGCTGGCAGATCGGCGCGCCGTCCTCGGGATGCGTGGCCATCAGCGCCTGCGCACAGGCAACGGACCAGGCGCGTCCCGGCAGCGTTGCGCCAAGATGTTCAAAGCGCTGCTGCGAGTTTCCGGCGAGGCAGTCGCCCTCGGGACGCAGCGTATCGGCTGCCAGCGCCGGGCTGACAAAATGGTTGGTGCGCCAGACCGGGCTCGCCGTCGCAATCTGCGGCCCCGCCGCGCCAAGCTCGACTGCCGCCACCGCGCCGCCTGCATCGGCCATCACCAGCGTACCGCCCCCGGCATGGGGGACCGCGCGGATCATGGCCAGCGCCTCGGCAACGGTCGCGCAGCGGGCCAGCAGGCGGGTCATCAGGAAATAACGCAGCCAACCCACGCGGTGATGCCGCACCGGAACCTGGGTATCGGCCAGCGCAAAGCCGCGGGCGTTCATGCCGCTGGAATAGGCGCCGGGGCTGCCAAGGCTGCCAAGGCAGATCATCGCGCCGGTTTCCACATCGGGGCCGACATGGCGCGCGACCGTCTGCACGCCAAGTTGCGGCCCAGACAGATCGCGGTTCTTCACCACCAGCGGTCCCGAGGGGCCGTCTGCAACAGCCCAGGCACTGCACCCATCCTCGATCCGGCCACCGCCTTTCAGATCGCGCAGCGTACCAAGATGCAGGTGCAGGAACAGTTCCGCCGCATCCAGGCCGAAGCCGGCGGCGATGCCCTCCAGTTCGGCCATCCCCTCGGGCTCCACTGCCGCGTGAAAGGCGTGCTGCGCCGCGACATAGGCCAGCGCATTGCTGTCGATGACACCCTCTGCCCGCGCTTTGGCCACCCGGCCAAGCGTGGCGGCACGGACGGCCTCTGCCGAGGCAGCCCCCGCCTGCTGCACCCCGCGGTCACGCGCCGTACCGCTGAGGGCCAGTTCGATGAAGCCGGTCATGCGGCGCCGTCCTCCAGCAATGAGATGTCCTCGCCCAGCCGGTGACAGGCCGCGATATGGCCCTCGCCGACCGTCTCGCGCAGCGGCGCGGTGCTGCGGCAGATGTCGAGCGCCAGCGGGCAGCGGGTGTGGAACTTGCAGCCCGCGGGGGGATGCAGCGGCGAAGGCAGATCGCCGGTCAGGCGGATCCGCGCCCGGCGCCCGCTTGCCTCGACCTTGGGCACGGCCGACATCAGGCTTTGGGTATAGGGATGGCGCGGGCGGGCCAGGATCGCCTCGACCGGCCCCATCTCCACGATCTCGCCCAGATACATCACCGCCACCCGGTCGGCCAGATAACCGATGACCGAGATGTCATGGCTGATGAACAGATAGGTCAGCCCCATCTCGCGCTTCAGCTCCAGCAGCAGGGCGATGATCTGCGCCTGGATCGAGACGTCGAGTGCCGACACCGGCTCGTCGCAGACGATGAACTCGGGGTTGGACACCAGCGCCCGGGCAATGCCGATCCGCTGCCGCTGACCGCCCGAGAACTGGTGGGGATACCGGTCAAGCTGGTTCGCCTTCAGGCCCACCCTCTCGCAGATGCGGGCGGTGATGGCGCGCGCCTCGGCTTCAGAGCTGGCGAGCCCGTGAAGCCGCAGCGGCAGGCCGACGATCTGCGCCACCGTCCTGCGGGGGTTGAGGCTGGCATAGGGGTCCTGGAAGATGATCTGCATCCGCCGCCGCAGCGCCTTGAGCGCCGGGGCGTCAAGGGCGGTGACCTCCTTGCTATCAAACATAACACGCCCGGCGGTGGGTTCGTGCAGCCGCAGGATGGCGCGGCCAAGGGTGGACTTGCCGCAACCGCTTTCGCCGATCAGGCCAAGGATCTCGCCCCGTTCTACCGAAAAGCTGACATCGTTGACGGCCCGCACCACGGTATGCGGCGCGCCTGTCAGCCGGCCGACCAGGCCGCGGCGGCCCTCATAATGCTTTGAAAGGGACTCGACCTTCAGAAGCGTCTTCATTCCACGGGCTCCCCGCTCAGGATGCAGCGGACACGCCGGTTCGGGCCGGCGGACCGCATCGCCACAGGCGCAAGGCAGGCGTCGCGGTGCAGCGGGCAGCGCGAGTAGAACCGGCATTGCGGCGGCAGGCCGATCAGGTCGGGCACCTGGCCCTCGATCGGCCGGATGGGCTGGCCCCGCAGCGCCGGGCGCGGGATCGAGGCCAGCAGGCCGCGGGTATAGGGATGTTGCGGCTGCGCGATCACCTCGGCCGTTGGGCCTTCCTCGATGACCTGACCGGCATACATCACCATCACCCGGTCACAATGTTCGGCCACGACGCCAAGGTCATGGGTGATCAGCACCACACTCATCCCCAGCCGGGCGCGGATCTCGGTGATCAGCTCCAGCACCTGAGCCTGAATCGTCACGTCAAGCGCGGTGGTCGGCTCATCGGCGATCAGCAGCTTGGGCCGGCAGGCCAGCGCGATGGCGATCATGATCCGCTGCCGCATCCCGCCCGAAAACTCGTGCGGATATTGCCGCAGCCGGCTTTCGGCCGAGGGAATGCCGACCAGCCCCAGCATCTCGGCCGACTTGTCGCGGATGGCGCGCGCCCGGGCGGATCCGCGGCGGGGCAGCGTGTAGTCATGCGCGTCGAAGACCTCGGCGATCTGCTCGCCGACGGTCAGCGCCGGATTGAGGGCGGTCAGCGCGTCCTGCATCGTCATGGCGATGTCCTTGCCGCGGACAGCGCGCATCTGCTTGGGGGTCAATCCCCGCAGGTCGCAGCCGTCCAGCAAGATAGTGCCTGCCTCGATCCGGCCGGGGGATTTCACCAGGCCCATGACCGACGCAAAGGTGACGCTCTTGCCCGATCCGCTTTCGCCGACGATGCCAAGGCATTCGCCGCGATGGACGCTGACATCGACCCCGTCCACGGCGCAGACGGTGCCGGCGCGGGTTTCGAACACGGTGCGCAGACCGCGCACATCAAGAAGGGGCGCGCTCATTCCTGGAACCTCGGGTCGAAGGCGTCCCGCAGCCCTTGGCTCGCGACATTGATGGCCAGCACCAGCAGCAGGATGGCAAGGCCCGGGAAGGTGGAGACCCACCACGCCTCGAGGATGAAGGCGCGGCCATCCGCGACCATCGATCCCCAGGACGCGGTTGGCGGCTGCACCCCGAGGCCGAGGAACGACAGCGAGGCTTCGAGGATGATCACATGCGCCATGCGGATCGTGGACACCACGATCACCGGCGACAGGATGTTGGGCAGGATCTCCCGCAGCATGATATGCCAGCGCGAGGCACCGAGGGCGCGCGCCGCCTCGACATATTCCAGCTCGCGCGTGACCAGCGTTTCGCCCCGCACCACGCGGCAGGGGATGACCCACTCCTTGTAGGCCAGCGCCAGGATGATGTTCCACAGGCCGGGGCCCATCATCGCCATCAGCCCGATGGCAAAGATTAGGTAGGGAAAGCCCAGCAGGATATCGACGATGCGCGAGATCACCACATCGACCCAGCCGCGCAGGTAGCCCGAGGCAAGCCCGGCAAGGATGCCGATGCTGGTGGCGACCAGGATCACCGCCGTTCCGATGAAGATGGAGATGCGGGCGCCGTAGATGATCCGCGACAGGATGTCCCGTCCCAGGGCGTCGCAGCCAAGAGCATAGGACCATTCGCCGCCGGGCAGCCAGGCGGGCGGCTGCATCCGGCGGAAAAGGTCGGTCTCGTTCGGGTCGTGCGGCGCGACGAAGGGCGCAAGGACGGCCATCAGCACGAAGAGCACCACCACCACCGCGCTGGCCATCGCCAGCCGGTTGGCGGCGAAGGTGGCAAGGTTGCGGTGGAAGATGGACTCGGCCTTCTGCGGCGCCTCTGGCACCAGCAGGGCGGGGGCGGGCGGGGCGCTCACAATTTCACCCGCGGGTTGAGGGCGGTGTAGAGCAGGTCCGCCGCGAAGTTCAGCAGAACATAGGTGACGGCGTAGAACAGCACCGCGGCCTGAACCAGGGGATAGTTGCGCAAGAAGATGCTCTCGACGACCAGACGGCCAAGGCCGGGCCAGCCGAACACGGTTTCCACAATCATGTTGCCCCCCAGCAGGCTGCCGGTTTCGATGGCGGCGACCGAAACCGTCGGGATGAGCGCGTTTTTCAGCGCGTGGCGGAACAGCACCCGGCGCCGCGACAGGCCCTTGGCCTCGGCGAAGGTGACGTAGTCCTGCCGCAGAACCTCCAGCATCGAGGTGCGGGTGACCCGCATCAGGATCGCGGTCATCGGCAGGCCCAAGGTGATGGCCGGCAGGATGATGTGCGACAGCGCGTCCCAGAAGGCGGACAGGTTGCCGCGCAGCAGCGTGTCGACCAGCAGGAAGCCGGTGATGGGGACGATCTCGCTGGAATAGCCGATGCGGCCCGAGACCGGCAGGATCTGCAGATGCACCGCGAACAGCATCATCAGCAAGATGCCGAACCAGAACCCCGGCAGCGACACCCCCAGAAGCGAGCCGACGGTGGCAAGCCGGTCCAGCACCGAGTTCTTGCGGATCGCAGCCAGCACTCCCAGCGGGATCGCGGTCGCCAGCGCCACGATCAGCGCCACAAGGCTCAGCTCGATCGTTGCAGGCAGGCGCTCGGCGATCACGTCGGCCACCGGGCGCCGGTGATAGAAGCTTTCGCCGAAGTCCCCCCGCACCGCGTCGGTGACGAACAGGAAGAACCGTTCGTGGATCGGCCGGTCCAGCCCCAGGTCGCGGCGCAAGGCCGCTTCCTGTTCGGGCGTGACCGACTGGTCGCCGATCATGATCTGCACCGGGTCGCCGGGCGTCAGCGCCATCATCGCAAAGACGATGAGGCTGACACCCAGCAGAACGGGCAAGAGTTGCAAGATACGCTCTAAGAGCTTGCCTAGGCTCATGTCCGTTCCCCCCGGCTACAGATCATTCGACGCAGGCGTCATGCAGGTTGATGCGGCTGTCGGCGCTCGGCGTCCAGCCCGACAGGCGCTTTGACACGCCGTAGATGTCCTGCGGCACCCAGAGATAGACGTAGGGGGCGTCAGCGTTCACGATCAGCTCTGCCTCGCGGTACATCGCCGCGCGCGCCTCGGCGTCCATCTCGACGGCGGCGGCATCGAGGATCTTGTCCAGCTCGGGGTTGGCATAGCCGGCCGAGTTGCCCCGGTCATGGCTGCGATGGGTCGGGGTGAAGATGTCGAACGGGTCCAGCGAGCCGTTCCCCCAGCTGGTGAAGTACATGTCGCCCGACTTCGGCTCGCCCTCGGTGCGCCACTTCTCGGTCAGCTGTGCGCTTTCGCCCACCGCAACCCGGGTGCGGATGCCGGCCTTGGTCAGCAGCGAGGCGACCGCCTCGGCGGTGTCCTTAAACGCGCCCTCCACATCCATCGTCACGTCGATGCCATCGGGGAAGCCTGCCTCGGCCAGCAGCGCCGCGGCCTTTTCCGGATCATACTCATAGGCCGGCAGCTCGCTGGCGCCGAAGGCGTCGGGCGACAGGATGCCGTCGATCGAGGCCGCGTTGCCGGCAAGGATCTTGTCGATGATCAGCTGCTTGTCGATGGCATGGGCCGCGGCCTGGCGCACCTTGGGATCATCGAAGATCTCGCCCTCCATGTTCATCGCGATGAAGAAGCTACGGGTGCCGTTCACCGTCAGCACATCGGTATCCGGAGCGTTCTTCACCTGCGCTACCGAAAACGCCGGCAGGTCGTTGATGATATCGACGTCCCCGGCCAGCAGCGCCGCAACGCGCGAGGCGCTTTCGGGGATGACCTTGAAGATCACCCGGTCCACGCAGGCCGGGCCCACCGGCGCGATGTCGGTTGCGCCGCCATAGTAATCGTCGAAACGCTCCATGATGATCGCATCGCCCTTGCGCCACTCGACCAGCTTGAACGGGCCGGTGCCGTTTACCTCGGTCGCCAGCCCGGCCGTGCCGACCCGTTCCACGAACGCCTTCGACACAATCTGCTGGTTCGGCAGCATCGCGGGCAGGATCGGCCAGGGTTCCTTGAGCGTGATGCGCACCGTGGTCCCGTCGATCACCTCGACCTTGTCAACCGGCCCCATCAGCCCCTGCCGCGGGCTGGTTTGCCCGTCGCCCATCGCGCCATCGACCGTGATCCGGTCGAGCGAGAACTTCACGTCCTCTGCCGTCATCTCGGTGCCATCGTGGAACTTGATGCCTTCACGGATCTTGAAGTCGTATTCGGTGGGCGAGACCTGGGTCATCGATTCCGCGATCTCCGGCACCACCTGCATGTTGGCATCTCGGGTGACGATGCCGTCATACAGGTTGCGGATGATCGTCTCGGTCTCGCGTTTGCGGTGGTTGGCCGGATCGAGGGTATCGGCGTCGAGCGTGAAGCCGACGGTCAGGTCCTTGGCCTCGGCGACCGGCATCGCGGCACAAAGCGCAACCGTCGATGCCAGGGCAATTCGGTGAAGTCTTGTCATCCGTAGTCTCCCTATTGGTGCACGCTCTGCGCGCCTGTGTCTCGTTGAAGCGGACAACCTGACTTATGCTGAAATCGTGCCAGCCACGGCCTGCGGCGCGCCCACGCATTTTTGGCCCCGTTCGCAAGGGATTACGCCAGACCTGCCCCTCGCTGTCCGGCAGAGCAAGCGCCGCCGCGCAGATTTCACGCAATATGCGCGGCCTGCGCGCCCCGCACCGCACCGCGGCCCGATTGGTATGGCCTTACGTGCCCGGGGCCTGCCGCACCAGCGCGCGGCGACGCGCGGCGGCAGGAAGCTTCAGCATCTCGCGATACTTCACGACGGTGCGCCGTGCCAATGTGACACCTTGAGCCTGGAAATGCGCCGCTATCGCCGCATCGCTCAGCGGTGCCTCGGGCCGCTCGGCCGCGATCAGCGCGGCAATCTGGTGGCGGACCGCGGCGGCCGAAATCCCGCCCACGCCGCCGGTCCGCGGCAAGGCATTGCTGAACAGCTCGCGCAGCAAGAACCCCCGCCCCGGCGCCGAGACCAGCAGCCCCGCCGTCACCCGGCTTATCGTGGTCTCATGCACGCCCACGGACGCGGCGACCGAGCCGAAGGACATCGGCACCAGATCGACCGGGCCACCCTCCAGATAGGCCAGCTGAAGCCGCACGACCTCTTGCCCCACTTTCAGCGTGGTCGCATTGCGCCGGTCCACCGCGCTGTGCAGCCATTCGGCGGCACGCCGGCTTTCGGCGCTGGCCTCCGGGCCGGCCGGATCTTGTACCACCAGCCCCGGTAAGGTGGACCGGTTCAGCTCGATCACCCAGCCCGACGGGCAGCGCCGCAAGATCATGTCCGGCTCGACGGCCCGCGGCGGCGCGGGATCGAAGCTTGCGCCCGGCTTCGGGTTCAGCCGCCGGATTGCCAGAAGGATGTCGCGGACATCCGCCTCGGATAGCGCACAGAGCGTCGCCAACCCTGCCAGATCGCCCTTTGCCAGCATCGGCAGGTTCTGCAGGACAATGGCGAAGGCTGGCGTCATCAACCCCTGATCGACGGCTTGCAAGCTCAGGCATTCCGCCAGCGAGCGTGCAAACAATCCGGCCGGCTCCACCTGCTGCAGCCGTGCCAGCACAGCTTCGGCGCTTTGCAGAGGCACATCGCAGGCCCCCGCAATGCTGGAAATTGGCAAGCCCAGCCAGCCCGTCGGCTCCAGCGCCTCGGCAAAGCAGAGTGCCAGCCGACGCTGGTCCTCGTCGCGGAACATCATGCCGATCTGCCTGCACACATGGTCGTGCAGCCCCGGCGCGCCGGCCCCGGCCTGCTCGACCGAGATCTGGCCCAACCCGCGGGGTGGAGGCGGCAGCACCGGCGGCCGCGCCACCGCAGGCACTGTCCGCGTGTCCTGCCAAATCGACGCGATCTGCTGGACGGGGCTGGGCACGATCTGCACGAATGGGTTGCCACCCGCCAACCGTTCCAGTTCGCCCGAAAGCTCAGCATTGGTGCAGCGCAGCAGCCCGATCGCGGCGCGCAGATCCTGCGTCATCGCCAGTGCGCGTGCAGGTTTGATCTCAAGGGCGGGCAAGCCAAGCATTCCGTCAGTTTGCGGCAGCGGAACACCGCGCGCAAGTCGCGGGAAGGGGCGGTAGTTCATCTCTTTTTCGGTTTCGACCCTTGGAACAACCCGCAGTCGATCAGGATATCTCCGTGACCAGTTTCCAGCCGAAAGCGGGAGCCTGTCACCGAACGGGCGGCGCCGTGAAACGTCAGGCGGGGATGGGGCATGGTGTCATCCTGTCATTCTTTTTGTGGTCAAACCCGAGGTTGCATCACATGCTACTGATCGGACCCATGGCTTACGGCTGTGCCTTCCGCGACCAGGTCGCTGGGGTGCAGGATCACTTGATCCCCGGCCGCGACCCCGGAATGCACTTGTGCAAAGCTCTCATTGCGCTCGCCCAAGGTGATGATCCGCAGCCGCGCGCGCCCGTCCTGCACCACGTAGGTTGCCCAGTCAGACCCGTCGCGGAACAGGGCGCCGACCGGAATCGTCAACACGGCGTCGCCCTTCCACAGGGTGATATGGGCAATGACGCGGAACCCGTGGCCCAGAAGCTGCCAATCCGTCGGATCGCCGCGCAGGTTCAGAATCACCATGACCCGCTGCTCATCAATCCCAAGCGCCGAAACCTTGGTTGTGGCCGAAGGCTCGATGCGCTCGACCCGTGCTGCGATGGGCGCGCCGCCCCAGCCGGTGATCTGCGCCTCTGACCCCTCGCGCACCCGTACGGCATCGCGTGACAATAGATCCACCGCGATCTCGAGATTGCCGGGATTGCCGATTTCCATGATCGGGGTCCCGGGCTGCACCACCTGCTCGTTCTCGGTCAGCACCCGCAACACCCTACCCGAAACCGGGGCGATGATGTCGACACAACAGGCTTCGGCACCGTAGGGATCGCCGGTGCCAAGTACGGCCTCGGCGCTTTGCAACTCGCGTCCGCGCACGGCGAGATTGGCCTTGGCGCTGTCAAGGGCGGCCCGGGCAGTTCGCTGTTCCAGAATGGCGGTGTCCAGCACCCGCTGAGAGATGGCCGACCGTCCAAAAAGCGCGCGGGACCGATCAGCGTCTGCGGTCCTGAACTCAAGCGCGGCCTCGGCTTGTGTCACTTGGGCCACAGCCAGATCCACGGCGGATTGTGCCGCAGATCGGGTCGCTTCTGCCACGCTGCGCGCGCGTGCATCCAGCAGCGCCGGGGCCGCCGGGCCGATCACCGCCACCACGGTTTCTTGCGCGACGACCGGGTCACCTGCGTGCAGATCAATCCGCCGCAGCTTTCCGCCGATCGCGGCCGAGATGGTAAACACCTCACGGATGCGCGCCTCGCCCTCCTCGGCCACCGCAACCTCGAGGGTGCGCGGCGCAATGTCGGCAACCTCGACCTCGACCGGACGGGGCAGGAAGGCCCAGACGACCCCTGCAAGCAGGGCCAGAACAGCAATCGCAAGGATCAGGCGGCGCATGGCTCATTCCCTCGTTTTCAGAACCTCGACCATGTCGAGGCTGTTGATCCGTCCACGGATCGCCCAGGCCGAGGCCAGCGCGGCGGCACAGACGACCAGGCTGGCCGTCACATAGACCTCGGGCCCGATCACGAACGGCACGCGGTAAAGATCGGACGAAAATGCCTGCACCATTCCAAACGCGATGACATAGCCGAAAAGCCAGCCAAAGGGTTGTGCCAGCAGGACAATCGTGGCCAATTCACCAAAAAGGATGCCCGACACCTCGCCACGGGTGAAGCCCAGAACCCGCAGGCTGGCCAGCTCCCGCCCCTGTTCAGACAGGGCGATGCGGGAAAAGTTGTAAACCACCCCAACGGCGATGATCGCCGCCAGACCGACATAGACGGTGATCATCACCGTGATGTTTTCGGCCAGTGTCTCCTTGAAACGCGCCACGGTCAGGGCGGTCACCGCCACAAAGCCGGTCTTGGGCGTGGCCTTTGCGGCGGCATAGAAGGCCTTCTGTTGTGTCTCGTCTATCTGCAAGGCAACCCCCGAGATCACCGCCCCTTCGCCCGCGGCGCGGTTCAGTGCGGCAATCTCCATTGCCGCGCCAAGGCCGACATAGCCCAGCGACAGGCCGCTGACCGGCAAGGTCACGGTGTTGCGCGCCCCCTCAAGAAACTCGACGGTGACGCGGTCGCCAGGGCGAACTGCCAAGGCTTCGGCCAGGGCTTCAGACAGGATCAGCCCCGCCTCCGGCATCGCCATCGGTCGCAGATCGGGGGCCAGCACGCGCGACAACACGGGCGCTTCCGGCTTGCCCATGATTGACAGCTTGCGCGACAGGGCGCGGTGGCTGATCCGGGCAGCCACCGCGCGAAACGGCTCTGCCGCCAGAACGCCGGGCATCTGGCGGGCGGCAAACAGCGCGCGAGCCGGCTCGGCGGCTCCGAAAGCGACCAGCGCGTCATGCCGTTCGGCACGGGTAAAGGTGACGTCGATCATGTGGTTGATCGACCCGAAGGACCATAGCGAAGCCACAAGGATCGCCACCGCCATGGCAACGCCAAACATGCCGGACGCAGTCCGCAGCGGCCAGCGGAACAGATGCCGCGCCACCATCACCCCGGTCTGGCGCAAGGCGAACAGCCGGCGAAGGCCCGCCATGCGCGCCCGGTAGTCGGCTGGTGCGGGCGGTGACATCGCCGCGGCAGGCGGCAAGGCCACGGCAACACGTACGGCAAACAATGCCCCCGCCACTGCTGCAGCCACGGTAAAGCCAGCGGCCAGCCCATAGATCTGCGGATCGCGGGTGAAGATCAGGAATGGGAATGAGAAGAAGCGGACGTATAGCTGCGCAAGACCGGCCCCAAGCCAGCTTCCCGCTGCGACGCCAATCACAATCCCAAGCATCGCGATTGCCAGCACGAATTCCACATAGTGCTGCGCGATAGCCCGCGAAGAATAGCCGATGGCCTTCAAGAGCCCGATCTGCTCGCGCTCCAGCGTGATGAGGCGTGAAAGGGTGATGTTGACCAGCATCGCCGCGACCATGAGGAAGATCGGCGGCAGGACCTTGACCATCGCCCTCAGCTGTTTCAACTCGGCATCCAGAAAGGCGTGCGAGATCTGGTCTTCTCGCGCCACCGCCCCTGATCCGCCGTAAGGCGCAGTCAGTCGGTCAAGCGCCTCGATTGCGCGGTCGACCGACGCCCCCGGCGCCAGCTTCAGGACGACATTCGAGAATGCACCTTCCAGATCAAAGGCTGCCTCAAGCGCTGGGCGCGGCAGCCAGGCGATTCCAAAGCGGCGCGGGTCGGGCATCATCTCGCCAGGCCCCAGCGCATAGATGAACTCAGGCGACAGGGCGATGCCGGTCACCACCAGTTCGCGCCGCTGCCCGTTCATGAGCACAGCCAATCGAGCCCCGAGGTGTAACCGGTGGGCAGCTGCAAATCCCTCCGACACCACCATCTCGTGGGCCGATTGTGGATCTGGCAATCGGCCCAGGCGCAAGTGCAACAGGTTCAACCCCCGGTCGGCGTTCTCGGGCAGCGAGACCATGAACAGCGTTCCCGGCTCGGCCATGGTCGGCAGGTCAAGCAGGGCCAGCTTCGCGATCCTGGCTTCGGCGGCCAGAACGTTGTCTATCTCGCGGATATCGCCCAGCAGAGCGCGGGGTGCCCGCGTCACATCGGCAAAGACATCGGCGAAACGATAATCGTCGTAATAGCGCGCCCGCGTTTCATGCAGCGAGGAATACGCCCCATTGCCAAGGATCAGCGTCGCCACCCCGGCCGCCAGGACAAGCGCAATTGCCAGCACCTGCGCCCAAAGGCGGCGCAGATCGCGCAAGACCTTCCGGCGTAGCGGTGAGATCACCATGAGACCTCCGCCGGGCTTTTCTTGGTAGCGTTGGTGGTTTCTTCGACGATCCTGCCATCGGCAAAGCGCAAGACCCGGTCGGCGATTTCCCGGATGGCCGCATTGTGGGTGATGACCAGCGTGGTCGCGCCCACGCTGCGATTCACCTCGGCCAGCGCCTCGAGCACCTTGATGCCCGTGGCTGAATCAAGCGCGCCGGTCGGTTCGTCGCACAACAATACTTCGGGGTTCTTGGCAATGGCCCGGGCAATCGCCACCCTCTGCTGCTCGCCGCCCGACAGCTGCGCAGGGAAATGGTCGCGGCGGTCTGTCAGGCCCACCAGCGCCAAGGCGTCGTCGGGCGACATCGGATGGCGGGCAATCTCGGTCACCAGCGCCACGTTTTCACGCGCGGTCAGGCTGGGCACCAGATTGTAGAACTGAAAGACAAAGCCGACGTGATCGCGCCGGTATTGCGTCAGCCCCCGCTCATCCAGCGCGGTCAACTGATGATCTCCGAACCAGGCTTCGCCGGCAGTTGCCGTATCGAGCCCGCCGACAATGTTCAGGAAGGTCGATTTTCCTGACCCGGACGGGCCGAGGATGACGATGAATTCACCCCGCGCCGCGCGAAAGTCCACCCCGCGCAGGGCGTGCACTTCCTGCGCACCACTTCGATAGACCTTGGTCAGCCCCTTCGTTCGGAAGATGGAGTTTGACATGGCCACCCTCCTGCACCGCCCTCGCTCACGGAAATCTATCATACCTCATCCGCGTCATCCTTGACGCGGGTCAATCAAAGCCCACGAACTGATGCGAGGCGCAGCACTGTCACGGGCGCCTCCGGCTTTCTCTGGGCAGATGGGCTGCTGCCGGTTCCGTGGACGCGAAGATAAGATCGTGACCATTGACCTGGAGAGTGGATATGACGAGACGGAAGTTCAGCCGCGAGTTCAAGATCGAGGCGGTCAAGCTGGTGACCGAGCGG
>NZ_JAAAUC010000001.1 GCF_009908165.1 Frigidibacter albus
GCTTGCGATCGCTGTATTGCTGCTCTGACGGCGTGCGTGGTCGTGGCGCTCCCGTGACGAACTTGTCCCATAGTGCTTCCTTCCATTCCTTCGAAAGGATCGCACCATCAAACCATGGGATCAAACAGGTCAACGACCACCTTGTGCTGGTCGACAGCCGCTCCTCCAAGGTTGTTTCGGTTCTTGGGCTGCTCGACACGCTGCTGAGATAACCCCCGGCGCCCGCAAGAGGCGACGGCAGCTGTCCATCCAGGACGCGGAAGGCCTCGCCGCTTGCCGCGTCCTGACATGCGTGTGACGATGCCGGTGACCACAGACATCAGGCGCGCCCGGACCCCGGGTGATGGACCGCCACGTGGCCTCCCCCACCGGACAGGAAAGAGAAGATATGCTGACCCCCCTACGCATCGACCGCCTGGTCCCGGCGCTTGTCGCCCTTGCCCTTCTGTCTGGTCCGGCCATTGCCCAAGGCGGCCCCCCGCCCGGTGGTGCCCCTGCGGGACCCACCGAGGTTGGCGTGATGGAGCTGACGCTGGAGCCTGTCGCGCGCAGCTACACGATCCCGGGCCGCGCCGTTGCGTTTGAGGAAACGCAGGTCCGCCCGAGGGTTGGCGGCGTGGTCACCGAGATCCTGTATGCGCCGGGCCGCCAGGTCGAGGTTGGCACGCCGCTCTTCCGTCTGGACTCTGCCAGCTACGAGGCAGCGCGCTCGTCGGCAGAGGCGATGCTTGCCAAGGCCAAGGCCGTGCTGGACGCGGCTGAAACCACCTTGACCCGGCTGGAGCGGCTGGAGGGCACCGGCGCCACCACCGCCGACGTGGACAGCGCCCGCGCGACCGTCGCCGAAGCGCGCGCCGATGTGCAAAGCGCCGAGGCCGATTTGCAGATTGCAGAGTCCGAGCTGTCCTGGACGGAAATCGCCAGAAAAGCCGCCGCCGATAACCACCACGTCGCAATCGATATCCTGGGTCAGGCGGGGGAAGCTGACGTCATATTTGCGCGTCGCGGTGTAGTAGTTCAGCGCGTCCAGCTTCTGCATACGGATCGGGTTGATCAGGCTCATGGGTCAGACCTCCGTCACGGCGGCGCCAAGCGCATCGTAGAGCGCGGGCCGGCGGGATCTGAGATAGATGGCATAACCTGCCCCGATCAGGCCAAAGGCCAGCACCAGCCAGGGGAAGGTCCAGATCACCGGGCTGTCGCCCGCCAGCAGCGGCAGGTTCAGGATGACCAGCACCAGCCCGGTCGCGAGGCCGAGGATCGACAGGGCCGGGGCGGCCAGCCGCGTCCAGGCGCCGTGGCCGTGGGGGTTGCGGCCGAACCAGGCGATGATGGCAAAGCAGACGAGGATCTGCACAGACAGGATGCCGATCACGGCGATGGCCGAGGTCCAGGAAAAGATCGCCGCATAGGGATCCAGCCCCGAGACCACCGCCGCGATCAGCAGCAGGCCCGCGATGACGCTTTGCGCCCGCCCAGCAACATGCGGAGAGCCGTGGCGGTCATGGACGTTGCCCAGAAAGCGGGGCAGCACGCCCTCGCGGCCAAGGGCAAAGAAATAGCGGTTGACCGTGTTGTGGAAGGCTAGCGCCGAAGCGAACAGGCTGACGATCAGCAAGATCTCGATGGCGGTCACCGACCACGGGCCCAGAACCTCGGCAGCGGCGGTGAAGAAATAGCTCTCCAGCCCCGCCTGCGCTGCGGCCTGCGCATTGGCCGGGCCATAGAACTGGGTGATCGACCAGGTCGAGAAGGCGTAGAAGCCGGCAATCAGCGCCACGGCCGCGAAAGTGGCCCGCGGGATGGTGCGTTCGGGATGGCGGGCCTCTTCGCTGAAGACCACGGTCGCCTCGAATCCCATGAAGGATCCGACGACGAAGACCAGCGCCGCGCCGAGGCCGGGGCTGAAGACCGTTGCCGGGGCGAAGGAAGTGAGGGTGATCCCTTCGGGCCCGCCGCCGCCCATCAGGATGCCGACGCTCAGCGCGAAGAGGATCGCGATCTCGGCCAACATGCACAGGCCCAGAAGACGGCCCGAGAACGAGATGTTGCGGGCGCCGCAGAGCCAGACCAGCGCCATGACGGCCAGCACCGGCGCCCACCATGCGATCTCGATACCGAGGCCCGCCAGAGTGCCCGATAAGAAGATGCCAAACAGCGTGTAGACCGCCAGCTGGATCATCTTGTAGGTCAGAAGTGCGATCGAAGCCGCCGCGACCCCTGCCGGGCGGCCCAGCCCCTTGGCGATATAGGTGTAGAAACCGCCCGCCGGTCCTGCGCTGCGGCTCATGGCGGTGAAGCCCACCGCGAAGATCAGATACATCAGGCCGGCCAGCAGGTAGACGCCCGGCACCCCGGCGCCATTGCCGAAGGCGAAGGCCGCGGGCGAGGCCCCCACGACCGAGGCAAGCGGTGCCGCCGCCGCGACGACGAAGAAGACGATATGCGTGGTGCCGACGGAATTGCGGGCAAGGCCCGCGGGAAGGCTCGCGCCCCCCGAAGCTGTCTGTGACATGGTCGTTTCCCTGTTGGTGCGGGACGATCTGGCGCCGCCCTGTTCATTTCAACTGCAACAAATGCTATGGGATCGGAAGGCCTCACCAAATTGCGGATTGCGCCAATGATTCGATATTTTGCGCCAGAGCCCGAGGGGCCGCGCGGTCTCGCGCCGCTGATCCGCGCCTCGTCGCTCAGCCCGGTCCTGCGAATGCTGGATCGCAGCGCCCTTCCTGCGGCGGCTCTGCTGGCGCGGCACAAGCTGACCCGCGCACAGCTGTCGGACCCCTATTCCCAGATCCCGCTGCATCACTATGTGGCGTTCCTGGAGGAAGCGGCGGTCACGGCCGGCGATCCTGTCTTTGGCGCGCGCGCGGGCACCAGTTTCAGCGCCACCGATCTGGGGCCTGTCGGCCTGCTCTTCGCCAGTTCCGCCACGCTCAAGCGCGGGCTGGCGCGGCTGGCCGAGGTGCTGAACGCCTGGCAGGACGGCACCTCGATCCGGGTCGAGGTGCAGGATGCGCATCTCGTGTGGAGCTACCGGCTGGAGGACCCGACCCTGTGGCCGCGCCGGCAGGACTCGGAATACACGCTCTCCGCCACCATCGCGCTGGCACGGGGGGCGTTTGGCGCGGCGGGGCGCCCGGTGGCGCTGCATCTGGAGCATGACGCGCCGCCCGAAGCTGCAGCCCTTGGCCGCGTCTTAGGCACTGCCCCCAGCTTCGGGCAGATGGCCAACCGTCTGCTGTTCGACCGCGAGGCTGCCGAGCGCGTGCAGCGGGCCGAGGATAGCGGGCTCATGGCGATCCTGTCCCGGCATCTGGCCGATCTGGCCCCGCACCCGGGCGGCTCGGATCTGGCGCAGCAGGTGCGGCGGCTGATCCGTCTCAATCTTGGCCAGCGCCCGGTGACGATCAGCTTGCTCGCTGATGTCCTGCACATGTCGCCACGCAGCCTGCAACGCCATCTGTCGGACCTCGGCCTGTCGTTTCGGGCGCTGGTTCAGGAAGCGCGGCTGGAGTTGGGCAGCGCCCGCCTGCGCGACCGCAACGCGTCGCATAGCGAGATCGCGCGGCAGCTGGGCTACGCCGACAGCACCGCCTTCTGGCGCGCGTTCAAGCGCGGGACCGGAAAGCCGCCCTCGCGGCACCGGGAGGATTGACAGGTCCACCCGGCGCCGATACTGGCCCGCAGCATGAGATCGACAAGCCGCCCCCTGCAAAGCTGCTATTTCCCGCTGCCCTGAGCAGCGGACGGCCTTGCCATGTCACCGCTGCGCCCGCCAGCGGTCGCATATCGGAGACATCCCCGGACCCTGGCGCCTCCTCCTTTCAAGGAAATCGCCATGTCCCGTCATTTGCCCCCCTCTGTGCTCATCATCGGCTTCGGTGCCTTCGGGCGGCTGATGGCCACCCATCTGGCACCCCACCTGACGGTCGCGGTCTGCGATCCGGCGGCGCATCACGGCAGCACCGATCTGCCGGTCGTGCAGATATCCGGCGCTGGCGCCTTCGACATCGTGGTGCTGGCGGTGCCGGTTCCTGCCTTCGTCGGGTGCCTGCGCCAGATCGCGCCGCATCTGCGCCCCGGCCAGATTGTCATCGACACCTGCTCGATCAAGCAGGAACCGGCGCAGCTGATGCAGGAGCTTTTGCCCCCGCAAGTGCAGCTGCTAGGATGCCATCCCCTCTTCGGCCCGCAAAGCGCGCGCACGGGGCTGGCGGGCCAGCGCGTGGTGCTGTGCCCGTTACGCGGCACCGGTTGGCGGCGGATCGCCGCGTTCCTGCGCCATCGTCTGCGGCTGCAGATCGTGCTGTCCTCGCCCGAGGAGCATGACCGCCACGCGGCCCTGACCCAAGGGCTGACGCATCTGCTGGCCCATGCGATGCGCGAGCTTGCCCCGCATCCCAAGATCCGCACCCGCAGCTTTGACCTGATCATGGAGGGGCTGGGCATGGTCGGGCAGGATGCGCCCGAGGTCTTTGACGCGGTGACGCGCGGCAACCCGCATATGCCCGCGTTGCGTCAAAGGCTGGCGCAGCTTCTTGGGGACTGAAATGCCCCCTTGCCGGGTCAGTCGCCGGGCTGGCCCGGTCCCAACTGGCGCAGGGCGCGGGCGAGGGCGGGGCCATCCGCTCCAAGCTCGCTGAGGATCTGCGCCTGAAAGCTGTCGGCAACGCGGCTGAGCCGCTGCATCAAGGCGCGGCCGTCCTCGGTCAGCTGCAGCACGATCAGGCGGCGATCGTCCGGGTCGCCTTCCTTCTGGACCAGCCCGGCAAGCTCCAGCCGCGAGGCCGCGCGGCTGACCACGGATTTGTCCAGATGCACGAGGTTGTGGATATCGCGGACGCTGGCCGCGCCCGAATGGTCCAGATGCGCCAGCACCCGCCACTCCGGGATCGTCAGCCCGGCCTCGGCGGCATAGAGCGCGCTGAACCTTGCGCTGGTGCGGTGCGCCGCGACGGACAGCAGGTAGGGCAGGAAGGTGTCGAGGTGAAATGGCATCGCGGCCTCCTGTGCGCAGGGTTGCGCAAAATCATTGCTGATGCAACGGCCTTGACATCGTTGTGCCAGCAACGATACGGTCATTGCAACTGCAACGAATCTGACGGAGGACTGCCGTGACGACTGATGACCTGCCGCAAGGCATGACCCGCGCCGCCTCGGCCGGCCCGCATATCGGCTACATGCCCGGCTTCGGCAACGACTTTGAGACCGAAGCGCTGCCGGGTGCCCTGCCGCAGGGCCAGAACAGCCCGCAGAAGTGCAACTACGGCCTTTATGCCGAGCAGCTGTCGGGCACGGCCTTCACCGCGCCGCGCGGCCAGAATGAGCGGACATGGTGCTATCGCATCCGCCCCTCGGTCCATCACACCGGCCGCTTCACGCCCATCGACCTGCCGCATTGGAAGACCGCGCCGCATGTGCTGCCGGGCGTGACCAGCCTGGGGCAGTATCGCTGGGACCCGATCCCGGTGCCCGACCAGCCGCTGACCTGGCTGACGGGCATGCGCACGATGACCACGGCGGGGGACGTGAACATCCAGGTCGGCATGGCCACCCATGTCTATCTGGTCACGCAGTCGATGCAGGACGAGTATTTCTTCTCCGCCGACAGCGAGTTGCTGGTCGTCCCGCAAGAGGGGCGCCTGCGCTTTTGCACCGAGCTGGGCGTGATCGACCTCGAGCCGAAAGAGATCGCCATCCTTCCGCGCGGCCTCGTCTACCGTGTAAAGGTGCTGGAGGGTCCGGCCCGGGGCTTTGTCTGCGAGAATTACGGCCAGAAGTTCGACCTTCCCGGCCGCGGCCCCATCGGCGCCAACTGCCTTGCCAACCCGCGCGACTTCAAATGCCCCGTGGCCGCCTTCGAGGACCGCGAGGTGCCAAGCCGGGTGGTGATCAAATGGTGCGGCCAGTTCCATGAAACCCATATCGGCCACAGCCCGTTGGATGTGGTCGCCTGGCACGGCAATTACTGCGCCTACAAATATGACCTGCGCACCTACTCGCCGGTCGGTGCGATCCTGTTCGACCACCCGGACCCGTCGATCTTCACGGTGCTGACCGCGCCCTCGGGGCAGGAGGGCACCGCCAATATCGACTTCGTGCTGTTCCGCGAGCGCTGGATGGTGGCAGAGCACAGCTTCCGGCCGCCGTGGTATCACAAGAACATCATGTCCGAGCTGATGGGCAATATCTACGGCGTCTATGACGCCAAGCCCCAAGGGTTCGCGCCGGGCGGGATCAGCCTGCACAATTGCATGCTGCCCCACGGCCCTGACCGCGACGCCTTCGAAGGTGCCAGCAACGCCGAGCTGGGCCCCGAAAAGCTGGACAACACCATGTCCTTCATGTTCGAGACCCGGTTCCCCCAGCACCTGACCGAATTCGCCGCCCGCGAGGCGCCGATGCAGCAGGAATATATCGAGGTCTGGGACCAGCTGCAGAAGAAGTTCGACGGCACGCCGGGGATGAAATGAGGGGGGCGGGTTCGCCCGCCACCCGATTATCGTTGCAAGCGTAACAATATCTGCTATTCGTTTCACTTGAAACGTTCTGCTGCCCCACTTCCGCACAAGACAAGCGAGACTTCCGATGACGCATCAGATCCCGCGCAGCCAGGTGACTGCCGCGAACGACCCTTCCTGCGATTTTCCCATCCAGAACCTGCCCTATGGCGTGTTTTCGAGTGACGGTGCGGGGCCACGCTGCGGAGTCGCGATCGGGGACAAGGTGCTGGACCTTGCCGCCTGCGAGGCGCTTGGCCTGATCGACGCGGGCGGCACTTTTGCAGCACCGCAGATGAACGACTTCATCGCCCGGGGCCGGGCCGAATGGGACCGCACCCGTGCCCGGCTGACCGAACTGCTGGCCGCGGACGGGCCGCGCGACCTTCCCCTGCTGGCGATGGCGGAGGTGACTTTGCATCTGCCGATCCGGGTCACCGAGTTCACCGATTTCTATGCCTCCAAGAACCATGCTTTCAACGTAGGTGTGCTGTTCCGCGGGCCGGAGAACGCGCTGCCCGCGCAATGGACGCATATGCCCATCGGCTATAACGGGCGGGCGTCGTCGGTTGTCGTCTCGGGCACCGACATCCGGCGCCCGATGGGGCAGGTCAAGGGCGAGGCCGGTCCCGAATGGACCGCCTGCCGCCGTCTGGATCTGGAGCTGGAGCTGGGCGCCATCGTCGGGGCGGACAGCACCATGGGCCAGCGTATCGGGGTCGATCAGGCCGAAGACATGATCTTTGGCTATGTGCTGCTGAACGACTGGTCGGCGCGCGATATTCAAGCGTGGGAGTATCAGCCGCTCGGGCCGTTCCAGGCCAAGGCGCTTGGCACCACGATCAGCCCCTGGATCGTGACGCAGGCGGCGCTGGAGCCGTTCCGAAGCGCAGGCGCCCCCCGCGACAACGATCTGCTGCCCTATCTGCGTGAGGATCGCCCCGGGTTCTACGACCTGACCCTGGGGTGGACGATGAACGACCAGCAGATGGCCCGCACGAACTACACCGTCATGTATTGGTCCAGCGCCCAGCAACTGGCCCACCATGCCGTCTCTGGCTGCCCGATGCGGGTGGGCGATCTGCTGGGGACGGGCACGATTTCCGGCCCCGCGGCAGATCAGACTGGTGCCCTCCTGGAGATGACGCAGGGCGGCAAGGTGCCGGTCACCGTGAACGGCGCCCCGCGCACCTTCATCGAGGACGGGGATGAGGTCGGGCTGTTCGGCTTTGCCCAGGGCGAGGGGTTCCGCGTGGGCTTCGGTCCCTGCACGGGCCGCATCCTGCCTGCCCAGCCATGACGGTATGGCCATGACGGTGCGGCTGCATGATTACTGGCGGTCCTCCGCCTCGTGGCGGGTGCGGATCGCTTTGGCGCTGAAGGGCATCGCCTATGACCGGGTGCCAGTCGATCTGGTGGCGGGCGATCAGCGGGGGGCGGGACATCTGGCGCTCAACCCGCAGGGGCTGGTGCCGGTGTTGGAGATCGACGGGCTGCGCCTGACCCAGTCGCTGGCGATCCTTGACTATCTCGACGACACGCGCCCGCTGCCGCCGCTGCTGCCAGAGGGCGCCGTTGCGCGGGCGCAGGCCCGTGCCGTGGCGCTGGCCATCGCCTGCGAGATCCATCCGGTGTCGAACCTGGCGGTTCTTGCCCGGGTCGAGGCGCTGGCCGGCCCCGAGGCGCGCGCCGCCTGGAACCGCGACAACATCGCCAGTGGCCTCACCACGGTCGAGGCGATGCTGGCGGCCACCCCCGGCCCCTTCTGCCACGGGGGCGCGCCCAGCATGGCCGACTGCGCGCTGATCCCGCAGCTTTACAACGCCGCGCGGTGGGGGGTAGCGACCGCTGACCTGCCGCGCATCACCGCCATCGCCGAAGCCTGTGCCAACCACCCCGCCTTCGCGGCGGCACATGCGGACAATTTCAATCCCTCGCGGGAGGCGAGGGTCATGGAGGACCAAAGATGAAGACCCTGACACTTTCGCTGGCCACCCTGCTGCTGGGCGCAGCGCCTGCATTGGCCGAAGAACTGATCCTGTCGTCCTGGCTGCCGCCGCGCCATCCCATAGTGGTGAACGCCATCGAGCCCTGGGCCGAAGAGGTGGCCGAGGTCACCGAAGGCCGCGTCACCGTGCGGATCATGGCGCGCCCGCTGGGAACGCCGCCCGCGCATTTCGACATGGCCCGCGACGGCGTGGCCGACATCACCTATGGCCTGCACTCCTTCACCGAGGATGACCGCTTCGAGCGCGCGAAACTGGGGCAGTTCAGCTTCCTCGGCGATGACGCCGTGACCAACTCGCAAGCCTACTGGGACATCTATACCGGCCAGCTGGACGCCTCCGCCGAACATGCGGGCACCCGTCTGCTGGGCCTGTTCATGCACGGCCCCGGGCTCTTGCACAACAACCAGCGCAAGATCGAGACGCCTGCCGACATGGCCGGCATGAAGATCCGCGTGCCGGGCGGCTATGCCGGGGACCTGGTCGCGGCCCTTGGCGCGGCGCCCTTGTTCATGTCCTCGCCCGAGGTCTATGAGCGGCTCTCGCGCGGCGTGATCGACGGCGTGGCCTTCACCTATGAGGCGATGACCGCCTTCAACCTGACCGACCACATCAAGTATTCGATGACGGTTCCGGGCGGGATCTACAACACCACCTGGTTCCTGGTGATGAACGAGGGCAAGTGGGAGGGCCTGTCCGAGGCCGACCGTGCCGCCATCGACGCCATCTCGGGCCCGGCTTTTGCCGAGCGGGTGGGCAAGGCCTGGAACGACGCCGACATTGCCGCCAAGGAAGAGGTCGGCGACAAGGTCGAGTTCCACGAGGCCAGCCCCGAGGTCGTGACCGCCCTGCGCGAGGCCGCATCCGCGCTGGAAGCGCAATGGGCCGAGGGTCTGGGCGAGTATGACGGCCTCGCCGCACTGGCCGAGTTCCGCAAGCGCACCGGGGTCGGCATCGAATGACGCACCCCGACGCCCCACCCCCGGACATGATCCCCGGGCGCACCCCGCATGTTCAGGCCACATGGTATCGCCTTCTGGCGGCGATGGCGGCCCTGCTGATCCTGTCACTGATTGCGGTGACCTGCATCGACGTGGTGGGCCGCTACCTGATGAACCGCCCCTTCGGGGGCGCGTTCGAGCTGACGCAGATGCTGTTGGCGGCGCTGGTCTTCGTGGCGCTGCCGCTGACCACGGCGGATGGCGGCCATGTCGAGGTCGACCTGGCGCTGCACCTGCTGCCGCCCGCGGCGCAGGCGGCCTTGGGCTGGTTTGCCGGGCTGGTCTCGGCAGTGGTGCTGGGGGTGTTTGCCTGGCGGCTGGTGCTGATCGGCGCGGCGCAGCTGCATGAAGGCACGCGCAGCGCGTCCCTCGCGCTGCCGATGGCACCGCTGGCCTTCCTGGCGGCCGCAAGCTGTGCCGTCTCTGCCATCGCCGTGCTGATGCGGAGGGGCCGCACATGACCCTGTCCTTGATCGCCATCGCCGTCCTGCTGCTTTTGATGCTGGCCCGCGTGCCCATCGCCTTTGCCATGGCGCTGGTGGGGGGCGTCGGCTTCGCCATCATGCGCGGATGGGGCCCTGCCGGTTCGATGGTCGGCAATGCGGTGTTCGAGACCGGGCTGAACTATTCGCTGTCGGTGGTGCCGCTGTTCATCTTCATGGGCAATGTGCTGGCCGGATCGGGCATCGCGCAAGGGCTGTTCGCCGCCGCCAACCGGGTGTTCGGCAAGATGCGGGGCGGGCTGGCCATGGCCAGCGTGCTGTCTTGCGGCGGGTTCTCGGCCGTCAGCGGCTCGTCCCTCGCCACCGCGGCGACCATGGCCAAGGTCGCCATGCCCTCGATGCGGGCCTTCGGCTATGCCGACAGCCTGGCGGCGGGGTCGATCGCGGCGGGCGGCACGCTTGGCATCCTGATCCCGCCTTCGGTCGTGCTGATCATCTTCGGCCTGCTGACCGAGGCCGATATCGGCAAGCTGTTCCTGGCCGGCATCTTGCCGGGGATGCTGGGGATCGTCGGCTATCTGGTGGCGGTGCTGGTTGCCGTCCGCCTGAATCCCGGCCTTGCGCCGCAAGGCGTTGCCGCCGCGCCGCTGACCCGGAGCGATGCCGTCAGCGTGGCGGCGGTGCTGGCGCTGTTTGCCTTCATCATGATCGGCATCTATGGCGGCTTCTTCACCCCCATCGAGGCTGCCGGTATGGGCGCCGCCTTCGCCCTGCTGATCGCCGCCGCAACCGGCGGCCTCTCGCGGCTCAAACTGTGGAGGGCGTTTCTGGACAGTGCCACGGCCTCGGCAATGATCTTCGTCATCATCATCGGGGCCGAGATCTTCGGCAATTTCATCACCTTCGCCGGCCTGCCCGACACGCTGGCCTCTGTCATCGGAGACATGGGCCTGTCGCCCTGGCTGGTGCTGATCCTGATCGTGCTGGTCTACATGGTTCTGGGCTGCTTCCTCGAAAGCCTGTCGATGATCTTGCTGACGGTGCCGGTCTTCTACCCGCTGGTGATGAACCTCGACTTCGGGCTGGTCAGCCTGCAGGACCCCGAGGCGGTGCTGATCTGGTTCGCCATCATCGTGGTGGTGGTGACCGAGATCAGCCTGATCACGCCGCCGGTGGGCATGAACGTCTTCGTGCTGCGCACGGTTCTGCCCGACGTGCCGCTGGGGACGATCTTTCGCGGCGTCGTGCCGTTCTGGATCGCCGATATCGTCCGGCTGGCGATCATCATCGCGCTGCCGGTCCTGTCCCTGTATCTGGTCGGATGACCAAAGGGCGGGGGCCCCCTGCGGCCTCCGCCCTGTTCCCCTCGCGCCTTTCGCGCGATAACACCCATCAGGCCGCCCGCCCCCCGCCCGCCCGCCGAAGGTGCGAACATGCATATCGAGACGTTTTTCCCCTATCAGCTTGCCATCACCGCCGCGGCCTTCTCGCGGCAGCTCGTCAAGGTCTATGGCCGCGATCACGGCCTCTCGCGTGAGGAGTGGCGGCTGCTGTTCCTGCTGGCGGATGCGGGCGGGCTCGACTCGCTGCAGATCGCGCAGCGCACCTCGCTGGACAAGGTGCAGGTCAGCCGCGCCGCAACCCGGCTGGAGGAGAAGGGCCTGATCACGCGCGAGGTGTCGGGAAGCGACCGGCGGCTGCGCAACTATGCTGTGACGCCCGAAGGCCGCAGCCTGTTCGCGCTGGCCTTTGCCGGGGTCGAGAAGCGGGCGGCCGAAATTCTGGGGGCGCTGTCGCCCGAGGATCACGCCGCGCTGCTGCAAGGCATAGCCGCACTTGGCCGGGCCATCGAAGAGACGGCCAAGACCCCGGATCCGGCGTCCTGACTAGCCCATCACCGCCGCCAGCAGATCGGCCGAACGAGACACGCCCAGCTTCAGATAGGCGCGCTGGCGATAGGTCAGCACCGAGGATTGCGCGATCTGCAGATCCTCGGCAATCGTCCGCGCCGGGTGGCCGGCCATGGAGCGGGCGCAGACGGCGCGTTCGCGCGGGGTCAGCACCGGATGCGCATCAGCCAGCCGCCGCTCGATCCGCGGGACGATATCAGCATCGGACGGCGCCGCCGTGATTTGCCGCAGCCCGGTGATCGCCAGCTGCGCCAGCCCGCCCAGTTGGGCCATGTCGACATGCTCGCCCGACCGGCGGTGGTAGAAGGTGACCATCAGGCAGTCCTCCCGGAACCGCCAGCCAAAGCAGATCTTCTCGGCAAAGCGCGGCTTCTCGAAACACAGCTTGCGATAGGGCGACAGCACGATGGCATCCGCCGGGATGCGGCAGGCAAAGCCGCTGCCCGGATGCGCCGCGCGCCGGGCGTCCTGCGCCGGGTCGCTCCGGTGAAAGCGGCTGGAGTAGGCATGGGCGCGGTCCGATGCATCGTCAAGATCGCTGCCCGAGGCCAGAGTCTGCGGCACATCCCCCACGACGCGGCAGGCGAACAACTCATCCACGCCCGCGACCGATTGCGCCAGATCCAGCAGGCGCTCGGCAAACAGCCCGCCGTCGCGCGCCTCCAGCAGCGCCCCGGCACGGTCTGGGTCGATCAGGCCGGACAGCATCACGATTCCTCCCTCTGTCCCCTGATCTGATGACATACAGGAGCAGATCGTTGCAATAGAAATGATTTCGACCTGATGTTCACCGGGAGAGAGATCATGGCGAAACCCTTCGCATCCGCAGCCGATACCGACATCAAGACCGACACCTTGGAAACCCTGGGCGAGGGCGTCTATGCGCTGACCGCCGAGGGCGATCCCAATGTCGGCGCCGTCGAGGGCGAGGATTTCGTCGTCGCCATCGAAAGCCGCGCCACCCCCGCCGCCTCGCGCGAGTGGCTGAAGATCCTGCGCGAGCAGACCGACAAGCCGGTGCGCTATCTGGTGCTGACCCATTACCACGCCGTCCGTGTGCTGGGGGCCAGCGCCTTTGACGCCGTCGATATCCTGATGTCTGAGGCCAGCCGCGATCTGGTGGCAGAGCGGGGCGAGCAGGACTGGAAGAGCGAGTTCGGCCGGATGCCGCGCCTGGCCAAGAACGCCGAAGAGGTGCCCGGCCTGACCTGGCCGACCATCACCTTCAAGGACAGCTACGACATTGATCTCGGCGGTGATCGCGGCCGGCTTGAGCTGCGCTTTGTGGGCCGCGGCCATACCGGCGGCGATGTCGCCGTCTGGCACGACAAGACGCGCACGCTGTTCGCCGGCGATCTGGTCGAGTCCAAGGCCGCGCTTTATACTGGCGACGCCTATCACTTCGACTGGGCGGGAAAGACGCTCGACAACGTCAAGGCCTACCGCGCCGACAATCTGGTCGGCGGGCGCGGCGCCGTCTCGCGCGGCGTGGCCGAGACGGATGCCGCTGTCGAACAGACCCGCAAGTTCCTGAACGGCATGATCGAGAATGTCGGCCGCGTCCACAAGGCGGGCGGCACTCTGCGCGCGGCCTTCGAGGCGACACGCGATGCGCTGGCCCCCGAGTTCGGCGCCTGGCCGATCTTCGAGCATTGCCTGCCCTTCGACGTGCAGCGCCTGTGGGATGAATTTGACGGCATCGAGCATCCCCGCATCTGGACGGCCGAGCGGGACCGCGAGGTCTGGGCCAAGCTGCAGGACTGATCGGGGAAAAGGGGAGGAGATCATGGCAAATATCGCGGGCATTCCCGTCTACAAGGAGATCGGGGCCACGCCAGCGCCCGTGACGGCGCAGGACCGGGCGCCGGTGGTGGTGATCGGCGCAGGACCGGTGGGCCTTGCCATGGCGCTGGATCTGGGGCGGCGCGGACATGCTGTCACCGTGCTGAACCGGCTGGATTTCGTCGCGCATTGCTCCAAGGCGATCTGCTTTTCCAAGCGCTCGCTGGACATTCTGGACCGGCTGGGCGTGCGCGACCCCGCGGTCGGGAAGGGCGTGACCTGGAACCTCGGCAAGGTGTTCTGGGGGGCGGAGCCGGAGCCCGTCTACCAGTTCGACATGCTGCCGGTGAAGGGCCAGAAGAATCCCGGCTTCATCAACATCCAGCAATATTACATCGAGGATTACCTGCTGGAGGGATGCCGCGCCCATCCCAATGTCGACATCCGCTGGGGCCACCGCCTGACCTCGCTCACGCCGCTGCAGGGCGGGGTGGAGGTTGAGGTGCAGACGGATGCGGGCAGCTACACCCTGCACGCCGACTGGCTGATCGCCTGCGACGGGGCGCGGTCCACCGTGCGCGACCAGATGGGGCTGGATTTTGAGGGGCGGGTATTCGAGGACAACTTCCTCATCGCCGATATCCGCATGACGCATGAGATGCCGTCCGAGCGCTGGTTCTGGTTCGACCCGCCCTTCAACCCCGGCCGCTCGGCGCTGATGCACAAACAACCCGACAACGTCTGGCGGCTGGATTTCCAGTTGGGCTGGAATGTCGACCGCGAGGCCGCGGTGCGCCCTGAAAACGTCGATCCCTTCATCCGCGCCATGCTGGGCGAGGATGTCCGATACGAACGCGAATGGTATTCCGTCTACACCTTCCAGTGCCGCCGCATGGCGCGGTTCGTGCATGGGCGCGTGGTCTTTGCCGGCGATGCCGCGCATCTGGTCTCGCCCTTCGGGGCGCGCGGCTGCAATGGCGGCTTCGCCGATATCGACAATCTGGGATGGAAGCTGGACCTTGTCCTGACCGGGCAGGCGGATGCCGCGCTGATCGAGACCTATAATGACGAGGCAATTGTCACGGCGGATGAGAACATCCTGAACTCGACCCGCTCCACCGATTTCCTGACGCCCAAGTCGACAGCCAGTCAGGCCCTGCGCGACGCGGTGCTGGAACTGGCGCGCGACCACGCCTTTGCCCGGCCATTCGTGAACTCGGGCCGGCTGTCCACGCCGGTCAGCTATCCCGTCAGCAGCCTCTCCACGCCGGATCAAGCTTCGTGGTCGGGCGGGGTGCCACCCGGCAGCCCGATGCTGGACGCCCCGTATCAGGCTGGTTGGCTGCTTGAAACTCTGGGCGATGACTTCGCGCTGCTGACCCATGCTTGGGACGGCGATCCCCCCGCCGGGTTGCGTGTGCTGCAGCTGGACGAGGCAGCGGCCTCGCGGCTGGCGATGCCGCCAGGATCGGCTTGTCTGGTGCGCCCCGATCAATATGTGGCCGCGCGCTGGCATCAGCCGACGACTGCTGCCGTGCAATCCGCCCTGTCACGCGCGAAGGGGGCCGCGCCATGCCTGCACTGAACCTGACGCTGAACCTCAGCCAGCATGACGATCTTTATGATCAGTTGGTCCGGATGCACGAGGGACTCAGCGATGCCGAAAGCCTGCGCCTGTGGTCGCGGCTGGCGCTGATCCTGATCAATCATATCGGCGACCGGCAGGTGACCGAGGAGGCAATCGCCGCTGCACGGCCGCTCTGAATCAAACGTCTGGGAGGACAAGATGACCATTTCGACGACCGGGAGACCCGCAGGCTTCGCCGTCCACAACCCCGCTACCGGAGCCGTAATCGGGGAAGCCCCCAACATGACCGCTGCCGATCTGGACCGCGCGGTGGCACGGGCCCGCGCAGCGCAGCCTGGCTGGGCGGCGGCCTCCGATGACCAGCGCGCCGAGGTATGCCGCGCTCTCGCGGCGCTGCTGACCGATCACTCCGAAGAATTGGCGCGCCTTCTGACGCAAGAGCAGGGCAAGCCGCTGAACGGCCTCGGCTCGCGGTGGGAAATCGGCGGGGCCGCCGCATGGGCGGGCTATACCGCCGGGCTCTCCTTGCCCCCAAAGGTCTTGCAGGATGATGCGGCCGGCCGTGTCGAGTTGCACCGCAAGCCCGTGGGCGTCGTCGGGTCGATCACGCCGTGGAATTTCCCGGTGCTGATTGCCATCTGGCACATCGTCCCCGCGCTCCGCGTCGGCAATACGGTCGTCATGAAACCCTCGCCGCTGACACCGCTGGCGGCCTTGCGATTTGTGGAGCTGGCTTCGGCGGTTCTCCCTGCGGGCGTGCTGACCATCGTCACCGGCGATGACCGCGCCGTCAATCTGGGGGCCGAGATGTCCAGCCATCCCGGCATCGACAAGATCGTCTTCACCGGGTCCATCGCCACGGGCCGGCAGGTCATGCGTTCGGCCGCAGGAACGCTCAAGCGGCTGACGCTCGAACTGGGGGGCAATGACGCAGGCATCGTGCTGCCCGACGCCGATCCGGGCCTGATCGCCGAGGGCCTGTTCTGGGGCGCGTTCATCAACAACGGCCAGACCTGTGCCGCGCTCAAGCGGCTCTATGTCCATGACGACATCCACGATCAGGTGTGCGAGGCGCTGGTCGAATATACCCGCAACATCCCGGTGGGTGACGGAATGGACGAGGCGTCGATCCTGGGCCCGCTCCAGAACCGGATGCAGTTCGATGTCGTGTCCGGCCTTGTGGCCAGCGCGGCGAACCGCGGGCAGGTTCTGTTGGGCGGCAAGCCAGGCGAGGGGCTGTTCTTCCCGCCGACCCTCATCGCAGGTCTTGCCAACGGCGATCCGCTTGTCGATCGCGAGCAATTTGGTCCCGCTCTGCCTATCATCCGCTACACCGACATCGCGGGTGCGGTGGCTGCTGCGAACGACAACCCCAACGGCCTCGGGGGGTCGGTCTGGAGCTCTGACCCCGATGCGGCACGGGCGCTGGCCCTGCAGCTCGAATGCGGGTCGGTCTGGATCAACAAGCACGGCGCGGTTCAGCCCAATGCACCCTTCGGCGGGGTCAAATCATCGGGCATGGGCGTCCAATTCGCCGAGGAGGGCCTGGCCGAGAACACGGTAGCACAGGTCGTCTTCGGTTGAGAGCCGCCCCTGCGGCGGCGTTAGGGACGCCGCCGCGAGGCATGGCCGGGTCGTGTTGTCCCCGCGCCGGAGGCTCACGCGCGGGACCGGAACGATCCTGCCGTCGCGCGCGCGGGATGATAGACATGTGGGGCCGGCCCGCTTCGCCGGATGTCCATGATGCGCGATAGGGTGGTCGGCAGCGCGTCACAGATCGGCACGGCGCGATACGCCCGCAGTGCGCTGCGATGAACGACACCGCCACTTCGCCTTAGTTCATGGTCTTTCTCGTGGTGCTTCATCCTGCTCAGGAGTTGGAGCCTCCGGTAAACCCGGCGCGGTTCAGGCCCGCGTTGTGGCGGCGTCCGTTCTTGCAGAAGTATATCGTCGCATCGGCACTTGCGCGAGTGCTGCATCAGGTGTCTGCTGCGCCTGCATTTGTCTGCTCGGCCGGGGCAGGCGCCACGCCACATGCGAATGATCTGTCTCCGAGGATTGTTTGCAGGCGCTGCGCCGCAGCGCTGACAGTCAGCTCTGCCTCCCACAGCGGCCAAGCGACTCCTTGCCGGAGCGAGTTTCTCGGGTATCGCCAAACTGGCCTAAAGATTCACGCAGCAAGCGGAGGGAGCCGCTCCGCGGAGTGCAAGTTGCAGTATTTCTGTGATCGCCCTCCCGCAACCATCGAATCCGACCCAGCCCTCGCCATCCGCGGGGGCTTTGTCGTATCCGGGCCCCCAAGCGCCAGGATCCCGGCAAGTTTTCCAGCCAGTTCAATATGATGGCCGCCAGGCGCATCCGGATCCGGGTTCATCCGGATCTCCGAAACCAGCCCGCGCAGCGTCTCTGCCGCCTCGACCGTTACCGCCGGGTCCGACAGAGCCGCCGCCAGATCCGCGATCTTCTGCTGGTAGAGACCGGTGAGGCTCGGGTGCAGCCGCAGGGCAGGGGGCTCGGGGCTTGCGGCCAGGCTGGCCGTCAGTTGGGCCTTCGTTGCCTCCAGTTCCGCCATCTTCGCCTTCATCGACGCGTGATAGAAACCGTCCTCGATTGCGGCCAGGATGGCCGCGATCTTCTTCTCCAACTGCGCCAGCTCGCGCTCCTGCTTCTCGCGGCCGGCGCTGATCCCGGCCTGGGCCGCGTTCCAGGCCTTGCGGTATTCCTCGATGAGTTCCAGGAGCAGAAGCTTCTGCTTCAGCCCGCCGAGGACCCGGTCTTCTACCTCTTCGCGCTGGATGCTGGCGCGATTGCCGCACACTGCTTCACCTTTGTTCCGGACCGACGCGCAGCCGTAGCGCGTCTTGTTGACCAACGTGTAGCTCCCGCCACAGCAGCCGCAGACCAGCAACCGAATAATGAGACATCGCCACTCAAAGGCCTGCTGTGTGGCGCAGAACCGTCGGGCCGACGTGCCGGCCAGATAGTCGGCACCCAGTGCGATCTCTTGCGTCGGGGTGTCGGCTCGGCAAGACCCGCTGCCGTGAACTGCGGGGCGTCCTCCGCCGTCGATACCAGTAAGTGCAAGGCCGTGCCGGGTGTCATGCCGGTCAGCATACATCCGGCAGACCATGGCTGCCGCCACGGCGACCGGCATCTCCCCGGGACAGAGATGTTCGAATTCACGGAGAACGAGAAGATCGAGCTGCCGCACCTTCAACGGACCATGAGCCTAATCTCCCCGCAGCGACGAGGTCAGCCTCCGAGGGGCCGCGCCACGGCTGCTGCGCACGGCAGCTTCGGCAACTCGGCCGGCAGCCGGACCTCCCGCGGCCGAGGAAGGTCACAGAAGTCGCGCTTCCCAGTCGCCGCTGGCGACCGCCTGCGCGATCAGGCCCAGGATCAGTGCGCGGGTGGTTTCCAGTGCGATGGTCGGCGGCCGGTCCGCGATCTCGCACAGGAACAGCGTCCGGGTCAGCACCGGGTCGATGATCGGGCGCCAGTGCAGCGCGCCTGACTCGATCTGTTCGCGCATGAACAGCTTGGTGCCGATGGCGCAGCCGAGGCCCGCTACCAGCGACCCGGCAATGGCCTGGACCGAGTTCATCTGCAACCGGGCCCGTGCCTCCAGCTTGCGCAGCAGCTGCACATCCTCCAGCAGCGCCCGCGCCGACACGCCTTGCCGCAGCAGGATGATCGGCAGCGTCAGCAGTTCATCCACGGTGATCGGCGCATCGGTGTCGCCGATCATGTCGCGCCGCCCGACCAGCACCATCGTCTCTTCCAGCAGCGGCGTGGCGCGCAGCGTGGCTGTGGGCGGCGGGTTGTAGACCAGCGCCAGATCCACATCCGCGGATTTGAGGTGCAGCAGCGTGGTCCCCGACAGGCTTTCCGACAGGATCAGCGTCAGGTCCGGATATTCGGCCAGAACCCGTCGCGCCAGATCGACTCCGATTGCCTTCACCGCGGAATAGGCCAGGCCTACCGTTACTTCGCCCGACACGGTGTCGCGGATCGAGGACAGGTCGCGCGCCGCCGCGTCCATCGCCCGCAAGATCGCCCGCGCGTGGGTGTTGAGCCGCTCGCCCGCCGCGGTGGGATGCAGGCCGCGCGGCTTGCGCTCGAACAGGGCCGAGCCCAGTTCCGCCTCGAGGTTCGCAAGGTGATAGCTCAGCGCCGAAACGGCCACCCGCTCGCTTTCCGCCGCGCCGGTCAGGCTGCGCCGGTCGTAGATCGCCGCGAAGTAGCGCAGCTGGCGCGAGTCCATGCGTTCTAATTCCTAGAAAGAAACCTTCCAAACAATATGATTTTCCAGAAGCCCCGGCAAGCCTAGGGTGGCGCAAATGGAGGATGGAATGGATGATGCGTTTGCCCCCCTCGCGGGGGTTCGGGTCGTCGAGATGAGCCACATGATCATGGGACCGTCCTGCGGGATGTTCCTTGGCTTTCTCGGCGCCGAGGTCATCAAGGTAGAGCCACCGGAGGGCGACAAGACCCGCGCGCTGACCGGGATGGGGCGGCCGTTCTTTCCGCTGTTCAACCGCGGCAAGAAATCGGTGCAGCTGGACCTGAAGTCGGATGCCGGGCGCGCCGCGCTGGACCGGCTGCTGGCCACGGCCGACATCTTCGTCGAGAATTTCCGCGATGCCGCGCTTGGCCGGATGGGCGCCGATCCGCAGGATCTGCGCGCACGCTTTCCGCGGCTGATCCTGGCCAGCCACAAGGGCTTCCTGTCCGGCCCCTATGAAAACCGCACCGCGCTGGACGAGGTGGTGCAGATGATGACCGGCCTTGCCTACATGACCGGCCCCACCGGGCGGCCGCTGCGGGTGGGCTCGTCGGCCAATGACATCATGGGCGGGCTGTTCGGCGCGCTGTCGGTGGTGGCGGCCCTGCGCGAGCGGGATGCGACCGGGCAAGGCCGGTCGATCCGCATCGGGCTGTTCGAGAATTGCCTGCTGCTGGTCGCGCAGCACATGGTGCAGTTCGAGCTGGAGGGGCGCAGCCCGCCGCCGATGCCGGAACGCGATTTCAGCTGGCCGGTCTACGACATCTTCGACACGGCCGATGGCGAGCAGGTCTTTGTCGGTGCGGTGTCGGAAAGCCAGTGGGTCACACTCTGCACCTATCTGGGACTGACCGGCCTGCTGGCCGACCCTGGCCTGCAGATCCGCATGGACCAGATCAACGCCCGCGCCCGCACCATCCCGGTCTTTGCAGCCGCTATCCGCCTGCGGGGCCGCGAGGCGCTGGTGGCGGATCTGGAGCGGATCGGCCTGCCGTTCTCGCCGATTTCGAAACCCGCGGACATGTATGACGATCCGCATGTGATGCGCCCCGGTGGGCTTGCCACATCGACCCTGTGGACGGGCGAGACCTTTCGTGCCCCCGCCTTGCCGTTCGAGGTGGACGGCACCATGCTGACCGGCGGCGGCGATGTCGATGACGTCGGCGCCCATTCTGCGGAGGTTCTCGCCGAGTTGGGCATGACCGGGGATGAGATTGCCGTCGCGATGGGGAAGGCCGCATGACCCAACCCTATCCCAATGACCGGGTGACGCTGCGCGAGGTCGGGTTGCGCGACGGGCTGCAACTGGTCAAGGCCTTCCCCTCGACCGCGGCCAAGCGCGACTGGCTGGCCCGCGAACATGCCGCCGGGGTCCGGCATTTCGAGCTTGGGTCATTCCTTCCCGCCGCCCGCTTCCCGCAATTTTCCGACCTGCCCGAGCTGATCGGCGCTGCCCGCGAGTTGCCGAGCCTGCACGCTGCCGCCCTCACGCTCAACGAAAAGGGGATGGAGGCGGCCTTTGCCAGCGCGATAGACGAGGTGGTCTGCGTGGTCTCGGCCACCGAAGAGCACAGCCTCGCCAATATCCGCCGCAGCCGCGCCGAGTCCGTCGCGCTGGTCGCCCGAGCCGCGGGGCTCCGCGATGCGCAGGCGCCGGGCACGCTGGTGAATGCGGGGATTGCGATGGCCCTGGGCTGCTCGATCACTGGCGCCGTGGACCCGGCAGAGGTGCTGCGGCTGGCCGAGGCTTGCCTGGCCGCCGGCGCCGATATCGTCGGCATCGCCGACACCGTAGGCTATGCCGGCCCGCGCGAGGTGGCGGCGCTGTGCGACGGTATGGTGCGGCTGTGCGGCGACCGGCCGTTCATCGTGCACCTGCATGACACCCGCGGCACGGGCATTGCCAACGCTGCCGCGGCGCTGGACCACGGCGCACGGGTGCTGGACGGCGCGCTGGCCGGGCTGGGGGGATGCCCCTTCGCGCCGGGCGCCACCGGCAACGTGGTGTTCGAGGATCTGGCCTATCTGTGTGAGCGCATGGGATTTGCCACCGGGATCGACCCTGCGGCCCTGACCGGGATCCGCGAGATCCTGACGACCGAAATGCCGGACGAGGCGCTGTATGGCGCCCTGGCCCGGACCGGCCCCCCTGCCAATCTGGCATGGCGGGCATAACTGCTATCTCTGGGAGGAGAGACCAATGAAACCGAGCATCATCGCCGCAATTCTTGTCACCGCCGCCAGCGCCGGCGCTGCGCAGGCGCAGACCGTCATGCGCTGCAGCCACCAGCTGCCGCCGGCGCACCATATCGCGCTGGTGGTCGACAAATGGGCGGCCGAGGTCGAGGCGCAGTCGGAGGGTAGCATCGACGTGCAGGTGTTCGGCGCCGACAGCCTGGTCAAGGCCAATGACAACATCCTCGCCGTTGCCAAGGGCGAGATCGAATGCGCCTTCTCGCTGAACTTCCAGTGGGGCAAGACGCTGCCGATCATGAACGTGACCGTCGGCCCCTACACCATGTCCTCGATCGACGCCTGGAAGAAATGGCCGACCTCCGAGGCGGCTGGCTATCTGGAGGCCAAGCTGCTCGAAAAGGGCGTCAAGAACGTCGCCTGGATGTTCCAGACCAACGTGTCGGTCTTCACCTCGAACGGCAAGTTCATGCAGACCCCCGATGACTTCAAGGGCGTGAAGATGCGCGGCCTTGGCCCGGCCTTCGACCGCGGGCTGGAAGCGATGGGCGCGACGACCGTGTCGCTGCCGGGCTCCGAGGTCTATCAGGCGCTGGCCACCGGCGTGATCGACGCTGCCGTGACCGATGTCGCCGCCGCATGGTCGCGCAAGTATTACGAGGTGCAGGACCATTTCGTCGTGGTGCCGGTGCTTGCAGCCTATCTGCACGGCTATGTCACGCCCGGTTTCTATGACGGCCTGACCGATGCCGAAAAGCAGGCGCTGCAGGTCGCGGGGGAAATGGCGGCAGGCTGGGCAATCGACGCCTCGGTCGAAGCCTCGGCCTCGGCGCCCGATCAGCTGCGCTCCACCGGCGCGCAGGTGCATGTGGCCACGGATGCCGAGAACGAGGCGTTCAAGGCGGTCATGCAGCCGGCCTTCGCCGCCGGGTTCGAGGCTGAAAGCGGTGCCGACGGCAAGGAACTGCTGGACCTGATCGCCAAGATCCAGTGACCGATGGCACATGACGCAAACGAGACGGCGGCACCGAAAGGTGTCGTCGGCAGACTGGCAAAGGTCATCGGCGTCCTGTCGGGCGCCGTGGCCGCGCTTGCCATTCTGGCGGTGCTGGTGCTGACGGCGGTCAATGTCGCCGGGCGATACCTGTTCAGCGCGCCGCTCCGCGGCACCGAGGAAGCCACCGGCTTCCTCGTGGTGGTGATGGTGATGTTCGGCGCGGCCGAGGCCTACCGCCGCGGCGATCACATCCGCATCGACATCCTGACCGAACGGCTGGGACCGCGCGGCGCCCGCTGGATCGACCTGCTGTCGCATGTCGCGGTCGGCATCTTTGCCGCAAACCTGCTGCGCACCGGGCTGCACACGGTCGAGTTCTCGCGGATGTTCGGGGCCTATTCCCCCGGTTATCTGCAAATCCCGATGTGGCTTCCGCAATCGGCGCTGGTGGTGGGCGGCGCGCTGCTGCTGGCGATGGCGGCGCTGCGGCTGATCGACTGCATCTTGTCCTTTACCCGGAAGGAGCGGCACTTATGACCGCCTTGCTGATCTTTGGCGCGCTGATCGCGCTGCTGCTGACCGGGATGCCGATCTTCGCCGCGCTCGGGCTCGCCTCCCTCGGCGTGCTGTGGGTGATGGAGGGCAGGATCGACGCGATGGCGGATACGGTGTTTGCCAGCCTCAACACCCCCTTGCTGGCGGCGATCCCGATGTTCGCCTTCATGGCGCATGTGATGATCCGCACCCGTGTGGTTGATGACTTGTTCGACATGGCCAACAAGCTGGTCGGCCACGTCAAGGGCGGGCTCGGCTTTGCCACCATCCTGTCCTGCACCGTCTTTGCCTCGATCTCGGGCTCGTCGGTCGCCACCGCACTGACCATCGGGTCCACCGCCATCCCGCAGATGCAGAAATACGGCTACCGGCCGCGCGATACCTACGGGATCATCGCGGCGGGTGGCACGCTTGGCATCCTGATCCCGCCCTCGGGGCCGATGATCCTTTACGCCATCGTGTCGGATGCCTCGATCGGGGCGCTGTTCCTCGCCGGGCTGATCCCCGGGCTGATTGTCGCCGCCATCTTCGCGGTGTTCAGCTGGGTGCAGGCCAATGCACATGGCGAGACGCAAAAGCAGGACTGGGTCGGCGCGCCAGAGGTGCTGCGGGCGCTGCGCCGCTCGATCTGGGCGGTGCTGATGCCGCCGGTGATCATGGGCGGCATCTACCTTGGCGTCTTCACCGCGACCGAGGCGGCGGGCATCGGCGCGCTCTATGCCCTGCTGGTCGCCGTCTTCGTCTACCGCAACCTGTCGCTGCGCGATCTGTGGGAGTGCCTGTGGGAAACCATGCGCACCACGGCGATGTTGTTCATGATCATCGCCGCCGCCGCGATCTTTGGCCATGCCATTACCCTGATCCGGCTGCCCGCGCAGATCGTCGAGGCGGTGACGGCGCTGGGGCTGGGGCAGACCGCGTTCCTGCTGCTGGTGATGGCGGCGATCTTCGTGATGGGGATGTTCCTTGAAACCATCGCCATCATCTTGATCACCACCCCGATCATCCTGCCCTCGCTGCTGGTGCTGGACATCAACCCGGTCTGGTATGGCATCATGCTGATGATCAACCTGGAACTGGCGCTGATCACGCCGCCGGTCGGGATGAACCTGTTCGTCATCAAGGGTATCACCGGCGCGCCGCTGGCCGATGTCATCCGCGGTTCGATGCCCTATGTCGTGCTGCTGATGCTCAGCCTCGCGCTGATCTGGCTGTTCCCGGCGCTGTCGCTGTGGTTGCCCACGGTGGCGGGGTTCGGGCGGTTCTGACCGAATCCCGCCCGCACAAGGCCCTCGCAAGCTGCCGCACTGGTGGGGGCTTGCGGGCTGGGGGCTCCTGCGCACCATACATCCCCTCACGGTCCAGGCACCTCCCCCTCCCGGACCCATTGGATAGCGTTCAGGAGCCTCTTCACCTCGGCGCCCGTCAGCAGAGTTTCGCCGTTGGGGCCGGCAGTCAGCCCGCGATCCGAGAGCAGACTCTGGTGCCCGAACATGTGGATGATGCGCAGAGCCGCGGCGAGGTTGAGGCGATCAAGTCGCCGGAGCTCGTAGACCAAGCTCATCGACAAGAAGCAAGAGAGGGGTTCAGCAAACTGCTGGCCGCAGCCTTCGCGCAACGGCTCCGCCGTGGAGTGAAGACGAGGAGGGGTTCCGGGGGTTTCCCCTAGACGAGCAGTGAGGTTGCAGTTGGGGCCTGACCCGATTGCAACATCACATGGGATCAAACACCTAAGAAGAGCCTGTCCGAGGTCTCGCGCGGCTGGCAGCCGGTCAGGATGTCGCCTCGATCCTTTCAGCGCAAAACGGCCCGCGTTTCGGCGGCGACGGCGCGCAGCGCCGGCAGCAGGCCCTCGGCAGTTGTTTCCAGCGGCGTAGGCCCCGCCGCAAGCCCCACGTTCAGCGCCGCTACCGCCCGCCCATGCATGTTCAGCAATGGCACTGCGACCGACTGCAGCCCCAGCTCCACCTCCTGATCGATGAGGGCGAAGCCCTGCGCCCGCACCTGCGCCAGTTCGGCCAGGATCGCCTCGGGCTCGGTCCGGGTGAACGAGGTGCGGGCGACCGGCGGGTGGGCGGCCAGCATCTCGCGCACCTCGGCCTCGGGGAGCGCGGCCAGCAGCACCCGGCCCATCGAGGTGCAGAAGGCGGGCAGGCGTGAGCCCGGCATCAGCGCGATGGACATCACCTTGCGCTGCGCCGCGCGCGCCACATAGACGATCTCGGCCCCGTCGAGGATCGAGACGGAGGAGCTTTGCCCGATCCGGTCCGACAGGTCATCGAGCAGCGGCTGCACGATCTGCGGCAGCGGCATGGTGGCAAGGCAGGCGGTGCCAAGCCGCAGCACCCGCGGCGTCAGCGTGAAGAACTTGCCGTCCCAATCGGCATAGCCGTGATGGGCCAGCGTCAGCAGGCAGCGCCGGGCGGTGGCCCGGTCGAGGCCAGAGGCTGCCGAAACCTCGGCAATCGACTGGCGCGGGCGGTCAGCCGTGAAGGTCTCGATCACCAGCAGCCCCTTGGCCAGCCCGCCCATCGTGTCGCGCTCGCTGATCGTCATGCTCGCTCCGTGCGATATGTCAACAAATGCAGCATATCGCACAAACCCGCTGGACGGAAGTGCAGGGCTGCCCCTATCCCTTCCTCAGCCCCCTGAGGAGAGTGCAGACATGGACAAGGCGCTTCCCGATCTCGCCACCGCCGTGGCCGGGATCGACGACGGAATGACCGTGATGATCGGCGGCTTTGGCGGCTCTGGCGCACCCATCGAGCTGATCCACGCGCTGATCGACCGCTTTCTGGCTACCGGCCATCCCAAGGATCTGACGGTGGTCAACAATAACGCCGGCAACGGCCATGTCGGCCTTGCCGCGCTGATCGAGGCGGGGATGGTGCGCAAGCTGATCTGCTCCTTCCCGCGCTCGGCCGATCCGGTGGTGTTCACCGAGGCCTACCGCGCCGGGGCCATCGAGCTGGAGCTGGTGCCGCAAGGCACGCTGGCCGAGCGCATCCGGGCGGGCGGGGCGGGCATCCCTGCCTTCTACACCCCCACCAGCTTTGGCACCGATCTGGCGCAGGGCAAGCCGGTGGCGGAGTTCGAGGGGCGGCCCTATGTGCAGGAACGCTGGCTCAAGGCCGATGTCGCGCTGGTGAAGGCGCATCTGGGCGACCGGCTGGGGAACCTCAGCTACCGGATGGCTGGGCGCAACTTCAACCCGTTGATGTGCATGGCGGCGGCGCGGACCATCGTGCAGGTCAGCCAGATCGTGGAGCCGGGCGGGATCGACCCCGAGGCGGTCGTGACCCCCGGCATCTTCGTGCAGGGCGTGGTCGAAGTCCCGAACCCCGCGCAGGAAGAAGACCTGAACCTCGCCGGCGCGGTCTATCCGGAGGCCGCAGCATGAAACTGACCCCCATCAAACTGAACCCCAGCCAGATGGCCTGGCGCGCGGCGCAGGACATTGCCGACGGCGCCTATGTGAACCTCGGCATCGGCTTTCCCGAGATGGTGGCCAAGTTCCAGCCGCCGGGGCGCGAGGCGATCTTCCACACCGAGAACGGCATCCTCGGCTTTGGCGCGGCGCCCGCGCCGGGAGAAGAAGACTGGGACCTGATCAATGCCGGCAAGAAGGCGGTGACGCTGAAGCCCGGCACGGCCTTCTTCCATCATGCCGACAGCTTCGCCATGGTGCGCGGCGGGCATCTGGATGTGGCGATCCTCGGCGCCTATGAGGTGGCCGAAACAGGCGATCTGGCGAACTGGTCGACGGGGCCCAAGGGCGTGCCGGCCGTGGGCGGCGCGATGGACCTGGTGCACGGCGCCAAGCAGGTCGCCGTGTTGACCGACCATGTGACCAAGGACGGCAAGCCCAAGCTGGTGCAGCGCTGCACCCTGCCGCTGACCGGGGTTGCCTGCGTGACGCGGATCTATTCCAGCCTTGCCGTGATCGACGTGTCCGGCGGCCGCTTCGTGCTGCGTGAAAAGCTGGCAGGGCTGAGCCTTGACGATCTTCAGGCGCTGACCGGCGCCACCCTGCATCTTGATGGCCCTGTGGCCGATCTCATCGTACCGGAGCTTTGACCATGACCGACGCCTTCATCTGCGACTATATCCGCACCCCCATCGGCCGCTATGCCGGGGCGCTGTCCTCGGTCCGGCCTGATGATCTGGGCGCCGTCCCGCTGCGCGCGCTGATGGCGCGCAACACCGGCGTCGATTGGGAGGCGGTGGACGACGTGGTCTTCGGCTGCGCCAACCAGGCGGGCGAGGACAACCGCAACGTGGCGCGGATGTCGCTGCTGCTGGCGGGGCTGCCGGTGGGCGTGACCGGCACCACGATCAACCGGCTCTGCGGGTCGGGCATGGATGCGGTGCTGACCGCCGCCCGCGCGATTGCGGCGGGCGAGGCGGGCCTGATGATCGCGGGCGGGGTCGAGAGCATGAGCCGCGCGCCCTTCGTGATGCCGAAGTCCGGCAGCGCCTTCAGCCGCGACGTGGCGATCCATGACACCACCATCGGCTGGCGCTTCATCAACCCGGCGATGCACAAGGCCTATGGCACCGACTCGATGCCGCAGACCGGCCAGAACGTCGCCGATGACTATGGCGTGGACCGGGCGGCGCAGGATGCCATGGCGCTGGCCTCGCAGGCCAAGGCCGCCGCGGCGCAGGAAAATGGCCGTCTGGCGCGCGAGATCACCCCGGTGACGATCCCGCAGCGCAAGGGTGATGCGCTGGTGGTGGACCGCGATGAGCACCCCCGCGCCACCACGCCCGATGCGCTGGCCAAGCTCAAGGCGCTGTTCCCGAACGGGTCGGTCACTGCCGGCAATGCCAGCGGCGTGAATGATGGCGCGGCGGCGCTGATCCTGGCCGATGCGGCCACGGCTGCGAAATACGGGCTGACCCCGATCGCCCGCATCCTCGGCGGGGCCACGGCCGGCGTGCCGCCGCGGATCATGGGTATCGGCCCGGCCCCGGCCAGCCAGAAGCTTCTGGACCGGCTGGGCCTGACCCCTGCCGATTTCGACGTGATCGAGCTGAACGAGGCCTTCGCCGCCCAAGGCATCGCCACGCTGCGCCAGCTTGGCGTGGCGGAGGACGACGCCCGCGTGAACCCCAATGGCGGTGCCATCGCCCTTGGCCATCCGCTTGGCATGTCGGGCGCACGCATCACCGGCACTGCGGCGCTGGAACTGCAACTCAATGGCGGGCGGCGCTCGCTCTCGACCATGTGCATCGGCGTGGGGCAGGGCATCGCCATCGCGCTGGAGCGGGTCTGAGCGCATCTTTTCAGCCGCCATCTGCAAGCGTGGATGGCGGTCCCGCTACAGCGCCGCGCCGGTGAGCCGCAGCGCCTCGATCTCGGCAGCGTCGAAGCCAGCCTCACGCAAAACCTCCGCCGTGTGCTGGCCGATGCGCGGGGCCGGACGGTCCAGCGCCGGATCGCCGCCCGACAGCAGGAAGGGCGCCACCGGCACGTCGAACCCCTCCGGCCTCCCCGGCACCGGACCGGCGGCTTGCAGGACACCCCGCGCGGCAAGCTGGGGATCGGCCAGGGCCTCTGGCAAGGTCCGCACCCGCGCCGCCGGCACGCGGTGGGCGCGCAGGAAAACCTCCCACTCCGCGGCGGTGCGGGTCAGCAGGATCCGGCGCAGCATCTCCGCCTCATTGGTGAAATCGTCGCGGCTTTCGTCATGGCTTGGCTTGGCCATGTCCGGATGGCCAAGCGCCGCCCAAAGCCGCCGTTGCTGACGCTGGTTGCCGGCGCCCAGCATCAGCAGCCCATCCGCCGTCGGATAGGCCCCCAGCCCGGCAGAGGGGAAGCGGTTGCCCTGCGGACCCGGCGCCACCCCGCCCGCGGTCAGCCCGGCAATGGGGGCCGACATCAGCATCAGGGCCGCATCGAACATCGCCAGATCCACATGCGCGCCTTCTCCGCTGCGCTCGCGCCGGAACAGGGCGGAGGCGATGGCGAAGGCGGCCATGTAGCCGGTGGCATAGTCGACCACGGGCGCACCGGCCCGCAGCGGCCCGGTCCCCGCGGTTCCGGTCATCGCCATCAGGCCCGACATGGCCTGAAAGACATTGTCATATCCCGTCTCCTCCGCCCGTGGGCCATGCTGCCCGAACGCGGAAATCGAGCAATAGACCAGCTGGGGGTTGATCCGCGCCACGTCCTCATAGCCAAGCCCAAGGGCGGAGAGCGCTCCGGGGCGGAAGTTCTGCACGAACACATCGGCGCCGGCCAGCAGCCGCAGCAGCGTATCGCGCCCCTGCGGCTGTTTCAGGTCCAGCGCCACCGAGCGCTTGTTGGCCCCCTGCGCCAGATAGGCGCTGCCCATCTGCGCCGCGTTCAGCGCCCGGTCCGGCCCCTGGCTGCGCGACTGGTCGGGGTCATCGGGCCGGTCGATGCGGATCACATCTGCGCCCAGAACCCCCAGCTGGTAGGCCGCGAACGGCCCCGCCAGCACATGGGTGGCGTCGATCACCCGCAGCCCCACGAACGGTCTCGCCATGCCTGGCCCTCCGCGTCAGTCGCAGCGCGCGCTCATACCGCCATCGACGACGATCTCGGTGCCGGTCACGAAGCGCGCCTCGTCCGAGGCCAGGAACAGCGCGGCATTGGCGGTGTCACGCCCATCGCCCATCCAGCCTAGCGGAATGCGGCGCAGGCGCGCGGCCAGCAGCGCCTCGACATCGCCGCCCGCCCGCTGCCCGGCCAGCCGGGTCTCGACCATCGGGGTATGCAGCTGGCCCGGCACCACTGTGTTGACGCGCACACCCTTGGGCGCGAACTCGACCGCCGTCACCTTCGAGAACTGGATGATCGCGGATTTTGCCGCGGCATAGGCCACCTGCGCCGCGCCGGTCCAGCGCAGGCCCGAGGTCGAGGAGGTGTTGACGATCGCCCCGCCGCCCTGCGCCACCATATGCGGCAGCACGGATTTGCAGGTTAGGAACACCGACTTGAGGTTGAAGTCCAGCTGGCGGTCCCAGTCGGCCTCGGACAGGTCCACGGCGCCGCCCTTGGCAGAGCCGCCGACATTGTTCACCAGCACGTCGACCCGGCCAAAGCGCGCGATGCAGGCCGCCACCATCGCCTCGACCGCGGCGGCATCGGTCACGTCGCACAAATAGGGTTCGATCTCGCCGCCCGCCTCGCGGACAAGGCGCAGCGTCTCCTCCATCGTCTCGGCGCGCAGGTCGACGGCGAAGACGCGCGCGCCCTCCTGCGCAAAGCGCACGCAGGCGGCGCGGCCATTGCCCCAGCCGGTGCCGACGCAGCCCGCGCCGGTGATGATCGCAATCTTCCCGTCCAAACGTCCAGTCATTGTTCCACCTCCATGAATTGATAAAGCCGGGCCGGGTTGTCGACCATCAGCGCGTGCAGCAGCGCCGGTGTCGGCGCGATCTGCGCCAGAAGGTCGAACAGATCGCCGTCATCGGGCGGCGCGGCGCGGTAGTTCGGGTGCGGCCAGTCGGTGCCCCACAGCACGCGGTCGGGGTAGGTCTGCACGATCTCGAGCGCGAAGGGCATCGCATCGGCATAGGGCGGCTCCTGACGCGAGGCGCGCTCGGTGCCTGACACCTTGCACCACACGTGATCGTTCTCCAGCAGTCGCAGCAGCGCCTCGAACTCCGGCTGGTTGCGCCCGCGCGAGGCGTCGATCCGCCCGAAATGGTCGATGACCACCGGAACCGGCAGCTCTGACAGGCATGCCGACATCGGTGCGATCAGGCTGTCTTCCATATGGACCTGCAGGTGCCAGCCCAGATCGGCCAGCCGCGGCGCCAGCGCGCGCAGCGCAGCCTCATCCGCGCCGGGGGCAAGGTGGCTCATGTAGTTGAAGCGCAAGCCGCGGAAGCCCTGCGCGTCCAGCGCCTTCAGATGGGCGGTGGGCGTGTCATGCGGGGCCAGCGCGACTCCCCGATAGCGGCCCGGCCGCGCGGCGATGGCATCGGCCACCACCCGGTTGTCATATCCGTGGCAGCCCGACTGCACGATCACGCAACGTTCGATCCCCATCAGGTCATGCAGCGCGAACAGCGCCTCTTTCGGCGCGTCGGCAGGCTTGAAGCCGCTGGTGGGCGCGTAGGGATAAATGGCTTGCGGCCCGAAGACATGGCAATGGGCATCTGTGGACCCCGCGGGCAGCGCGACGGCGCTGCGATGCGGGTGCTGGTGCCAAGTAAGCGGCCCGTCAGACATCGGACAGCTCCGCCGCGCCGCCGTCCAAGGGGGGCACCCGGAAGATGTTGATGGTTAGCGAAATCAGCGTGTAATAGCCAAGCAGCCCCACCAGATCGACCAGGCGCTGTTCCCCCAGCACCTCTCGCGCACGGGCATAGAGCGCATCGTCCAGATCGCGGGTGCGGTGCGCGGCGAAGGCCACGTCATGCACCACCTCGGTCTCGACATCGGCGAAATCGGGGCGGCGGTTGCAGCGGATCGCCTCGATGATCGCGGGCTCCAGCCCCGCTTTCAGCGCATGGCCCTTGTGGATCTGCCATTCATATTCCGACCCGAACACCCGGCCGGTGACGAGGATCGCCAGTTCCGAGAGCCGCTGGTCGAGGCTGCTGTCATAGCGGCAATAGCGGCCCAGATCCTGCGCGCGGGCGGCAAGCTCGGGGCGGTGCAGCCAGACGGCCAGCGGGCCGCGCACGCCGCCGCGCGGGCCGCTGGCGATCTGGTCATGGATCGCCTGCTGGCGCGGCGAATAGGTGGCAGGGTCGGGCGCGGTCAGGCGCTGCAGGGGCCAGGTCATGTCAGGTCTCTTTCGGTGGTTTGAAAGGCGGGCACGGCCGCCGCGAATTGGCCGAGCCAGTCTGCCAGCCCGGGATGGCCGGCGCGCCAGTCCACGGGGGCGCGCCAGTCCAGATAGCCAAGCGCGCAGGCAAGCCCGATGCTGACGAGATCGGCCCTCCCTGCGTCGGGCGGGGCCTGTTCAAAGGCGGACAGTCCGCGCAGAACCTTGCCGCGCAGATGGTCCAGCCAGATGTCCGAGGCTTGCTGCGGCGTGCGGTAGCGCCCTTCATAGACCATCAGCAGTGCCGCCTCGGTGATACCGTCGGCCAGCCGGGCGCGGGTCAGCGCCCGCAGCCGGGGCAGGGCTCTTGAAGCGGGCGGCAGAAGCCTCCCGCCCCCGGCCAGCAGGTCCAGCAGCTCCAGGATCACGCCGCTGTCGAAGAACGGCTCGCCGTTTATCAGCAGGCAGGGCATCTTCCCCAGCGGGTTCTGCCCGTGCAGCGGGTCGGCAGGGTCGCGCGGGTCGGCGGGGCTGATGACGATCCGGTCATCGACCCCCAGCACCCGGGCCGCGATCCGCGCCTTGCGCCCGAAGGGCGAGGTGTAGGTGCTGCGCAGGACCAGCGTTGTCGCCGGATCCTGCCAGAGGTGGTGAAGCCCTTGCATCCGCTACATCCTGGAGGGCAGGAAAAGCGCGATCTGCGGGAAGATGTAGAGCAGCACCAGCATCACGAAACCGGCCAGCACGAAGGGGACCAGCCCCTTGAACACCTCTTCCAGCTTGACGCGCCCGCCTGAGGCCGCCTGCACCACGAAGCAGTTGATGCCCACCGGCGGCGTCACCGCGCCGATCTCGACCAGCAGCACCACGAAGACACCGAACCAGACCGGATCGAAGCCCAGATCCATCATGACCGGATGGGTGATCGGCAAGGTGATGGCCAGCAGCGCCGGCGCGTCCATCATCATCCCCAGCAGCAGGTAGATGATCGACACCAGCACCACGATCACCCAGGGATCGACGTCAAGCCCGGTGAGGTAGCCGCCCACCGCGTTGGCCAGCCCCGACAGCGCCAGGAACTTGGAGAACAGCAGCGCCGAGATCAGGATGCCGAAGATCATTGCCGAGGTGCGGATCGTCTCCAGCAGCGTGGCATTGATCTGCACGCCCTTGATGCCGCGATGCCGGATCACCGCCAGCAGCAGAGTCAGGGCAGCGCCCACCGCGCCTGCCTCGGTCGGGGTGAAGATCCCGACGTAAAGGCCTGACACGATGCAGAAAATAATCAGCACCAGCGGCCCGGCCAGCCGCAGCGAGGCCAGCTTTTCACGAAGCGTGTATTTCGTGGAATCGATCGGCGCCAATTCCGGCCGGCGCAGCACGGTCAGCCAGATGGCAAGGCACAGCAGCACCGCAAAGATGATGCCCGGGATGAACCCCGCTATCAGCAGCGCGCCGATCGAGCTGTCGGTGAGGATGCCATAGACCACCATCAGCGCCGAGGGCGGGATCATCACCGCCAGGGTGCCGGCAATGGCGATCGAGGCCGAGGCGAGGCTCTTGTCATAGCCGCGGTCCAGCATCTGCGGCAGCGCCAGCTTGGTGAAGACCGTGGCGGTGCCGACCGACGAGCCTGAGGCCGCGCCGAAGGCCGCAGCGCCGATGGTGGTGGAGATCGCCAGTCCGCCGCGCAGGTTGCCCATCCAGCGGCTGGTCGCCTCGAACAGATCCTCGCCGAGGCCTGCGCGCATGGCAAAGAAGCCCATCAGCAGGAACAGCGGGATGACCGAGAAGTGGAAGGAGTGGGTGGTCTCGAAGAACACCGTCGACAGCAGGGCGGTTGCCCCCTGAAAGCCGACCAGCGCCGCCAGGCCGAAGGCGCCGACGAGGCCGAGAACGACCATGACGTTGACCCCCAGAAGGATGCCGCCGAACAGGCAGCCCGTGCCGATCAGGCCGATGACAAGATTGCTCATTCCACTTCCTCCGGGTCGGCGTCTTGCAGCGGCATGCCCACCGCGACGCACAGCGCATCAATCAGGAATTGCACGGTCAGCAGGGCCATGCCGAAGCTGACGGCGAACTTGATCGGCCAGACCGGATAGCGGATCGAGCCGCGCTTCATCTCGCCGATGGCCAGGGATTTCTCGGCCGACAGCCAGCCCGCCCAGGCGGCCCAGCCGAACAGCACCGCCCCGGCCAGCAGCGCCAGCACCAGCAGCGCCTGCGACAGCGTCCGCGGCAGCCGGTCGGTCAGCATCGACACGCGGATATGGCCGCCGTGAAACTGGGTCAGCGCCAGCGACAGGAAGATGATAAGCGGCAGCGCGCCTTCCGTCAGCTCCATCGCACCCGGGACAGAGCTGTTGAAGGCATATCTGGCCACGACGTTCGCCACCACGATGGTCATCATCGCAAAGGTCGCGGCGCCGGCAAACCAGCCGCAATAGGTCAGCAGCTGCCCGTAGGCGAGCCGCACCGTGAGGAGACTGTTCATGACATTTTCCCAGCTTGAAGGGGTGCAGGCGCCGGGCCGGGGCCGCGGCACCTGCAAGGGGTCAGAAGCGCAGCTTTGCGACGATGTCGTCGAACGAGACACCGGCATCCGTCGCCTTGGATTCCCATTCTGCACGCACTGCCTGAACGCCTGTGTCATCGATCAGCGCGGTCAGCTCTTCGCCCGGGAACGGCAGCACCGTCACACCCAGTTCGCCCTGCCACAGCTCGCGCACCTTGACCTCTTCGGCTTCCAGCATCGCGGCGTATTCGACCATGTAGTCGATGCCCAGTTGGTCCAGCACGGCGCGGGTCTCGTCATCCATGCCCTGATAGCTGTCGAGGTTCATGGCCAGGATATGGCCGAACGAGGCACCGAAGGGCATCTCGATGTAATATTTCGCCACTTCGTCATACTTGAAGCCGCGGGCCAGCGCCGGGCCGATCGGCGCGCAATCGACGATGGAGCGCTCCAGCGCCTCATAGGTGTCGGAGGTGGTCAGCGATACCGGAATTGCCTTCATCGCCTCGATCAGCGCCGGATAGGCAAAGCCATAGGACCGGATGCGCTTGCCCGCCAGATCGGTCATCGAGGCGATAGGCTGCTTGCACAGCAGCCCATAGCCTTCAAGCGAGCGGAACGAGATGGCGTGCAGGTTCTGGCTGGTCAGTTCGTCGGCGAATTGCGGGTAATCCCTGTGCCATTCCACCATCGCCTCGGCGACCGCGTCACTGCTTAGCGGCTGCGGAATGAAGAAGCCTATGGCGTTGTTCAGCGGGAACTGGTCGGGGAAGTAGGGGGTGACGATGTCGCCCATGTCGCCCACGCCATAAGCCAGCGCCTCGGGGGTCTCGCCCACCGCGGCGACAGAGCCGCCCCAGAACACCTCGATGTCATGCTTGCCGCCGGTGCGCTTGGCGAATTCCTCCACGAACCACTGAAGGCTGCGCGAATGGGCGTCATTCGCGCCCTGCGGCTTGTAGGTGATATATGTGTAGGTCTTGGCCTCGGCTGCGCCGAAGGTAAGGCTCGTGGCGAGGGCCACGGCCGTCAGGGTCGTCCAGGTCATTGAAAGTCTCCTCCACTGGTCCGCTCCCACGGACAGAGCGCAAGGTGCCGCGCCACGAGGCATATGGCAAATATCAACTTTCTATCACCCCATGCCGCTGCGGCATGGATCATTGCCAGACCCCGCGATGGACAAGATCGGCGACGATGTCGAAGATCGCGTCCTCTACCACCGACACAGCGACCTTGGGCCGCTGTTCGGCCCGTGTGGCGATGGACAACTGCCAACCGATCTGCGGCGCGACAATGGGACGGCATTCCAGCGTGCCCGCGTTGATTTCCGTCAGCACGCCGCCATAGGTCAGCGCCGTGAAGCCGTGGCCCGAGCGGACAAGCGCCTTCAGGTGCCACATGCCATCCACCCGCTGCACCACGTTCGGCTCGTATCCATGCGCGTCGCAGGCGCGGTCGAACATGATGCGCAGGAAGTTCGGCCGCGACGGCATGACCAGCGGCAGCTGCGCTGCCTCGGCCAGGGTGAAGCTCGGCTTGCTCAGGCTGCCGGGCGGGCCGACGATGTTCAGATGCTCCACCAGCAACTCGCGGCGCAGGATGTCGCTGCGCTCGGGCGGCTCGTGCATCACCGCCAGCGCGATGTCGCCGCGCAGCAGCGCCTTTTCCAGCTCGCGGCTGAACCCTTCGACAAGGCGCAGCTCGATGTCGGGATACTGCGCCTTGATGCGCGACAGCAGCGGCGGCAGGATGAACTCGCCCGGTGTGGGCGGCAGGCCGAGGACCACGACCCCCTTTGGCGCCGAGGAATGCGCCGTGACATCGCGGTATCCCTGGGCAAGGATCGAGAAGGTCGCGTAGCAGCGTTCCAGCAGGATCTCTCCGGCCTCGGTCAGCTCTACGCCCCTGGGCAGCCGCAGGAACAGCGTGGTGGCCAGATCCTGCTCCAGCGCCGCGATCTGCCGGCTGATCGCCGGTTGCGCGATCCGCAGCCGCGCGGCGGCCTTGGTCACGCTCTTCTCTTCCGCCACCGCCACGAAATAGCGCAGGGCGCGGGTTTCAGGGTGCCACTCGTGGTCGCCGAACTTCTGCGACATATCTCCCCCTCGGGCCGATGCTTCCCGTCCGGCCCCCTGCCGAGCCGAGGCTTTCGAGTGGTAGTGTGCGAGGCCACCGCGGGCAAGGGCCTGTGCACTGCGCTTGACGCAATCGGGGCGCTAAGCTAATGGACTGTTTGATTGCCGCCGGTTATGTGCCATTGCATAACCAAAGGTCAGTCCAGACCAACCTCCAGCGACGTTTCCTGACTGCCCGCTTGTGGCAGAAGAAACCCGGGAGTTGGATAAGGATCACCTGACATGTTTGCTGACCTGACCGAGGATCAACGGAGCCTCGTGGACTCCGTGGCGCGTTTTGCCGAAGCCGAGCTGGCACCCGGCGCGCTGGAACGGGCCCACTCGCGCGAATACCCGTGGGAGGTGGCGGAGAAGCTGGCCGATATGGGCCTTTTGGGCATCACGATGCCCGAGGCGGATGGCGGTCTGGGCGGCACGCTGATGGATGCCGTTCTGGCGATCCAGACGGTGGCAAAATACTGCCCCAAAAGCGCAGACGTGGTGCAGGCGGGCAATTTCGGGCCGATCCGCACTTTCGTGGAATATGCCACGCCCGATCAGAAAGAGCGTTGGCTGGGCCGGCTGCTGGCCGGCAAGATGCTGATCTCGCTGGGGATGAGCGAGCCGGATGCGGGCTCGGCGGTAACCGAGCTGAAGACGAGTGCCCGCGAAGACGGCGATCACTTCATCCTCAGCGGCTCCAAGGTGTTCTCGACCCACAGCCCCGAGGCGGAACTGTTCCTGATCTATTGCCGCTTCGGGCCGGGCCTGAACGGCATCGGATCGGTGCTGGTGGAACGCGGCACCCCCGGCTTCACGATCGGCCAGCGGGCCGGGTTCATGAGCGGCGAGGAATGGTGCCCGCTCTATTTCGAGGACTGCCGCATCCCGAAGGCCAATGTCCTTCTGGGGCCGGGCGGGTTCAAGAAGCAGATCTCGGGCTTCAACGTCGAACGTCTGGGCAATTCTGCGCGGGCGCTGGCGCTTGGCCGATATGCCTATACGGTGGCGCGGCAGCACGCGCTGGACCGCAAGCAGTTCGGCCGCCCGCTCTGCGAGTTTCAGGGCCTCCAGTGGAAATTCGCCGAGATGCTGATGAAGCTCGAGGCCGCCGAGATGTTCCTGGCCCGCGCCGCAAATGTGCCCAACGGCACCCTGCCCTCGGCCAATGACACGGCGATGGCAAAGCTGGCCTGCAACATGGCCGGCTGGGAAGTGTCTAACGAGGCGTTGCAGGTGATGGGTGGCTATGGCTACTCGACCGAGAGCCTGGTGGAGTATTGCGTCAAGCGTACCCGCGGCTGGATGATCGCCGGCGGCTCGATCGAGATGCTGAAGAACCGCATCGCCGAGCATGTGTTCGACCGCCGCTTCGACCAGCGGGCGGGGGCATGACCATGGCTGCCGATTGGACAAGATCGCTGCTGAACCCACAGCGCGTGGCCCTTGTGGGCGTGTCGGACGATCCGTCGAAGACCGCGGGGCGGCCGCTGCAATTCCTGCGCCAGGCCGGTTTTGCGGGCGACATCCAGATCGTGAACCCGCGCCGCGAGACGGTGCAGGGCGAGCGCGCCTTCCCCAGCCTGACCAATCTTCCGGAGCGCCCGGACCATGTCTTCATCCTGACCGACGCCGAAAAGGCGCTGGACGCGCTGGAGGAATGCCAGCGCCTTGGCGTGCCGGTGGCGACCATGCTGTCGGCAGGCTTTTCCGAGGCCGGTGAGCGCGGCCGTGCCAATCAGGCGCGGCTCGACGCGATCCTGGCGCGCGGCGGCACGCGGCTGATCGGCCCCTCCAGCATCGGCATCGTCAACCTGCACACCGGGCTGATGCTGACCGCCAATGCCGCCTTTGCCGAGCCGGACCTGCCGCGCGGCGGCATCTTCGTCGGCTCGCATTCCGGCAGCCTGATCGGCGCGCTGGTGTCGCGCGGCAAGCGCAAGGGCATCGGCTTTGCCGGGCTGGTCTCGGTCGGGGCGGAGTGCGACCTGTCGATCGGGCAGATCTGCCACGCCACGTTCGATGACCCAAAGGTTACCAGCTACATGCTGTTCCTGGAGACCCTGCGCGATGCCGAGGCGCTGCGCGCCTTTGCCATCGCCGCCGCCGAACGGGGCAAGCCGGTCGCGGCCTACAAGCTGGGCCGGTCGGATGAGGCGGCGGAACTCGCCGTGTCGCATACCGGCTCGCTGGCCGGGGCGGATGAGGTGGCCGACATCTTCCTGTCCGAATGCGGGATCGCGCGGGTGGAGAGCTTCGAGGGGCTGATCGAGGTGCTGCCGCTGCTGGAGCGGGTGCCCGCGAGCCCCACACGCCGCAAGGGCCGGGTGGGCGTGGTCACCACCACCGGCGGCGGCGCGGCGATGGCGGTCGAGACCATGGCGCTGCGCGGCGTCGACGTGGTGCCCGCATCAGAGGCGACGCGCGAGAAGCTGCGCGCGGCGGGCATCGACGCCGGCCACGGCCGGATCCTCGACCTGACGCTGGCCGGCACCCGCTATGACGTGATGAAATCCGCACTCGACATCCTGCGCGCCGCGCCGGAATTCGATCTGGTGCTGGCCTCGGTCGGCTCGTCCGCGCGGTTCAACCCGGAACTGGCGGTGCAACCCGCCATCGACGCGGCGCAGGGCCCCGGCACGCCGCTGGCGGTGTTTCTGGTGCCCGACGCGCCCGATGCGACGCGGCTGCTGGCGGCCTCGGGCGTGCCGGCCTTCCAGTTCCCCGAGACCTGCGGCGATGCGATTGCCGCGGCGCTGCACCGCCGCCTGCCGCGGCGGCTGCGCCCGCTGGACATTGGCGCAGCGGAGCAACCCTCGTTGGTGCTGGACGAGGCTGCATCCTACGCCCTCTTCGCCGCCTCCGGCCTTGCCTCGGCGCCGCACGTGGTGCTGGACCCGGGCCAGCCGGTGCCGGATCTGCCCTTTCCGTTTCCGGTGGTGGCCAAGGTTCTCGACGCGGAGATCCCGCACAAGACCGACGCCGGCGGCGTGGTGCTGAACATCCGCAGCGCCGAGGAGCTTGCCGCGGCCATCGCCAGGATCACGGCCCGAGTGGCAGAGCGGATGGCGGGTCACCGCGTCACCCGCATCCTTGTGCAGCAGATGACCAAGGGTCTGGGCGAGGTGCTTCTGGGCTTCCGCCGCGATCCGCAGGTGGGCCCCATCGTCGTGCTGGCCGCGGGCGGAATCTATACCGAGATCTACCGCGACAGCACCATGCGGCTGGCCCCGGTCAGCCGCGAGGGCGCCATCGAAATGATTGCGGACCTGAAGTCGTCGCGTATCCTTGACGGGTTCCGCGGCGGTCCGAAGGGAGATCTGGCGGCGCTGGCAGATGCCATCGTCGCAGTGTCGAAACTGGCTGACGCGCAGGATGTGCGCGTCGAGGAAGCAGAAATCAATCCGTTGCTGGTGCTTGCCGAAGGGCAAGGCGTTCTGGCAATCGATGGTCTGGCAAGGGTGAGCAAGACATGAGCGGAACGGTCCATCTGCAACGCGAGGGTGCGGTCGGCGTCCTCGTCATCGACAACCCGCCGGTCAACGCCGGCTCGTCGGACATTCGCAAGGCGCTGCTGACCTGCATTGCCGAGGTCGAGGCCGATGCCGGGCTGACCGCGGGCGTGCTGATCGGCGCGGGAAAGACCTTCATCGCCGGATCTGACCTGCGCGAGTTCGACCTGCCGCTGGCCCCGCCGCAACTGCCCGCGGTGATCGCGGCGATCGAGGGCTCGGCCAAGCCCTGGGTCGCGGCGCTGCAGGGCGCCGCTCTTGGCGGCGGCTATGAGTTGGCGCTTGGCTGCGACGCGCGCATCGCCGCGCCGGGAACGGTCGTCGGCCTGCCGGAATGCGGGCTTGGCATCATTCCGGGCGCGGGCGGCACGCAGAAGCTGCCGCGTCTGGTCGGCAAGGCGGCAGCCATCGCGCTCATCACCAGCGGTCGCCGGGTTGGCGCCGAAGACGCGTTGAAGCTGGGCATGGTCGATGCGCTGGCAAGCGGCGACCTGCGGGCCGAAGCGGCGGCGCTGGCGCTGTCTCTGGTCGGCCGGAAGGCGGGGGTGATCGAGCGCGATCCGCCCGCGGAGGACGAGGCCACCATCGAGGCCGCGGCGCGCAAGGCTGCCGCCTCGGGCCGCAGCCGCCCGCATATCCTCTCGGCGATCCGCCATATCCGCGCCGTCGGCAGCGTTCCCGCCGGCGAGGGTCTCGCCGCCGAACGGGAGGACTTCCAGGATCTGCGCATCTCGGCCGAGGCCAAGGCCCTGCGCCACATCTTCTTTGCCGAACGCGAGGCCGCCCGCGGGGCTGCGCCGGCGGGCGTGACTGCGGGCCCCTTCGCCAGCTTCGGCATCCTTGGAGCGGGCACCATGGGCGCGGGCATCGCGCTCGCCTGCCTTCAGCGCGGCTTTGCCACCACCGTTGTCGATACCGACCCCGCCGCCATCGAGCGGGCCCGCACAAGGATCGAGGATGAGATCAGCAAGTCCACCGCCGCGGGTCGCCTGACCGCGGCCGAGGCGGATGCCGCCCGCGCCAACCTGACCCTTGGCAGCGACATGGCGCTGCTGGCGGGCAGCGACGTGATCGTCGAGGCGGTGATCGAGGATCTGGCCGTCAAGCAACAGGTCTTTGCCGCCATCGACAAGGTGGCGCGCCCGGATGCGCTGCTGGCCACCAACACCTCCTATCTCGACGTGGATGCCATCGCCTCGGCCGTGGCCGATCCCGGCCGCTTCATCGGGCTGCATTTCTTCAGCCCTGCCAACATCATGAAACTGCTGGAGGTCGTCGGCGGCGCCCGCAGCACGCCCGAGGCGATTGCCACCGGCCTTGCCGTGGCGCGGGCGCTTGGCAAGCAGCCGGTGCAGGCGGGCAACGCGTTCGGCTTCATCGGCAACCGCATCTATGCCGCCTATCGCGCCGCCTGCGAGTTCATGCTGGAAGACGGGGCCCTGCCGCAAGAGGTGGATTCTGCGCTGACCGGCTTCGGCTTTGCGATGGGCCCCTTTGCGGTGGCCGACCTCTCGGGGCTGGATATCGCCTGGCGGATGCGCCAGCAGCAGGCCGCCAGCCGCGATCCCGCGGCCCGCTATGTGCATATCCCAGACCGGCTCTGCGAAGCGGGCCGCCTCGGCCGCAAGACCGGCGCGGGCTATTACAGCTATGACGCCGCGGGCAAGCCGCAGCCGGACCCGGCGGTGGAGGCGATCATCCTTGCCGCCTCTGCCGAGAAGGGCACCCCGCGCCGCAGCCTGGCCGCCGAGGAGATTCAGCGCCGCGCCCTCGCCGCCATCGTCAACGAGGCGGCGCTGGTCGTGCAGCAGGGCGTTGCGCTGCGGCCGGGCGACGTGGATGTGGTGATGGTCAACGGCTATGGGTTCCCGCGCTGGACCGGCGGGCCGCTGCACTGGGCCGGGACGCAGGACCAGGCGCACCTGGCCGCCGATTGCGCCGCCTTCGTGGCGGCGGCAGGTGCGGGTCGGGAACTGGCCGATCTGGCAGCTATCCTGACGTCGTGACCGGGGGCGGCCTCACTCGCGTGAGGCCGCCAGCCGCCAGACCCCCTGCGCCTGCACGATGGGCTCGTCGCCCGCAAACACGGTGCCCTCGACAAAGGCCATCCGCGTCGTCAGCTTCACGATCTTCGGTTCCACCGATGCAAAGCTGCCGATCTGCAATGGCGCCACGAACTGGTGCGACAGGCTGATGGTTGCGCCGCGCGGCGCGCCTGCGACCAGCCGCGCCGTCATTCCGAAGGCCCGGTCGACAAAGGTCATCAACATTCCGCCATGCACCACGCCGTTGCGATTGGCGTGCATCGGCTCGGGCCACAGCCCGAGCTGGTGCCTGCCGCCCACCTCGCGGCGCCAGAGGCCGCCCAGATGGGCGATCAGCCCCTCGGAAGGGTCATGGGTCCAGCCGTCGGCGATCAGGTCATCTATGGTCATCATGGTCGCAGTATCCCCGGCCGCAGAGGGGCAGGCAATGGCTTCGTCCTGCGGGGACTGCCTAACCTTTGGTTATGGGCGGGTGCATTTTTGGGCCTGTTGATACGCAAGCCAATATCAATGAGTCTGTCACTCGCCTGTGGAGGGGCAGTTCGCGCAATCGGGAGGAATATCATGTCCACATTGGACACAAGGGAACTGGCCGGTGGCCTGTTCCTGATCGCCACCGGGGGCCTGTTCTCAGGTTATGCCCTGGCCAAGTATTCAATCGGAACCGTGACCAAGATGGGGCCAGGAATGGTGCCTGTCGCGCTTGGTGCGTTGCTGGTGGTCTTCGGCATTGTCGTGGCGGTAGGCGCCCTGACCAAGGGCCGCAACACCTCCGAGATCCGGGTCGCGGTGCCGCTCATCATCCTTGGCAGCGTGCTGGTCTTTGGCCTGCTGATCGCGCCCTTCGGGCTGTTCCCGGCGATCATCGGCTGCGTGCTCGTGGCCACGCTCGCCGAAGGCAAGGTCCGGCCCCGCTTCAGCCTGGTGCTGGCCGGCGTGCTGTGCGTGCTGGCCTGGCTGGTCTTCGTGGTTGCGCTGCAACTTGCCGTTCCTCTGATCGATTGGCCGTTCTGATGGATCTCGTCGCAAACCTGTATCTTGGCCTCGAAACGGCGCTGTCGCCGATCAACCTGGCCTACTGCCTGCTGGGGGTCTTTGTCGGCACGCTGATCGGCGTGCTGCCCGGCATCGGCGCGCTGGCCGCGATCTCGATGCTGTTCCCCTTCACCTATCACCTGGAGCCGACCACGGCGCTCATCATGCTGGCCGGGATCTATTACGGCACCGCCTATGGCGGCAGCACGGCCTCGATCCTGCTGAACATTCCGGGCACCACCTCCAGCGCCGTTACCTGCCTTGACGGCTATCCCATGGCCCAGCAGGGCCGGGCCGGGGTGGCGCTGGCGATGACCGCCATAGCCTCGTTCTTCGGCGGCGTCTTCGGCATCTTGGTGCTGAGCGTGTTTACCCCCGTGGTCGCCAGCTGGGCGCTGTCCTTCGGATCGGCGGACTATTTCGCGCTGATGGTGCTGGGGCTCGTCGCCGCCTCGACCGTATCGGACGGATCGCCCATCAAGGGCCTTGCGATGGTCGTGCTGGGGATGCTGGTCGCCACCATCGGCATGGACCCGCAAAGCGGCACCGCCCGCTTCACCTTCGGCTCGCTCAGCCTGCTCGACGGCATCAGCATCGGGGCGCTGGCCATGGGCCTGTTCGGCGTGGCCGAGATCATCACCTCGGTGCGCAGTTCCAGCAACGACAGCATCAAGGCGCGCGATGTCAGCCTGCGCTCCTTGATGCCGACGCGCGATGACTGGCGCCGGTTCTGGATGCCGGCGCTGCGCGCCTCGACCATCGGGTCCTTCTTCGGCGCGCTGCCGGGCACCGGGCCGACCGTCGCCGCCTTCGTGTCCTACGGCGTGGAAAAGCGCGTGGCCACCGACCCCAGCCGCTTTGGCAAGGGCGCGGTCGAGGGCGTCGTCGCCCCCGAGGCCGCCAACAATGCCGCCGACCAGACCGCCTTCATCCCCACCCTGTCGCTGGGTGTGCCCGGCAGCGCCACCATGGCACTGATGATCGGGGCGATGATGGTGCATGGCATCCATCCTGGCCCCAACCTTGTGACCGACCACCCAGACCTGTTCTGGGGTCTGGTGATGAGCTTCTGGGTCGGCAACCTGATGCTGGTGGTGCTGAACCTGCCGCTGATCGGGCTTTGGGTGCGGCTGCTGACGGTGCCCTACAAGATGCTGTACCCCGCCATTCTGGTGATGGTCTGCATCGGCGCCTACAGCGTGCATTTCAAGGCCTTCGACGTGATGGTTGTGCTTGGCTTCGGCATCCTTGGCTACGCCATGCGCATCTTCTCGATGCCGGCTGCGCCCTTGCTGCTTGGCTTCGTGCTCGGCCCGATGATCGAGCAGCATTTCCGCCGCGCCATGGTTCTGGCCCGGGGCGATTTCACCGCGATCATCGGCCGCCCGATCAGTGGGACGGTGCTGGTCATCACCCTGCTGATTCTGGTGCTGAGCATCTACGCCTCGATGCGCCGCCGCCCGGCCGACCCGGCCGCACCCCCTGCCCCGCATATCGAGGACGAGGATTGACCCTTTCCGGCAGGCCCGCCTTTGGGCCTGCCGCCCACCCATCGGCGCGGGGCGGACCCCGCGTGCGACGTAGCGATCAACAACTCTCGGGAGGAGACCACATGAAACTGCTGAAACTCGCGGCCACCGCCGCCCTGATGATGTCCGGCGCTGCCGCTGTGCAGGCCCAGGACTTTCCGGATGGCACTGTCACCCTCATCATCCCCTATGGTGGCGGCGGCTCGACCGACCTGATCGCGCGCGCCCTGGCCAACGAGCTTGGCCGGATGTGGGACGAGGCGGTCATCGTCGAGAACCGCCCCGGCGCGGGCTCGATGATCGGCACCGCCTCGCTGGCTCAGGCCGAGCCCGATGGCTACACGCTGCTGGTCAACACCCCCGCCCATGCCACCGCGCCCGCCGTGCAGAAGGACCTGCCCTTCGATCCGAAGACCGACATCACCCCGATCGGGATGGTCGCCACCAGCCCCTACATGGCCGTGGCCGGTGCCGCGGTGCAGTCCGACGACCTGACTGCCTTTGCCGCCGAGTCCCAGGACCGCCCGATGTTCTTCGCCACCGCCGGGGTCGGCACCTCCAGCCATTTCGCGGCTGAACTGCTGATCCAGCAGGCCGGGATCGAAGGCGATGTCGTCCACTTTGCGGGCGGCGGCGAGGCGCAGACCAACCTGATGGGCGGACATGCCGATGTCTACATCTCGAACACCGCCAGCGTGATGCCCTATGTCAACAACGGCCAGGTCAAGCCGCTGGTGATCCTCGGGCCCACCCGCTATGACGCGCTGCCCGACGTGCAGTCGAGCGGCGAGGCCGGTGCCGATGGCATCGAGATCAACAGCTGGGTCGGCCTCTTCGGCCCCGGCGGCATGGATCCGGCGCTGGTCGAGAAGCTGAATGCCGACATGCGCGCAGCTGTCGGCACCGAGACCTTCAAGCAGGTGCTGGCCGACAACTTCGTGCAGCCGGGCGTGGGCAGTGCCGCCGACTTCAAGGCGCAGGTCGAGACCGAGATGCAGCTGTGGTCGGATCTTGCGGCGGAGCGCGGCATCGTCGCCCAGTAAGATGCCGGTCTGTTGCGGCCCGGCCGTAGCGTTCCCAAGAAAGAGGCCACCCCGGATCAGCTCCGGGGTGGCCTTTCTCGTTGCGGCGGGAGCCCTCGCTCAGCGCTGATCGTGCTCTGCCAACCGGATCGGCGCGCCGTCCAGCCAGCTTTCCAGGTTTTCCACGGTTTCGCGGTAGAAGGTCTCGAAGGTCTCGGCCACCGAATAGCCAAGGTGCGGGGTCAGCAGCGCATTGGGCAACTGCCGCAGCGGATGGGCTGCGGGCAGCGGCTCTGTATCATAGACGTCGATCCCGGCGCCACGTAGCCGCCCGGTCCGCAGCGCTTCAACCAGCGCGGGCTCGTCCACCAGTGGCCCCCGCGCGGTGTTGATGAGCAACGCATCAGGCCGCATCAGGGACAGGGCGTGCCGGTCGATGACCCCGCGGGTGGTGGGCCCCAGCACCAGATGAAGGCTGACCACATCCGATTGGCGCAGCAGCGTTTCCTTGTCCGCCAGCACGGCCCCACCCGCCGCCGCGCGCTCGGGCGTCAGGTTTGGGCTCCAGGCCAGCACCTCCATGCCGAAGGCGCGGCCGACGCCCGCCATCCGGCTGCCAAGCTTGCCAAGGCCCGCCAGTCCCAGCGTCCGGCCATAAAGCGCATTGCCCAGTCGGGTCTGCCACTGCCCCTGCGCCATCGCCGCGCTTTCCAGCGGGATGTGCCGCATCAGCGACAGGATCAGCCCCCAGGCCAGCTCCACCGTCGCAAACACCCCGCGGCCGCTGCCCGAGGTCGTCATCACCGCAATACCCAGATCTGCGGCGGCAGCGTAGTCCAGCGTGCGGTTGACGCGCCCGGTGGCGATAATGGCGCGCAGGCCCGGCAGCGCGCGCAGCAGCTCGGCCGGGATCGCCGTGCGCTCGCGCAGCAGGCAGATCACGTCGAACCCGGACAGCCGCTGCGCCAGATCCTCCGCCGGAATTGCGTCCGTCAGAAACGTCACCTCTGCACGGACAGCCAACCTTTGCCAGTCGGCAAGCTTCGGCGCGACGGCCATGTAGTCATCCAGGACCGCAATCCGGGCGGGGCGGCCCTTGGGCAAAGGGCGATAGGCTTGGGTCATCGGGTATCTCTCCTTGCGGCCTGGCGCCGCTCGTATCGGACCAGCAGCGCCACGATCCACGGGATGTTCGGCATGAACAGGAAGATCCGCGTCAGGTGGAACGCCGTCACCAGCGCCGCATCCTGATCGAGATATTTCGCAGTCAGCACCATTTCCGACACGCCGCCCGGCGCTGCACCCAGCACCAGAAGTCGCCAGTCAAGCCCGAACCCCCAGGCAATCCCTGCCGCCGCCAGCGAACAGAGCAGCAGCAGCGACAGGATCGAGGCCAGCGAGACCACGGCAAGGCGCCCGGCAGAGCCCAGAAGCTCGCGCCGGAAGGTCGAGCCGAGCCACGACCCCAGCACGATCTGGGCGAGCGCCAGCACCAGCAGCGGAAAGGGTGGCAGGCCATGGCCCGTCACCGACAGCGCGGCGGTGGCCGTGAGCGGGCCGAGGAAATTGGGGTTGGGGATCCGCAACAGGCGGAACAGGCACATCGCGGCAAAGCCGCAGGCCAGAAGCAGCAGAATGTTCACCGGATCGAAGGGCGTGCCGGCACCCGGTTGCGACCGTATCGCTGGCCAGCCGTCGATGGTGTAGATCGCCAGCGGCAGCACCAGCACCACCGCCGACAGCCGCAACGTCTGCGAGATGATCACCGGCACCGGGTCGACGCCCTTCTCGATGGCCATCGCGGCGGCCTCGATCGGGCTTGTGGGAACGGCCGCAAGAAAGGACTGCGTCAACGTCATCCCGCCGGCACGCGCCACCACCACAGACACCACGAGGATGCAGCCCATCGTTAAAAGCGCTGTCGCCACGATCACCGGGGCCAGCGCAATCAGCCGGTCCAGCGTCTGCGGTGTGAAGGTCAGCCCAACTTGGCAGGCCACGACGATCTGACCGAAGGGTCGCAGCCGGTCTGGCACCTTCATCGGTAGCAGACCGGTCAGGCACAGCGCCGCGGTGACCACCAGCGGCCCGATCATCCAGGGCAGGGGCGTGCCGATTGCTTGCGCGGCCCATCCCCCCAAGGCGCCCGCGGCCAGAAACAGACCGAGCCGCGCCCATGCCATCAGCCGAAGGCGCAAACCGGCCCTGCCAGTTGGGGGCCCGTCAGTCATGAGGCCCCGCATCCCTGCGCGCCCTTGCCGGATCGCGCGATGCCCGCAACCCGCCGGGTGAGACCTGCCATGAATACCTCATCTGCCCTCATGGAAAGATCAGCGCATCAAGCCCCTGACCCGATGGCCAAAGGTTTGCATTGCCGGACCTTCTCCTCCAAGTCACACTCTAGCCTAACTCTGGCGCAGCCAGACCGCCGAAATGTTGCCCTAGGGAGACTGGAGATTATGGAAACCCGCCGCCTGAACCTGCCGCTGAACCCGCTGCGCGCCTTTGCGGTGGCCTCGCGTCACAAGACGTTCACGGCCGCCGCGCGTGAGTTGGGGGTCAGCCAGGTTGCGATCAGCCGTCAGATTGCCATCCTCGAAAACTTTCTCAATGTGAATCTGTTCGAGCGCGGAACGCGGTCCGCAAAGCTGACCGAGATTGGCCGCGCCTTTGGCGGAGAGATCGTGGGCCTGTTCGACGATATCGAGGAGGCGACGCAGCGGATCATCAACCAGGAGACGCAGAGTACGGTGAACCTGCGGGTCTATCCGACCTTCGCGCATTACTGGCTGATGCCGCGGCTGGCAGACTTCACCGCCCGCTATCCCGACATTCGCGTGCGCTTCGACACGCGGGTCGAGCCGCTGGACTTCCGCGGCACACATCTGGACGTGGCGATCCAGCTGGGCAATGGCACCTGGCGCGAGGCCAAGTCGCGCAAGCTGTTCGACGAGGAAGTGGATGTCGTCTGCAGCACCGCCTATCTGGAGCGGGCAGGGCCCGTCTCGAGGCCCGAGGAAGTGACAGGGTGCGAATTGCTGCATGCCCGCTACCGCCGCCGGGCCTGGGACAACTGGGCCGAGGCAAGGGGGGTGGACATCTCGCATCACAACCGGACAGAGTTCGACACTTCGCTCCTGACCTTCTCGGCGGCCGAACAGGGCTTCGGCATGGCGATCGGCCAGCTTGGCCTGTTGGAGGATACGATCCGCGCCGGCCGCCTCGTGCGCCCGCTGAACCATGCAGTCCCGACCGGATCCTCCTTCTACGTTGCCTGGCCCACCGCCATTTCTGTCAACGTAAAGACCAAGCGGTTTATCGACTGGCTACTGGAACAGGTCGGCGAAGCGCCGGAATTCTTCAAAGCGGGCGACGCCGCGATGCCGGGCCTGCGCACGCCGCGCGCAAAGCGCACGGCATAGGGGACTGACTTTTTGTCAGTCTGTCTGCCGCGGCCCGCCTGATAGTCTCTCCTTGGCTAGCCAGCGACGGGAGGGATGCTGTGACCGGAAGACTTGACGGCAAGATCGCGATCATCGTCGGTGCAGGTCAGCAGCACGGTCAGTCCATGGGCAATGGCAGGGCAACCGCGATCCGCTTTGCGGAGGAGGGCGCGAGCTGCCTGCTGGTCGACCGAAACCCCGCCTGGGCCGAAGAAACCCGCGCGTTGATGTCCGGCGCGGAGCATGAGGTCTTTGCTGTCGATGTCACGGACGAAGACGCCTGCCGCGCGGTGATCGCGGCCGCCGTTGCCCGCTACGGTCGCATCGACATCCTGCACAACAATATCGGCACCTCGACCGGCGACCGGCCCACCTTCGACCTGCCGGTCGAGGACTGGGACCGGATCATGGACCTGAACCTCAAAAGCATGTTCATGCTGTGCAAGCATGCCCTGCCGGTGATGCGCGCCCAGGGGTCGGGCGTGATCCTCAACATCTCGTCCACCTCCTCGCTGTCGAAGCGCCCGACGCTGGCCTACAAGACGTCCAAGGGTGCGATCAACACAATGACCCAGCACATCGCCGCCGAGAATGCGGCCTTTGGCGTGCGCGCCAATGTCATCGTGCCGGGGCTGATCGACACGCCGATGGCGATCGAGCGGCGGGTTCGCGAGACGGGGCGCAGCCATGACGAGATCAAGGCCGAGCGTGACGCGCTGGTTCCGATGGGCCGGATGGGCAGCGCCTGGGACGTGGCCCATGCCGCGGTCTACCTCGCTTCGGACGAGGCGGCCTATGTCACGGGCGTGCTGCTGCCGGTCGATGGCGGCCTGCTGCTGAAACGCGGTTGAGGAGATGCAGATGACCCGGAACCCGCTGACCACGCTGGCCGAGGCCGCCGCCGACTGGATCTCGCGCCCGCTGACTCCAGAGGTGGAGCACCATGCCCGCCGCGCCGTGCTGGACTGGTTCGCCGCCCTGCTGCCCGGCTGCGTCGACGGCCCCGCCCTGCTGCTGGCCCCGGCGCTTGCCAGCGAACGCGGCAGCGGCCGGGCCGTGAGCTATGTGGATGGCGGGCTTGGCGCGCCGCGTCATGCGTCAATGCTGAACGGCACAGCCAGCCACACTGCCGAATTCGACGACATCTTCCGCGACGGTGGCTACCACCCCGGCAGCCCGACGATCTCGGCAGCACTGGCCGTGGCGCAGGATGTCGGCGCCACGCAGGAGCAGTTCCTGCGCGCCGTGATCGGCGGGTTCGAGGTGGGCTGCCGCATCGCCATGGCGCTGCAGCCCAGCCATTACCGCAACTGGCACATCACTGCGACAGTGGGCACCTTCGGCGCGGCCGTCTCGACCGCCATGCTGCGTGGGGGCAAGGCCGAGACCATCGCCCATGCCATCGCCATCGCCAGCAGCTTTGCCGGTGGGCATCAGGAAAACCTGCAGGGCGAAGGCGTGACCAAGCCGATGCATGCGGGCCATGCCGCCGATGCGGGCGTGCTGGCCGGGCTGGCGGCGGCGGCGGGCGTCACCGGGTCGCCGAACAGCCTGCACGCGCCGCATGGCTATGCCGCGGCGACCAGTGATACTACCGGCGACTGGGAGAAGGGGCTGGAAGGTCTGGGGGAGTGGACCCCGATCACCAAGATGACCTTCAAGAACCACGGCTGCTGCGGGCATATCTTCCCGACGCTGGACGGGCTGCGCGTGCTGCAGGCCGAGCACGGCTTCACCCGCGACGACATCGCCTCCATTCATGTGCGTGGCTATGGCCCCACCAAGTCGATCTGTGACCGGATGCAGGTGAACAGCCCGCGGGATGCGCGCTTCAGCCTGCAATATTGTGCCGCCGCCCTGCTGACCCTTGGCGGCGTGCGTCTGGCAGCCTTCACCCCCGAAGCTCTGGCCGATCCGGGCATCCGCGCGTTCATGCCCCGTGTCACCATCGCCGAAGACCCCGAGATCGCGGCGCTCTACCCCTCGCGGCGCCAAGCCCGCCTGCGGGTGGAACTGACCGACGGCCGGGTATTCGACCACTACCAGCAGACCCGCAAGGGCGACCCCGACGATCCGCTGACCGATGCCGAACTGATCGAGAAATTCGACGAACTCGCCTCGACAGTGCTGGATGCCGACGCCCGCGCCGCGCTCAAGGCGCTGGTGCTGGACGGGGGCGCACTGCCCGGTGTGCTGCCGTTCGACAGAAGCTTGCCAGCGCCCCGCTGACGCTGCCCAGACCCTCAAGGAAAGAGACCCATGGACCAAGTCACCCCGCCCGCCGCCCTTGCCGAGGCACAGTATATCCGCGTCAGCGTGCAGAACGGCGTCGCCACGATCATGCTGGCCCGTCCCGACGTGCGCAACGCCATCAATGATGACATGCGCGCCGAACTGATCGACGCCTTCGACTGGGCCGATGGCAGCCGCGACGTGCGGGCGGTCATCCTGACGGGCGAGGGCAAGGGCTTTTGCTCGGGCGGCGATGTCGGCGGCATGCGCGCCCGGCTGGACGCGCCCGCCGGCTCGGTCGCCTTCAACGGCTGGAAGCGGCAGAAGCAGACCCACCGCGGCGTCGGCGTGATCTATGACATGACCAAGCCCGTCATCGCCGCCGTCAACGGCGCCGCCTTCGGCCTTGGCCTCGACATGGCGCTGGCCTGCGACTTCATCATTGCCGCCGAGGGCGCCAAGATGTCGATGAGCTTCATCAAGCGCGGGCTCGTGTCGGATGGCGGCGGCATGTATTTCCTGCCCCGCCGCGTCGGACTGGCGCGGGCAAAGGAGCTGATCCTGACCGGCCGCATCGTGGAGCCGGCCGAGGCGCTGGCGATGGGGATGATCGACCGCGTGTCGACGCCGGACACGCTGCGCGAAGATGCCCAGGCCTGGGCCGAAGAGCTGAGCCAGGGCTCGCCCGCCGCCGTCGCCCTGACGCTGTCGATCCTGAACCAGACCTTCGAAAGCAGTGCTGCCGACATCTTCAAGCTGGGCCGCGAGGCACAGGCGATCTGCTACACCTCGGCAGAGCACCGGGCCTCGGTCGAGGCCTTCCTGAACAAGTCCAGCAGCTGAGACCCCGGGCGCTCTCTTGCCCGGCAACACCACAACATGAAGAGCCGCGCTTGTGGGGCGCGGCTTTTTTCTGTGCGCCGCCACTTTGTGCGGGCCACCGCCTGACTATGCGCCCGTGGCGGCCAGGCAAGAAGGGCCGGAGTTTCCCCCGGCCCTTTTGCCCAGTCCAATATTCAGCCTGACTCAGTCGATCACGGCAAGCCCATCCGCCGCCGCAACTCCCTCGCCGGCCGGCATCACGAACAGCGGATTGATCTCGGCCTCGGACAGCCGCTCGCCCAGCGACTCGCCCATGCGGGCCATCGCGAGGATCGCGGCCACCAGCGCCTCCACGTCATAGGCCGCGCCGCCGCGATAGCCGGTCAGAAGCCGTGACAGGCGCAGCTCACCAACCATCTCGCGCGCATCCTCTTCCGTGACCGGCAGCAGCCGGATCGCGCTGTCGTCCATGATCTCGGCCATCACGCCGCCAGCCCCCAGCAGGATCAGCGGACCCAGCTGCGGATCGCGGCGCAGGCCCAGGATGAACTCCAGCCCACCCGTCAACATCTTCTGAACTAGAAAGCCCTCGGGCCGGGGCAGGTCCTGCGCGGCTAGATGCTCTGCCATGTCGTCCAGCGCCTTGCCCACGGTATCCGCGACCAAACCGACCTTGACGCCGCCGACATCCGATTTGTGCGGAATAGCCTGCGACACGACCTTCAGCACGACCTTGCCGCCAAAGGTGCGCGCGACCTCCTCGGCCTCGGCAGCGGTCTGCACAAGGCGCTGATCGGCGCCCTTCAGCCCGTAATGGGCAAACAGCTCGCGCGCTTCGACCTCGTTCAACGTGCCCTTGCGCAGGCCGGCCGGGGCCACATGCGGCGCAACAGGCGCATCGGCAACAGCTGCCTTCACCGGCATCGCCGCACTGAATGCCACCATGCAGGTCTCAGGCGCGGCATAGGCCGGAATACCCTGCAGGTTCAGTTCGCGCACGATATGCGGTGCATGCGGGCTGACATAGGCGATGATCGGCTTGCCGCTTTGCGCAGCACCGGACTTGATCGCCTGCACGGCGATTTCCGGTTGCGCCAGCGCCGAGGAACCGACGATCACCACGACCCCGTCGACCTCGTCCGAGGCCAGAAGGGCTTCGGTCGAGGCGGTCATGATCTCGGGCTTGACCCCGGCCAGTGTCACGTCGACCGGGTTGCCCGTCATCGGCTCATCGGCCTTCAGAAGATCTGTCAGCCGGGCTGCAGTGGCATCGTCGAGCAGGGGCACCTCGAGGCCGCCCATGCCACAGGAATCGGCCACCAGACTGCCGGCCCCGCCGGTCGAGGTCAGGATCGCCACCCGTTTGCCCGCCATCTGGCGCCCGGTGACCAGCATCGCCGGAATGTCCAGCAGATCGCCGAAGGTCTCGGCCCGGATCACGCCGCACTGCCGGAAGAGCGCGTCATACACCCGGTCCTCGCCCGCCATGGCGCCGGTATGGGACACGGCCGCGCGGGCACCGAACTCGGACCGGCCCACCTTGAACACCACCACCGGCTTGCCCGCCGCGCGGGCTATCTGGGTCGCGGCCCGGAACTTCTCGACGGACCGGATGCCCTCGACATAGACGGTGATCACCCGCGTCGCCGCATCCTGGGCGTAGAACTCGATCAGATCGGCCAGGTCGATATCGGTTTCGTTCCCGGTCGAGGCGAGCTTGGCAAAGCCGATGCCCCGCGCCGCCGCCCGCGACAGCAGCGCGCCCAGGATGCCGCCGCTCTGCGACGCGAGCGAAATGCCACCCGCAGGCAAATCCTCGCCCTCCAGCGCGCCGCTGGCCGACAGCACGATCCGGCTGTGAAGATCCATTGCGCCAATGGTGTTGGGCCCCAGGATGCGCATGTCGCCCGCCGCCTCACGCAGCAGCCGCTGGCGCTCCAGCCCGGCCTCGCCCGCCTCGCCAAAGCCGCTTGCCAGCACGATCGCCAGCTTGGTGCCCCGCTCGGCCAACTCGCGCACCGCGATATGGGCCCGGTCGGCGCCCAAAAGCACGATGGCCGCATCGGGCGCCTCGGGCAGCGCCGATACGGACGGATAGCAGGGCAACCCGCCGATCTCGGACGCTTTGGGGTTGATCGGCCAGATCGCCCCGCCGAACCCATGTTTTTGCAGATAGGCGACCGGGCGGCCCCCGGTCTTGGTGGCATCGGCCGAGGCGCCAACCACAGCGACCGTCCTTGGCGCGAAGAGGGCGCCCAGTGCCACTGCGGTCTCGACTTTCGTTCCAGTCATGGAATTCTCCTCCCCTCCGGCAGGCCGCCGGGTCATGCAAGAACCCGCAGGGCGGGCCTAAGCCCTTTTCGGGTTGGGGGGGGGCTGCTGCAACTGACCATTCAACATGCCGAGCCTGACAATGCCTTTGCCAAGAGACCGTCCGACGATGTGCTGCGGCAAGCTGATGCGCGAACGCGCCACCCGGTTCTTCTGACAGGTGGCTTCCGTGGATGGATTCCCGCGAGGTGGATTCCGCAAAGTGGCTTCCGTGGATTCCGCGAAGGAATCCAGCGGCCAAGATCGTGTTTCCACAAATATTTGATAACAAGTCGATTTTTTGCCTGTCGCGGCTTGGTGTCCCAAGTGGAGTCCCCGGTGAAAGTGCCTGTCGCTAGCGAAATGCTTCGCTGCGCCCCGCATACGTTCGGGGCTGGGGAGGAGCCAGAGGAGGGGGCATGTCAGGTTTCGGACCAGAAGCGTTGTCCAACCTCCAAGCGGAAATCGAACACCGGCAGTTCATGCCCCTCGCCGCACCTGTCTGGCAGGCATCGTCAGCTGCCGTGTTTCAGCCGCTTGGCGACGCAAGTGATCTAAGCCGAAGGCTGGCGACGCTCGCCTCCGCTTCGGCATTCGCGGACCATTTACGCGTCCTTTACGCGCCCGAGGCCGATCCGACATAGCGCCTTTACGCGTCCCGGCTCCAGTGTCGCGCCATCTGACATGAGGAGACTGCGATGCTTGATGTCCTTTACTTCGGCCTCGGCGCCGGGGGCTTTGCCCTCTTCGCCCTGGCGGTGCACCGCCTGGAGCGGATGTGACATGCCCCTGTTTGACCTGATCGTCGGGGCGGCGGTGGCCCTGGGCCTGTTCCTCTATCTCGGCGTGGCACTGCTGCGGCCGGGCCGGTTCTGAAGGGGCACAAGATGACCATGCTTGCTTATGCACTCTACTTTGCCGCACTCGTCGGCGCGGCCCTGGTGCTTGCCGCCTGGATGGCCCGTGTCTATTCCGGGATACCGGCGCTTGCGGGGATCGAGCGGCGCGTGCTGCGCGGCGCCGGCATCAATCCCGGCCGCGACATGGCGTGGGGAGCCTATGCCTTGGCAGTGCTGGCCTTCAACCTTGCTGGCTTTGCGCTGCTCTACGCGCTGTTGCGGGCGCAGGGGGCGCTGCCGCTGAACCCCGATGGCATCGGCGGCATGGCACCCGATCTGGCCTTCAACACCGCCGTCAGCTTCGTGACCAACACCAACTGGCAGGCCTATTCGGGCGAGGCGCAGCTGTCCCACCTGGCGCAGATGGCCGGGCTGACGGTGCAGAACTTTGTCAGCGCGGGCACCGGGATGGCGGTGGCGGTCGCGGTGATCCGCGGGTTCACCGCGCCCAAGGGCACGACGCTTGGCAACTTCTGGGTGGACCTGACGCGCTCGGTCCTGTGGATCTTGCTGCCACTGTCGGTGCTGCTCGCGCTGTTCCTCGCATGGCAGGGCGTGCCGCAGACCCTGCAGGGGGCGGTTACCGTCACGGGGATGGAAGGGGCGGAGCAGATCATCGCCCGCGGCCCCGCAGCGGCACAGATCGCCATCAAGCAGCTTGGCACCAATGGCGGCGGCTTCTTCGGCGTGAACTCGGCCCACCCGTTCGAGAACCCGACCATTGCCTCGAACCTGGCGCAGAGCCTGTCGCTCCTGCTGATCCCGGTCGCCTTCTGCTTCCTGTTCGGCCGCATGGCGGGTGACCGTCGGCAGGGCCTCGCGATATTCGCAGCAATGGCGGTGATGTTCGTCGTGGGTCTGGGCACCATTCACGCCTATGAAGTCGCGGGCAACCCGGCCCTGGGCCTGGGCGCCAACATGGAGGGCAAGGAGCAGCGCTTCGGCGCCATGCTGTCCGCACTCTGGGCGGCCTCGACCACCGCCGCCTCGAACGGATCGGTCAACGCCATGCATGACAGTTTCATGCCGCTGTCGGGGCTGGTGATGCTGCTTAACATGCAGATCGGCGAGGTGATCTTTGGCGGCGTGGGTGCCGGCTTCTACGGGATGCTGCTTTACGTCGTGCTGGCGGTGTTCCTGGCGGGGCTGATGGTCGGGCGCACGCCCGAATACCTTGGCCGCAAGGTCGAGGCGCGCGAGGTGACGTTGGCGGTTCTGGCCTTCCTGTCGATGCCGCTTGGCATTCTGGTGGGCGGCGCGGTGGCGGCGACCGTCCCTCAGGCGCTGGCGGCGGTGCAGGACGCAGGCCCGCATGGGCTGAGCGAGATCCTCTACGCCTACTCCTCCGCCACGGGCAACAACGGCTCGGCCTTCGGTGGATTTGGTGCGGCGCTGCCCTGGCACACCACCGCGCTTGGGCTGGTCATGCTGCTGGGGCGCTATGCGATCATCGTGCCCATGCTGGCCATTGCCGGCTCGATGATCCGCAAGACCCGCGCCCCCGTGACCGCGGGCACCTTCCCGACCCACGGCCCGCTGTTCGTGACCCTGCTGGTGCTGACCGTGCTGATCCTTGGCGCGCTCACCTTCTTTCCCGTCCTCGCCCTTGGCCCCATCGCGGAAGAAACCGCGCGGGTGGCCGGGCAGACCTTCTGAGGCATCTCATGGCAAATCCTGCGAAAATCGCCGACATGTCGGGGCTCTATCCGGCCGCGATCCGGCAAAGCGTTGTCAAGCTTGATCCCCGGCAGCTGTGGCATAGCCCGGTGATGTTCGTCACGGCCGTCGTGGCGGTGATGACAACGCTTCTTGGCCTACGCGACTTGGTGTCGGGCACGGCGGGGGCAGGGATCGCGCTGCACATCGCCGTCTGGCTGTGGCTGTGCGTGCTGTTCGCCAACTTCGCCGAGGCGCTGGCCGAGGGCCGCGGCCGCGCCCGCGCTGACACGCTGCGCGCCACGAAATCGGAAACCCGGGTGCGGGTGCTGGCCGAACCTAACGACGCACCGGCGACGGCGACCGATGTCGCCTCCACCGCCCTGCGCGCGGGCCAGTTCGTCTATCTGGCGGCGGGCGACATCATCCCGACGGATGGCGAAGCGGTGCGCGGCATCGCCTCGGTCAACGAAAGCGCCATTACGGGGGAAAGCGCCCCGGTGATCCGCGAGGCCGGGGGCGACCGATCTTCGGTCACTGGCGGCACCACCATCGCATCGGACTGGATCGTGATGAAGGTCACGGCAGAGCCGGGCAAGAGCTTCCTCGACCGGATGATCGCACTGGTCGAAGGCGCCGAGCGGCAGAAGACCCCGAATGAGATTGCTCTGAACATCCTGCTGGTCGGGCTGACGCTGATCTTCCTGTTCGTGGTCGTCACGCTCCCCGCCTTTGCCAGCTATTCGGGCACCACCATTCCGGTCGTGGTCCTCGGGGCACTGTTCGTGACGCTGATCCCCACCACCATCGGCGGCCTGCTCAGCGCGATCGGCATCGCGGGGATGGACCGGCTTGTGAAGGCCAATGTCATCGCCAAGTCGGGCCGGGCGGTCGAGGCGGCGGGCGATGTCGATACGCTGCTGCTGGACAAGACCGGCACCATAACCTTCGGCAACCGCATGGCCGATGCGCTGGTCCCGGCGCCGGGTGTGGAGGCGCGGCGCCTCGCCGAGGCGGCGGCGCTGGCCTCTCTCGCCGACGAGACGCCTGAAGGGAAATCCATCGTCGAAAAGGCGCGCGAGATGCTGGGCAGCGTTCCTGCGATGCCCCAGGGCGCGACGCCGGTCGCCTTCACCGCGCAAACCCGGCTTTCGGGGCTGGATCTGAACGACGGGCGCAGCTTCCGCAAGGGTGCCATTGACGCGGTGATCCGGCTGACGGGCCAGACCCCGCCCGGCGCGCTGGCGGGGCAGGTCGACGCCATCGCCCGGTCCGGTGGCACGCCGCTGCTGGTGGCCGAGGGCACGCAGATCCTGGGCGTAGTGCATCTGAAGGACATCGTGAAACCCGGGGTGCGCGAGCGCTTTGCCGAGCTGCGCGCCATGGGCATCCGCACGGTGATGATCACCGGCGACAACCCCCTGACCGCCGCCGCCATTGCCGCCGAGGCGGGGGTGGACGACTTCCTCGCCGAAGCCACGCCCGAGATGAAGCTGGACCTTATCCGCCGCGAACAGGCGGGCGGGCGGCTGGTCGCCATGTGCGGCGACGGGTCCAACGACGCACCCGCGCTGGCGCAGGCCGATGTGGGGGTGGCGATGAACGCCGGCACCCCGGCGGCGAAAGAGGCCGCGAACCTGATCGACCTCGACAGCGACCCGACCAAGCTGATCGAGGTGGTGATGGTGGGCAAGCAATTGCTGATCAGCCGCGGCGCGCTGACCACCTTCAGCATCGCCAATGACGTGGCGAAATACTTCGCCGTGCTGCCCGCGATCTTTGTCGCGGCCTATCCGGGGCTGGCGGTGCTGAACATCATGGGTCTCGCCTCGCCCACCTCTGCCATCCTGTCGGCGGTGATCTTCAACGCGCTGGTGCTGATCGCGCTGGTGCCGCTGGCCCTGCGCGGGGTGGCCTATCGCCCCGCCAGCGCCGCCCAACTGCTGCGCCGCAACCTGCTTGTCTACGGGTTGGGCGGGCTGATCGTGCCCTTTGTCGGGATCAAGGCCATCGACCTGTGCCTTGTCGCCCTGAACCTGGCCTGAAAGGACATCCCATGCTGACCCATCTTCGCCCCGCCATCACCCTGATGCTTGGCTTCACGCTGCTGACCGGGCTGGCCTACCCGCTGGCCATGACCGGCCTTGCCCAGACCCTGTTTCCCGCCGCAGCCGACGGCAGCCTGATCACGCAAGGCGACAGGGTGATCGGCTCCGGCCTTGTGGCGCAGCCTTTCGCCGAAGCGGCCTATCTTCACCCGCGCCCCTCTGCCAGCGACTGGAACGCAGCCGGCACCGGGGCATCGAACCTCGGGCCAACCTCGGCGCTTCTGGTCGCCACCGTCGCCGAACGCCGCGCCGCGTGGGAGGCGGAGAATGGTGCGGCCGCCGCCATCGACGCCGTCACGGCCTCGGGCTCCGGGCTTGATCCGCATGTCAGCCCGCAAACCGCGCTGGCGCAGGCGGACCGCATCGCCGCGGCGCGGGGGGCCGACCCCGCCGCCGTGCGCGCGCTGATCGCGGGCCGGGTCGAGGGGCGCGCCCTCTGGCTTTATGGTGAGCCGCGGGTGAATGTGCTGCAGGCGAACCTCGCCCTTGATGAAGGCTTTCCGATGCCGATGCCCCGCACAGATGACACCGCAGCCGAATGACACCTGATGCCGCCCTTCGCCCCTCGCCGGACGCGCTGCTGGCCCATGCCGCGCGCGAGGGGCGGGGGCGGCTGAAGATCTTCATCGGGGCGGCGCCCGGGGTCGGCAAGACCTGGGCGATGCTGGACGATGCGCACCGCAGGCGCGCCGAGGGCGTGGATGTGCTTGCCGCCCTGATCGAAACCCACGGCAGGGCCGAGACGCAGGCGAAGCTGGCGGGTCTGCCGCAGCTGCCGCGCAAGCCGGTGATCTACAAGGGCCGCGCGCTGACCGAGATGGATCTGGACGGCCTTCTGGCCCGCCGCCCGGCGCTGGCGCTGATCGACGAGCTGGCCCACACCAATGCCGACACCGGGCGACACGAAAAACGCTGGCAGGATGTCGAGGAGGTGCTGGCGGCGGGCATCGACGTGTTCACCACGCTGAACGTCCAGCATATCGAGACCCTGAACGAGACCGTCGCCCGCATCACCGGCGTCAGGGTGCGCGAGACCGTGCCCGACCGCGTGCTGGAAATGGCCGACGAGATCGAGCTGATCGACCTGCCGCCCGATGACCTGATGGCGCGCCTGAAGCAGGGAAAGATCTACCCGCAGGATCAGGCAGCCCGGGCGCTGACATCGTTCTTCGCCAAGGGAAACCTGACCGCCTTGCGCGAACTGGCGCTGCGCGCCGCCGCCGACCGGGTGGACGCGCAACTGCGCGAGCATATGGCGGCAAATGCAATCGCGGGGCCGTGGCCCGCGCAGGAACGCATCCTCGTGTGCATCAACGAAAGCCCCGCGGCGCGCGAGGCGATCCGCGTCGCCAAGCGTTCTGCCGAGCGGGCGCGGGCGGAATGGATCGCGCTGAACGTCACCCAGGCGCGGATGGAAACGCTGCCCGAGGCAGAGAAGGACCGGCTGGCAGGCACCCTGCGGCTGGCCGAACGGCTGGGCGCGGAACTCGCCACCCTGGAGGCAGAACGCGACGTGGCGCAGGCGATCCTGTCCTATGCCGCGGATCGGAACGTGCGGCGCATCGTCATCGGCCGTCCGCGCCCACGGCCGTTCTGGGCCCGTCTGACCACCGAGGATGTGGCCGCCCACCTGCTGCGCCTGTCGGGCCGTTTCGAAATCACAGTGGCGGCGCAACCCGATGAACCCGCCGCGAGGCCCGGCTGGCATCTGCCGCAGCTTGGAACGGAGCCCCGTGCCTGGGGCGAGGCGGCACTGGCCGTAGCCCTGGCGTCGGCCTGCGCCTTTGCAGCAGAGCGGTTGTTCCCGGTGGCCAGCCTGTCGGTGATCTACATGACGGCGGTCGTGGTGGTGGCCAGCCGCCGCGGGATTGCGCCAGCCATCGGGGCGGCGGTGATCGGCTTTCTGGCCTACAACTTCCTGTTCACGCATCCCCGCTACACCTTTCACGTCTCGCGTCAGGGCGAATTGCTGACGCTTGGCCTGTTTCTGGCGGCATCGCTGATCACGGGCAATCTTGCCGCGCGGTTGCGCGCGCGGGTTGACGCACAGGCCACCATCGCCGACCGTACCAACAAGCTTTACGACTTCAGCCGGCGCGTTGCCGCTGCGGCCACGGCGGATGATGTGATCTGGGCCTCGGTCAGCCACGTCGCCACGACCTTGCGGTGCGAAGCCGTTCTCCTGAAGCCCTCGCCTGCGGGTGAGTTGCAGGTTGTGGGGGGCTTTCCGCCCGAGGACCGGCTGGATGTCCGCGACCAGTCCGCCGCCCAGTTCTCGTGGGACAAGGGCGAAGTTGCAGGGCGCGGTTCCGACACTCTGCCGACGGCGCGCTGGTTCTTCCTGCCGCTGACCGCGGGCGAGCGGCGGCTCGGCGTGCTTGGCATCGCCTACACGGATGACCGCCATTTTGCCCGCACCGACCGGCGGCTGCTGGACGCGCTGGTGGATCAGATCGCCCTTGCGCTGGAACGCCTGCGCCTCACCGAAGAGCTGTCCGAAACCCGGCTGGCCTCGGAAACCGACCGGCTGCGCACGGCCCTGCTGTCGTCGGTCAGCCATGACCTGCGCACACCGCTGGTGACGATCATCGGCGCGGCGGGAAGCCTGGCCCATGCCCCCGACCTGCCGGCCGGGGCGCGGCAGGATCTGGCCGAGAATATCCGCGAGGAGGGGGAGCGCCTGGACCGCTATGTGCAGAACCTGCTGGACATGACGCGGCTGGGGCATGGCGCGCTCAAGCCGCGAGTGGGACCGGTGGACGTGGCCGAACTGGTCGGCACCGCGCGTCACCGCCTGCGCGCGCCGTTGCGGGGGCATGTTCTGGAAACCGATGTGCCGGATCTGCTGCCGCTGGTGCTGGCCGACGGGATGCTGCTGGAACAGGTGCTGGTCAACGTGCTGGACAACGCCGCGAAATATGCGCCCATCGGGTCGGCGATCTCCATTGCCGCGCGCAGGGTGGCTGCGCAGGTGGAGCTGTCGGTCGCCGATACCGGCCCCGGCATCCCGCCCGATGAACGGGCCCGCGTGTTCGACATGTTCTACCGCGTGAGCGAAGGCGACCGGCAGCGCGCCGGGACCGGCCTGGGGCTGGCGATCTGCAAGGGGCTGATCGAGGCGATGGGCGGCACCATCCGCGCCGAGTCGGCATCGCCGGACGGCAGCGGGACGCGTATGGTGATCGGCATACCGATCTTCAGTCCTGAGGCCCCCGCATGACCGACCCGACGCGCATCCTGGTGATCGACGACGAGGCCCCGATCCGCCGCTTTCTGCGTGTGCCGCTGGAGGCCGAGGGCCATGCCGTGATCGAGGCCGCGACCGCGCGCGAGGGCATCCTTGCCGCCGCGCGAGAAACGCCCGGGCTGATCATCCTCGACCTTGGCCTGCCCGATGCCGACGGCCTGACCGTCCTGCGCGAGGTTCGGACCTGGAGCAAAGTTCCCGTCTTGGTGTTGTCGGTGCGCGCGGATGAGGCGGGCAAGGTGGCTGCCCTGGATGCCGGGGCGCAGGATTATGTCGTCAAGCCGTTCGGGATCAAGGAGCTTCTGGCCCGCATCCGCGGCGTGCTGCGCGACAGGGGCGGACCCGCGTCGCCGACGGTGCTGGAGATCGCCGATCTGCGGATCGACCCTGCCAACCATACCGTCACCAAGGCCGGCGGCGCCCTTCACCTGACCCGCCGCGAGTTCGATCTGTTGTGGCTGCTTGCCAGCAACGCGGGCCGCCTGGTCACCCAGGCCATGATCCTCAAGACGCTCTGGGGCCCGGCGCATGCCGAGGACAGCCAGTATCTGCGCGTCTATGTGCGCCAGTTGCGCCAGAAGCTGGGCGATGACGCCGCCAACCCCCGCTTCATCATGACCGAGCCAGGGATCGGCTATCGGTTCGTGGGGTAGGTATCGCTCGTTGTTTGCTGCACCGAGTAAGAAGCGCAGATAGGAAGCCACACACTTACACTGTGAACCGCTCCGGGTTTGCCGGAGGCTCCAACTCCTGAGTAGGATGGAGCATCATGAGCAAGACCACGGACAAGTTTTCCCCCGAAGTGCGCGAACGCGCTGTGCGGTTGGTGTTGGACACCGAAGGCCAGCACGGGTCGCGTTGGCAGTCCATCGTGTCGATCGCCGCAAAGATCGGCTGCTCGGCGCATACGCTGAATGACTGGGTCAAGAAGGCCAAGGTCGACAGCGGCGCGCGCGCGGGCGTTCCGACCGAACTGGCCGAGCGGATGAAGGCGCTGGAGCGAGAGAACCGCGAGTTGCGCCAGGCGAACGAGATCCTCCGCAAGGCCAGCGCGTATTTTGCGATGGCGGAGCTCGACCGCCGGTCGAAGTGATGGTGTCATTCATTGACGCGCATCGGGATGCACACGGGGTCGAGCGGATCTGCGACGTTCTGCCGATCGCCCCGTCGACTTACTATGATCATCTGGCCAGGCGGGCTGATCCTGTCCGGCTGTCGGACCGTGCGCGGAGGGACAAGGCGCTACGCCCCGAGATCCGGCGTGTGTTTGAGCAGAACTGGCGGGTCTACGGCGTCCGGAAGGTCTGGCGGCAGCTTCGCCGCGAGGGCTTGATGTCGCCCGTTGCACGGTGGCACGGCTGATGAAGAGCATGACGGGCCCCGGCGATGTTCCGGCTTATCTGAGGTCGCATGCTGGGGTGGCTGCCCGGCAGGATGGCCAGGCGCACGCCCGCCTCGACAGCAGCGATGGCAGTGTCGGCACAGGCCGCGGCGGGAAAGCGATTCCAGGCATGTTCTAGCCGGTCAGCTTGCTTGACGCGATCGCGCGGGTCGGCTCCAGCGACAGGATCGTGGTCACGATCCGGTTGCGGAACAACTCTACATGCTCGCCCGCGCAGCGTTCGGCGGTGTCCGCATCCCTGTCGGCAATGGCCTGCACGATGGTACGATGGTCGTTGATCGTCGCATCCAGATGTTCATGCTGGCGCGCGCGCACCCCGTCATGTTCCGCGAACGTGACATGGCCGATGCGCATCCCCTCGACCAGGCTGCGCAGATAGGCCGTGTGGAGGTAGCCGGACTGCGCCGCGGCACCGATGGCAGCATGAAAGGCATAGTTGATCTCGTTGATCTGATCGACATCCCGGCGCGCGGCGGCACCTTCGAAGGCCGCCATATGGGCGCGGATGCCGGTCAGGTCGGCATCGGTCCGGCGCAGCGCGGCCAGCCGGGTCAGCGAGCGTTGCAGTACATCCAGCCCCTCGAAGAAGTCCCGCAGATTGGCAAGGTTCATCGCGGCCACGCGCGCGCCGCGGCCACGGGTGGAACTGACCAGCCCCTCTGCCGTCAGCCGGATCAGCGCCTCGCGCACGGGGGTGCGGGACACATCGTAGCGAACTGATATCGCCGCTTCGTCCAGATCGGCGCCGGGGGGCAGATCCAGCCGCAGGATCGCCTGGCGCAGCAGCTTGTAGACCATGTCGCCGCCCGAGCTTGCCGCCACGATGGTGTCTTCGCTCTTGGTCATTGTCTCGGCTCGTTTCCTGAAAGTTCAACTTTTGGGCAGCAGCGGCAGGCATCCCGGGATCATCGCGGTTTTCTGCGGGTGATCCAAGAAGATGACTTGACGCAGTGTCTGTATACTTTGAGCATACACATAACATACAGTCAGAACACGGATTGCACCAGAATGAAGACAGGCAGCTGGACGGTAGGGGTCGATGTGGGTGGCACGTTCACCGACCTTTGCGCCGTGGATCAGCAGACGGGGCAGGTGGCGCTGCACAAGGTCTCCAGCACACCCGCAAATCCGGCCGCCGCGATCATCGCTGGGCTGGAGGGGCTGGCCGCCAAGATCGGCATTGATCTGGCAGACGTCAGCGCGGTTGCGCATGGCACGACCGTGGCGACCAACGCCCTGATCCAGCGCCGGGGTGCGCGCGTGGCGATGGTCACCACCCGCAATTTCCGCGATCTGGTCGAGATCGGGCGCCAGATCCGGCCCAGGATGTATGACCTCAAGGCCGATTTCCCGATGCCGCTGGCCCCGCGCGAGTTGCGGTTCGAGGTGGATGAGCGCGTCGGCCCGGCGGGTGAGGTGATCACTCCGCTGGACATGGCAAGCGTGGACGCAGTGATCGACCGGCTGCGGGCGGAGGAGGTGGAGGCGGTCGCCATCGCCTTCCTCTTCGCCTATCTCAACCCCGCGCATGAGCGGGCGGTGAAGGCCCGCATCGCGGCAGCGCTGCCGGGCGTCGCAATCTCCACCTCGTCCGAGGTGCAGCCGGAATTCCGGGAATATGAACGGTCTTCGACAACCCTGCTGAACGCCTATCTGCAGCCCACCTTTTCGACCTACATGACCACCCTGAAAGACGAAGTGGCGGCGCGCTCGCCGGGCGCGACGCTGGGGGTCAACCAGTCCAACGGCGGGCTGATGTCGGTCGATACCGCCCGCGACTTCCCGATCCGCACGGCACTGTCCGGCCCGGCGGCGGGCGCGATGGGGGCGATTCACACGGCGCGCGCCTCGGGCCTGTCCAGCATCATCACCTTCGATGTCGGCGGGACCAGCGCCGATGTGGCCCTGATCCGCGACCTGCAGGTGAAGCTGTCCTTCGACCGCGATGTGGCGGGCTTCCCGGTGCGGATGCCGATGGTGGATATCAACACGGTCGGCGCGGGCGGCGGCTCGATCGCCTGGCAGGACCGGGACGGGCTGCTGAAGGTCGGCCCGGCCAGTGCCGGCGCGCAGCCGGGGCCCGCCTGCTATGGCCGCGGCGGCACGGACCCCACGGTGACCGATGCGAATGTGGTTCTGGGCCGGCTGTCCACCCGCGGCCTGCTGGGGGGCACCATGTCGCTGGACACGGACGCATCGTTCCGCGTGGTGGGCGGGATGGCGACGCAGCTGGGGCTGAGCGTCGAGCAGGTGGCGCGCGGGATCCTCGAGATCATGTCGGCGAACATGGTGCGGGCGATCCGCGCCATTTCGGTAGAGCGGGGGCATGATCCGCGCGACTTCGTGCTGATGCCGTTCGGCGGGGCAGGGCCCCTTCACGCCGAGGGCTGCGCGCGTGCGCTTGGGATCACCCAGATCCTGATCCCGCTTCTGCCGGGTATCCTGTGCGCGCAGGGTCTGCTGGTGTCCGACCGGTCGGAAAGCTTCGTCCGTTCCAAACGCATCGCCGCGCGGGACGAGAATGCCGGCGCGCTGGCAGAGATGGTCAGCGCGATGCAGGCAGAGGCCGATGACTGGTGGGCGCGCGAGAACATCGCGCCCGCCGACCGCAAGGTGCAGCTGGCCGCCGACATGCGCTATGCCAGCCAGAATTATGAGCTGCAGATCACGCTGGACGCGCTGCCGGGCATCGCCACCCTGAAGCAGATGTTCTTCGCCGCCCATGCGCAGGCCTACGGCTTCTTCAACCCCGACGATCCGGTGGATGTGGTGGCGCTGCGCCTGACCGCCATTGGCACGCGGCCCGCGCTGGAGGCCCCGGCGCAATCGGGCACGGCGACGGCGGCGCCCCAGCCCCGCTCGCACCGCCCGGTGTGGTTCTATGGCGCCGCGCCGATCACCGCGCCCGTCTATGACCGCGCCGATTTCGCGGCGGGCACCACGCTTTCCGGCCCCGCCGTCATCGACCAGTTCGACGCGACGCTGCTGCTGTTCCCCGGCGACACGGCGCGGGTGGACGATGCCCTCAACATCCTAATCCAGCGCGGGAACCTTGACCTGTGAGTGCCACCGTAGATCCCATCACCATCGAAATCGTCACCAGCGCCTTCCGGTCTGTCGTGGACGAGACGTTCATCGCGCTGATGAAAAGCGCCTATTCCACCAACATCAAGGAACGGCACGACCACTCCACCGCCATCTGCGACCGCGACGGGCGGCTGATCGTGCAGGCGGAAATGTCCTTGCCGATCCACATTGCCTCGATGACCGGGCTGATGGAGACGCTGCTTGCCAAGTACCGGCTGGACGAGATCCACGAAGGCGATGTGTTCGTCGCCAATGACCCGCATGTGGCTGGCGGCACGCACCTGCCTGACATCAACTACGCCGCCCCCCTGTTTCTGGAAGGGGAGCTGGTCGGCTTCATCTGCAACATAGCCCACCATGCCGATATCGGCGGCATGGTGCCCGGGTCGATGGCGGGCGGCATGTCGGAAATCTATCAGGAGGGGCTGCGGATCCCGCTGGTACGCCTGTTCCGCAAGGGCGAGCTGCAGCAGGACATTATGGACCTGTTCCTGCTGAACGCCCGCATCCCCGATGAACGCCGGGGCGATCACTTCGCGCAGATTGCCGCCTGCAAGTTGGGGGTGCGCCGCGTGGCCGAGATCGGCACGCGATACTCCCTGCCGCTGATCCGCGAAGTCTGGGACGAGCTGATCCGCCGCACCCATGACCGGATGCGCGCCGCCATCGCCGCGGTTCCCGATGGCGTCTATGCGTTCGAAGACGTGATGGACGATGACGGGCTTGGCACCACCAACATCCCGCTGAAGCTGAAGATCACCGCCACCGGCGACCGCGTGGTGTTCGATCTGCGCGGCTCTGCCCCGCAGGTGCGCGGCAACATCAACCTGCCGCTGAACGCCACCAAGGCGGCGGTGGCCTATGCGCTGCGCACGCTGCTGGACCCCGAGATCGCCAACAACCAGGGCATCATCGACTGCTGCGAGATCGTCGCCGATCCGGGCAGCATCGTGCATTGCCAGGCGCCCGCCCCGGTGGCACAGCGTCTCAACACCTCGCAGCGGTTGGTGGATGTGATCATCGGTGCCTTCGCCCCGGCGATTCCGGGCCGGGTCGTGGGGGCCGCGAACGGGGCCAACACCACAGCGGTGTTTTCGGGCACAGATCCGCGCAACGGCCAGCCCTACCTGTATTTCGAGACGCTTGGAGGGGGTTTTGGCGGGCGCAACGACCGCGACGGCAAGGACGGCGTGCAGGTGCATATCACCAACACCTCGAACCTGCCGATCGAGGCGATCGAGACCGAATACCCCCTGCGCGTCATCAGTTACGGCTTCATCGAGGATTCGGGCGGCGCGGGCCAGTATCGCGGCGGGGCGGGGCTGCGCCGGGTGATCCAGCCCGTGGGCCATGACTGCACCTTCAACGGCGCGGGCGAGCGGTTCTCGAACCCGCCTTGGGGCATCTTCGGCGCAGGACCGGGGGGCACCGGCCGCTTCGTGTTGAACGGCCCCGCCGGCGAGGCGGTGCTGGAGGTGAAACCCTCGGCGGTGGCTGTGCCCGAAGGCAGCTCCGTCACCGTCGAAACCCCCGGATCGGGCGGATACGGCCCCGCCAAGGAACGCAGCGCCGAGGCGGTGGCCGAGGATGCACGGTCCGGCAAATTCTCGGACGGCTTCTTGCGCCGGAACTACCCCGCCCAGATGACTGCCCAGATGACTGCGCGGACCGAACCCGCGTGACCGCACACCCATAACGACAGAGGCGCCAAAGCGCCCGAATGAACCCCAACCTGCCAAATGGTCCCCGGACCGACGGCACCCAACAGGGAAACGACACATGATCACACTCCGCAGCGCCCTTTTCTCGCTTGGCCTTGCCGGTCTTGCAGGGGCCGCATCCGCCCAATCCGTCAGCTGGGATCTGGCGAACGAATACCCGCCGAACTCGGTCCACGCCCAGTCGGCCGACACCTTCATTGCCGCGCTGGCAGAGGTCAGCGCCGGCGACATGGTGGTGACCGCCCATCACGGCGCCGCCCTTGGCTACAAATCGGTGGACCAGTATGACGCTGTGGGGGATGGCGCGGTCGATATCGCGTCATCCTTTGCCACGCCGTGGTCGGGCGTTCACCCGGTCTTCACGCTGTCTTCGATCCCGTTCCTGGCGAAGACCGCGGACGAGAACCGCAAGCTCTATGACATCGCCAAGCCCTATTACGCCGCGGTGCTGGAAGAGGATAACCAGATCCTGCTGTTCGCCACGCCCTGGCCGCCGAGCGGCCTGTGGGGGCGCGAGCCGCTGGATTCGATGGAGGCCATCGCCGGCGTACGCATCCGCACCTATGACGCGAACGGCACGGTCACCTTCGGCAATGCCGGCGCCACCCCGATCCAGCTGTCCTGGGCCGATACCGTGCCGCAGCTGACCACCAACGGCCTCGACGCGGTGCTAACCTCGGCCGATGGCGGCGCGGCATCGCAGCTGTGGGAGCATCAGTCGCACTTCACCGAAGTGAATTATGCGATGCCGCTGCAATTCGTGCACATCAACCGCGATGTCTATGAAGACCTGTCGGACGAACAGAAGGCCTGGGTTGCTGAAGCCGCGGCCACGGCCGAGGCTTTCGGATGGGACCTGCTGGCGAACCGCGTGGGTGAGAATTACGCGCAGATGGAAACGAACGGCATGACCATCGTCAAGGACGTGTCGCCCGAGTACCTTGCCGCGCTTGCGACCGCGGCAGAGCCGACGCTGGTCGACTGGAAACAGAAGCTCGGCGCCGATGCCGAGGCTATCCTGTCTGCCTATGAGGCTGCGAAGTAAGCCATCATGGTCTTCGGGCCGGCTGTCCGCCGGCCCGGGCCTGACCGGGGCGTCCCCACCTTCATCAGCGGAGCGCGAATGAACACCTTCCAGACCGCGGCTTTTGGCCTGTCCCGGTTCTGCGCCGCCCTTGCGGCGCTGATGATCGTGGCGATGACCCTGCATATCCTGATTGAAATCGTGCTGCGAAGCTTCTTCGCGACCTCGACCTTCGTGCTGGATGAGATGGTCGGCTACTGCATCGCGGCGGCGACCTTCCTGTCGCTTGGCTATGCGTTTGAGCATTCCAGCCTCGTGCGCGTCGGGCTGCTGGTCGACAGGCTGTCCGGCCGCCCGCGCCGGGCGCTGGAGGCGTTCTGCGCGCTCGCGACGCTGGCGGTGATGGGGCAGATCACCTGGTATCTGATCAATACCGCCCTGCGCAGCCATGAACGCGGCCGCGTCAGCAGCTCGGTTGCCGAGATCCCGATGTGGATCCCCGAGGCGCTGTGCGCCTTCGGCCTTGCCGCCTTCTGCCTGCAGGTCATCGCCTACCTTCTGCGCCAGATCACCGGCGCGCCCGGCCCGGTGCAGGTGCCCGACGGCGACCTGCAGAACGACCTCTGACCCTTTACGGAGACGCCGATGGACCCCTTTATCGCCGGTGCTGCGCTGACCCTCTTCCTGATCGTGTTTCTGGGAAGCGGCATCTGGATCTTTGCGGGGCTGATCCTCGTCTCGGTTGCGGCGCTGCATTTCCTTGTCGGGATGAACCTTGACCGGATCGGAACAATCGCCTCGTCCATCGCCTATCGCAGCGCGGCGACATGGGAGCTGGCGGCGGTGCCGCTGTTCATCTGGATGGCCGAGCTGATCTTTCGCACCGACGTGTCGGAACGCCTGTTCCGCGGGCTTGTGCCCTTTGTCGACAAGATCCCGGGCCGGCTGCTGCACACCAACGTTCTGGGTTGCACGCTGTTCGCCGCCATCAGCGGATCCTCTGCCGCAACCACCGCGACCGTCGGCAAGATCACCATGGGTGAACTGAGCCGCCGCGGCTACGACACCAAAATTGCTGTTGGCTCTCTCGCCGGGGCGGGCAGCCTCGGCCTGCTGCTGCCGCCTTCGATTGCGATGATCATCTATGGCATTCTCGCCGAGGTCTCGATCAGCCGGCTCTTCGCCGCCGGGGTGCTGCCCGGGCTGCTGGTGGCCGCGCTCTACTCCGCCTACATCATCGTTGTCGCACTGATCCGCCCGGACATCGCGCCCGAGGGCTCGAACCGCTATCGCGCGATGGATTATCTGTTTGCGCTTGGCAACCTGACGCCGATCATGTTCCTGATGACGGTCGTCCTCGGCTCCATCTATTCCGGCATCGCCACCCCGTCCGAGGCGGCCGCGGTCGGGGTCTTTGCCGCCGTGGTGCTGGTCAGCGTGATGGGCAAGATGTCCTTCGCCCTGTTGCGCGACAGCCTGATGGGCACGGTGCGGACCAGCTCGATGGTCTGCATCATCCTTGTATCGGCGGCTCTTCTGTCTACCACCCTCGGCTATCTGCACCTGCCGCAGGAGCTTGGCGCGGCAATCGCATCGCTGGAGCTTGGGCCGGTGGCGCTGATCCTCATCCTCAGCCTGTTCTACCTCGCGCTCGGGATCTTCGTCGACGGCGTGGCGATCATCGTGATGAGCCTGCCAATGACCCTGCCGCTGGCGCTCGCCGCCGGTTATGACCCGATCTGGTACGGGGTTTTTCTGGTGCTGATGATCGAGATCGGAATGCTGACCCCACCCGTGGGCATCAATCTCTTCATCCTGCAGGGCATGACGCGCTGGACCCTGTGGCAGGTCTCGGTCGCGTGCTTCCCGTTCTTCCTGCTGTTCAGCTTTGCCGTTGTGCTGCTGGTGCTGTTCCCCGAGATCGCGCTTTGGTTGCCAAGGGTGCTGTATGGCTGAGGGGCCAGCCCGGCGCCACTCAGGCCCGCATTGACGGGTCCGAGGGTGCAAGCTCGAAGAGCTTGGAAGTGTCGGCATCGTCCAGCTGGCGGTAGCCCGGCACCAGCACCGCCAGCTGCTCCTTGAAGTCGCTGATCAATCGCTCGACCAGTGGCGGCAGTGGCCGGCCCGCCGCGGTGATCACGCCAAAGCGGAACGGAATGTGAAAGCTCAGCGGGATCACGGCGACACCCGCCACGGGCAGGCCTATGGTCGTCAGCGGCTCTACCACCGCCACGCCAAGCCCCTCGCGGGCGAGCGCCATCGACACCGGACTTGAGTTGCTGTCGATCAGCGCCATCGGCGTCACATCGAAGGATCCAAGCGCCTGATTGATCGCAAGGCGCAGTCGGTAGGGGTTATGCGAGGCGATCAGCCGCTCGCCCACCAGATCCTCGGGTGTGATCTCGGCGCGCCCGGCAAGGCGATGGCTGCAGGCCACGACCGCGACGCAGGGCACTTCGGCCGTCCAGTGAACCTCCACACCCGGGTTATCCAGCGGCAACGAGGTCAGCCCGATATCGGCGGTGCGGTCGGCTACGGCCTGGACGATGGCCTCAGCCGCGGCAGTGCGCAGATGGATGCGCGCCGGCGTCTCGTCCGCGGTCAGCCCCGCCAGAACCTTCGGCACCACGCTGGCCGCCAGCGACGGCAGCGAGGCGATCTCGATGGGCTGCGGCGCGGCGCCCGCGATGCCGCGCGCCCGTTCGGCAATGGTGCGAAGCCCGCCAAGGATCATCTCGGCCTGCCCGTAGAACGCCACGCCCTGCTGGGTGGGCGAGATGCGCGGCCCGTTGCGGTGCAGCAGCGGGAAACCTAATTCCGCCTCCAGCTCCTGGATCAGCCGCGTCACCACCGGCTGCGAGCGACCAAGCGCCCGCGCGGCCCCGGTCATAGAGCCGATCGAGATCACCGCGACAAAGGCCTCCAGCTGCCGCGTATCCAGATAGGGGCTCGTCATGGGTTGCATTCGGACCAGATCCCGGAGTTGAGGAATGTCTCGATCATCCGCTGCCACGGCGCGATGTCGAGGTCGTTCGCAACCAGCCAGTCCGGATTGTGGCAGGTTGCGGCATATCGGCCGCCGCTGTCGCAGATCAGGGTGAACAGATCGCTATCTGCGGACCGTCGGCCATCCTGCTCCATCAGTCGAGCATCCTAGCCATCTGTTGCCGCGCGCCACAGGGCCACGCGCGCATCGAACGGGTCGCGGGTGACTTCGGCGCCGCCCGGCGTCAGCCAGATCAGCCGCGGCTCGTCCACGGTATAGCGCGGTGCGGCAACACCGCCGGTGGCCGGCGTCTCGCCCCGGATGAACGACAGCCACAGCTGATGGGTTCGCGCGGCGGCGTGCGGGTCGCTGATGCGCTGTCGCTCGGGGCGGGCGGACTGGTCCATCCCGGGGCGATACCAGACCTCGCCCACTTCGGCCCCATGCGCCGCGCCGGTCTCATCGGCGGCAAGCTCCCCCCACAGGTATTTCCACACCGGCTGATGGTCGGCATGGGCGCGTGCAAAGCGGATCGCCGGGGCCTGAAACACCAGATCCCCGCCGATCGCCCGCCAGAGGCCCTGCGGGCCATGATCCGGCAGCGCCGTGCGGTAGCGGGCGACGATCTGCGCGCCGGTCAGCCCCAGAGGGCGGACGCGCTGGTCCAGCAGCGCGGCGGCACCCCCCCAGGTCAGGTCCGAGGGCACCACGGTGGAATGCGTCAGGTATTCCGCCGTGGTGCAGCCGATCATCATCGGCACCGGCGCCGTCTGACCCCGCAGCGCCGCGGCCTCGGGGTGGTCCGGCAGGCTGTCGCCGTCGATCACCGGCACGAAGGGCACGCCCAGCATCGCCGCGCGCCCGTCGCGGGCTGCGTCGTGGCGGTCATAGCTTTCGTTGCACAGGTCGCGCTGCGCGGCGATCAGCGCCTGCAGCGGCGCGCGGGCAATCCCCAGGGACTCGGTACCAAGCGCCGCTGCCATCCGCCGCGTCAGCTTCGCCGCATCCTCGGGCATCGCCAGCCCGGTCGAGGCGCCCGACTGCGGCATCGCGCGGGCGAACAATCCGCGCGCGGCGGGCATGGCCATCACCGCCGCGACCGCGAAGCCCCCGGCCGAGCGGCCGGCGAAGGTGACTTGCGTGGGATCACCGCCAAAGGACGCGATGTTGCGCTGCACCCAGTCCAGCGCTGCGATCTGGTCCAACAGGCCGCGGTTGTCCGGCTTGCCCGGCAGGCTGAGAAAGCCAAGCGCACCAAGGCGATAGTTCACCGTCACCTCGACCACGCCCGAGGCGGCGAAGGCGCCTGACTGCAGCACGGGTTCATTCGCCGAGCCAACGGCATAGCCCCCCCCGTGGATCCAGACCAGCACCGGCGCCCGGCCAAAGAGGGTGGGCGTCCGGATATTGAGGCTTAGAAAATCTGAGCCCTGTTCCAGATCCGAGGCTGCCGCGGTGCCGACGGGCCCATAGGTGGGCAGCTGCGGACAGACCGGCCCCAGCCGGTCGCAGACCCGCACCCCGGCCCAGGGTTCGACCGGCGCGGGCGCCTCGAAGCGCCGCGCCTCGGTCACCGGCGCGGCATAGGGCACGCCGAGGAAGGCGTAGGTGCCCCCCGGCTCGATCAGGCCCGAGACGCGGCCGGCCTCGGTCTGGACGACAGGCGTCACAGGGCGCGTCTCAGGCCGATCAGCTTCTCGACCGCGATCACCACCACGATGGAAATCGCGATCAGCAGCACCGACAGCGCGGCGATCTGCGGATCGGTCGAAACCTCAAGGTAGTTGTAGATCTCGGTCGGCAGGGTCGAGACCTTCACCGACACGATGAACAGCGAGATCGTCGCCTCGTCGAACGAGATCAGGAAGGCGATGACCCCGCCCGCGATCAGGCCCGGCGCGATCAGCGGCAGGGTGATGCGGCGGAACACCGCGAAGGGGGTGGCGCCATGGACCATCGCCGCCTCTTCCACCCGCCGGTCGACCGACATCAGGCTCATGGTGATGGTGCGGACGGTGTAGGGCACGGTGATGCCAAGATGGGCGAGGATGATGCCGGTATAGCTGTCCAGCAATTGCATCGGGGCCAGCACCAGCATGATCCCCACCGCCAGCACGATATGCGGCACAAGGAAGGGCGCGAGGATCAGGAAGTTGACCCCCTCGCGCCCGCGGAAGCGGTAGCGCACCAGCGCCATCGACAAGAGCGTGCCGATCACCACCGCCGCCAGCCCGACGGCCAGCCCGATCATCACGCTGCGCCCGAAGGCCGAGATGAAGGTCTGGTTGGCGAAGACCTTGGCATAGCTGCCGAATGACAGGCTTTCGGGCGGGAAGGCCAGATACTGGCGGGTGTCGAAGGACACGATCACCACCACAAGGATCGGCGCCAGCAGGAACAGGTAGATCAGCGCGATCAGGCCGTGCCAGAGAAAGCGGGACATGTCAGGCCTCCAACCGGCGCAGGGCGCGTTGATAGATCACGATGACGGACGAAAACAGCGCCAGCAGCACCACCGACAGCGCGGCGGCAAGCGGCCAGTTCAGCGTGACCGTCGCCTCCTGGAACACCTCGGTTCCCAGCACGAAGACCCGGCCGCCACCCATCAGACGCGGTGTCACGAAGGCAGAGATCGCCAGCACGAAGACCAGCAGCGCCCCGGTCAGGATGCCGGGCAGCGACAGCGGCAGGATGATGCGCCAGAACACCCGCAGCTTGCTGGCGCCCAGCATCGAGGCGGCCTCTTCCAGCTGCGGGTTCAGGCGGCCAAAGCCGGCAAGCATCGCCAGAATCGAATAGGGCATCAGGATTTCGACCAGCGCGACGGTGGCGCCGAAGGTGTTGTTGGACAGGCGCACCGGGTCCGTGGTCAGCGACAGTGCCTGCAGCGTGCCGTTGATGACGCCGCGGTCGCCCAGGATCACCATCCAGCCATAGGTCCGCACCACGGCCGAGGTCAGCAGCGGGGCGACGGCCAGCGCGGTCAGCACCCCGCGCCAGCGGCTGGTGCTGCGCGTCAGGAACAGCGCGATCGGATAGGACAGGATCACCGCAAAGAAGCTGACCGTCACCCCAAGCGAGAGGGTGTTCATCGCCACCTTCCAGTAGAAGGGATCGGTCAGCGCGGCATGGTAATGCTCCAGCGTCATCCCGCCGCCAAAGGCGGCCATCGACGAGGTCGAGAACGACGCCCGCGCCAGCCAGATCATCGGCAGCAGGAAGGTGGTCATCAGCGCCAGCAGACCCGGCACCAGCAAGATCAGCAGCATGAAACGGTTCGATCCCGTTATCTGCTGCGCGGGGGCTCCGGTGGCGCTCATGCCGCGGCCTCGGACAAGAAGGTCACGTCGCCGGGGGCCACGGCCAGCGTCACCGTCTCACCCTTGGCAGGCAGGTGGCCGGCATGGGTGTGCAGATCCGCCGTCAGCCGCTTGCCGCCGACGCTGATGCCAAGCGTCAGGATCTGGCCGCGATAGACCAGGCTGTCGACCTGCCCGGTAAAGGCGTTCGGCCCCGGAGCGGCCAGCTTGAAGCGGTGCGGGCGCACCATCAGGTTGACCTGCGAGCCGATACGGGCGGGTGCCTCGAACCGCAGCGGCCCCAAGCCTTCGATCTCGGCCTCGCCCGGCGCGGTCACGCGGCCGGACAGGAAGTTGCCGGCGCCGATGAAGCCCGCGACGAATTCGTTGGCAGGCGCGTCGAAAATCTCGCGCGGGGTGCCGATCTGCTCGATCTTGCCGGCGGACATGACCGCCAGCCGGTCGGCCATCGACAGCGCCTCGTCCTGGTCATGGGTGACGAAGATCGCGGTGACGCCGGTGCGCGACTGGATCTCGCGGATCTCATCGCGCATCTCGTCGCGCAGCTTGGCGTCAAGGTTCGACAGCGGCTCGTCCAGCAGCAGCAGTTCAGGTTCAATCACCAGCGAGCGGGCGATGGCGCAGCGCTGCTGCTGGCCGCCCGAAAGCTGCGTCACCCGCCGGTCGCCCAGATGGCCAAGCTTGACCATATCCAGCGCGCGCTGGACCTTGGGCCCGCGTTCCGAATGCGGGATGCCGCGCATTTCCAGCCCGAAGGCGACATTGCCCGCCACCGTCATATGCGGGAACAGCGCATAGGCCTGAAACACCATACCCATGTTGCGCTTGTGGACCGGGGTTTGCGAAATCTCGCGCCCGTTCAGCTGGATCGCGCCCGAGGTCGGCTCGATCAGCCCGGCAATCATGCGCAGGATCGTGGTCTTGCCGCAGCCCGAAGGCCCCAGCAGCGCCAGCATCTCGCCCTTGGGCAGCGCGAAGCTGACATGGTCGACAGAGGGCGTGGCCGCACCCGGATAGGTTTTCACCAGGTTGTCCACGACGACGTGATGTTCGGACATGGCTCGCCCTCCGTCTGTTTGAGGTCAGTTGAACGCGATGACTTCGCGGTTGATGCGCTGGATCCACTCGGAATAGACCGTGGCGATCCAGGGCCAGTCGAGCGACATCTGCGCCGCCTGCGCCTCGGGCGAGCCATAGATCCGCTCTGCAATTTCGGGGGACAGCTCGACCTTGCTGTTCACCGGGCCGTAGAAGCTTTGCTCGGCGAAGGTCGCTTGCGCCTCGGCGGAGAGGGCGTAGTTGATGAAGGCCTTGGCCGCGTCGGCATGGGCCGAGCCCTCGACCAGGTTGATCGTGTTAGTCTGGCCGATGGAGCCTTCCTTTGGGGCAGACACGCCGATGATGCCGCCCTGGGTGTCATGCAGGTATTGCGAGCGGCCGTTCCAGCAGATCGACAGGTCGACCTCGCCGCTTTGCACGACGGCGTAGCAATCGGGCGCGGGTTCCCAGGTTGAAACGTTGGGGGCGAACTGGTTCATCAGCTCGATGGCCGGGTCGATGCTGTCCTTGTAATCCGCGCCGGCGATCTTGTTCAGGATCGGGATCAGGATCACGCCGCGGGTGTCGGCCAGCTTGGCGGCGATCTTGCCCTTGTATTTGGGGTCCGCGAGGTCGGTCCAGCTGGTCGGCGGTTCGCTGACCGTTTCGGTGTTGTAGAGGATCGTCAGATTGTCCTGGCTGAAGGCGATGGATTTGTCGCCGTCGATGCGCGCCCAGTCAGGCTGATCGGCGAGGTTGGGGACCGAGGCTTCATCGAGCGTGGCGAACAGCCCCTCGCCATTGGCCTTGATCGCCACCGATACGTCGATCAGCGCCACGTCCACCGTCGGGTCCGACCGCTGCAGCGTCAGCAGCGCCAGCGTCTCGGCCGAGTTCTTCGATGGCTGGTAGATGACGTCGATGTCGGGATGGGCCGCCTCGAACGGGGCGATGATGAACTTCTCGTAGTTCTCGGCAAAGACGCCCGAGAAGCCGACGACGTTCAGCGGGGTCTTGTCCTGCGCATGGGCGGCGCCGGAGGCGGCGAGCAGCGCAAGCAGCGATAGGGAGAGGCGTTTCGTCATGGGGGCGGTCTCCTTTGGAGGGTGAGCAGTCAGGCGGTGAGCAATCAGGTGGTGGGGGTCCAGGCGCGGTCGAACAGCGTCAGCCAGTTCAGGCCCAGGACCTTGGTCACGTTCTGCTCGCCCCAGCCGCGGGCGAGCATCCTGCCGGTCATGTTCGGCAGGTCGGTCATCCGGCGGATGCCGGCAGGCTTGTTGATCTTCACGTTGCCGAACTCCGTCAGCTTGCGGGCGGTGCCCTTGTCACGGTTGGCCCAAAGCAGCCAGTCGGACGGGCGCGGCCGGTCGAGCGAGAAATCGGTGCCGATGCCGACATGATCGAAGCCGACAAGGCCGATCACATGTTCCATCGCGTCCAGCACATCCTCGACTGTCGCATCATTCCCGGCCTTCAGCCCCGGCGCGAACAGCGACAGGCCGATCAGCCCGCCCTTTTCGGCGCAGGCGAGGAACAGGTCATCATTCTTGTTGCGCTTCACGTCGTGCAGGGCGCGCGGCAGGATATGGCTGATGCAGACCGGCGCCTTGGAATAGGCGATGGTATCGGCCGAGGTCTTGTCGCCGACATGGCTGAGATCGCACAGCACGCCGAGGCGGTTCATTTCCGACACCACCTCGCGGCCAAAGCCGGTCAGGCCGCTGTCATGCTCTTCCAGATAGCCCGCGCCCGAATAGTTCTGGGTGTTGTAGGTCAGCTGCATGATGTTCACGCCCAGATCCTTGAAGATCTCGACGTAATCCAGCTTGTCCTCCAGCGGCGAGGTGTTCTGCCAGCCCAGGATGATGCCGGTCTTGCCGGCGGCCTTGGCGGCGTGGATATCGGCGACCGTCCTCACCGGGGCAAGGATGTCGGCATTCTCACGCAAGAAGTGCTTCCACATCGACACATAGCCGATGCCTTCCACGAAATTCTCCCACAGCACGGTCGAGACGTTGACGGCGGTGATCCCGCCCGCCCGCATCTCTTCGAAGATCGGCCGCCCCCACAGCGAGGTCTGCAGCCCATCGACGATGACGGCGCCGTCATGAAGGGCCTGCGCCTCGGGGGAAATGGTCCAGCCTTGGGATTCCATCACGCGATCTCCTTCTGCTTGGCCGCTGCCAGCGCCCGCGCCACGAAATCCAGCCGGTCCTGGCCCCAGAACAGCTCGTCATTCAGCACGTAGGTCGGGGTGCCGAAGATCCCGCGATCCTCTGCCTCGGCGAGGTTGGCGTGCCAGTCGGCCACGATATCTGCGGGCTGCGGGTCGCGGACCAGCGCCGCTCCGGCCTCTCCCACCGTGGCCAAGGCGAGCTCGCGCAGCGTGGCAAGATCGGCGATGTCGCGGTCCTCGGCCCAAAGCGCGCGCTGGATGGCGAAAGCGAAATCCGCGACCTCGATCCCGGCCTTTTGCACCGCGATCACCGCCTGCGCCGCCGTCTCGATGGTGCGGCAGGGGTAGAATTTCGGCTTGAGGTTCAACGGAGTGCCCAGATGCTTGCGCCAGCGGTCCAGTTCGACCTCATGGTATTTCTGGCGATAGTCGGGCCGGGTGCGCAGCGGGATGCCGCCATTGGCCTCGATCAGCCGGATCGGGCGATGCACCAGCGTGGCGCCGGCGTCACGGGCGATGGCGACCAGCCGCTGCGCCCCCAGATAGGCCCAGGGGGACGACATGCCGTAGAAGGCCTGAAGGACAGGCTTAGACATAGGAAGGTTCCTCAAGATCGGCATCGGTCCATTCGTCGCCGAAAAGCTCGGGCGTGGCGAAGTCGCGGAAGCGTGCCAAGTGATGCTCTGCGTCCTCGACGAAGAGCGAACGGGCGATGCCTTGCGCGAGGCGCGTCGCGCCATCGCTGATCGCCGGCACGCCGCTGGTGATCTTGCCGTGGCTGGGCACCGCCGGGTAAGCGAAGCAGTGGATATGCGAGACGTTGTCGCCGGGCGCCCGCGGCAGGAATTCGAAGGCGGGGCCGAGATAGGGCATCTGGCCGATGCCGGCATGGTCCATGCCCGGGGCGGGATCATGGGCATCGCGCCACAGCTTGATGCGGCCGTCGAGCGCGGCGAATTCCGGTCGTTCCGACAGATCGGCGGAGAAACCGGTGGCGAAGATGGCGAAATCGACCCTGTAACGGCCCTTGGGGGTGACGACGGTCAGCCCGCCATCTTCGGCCACCAAATCGTCGATCGGGCTGGCGAGATGAAAGCGCGCGCCGGAGTGTCGGCTGACGCGCAGCACGGAATGGCGCGGCGGCGGGATCTGGGCGCGCTCGCCTTCAACCATATAGGCCCATTTCACCGCATCCGGCAGGCCAAGATAGCCGTGGGTCATGCCCGGCGAGCCGATGCCGGTGAACTTATCGATGCGCGGAATGTCGGGGCGGCGCACGAAGATATCGACCTGTGCGGCCCCCGCCTCCAGCGCCGCAGCGGCATTGTCCATCGCCGAGGCGCCTGCGCCGACCACCGCGACGCGGCGGCCCTTCAGCGCGGCCATGTCGATCATGTCGGCGCCATGCGCGACCAGCCGCGGGTCCACGCGCCGGGCAACCTCGGGCAGGGCCGGGGCGCCGAGGCCGTCGAGCCCGGTTGCAAGGACCACGCGGCGGGCCTGGACGGTGCGGGCGCCATCCAGCTGAAGCTCGACAAACGGGCCCCTGGGGATGACGGCGGTGACCTTGGTGTCATTCTCCACCGGCAGGTTCAGCACGCGGCGATACCATAGCAGGTAGTCCATCCACATCTCGCGTGGGGCGAGGGTCATGCGGGTCCAGGCGTCCCGGCCGAACTGCGCCTCGAACCAGGCGCGGAAGGTCAGCGACGGCACGCCAAGCGCCGGGCCGGCGGCCTCCTTGCGGGTGCGCAGCGTCTCCATGCGGGCATAGGTGACCCAGGGCCCCTCGCGCCCGGCGGGGGCACGGTCGAAGGCGCGGGCGTTGAAGATGCCGATGCGGCGCAGGGCTGCCAGTGTCACCAGCCCCATCACACCGCCGCCGATGACCGCGACGTCCAGCACGCCGGGGCGCGGGATCATCCAGTCCTTGGCGGGCTGGCCCAGCCAGAGCAGATCCTCTGCCAGGCGGTCTTCCAGTGCGGCAATCGAATTGGGAATCATCTGGTCACCCGGGTGGCATCTTGTGAGATGATTGTATGCGCTTTCAGTATGCTGCAATCAATATTATGCCAAATACGGATGATAATCCACTTGTTTGCGGTTCGCGCGTTTGGTGAGCATGAAATAGGGGGGACTGCTTGAACTGTGGCGTTTGGGGTGTCGCCTTCGGGCAGCGGACACCAGCTGTTCAGTCCCGGCATTTGGCGCTGCTGCCCGCCACCTGCGTAGAACCCGCGGCTTGCCCGGAAGGGCAGGGACCGCGCACCTTCATGGCATTCGCAACGATGCGGCACAGTTCACCTGCGCTGCCTGCCGCGTCGGCGCCTGAGGTATGGGCTGGTTGCGGGGCGTCGGGAGCCCGGTGAGGCAGGTTGGCCGCCACGCAGCGCCACAGCTGGAGCTTCGCCTATAAATTGGTCACACGCAGAGCTTTTGCGCAAGTATTGGGCTGTTCAGCTCGAACCTCTGCCCTGCCTGCGTGCGCACGTTGCCTCGACCTTCGATCCCGCGGAAACGGAGGCGTCAGGAGGGCCCCGTCATGGCGCGTCTATCCATAATTGTCGTCGAACGCGACCGCGACCGCGCCTTGCGCATCGTCGACGGGCTGATGGCATCTGGTGACCACGCGATTACCGTGATTGCAGAGGAAACGGGCTTGGCTCGCCGCATCGCCGAGCAGAAGCCCGACATCGTGCTGATCGATGTCGCCGACCCTTCTCGGGACGTTCTGGAGGAACTCGCGCTGGTCTCTGGGCCGATGGAACGGCCCGTCGCGATGTTTGTCGATCGTTCAGACGAGCAACTGACCCGGGCTGCCATCGAGGCAGGGGTTTCGGCATATGTCGTCGATGGCCTGCAGCCAGAGCGGATCAAACCGATCCTTGATGCAGCGATTGCACGGTTCCACATGTTTCAGAAGATGCGCGCCGAGCTTGCCGCTACCAAGGCCGCTTTGGAAGAGCGCAAGATCATCGACCGCGCCAAGGCAATCTTGATGAAGGCGAGGGGGATCGACGAAGAAGCCGCATATGCCCTGCTGCGCAAGACGGCGATGGACCAGAAGCGCCGGGTGGCCGACATCGCGCAGCAACTGGTGATGGCGGCGGGGTTGCTGACATGAGCCTGTCAACGCTGCGCCTCGGCTATGTGCCGCTGATCGACGCGGCCCCGCTGATCGTGGCGCGCGAGCTTGGCTTTGACGCCGAAGAAGGGCTGAGCTTTGAGCTGATCCGCCTGCAAAGCTGGGCGCAAAGCCGCGACCTGCTGGGGATGGGTGGCATAGATGCCGCGCATATGCTGGTGCCCTTGCCGATTGCGCAGACCCTTGGTCTGGGCCCGGTCTATCCGCGCTTTGATCTGGTGATGGTGCTGTCGGTGGGCGGGCAGGCGATAGCCGTCAGTGCGGCTCTGGCAGATGCCATGCGGACGCAGGGCCATGGTTTCGGCTTTGGTGACCCACTGGCCGCGCGTGATGCCCTGATCGCAGTGGCGGGCGGGCGCCTGCGCGTGGGGGTGCCGTTCCCGTTTTCGACCCAAGCCGAACTGGTCCGGCGCTGGCTGGCCGGCACCGGCCTTGATGCCGGGGTCAGCATCCACACCGTGCCCCCGCCGCTGATGGCCGATGCGCTGGCCGCAGGCGAGGTCGATGCCTTCTGCGTCGGTGAACCCTGGGCCTCTTATGCTGTGGAACGCGGTGTTGCGGCGCTGGTGCTGGCCGGGCGATCGATCTGGGCATCGCCTCCGGAAAAGGGGCTGGTGCTGACCCGCGACTTCACGGCATCGCGCCCGGAGGAAACCGGCCGCATGATGCGGGCGCTCTGGCGGGCCTGCCGCTGGCTGGACCAACCCGACAACCGGAGCACGGCAGCCGAAATCCTGTCGCGTCCCGATTATCTGAACCTGCCGCCGGAACTGAGCGAGCGCGGCTTGCTGGGGCGACTGCATATCAGCATGTCAGGCGAGGTGCGGCAGTATCCGGGATTCATCCGCTTTCATGACGGAGCCGCGAATTTTCCTTGGCGCAGTCTCGCCGCGCTGCTCGCGCAAAGGATCGCCACGGTACACGGCCTGGATGTGAATTGGGCGATGGATCAGGCGATGGGCTGTTTCCGGACCGATCTTTATCGCCAGCACCTGCGTCAGGCGGGGGCCGATCTGCCCGGCGCATCCGCCCGGATCGAGGGATCGATGCTGCATGCCACGGCAGTTGCGTCGGAAATGGGCCAGATGATTCTGGGCCCGGACGCGTTCTTTGATGGCGAAACATTCGACCCGGCGCTTGCTGCGCGCTGATATTTTGGGCGCGGCCAGCATCGGCTGCGGAAATGCTATGCTGCGCCGCCGAAACACTCGCGCCGCCCTTGAACATGGGCCCTGGGCCCGACAGGATTGAGTCATCGGGCAAGCAACGGCGCTTGCCGGTCACAGATTTCCGCAAAGATGCGGTCCCCCCACATGGCAATGACGCCGCCCATCCTGCGCCCTTCGGGCCAGAGATCGAGGCGGCTTTTTGTCGTTCAGCCAAAGCCTGCCCCGCCCGATGCACCGGGGCCTTAAGCCCGAGGAACCGCTCGATGACCCTGATCCAACCGCCCACTCGCCGCAGCTTCCTGAAATCCGCCATCGGCGCCGCCGCAACGGTCGCGGCCGCCCGCATCGCCCTTCCGGGCGGAGCCTGGGCGGCGACCACCACCCCCGAGGTGACGGGGGCCAAGCTGGGCTACATCGCCCTGACCGACAGCGCCCCTTTGATCATAGCAGTGGAAAAGGGATTCTTCGCCAAGCACGGCATGCCCGACGTGCTGGTGGAAAAGCAGGCAAGCTGGGGGGCCACGCGCGACAACATGACCCTGGGGTCGGCATCGGGCGGCATCGACGGGGGGCACATCTTGCGGCCCAAGGTGCATCTTTATGCCACCGGCAAGGTGATGCAGAACAACCAGCCGCTGCCGATGTACACGTTGATGAATCTCAACGAGGACTGCCAGGGCCTGTCGGTCGCCCAGGCCCTGGCCGAGACCGGCGTCGGTCTCGACAGCGCGCCGCTGCGCGAGGTGTTCGCCGCCAAGCGGGCCGCCGGAACCGAGATCCCGGTTGCGATGACCTTTCCGGGCGGCACGCATGATCTGTGGATGCGCTATTGGCTGGCGGCAGGCGGGATCGATCCGACCAAGGACGTCGACCTGATCGTGGTGCCGCCGCCGCAGATGGTGGCCAACATGAAGGTCGGCAACATGGAGGCCTTTTGCGTAGGCGAGCCCTGGAATGAACAGCTGGTCAACCAGGGCATCGGCTTTACCGCCGCCACGTCGGGCGAACTGTGGAAGCATCACCCCGAAAAGGTTCTCGGGATGCGCGCCGAATGGGTCGACGCCAACCCGAACGCGACCCTTGCCCTGATGATGGCGGTGATGGAGGCGCAGATGTGGTGCGAAGACGCCGCCAACAAGGACGAGATGGCCGAGATCATCGGCCGCCGCCAATGGTACAACGTGCCGGTCAAGGACATCAGCGGTCGCATCAAGGGCGATATCAACTATGGAAACGGGCGCGTCGTCTCGGATCCGACGCTGGCGATGAAGTTCTGGCGCGGCGGGGCGACGTCCTTCCCCTGGAAGTCGCTCGACAGCTGGTTCATCACCGAGAACAAGCGCTGGGGCCATCTGCCGGGCGATCTCGACACCAAGGCGCTGGTCGATGCCACCAATCGCTCTGACCTGTGGCTTCAGGCGGCGGCCGGGCTGGGGTTGGACACCTCCGGCTTTGGCGACAGCCGCGGGATCGAGACCTTCTTCGACGGCAAGAGCTTCGATCCTGCCGACCCCGAAGCCTATCTTGGCAGCCAGTCGATCAAGGCCGTGGCATGATGGGGCGATCGATGACTGTAACCGCTCTCAATCCCACCCCCGCCTCCGCGCAGAAAGCTGAAGCGCAGGTTGTGCCGCTGCCGCGACCCGCCAAGCGCCCGCAGCGACTTGCCGCCCTCGGGCGCATCGTCGCCGAAAGGATCGCTCCGCCGGTTGTCGTGCTGCTTGTCCTGCTGCTGATCTGGCAGCTGTCGTTTTCCGGTGCGGCGTCGGGCCTGCCCGCCCCCACCGATGTCTGGGAGCAGAGCCGCGAGCTTATCCTCGACCCCTTCTTCGTCTACGGAACCCAGGACATAGGCCTTGGCTGGCGGGTCCTCACCTCGCTGGAGCGCGTGGCCTACGGCTTTGGCCTTGCCGCCGTGGTCGGCGTGCTGGTGGGTGCCATCCTTGGCCAGTCCGCGCTGATGATGCGGGGCTTCGACCCGATCTTCCAGGTCCTGCGCACCGTGCCGCCGCTGGCGTGGTTGCCGATCTCGTTGGCGGCGTTCATGGACAGCGGCCCCTCGGCGATCTTCGTGATCTTCATCACCGCGATCTGGCCGATCATCATCAACACCGCCGCCGGCGTCCGCGCCATCCCGCAGGACTACCGCAACGTCGCCGCCGTGCTGCGCCTGAACCAGATCGAGTTCTTCTGGGAGATCATGGTGCCCTCCGCTGCGCCCTACATCTTTTCCGGCCTGCGTATCGGGGTGGGCCTGTCATGGCTGGCCATCGTCGCGGCGGAAATGCTGACCGGCGGCGTCGGGATCGGCTTCTTCATCTGGGATGCGTGGAACAGCAGCCGCCTGACCGACATCATCGTGGCCCTGGTCTACATCGGCGTCACCGGCTTCGTGCTCGACCGGCTGGTCGGCTGGCTTGGCCACGTCGTCTCTCGCGGCACAACGGAATAGGGATAGCCATGAAATACCTGCAAATCGACCGGGTCTGCAAATCCTATCCCGGCAAGGGCCGCGTGACCGAAGTTCTGTCCGACATCCGCCTGACCATCGACAAGGGCGAATTCGTGTCGATCATCGGCCATTCCGGCTGCGGCAAGTCCACCCTTCTCAACCTGATCGCCGGGCTGACCGATATCACGACCGGCGTGATCAAGCTGGAGGGCCGAGAGGTCAACGCCCCCGGCCCCGACCGCGCCGTGGTGTTCCAGAACCACAGCCTGCTGCCGTGGCTGTCGGTCTATGACAACGTCAAGCTGGCGGTGACAAAGGTGTTCGGAAGCACGAAGTCACGGGCCGAACGGCATGACTGGATCATGCAGACGCTCGAACTCGTGCAGATGACCCATGCCATCGGCCAGCGCCCCGGAGAGATTTCGGGCGGGATGCGGCAAAGGGTGGGCATTGCCCGGGCCCTGGCGATGGAGCCGAAGATCCTGCTGCTGGACGAGCCCTTCGGCGCGCTCGATGCGCTGACCCGGGCGCATCTTCAGGACGCGGTGATGGATATCCATGCACGGCTGAAGAACACGATGATCATGATCACCCATGATGTCGACGAGGCCGTTTTGCTGGCCGACCGCATCGTGATGATGACCAACGGCCCCGCCGCGACGATTGGCGAGGTGTTGCCCGTCGCCATCCCCCGGCCGCGGGACCGGATCGTGCTGGCCTCCAACCCCGACTACGTGCGCACCCGCGAGGCGGTGCTGCGCTTCCTCTACGAACGTCACCGTTTCGTGGAGGCCGCGGAATGACCGGCAGACAGAAACTTGTTGTCATCGGCGCCGGCATGGCCTCGGGCCGGATGCTGGAACAGCTCTTTGACGCCGGAGCCGATTTCGACGTCACCCTGTTCAACGCCGAGCCGCGCGGCAACTACAACCGGCTGATGCTGTCGCCGGTACTGTCGGGCGAAAAGAGCTATGAGCAGATCGTGACGCATGATGCGGGCTGGTATGCGGCGCATGGCGTGGATTGCCGCTTTGGCGAAGCCGTGGTGAAGATCGACCGCGCCAACAAGGTGGCCCTGTCGGGCTCTGGCGGCGTGCCTTACGACGCGTTGGTGATCGCCACCGGCTCTGCCCCCTTCATCATACCGGTCCCGGGCAAGGACCTTCCGGGTGTCTGCACCTATCGCGATCTTGAAGACACAAACGCGATGATCGCGGCCAGCCTGCCGGGGTCGAAGGCCGTTGTGATCGGCGGCGGCCTTCTGGGGCTGGAGGCTGCCGCCGGCATGGCCGCCCGCGGTGCCGAGGTCACGGTCATTCATCTGATGGGTCATTTGATGGAACGCCAGTTGGACCCGGCGGCCGGGTATCTGCTGCAAAAGGACCTCGAAAGGCGCGGCATCCGCATCCATTGCAAGGGGGCCACCAAGGCAATCCTGGGAAAGGACCGGGTCGAAGCGGTGCTGCTGGAGGATGGCACCGTTTACGGCGCTGACCTTGTCTGCATGGCAGTGGGCATCCGCCCCGAAGTGAGGCTTGCCAACGATACGCATCTGCACGTGGGGCGCGGCATCACCGTCGATGACCAGATGCGCACCTCCGATCCTGCGATCTTTGCGCTTGGCGAATGCGTGGAGCATGACCGGCAGCTCTTTGGCCTCGTCGCCCCGCTTTACGATCAGGCGAAAGTGCTGGCTGCCACGCTTCTGGGCCAGACCGCAGCCTTCCAGCCGGTCCAGACCGCGACCAAGCTGAAGGTGACTGGCGTCGACCTCTTCAGCGCGGGCGATTTCGCCGATGCGCCGGGGCGCGAGGAGATCGTGTTCCGGGATCCGGGGCGCGGTGTCTACAAGCGGCTGATCCTCGACGGCGACCGGCTGATCGGCGCGGTGCTGTATGGCGACACCGCGGACGGGTCCTGGTTCTTTGACATGATCAAGCAGGGCAAGGACGTCTCGGGCATCCGCGACACCCTGATCTTCGGCCCCGCCTTCGCCGGGGGGCCCACCGCAAACCCTTTGGCAGCCGTTGCAGCCTTGCCGCCTGAAGCGGAGATCTGTGGCTGCAACGGCGTCTGCAAGGGCCGGATCGTTACCGCCATCGAAGGTGGTGCCACAACGCTGGACGCGGTGCGCAGCGCCACCAAGGCAAGTGCAAGCTGCGGAACCTGCACGGGCCTTGTGGAACAGGTCATGGCCCTGACCCTTGGCGCCGGCTTCACTGCCAACACCAATCCAGCCATGTGCAAATGCACTGACCACACGCATGAGGATGTGCGGCGGCTGATCAAATCCATGGCCCTCAAATCCATCCCTGCCGTGATGCAGGAGCTGGGATGGAAAACCGGTGGCGGCTGCGCTTCGTGCCGCCCGGCGCTGAACTACTACCTGATCGCCGACTGGCCGACCGACTATGTCGACGACCGGCAGTCGCGCTTCGTGAACGAACGCAACCATGGCAACATCCAGAAGGATGGCACCTATTCGGTGGTCCCCCGGATGTGGGGCGGGGTAACGACCTCGGCTGAGTTGCGGGCGATTGCAGATGCCGCCGACCGCTATGCCGTGCCGCTGATCAAGGTGACAGGCGGCCAGCGGATCGATCTTCTGGGCATCCGCAAGGAAGACCTGCCTGCGATCTGGACCGACCTCAACGCCGCCGGGATGGTGTCGGGGCACGCCTACGCAAAAGGCTTGCGCACGGTGAAGACCTGCGTCGGGACCGATTTCTGCCGCTTCGGGACGCAAGACAGCACAGGCCTCGGGATCAGGCTTGAAAAGATGCTCTGGGGCTCCTGGACCCCTGCGAAGGTGAAACTGGGCATCTCCGGCTGCCCGAGGAACTGCGCCGAGGCCACCTGCAAGGATATCGGCGTGGTCTGTGTGGACAGCGGATACGAGATCAGCGTCGCCGGGGCGGCGGGCATGGACGTGAAGGAAACCGAGTTTCTTTGCAAAGCCGTGACCGAGGCCGAGGTGATGGAGATCATCGCAGCCTTTACCCAACTCTACCGGGAAAACGCGCGATACCTGCACCGCATCTACAAATGGGTGGCAAAGGTGGGCCTCGAGTGGTGCCGCGCGCAGGTCGAGGATCCCGGGACCCGCCGCGCGCTGCATGACCGGTTCATGCTCAGCCAGTCGATCTATCAGACCGACCCGTGGGCAGAACATGCCGGCAAACCCGCCGATTGGGCACCGATTGCCGACCTGACGCTGAGGGCTGCCGAATGAGCAAGTTCATCGACATCGCCGCTCTGGACGACATCCCCCGCCGGGGAGCCCGGGTGGTGAAGACACCGCAAGGCTGCGTCGCGCTCTTCCGCACCGCGGATGACAGGGTGTTCGCGCTGGAGGATCGCTGCCCCCACAAGGGCGGCCCCTTGTCCGAAGGGATCGTGCATGGCACCTCTGTCACCTGCCCGCTGCATGGCTGGGTGTTCGACCTGAACACCGGTCAGGCGCAGGGAGCGGATGAGGGAGAAGTGCGCACCTTCATTGTGTGCCTAGACGGCGGCCGCGTCCTGGTGGATGCCTCCTTCCTTTCCGGGCGATCCGCGGCATGACGCGCCCAACCCCCATCGCCACCCCGCGCCCGGCAGGGGCGGCCCGCGAAACCACCATCCGCACCACCTGCCCCTATTGCGGTGTGGGCTGCGGGGTGCTTGCGACGCCCGACGCGCATGGCGGGATTGCCATCAAGGGCGACCCGGACCATCCCGCCAACCGGGGGCGGCTTTGCGTGAAAGGCGCGGCATTGGGCGAAACCCTTGGAACCCGAGGACGGCTGAAGGCGCCGACCGTTCACGGGCAGACTGCGACCTGGGACGTGGCGCTCGATTTGATCGCCGCGCAGTTCACCCGCACGATCGCCGCACATGGGCCCGACTCGGTCGCGCTGTACGTTTCCGGTCAGTTGCTGACCGAAGATTACTATGTCGCCAACAAGCTGATGAAAGGGTTCATCGGCTCCGCGAATATCGACACCAATTCACGGCTCTGCATGGCGTCCAGCGTGGCGGGTCATCGCCGTGCCTTTGGGACGGATACCGTCCCCGGCCAGTACGAGGATCTGGAAATTGCCGATCTGGTGGTACTGGTCGGATCGAACCTTGCCTGGTGCCATCCGGTCCTGCATCAGCGTCTTATGGCGGCCAAGGCGACGCAGGGCACGAAGATCGTTGTGATCGACCCGCGCCGCACCGCCACCTGCGAGGGGGCAGACCTGCATCTTGCACTTGCGCCGGGGGCCGATGCGCATCTGTTCAACCTGCTTCTTTGCCACATCTTCGACCGGGGCCTCCTGAACCGCGATTTCCTGCCCCATGTCACGGGTGTCGAGGCCTCCCTTGCCGCAGCGCGCCACAGCAAGCCGGGCGACACCGGCATCCCCCCGGACGATCTCGCGGCGTTCCTCGCGCTCTGGGCGGCCAGCGAGAGGGTCGTCACCGTCTATTCGCAGGGCATCAACCAGTCCGACAGCGGCACCGACAAGGTGAATGCCATCATCAATTGCCATCTCGCCACGGGCCGCATCGGGCGCCCCGGCATGGGGCCGCTTTCCGTGACCGGCCAGCCCAATGCGATGGGCGGACGCGAGGTGGGGGGGCTGGCCAATATGCTCGCCTGCCATCTTGAACTCGACAACCCCATTCACCGGGACGCGGTGCAAGGGTTCTGGGCCAGCCCGCGCATGCCGGCCAAGCCGGGGCTGAAGGCGGTGGACATGTTCCGCGCCGTTGAACAGGGTCAGATCAAGGCGCTTTGGGTGATGCACACCAACCCTGCGGTGACCATGCCCGATGCCTCGCGCGTAGCGGGCGCAATCGCGGCCTGTGATTTCGTGGCGGTCAGCGACATCTGGGCCACCACCGACACGGCGCGTCTGGCGCATGTGTTGCTCCCCGCAACCGGGTGGGGCGAAAAGGACGGCACTGTCACCAATTCCGAACGCATGATCAGCAGGCAGCGCGCATTCATCCCTGCCCCCGGTCAGGCACGTGCAGACTGGTGGCAGCTGGCAGCAGTGGCACGTCGGATGGGCTTTCCCGGGTTTGACTGGGCCTCGCCTGCGCAGATCTTCGCAGAATACTCGGCGCTTTCCGGTGTGGCGGGCCAGTTGGGCAGCGACTTCGACATCTCGGCTTTGCAAGACATTGACTATGACCATCTTGCCCCCGTCACCTGGCCGCAGGCGGCGCGGAAGGGTGGCAGGTTCTTTGGCGACGGGCAGTTCCATACGCCGGATCGCAAAGCGCGGATGCTCCCCGTCGCGGCCTGCCTGCCTGCCGCACTGTCACCCGGTCATCCGTTCCGCCTCAACACCGGGCGGGTGCGCGACCATTGGCACACCATGACCCGCACCGGACTTGTGCCGCGCTTGCAGCAGCACCTGGGTGAGCCGTATCTTGAGATCAACCCGGACGATGCCGCCCGCCTTGGCCTTGCGCCCGCGACATTGGCCGAAGTGACGAGCCCGCAAGGCCGAGCCATCCTGCGGGTGCTGATCAGTGACCGTGTTGCGCCCGGCCATCCCTTCGCGCCCATGCACTGGACTGCCGAGACCGCACCGACCGGCCGCATAGACACGCTTGTGGCGGCCGTCACTGACCCGATTTCGGGCCAGCCGGCCAGCAAGTCCACACCCGTCGCCATCCGCCCCTATGCGGCCCGCTGGCATGCCTTTGCCGTATCACGCCATGATCTGCGCCCAAGCTGCGAGTACTGGGCCAAGGCACAGGTGGCCGGAGGCGTGCAGATGGAGCTGGCAGGAGCAGGTCCGCCCGCCGATTGGGCGGTATGGGCCAGCGCGCTCTTCGACGGTGCCGTGCCGTCCTCTGCGCTGTCGGACCCTGCGCGAGGGATGCAACGGTTCGCCTTTGTCTCCGGCGGGCGATTGCAGGGCGCAGTCTTCGTGTCGCGTGATCCGGTGCTTGTGGCACGCGCCCATCTTGCCGGACTGCTGGGCGCAGAGGGCGAGGATGTGCTGGCTGGACGCCCGGGCATCGATCAACCCGATCCCGGCCCCGCCGTCTGCGCCTGCCTGAACATCGGCCGGAACACCATCCTTCGGGCCATCGCCCAGGACGGCGCGCTGAGCGTCGAGGCGCTTGGTGAATGCCTGGGCGCCGGTACCAGCTGCGGGTCCTGCCGCCCAGAACTGGCCGCGCTGATTTTTAGCCACACCCACCGCGAGGCCGCTGAATGAGCTATCTGGACAACCCTTCGCTGATCGTCCCCGCGGCCCCGCGCGGAAAGCCGGGCCGTATCACGCTGGTAGGTGCGGGGCCCGGGGCGGCAGACATGCTGACCCTGCGGGCGATCCGCTATCTGGGCCAGGCAGATGTCGTGTTCTATGACCGGCTGGTCGACCCCGAAACGCTGGAATATGTCCGGTCCGACGCCGAACGCATCTTCGTCGGAAAAGAGATCGGAGCGCATAGCTGGCCGCAACCGCGCATCGATGCGGCGATTGTCGCTGCAGCCTTGTCCGGCAAGCAGGTCGTGCGTCTGAAATCGGGTGATCCGTCGATTTTTGGCCGCGCGACCGAGGAAATCTCCGCTGCGCGCGCCCATGGTGTCGAGATCGAGGTCGTCGCCGGCGTCACCGCCGCCAGTGCTGCCGCCGCCAGCCTGTGCCAGCCCCTTACCGAGCGCGGCGTGACCGACCGAGTGGTGCTTGCCACAGCGACCTGCCGGCCGGGTGAGAAGATGTCAAACCTGCAGGACCTGGCGCGCCCCGGAACAACGCTGGTCTTCTACATGGCGATGCGTCAGCTGAAGCAATTGACCGGCCGGCTTCTGGCGTTGGGCGTCGGGCCCGACCAGCCGGTGTCGATTGCCAGCCATGTGTCGCGCCACAACGCCCGCAGTTTGCACACGACATTGCAGAACATGTCGGCGGATTGCGCTGCGGCCGGCATCGACAACCCGGCCGTCATCATCGTGAGCCTGCCAAAAGCGGATATCGACGAAACCCATCGCGGAATGGCCGAGTGCTCCTCGGGCGAAGCCCTGCTTGAAGGCATCTGAAAGCGCCATCGGGCCGATCCGGGCGGGCGCGATGATACTGGACTCTAGGGCGCCACCGCGATCGTTACAGCGGTCGGTCTGGACGCCCTCCCTTCCGCACTATATGTGCTGCGACATGACCCGCCCGGTCACCGCGGTCAGTTGCAGCGGCACCCCGCTGACGCCGCTCCGCTCGCCCTGGAACCATCCCCACAAGGGCGCGTTCGGCTGAGGCAGCCCGCACAGACGCGTTAGGTCTTGCGGCCACGCCATGTTGCGGGCGCGGCGGGCCGGAACCGGATCTACCAGGGGCAGACCCCCACAGACGCTCATACCGACGGAGGCCGCATGCCCAGGTTCCTCAACGCCACGACGCTGGTTTTCGTCGCGATTGCCGGCTTTGTCGTGCTGTGGATCGGCGGTGGCATGATCGGACGCGCGCCGCCCGAAGCGCCGGCCCAGGCCGAACCCTCGGTCCCCGTTGTCGCCGCCAGCTGGAGCGAGGCCGGCCCCGTCACGCAAGAGCTGGTGATGTATGGCGATGTAGAGCCGTCGCAGCGCACCGTTCTGCGCGCCCGCGTCGATGGCATCGTCGAGGAGGTGCCGGACGAGGGCACCCGCGTTGCGGCCGGCGATCTGCTGGCGCGCCTGTCGACCGATGACCGGCTGGCACGGCTTGCTCAGGCCGAGGCGCAGCTTGCCTCTGCCGCCCGCGACTATGATGCCGCGCAGCAGTTGGCAGACCGGGGCGTCGGATCGGACGCCGAGGCACAGGCGAGGGCCGCTCAGCTGGAAGCCGCCCGCGCCGGCCTGCGGGCGATAGAGATGGAGATCGCGAATACCGAACTGCGCGCACCGAGCCGCGGCGTCATCAGCGAGGTGATGGTCGAGCCGGGCGCCTATGTCAGCGTGGGCGGCGAGGTGCTGGAAGTGGTCGACAATGATCCGCTGATCGCCGTCGCCAATGTGCAGCAATCTGGCGTGTCGCAGATGCGGCCGGGCATGCCGGCCGGGGTGCGCTTCATCGGCGGGGCGCAGAAAAGCGGCACGGTGCGGTTCGTGGCCCCGGTGGCCGATGCCGCCACGCGGACCTTCCGCGTCGAGGTGGAGATCGCGAATGACGAGGAGGCCCTGCCCGCCGGGCTGAGCGCCGAGATCACGATTCCCTTTGCGACCCAGCCCGCGCACCGGGTTTCGGCGGCGCTTGGCCGCCTGGACGATCAGGGGCGGCTGGGGCTGTACGTCATCGACGCGGAAAGCCGGATCCGGTTCGCCCCGATAGAGGTGATCCGCGCGCGGGCCGATGGCATCTGGGTCACCGGCCTGCCGGAACGGGCGCATATCGTGACCATCAGCCAGGGATCGCTGGCCGACGGGCAGCAGGTCGAGGTGCGCGAGACGCCCGAGGAGTATCTGGGCGGTGTCGGCACCGGGACCGGGGCCGCCGGCGACGCGCCCGATCTTGCCGGAGAGGGCCGGTTGCCCTTGCCAGCCGATGCGCCGCAAGAGGGTGCAGCAGGCATCCCCAATCCCGCGGCGGAGGAGCGCTGATGCATGCCGCGATTGCCGCCGCCTTCCTGCGCGTCCGCTCTACCATGCTGGTCCTGCTGCTGATCCTTGGCGCCGGCGCCGCGACCTATGTGGCCATCCCCAAGGAAGCCTCGCCCGAGATCGACATCCCGATCTTCATCGTCAATGTCACCTATTCTGGCATTTCCGCCGAAGACAGCGCAAGGCTGCTGGTGGAGCCGCTGGAACGCCAGTTGCAGTCCATCGAGGGGCTGCGCCAGATGACGGGGCAGGCGGGCGAGGGCTTTGCCAGCGTCACGCTGGAATTCGATCCCGGCTTTGACCAGCAGACCGCGCTGCAAAGCGTCCGGGACGAGGCCGACAACGCCGCCCCCGACCTGCCCGATGGCGCCGACGCCCCCATCGTGCGCGAGATCGACTTGTCGCTGTTCCCGATCCTGACCGTCGCCCTGTCGGGCGAGGTGCCGGAGCGCGAGCTGATCCGCATCGGCCGCGACCTTCAGGATGCGCTGGAGGCGGTGCCGGGCGTGCTGCAAGCCGAGCTGACCGGCGAGCGCGAGGATATTCTTGAAATCCTCATCGACCCGCTGGCGATGCAGACCTATGGCATTTCCACCCAGCAGATCGCGCAGGCGGTGCAGAACAACAACCAGCTGGTGGCGGCGGGGGCGTTCGACACCGGCGCGGGGCGGATCGGCGTTTCCATCCCCGGCACCATCCGGTCGATCAGCGATGTGCTGGCGATGCCGGTGCGCGAAAGCGGTGGCACCGTGGTGCGGGTGCAGGATGTGGCCGAGGTGCGCCAGACCTTTCAGGACCCGGTCAGCTTTGCCCGCATCGACGGAACCCCGACCATCGGGCTCGATATCAGCAAGACCGCGGGCGCCAACATCATCGACACGGTGAATGCCGTGCAGGCGGTGGTGGACGATGCGCAGCAGCAGTGGTCTGGCGGCATCCGGGTGGATTATCTGCAGAACCAGGCCGAAGACATTCAGGACCTGCTCAGCGATCTGGAAAACAACGTGATCGCGGCGGTGGTGCTGGTGATGCTGACCACGATCCTTGCGTTGGGGTTGCGGGCCGCGCTGCTGGTGACGGTGGCGATCCCGGGCGCGTTTCTGGGCGGCATCCTGGTGATCGGCCTTCTGGGCTTCACCATGAACATCGTGGTGCTGTTCGGCCTGATCCTGGTGATCGGGATGCTGGTCGATGGCGCCATCGTCGTGGTGGAGCTGGCAGAGCGCAATATCGACGAAGGCAAGCCGCCGGCCCAGGCGTTTCTGCACGCCTCGCAGCGGATGGCCTGGCCGATCACCGCCTCGACCGCGACGACGCTGGCGGTGTTCTTCCCGCTGCTGTTCTGGCCGGGGGTGGCGGGGCAGTTCATGTTCTATCTGCCGGCCACGGTGATCGTGACGCTGACCGCATCCTTGCTGATGGCGCTGGTCTTCGTGCCGGTGATCGGCACGCTGTTCCCGGCGCGCAAGTCAGCCGAAGGGACCGATCCAGCGCCCGCAGCGCGCTCGCAAGCCAGCGCCTACGCCCGCGCCCTGCGCTCTGTCATCGGGCGGCCGGGGCTGGTGGTCGGGATCTGCCTGCTGGGCCTGCTCCTCTCGTTCTTCACCTATGGCCAGTTTGGCCGCGGGCTGGAGTTCTTCCCGGCGCAAGAGGCAGAGCGGGCGCAGATCCAGGTTCAGGCCGATGGCAACCTGTCGGTGCGCGAGGCGGACCGGCTGGTGCGGATGGTTGAAAACCGCGTCATCGGGATCGAGGGGGTGGAGAGGGTCTATTCGCGCACCATCGGCTCGGTCGAGCAGCGCACCCAGTCCAGCCTTGCCCCCGATGTGATCGGTACCCTCCAGACCGAATTTGCCGACTGGCGGCTGCGCGATCCGGCCTCGGCCATCATCGCGCGAATGCGGGATGCCACCGCCGACCTGCCCGGCATCGGCGTGCAGATCGAAGAGGCGCAGCAGGGCCCGGGCGAGGCGCGGCCGATCCAGATAGAGATTGCCGCCGAGGACAGGGCCCTGATGCCGCAGGCGGCGCAAAAGCTGCAGGCGCTGATGGCGCAACAGGGCCGCTTCGTCGACATTTCCAGTGATGTACCGCTGGCCACCGCCGAGATCCGGATCGAGGTCGACCGCGAGCAGGCGGCGCGCTACGGCGTGCAGATCAGCGATCTTGGAACGGCGGTGCAGCTGCTGACCAATGGCGTGGTGCTTGGCACCTACCTGCCGCCCTCTGCCAATGACGAGGTCGACATCACCCTGCGCTATCCGGCCGAGGACCGCACCTTTGCCCAATTGGCCGATCTGCGCATTGCCACTGCCAGCGGGTCGATCCCCGTTGCGAATTTCGTGACGCTGGTGCCGTCACCCGCCGCATCGGTCGTGAACCGGATCGACGGCGAGACGGTGCAGACGGTGTCGGCCGCCGTTGCCGAAGGCAGCACCGCCGCCGCAGAAATTGCCGCCCTGCAACAGGCCATTGATGCGACCGATTTTGGCGAGGGGATCGAGATCCGCTTTGCCGGCGAGATCGAGGACCAGCAGGAAACGATGGTCTTCCTGATCGGCGCCTTCATCGTGGCCGTGTTCCTGATGTTCATCATCCTGCTGATCCAGCTGAACAGCTTTTTCCAGAGCGCGCTTGTGCTGTCGGCCATCATCTTCTCAATGGCAGGGGTGCTGCTTGGCCTTGTGGCGCGGCAAGAGGCATTCTCGCTGGTGATGAGCGGGATCGGTATCGTCTCGCTTGCCGGGATCGTGGTGAACAACAACATCGTGCTGATCGATGCCTATAATGAGCATCGCGCCGCCGGCATGGGCCCCGCCGATGCGGCGTTCCAGGCCGGGACGGACCGGTTTCGCCCGGTGCTGCTGACGGCCGTGACCACGATCATCGGGCTGATGCCGATGGTGCTGGGGATGACGGTGGATTTCACCGGCCGCGACCTGTATTTCGGCGCGCCCTCGGGCCAGTTCTGGGTGCAGCTTGCCACGGCCATCGTCGGCGGGCTGACGCTGTCGACGCTGGTCACCGTCTTCATGACTCCGGCGCTGCTGGCCTGGGACGGCAACCGCCGCCAGCGCCGCGCCGCGCCGCGGGGCGCCATTGCAACCAGCCTGTCTGACGCATAGACGCCCTTCCATAGATCAAGGTCCTGCGGTATCGTGAGCTATAGAAAGGGACTCTATAACTTATGCGCTGGAACTGGACGCAACCCGACTGGCCGAATTTCAGCTATGACAGCGCAGCCGTCGAACCTCTCGAGCGGCGGTTCCTGCTGTCATCCGGAGAGATCCTCGGAGCCGTACGCCATGTGACCGGCGAAGAGCGCGACCGCTTGCGCATCGAGTGGCTGAGTGAAGAGGCAATGCGGACCAGCGCCATCGAGGGCGAGGTGCTGGACAGGTCCAGCGTGCAGTCCTCCCTGCGGCGTCAGTTCGGTCTAGCGGCAGACGGCGCGCCCTCACGGCCCCGCGAGCAGGGCATCGCCGAGATGATGGTCGACGTCTATTCGACCTCCGCCGCAGCTCTGACCCACGACACCCTGTCGCTGGCACGGGATGCTTCTGTCCCATGACCGCGGCCCCGAGAGCGTCGGGGCCTACCGTCGGCATGACGACGCGATGCAGATCGTGTCCGGTCGCATCGACCGACCGACGGTGCATTTCGAAGCCCCGCCCTCGGCGCAGATCCAGGGCGAGATGGATGCCTTCGTCAACTGGTTCAACCGCACGGCGCCAGAGGGGCCCGCGCCTCTGCCCGCACTGACCCGCGCGGCGCTTGGGCATCTGTGGTTCGAGAGCATCCATCCCTTCGAGGACGGCAATGGCCGCCTCGGGCGCGCTCTGCTTGAAAAGTCCCTCGCGCAGAACATCGGCCAGCCAAGCCTGATCGCGCTGGCCAACACGATCGAACGCGACCGAAAGGGTTACTACCACCAACTTGAAACCCATCAGAAGACGCTGGATGTCACAGGCTGGCTGCTCTGGTTCGCCGAGACCGTCCTCACGGCGCAGCAGGTGACGCTGACGCGGGTCGCCTTCTTCATCGCCAAGGCGAAGTTCTACGACCAGTTCCGTGCCCGGCTGAACGACCGGCAGGCCAAGGTGATCGAGCGCATGTTCCGTGTGGGGCCAGAGGGGTTCACGGTGGGCCTCAGCGCCAAGAACTACATTGCCATCACCGGCACATCGCGCGCGACCACGACCCGGGACCTTCAGGACCTGGTGGAGATAGGCGCGCTCAGCCGAACCGGAGAGCGGCGGCATACGCGGTACTGGTTGATGTTCGGATCCGACCGAATGGGTCTCAGCGATCAGTCGCCCGAAAAATAGATCCGCACGCCAAGTGACCTGCGCCGGAACTGTCGCAGCTGCGCAAGAGGAATGCGGTCAGGAGCGGCAATGGGACGTGGGGGTCACATCGACATCGTGGCGGCGACGGCGCGGCCCCAACGGGCATAGCGTGCATCGCGGGTGGCGCTGTCCATTGCGGGCGTGAAGCGGCGGTCGAGGGCCCAGGTCGCCGCAAACCCCGCCGGATCAGGGCAGAGACCGGCGCGCAGGCCCGCAAGGTAGGCGGCGCCAAGGGCGGTCGTCTCGGTCACCTTCGGGCGATCGACCGGGGCGCCAAGGATGTCGGACAGGTACTGCATCGTCCAGTCGCTGGTGGCCATCCCGCCATCGACCCGCAGCACGCCATCGCTTGCAGCGCCCCAGTCGGCGCGCATCGCCTCCAAGAGGTCGCGGGTCTGGTAGCCGACGCTCTGCAGCGCCGCCCGGGCCAGCTCGGCCGGGCCCGAATTGCGGGTGAGGCCGAAGATCGCCCCCCGGCAGTCGGGTCGCCAATAGGGCGCGCCAAGGCCGGTGAAGGCGGGGACGAGGACCACGTCCTGCGCGGGATCGGCGGCTTCCGCGAGCGGCTGGGTCTCTTTCGCCTCGCGGATGATCTTCAGGCCATCGCGCAGCCACTGAACCACGGCCCCCGCGATGAAGATGGAACCCTCAAGCGCGTAGGTGGTCTTGCCCTCAAGCCGGTAGGCGATGGTGGTCAGCAGGCGGTGGGTGGAGGGGACAAGATCGGTGCCGGTGTTCAGCAGCGCGAAACAGCCGGTACCATAGGTGGATTTCATCATGCCGGGCGTGAAGCAGGCCTGCCCGACGGTGGCGGCCTGCTGGTCGCCAGCGACGCCGAGGATGGGAATGGGGCGGCCGAACAGGTCGGGGCGGGTGGTGCCGAACTCGGCGGCGCAGTCCCGGACTTCGGGCAGCAGCGACAGCGGCACATCCAGCGCGGCGCAAAGGTCCGTGTCCCATTCGTTTGTGGCGATGTTGAACAGCAGGGTGCGGGCGGCGTTGGTGGCATCGGTGGCGTGGACGGCGCCGCCGGTGAGCTTCCAGATCAGGAAGGTATCGACGGTGCCGAAAGCCAGCTCGCCCCGCTCGGCGCGGGCGCGGGCGCCTTCGACATTGTCCAGCAGCCATGCCACCTTGGTGCCCGAGAAATAGGGGTCGAGCAGCAGGCCGGTGCGCGCGGTGAATAGGGCCTCCAGCCCGTCCTCGCGCAGCCGCCCGCAAGTGTCCGCGGTGCGGCGATCCTGCCAGACGATGGCGTTGTGGATCGGCTCGCCGGTCTTGCGGTCCCAGACCAGCGTGGTCTCGCGCTGGTTGGTGATGCCGATGGCGGCAATGGAGCGGGCGTCGATCCCCGCCTTCTCGATCACGCCGCGGGCAGTTCCGGCGACGGTCGACCAAAGGTCCGCGGGGTCATGTTCTACCCAGCCGGGGCAGGGGTAGTGCTGCGGAAACTCTTCCTGGGCCGTGGCCACGGGACGCAAGGCAGCATCGAACAGGATCGCCCGTGACGATGTGGTGCCTTGGTCAATGGCAAGGATATAGGTCATGAGGTCTGGCCTGCGCAGAGCTGTCCCGCGCCGGGGCCGGTGGCATGGATCAGCGATTTCAATAACTTGAAGGGGATGGACCGGAAATCCGGGTCGCGGGCGGCCCCCTTGCGAGGGCCGCCCGGCTTGGTCAGTTCTGCCAGGACTTGATCAGCTCGTCATAGGCGATCGTCTCGCCCATCGGCTTTTCGTTGTCGAGTTTGGCAACCGGGGCGCCGGGCTCGTCGAGCCAGAATTGCGCGTCCTGCGGCTCGTTCATCTTCGGGCCGATGTCGCCCTGAACGCCGGCACGCTCGATCCGCTCCATCACCCGCTCCTGCTCGGCGCAGAGCGCATCGAGGGCTTCTTGCGGGCTCTTGGCGCCGGACATGGCGTCACCGATGTTCTGCCACCAGAGCTGCGCCAGCTTCGGATAGTCGGGCACGTTGGTGCCGGTGGGCGACCACTGCACGCGCGCCGGCGAGCGGTAGAATTCCACCAGACCACCAAGACGCGGGGCCCGTTCGGTGAAGCTGTCGTGCTGGATGGTGGATTCGCGGATGAAGGTCAGCCCGACATGGGATTTCTTCACGTCCACGGTCTTGGACACCACGAACTGCGCGTAAAGCCATGCGGCCTGGGCGCGGTCGACCGGGGTCGATTTCATCAGCGTCCACGAGCCCGCATCCTGATAGCCGACCTTCATGCCCTCCTGCCAGTAGGCGCCGTGCGGCGAGGGAGCCATGCGCCACTTGGGCGTGCCGTCCTCGTTCATCACCGGCAGGCCTTCCTTGACCATGTCGGCGGTGAAGGCGGTGTACCAGAATATCTGCTGGGCGATCTGGCCCTGGGCGGGGACCGGACCGGCCTCGCCGAAGGTCATGCCCTGCGCTTCGGGCGGGGTGAAGCGTTGCAGCCAGTCGATGGCCTTGGTCACGGCATAGACGGCGGCGGCGTCGTTGGTCGCGCCGCCCCGCTCTACGCAGGACCCCACGGGCTGCGACGCCTCGTTGACTCGGATGCCCCACTCGTCCACCGGCAGGCCGTTCGGCTCGCCGACATCGCCCATGCCGGCCATGGACATCCACGCATCGGTGTAGCGCCACCCAAGCGAGGGGTCTTTCTTGCCATAATCCATGTTGCCCCAGGCCGAGGTCGGGCCTCCGGCATAGGACATGTCGCGCCCGGTGAAGAACTCGGCGATGTCCTCATAGGCCGACCAGTTCAGCGGAACGCCAAGGTCATAGCCGTACTTGGCCTTGAAGTCGGCTTTGGTCGTTTCATGATCGAACCAGTCGGCGCGGAACCAGTAGAGGTTGGCGAACTGCTGGGTGGGAAGCTGGTAGAGCTTGCCATCCGGGGCGGTGGTGAACGAGGTGCCGATGAAGTCGGCCACGTCGAGGCCCGGGTTCGTGACCGCCGCGCCTTCGCCGGCCATCCAGTCATCGAGAATGCGAACCTGCTGATAGCGCCAGTGGGTGCCGATCAGGTCGCTGTCGTTGATATAGGCGTCATAGATGTTCTCGCCCGTCTGCATCTGGGTCTGCAGCTTTTCGACCACGTCGCCTTCGCCGATCAGGTCATGGGTGATCTTGATGCCGGTCATCGCGGTGAAGGCCGGGGCCAGCACCTTGGCTTCGTATTCGTGGGTGGTCAGGGTTTCGGAGACGACCTTGATGTCCATGCCCGCGAAGGGCTGGGCGGCGTCGATGAACCACTGCATCTCGGCTTCCTGTTCGGCGCGCGAGAGCGAAGACATGTCCCCGATCTCGGCATCGAGGAAGGCCTTCGCAGCCTCGATGTCGGCCCAGGCCGGGGTGACCCCGGTGGCCATCAGCGCAAGCGCCATGGCGGTTGTCGTGTGGCGGAATCTCATGATGTATCCTCCCGAAATTATGAGACCTTGTTTTCTTTTTTTGCCGGGGGGCCTCGTCGCATTTCCCTGCCCCCCGGCGACGTCATTCCCGTCTACACCCAGCGGAACACCGCCGCGGCATAGACGAGGCACAGGATCAGCGCGCCCCAAAGCGGCGCGCCGAAGAAGAAGAGCCAGCCGAGGTTGAGAAAGGCCGAGCCCAGAAGCGAAATGAACAGGCGGTCGCCGCGCGTCGTCTCGATCCGAAGGATGCCGATGCGCGGGGTTTCCGGAAACCGGATGGCAAGGATCGTGAACAGCACCAGCAGGCTGGAGATCACCCAGAAGAACAGCGCGACCGGCAACGTCCAGGCCATCCAGCCGCCGGGGATCATCGGGGCGAACCAATCCACCGCGCCCTCTTCGCGCGGGGCGGCCCAGAAGATGGCGGCGAGGGCGGCCAGCATCACGGCGGCGGCGGCGCCTTGGATCGCGGCCCAGTTGGTGCGGGGGGGATGGGCGTTCGGCAAGGTCATCACACCCTCCCCAGGGCGAAGCCCTTGGCGATGTAGTTGCGCACGAAGTAGATCACCAGCGCGCCCGGCACGATGGTCAGCACCCCCGCCGCCGCCAGCACCCCCCAGTCCATGCCGCTGGCGCTGACGGTGCGGGTCATCGTGGCGGCGATGGGCTTGGCGTTCACGGAGGTCAGCGTGCGCGACAGCAGCAGCTCCACCCAGGAAAACATGAAGCAGAAGAAGGCAGCGACGCCGATACCCGAGGCGATGAGCGGCATGAAGATCTTCACGAAGAAGCGGGGGAAGGAGTAGCCGTCGATATAGGCGGTCTCGTCGATCTCCTTGGGAACGCCGCGCATGAAACCCTCGAGGATCCACACGGCGAGGGGCACATTGAACAGGCAATGCGCCAGCGCCACGGCGATATGGGTGTCGAACAGGCCCACCGAGGAATAAAGCTGGAAGAACGGCAGCGCAAAGACGGCGGGCGGGGCCATGCGGTTGGTCAGCAGCCAGAAGAACAGGTGCTTGTCGCCCATGAAGCTGTAGCGGCTGAAGGCATAGGCCGCGGGCAGCGCCACGGTCAGCGAGATCACCACGTTCATGGTCACGTAGATGATCGAGTTGACGTAGCCCATGTACCAGCTGGGGTCGGTCAGGATGACCACATAGTTCCGCAAGGTCAGATCGCGCGGATAGAGCGAGAAGGACGAGGTGATCTCGGTGTTCGTCTTCAGGCTCATGTTCACCAGCCAGTAGATCGGGACCAGCAGGAACAACAGATACAGCGTCATCACGAGGGGGGAATAGCGCAGGCGCATCAGCGGCCCTCCTGCCGGTCAAGGCTGGTCATCACGGTGTAGAACACCCAGGACACCAGCAGGATCACGAGGAAATACATCAGCGAGAAGGCCGCGGCGGGGCCAAGGTCGAACTGGCCGACGGCCATCTTCACAAGGTCGATCGACAGGAAGGTGGTGGCGTTCCCCGGGCCGCCGCCGGTGACGACGAAAGGTTCGGTGTAGATCATGAAGCTGTCCATGAAGCGCAGCAGCACGGCGATCAGCAGCACGCCCTTCATCTTGGGCAGCTCGATATAGCGGAACACGGCCCACCGGCTGGCCTGGTCGATGCGGGCGGCCTGATAATAGGCCTGCGGGATGGATTGCAGCCCGGCATAGCACAGCAACGCCACCAGCGAGGTCCAGTGCCAGACATCCATCACCACCACGGTGGCCCAGGCATCCACGGGATCGTTGGTGTAGTTGTAGTCCACGCCAAGCGCGGCAAGAGTGCGGCCCAGAAGGCCGATATCGACGCGCCCGAAGATCTGCCAGATCGTGCCGACCACGTTGAACGGGATCAGCAGCGGCAGCGCCATCAGCACGAGGCACAGCGAGGCCCAGGCGCCCTTCTTGGGCATGTTGAGCGCGATGTAGATGCCAAGCGGCACCTCGATCGCCAGAATGATGCCAGAGAACAGGATCTGCCGGCCAAGCGCATCGTGCAGGCGGCTGGAGGTGACCATCTCCTCGAACCACTCCAGCCCCGCCCAGAAGAACTGGTTGTTCCCGAAGGTGTCGTTGGTGGCGTAGTTGACGACGGTCATCAGCGGCAGCACCGCCGAGAAGGCGACCACCACGAGCACCGGCAGCACAAGGAACCAGGCCTTGTTGTTCTGCACCTTGTCCATCAGGCAGCCCCCCCTTCGATGCGCCAGTCGTCGGCGTAGACGTTGATCCGCTCTGCGGCAAAGCTGACATGGGTCAGATGCGCGCCAAGCGCCTGCCCCTCGGGCACGACCACGTTGACGGGTTGGCCTTCGACGGTGCCGCGCACGATGCGGTGGCGGCCGACGTCTTCCACCCGGGTCAGGGCGAAGGGCAGGCCGGTCCCTTCGGTCAGGGTGACGTATTCGGGGCGGATGCCGATCTGGGTGCGGCCCTGCGGCGTGCCATAATCGCGCGCCAGCGCAAGCTCGGCCCCGGCCAGGCGGGCGCAGGTGCCGGCAATGCTGGCGTCCAAGAGGTTCATCCCCGGCGAGCCGATGAAGTAGCCCACGAAGGTGTGGGCCGGGGTCTCGAACAGTTCTTCGGGCGTGCCAAGCTGGACCACGGTGCCTTCGGACATCACCACCACCTTGTCGGCGAAGGTCAGCGCCTCGGTCTGGTCATGGGTGACGTAGATCATCGTGTGGCCGAATTCGCGGTGCAGCGATTTCAGCTGGGTGCGCAACTCCCACTTCATGTGCGGGTCGATCACGGTCAGCGGCTCGTCGAACAAGATGGCGTTCACATCCTCGCGCACCATGCCGCGGCCAAGGCTGATCTTCTGCTTGGCATCCGCCGTCAGGCCCTGCGCGCGACGATCGAGGATCGCCTCCATCCCGATCATGGCGGCGATCTGATCGACGCGGGCCTTGATATAGGCCGCGTCCTTGCCGCGGTTGCGCAGCGGGAAGGCAAGGTTCTGGCGCACGGTCATGGTGTCGTAGACGACCGGGAACTGGAACACCTGCGCGATGTTGCGGGCGGCGGTTTCGGCATCGGTCACGTCGCGGTCGCCGAACAGCACCCGGCCCTGCGACGGGCGCACGAGGCCCGAGATGATGTTCAGCAGCGTGGTCTTGCCGCAACCCGAGGAGCCAAGCAGCGCATAGGCGCCGCCGTCCTGCCAGACATGATCCATCTGCTTCAACGCAAAGTCGGCCGGCGAGGCGGGGTTCGGCAGGTAGCTGTGGGCGAGGTTGGACAGGGTGATACGGGCCATGGTTCAGGCCGCCATCGCATAGGCCGCCGGCGCAGCAAGCTGCCCCTTCGGGGTGAACAGATAGATATGCGCGGGGTCGAGCCACAGGCGGACCTGCGCGCCATCGGTCAGGTCGTGGATGCCATGCACCAGCGCGACCCAGCGGTCGGGGCCGTGAGTGATATGCAAGAACGTCTCCGATCCGGTGATCTCGGTCACGCCAAGGGTGCAGTCAAACCCCATGGCCGAAGGCGAGGCCGCGTGCAGGTGCAGGTGGTTGGCGCGGAATCCGGCGGTGTAGGGGCCATCGGCCAGATCGGCGAGCGGGCCGGCGGCGGGCAGCACCGCGCCATCCGCGAAGGTGATGCGCCCGCCAGCCTTGTCGCAGGGCAGGAAGTTCATCGGCGGATCGCTGAACACCCGCGCCGTGGTGGCGTCGGCAGGGCGGCGATAGACCTCGGTCGTCGGGCCGAACTGGGTGACGCGTCCCTGCCACAACGTGGCGGTGCGGCCCCCCAGCAGCAATGCCTCCTCGGGTTCGGTTGTGGCGTAGACGAAAATCGCGCCTGACGCTTCGAAGATCTTGGGAATCTCTGCCCGCAGTTCCTCGCGCAGCTTGTAGTCGAGGTTGGCCAGCGGCTCGTCCAGCAGCACCAGCCCCGCGCCCTTCACCAGCGCGCGGGCGAGGGCGCAACGTTGCTGTTGGCCGCCCGACAGTTCCAGCGGCTTGCGCGCCAGCATCGGCGTCAGCTTCAGCATCTCGGCAGTTTCTCGCACGGCCCGGTCGATCTCGGCCCGGGGCTTGCCCATCAGGCGCATCGGCGAGGCGATGTTGTCATAGACCGACATGGCCGGATAATTGATGAACTGCTGGTAGACCATGGCGACCTTGCGGTCCTGCACGCGCTGGCCGGTCACGTCCTGCCCGTGCCAGCGGATGCGGCCCGTGGTCGGCGCGTCGAGCCCTGCCATCAGCCGCATCAGCGAGGTCTTGCCCGACAGCGTGGGGCCAAGCAGCACGTTCATCGTGCCCTTGTCGAGCGTCAGGGTGGTGGGCTGGATATGCACCTGCCCCTTCACCGCCCGGCCTACCTCGTCCAGTTCAAGCGCCATACGTTCCCTCTTGCAGTCGGATATCGTCACCTTCGGCCATGAAGGCATCAAGCGCAGCGACTTGGTCGGTGGTCAGGCGCAGCCCCAGCTTGGTGCGGCGCCAGACGATGTCTTCGGCGCGCTCGGCCCATTCGCGCGACATGAGCCAGCTCACCTCGGCCTCGGTCAGGGTCGCGCCGAAATCCCGCCCCAGATCGGCGGCGGATCTTGCCGGGCCCAGCAGTGTGCGCGCCTCGGTGCCATAGGCGCGGATCAGGCGGGCTGCCCAGAATTCGGTCAGGAAGGGATAGTCGGCCAGCAGGTCGGTGCGCAGCGCGGCAACGCCGTCGACCGGGAAGTCTCCGCCGGGCAAGGGAGCGCGGGCTGTCCAGACCGGCCCTGCGGCGGGGAAGAAGGGGGCGAGCTTGGCCAGCGCAGACTCGGCCAGGCGCCGATAGGTGGTGATCTTGCCGCCGAACACGTTCAGCATCGGCGGGCCAGCCTCGTCCAGCGACAACACATAATCGCGCGTGGCTGCCGTGGCCGATTTCGCACCATCGGCATAAAGCGGGCGGACGCCGGAATAGGTCCAGACCACATCGCCCCTGGTGACCGGCTTGGCAAAGTAGCGGCTTGCGAAGGCGAGGAGATAGTCCCGTTCCTCATCCGTGCAACGCGCTTCGGACGGGGTGCCGGTGTGGTCCTGATCCGTCGTGCCGATCAGGGTGAAGTCCTGCTCGTAGGGGATGGCAAAGATGATCCGGCCATCGGTGCCCTGGAAGAAATAGCAGCGGTCGTGGTCATAAAGCCTGCGCGTGACGATATGGCTGCCGCGCACCAGCCGCACCCCTTCGGTGGAGTTGATGCGGGCCACGCGGCTGATCACGTCGCTGACCCAGGGACCGCCGGCATTGACCAGCACGCGGGCGCGGTGGGTGGTGGGGCCGCCGGGGCCTTCGGTCGTGACCTGCCAGTGATCGCCCATGCGCTCGGCCCGGGTGACGCGGGTCCGCGTCATCACCTGCGCGCCGCGATTGGCGGCGTCGCGGGCATTCAGCGCGACCAGACGCGAATCCTCGATCCAGCAGTCGGAATACTCGTAGGCGCGCTGAAACTCCGGGCGCAAGTCTCGGCCCACGGGATCGGTCTTCAGATCCAGCGTGCGCGTGGCGGGCAGGATCTTGCGGCCGCCCAGGGTGTCATAAAGGAACAGCCCCAGACGGATCAGCCAGGCCGGACGACGGCCCTGCATCCAGGGCATCAGGCGGGACAAAAGGCGCGAAGTGGGCGTGTCACTCTCGAACCGCATGTCAGGGTGCATGGGCAGCACGAAGCGCATCGGCCAGGAGATGTGCGGCATGGCCACCAGCAGGGTTTCGCGTTCCTCCAGCGCCTCGCGCACCAGTCGGAACTCGAAATACTCCAGATAGCGCAGCCCACCATGAAACAGCTTGGTAGATGCAGAGGAGGTGGCCTGAGCAAGGTCACCCTGTTCGGCAAGCAGCACCGACAGGCCCCGGCCGGCGGCGTCACGGGCAATCCCGCAGCCATTGATGCCGCCCCCGATGATGAAAAGATCAGCCATGTCGGGCCGTGCTGCGGTGCTCAAGGTCGGTCCCCCTCCAGGTAAAGCGAAGGTGAAGCGATTTCGTCGACCGGTCAACGAAAATCTTCGCTTTTGCGCGTTTTCGAAAGAAACGACAATTTTCGCGCGCGCGGCATAGGCCAAGGCGTTGATCTGTCGGACGAAAGGCCCGAAAGCCGAAGAATCGCGCTGCAATGCGGAACAATCGCGGCCTTCACGGCTGCAGGATTTTCGGCTTGATCCCCTTGGCCCCTTATCCGAAAGTTCGCCGCCGGCATCCGAACGCAAAGGAACTTCAGCGTGGCTCTCAGTTTTCGGCAGAACGAGATTCTGGAGATCGCGCGCGCCGAAGGCCGCGTGGTGGTGGAGGATCTGGCGCAGCGGTTCGAGGTGACGCTGCAGACCATCCGCCGCGACCTGAGCGAACTGGCCGACGCGGGGCATCTGGACCGGGTGCATGGCGGCGCACGGCCGCGCACGGGGGTGGCCAATCTCGGCTATGTCCAGCGCCGCCGGATGAACGAGGAGGCAAAAGCCGCGATTGCGCGGTCCTGTGCAGCGGCGATCCCGGAAAACTGCTCGATCATCCTGAACCTCGGCACCACGACCGAGGCGGTCGCGCGCGAGTTGCTGGGCCATCGCAACATCACCGTCATCACCAACAACATGAACGTGGCCAACATCCTCGTGGCGAATGAAGGCTGCGAGATCATCGTGGCAGGCGGGGCGCTGCGCCGGTCGGACGGGGGGCTGGTGGGAGAGCTGACGACCGAGTTCTTTGGCCTGTTCAAGGTGGATTACGCGGTGATCGGCGCCTCGGCCATGGATGCCGAGGGGGATCTGCTGGATTTCGATCTGGCCGAGGTGCGGGTGTCAAAGGCGATCATCCGGCAGGCGCGGCAGGTGTTTCTGGTTTGCGATGCGTCCAAGCTGGGGCAGTCGGCCCCGGTGCGGCTGGCGTCACTGCAGGAGGTGACGACGCTGTTCACCGACGCAGCCCTGCCGGACGGTCTGGCCAATCGCTGCGCAGACTGGGGCACGCGGGTCGTGGTGGGGTGACTCTCAGGGTGTTTGCCAGGGCAGGCGGGCCTGATTGCCGACCTTGATTCGGGGCGCTAGTTTGCTGGTGATGGGGCGAAGGTCCAGGGAGGCGCGGTGCATGACAGCTGCCGATTATCGCACTGGCCCCGGGGCTTGCCCGCCCCTAATATGACGGAATGACCGATCCAACAGACGACCAGGTTGCCAGTCTCGCCGCCGCGCTCGATGTATTCTCTCGGCGCTTCAAGCTGAAGGATGCCGGTGCCGGCAGGCCGCTTGCCGAGATCGACAAGCACATCTTGCACTATGTCGAGGCGCACCCGGGGTGCGGGCCGACGGATGTGGCACGCAATTTTGGTGTGGCGATGACGACGATCTCTTCGGCAACGGACCGTCTTGCCAAGCGCGGGTTTCTGGAACGGCTGCGCCCGTCGGAGGATCGGCGGGCGGTCGCCTTGCGGCTGACGGGCGATGGCACAAGTTACACGGCCGCCCAGAAGCAGGCCTACCTGATCATGTTCCGGGCGATGCTCGCGCCGCTGTCGCCGGCAGAGCGGGATACGTTTGTTGCCATGATGACGAAAATCTCGTCATACGAAGGTTGAATAATACGAACTACGTATTAAACTGATAGCCACTCCGTCATCGCTCCAGCCAGACGCAAGGGGATGCAGACATGGCCATATCCGTCAACGGCACCGACATTCCCGTCCCGGACGATCCGCGCGTTTCGCTGCTGGATCTGCTGAGGGAGCGCGCGCATCTGACCGGCACCAAGGTCGGCTGCAATCAGGGAGCCTGCGGTGCCTGCACCGTGCTTCTCGATGGCGAGCGGGTGCTGTCTTGCCTGACGCTGGCCGTGCAGGCCGATGGCCGGTCGGTCACCACCATCGAGGGGCTCGGCGATGGCGCGGCCCTGCACCCGATGCAGCAGGCCTTCATCGACCATGACGGTTTTCAATGCGGCTATTGCACGCCCGGCCAGATCTGTGCCGCCGTCGCCATGCTGCGCGAGCTGCAAGGCGGCGTGCCCAGCTATGTGACCGCCGATCTGGCGGGGCAGGGGACCGTGACCGCCGAGGAAATCCGCGAGCGGATGAGCGGGAACCTATGCCGCTGCGGCGCGCATAACGGCATCGTCGAGGCGATCTTGCAGGTCGCGAAGGAGCAGGCGGCATGACCCCGTTCACCTTCGCCCGCGCTACCTCGCCCGAAGACGCCGCCCGGCTTGCCGCGCTGGAAGGGCACCGGCTGCTGGGGGGCGGCACCAACCTTGTCGACCTGATGCGCAAGGGGGTCGAACATCCGACAACGCTGGTGGATGTGACCGCGCTCTCTACCGAGATCATCGAGACGGCAAGGGGCGGCCTGCTGATCGGCGCCGCCACCCGCAACACCGCGCTGGCCGCCCACCCGCTGGTGCGGACGCGCTATCCGGTCCTGTCGCGCGCGATCCTTGCCGGGGCCTCTGCGCAGATCCGCAACATGGCGACGGTCGCGGGCAATATCCTGCAGCGCAGTCGCTGCGCCTATTTCAACGACCCCGCCGCCTCTCGCTGTAACAAGCGCGCGCCCGGCAGTGGCTGCGACGCGCGCGAGGGCTTCAACCGCTATCACGCGATCATCGGTGGCTCGCCTGCCTGCATCTCGGCCCATCCGTCAGACATGTGCGTGGCGCTGGTCGCGCTGGATGCGCAGGTCCACCTGCTTGGCATGACAGGCGCAAGAACGGTGCCACTGGCGGAGTTCTACCGCCTGCCCGGCGACACGCCGCAGATCGAGACCGTGATGGCCCCGGGCGAGATCATCACCGCCATCGAGCTGCCACCCTTGCCGGTTGCGGCCCGGTCCGACTATCGCAAGGTCCGGGACCGAGCGAGCTATGCCTTCGCGCTGGTTTCGGTCGCGGCCTGCGCCTCGGTGCAGGACGGCGTGCTCACAGAGCTGCGGCTGGCCTTCGGCGGCATCGCGCCAAAGCCATGGCGGGCCCTGCACGCCGAACAGGCGCTGCTTGGCGGCCCGGTCACGCGCGAAGCGGTTTTCGCGGCGATGGATCTGGAACTGGCGGAGGCCGCGCCCCTGGCCGGCAACGCCTTCAAACTGGAACTTGCCCGGCGCACCGCAGTTGCCGTGCTTGCCGACCTGACCGGAGTGACAGCATGAGCAGGGTTCAGAATGCCGTCATCGGGTCGGTCAAGACGGTGCTTGGCTGGATGCCGGAACGCTGGCTTCCAGGCGGTACGCCCGATCCGCTGATCGGGCGGCATGGCGAGGTCGGGCGGCAGGCCTCGCGCCTTGACGGCCCGCAAAAGGTGCAGGGCAAGGCCCGCTTTGCGGCGGAAGTGGCAATGGAGGGCATGTGCTATGCCACGCTGATCAACAGCCCCATCACCCGCGGCCGCATCGCCCGGCTGGACACGGCGGCCGCCGAGGCGGCCCCCGGCGTGGTGCTGGTTCTAACCCACCGCAACATGCCGCGGCTGGAGATCGTGCCGGTGATGAGCATCAGCAACATGGGCGCGGTCGGCAACAGCGCGCTGCCGATCCTGCAGGACGACCAGATCCGCTATAACGGTCAGGTGATCGCGCTGGTGCTGGCCGAGACGCAGGAACAGGCCGACCATGCCGCAACGCTGGTCGAGATCGGCTATGAACAGGCCCCGGCACGGACGCGGTTCGAGGAGGCCAAGGCGAACGCCCGCACCCCGGCCTCGATCCTGACCGAGAAGAACCAGGTCTCGGTCGGGGACGCGCCGCGGGAATTGCAGCAGGCCCCCTACTCTGTCGACAACCTCTATCGCACCCCCGGCCACAACCACGCGGCCATCGAGTTGCACGCGGTCACCACCGCCTGGGACGGCGATGCGCTGACGCTGCACGACGCGACGCAGGCGATTGCGCCGACGGCCAATGCGCTGGCCAAGCTGTTCGGCGTCAGGCGCGAGGGCGTTCGCGTGCTGTCGCCCTTCGTCGGCGGTGGGTTCGGCGGCAAGGCGTTCTGGGACCATCAGGTCGTGGCAATTGCCGCCGCCCGGATCGCCGCCCGCCCGGTGCGCCTGATGCTCAGCCGCGAGGCGGTCTGCCGGATGATCGGCGGCCGCACACCGACCGAGCAGCGGGTGGCGCTGGCGGCAGACGCGGCTGGCAAGTTCACCGCGGTCGTCCACACCGGCTTTTCCGTGATGCCGACCTACGCGGTCTGTCCCGAGCAATACTCCCTTGGCAGCCGGGCGGCCTATCGCTCGAAGACCTATCAGTTCGGGCAGCGCCACCTCGACCTCGACGTGGTGCCCAACACCTATATGCGCGGCCCGGGCGAGTCGGTCGGCAGCTTTGCAATGGAAAGCGCCGTGGACGAGTTGGCCCACCAGATGGGCATCGACCCGATCGAACTGCGCCGACGCAACGAGCCCGAGACGCATCCGCTGTCCGGCACAGCCTTCTCGCAGCGCGGGGTGCTGGAGGCGTATCGCATGGGTGCTGAACGGTTCGGCTGGGACCAGCGCAGCGCAGCGCCCGGCACCCGGCGCGAGGGAGAATGGCTGACCGGCATGGGCTGCGCCACGGGCAGCTTTCCCTATGTGCGGATGCCCGCGGGCGCGGTACGCATCCATCTGACGCAAGGCGGGCAGGCGACGGTTTCGTGCTCGGCGCAGGACATGGGCATGGGTACCTCGACCGTGCAAAGCCAGCATGCCGCCGACAGGCTTGGCCTGCCGCTGGAGGCGATCACCTTCGAGATGGGCGATTCCGACCTGCCGCCGGCCCCGATGGCAGGCGGCTCGGCGCAGACGGTGTCGATCGCCGCCGCCATCGCAGCGGCTGCAGACAAACTGACGGGCGAGTTGCTGCGGATGGCCGGCAATGCCAGCCCGGTCGCGGGCCTGCGCGCGGGCGAGGTGCGGCTGGTCGGCGGCGAGCTGGTCAGCCTCGAAGACCCGGCGCGGCGCGACAGCTTCCACGCCATTCTGTCGCGTGCGGGACGCGAGACGGTCACCGTGACCGCCAGCGCCAGCGCGCCGCTGGAGATGCTGAAATTCGCCATGCAAAGCATGTCCGCGATCTTCTGCGAGGCGCGGGTCAGCGCGGTGACCGGCGAGGTCCGCGTCACCCGCCTGCTGGGGTCCTTCGACTGCGGCACGATCCTGAACCCCAAGACCGCCGCCAGCCAGTTCCGCGGCGGCATGATCATGGGGCTGGGAATGGCGCTGACCGAGGAGACCCTGTTCGATGAGCGCAGCGGCCGGATCATGAATGCCAGCCTGGCCGACTACCACATCCCCGCGCATCTCGACGTGCCCGATATCGAGGTGATCTGGACCGGCATCCCCGACCCGCGCTCGCCGCTCGGGGCGCGCGGGATCGGGGAGGTCGGCATCACCGGCGTCGCCGCGGCCATCGCCAACGCCGTGTTCAACGCCACGGGCAAGCGGGTGAGGGATCTGCCCCTGACGCTCGACAAACTGCTGTAAGGTCACCAGATGTACCCACAATTCACCCTCGCGCCACTCCGGACGCCCCGGCATCCCGCGATGCTGGACCCGTGGGACAGCGCCTTGGCATGGGGCGCCGGCACGGTCTTGGCCGTGCTGACCGCGACCGAGGGCCCGGCCTATCGCAACGCGGGCGCGGGAATGGCCATTCACCCCGATGGCCGGTTCGCGGGGGCGATCACCTCGGGCTGCATCGAGGCGGACCTGATCTCGCGGGCAACGGAAGTCCGCCAGACCGGGCAGGTCCAGGACCTGCGCTATGGGCGGGGCTCGCCGTTCTTCGACCTGCGCCTGCCTTGTGGCGGTGCAGCCCAGATCCGGCTTTTCGCGCTGCAGGATACCGACATTCTGGACGATCTGGCCCAGGCCCGCGCCCGCAGGCAGCCCGCCTCGCTGCGGGTCTCGGCAGAGGGTCGGCTTGCGCTTGAGGGCTGGCAGCCGACCGCTCTGCAGGGCACCGCGCTCCAAATCGGCTTCCTGCCGCCCCTGCGGTTCCTTGTCTTCGGGACGGGCGCCGAGGCTGCGGCCTTCACCGGCATCGTGCGGGGGATGGGCCATGAGCACATCCTGCTCTCGCCCGAGGATCTGAGCCTTGGGGCCGTGCGCGCCGCCGGCAGCCCGGTCATGCAGATCGGCACTGACCTCCCGGCGCCCTTGCAGGCCGATGCCGACACCGCTGCGATCCTGTTCTTCCACGACCACGATCTGGAACCGGCCATCCTGAAGCACCTTCTGCAGACGCCGGCCTTCTACATCGGCGCCCAAGGCAGCCGTGCCGCGCAGGCGGTGCGCCTGTCCCGCTTGCGCGTGATGGGCGTGCCCGAGGATCAGCTGGCGCGCATCCACGGGCCGGTCGGCCTGATCCCCTCCTCGCGCGAACCTAACGCGCTGGCGGTTTCAGTGCTGGCCGAGATCATCGGCCTGCATGCAAGTCGGGCCGCCACAGCGTGATCCGAACCGCTTGCACCCCAGGGGGGGGCGCGAAAAGCCCGACCCGCGGCTGCGGATCGGGCCATGCAGGTCACGCGCCCGGGATCAGAGGAACATGCCCCCCGAAACCTCGATGCGCTGCCCGGTTACCCAAGTCATGTCGCCCATCAGCAGGCTGGAGATGGCGCCGCCGATGTCATCGGGCAGGCCGACGCGGCCCATCGCGGTCTGGCTGGCGATGTATTGGTTGACCTCGGTCACGTCGCGCACTACGCCGCCGCCGAAATCGGTTTCGATCGCGCCCGGAGCGACAACGTTCACGGAAATGCCGCGCGGCCCCAGCTCCTTGGCCAGATAGCGGGTCATCACCTCGACCCCGCCTTTCATCGCGGCATAGGCCGAGTATCCCGGCAGGCTGAACCGCGCGAGGCCGGAGGATATGTTGACGATCTTCCCGCCACCGCGGATCAGCGGCAGCATTCCTTGCGTCAGGAAGAACACGCCCTTGAGGTGGACGGCCATCATGTCATCGAACTGCGTTTCGGTGGTGTCCGCAAACGGCACGTTGATCCCGGTGCCGGCGTTGTTCACCAGAAAGTCCAGCCGCGCCTCGCCGCGCAGATCGGTCAGCGCCGACTGCAGGCGCGTGGTGAAGTCCGCGAAACCTGCGGTCTTCGCGGTGTCGAGCCGCAAGGCAACCGCCTTGCGCCCCAAGGCCGCGATCTCGGCGACGGTGGCTTCGGCCTCGTCCTTGCGGCTGTGATAGGTCAGTGCGACATCGCAGCCTTTGCGGGCGAGGTGCAGCGCTGTGTTGCGGCCAAGGCCGCGGCTGCCGCCCGTGATCAGGGCGATGGGGGTGGTACGGTCGGTCATCTGGTGTCTCCATGCTGGTGATGCCCTCAATCTAGCAACGAGGCCCCGCCACTGCCTGCCACATGCTCCGGCATATCTGCCTGATCCTCCACAGATGCGGGTTCGGGCTGGGCGGTGCCCGGGGCCCGTGGCACTGTCGTCCGCAGGAGACTGCCAACATGACGAACAGCTTGATCGACCGCATCCTGCAGTTTGCCGCTGAACGCGGCGGAGGCGACGTGCATCATCCAACATCCGTGCCGGGCCTTGCGATGGTGCAGACCCGCGCGCCGACGCAATTGCTGCACACGGTATTTGCCCCGGTCTTCTGCCTGGTCCTGCAGGGCGAGAAGCAGATCATCGCCGGCCCGCGAACCGTTGCCTTCGGGCGTGGCGAATCGCTGATCGTCAGCCTCGACCTTCCTGGCCTGTCGCGCATCACCCGTGCCAGCCTGGCCGAGCCCTATGTCGCCCTCGCGCTGGAGCTGGATCCGCTGCTGCTGCGCGACCTTGCCGCCGAGATGCCAGCCCTCCCCTGCGCCAATGCGCAGGCGATTGCGGCCGCGCCGGCAGACGCCGAGATCGCTGGTGCCATGGAAAGGCTGTTCGGCTTGATGGCCAAGCCGCGGGCCATCCCCGTCCTCGCGCCGCTGATCACGCGCGAGATTCACTTCTGGCTGCTGAGTTCGGCCCATGGCGCGATGCTGCGGAACCTCGCCCTGGCCGACAGCCGCGCCGCGGGCATTGCCCGCGCCATCGCCGAAATCCGGCAGGACATTGCCACCACCCAGCCGGTGGCCACCCTCGCGCGTATCGCAGGGATGAGCGCCTCGGCCTTCCACGACCACTTCCGCACCATCACCGGAACCACGCCGCTGCAGTTCCAGAAGCAGCTGAAACTGGCCGAGGCGCGGCGGCTGATCCGCGACGGCGGATTGTCAGTGTCGGGCACCGCCTTTGCCGTGGGATATGAAAGCCCCACCCAGTTCAGCCGCGACTATGCCCGCCTGTTCGGCGCCCCACCGCAGCGCGACCGCGACAAGGCCGCCTGGCCTGTACCCGCGCCCGCAGCGACGATCACATAGCGAAGCGGGCGCCCCAGCGGGGTGGCGATCATGTCCTGCTCCAGTTGCCAACCACCAAGCCCGCAGTCGACAAGGCATCACAGTTGTGAACCGACGCGGCGTGATGGATTCTGAATGGGATTGGACAGGGACGCGCACCCGGGGTCCTCCTCGGAAGAGGAGGTGGCGTCATGTCTGCCGTCTGTCTGCGCAAGATCGATCCCACCAGAAACATGGCGCGCTTCTACCATGTCGATCTGGCACCGAACCTTTTCGGCCAGGTCACGGTCCTGCGCAGCTGGGGACGGATTGGCCCGCGGGGGCGGGCGATGATCGAGACCTGCAGCTCTGCGGAGTCAGCGCTGGTGAGTGTAGCCCGGCTGACACGGGCAAAGCTTCGCCGGGGATATTCGCCCGTGTGACAGAGCCGTGTCTGCCGATCGGGCAGACTGCTGGAAAGCGACCGCGGTCACAGGTCGGCCTTGGTCTCGCTACCCGTCCAGCGCCGCAGCGACCAGCTTGCTGGCGCCCGACAGATCGCCCAGCTTCTGCCCCGCCTCGATCAGGCCGCGGTTGCGGCCTGCGCGGGCCTGCCGGGCCGTGGCCTCGGCCAGCACCTCATGCGCCTCGTCCGGCGGCAGGATCAGCACGCCGCAGGCATCCATCACCACCAGATCGCCGGGCATCACCGGCACGTTGCCGCAAGACACTGGCAGGTTCAGCGCGCCGCCCAGATCGTTCAGCCGCGTGGTGATGGCCGAGACCCCGGTGCAGAACACCGGCAGGCCGACCTCGATGATCTCATCGGGATCGGTGCAGGGACCGTCGAGCACCACCGCCACCGCCCCTGCGACCTTGGCGGCAAATGCGACGCCGCCGCCAAGGCAGGCGTGGCGGGCATCGCCAAGCCGGTCGATCACCACCACATCGCCCGGCTGCACCACCGACATCGCATGGTGCAGCATGGTCGAACAGGTGCCGGGGATCGCCACCGTCACCGCCGTGCCGGTCAGCGTGCCGGTGATCGGCGCAATCGGGCGCAGCGCGCGGCTGACAAAGCCGCGGTGGCGGAAATGGCCGATGGTGGCGATCTCGACCTCGCGGAAACCGGCAAGGAGGTCATCCGCCACTGCGACGGGGCGCGGGCCGATCCGGTATTTCTTCATGGCTGCGGTCCTTGGCTCGGGCGGTCCTGCCAGTCGCGCCCGGGCACGGCCGACAGCAACTCGCGGGTATAGGCATTGCGCGGATGGGCGAAGAGGTCGGCCGCGGGCCCCTGCTCCACGATCTCGCCCCGCTGCATCACCGCGATCCGGTCGCAGATGCGCGAGGCGACGCGCAGGTCATGGGTTATGAACAGCAGGCCGAACTGCAGGTCCTTCTGCATCCGCGCCAGCAGCTCGAGGATCTGTGCCTGCACCGACACATCCAGCGCCGACACGCTTTCATCGGCGATCAGCAGGTCGGGCCGCACGGCCAGCGCGCGGGCGATGCAGATGCGCTGGCGCTGCCCGCCCGAAAACTCATGCGGGAAGCGCCGGGCGGCGCTACGCTCCAGCCCCACCGCCTCGATCAGCTCCAGCGCGCGGGCCTTCGCCTGCTCGCGCGGCAGGCCGTGGATGATCGGGCCCTCGGCAATCGCGTCGCCGACGGCGTGGCGCGGGTCGAGCGCGGTGTAGGGATCCTGGAAGACGATCTGCACCTTGCGCCGCGCGTGGCGCAGGGCGCTGCCGGTCAACCCGGTGAAGGCCCCATTGTCGATGACCACCTCGCCGCCGTCCGGCTCCACCAGACGGATCACGCATTGCGCCAGCGTGGATTTGCCGCTGCCGCTTTCGCCCACCAGCCCCAGCGTCTCGCCCCGCCGCAGGGTCACGTCCACGCCCTTAAGCGCCTGCACCTCGCGGCCGGTGCCGAGCATGGTGCGGGTCTTGTAGGTCTTGGTCAGGCCTTCGGCGCTCAGCACCGGCGCGCCCAGAACCGCGGCCGTGGTCTTGGGCGCCAGACGCGGCACCGCGGCGATCAGCTGCCGGGTATAGTCGGCCTGCGGATCATTCAGCACCGCATCGCGGGTGCCGATTTCCACCAGCTTGCCATGGCGCATCACCGCCACGCGGTCGGCAATCTCGGCCACCACCCCGAAGTCATGGGTGATGAACAGGATCCCGGTGCCATGTTTGCTGCGCAGGTCCAGCATCAGCTTCAGGATCTGCGCCTGCGTGGTCACGTCCAGCGCCGTCGTCGGCTCATCCGCGATCAGCAGCGCCGGGTCCAGTGCCAGCGCGGTGGCGATCATCACCCGCTGGCATTGCCCGCCCGACAGCTGGTGTGGATAGGCGCGCAAAATCGCTTCGGGGTCCGGCAGGCGCACCTCGCGGAACAGGTCGATGACCTTGTCGCGGATCTCGTCGCGCTTGAGGTCAGTATGCAGGCGGAACACCTCGGAGACCTGCGCGCCGACGCGGTAGATCGGGTTCAGCGCGGCGATGGGTTCCTGAAACACCATCGCCAGCCGCCGGCCCGACAGCTGCAACCGGTCGCGCCGGGACAGACCCAGCAGGTCGCGGCCCTCGAACAGGATCTCGCCTTGTGGGCGCGGCAGGTTGGTCGGCAGCAGCCCCATCAGCGACAGCGCGGTCAGCGATTTGCCCGACCCGGTTTCGCCCACGACGCACAGGATCTCGCCGCGGTTCAGCGTCAGCGACAGGTCTTCCACCGCAAAGGCGCGGTCGGCACCGCGGGGCAGAGGCACCGAGAGATGGCGGATGTCGATCAGCGGTTCGGTCATGATGCGGCCCCCACATTCAGCTGGCGCGGATCATGCTGGCGCAGGTGGGCCACCAGCCGCGCGCAATGACCGGTCAGGTGCTCGACGATCAGCCGCCCCGCCTCGGCCGAAGCCAGCGCCGGATCGCCGCCCATCATCCCGTCAGGGTGCAGCTCATGCCCGTCCAGCGGCAGGTTCAGCGGCAAGCCTTCGAACCGCACCCCGGTCACCCCGATGGCTGGCAAGCCCATCGCCTGTGCAGGCACCGCGGCGCGCATCAGGTCGGGACGCATCTCGGCGGGGCGCAGGTACATCGACACAGAGGTGACAGGATCGCCGCCGTGCCCCCGCGCCTGCGCGGCTGCGGGGCCGTGGATCTGCGTCCACAGGCTGTCGGGGATCGAGCGCCACAGGTCGATCGAGGCAACGGCGACCCCGGTCCTGCGGCGGAGGCCGCGCAGCGCCTCGTCGATCAGCGCGGCGTTGGTGGAATGGCCGTTCACGATCAGCAGGCGCGTGATGTCATGGTCGAGGAAAGAGGTGACCATATCCTCGATCACCGCGCGGAAGGTCGCGGCGCGCAGCTGCATCCCGCCCGGATAACCGCGGAAGAACTCGGCATAGCCAAAGGGCAGGCAGGGCGCGGCGATGGCGCCCGAGGCCTTGGCCGCGCGCAGGGCGATCTCTTCGGCCAGCAGGTAGTCGCCCATCGGCGCATGGGGCCCCTGCTCCTCATGGCTGCCAAGCGGCAGCAGGATCACCGGGTCATCCGCCAGACGGTCGCGGAACTCCGCGACCGTCATGTCTTTCAGCGCATGTTTCACGCCGGCAGCGCCATGTAATCGCCGAACATCCGCATCTCGCCATCCGGGCGCGGCACGAACTCGATATCGGCGCGGTGGGCCCAGTTGTAGACGCTCTTCCACAGGTAGTAGCCCGGGGTCACGTCCTGCCAGGCCTGCGACAGCTTGAGATAGGCGGCCTTGCGGTCCTCGAACTCTACCGCCTCTTCGAACTCCTTGCCGGCGGCGAGGTATTCGGGCGTCGGGTCCCAGGTCTTCCAATGCGCGGTGGACCGGCTGGCCGTCGGGCCCCAGTCGAGCCACAGCGGCTGATAGGGGTCGCCGGGGATGAAGTCCGTCGACATCGACATGTTCATCAGGTGGTAGGGGCGGGTGTAGACCAGCTCGAAATTGTCGAGGATCACCGCCTGCACGTTGACGCCGATCTGGCGCCACTGTTCCACCATGATCTCGGCCGCGGCCTCGTAGTTCGGGTAGAACTGCCGGGTGATATGCCAGCGCAGCACCTGCCCGTCATAGCCCGACGCCTCGACCAGGGCCCGCGCCGCCTCGGGGTCATAGGGCAGCGGGTTGACCATGTCGGGGTCGTAGAAGTCGCCATATTCGGGGAAGTTGAACGGCACCGGCGGGTGGAAGGTGGTCTCGCCGAACAGCGCCTGCACGATGGCATCCATGTCGATGGCCTGCACCATCGCCTTGCGCAGGTTCACATCGACCAGCGGGTTGTCTTCCGGGTCCGGCCGGGTGTTGAACGCAAAGGCCGGGTAGTTGCCGGCCAGCGCCCGCGCGACGATCACCTCGTCATAGCTGGCAAGCTGCGCTTCCTGATCGGTAGGGATGTTGGCGATGAAGTCGAACTCGCCCGACACCAGCCCCGCCATCCGGCCCGCGAATTCCGGCACGATGCGCCAGATCAGCTTTTCGGCTGGCGGCGTGCCGCCCCAATAATCGTCAAACGCCTCCATCTCCAGCACTTCGCCGGACCGGAACAGCGTCACCCGATACGGCCCGGTGCCGATGGGCGCCTGGCCAAAGGCATCGACGCCCATTTCCAGATAGGCCGCCTTCGGCACGACGAAGCCGATATAGCCGGTCAGCTTGCCGGGGATGTAGGGGTCTTCGCGCGCAGTCTCGATCTCGACCGTCAGGTCATCGATCGCCTCGACCCGCACGAAGCCCGCGGTGAAGGTCTTGCCCCGCGGCTCGAACGGGCTCTCGCCCCACAGCCGCTCCGGGCCAAGCGTGAAGGCCACATCCTCGGCCGTCATCGTCTCGCCGTTATGGAACTTGACGCCCTCGCGCAGCTTCAGCGTCCAGACAGTGCCTTCGCGCGACCATTCTGTCGCAAGGCCGGGCACCAGCGCCAGCCCCTGTTCATCGGCGATGTAATCGCGTTCGACCAGATGCGAGTAGATGTTGGGGAAGAACCGCCGGGTGGTGGTGGAAATCCCGTTGATGGTGTTGATGTTGGCCCAGAGGTTGTCCACCGCGATGGTCAGCGTCGGGCGGGTGCCGTCCTGCGCAAGCGCCATGCCCTGCGGCAACCACAGCGTCGCCGCCCCGGCTCCAAGCGAATATTTCCCAAAGTTGCGTCTGCTGATCATCGGCTAGCCTCCGGTTGGCTTTCAGGGTTTCAGGTCGTTCTCGTCTTCAGCATCGGGTCGAGCCGGTCGCGCAAGGCATCCCCCAGCAACGACATGGACAGGGTGATCAGGAAGATCAGCAGCCCCGGCCAGACCGAGATCCACCAGGCGGTGGACAGGTAATCGCGCCCATCGCCCAGAATCTGCCCAAGGCTGGTATTGGGCGGCTGGATCCCCAGCCCGAGGAACGACAGCGAGGTTTCCAGCAGGATGATCTGCGGGAAAGTCAGTGTCACCTGCACGATCAGCGCCGAGGCGACATTGGGCAGGATATGGCGCAGGTAGAGCCGCCCCGGCCCTGCCCCCAACGCCTCGACCGCGCGGGCATAGGGCTGCGCGCGGGCCGACAGCACCACGCCGCGGGCAAGGCGGGCATAGGTTTCCCAGCCGAACATCCCCATCAGGATGACGAACAGCACCATCGAGTTGCCGAAGAAGGCCAGCAGCGTCAGCGCGATCAGGATGAAGGGCAAGGATGCCTGAAAATCCACGAACATCATCAGGATTTCCTCGGTCAGCCCACGGAAGTGGGCGGCAAGGAAGCCGACGAAGGTGCCGAAGATCGCGCCGATGAGCGTGCCCGCCAGTGCCACCGACAATGACATCTGCAGCCCCGCGACCAGCCGGGCGACCATGTCGCGCCCGATCCGGTCGGTGCCGAGCGGAAACTCTGCGCTGCCGCCTTCCATGAAGGCGGGCGGCTGCAAGCGGCTGAGCAGCGCCTGATCGGTCACCAGATGCGGGGTGAAGACGTTGCCGAACACGGCGACGGCAACGGCCGCGGTCAGGATGCCGCTGGCCAGAACGGTGATGACGTTCGGACGGCTCATTTCGCGCCCTCCCGGATGCGGGGGTCAAGCAGGCCGTAGAGCAGGTCCACGATCAGGTTGGCCAGCACCATCGTCACCGCGATCACCAGCACCAGCCCCTGCACCACCGCCAGATCGCGCTGCGACACCGCCACGACCAGCAGCCGACCGATCCCGGGCCAGGCGAACACCGATTCAATCACGATGGCCCCGGCGACCAGCTGCCCGAGGTTGAGGCCGATTACCGTGACGATGGGGATGGCCGCATTGGGCAGGGCATGGAACAGCACGCGCTGCCAGAACGGCACCCCACGGGCCGCGGCGGCGCGCATGTAGGGCTTCTCCAGCACCTCGAGCATCGCCGACCGGGTGAAGCGGGCCAGCGTCCCGGCGGTGAAGGTCGCCAGCGTGATCGAGGGCATCAGCAGGTGCAGGAAGGTGCCCGTACCGGAAGAGGGCAGGATTTGCAGGTAAAGCGAGAAGAGAAGGATCAGCAAGATGCCCAGAAAGAAGTTGGGCAGCGCAAAGCCGAACACCGCAAAGACCATCACGATCCGGTCGGTCAGCCGCCCGCGCCGCAACGCCGCAACGATTCCCGCCGGGATGCCGATGACGGCGGCGATCAGGAATGCGGCCAGCCCCAGCTGCGCCGTCGCCGGCAAACGCTCCAGAATGATGTCCATCACCGGGCGGCTGTCGCGCAGAGAGTTGCCGAACTGCCCCGTGGCCATCTGGCCTATGTAGCTGATATATTGGGCAAAGAGCGACCGATCAAGCCCCCAGAGCTCACGGAAATGCTCGATCTCGTCCGGCATGGCATCGGCGCCAAGCAGCGCCACCACCGGGTCGCCCGAGGTGCGCAGCACGATGAATGCGAAGGTCACGACGAACCACAGCGTGATGATCGTGCGCAGAAGCTTGATCAGCCAGAAACGTGTCATGAACCCCTTGCCTGTCGATAAGCCCCCAGCGAACCACGCGTTTGCACAGGGATCAATTCCCTAATCGGCAATGGTTTGATATGTTCCGCATATGAATACCGGGATCGATCTTCGCCAGCTTCGCTACTTCGTCTGCCTTGCAGAAGAGCTGCACTTTGGCCGCGCCGCCCAAAGGCTGGGCATCGCGCAGGCCCCGCTCAGCCAGCAGATCCGCGCGATGGAGGAACGCCTTGGCGTGGCGCTGTTCCACCGCACCACCCGCCGCACCCGGCTGACGGCGGCGGGCGACACGCTGCTGCGCCACGCCCGCGGCCTGCTGGGGGGAATGGACCTTGCCGTGGCGCAGACCCGCGCGATGGCTGGCGAGACGACGGGGCGGATCACCGTCGCCGGCGTCAACCTGGCGATGACGCATGTGATCCCGCCGATCCTTGCCGAGTTTCGCAAGACCTGGCCGGCGGTCATCGTCGACATCATCCACCTCAGCACCTCGGAACAGCTGCGCAGGCTGGAACTGGCCGAGATCAACGTCGCCTTCATCCGCCCCACCGAGCGGCCGCCCCACGCGCAGGTGGAAACGCTGATGCGCGAGGGCTTCGTCGCGGCCCTGCCCACCGGCCATCCGCTGACGGCCAAAGAGTCAGTGAGCCTGCAAGACCTCGCGCAAGAACCCCTGATCGGCTATGCGCCGATCCTCGGGGCCAGCTATGCCACCTTGCTGCGGAACGAGTTTCGGCGCGCCGGACTGCATCTGCGGATCGTGCAGGAATGCACCCACACCACCTCTGTCGCAGCACATGTCGCCTCGGGGCTGGGGGTGGCGGTGATGCCGGCCTGGATCACCAATATCCGCTCGCCCTATCTCGAGTTCCGCCCGGTTCCCGAGCTGCCCCGCGCCATCGAGCTGGTGGCAGCATGGCCCGGCGGTGAAAGCTCGCCCATCGTTCTGGACTTCCTGGAGACCACGCGGCGTGTGTCACGGCGGATCGCGGGCGAGCTTGGGATGGATGCTGTCGGCGCGGCCACAGCCGGCTGACATTCGATCAGACGAGGATGTCGATCTCCCGCGGGGCCCTACCGCTGTCGATGGCCTGGAGGTTGCCGAACATCCGGGTCAGCGAGGTCGCAAAGCTGTCGGCCGAGATGGCGGCGATATGCGGGGTCAGCACCACGCGCTCCAGCCCCAGCAACGGGTTGTCCGGCTGGATCGGCTCGGCCGCGAACACGTCGATGCCGGCTCCGCGCAGGCGGCCCTCGCGGATCGCGTCGGCCAGCGCCTGTTCGTCGAGAACCCCGCCGCGGGCGGCGTTGATCAAGATCGCCTCGGGCTTCATCAGCGCCAACTGCTCGGCGCCGATCATGTCGCGGGTCGATGCGTTCAGCTCGCAATTCAACGTCACCACATCGGCGGCCGCCAGCAACTCTGCCAGCGGGGCGAAGCGGAGGCCAAGTTCCGCTTCCTCCTCCGCAGGCAGCGGGCTGCGCTTGGTGTAGAGCACCGTGCAGCCGAAGCCGCGCAGAAGCTGCACAAGCGCCTTGCCGATATAGCCCATGCCGATGATGCCGACAGTCTTGCCCGATAGCGTCATCGAGGTCGGCGCCAGCGAGCCCTTGAGCCAGTCGCCGCCGAGGATCCCCACATGGCCGCGCACCAGATTGCGGTTCACCGACAGGATCAGCCCCAGCGTCGTTTCCGCCACCGTCACCGCATTCGACCCCGTGGTCCGCAGCACCCGCACCCCGTGCTGGCGCGCGGCCCCGAGGTCGATCCCGTCATAGCCGACGCCCCATTTGTGGACCGCCCTTAGCCCCGGCGCCGCCATCATCGCCACTGTCACCGGCACGTCGCCGGTGATGGCAAATTGCGCACCGCTGATCGCCGCGAGCTGATCTTCGGGCGCGCGCGAGGCGGCGGTCGTCAGGCTCCACCCCTCTGGCAGGAAGGCCGCAATCCGCTCCAGCCGGTCCGGCATGGCAGGGTCGAGCATCACAACAGTGGTCATCGAAATCTCCGTCTGGTCAGATCTGAAAGCGCACGCCGGGGCGCGCAAGCCCGCCGCCCTGCGCCATGACGGTGCCATCGGCGCGCCAGCAGGCGGCGCCGGTCATCATGCCATCCTCTGCAAAGGCAATGGCGTTCATGCCGCCGCCGATGGTCTTGGCCAGCCGCACTTCATGCCCCCGTTCCCGCAGCGCATCCGCCATGCCCGCATAGGCCGGCTCCAGCTCGACATGCGGCCCGTCGGTCCAGAGGCGCGGCGCCTCGACCGCCTCCTGCAGCGTCATGCCGTGGTCGATCAGGTTGACGATGGCCTGCATCGCCGAGGGGAAGATCCGCACCGCCCCCGGCAGGCCGAGCGCATAGAGCGGGCGGCCGTCCTTCAGCACCATCATCGGCGCCATCGAGGTCGGCACCCGTTTGCCCGGCGCGATGGACAGCGCCTGTCCAGGATGGGGGTCATAGTTCAGCATGTAGTTGTTCGGGATGATGCCGGTGCCCGGCACCATGATCCGCGCGCCGAACAGGCCGTTGAGCGTGTGGGTGGAGGCGACGACATTGCCCTCGCGGTCCGCCACCGTCAGGTGGGTGGTGTCGCGGCTCTCATGGCCCCTGACGGCGGGTGTCCCCGGCTGTGCCACGTCACGCAGGCGGGCCTGGCAGGCAAGGGCGTAATCCTTCGAGGTGAACTTCTCGATCGGCACATCCACGAAATCCGGGTCACCCGAGGCGGCGCGACGGTCTTCGAACGCCACGCGGATCACCTCGGCCAGAAGGTGCAGGCTGCCTTCACTGCCAAAGCCCATGCCGGCGATGTCATGCGGCTCCAGCATGTTCAGCATCTGCGCGACATGCACCCCGGATGAGGCGGGCGGCGGCGGGCCGGCGATGACATGGCCGCGGTAGCTGCCGAAGATCGCCTCGCGCTCCACCACCCGGTAGGCCGCCAGATCGTCCAGCGTCACATGGCCGCCGCTGGCCAGCCGGTCCACCAAGGCCCGCCCAAGCGCCCCGCCATGCAGCGCGTCGGCGCCTTGCGCCTGAATCAGCCGCAGGCTTTCGGCATAATCTGCCATCACCAGCCGGTGACCTACCGGCACTGGCGCGCCACCGGGCAGGAACAGCCGCGCCATCTCGGGGTCCGCCAGCAGATCAGCCTGATGCTCGCGCAGGGCGCCGTGCAGGTAGTTGCTGACCACGAAACCCGACGCCGCCGCCCGGATCGCCGGGGCAATGACATCGGCGAAGGGCAGCTTGCCATAGCGTTCGTGCATCAAGCACCAGCCGCGCAGGTTGCCGGGCACCGCCACGGCCGAAGCCCCGACCATGTTGCGGCGCCCCACGGTATCCATGTAGGTCGGCGGCAGGTCCGACACCGTCTCGAACATGTCCGGCCGGGCCCCCTGTCCCGCCACGGACAGCGCGTCGATCACCACATGCCGACCGTCCGCCAGCCGGATATGGGTGATACCGCCCCCGGCAATGCCGACCATCATCGGCTCCACCACTGTCAGCGTCAGCATCGCCGCGACCGCCGCGTCGATGGCATTGCCGCCCACGGCCAGCATCTCGGTCCCCGCGGCAGAGCCAAGCGGGGCGTTGGTGACCACCACGCCCAAGGCACCCGAGGCAGGGCGCTTTTCGCAGGTGAACGGCAAGGAAGGTCTTTGATGGGCCAAACCTAGTCTTTCTGGCTGGACAGTGTCACCCGGCCGGGAGGCGGGCAGGAAGCACTGCGACTGTAGCGCGGCCCGCCTTCGGGTAAAACCCGCCTTCGGCCGGGGGCGCGTGGCGGCAGATTTTTGTGGAGCGCCGACAGAATTGGCGCCGAGCCGAAGCGCCGCTGACTGCGACCCGGTATCCGATGATGACCGGCTTCCTGCGCGAGAACGGCATTGAGGGATGCATCGCGCGCTGCGCGCCGGGCGCGCTGCCAGGCCTCAGCCCCGCAGTGCGCCCGCGACGGCATGGATATGCTCGGTCCCGATCCCGCAGCAGCCGCCGATGATCGTGGCCCCCCCCGCGGCCCAGCCTTCTGCCATCGCCGTATAGGCCGATGTCGTCAGATCCTCGCGCACCGCGCTGACCACCTCGTTCGCGCCGCCGTCTTCATCTTGCGAGGTGAAGGCATTGGCATAGACGCCAAGCGGAATCCTGTCCCCAAGCACCGCGCGGGCGGCGTCCAGCGCGCCCTGCATCACCTCGGGCATCGAGCAGTTGAACAGCATCGCCGAGGCGCCAAGGCGCAGCGCCAGCCGCGCCGCATCGGCCACCGGCTGACCAGAGCGCAGGCACGGCTCGTCCGTCGCCTCGTCGCCATCGCGCAGCGTGAAGGACAGCCAGATCGGCTTGCCGGTGCCCGCCACGGCCTCGGCCGCCGCCTCGGCCTCTTCAAGGCTGCTCTGGGTCTCGGCCAGCCACAGGTCGACATGGGGCGCAAGGCCCGCGACCAGCGGGGCGAGCAGCGCCGCGGCCTGATCTGCGCGGAAGAGATCCGGGCGGTAGGAGCCGAAGACCGGCGGCAGGGAGCCTGCCACCTGCACGCCGCTGCCGGCATCCGCCGCCTCGCGCGCCAGTTGCCCGGCGAGCGAGGCCAGACGCTCGGCATCCGTATCGAACCTCGCTTGGCCGATGTGGAAGGGCACAAGCGCGTAGCTGTTGGTGGTGATGACTGTGGCCCCCGCCGCAACGAACCGCGCATGCGCGGCGCGCACCGTCTCGGGCGCCTCCATCAGCGCCAGCGCCGACCATTCAGGCTGGCGGAAGGGGGCACCGCTACGCTCCAACTCGTGGCCCATGCCGCCATCCAGAATGGTGATCATGCCGGGTTGTCCTTTGCGGTTGGTGGTGTCGAGGGCGGCTTGCAGATCGCCGATCAGGTCCTCCGCCGCCTCCAGCCCGATGGAGAGGCGGATCAGATCGGCGGGGCAGCGGGTGCCCGGGCCTTCCGTTGCTGCCCGCCGCTCGATCAGGCTCTCGGGGGAGCCAAGCGAGGTGGCGGGGCGGAAGATCCGCACCGCGGCCACCACGGCATCGGCGCGGGCGGCGCTGCCCATGCGGAAGGACAGCATCGGCCCGAAACCATTGGCATATTGCGCGCAGGCGAGGGCGTGCTGCGGATGATCCGGCAGGCCGGGATAATGCACCGTCAGCCCCCGATCCGCCAGCCAGACCGCCAGTCGCGCAGCGGTGGCCGACGCCCGCTCCATTCGCAGCACGAAGGTGCGCAGGCCGCGCAGCAGCAGCCACTCGCTGAAGGGGGGCAGGATCGTGCCGGTATCGGTGCGGTGCTGCGCCAGCGTCTTGCGCGCGGCGGGATCGGCCAAGGCGAGCGCCCCTGCCAGCACATCGCCATGCCCGTTCAGGAACTTGGTCGCCGAATGCAGCACCACATCGGCCCCAAGGGTCAGCGGGTGGATATGGTGGGGCGTGGCGGCGGTCGCATCGACCAGCAGCAGCGCGCCAGCGCTGTGCGCCAGCGTCGACAGGCGGCGCAGGTCCGGCACCTGCCACAGCGGGTTGCCGGGAAACTCCGCCCAGACCATGCCGGTACGGCCGGAGGACAGCAGTGCAGCCACAGTCTCAAGGTCGGTCATCTCCACCAGCCGCAGCGACAGCCCGCGCGCGGCAGCGGCGCGGGTGAGGATGCCGCGGAACTCGTAATACCCCTCGGCCTCCAGCAAGATCTCGCGGCCCGGCGGCACGAGGGTCAGCGCGGCCTGCGCCGCCGACGCGCCGGATGCGAAGGCAAGCGCGGTTGCCGCACCGTCCAGCCGGGCGAGGATCGTTTCCAGCAGCGTCTCACCCTCGGGGCCGGAGCGGGCATAGCCACGCGACGGCCCGCCCGGCTGCGGGGCGTGGGTCACCGACAGCCGCAGCGGCGGGACCAGACCGCCAGCGCCGTCGCTGACGCCGTCGAGCCCGGCGAGGAGGGTGTCGATTTTCATCTTCTTGTGCAACCGCCCAAAGTTTCGTCGCATTCTCTCTTGAAGGCCGACTGTCGATTGTCGAGCCTTGACCGTAACGTGCCCTACAGAAGCCGGCCCCTGCAAGCCACATTCGAAGGACGCATCATGGCGCAAACGCTCGTCAACGATCCGGGGCCGGAAATCGCCGCCCTCATCCAGCCGGTCGAGGCCCGCCTCATCGATCCGCCGCGATATCCACGCCCATCCCGAGACCAGCTTCGAGACGTCAGCACCGCCGCCAGCGTCGTGCGCGCTGGAAGCCCTCGGCCTGTCGCCGAAAGCCGGCGTCGGCCGGACCGGCGTCGCGGCCGAGATCAGGGGCGGCGCGCCCGGGCCGTGCCTGATCCTGCGCGCCGACATGGACGCGCTGCCGATCCACGAGATGACGGGCCTCCCCTTCGCCTCGGCCATCCCCGGCAAGATGCATGCCTGCGGCCATGACCTGCACACCGCAGCGTTGAACGAGCTGGCCCCGCGGCTGCGCGGCACCGTGCGCCTTGTGTTCCAGCCCGCTGAGGAGACGCCAGAAAGCGCCGCCGCCGCGATGGTCGCCGATGGCGCGGCCGACGGGGCCGACATGGCGATTGCCTTCCACAACCGCCCGGAACTGCCGGCGGGACAGGTTTCGCTGAACCGCGGCGCCAGCACTGCCTCCAGCGACGAATTCCGCGTGGTGATGCACGGCAAGTCCGGCCATGCCGCGCGCCCCATGCCGCCGCCGATCCCATCGTTGCCGCGGCCTTTGTCATCGCGCAGCTGCAGACCGTGATATCGCGCGAGATGGACCCGGCGATGTCGGCGGTGCTGACCGTTGGCCATATCACCGGCGGGGCCACGCAAAACATCATCCCCGACAGCTGCATGTTCGAGGGCACCGTGCGCGCCCGCACGCCCGCATCGCGCGACCGGGCCGAGGCATCGCTGCGCCGGATCTGCGAGGGCGTGGCCCTGGCACAGAACCTGCGCGCCGAGGTCGAGTCTATCCGCGGCGCGCCGATGGTGCTGAACGATGACCGGCTGGTCGACCTGGCCGCCAATGTGCTGGCCGCGCAATTCGGCACCGCGCCCGAGGTGCAGCAGGGCACCAGCTTCGGGGCCGAGGACTTTTCGTTCTTCTCGGAGCGGATGCCGTCGATCCAGATCCATGTCGGCTCTGGCCAGCCGGGCCGCGATGACCGCGTCCACAACTCCGATTACCAGCCGGATGAGGCCTGCATCGCGCAAAGCGCGGTGGCGCTGACCCGCATGGCCGTCGAACTCCTGTCCTGACCATCCTGATCCAGAGGCTAGTCCCACGACCATCACCAGAAGAACCTTCGTCTCGACCCTCGCCGCCGGAACCGGCCTGCTGGCCGCGCCCGGCCTGCTGCGCGCGCAGGCCCGCACCATCCGCTTCGCCACCGAAGGCGCGTTCCCTCCGCTCAACCAGACCGCCCCTCGGGCGCGATCACCGGGTTCGAGCCGGATCTGGTGCAGGCTCTGTCCGAACGCCAGGGTTTCGCATTCGAATTGATCGCACAGGCCTGGGACGGCATGATCCAGGGCCCGATCGACGGCAAGTATGACGCCGTGGTCGATGCCATTTCCGTCACCCCGGCGCGGCAGGAGCTGATCGGCTTCTCGCTGAACTACACCACCGGCGGTTCGGCCTTCGTGACGGTAAATGAAACCGGCCTGACCCTGCCCGAGAGACCGGGTCCCGGTGGACCTTGCGGATGAGGCCGGGGTGAAACCCGCCATCGACGCCATCGACGCCATCGCCGCAGCGCTGAAGGGCAAGACCGTCGCGGTGCAGGTCTCGACCATCCAGTCGGGCTTCCTTGACACCTATCTCGTGCCGAAGGGTGTGACGCTGCGCGCCCATCAGACCGGGCCCGAGGCCTATCAGGACCTGCTCAACGGGCGGGCGGATGCGGTCATGGCCTCGGTCACCAACCTGTCGGCCTTCCTCAAGAAGAACGAGGGCAAAGTTGCCATCAGCAGCCCGACCTTCGGTGCCTGGGCCCGGATCGCGGGCAGCCGCTGGGTTCGTCGGCTGGCCACGGGCTATACGTCGTGCTGCGCGGGGTGCCGGATCTTCTGGTCATCTGCCTGTTCTGCTTCGGCGGGCGTCAGGTGGTGGCGGCCGTCGGCACCGCGCTTGGGTTTGAGGGCCCTCCGAAATCCTGCGTGGGGGCCTGCGCGCCGTGCCGCAGGGCGCGGTCGAGGCGGGGCGCGTGTCGGGCATGGGCCGGTTCATGGTCATGCGCCGGATCCTGCTGCCGCTGGCGATCCGCCAGGCGCTGCCCGCCTACAGCCACGAGGTCATCTCGATGCTCAAGGCCACGGCGCTGGTCAGCACCATCACGCTGCTGGATGTCACCGGCCTCGCGCGCGCCGAGGTGTCGGCCACCTACCGTGCAGTCGAGATCTTCCTGTGTGCCGCCGTCATCTACCTTGCCCTGTCGCTGCTGGTGACCCGGGGCGCGGGCTGGCTGGAACGGCGCCTGTCTCCCTACAAGTTTGGAACCCCCGCATGACCGCGCCCGCCCTCTCTGTCACCGGCCTCCACAAGAGCTTTGGCGCGAATGCCGTGCTGCGCGGCATCGACCTTCAGGCGCAGGATGGCGAGGTGATCTCGCTGATCGGCGCCTCGGGGTCGGGAAATTCAACCTTCCTGCGCTGCATTCCGATGCTGGAGGTGCCTGATAGTGGCCGCGTCGCGGTCGGCGAGCAAGTGATCGAGCCGCAGAACGGCATCCTGTCGCGGCGCGACAAGGTGACGGCCCGCACCATCCGCAGCGAGCTGGGGTTCGTCTTCCAAAGCTTCAACTTGTGGCCCCATCGCACCGTGCTGGAGAAAGTCATCGAGGCGCCGATCCATCTGCAGGGCCGCCCCCCGCGCCCTGCTGTTCGACGAGCCGACAAGCGCGCTGGACCCTGAATTGGTGGGCGAGGTGCTGAAGATCATCCGCAGCCTGGCCGAGGAAGGGCGCACCATGCTGATCCTCACGCATGAGATGGGCTTTGCGCGCGAGGTCTCAACGCGTACGGTCTTCTTGCATCAGGGGCGGATCGAGGAAGATGGTCACCCGGATCAGGTGTTCGGCAACCCGGTTTCCGACCGCTGCCGCGCCTTCGTGTCGGGGCATTTTCAAAGGAACAGGTGATGCGCCAGAAGCTGGAACGAAAGAGCCTTCAGGATGACGCGACGGACTGGCTGCGCCGCGCGATCATCCTGGGCGAGTTCGCTCCGGGCTCTGTCCTGACAGAAACCGCGTTGAGCGAGGCCATCGGCGTCGGCCGCGGCACCGTGCGCGCCGCGCTGTTCATGGCCGAGGGCGAAGAGCTGGTGATGCGCACGCCCTATTCCAGCTGGCGCGTCGCGCCGCTGGATGCGCAGAGCATCTGGGAAATCTACACGTTGCGCGCCGCTTTCGAAGGCCTCGCGGCCCGCATCCTGGCAGACCGGCGCGAAAGCTGCGGCACCCATCTGGTCGATGCTGCCTTCGACGCGCTTCGCCGGGCCGATGGCGACGATACCGATGCGCGCGTCGCGGCCGATCTCGGGTTTCACGCCAGTTTCGTAAACCAGACCGGCCACGGCCATCTGATCCGTCGGCACCGTTCCCTGGCCGGCAAGGTCGAGTGGCTCTATCGGTGGTCGGAACGGCACTGGCCGCGGCGCAGCCCGCTGGTGGCCGAGCATGAAGATCTGTACCGCGCGCTGACCACAGCCGGGCCGGACGCGGCGGAGCGCGCCGTGCGCGCCCATATCGACCATTCGATCCGCCTCGACATCGCCGGGACAGAGGAGCTTGCGCAGCGTCAGGCCCTGCGCCTGCGCCCCGCCTAGCTGGACGGCAGGTTGGTCGGGAACACGATCTGCATCGGCAGCAGCGATGGCAGCGTTGGCGCGTGCAGCTGGTCCAGCATCACCTCCAGCAGGGTCTGGGTCCGCTGGGTGAAGACCGCCATCATCGTGCCGTCCTGCAGCAGCTGCCGCGTGCCGGGGCCAAGGCCGTGGCCGATCAGCCGGACCTGGCCCGCGCGGCCGGTGCGCTGCAGTGCCATGCCGATGCCTTCAGACGAGCCACCCACATTGTAGATGCCGAGCAGGTCTGGACAGGTCTCCAGCAGCGCCAGCGTCAGCCGCATGTTGGTAGCCGGATCGTCCTGCCCCTCGATGGTGGCGGGCACCGCAAGATGCGGGTGGCTGCGCTGGATCAATTCCTGAAAGCCCAGTTCCCGTTCGACATGGGCGCGGTAGTGGCGCGTCGCGGCGATGATTGCCAGTGTGCCCTGCCCCGGCGGGGCGGTCTGCGCCAGCAGGTAGGCGGCGGTGCGGCCCGCCGCCAGATTGTCGATGCCGATATAGGCCTGGCGCCGCGAGCCGGTGATATCGCTGATCAGCGTCAGAACCAGCTTGCCGCTGTCCGTCAACTCGTCGACCGCGTCGCGCACATCGGGATGATCGACGCCGAAGAAGGCCAGCGCGTCGGACCGGCGGCCAAGGCGGCGCAGACTGCGCGCCATCGCATCCGGGTTCAGCGAGTCTGTCAGATAGCTGTGGATGCGCGCGCCCCGGTCGCGCACCTGCGCCCAGGCCCGCAGTTCGGCATTCATGCTGCGGATGAAGGGGTTGGCACTGGCAGGCAGCACCACCGCCAGCCGCAGCCGCTCGGGCCGGGTCAGCCGCGCCAGATCCTCGTCCGACAGATAGCGGCACTCGGCCGTGGCCTTCAGTACCCGGTCGACGGTTGCAGGGCGCACGTTCGGGCGGCCATGCAGCACGCGGTCCACCGTTGCTTCGGACACGCCCGCCAGCTGTGCAATCTCTCGTATGCCTGCCCGTTTCGCCACGATCCATCAAAACCCGTCAAAAACCCTCGATTGACCCGATAGGGCCATGTTCTAAGGTGTCCGTCAATGACGCGGGGAGGGAGCCTCGCATCAGCTTTTTGCAGATGGGAGGATGACCATGACCAATTCTGTTGCACTGTCACGCCGGGGCCTGCTGCTGGCCGGGGGCGCCGCCCTGCTGGCAACGCCGTTCCTGGGCAAGGGCGCCCGCGCCGCCACGACCATGCGCTATGGCCACATGCACACGCCGGCCTCGATTGCGGGCGCGCAGGCCGAATGGTTCGCCGCCGCGGTGAAAGAGAAGACCGGGGGCGAGATCGACATCCAGATCTTCCCGAACTCGCAGCTTGGCAAGTTGCAGGAACTGGCCGAAGCGGTTTCCACCGGCTCCATCGCCTTCTCGCACAATACCGCGGGCGCGGTCGGCTCGCTCTACGCCCCCTTCGCGGCCTTCGACACGCCCTACCTCTACCGCGACATCCCGCATCTGATGAACGTGATGGATGCGGCCAGCCCGGTGATGGAAGAGCTGAATGCGGGCCTGATCGACGCCTCGGGCACCCGGGCGCTTTATGCCTTCTACTTCGGCACCCGCAACCTGACGCTGGATCGTGCCGCGATGACCCCGGCCGATCTGGCAGGGGTCAAGATCCGCTCGATCCCGTTCCCGATCTACATGGCGACGGTCGAGGGGCTTGGCGGCGTGCCGGTGCCGGTGGACTGGTCCGAGGTGCCGACGGCGCTGGCGACTGGGGTGGTCAACGGGCAGGAAAACCCGATGAACGTGCTGGTCTCGGCTAAGCTTTATGAGGTGCAAAGCCACCTCATGCTGACCGGGCATATCACCGCCGCGCAGGTGGTGATGATGAATGATGACGTGTGGAACGGCCTGTCCGATGCCCACAAGGAGGCGGTCGCCGCCGCCGCGTCGGAAACCCGCACCCGCGCCTCGGATGAGATGCTGGCGGCCGAGGCGACCGATCTGGAGGCGCTGCGCGGCCACGGCATGACCGTGCTGGACGAAGCCGCGGGCCTCGACCTTGCTGCATTCAAGGACAGCGTGAAGGCCCGCGTCTCCGCGGAGTTCGACGCCGAGTGGGGCGATCTCTACGCCAAGATCGCGGCCGTCGCCTGACCATGACCGAGATGGCCTCCCATCACATCACAGCGCCCGCCCCCCCGCGGGCGCTGGACCTGATCACCCGCGGCCTGTTCACGCTGGCAACCGGGCTGCTGCTGCTGATCATCGCGCTGATCGTGGCGCAGGTTCTGGCGCGCAACCTGTGGAACACCGGCCTGCCGCGGGCCGAGGAAATCTCGCGCCTTGCCGGGGTGCTGGCGGTCTATTGCACCGCGCCGCTGCTGGCGCTGCACGGCCAGCATGTGGCGGTGGACGTGTTCACCAACCTTATGCCCCGCACGCCGCGCCTTGCCTGTTTCGTGCTGGCAGAACTTTCCATGCTGGCCTTCGCCGCGCTGACGATCTGGGGCGGCTGGCTGTATCTGGACCGGGCGTGGAAGTTCCGCACCCCCGCGCTCGGGATGCAGAACATCTGGCTGTTCGGGCCGGTGCTGCTGTGCATCGCCCTGCTGATCGTGATCGCGCTGTGGCGCATCCTTGCCGTGCTGCGTGCCGAGAGGGCCCCAAGATGACCCTGACCCTTCTGCTGGCCTTCGCGATGCTGCTGGTGATCGGCGCGCCGATCGCGGTGGCGCTTGGCCTCTCGTCGGCCGTCACCATCGTCATGCACGGCCTGCCCGCCTCCGTGCTGCTGCAGCGCGCCGTAAACTCCATCGACTCCTCGCCGCTGCTGGCGGTGCCGATGTTCATCATGGCCGCGGCGCTGCTGAGTGCGACCGGGGTCACCACCTACATGTTCGATCTGGTGCGAATGATCGTCGGGCGCCTGCGCGGCGGCATGGCGCATGTGAACGTGCTGCTGTCGCTGGTCTTTGCCGGCATGTCGGGCGCGGCGCTGGCCGATATCGGCGCGCTTGGCGGGATGCAGGTGCGCGAGATGGAAAAGCAGGGCTACACCCGCCGCTTTGCTGCCGGGCTGACCATCGCCTCGGCCACCATCGGGCCGATCTTTCCGCCCTCGATCCCGCTGATCATCTTTGCCACCGCCGCCGAGGTCTCGCCGGTCAAGCTGCTGCTGGCGGGGATCGTGCCTGCGCTGCTGCTGGCGGGGATGCTGATGGGGTACATCGCCCTCATCGCCCGCCGCCAGAACCTGCCGCGTGACCCGATCTCGCCGACGCTGCCGGCCTTCCTGCGCCTGTCGCTGATCTCGGCTCCTGCGCTGATGACGCCGGTGCTGCTGATCGGCGGGCTGCTGTCGGGCTATTTCGGCCCGACCGAGGCGGCGGGGATCACCGTCGCCTATGCCATCGTGATCGGCCTGCTGGTCTACCGCACGCTGACGCTGCGCAAGCTGATCGCCTCGGCCCGTGAAACCGTGCTGGCGACGGCGAATATCCTGTTCGTGGTGGCGGCGGCGGCGCTGTTCGCCTGGGTGCTGACCATGGATCAGGTGCCCGCCCGCGCCGGCGAATGGTTGCTGGGAATCTCCGACAACCCGCTGGTGCTGCTGCTGATCCTGAACGTCGTGCTGCTGGTGGCGGGGATGTTCCTCGAATCCATCGCCGCCATCCTGATCATCGCCCCCATCGTCACCCCGGCGCTGATCGCCGCCGGGGCCCCGCCGGAACAGATCGGCGTCGTCATGGTGCTGAACCTGATGATCGGGCTGCTGACCCCACCGGTGGGCATGAGCCTCTACATGATGTCGATCACGGTGAAGATCCCCTTTGCCGAGGTCGTGCGCGGGGTCGCCCCGTTCTTCGCCCCCCTCTTCCTGGCCCTCGCGCTGGTGACCCTGTTCCCCGGTCTCACCGCCTGGCTGCCCACCTATCTGATGGAGTGACCCCATGAGCCGTTTCCTAGGCCCGATCCGCCAGCTTGGCTTCGTCGTCCCCGATATCGAGGCCGCGATGCGGCACTGGACCGACGTGATGGGCGTCGGCCCGTTCTACTACAACCCGCAGGTGCCGATCGAGGAGTACACCTTCGACGGCCAGCGGTATGAGCCGCACAACTCCGTCGCGCTGGCCAATGCCGGGTATATCCAGGTGGAGCTGATCCAGTGCCGCAACGCGGTGCCGTCGTGCTACAAGGAGTTCACCGATGCGGGGCATAGCGGCCTGCAGCACACCGCCTACTGGACCGAGGAGTATGACCGCGATCTGGGGATCATGGCGGATCAGGGCTTCAGGGTGCGGATGTCGGGCACCGTCGGCCAGAACGGCCGCTTCGCCTATTTCGACCGCGAGGATCATCCCGGCACCTGCATCGAGCTGTCCGAGGTGAAGGGGCCCAAGGGCCGGATGTTCGACCTGATCCGCGCAGCCTCCGAAGGCTGGGACGGCACCGACCCGGTGCGCCCGTTCCCGGATCTGGCGACGATCTGATGATCCGCGCAGCCTATCTGGTGGAAACGCCCTGCCCGATTGCCGATGTCGCGGCGATGATGGCGGGCGAGCAAAGCGCCGGCACCTTCATGCGGGTCGAAGGCGAGACCGACGCGCTGCGCGCCCGCTTTGGCGCAACCGTGGTGTCCACCGCAGAGGTTGGCCGCTCGGAAACCCCCTCGCTGCGCTCCGCCTGGGCGGAACGCAAGGGGCTGACCGGGCCGCGCGGCATCTACCGGGTGGTGATCGACTACCCCGAGGACAATGTGGGGGTGAACCTGCCCACGCTCGCCTCGGTCGTGGCGGGCAACCTTTATGACCTTGGCGAGGTGACGGGGCTGAAGCTGCTGGATGTGTCGGTGACGCCCGAATATCGCGCCCGCTATGACCTTCCGGCGATGGGCATTTCCGGCACCCGCGCCTCGGCTGGCGTGCAGGGCCGCCCGATGTTCGGCACGATCATCAAGCCGAACATTGGCCTTGCCCCGGACCAGATCGCCGACCTCGTGCAGCGGCTCTGCGAGGCCGGGACCGATTTCGTCAAGGATGACGAGATTGCGGGCACCCACCCCCATGCGCCCGTGCAGGACCGCATCCGTGCGGTAATGGACCGGGTGCGCCGCCACCGCGACCGCAGCGGCAAGCTGGTGATGGTCGCCTTCAACATCACCGACGAGACGGACGCGATGCGCCGCCATGCCGACCTGCTGGCGGCCGAGGAAGGCACCTGCGCGATGGTCTCGCTGAACTGGGTCGGCCTGTCGGCGGTGCAGACGCTGCGGCGGCACTCGGGCCTCGCGATCCACGGCCACCGCAACGGCTTTGGCGGTATGGGGCGGCATCCGCTGTTGGGGATGGGCGTGCGCGCCTATCAGGTGCTGTATCGGCTGGCGGGGATCGACCACATGCATGTGCATGGCATGGGCGGCAAGTTCTCCGACCTCGACGAGGATGTGACCGAAGCCGCGCTGCACTGCCTGCAGCCGATGGGAGAGGGGGACGACCGGGTGATGCCGATCTTCTCCTCGGGCCAATGGGCGGGGACGCTGCCGCACACGCTGGCGCAGATCGGATCGGACGACCTGATGTTCCTGTCGGGCGGCGGGATCATGGCGCATCCGGGTGGGCCGGCGGCGGGGCTGGTGTCGCTGCGGCAGGCGCATGAGGCTGTGGTCGCGGGGGTGTCCTTGGCGGATCACGCCCGCGCGCATCCCGAGCTGGCGCAGGCGCTGGCCACCTTTGGGCCGAAAGGCTGAGGGATGGGCTACGTCTTCGTCGCCGACGATTTCACCGGCGCGTCGGACACGCTGGCGACGCTGGCGCGGGGGGGCCTGCGCGCCCGGTTGTTCCGCGACATGCCAAGCGCGGAGGATCTGGCGGGGATCGACGCATGGGGAGTTGCCACCCACGCCCGATCCTTGGGGCGCGATGACATGGCCGCGCTGGCGGACCGCATCGGCCGGGGGCTCGCGGCTTTCGGCCCGGACTTCGTGCATGTGAAGATCTGCTCCACCTTCGACAGCAGCGCCGGGATCGGCAATGTGGCGCTGCTGGCGCAGGGGCTGGCGGGGGCGCTTGGCATTGCCGATATCGCAGTGCTGGCCGGGCAGCCCTCGCTGGGGCGCTATGCCGTGTTCGGCACCCTGTTCGCGCGCGGGCCCGATGGGCGGGTCCACCGCATCGACCGGCATCCGGTGATGGCGGTGCATCCCGTCACCCCGATGCACGAAGCCGATCTGGCGCGGCATCTGGCGGCGCTTGGGCTGCACGGGCTGCACCTTGTCGGGCGCGGGCAGGCGGGGGGCGCGTTCCCGCGGCTCTATGATCTGCTCGATCAGGGCGATGTGGCCAGCGCTGGCGCCGACCTTGCCGCCACCGCCCGCCCGCTCGTGGTGATGGGCGCCTCCTCGGTCGCCGAGGCCTGGCTGGCCACGCAGCCCACACGCCTGCAATCGCCGATGCCGTCGCCCGCCATCACCGGCCCGATCTTCGCCTTTGCCGGCTCTCGTTCCTCCCTGACCACCGCGCAGGTCGGCGCGGCCGAGGGGCTGGCGCGCCTGCCGATCTCGCCCGGCGCGATGATGGAGGGCGGGGCGAACCGGCGGGCCGCGCGGGACTGGGCGCTGGAACGGCTGGCGCGCGGGCAGGATTGCCTGATCTATCTGACCAGCGACGACCAGCGTGCCATCACCCCCGCCGATCTGGCACAGAAGACGGCAGCGTTCGTGGGGGGCCTTTACGCTTCGGCCAGCCTTGGCGGGCTCATCGTCGCGGGCGGCGATACCTCCAGCGCCATCGTCGGCGTGCTGGCCCCGGCCTGGCTCGACTATGCCGGCGAGCTTTGCCCCGGCGTGCCGATCCTGCAGGCGCAGGTGCAGGGCGCCCCGCTGCTGATGGCGCTGAAGGGCGGGCAGATGGGCGGCGCAGACTTCTTCCCCCGCGCCGTGGCGGCCCTGCGGGGCGCCTGAGCCCTCGGCCCTGAACGAAAGCGTCGAAAGCCGCGCACTCAGCCAGTTGACCGTTATGATCTGGTCTTGCGCTTCAGGGCGCCGTGCACCGATGTGAAGAGCCCCATGCGGCAGTCGAAGAGCAAATCCCGCCGCAATGCGACGTCCCCGGACATGAAGTTGAGGCAAATCGCAGCATGACGGATCGAACTGCCAAGACTTTATAGCCTAGCCAAGAGGCGGCATCCTGTCCCGAACCTCCGCCTCGATCTGCGACAGGCGCAAAGCACCGAACTGCCCGAGGATCGAGGTTGTGGCAGTTTGTATCGTGTCCTCGATCGTGGCATTCACGGATTGCTCGACCAGGCAGGGTGGCTTCGGGTTCGAGAAACCGAACGCGAAAAGGTCGGGAGAGCCGAGCGAGCGGTAGACATCAAGAACCGTGATCTCGTCTGTGCGCCTGATGATACGCCAGCCGCCGCCATGGCCGCGCTCGGCCTCGACATAGCCGCCGTCGCGGAGCCCCGCCATGATCCGCCGAACCACCACCGCGTTGGAGCCCAGCATTACCGCGATCTGCTGCGAGGTCATCGGCGCATCGGTCTGCGCCATGTGCAGCAGCACATGCAGCAGGCGGGAGAGGCGGGTGTCCTGGCGCATTCGGGCTCCTCGGGTCGTGTAACTTTACCTATTACATGACCTGTGCGTGCCGTGCTATCAAGATACTCATGAAGTTACATGATTCGGCAGATATGGTTGCCCCCGCCCCGCTACCCGTCGCGCGCGGCTTCTCGGCCTTGCTGATCGGCATGGCTTTGAGTGTCGCCGATGTGTCGATGATGGCCATCGCCATGCCGGGGATCGGCAGCGACCTCGGGCTGGGGACCGGAATGCTGGCCCTGATCGCGGGCGCCTATCCGCTGCTTGTTGCCATGCTTCTGCTTCCGGCGGGCCGCGCCGGAGATCGCTTCGGGCGGCGGCGGGTGTTTCTGGTGGGCGGAGCGCTGTTTGTCCTGGGCGCGCTTGTTGCGGCGGTTGCGACCGGTCCGTCTGTCCTTGCGGGCGCGCGGATGCTGCAGGGGATCGGTGGGGCTGCGCTCGCGCCTCAAGCGCTGGCGCTGATCCCGCGTCTTTTCGCGCCCGCAGCCCAATCCGGCGCCTTCGCGCGCCTTGCCATGACCGCATCTTTCGCCTCGGTCTGCGGACCGCTGGTGGCGGGGATGCTGCTGGTAGCGGCGCCCGGCTGGATCGGCTGGCGCGCGATCTTCCTGGTCGAAGCGGGGCTTGCGCTGGCCGTCATGCTGCTGGCTGCGCGGCAGTTGGACCATGACGATCAAGTCGCCGGCGGTGGCGGCCGCCCGGCCGAGATCGCCAGTTTTGCCGCGATCATCCTCTGCCTCGTCGCGCCGCTCTATGTCGGGCCAGCCTTCGGATGGCCGGCGCCGGTCTTTCTGATGGCCGCCGCCGCACTGCCCTGCGCGGCCCTGTTCGCCCGCCTCACGGCGCGGGCCGGACCGGCAGCCTTGATCCCGCCCGGTCTGTTCCAGGTGCCCAGCTTCCGCCGGTGCCTCGCGTTCCTCTTTCTGGCCGTGTCGGCGCCGCCGGGCTTCTTCGTTGTCCTGTCGCTGGTCCTGCAAGGCGAACGGGGACTGAGCCCGCTTCAGACCGGACTGGTGACGGCAGGTTTTCCCGCCGGTGTCGTGGTCGGGTCCTGGATCGCCGGGCGCCTTCCGCTGCACGCAATGGCCCGGGTGGCGCTTGGGGTCGGCCTGCTCTGCGCCAGCTTCGTGCTGATCCGTGCCATCCTTCCGCAGTTGACGGCACAAAGCCTCTGGCCGCTGCGCCTCGGCATGTTGGCCGCCGGGCTGTCGATGGGGCTGACGGTCACATCCGTGATGCAGCTTGGCATGTCGGGCCTGCCCAAGACCCTGGCCGGAGCGGGGGCCGGCGCCATCCAGACGATGCAGCAGGTCTGCATGGCCGCCTCGATTGCGCTGAGCTTCGCGGTCTACGGCCATGCGCTGGCAACGCGGCCGGGGCTCGAGGCCGGGTCGATGATGCTGTGGCTGCAGATCACCTCGACCGGCGGGGCGGCGCTGCTGGCTGTCGTGCTGCTGCGCGGGCGGCTTTTATACTACCGAAAGGATACAGCATGACGACCGATCATCTTCAGAATCCCGAAGCGTTCTGGGAAGAGTTCTACCTGACCAAACGCACCTCATCGAGCGGCCGCGCGACCGCCGCCCTTCAGCGGATCGCGGGCGCCTTGACGCCGGGCCTATCGCTGGATCTGGGTGCCTCGCACGGCGATGACGTGATCTGGCTCGCCCAGCAGGGTTGGCAAGCGCGGGGGTGCGACATCTCCGAGGTCGCCATCGAGCGGGCCCGCACGCGCGCGGCGGAGCTTGGGCTTGCACAGCGGGCGCAGTTCGAGCGGTGCGACCTGTCGGTCTCCCTGCCGGGGGGCGCCTTCGACTTGATCACCGCGCTCTACCTGCAATCGCCCGTGGTCCTGGCGCGCGCGGCGATCCTCGCATCGCGGCGCGGCGCCTTCGGCCCGGTGGCCATCTTCTGGTCCTGTCCCATGCCGCCGCGCCCCCCTTGTCGCCGCAAGCCACCTCGTCGACCATCTTCCCGACCGTGGCCGAGGAACTGGACGCTCTAGGCGCGCCGTCAGCTGCGCTGGAGGTGATCGAAGCGCAGGTCGTCACGCGTGCAGGGCGCAGCCCGGACGGGGCAGAGGCGATGCTTGAGGACAACCTCGTGCTTGTCCGGAGCAACAGGGCGTAGTCGGGCCGCCCTGCCCACGCCAGGGCTGACCGCGCGAACCCGAGACCAGCAAGATCAAGTTCACCGACGAAGAGATCGACGTGGACCAGACTGTCCTCGCCGATCCAATCCTCCAGCCGGTCCGGGGCTGAGGCAAGGCTCAAGGGGTGGGCGGGGCGGATCGCAGGTGCCCAGATACCGCGCCACCCCGGGAGGTCTGGCAATCTGGCCAGAGTTGACTCGGCCCCGGCCTTGCGGCACACCAAGGCAGTCAGCCGCGTTCGGACGCAGGGCCAGCCAACCCCGAACACCCGCCCGCCAAGGGCCGCTCTGGACGCCCTGATGACCTTCCGCCCGCAGATGACCAGTTTTACCCAAGGCATCCGCCCACTCGGACCGCTGCGTTGGCGGGCCTGGGACGGGATTGTCGCCGATCTGTGGCACGTCGAGGGGCAGGAAGGGGGAGGCGGGCATTACCTGTCGCCCGATCCGCGGCTGGTGGTCTTCCTAGATGACGGCGCAGCGGCCGTCGATCTGTCAGAGCGCGCCGATTTCGAAGGGGCCCGGGCCGAGGTCTCGGTGCTCTATGTCCCGGCCGGGCGCCCGCTGTGGTCGCGGATTACGCGCGCGAGCGGCTTTTCCCATCTCGACCTGCATTTCGACGCGGGAGGGTTGGACCGCCGCCTCGCCGGGGTGCCAGGACTGGATCTGGCCCGCCCCGTGCTGATGCAGGGGCAGCCGCGGCTGCGGGCGCTGGCGGGGATGCTGGCAGCGGAATGCGCCACTCCGGCGCGGCACAGCCTGATGCTGGACGGGCTGACCCAGGCGCTGCTGGCCGAGGTCTTTGCGCTGCCGCCCGAGGAGGCGCAGGCCGAGGCCCGCGGCGGCCTGACCCCGCATCAACTGCGCAGCGTGACGGCGCATATGCGCGCCCGGCTGGACCGGCGCGTTGCCATTGCCGAACTGGCGGCCGTGGTCGGCCTGTCGGAAAGCTGGTTTGCCCATGCCTTCAAGCACAGCACCGGCCAGACCCCGCATCGCTGGCAGATGCAGATGCGGATCGCGCGGGCACGGGCGCTGCTGGAGGACCGGGGGCTGAGCCTTGCCGCCGTGGCCGATGCCACCGGCTTTGCCGATCAGGCGCATCTGACCCGCGCCTTCCGCAGCCTGACCGGCACCACCCCCGCCGCCTGGCGCCGCAACGGGCCGTCCCGTCCAGCCATCCCGGTCGCCGCTTTGCAGCAGAAATGACAAGCCGCAGCAGAAAGCGACAAGACCGCGCCTGCTTCCCTAGTTAAACAGTCGGGATTGATGGGCCCGCCCCCGTGGCCCCGCTTGCAGGATAGATCGATGACGCGCGCCCCTTTCCTCGCGCGGCTTCTGGGCCAGACCGCCCTTGCCGCGCTTCCCGCCCTTGCCCCCTTCGCCGCCTTTGCGCAGCAGGCCATCGCCCTGGACCCGATCGTGGTCGAGGGCACCGGGGACGAGACCGGCACCGGCCCGGTCGACGGCAAGGCCAATCCCGGCACGCAAGCCGGGTCCAAGACCGCGACCCCGGTGTCCGAGATCCCGCAATCCGTGTCGGTGATCGGCGCCGAGACTCTGAAGGCGCGCAACCTGTCCAAGATCGACGAGGCGCTTGGCTATACCGCCGGCGTGATCGGCGCGCCCTATGGCTATGACAGCGATACCAACTGGCACTTCATCCGCGGCTTTTCCTCCACCTCGACCGGCGTCTTCCAGGACGGGCTGGCGCATTACGCCTATGGCTTTGGCGGCTTCTACATCGACCCCTATGCCATCGAGCGGATCGAGGTGCTGAAAGGCGCCGCCTCGGTGCTTTACGGTGGGGCCAATCCGGGGGGGCTGGTCAACTATGTCTCCAAGGTGCCGACCGGCACGGCCGAAGGCAGTGCCGAGCTTGGCCTCGACGAAAACGGCCGGGTCTGGGCCGGCATCGACAGCAATGCCGTCACCGAAGGTGGCCTCGCCTACCGGCTGACCGGCAAGGTCGAGCGCACCGACGGCAACGGCGCCTTTGACGATGGCTTCCGCGGTATCCTCGCGCCCTCGCTGTCCTTCACCACCGAGGCAGGGACCGAGGTCACGCTGCTGGCAAGCTATACCCATATCGACGAGGACCATGCCGGCGGCGCCTGGCTGCCCTATACCGGCACCGTGGTCAGCGGCGATTTCGGTCGCATCGACCGCGATTTCAACACCGGCGAGCCGGGGCTGGACTGGTACGAGCGCGAGCAGTTCCTGGCGACGGGCATCTTCCGCCATGACTTCGGCAATGGCTGGGCGCTGACCAACACCACCCGCGCCGGCTGGTCCGACATCGACGAAAGCGCTCCCTATGGCAACGGGCTGAATGACGCGACGGACAGCGTCTATCGCCTGAACTTCGCGCACCAGACCGAAACCCGCACCGTGCTGTCCGACACCCGGCTGGAAACCACCCTGCAGACCGGCGCGCTGGAGCATCGGCTGATGGCGGGGCTGGACCTGAAATGGTTCGAGATGAGCCAGGTGCAGGCCTTCAACTTTGCCAGCGACCTGTCGCTGACCGATCCGGTCTATGGCACCCCGCAGGCCCCGCTGCTGGCACCCTACAATGACAGCACCGTCACCCAGCAACAGGCCGGCGTCTATGTGCAGGACCAGATCCGCTGGGGCAATGGCTGGATCGGCACCCTGAACGGCCGCTATGACGTGGTGACAACCGAGTCCGAGGGCCTGCCGGAGTTCGACCGCACCGACCGCGAAACGTCCTGGCGGCTGGGTCTCGCGCGCCAGTTCGAGAACGGCCTGACCCCCTATGCCTCCTACGCCACCTATTTCAACCCGCAGATCGGCACGCTCAGCACCGGCGCCCCGCAAGAGGCAGAGACGGGCGCGCAATACGAGATCGGCGTGAAATGGGCGCCCACCGGCCGCAACCTGCTGGTGACGCTCGCCGCCTTCGATCTGACCCGCGAGAATGTGGTGCAGTCCAACGCCCTGTTCGTGACCGAGCAGCTTGGCACCGTGCGCTCGCGCGGGGTCGAGCTGGAAGCGGTGGGCGAGGTCGCCCCGGGCCTGACCCTGACCGCCGCCTATACCGACATGGATGTGAAGGTGGAAAAGGGCAACGATCCCACCACCGAGGGCAAGACCCCCTATTCCACCATCGAGCGGTTTGCCTCGCTGGGGCTGGCCTATGACCTGCCGCAGGTGCCGGGGCTGACGGTTTCGGGCGGCGCGCGCTACCTCGGCTCCAGCTGGGCCGACAACGCCAACACGCTCAAGGTGCCGTCGGCCACGCTCTACGATGCGGGGGTCAGCTATGACTTTGCCGAGGGGTGGAACGCCAACCTCGCCGTCAGCAACCTGACGGACGAAACCTACGTCGCCTCCTGCCCAGGCGCGTCCGCCTGCTTCTACGGCGACGGGCGCAAGGCCAGCCTTGTCTTGCGCAAGTCCTGGTGATCGGGCAGTCATGATGCGCCGGGGGTGGGCGCAGGCCCGCCCCAAACCATAGGCGGGTGGGCACATGCCCGCCCCCGTTTCCGTTTCCCCACGCGAGTTTCCCGATGCTGCGCCAGTTCTTCGCCTATTACCGCCCATGGCTCGGCCTGTTCTGGCTCGACTTCGGCTGCGCCGTGCTCTCGGGCCTGCTGGAGCTGGCCTTTCCATTGGCCATCGCCGGGTTCATCGACGTCCTGCTGCCGCGTGGCGACTGGGGGCTGACCCTGCTGGCGGGGGCGGGGTTGATGCTGGTCTATCTGGTCAATACCGGGTTGATGGCGGTGGTGATCTACTGGGGCCACAAGCTGGGCATCAACATCGAGACGGAACTGCGCCGCCGCGCCTTCGAACACCTTCAGCGGCTCAGTTGGCGTTATTACGACAAGGTCCGCACCGGCAAGCTGGTCGCCCGCGTCACCCGCGATCTCGAGGAAATCGGCGAGGTCGCCCATCACGGCCCCGAGGATGTGTTCATCGCCATCATGACCTTCGTGGGCGCCTTCCTGTTGATGCTGACCATCAACGTCCAGCTGGCGCTGCTGACCGCGGTGATCGTGCCCGCCACCGTCGCCATCGTCACCGTCTATGGCGGCAAAATGACCGCGACCTGGCGGGCGATCTATGCCCGCGTCGCCGATTTCAACGTGCGGCTGGAAGAGAATGTGGGCGGGATGCGCGTCGTGCAGGCCTTCGCCAATGAAGAGCATGAAAAGGCCCTCTTCGCCGTCGACAATGGCCGCTACCGCGACACCAAGCTGGCCGCCTACCGGGTGATGGCGGCCTCCTCCTCGCTCAACTACATGGGGATGCGGGCGGTGCAGGTGGTGGTGATGGTCGCGGGCGCCTCGGCGGTGCTGGCGGGTGAGCTGACCACCGGCGGCTTTGTCGGCTTCCTGCTGCTGGTCGGCGTGTTCTTCCGCCCGCTCGACAAGATCGCCGCGGTGATCGAGACCTACCCGCGTGGCATCGCCGGGTTCCGCCGCTATCTGGAGCTGCTGGCGACAGAGCCCGAGATCGCCGATGCCCCGGGCGCCCGCCCGGCGCCGCCGCTGACCGGCGCGATCCGGTTCGAGGGCGTCGGCTTCGGGTATGACGCCGAGCGCCCGGTGCTGGACGGCATCGAGATCACCGTCCGCCCCGGAGAGACGCTGGCCTTCGTCGGCCCCTCGGGCGCGGGCAAGACCACGCTGCTGGCGCTGGTGCCGCGCTTCTACGACCCGGACTGCGGCCGCATCACCATCGACGGCATTCCGCTGGCCGACATGACGCTTCCCAGCCTGCGCAGCCAGATCGGCATCGTCGGCCAGGACGTGTTCCTGTTCGGCGGCACCCTGCGCGAGAACATCGCCTATGGCCGCCTCGGCGCGTCCGAGGCAGACATCCTGCGCGCCGCCGCACAGGCGCAACTGGCCCCGATGATCGCGGCGCTGCCACTTGGCCTGGGCACCGTGGTGGGCGAGCGCGGGGTGATGCTGTCCGGCGGCCAGAAACAGCGCGTCGCCATCGCCCGCGCCTTCCTCAAGAACCCGCCGATCCTGATTCTGGACGAGGCGACCTCGGCCCTCGACACCGAGACGGAACGCGAGATCCAGTCCGCCCTCGACGCCCTCGCCGTGGGCCGCACCACCCTGATCATCGCCCACCGTCTGGCCACGATCCGCCATGCCGACCGCATCGTGGTGATGGAGGAAGGCCGGATCGTCGAAACCGGCACCCATGCCGAACTGGCGTCAAGTGGCGGGCGCTATGCGCGGCTGAACGCGGCGTAGGGAGGGCGCCCCCGGAAGGCGCGCGCCCTTCCGTGATCCGCCGCCCCCGACACGGCGGCCCTTGCCAATCCGCGTTTCCCGGCTACCACCCGCCCCGCTGGCCGAGGCATGTCACCGCCGCGCTCATAACGCGCAACCGTCTGGACGTTCAGGTGCGGGATCGGCCAGCACCATCCCCAGGCACGCAACCGCCTTTCCATTCTTGCTGGCGAAAATATCCCGGGGGTCCGGGGGCAGCGCCCCCGGCGGCCGGCCAAAGGCGCAGCCCTTCAGACCTCCCCCTCCGCCGCCCAATACCCCGCCGCCATCATCTCGCTCTTCCCCAGCCCCCGAGCCCGCAACACCTTGCGCGCCGCCTCCGCCAGCCGCTTCTCGGCGGCGAACCACACGAACCGGTCCACCGCCGGCACCTCCACCGCCTCCAGCGCCGGCACCAGCGCGCAACGCCCCTCGACCCGGTGCAATGCCATCCCGTCCGGGCGCGGCAGGTCCGGCAGGTCCTCAGCTGCTACCGCCACATGCGCGCTGCCCTGCACGCCCGCAGGCAGCAGCGACAGGATCCGCGCAATCGCCGGCAGCGCCGTCTCATCCCCGATCAGCGTGACATGCCCCGCCGCCGGCACCCAGCCGCCGCCCGGGCCCATCACCCCGACCTCGGCCCCGGCCTGCACCCCCGCGCTCCACTCGGTCGCGCCGCCGCCCTCATGCACGAAGATGTCGAACTCGATCCAGCCGGCCGCCCCGTCCAGCGCCCGCACGGTATAGACCGGCCGGTGCAGCGCCGCCGCGCCCTCGGGCCAGCGGGTGCGGCCCTTGGCGTCGATCCGCGGCCATTCGGGCGGCTGCCCGGCGGGCGGCAGCAGCAACCGGAAATGCAGCCCCTGCGCGCCGAACCGCGCCGCCTCGGGCCCGGCCAGCCGCACCCGCCGGAACCCGGGCGAGACCTGCCGCACCGACACCACCCGCATCAGCGCCAGCCCCGGCGCCAGCGCGCCTTCGTCCACCCGGTCCCAGACCGGAGCACAGCCGGCGGCTTCGAACACCGATCCAAGGGCGTCCTGAAGCACGAACAGGATCCGCATGTCGGGCGCAAAGACCGCCAGTGCGGGGGCGCCGCCGGTCAGCGCCAGTCGTACCTCGCCGCCCCAGATCTCGACCGCGAGCCCGCCCGGCACCTCGCGGCAGGGGGCGTCATAGGGGGCGGCGGCCGCGCGCAAGGCGGCCAGCGCCGCCTCGGGCGCAAGGCCGGGCAGGGTGGCGGCCAGATGCTCGGTCATGCCGGCACCACCAGCGGCGTTCCGGTCACCGGATCTGCGATCACCAGCGCCCTGAGCCCGAAGGCGTCCTCCAGCGCCCCCGGCGTCAGCACCTCCTCTGGCGTCCCCTCGGCCAGCACCCGCCCCGCCGCCATCAGCACCAGATGATCGGCAAAGCGCGCGGCAAGGCTCAGGTCATGCAGCACGGTCACGATGCTGCGGCCCTGCTCGCGGTTCAGCCGGCGCAGCAGCGCCAGCACCTCGATCTGGTGCGGCAGGTCGAGCCAGGTCGTCGGCTCGTCGAGCAGCAGATGCTCGGTCTGCTGCGCCAGGGCCAGCGCGATCCAGACCCGCTGGCGCTGCCCGCCCGACAGGTCCGCCACCGGCCGCGCCGCCAGATCGGTCAGCCCGGTGGCCGCCAGCGCAGCCGCGCGCGCCGCCTCATCCGCCGCGCTCCACCCGGCCAGCAGGCCGCGCCAGGGCGCCCGTCCCCGGGCGACCAGATCGCCGACGGTGATCCCCTCGGGCGCAATCGGCGCCTGCGGCAGCAAGCCGAGCCGCCGCGCCACTGCCCGGGTGGGCAGCGCGTGGATGTCCTCCCCGTCCAGCGTCACCCGCCCCGCCTGCGGCCGGATCAGCCGCGCCAGCGCCTTGAGCAGCGTGGACTTGCCGCAGCCATTGGGCCCGAGGATCGCGGTGACGCGCCCCGCGGGCAGCGCCAGCGTCAACCCCTCCACCACGATCCGCCGGTCATAAGCCAGCGTCAGGTTCTCTGCGCGAAGTCCCGTCACAGTCCGCCCCTCTCCATCTCTCGTGTCAGCAGCCACAGCAGGCAGGGCGCGCCGAGGATCCCGGTCATCACCCCCAGCGGCAGCTGCACCCCCGGCACCGCCGCCCGCGCCGCCAGATCGGCCAGCACTGCGATGGTCGCCCCGGTCAGCGCCGCCCCGGCCAGCACTGCGCCCGGCCCGGCCGTGCCCGCCCGCCGCAGCGCGCCGCGGGCCAGCGGCCCGGCCATCAGCGCGATGAATGGCACCGGCCCCGCCACCGCAACCGCCGCCGCCGCCAGCGCCACGCCAAGCGCGGCCAGCCCGGCGCGGGCCCGCTGCACCCGCAGCCCCAGCCCGGCCGCCAGATCGTCGCCCATCTCCAGCAGCGCCAGCGCCGGCACCAGCGCCGCCGTCAGCAGCGCCAGCGGCAGCGCCGTCAGCGCGATCTGCCCGGCATGGCCCCAGGTCCGCGCCGCCAGCGATCCGCTCAGCCAGCGCTGCGCCTCCATCGCTTCGGGGCCGGGCAGTCGGGTCATCGCAAAGCCGGTCAGCGCGGTCAGGGTAAAGCCCGCGCCGATCCCGACCAGCACCAGCCGCAGCGGCACCAGCCCCTCGCGCGTCAGCGCCAGCAGCGCCACGGCCACCGCCGCCCCCGCGCCGCCCGCTGCCGCGCCAAGCGTCACCGACAGCCCGGCGCCGGCGCCGAACCCCGCCACCGCCAGCGCGCCAAGCCCGGCACCGGCAGTGAAGCCCATCACATCGGGCGCGGCCAGCGGGTTGCGCAGCACCGACTGGAAGATCGCGCCCGACATCCCAAGCGCCGCCCCCGCCAGCGCCCCGGTCGCCACCCGCGGCCCCCGCAGCACCCGCAGGGTGAAGCCGCCCGGCCCCTCGCCAGTCAGCAGCCCCCGCCACAGGTCGGCAGGCCCCAGCAGCACCTCGCCCACCGCCAGCCCCAGCAGGCAGGCCAGCAGCAGTGCGGCGGCGAGGAGGGACAGCCCGCGGCTCATGCCGGTGCCCCCAGCCGCATCCGGCGGGCGACGAGGATGAACACCGGACCGCCAAGCAGCGCCGTCATCACCCCCACCCGCACCTCGCCCGGCGGCAGCGCCACGCGCCCGGCGACATCGGCCAGCAGTAGCACCAGCGGGCCGATCAGCCCCGCGGCCAGCAGCATCGGGCGAACTCCCGGCCCGACCAGCGCCCGGGCCAGATGCGGCGCCATCAGCCCCAGAAACGCCACCGGCCCGGCCAGCGACACTGCCGCCCCGCACAGGGCGGTCACCGCCGCCAGCGTGCCCGCGCGCACCCAGCCCGTGCGTGCGCCGAGGCTGCGCGCCGCCTCCTCGCCCAAGGCCAACGCATCCAGCGCCGCGCCAAGCGCCAGCGCCAGCAGGCCGCCGGCCAGCGCGACCATCGCCATCATCGCCAAGGGGCGCGAACCGGCATCCGCCAGCGAGCCCACGACCCAGAACCGCCAGACCTCCAGCGCCTCGGTCCGCACAAGCACCAGCGCGCCGACCAGCGACATCAGCAGCGCAGTCAGTGCCGCCCCCGCCAGCGTCAGCCGCACCGGCCCCGCGCCGCCGCGCCCGGCGCCGCCAAGCACGAACACCGCCGCCGCCGCCAGGGCCGCCCCCGGAAACGCCAGCGCCGACAGCGCCGCGCTGTCATTCACCCCGAACAGGAAGGCCCCCAGCACCACCGCGAAACTGGCCCCGGCATTCACCCCCAGCAGCCCCGGCTCGGCCAGAGGGTTGCGCGTCACCGCCTGCATCAGCACCCCCGCCATCCCGAGCGCCGCGCCCGCGACAAGCCCGGCCGCCAGCCGCGGCAGCCGCAACTGCCGCAGCACCACATGCGCCGGATCGGCGGCATCGGGCTGGACCAGCGCCGCCCAGGCCTGCGCGGGCGCCAGCGGCCGGGTGCCGACCATCAGCGCCAGCAGGGCTGCACCCGCGAGCGCTGCGGCTAGCGCGGCGAGGGTGAGGGCGGTGCGTGCGTGGAGGCCGGTCACGGTGCGGCGGTCCCGGCCCTTCGGCGGGCCGCGCCGCAGACGAGATCGGTTGCCGCGGCCATTCCCGGGCTCACGGCGCGAGGCCCGCGGCGACGGCCGAAGGCACCGGCGTTGCCGTATCGCCATCGGCGGCGGCGGCCAGTTCCGGCTCCAGCCGGTCCAGCGCATAGGGCAGGCTCGACAGGCTGGCATGGCTCATCGCGGCGGCGAGCAGCGGGTCTGCCCAGATCTCGCGGCCCTCGGCATGGGCGCGCAGGGTACGGCGCAGGGGCAGGGCGGCCAGAGCCGAAGCATCGCCGCTGTCCCCCATCCAGACCAGCACCCCCGCCTCCAGCGGCGCCAGATCCTCGGGCGAGAGCGGGGCGAAGAAGCGGTCCGGGCTGGCCAGTGCGGCAATCGGCGGCGGCGGGGCAAAGCCCAGGTCGATCAGCAGATTGGCCCGCGTATCGCCCGGCAGGAACGCCCCGGGCTCGCCAGCCCACAGATAGGCGGCCACCCCGGTCTGCCCCTGCCAGCCGGGATGCGCGGCCCGCATCGCCGCCATCCGGGCCCGGATCGCGGCGACGGCCGCCTCGGCTTCGGCCAGTCGCCCGGTGGCGCGGCCAAGGGTCAGGGCATGAACGTCCCACGGGGTGTTGTAGCCGCCATACGCCGCTTCCGAAGCGACGGTGGGCGCGATCTGCGACAGCACCGCGTATTCCTCGGCGTTGATGCCGGACCCGACGGCAAGGATCAGATCGGGCTGCAGCGCCGCCACTGCCTCCATCGACACCTCGCCGCGCAGCACCATCGGCCGCGCCTCTCCCAGATCCGCCTCGGCCCAGGGCCACACGCCATGCAGCGTGTCGCCGAACCAGTGCCGGATCGCCACGGGCACCACCCCGATCGCCAGCAGGTTGTCATGGCCGATATAGCCAAGCGACACCACGCGTTCGGGTGGCGCGGCCACGACGGTCTCGCCGTACATATGGGTGAAGGTCTGCGGAAAAGGCTGCGCGTCGGCAGCAATCGGCGCCAGCGTCAGCAACATGAGCAGGCGCAGGAACGGCATGAGGGGCGGGCAGGCGGACATCGGGCTCTCCGTCACGGGAAAGCGCGCTGGCATTGGGCTTGCACGCGGGGGCTGGGTCCTTCTTCCGCCCCCCGGCCGTGCTGTCAAGGGCGACTTCAGGCTGCAGGCTGCGCCGGAGATCGCCAGGCTGCGCCATGAGAAGCATGGGATGTCCTCAGGCGCAGTGCGCGGTTCGGGCCCTCAAGGTTCTCATCTCCTTCGCAGCCCGGAAAGGTCCGATGGCAACTCCAGCTTCAAACGGTCCAGCAGGTCCGGGTCCGCACTCCCTTGGCTTGGCCGGCTGACCACCAAGCCGGCCGCGGTTTCCACATCGCCCCGTTGCGCCCAGCCTCCGAACGCATATGATGCGCGTGCCTGGCTTGAGCCCCCTACGCCAAAGCGGCACATCACCTGTGAAAATCGGAGACTGATCGTGCAACACTCGCTCGCGCAATTTCCTTGTGCCGACGCCCCCGCTCTGGTCGCGTTCTGGCGCGAGGAGTTCATGGAACATGGGGTGCCGCCGATCGAGCCCGAGCCCGGCGTGGTGGCGGCCGACGCCGGATTTGCCCGCGTCACCGTGCGAACACTGCCCGGCCTGGGCGAGATCGAGATCGCCTGCGATGATCCTGGGCTCATGGTCGACCTTCGCATCGGCATCGACCAGCATATGGCAGAGTTCGCCCCGGACCTGCCACCGCTCGCCTGGTCCGGCGCGGACGCGGCCGGGACCCTGCCACCGTCCTTCGCCGCCGCTCGCGTCGCGGGGTGTGAGCCGTTGGGGATATCGTGGCTGCGGATGACGCTTGCGGCAGAGCCCGCGGCGCTCCGGCGCTTTGCCGTGCCACATTGGCACTTCCGCCTGCTGCGGCCCATGGCGGCAGGGCGGGTGCCGATCTGGCCAAGGCTGAACCCGCGCGGCACGCTCGACTGGCCGGCGGGAGAGGATACCCTCCTCGACCGCGCCTACACGGTGCGCGACCTGGACATCGAGGGCGGAACCCTGGCCTTCGACATCTTCCGCCATGAGGGTGGGCACACCTGCACCTGGGCCGAGGCGGCCCCGGCGGGTGAGGCGGTGGGCCTGATCGGCCCGGGTGGCAAGACCGGCCCGGAGGTCGGCGCAAACGGTGGCTGGCTGCTGTCGGGCGGGGATGAAACCTCTGCTCCCGTGATCCTGCGCGCCTTGTCTGTGCTGCCCGCTGGCACCCGGGGCCAGGTGGTGCTGCTTGTCGCAGATGCCGCGGACCGGCAGCCGGTGCCGACGGATGGCCCTGCCGTCACCTGGCTCTATCGCAGCGAAGGTGCAACGGAGGCCGATCTGGTAGACGCCGTTGCCTCGGTGCCGGTGCCGGCGGGCAATGACACCTGGCTATGGTTCGCGGCGTCGCAAGAGGCGGCCCGGAAGATCCGTCGCCACGGGCGCGACGTCCTTTCTGTGTCGCGGGACCGGCTGACGTCGGTGGCCTATTGGCAAGGATGAAGAGTTGCCGCCGGTGCGCGCCACGAACCGGCATTGACGCCCCCCGTGTTTCAGCGGCTGACTGAGCCCCTAGCGGCGGTGAGGCCTTTCCCCGCTGCGACACCAGCCACCGGCGCGGTCCGTCCGCCGGCCAGCCAGCAGATCAATGACAGACCCGCGGCGGAGCCCGGCCATGAATCATGAGCATGAGTTTGTCGGACAGACGAACGGCATCACCCTGACGGCGCCGGTACGGTGGCAGCGGTTGGACGGGGCCGTGGGCGTCTTCTGGCAGGCAGAGGGAGCAAGGGGCGCGCGCGGCTACTATCTGTCGAACCACCCGCGGATATCGGTCTTCTTCAACGACATGTCCGGCGTCCGCGTCTCGAATGACGCCGTGCCAGAGGACACACACCTGCTTGCGTCGGATCGCACCGCCGAGGGGAGGGGCCTGCTTCCGGTGGCTCAGGGGGCTGCCGGACATGGAAGGCCGATGGCGCGCGTGCTGTTCGTGCCGGCCGGACTGCCGATGTGGACGCTGTTCACCTCGGGCCATGCCTTTTCGCATCTGGATATCCACCTGCACCCCTCGCGCCTTGTGAAGATGCTCTCGCCTGCCTTGGGCAAGCCCGGCGCGATCAGGGTTCTGGGCCGTCCGGTAGAGTGCGAGGGAAACCAGGCCATCGACGCGCTGGCAACGCTTCTGACAGATGAAATCCGGACGCGGGCCCGCCATGCGCTCTTCGCCGAAAGCCTCGTGGACAGCCTCGTGGCCGGGCTGCTGGATATTGGGGTGGGTGCGCGAGTGGGCGAGCCGGATCGGGCAGAGCCCCGCCTGACCCGGGGCCAGATGCGCAAGCTTGTCACCTGCTTCAGGGCGCGGGGTGGGCGCCGCCTGACCATCGCCGAGATGTCGGCGGAGGTGGGCCTGTCGGAAAGCTGGTTCTCGCACCTGTTCAAGAACACCACCGGCACCACCCCGCTGCAATGGCAACTGCGCCAGCGGGTCGAGCTTGCGCAGGACCTGCTGGGCAGCAGCGGCCTCAGCCTGGCCGAGATCGCGGGCCGGCTGGGCTTCACCGATCAGGCGCACCTGACGAAGGTGTTCCGCCGGGTGACGGGCGAGACGCCTGCCGCCTGGCGGCGCACGCATCCGGCCGGGGCGCCCGCCGCATCGGACCCGCCGCAGCGCAAGGCCTGACGAGCCAGGCCTTGCCGCGGGGATCATCCGCCTACCACGTCCGGCGCAGGGTCGCCGAGATGGTGCGGCCGGGGTTGTAGTAATCGGCCGTGCCGCTTCCCACCACGTGCTGGTTGTCCAGCAGGTTGCTGACGTTGACCGAGAGGCCGGTATTCTCGGCCAGGTCATAGGTGAAGGCCGCGTCCAGCAGCGTTGTCGCCTCGCTCATCCCGGTATCGTTCGCCAGGGTGTAGTAATAGGATCCGACATGCCGTGCCCCAAGGCCGAAGGTCATGTCACCCAGGGAGCCCTGACTCGGCATCGTGTAGGTCACCCAGACCGAGGCAAGATGCTCGGGCACGGTGGCGAACTGGTTGCCGGTCACGTCGGGGCCGGTATCGGGGCCGCGAAGCACTTCGGTGTCGGTATAGGCATAGGCGGCGACCACGTCCCAGCTTGCCGCAATCTCTGCCCTCGCCTCGATCTCGAAGCCGCGGGCGCGGGATTCGCCCACCACCTGCCGCTCGATGCTGCCGTCGCCCTGGACAACCGCGACGGTGACATTGTCCTGTGTCAGGTCATAGACCGAGGCCGAGATCAGCGCATTGGTGCCGGCGGGCTGATACTTGACGCCCAGTTCGTATTGCGACCCGCGCTCCGGCTCTACCCCGATATCGGGCGGGGCGACGGATTCCACGTAGCTTGCATAGGCCGAAATCTGATCCGTGACCTTGTAGGTCACCGCGCCGCGGAAGGAGGTTTCCGAAAAGTCGTCGCTGTCGTCAAAGGCCGTGCCGAAGGTCTGGCCCTTGCTGGCGAGGTCCAGCCAATCGTGACGCGCCCCGAAGGTGGCGATGATCCTGTCCGCAAAGGACAGGTTCTGCTGGATGAAGACCGAGCGGGTGTCATAGTTGCTGTCGCGCTCGCTGTAGACGTTCAGGCTGGCGGGCGCGCCGCTGTATTGCGGGTCCGACAGGTCGATGGGTGTAGCATCGCCGTAGACAGAGGTCTCGCTGGTCGAGGCGTTGCGGAACTCTGCGCCGAGCAGGGTACTGCTGTCGGTGGACCCGAAGCTGGTATCGTATTGCAAGATCACATTGCCGATCAGCTCTTCGGCGGTGCTGTCGGTGCCGAAATAGTCCCGTTCGACGATGTCGCCCACGCGCGTGGCGGAGTCGGTGAGGTAGACATAGCCGAAATCGTCGGTCAGGTCGCTGTAGCGCAGGTTGCCGCGCAGGGTCAGCCCGCCGCCGAAATCGTGCTGCAGCAGGGCCGTCAGGGTGCTGCGCTCGACGTCGTGATCGTTGTAATCCGGCTCGCCATAGAAGTTGCTGCGGTCATACTCGCGGTCCAGCGGGTAGCCGCCGCTGTTCGGGGTACCGTCGCGCTTGAGATGGTCGAACACGACGGAGAGGGTGGTATCGTCCGTCGGCCGCCAGCTGAGCCCGCCCATCAGGAAGGCCTCGTCATCGCGCGAGGTGGCGTATTCCAGCTTGCTGTCGCGGATCTTGCCGGTCAGCCGGTAGGCAAGGGTCTCGTCTTCATTCAGGGTGTCGCCAAAGTCGAAGCCGACCTCGGCCTGATCGAATGACCCCGCCTGGCCATAGACCTCGCCAAAGCGCATGAACTTCGGCACCTTGGTCACGAAGTTGACCGATCCGCCCGGATCCGAGGCGCCGAACAGGGTGGAGTTGGCGCCCTTCAGCACCTCCAGCCGTTCATAGGCATAGGGCTCCTCGCGCACGCCGCGCATCGTTCCCAGCGTCAGCCCGTCCCGGTAGGTCGAGGCCTGGAAGCCCCGCAGCAGGAAGTAATCGTTGCGGTCATCGCTGCCATAATAGTCGGTGACGATGCCGGCGGAGTATTGCAGCACTTCTTCGGTCGTGCCCGCGTCGCGGATCGTGATCTCTTTTTGGGTGATCACGGAGACCGAGGCGGGGGTGTCGAGGATGCTGGTCGCGACCTTGCCGCCGACCGACATCTCCTGTGCGACGATCGAGGCCGCGTCGTCGTCGGCCGCGGCGCCCGCGTAGACGATGATGGGCGACAGGCGGAAGGTCGTCTCATTTTCTGTCGCTGCGGTCTGCGCAAGCGCGCCCATCGGCAGCGCCACCAGCGCGGTGCAGCCCATCAGCAGGCGCGCGCAAAAGCGGAAACGGGGCCAGCGGCGCCGGATATCGTCGGGTCTTGAGTGCATGGGTTCGTATCCAAAGCTGGGGTGTGGTTCTGGCTGGCCCCTGGCGCCGGAGCGCCGCGTGCTTGCTGACCTTTGTCGATCGAGGCGCGCCACCCGGCGCCTGCGCGGTGCAGCCGAACAGGCGGCCGGTGCAGGGCACGGAGTGATCCGCCGCAAGCGCTACAGCACGCGCAGTGCGGCTGTCTTGTAGATTCAGACTGTTTTTGTCAGTTTCTATGGAAAAGTTGCGATCACACCGAGATCAAGGCGCAGAACCCCGCCTCCGCTGCTTGACGCTGCGCTGGCAAGATGAAAGGTCGACAGAAACGGTTGGCTTTCATCCCGCGAAAGGTGCCCCCGATGTCCAAGCTCTTCCGGAAGGGCCGAATGCTGATTGCGCTGTGCCTCGCGGCGGCTTTCTCTGCTGCCCCAGGGGCCGCAGACGAGTTTCCGGTGACACTCGAACATGCCTTCGGCAGCACCACCATCGCGCAAAAGCCGCAGCGGGTGGCAACTGTCGCCTGGGCCAACCATGAAGTGCCGCTGGCGCTTGGCGTGGTGCCGGTCGGCTTTGCCCGGGCCAATTTCGGCGATGACGATGGCGACGGGCTGCTGCCCTGGGTCGCGGAACGGCTTCAGGAACTGGACGCGGACGTTCCGCCGCTGTTCGACGAAGGCGACGGCATCGACTTCGAGGCGGTCGCGGCCACCGCGCCCGACGTGATCCTTGCCGCCTATTCCGGGCTCAGCCAGTCGGACTACGATACCCTCAGCGAGATCGCCCCCGTCGTCGCCTATCGCGAGGCGCCCTGGGCCACCGACTGGCGCGAGATGATCCGCCTCAACGGGGCCGCCATCGGCATGGCCGCGGAAGGCGAGGCGCTGATTGGCAAGATCGAGGGCGAGATTGCCGAGGTCGCGGCCCGCCACCCCGAGCTCAAGGGCAAGTCGGCGATGTTCGTGACCCATCTCGACATCCGCGATCTGAGTGTGATCCGCTTCTACACGGCCAACGACACGCGGGTGAAGTTCTTCGAGGACCTCGGCCTCGTCTCGCCCGCCTCGGTGCTGGGGGCGAGCGAGGGCGGCAGCTTCTCTGCCGAGGTCAGTGCCGAGCGGATCGACAGCTTTGATGACGTGGACATCGTCGTTACCTATGGCGGCATGGCGCTGATGGACCGGGTTCGCAAGAACCTGCTGACCTCGCGGATGAAGACGGTGGAAACCGGCGCGGTCGTGCTGCTGGGGAACGATCCGGTCGGCACCGCCGCCAACCCGACGCCCCTGTCGATATCCTGGGTGCTGGAGGACTATGCCGCGCTGCTGGCCGAGGCGGCGCGCAAGGCAGAATGATCACGCCCGTTTCCTCCCCGGCGGCCTTCCCTTCCCGGCGCCCCGGCAGCGTGCGCCTGCTCTGGCTGCTGGTGGCCTTGGCGGCGCTGCTGCTGGTCTGCGGGTTGTCGGTGACCATCGGCACACGGGATGTCGCTTGGTCCGACATCCTCGCCGGGCTTGGCGGAGAGACGGCCACGATCGGCCAATCGGTGGTTGCCGTGAGGGTGCCGCGCACCGTCCTTGCGGTGCTGGCCGGGGCGGCGCTTGGCCTGTCGGGCGCGGTGATGCAAGGGATCACGCGCAGCCCGCTGGCCGATCCCGGCATCCTTGGTGTGAATGCGGGCGCAGCCCTGGCGGTGGTGATCGGGATGGCCTGGTTCGGGTTAGCGTCGCTTGGCGGCTATCTGTGGACTGCGATCCTGGGTGCGGCGGGCGCGGCCTGCCTGGTTTATGCCATCGGGTCGGTCGGCCGCGGCGGGGCAACGCCCTTGAAGCTCGCGCTCGGCGGAGCCGCCACCTCGATTGCCATGTCCTCGTTCACGGTGGCCATCATCCTTCCGCGCAATGATATCGCCGGATCCGTGCAGTCCTGGCAGATAGGGGGCGTCGGTGGCGCCAGCTACGACGCGATTGCCGCGATGCTGCCGTTCCTTGTTGTTGGGTTCGCGGTCAGCCTTCTATCGGCGCGCAACCTCAACATGCTGGCGCTTGGCGACGAAGCCGCGGCCGGTCTGGGCGTTCCGGTTGCGCTGAGCCGACTTGCCGCCGCTGCTGGGGCGGTCCTGCTCTGCGGCGCGATCACGGCGATCTGCGGGCCGATCGGCTTTGTCGGGCTCGTCGTGCCGCATCTGTGCCGGTTGCTGGTCGGCGTCGATCACCGCTGGCAGCTGCCGTTCTCGGCCCTGACCGGGGCGGTGCTGCTGGTGCTGGCCGACGTGGTGGGCCGCATCGTTGCCCGCCCGGGCGAGCTGGATGTGGGCATCGTCACCGCCTTTGTCGGCGCGCCGGTGTTCATCTGGATCGTCCGGCGCAGAAGGATCCGCGAGCTGTGAGCGCTCTTGACCTCAGCGCCCGCGTCGCCCGCCACCGGCGTAGCGTCTCCCGCCGGTCCACCCGCCTTGCGCTCGCCTTGCTGGCTGTGCTGCTGGCCGGGCTGGCCCTGACGCTGATGCTGGGACAAAGCCTGACGCCGCCGCTGGACGTGCTGCGGGTGCTGGCCGGGCATGATGTGCCGGGCGCGTCCTTTACCGTGGGGCGGTTGCGGCTGCCGCGGGCGATCATCTCCATCCTCGCGGGCCTCAGCTTCGGCCTTGGCGGGGCCGCCTGCCAGACCCTGCTGCGCAGCCCGCTGGCCAGCCCCGACATCATCGGCATCTCTGCCGGCAGCAGCGCCGCGGCGGTCTTTGCCATCGTGGTGCTGGCCTGGACCGGGCCGGCGGTGTCGGTGCTTGCCGTCGTCTGCGGTCTCGGCACCGCCTGCCTGATCTACCTGTTGGCCTGGCGCGGCGGGGTGGCGGGCACGCGGCTGATCCTCGTCGGGATCGGCATTTCGGCGATGCTGCAAAGCGTGATCGCCTACATGCTGCTGCAAGCCCCCGAATGGAGCCTGCAAGAGGCGCTGCGCTGGCTGACCGGCAGCGTCAACGGCGCAAGGCTGCCGGATGCGGTACCGCTGCTACTCTCGCTCGGCGTCTTCGGCACGATCCTTCTGGCGCAGGGCGCAAACCTTCAGGCGATGCAGCTTGGCGATGACAAGGCCGCCGCGCTTGGCGTGCGGCTGGCGCGCACCCGGCTGCTGACGATCGTGGCTGTGGTCGGGTTGATCGCGGTTGCAACTGCCGTGGTCGGCCCCATCGCCTTCGTCGCCTTTCTTTCCGGCCCCATCGCGGCGCGGATTGCGGCACCGGGGCAGCCGGTGCTGATCCCCGCCGCGCTGATCGGGGCGGCGCTGGTGCTGCTGGGCGATTATGCCGGGCAGTTCCTGTTGCCGGGGCGCTACCCGGTCGGCGTCGTGACCGGGGCGCTTGGCGCGCCCTACCTCATCTACCTGATCGTCCGGATGAACCGGGCAGGAGGCACGATATGATCCCCCCCGGCCTTGTCGCCCGCGGCATCCATGCCGGCTACCGGGACCAGCCCGTCCTGCAGGGGCTCGACCTTGCGCTGCCGCCCGGCCGCATCACCGCCATCGTCGGTGCGAATGCCTGCGGCAAGTCCACACTGCTGCATACGATGTCGCGGCTGCTGGCTCCGGCGCAGGGCCAGGTGCTGCTGGATGGCAAATCGGTGCATCAGATGGCCCCGAAAGAGCTTGCGCGGCGAATGGGGCTGTTGCCGCAATCCCCCGTCGCGCCCGACGGCATCACCGTGCTGGACCTCGTCAGCCGCGGCCGCCACCCGCATCACGGGCTGCTGTCGCGCTGGACCCGCGCGGATGACGCGGCCGTTGCCTCGGCGCTGGAGGCGACGGGCACTGCGGATCTGGCCGAACGCGCGGTGGACGAGCTGTCAGGCGGCCAGCGCCAGCGGGTCTGGATCGCGATGGCGCTGGCGCAGGAAACCGGCCTTCTGCTGCTGGATGAGCCGACGACCTTCCTCGACATCGCGCATCAGGTCGAGGTGCTGGACCTGCTCACCGACCTCAACCAGTCGCGCGGAACGACCATCGTCATGGTGCTGCACGACCTGAACCTTGCAGCGCGCTATGCCGACACGCTGGTGGCGATGCTGGCCGGCCGCGTCCATGCCGCCGGCGCGCCTGAGGATGTGCTGACCGTGGACCTTGTGGCGGCCGTGTTCGGACTGCCTTGCGTCACGCTGCCCGACCCTGTGACCGGCCGCCCGATGATGCTGCCCATTGGCCGCCACAGGTTGCTGGGGTCAGGCGAGACGAGCACCTTTTCCCCGCCCGGCTGACGCATTTGCGCCAAAGCGCAATTGGCGGCCCTCACCTCCCGACAATGCCCTCGATCGGCGGCAATGGCACCGGCTGGGTGACCCGTTCGGGATCACGCCGCTCGTAGAAGGCGTTCCCGCCGGTGGTCAGCACGTAATGCATGTTGTTGTAGGAGGCGCGGTAGCTCGCCGCATGGAAGAACTGCGCGTTGCCGACAAGGGGGTGGCGCTGGCCGCGCAGCACCGACCGCGCGGCTTGAGGCACCAGAGGGGCCGTCCGCGTCTCCATCCGGCGGTCCAGCACACCGGGCGCGAACTGGTTGCGCTGGCCGACGACGCCGCAGACGCTGCGCGGATACTGGCCGGATTCGACGCGGTTCATCACCACGCTTCCGACGGCGACCATGCCGTCGAGGCTGGAGCGGTTGGATTCGAAATACATCGCGCGTTCCATGCATTCGACTTCGGTATGCCGCGCGCCGCAGCTTGTCAGCAGCGCGAGCGCGAGACTCGCACCAGCAAGGCGCAGGGCAGTTCGGGTTCGGGTCATGGTGGTCCTGCTCATCTTGTTTTTTCCTATCCTAGCGTGGAATCCGTCCGAATTGCAGCGGTTTTGTCGGGGCAATGCGGATGCGGGGGCCAAAGCCGAGCGTGGATGATTTGCGGGCCGCATTGTGCATGAATGATCATCTTGGATCAGGTTGCGAAGAAATTATTGCACCCACGATTTAATTGCGTCATTCTCAGCCAGGGGGAGGACGAAGCATGAGCGAACATCGGCGACATCAAGCTGTTCTGCAGTTGTTGGCGAACCGGCCTTTCCTGTCGGTGCACGACCTTGTCGCCGCCACGGGCGTTTCTCCTGCCACAGTCCGGCGTGACATTGAAAAACTGGATGCGGCGGGCCTTTCGAAGAAGGTCCATGGCGGCATCGCGGCACTAGAGGGGCAGGAGCGGCGCGCCGTGGCTCTGCCGTTCATTGTCAACCGTGACATTGCCACCGAGGCCAAGCGCGCCATTGCCAAGGCGGCTGGCCAGATCGTGCGCGATGGCAGCCTGATCATCATCCACGCCGGCTCCACCTGCTTTCATTTCGGCGCGCATATCGCCGACCGGAACCTGCGCGTCTTCACCAATTCCATGCCGCTGGCCGCCTATCTGGCCGAGAATGGCACCTGCCAGTTGACGGTGGGCGGGGGTGACCTGCACCGCGAGCCGGGCGTGCTCTACGATCCGCAGCGCGCGCCGGACAGCTTCTACGGCTCGCAGTTCTTCGTGGGTGCGCTTGGCATCAGTTCGCGCGGGCTGCTGGAATCGCACCCACTATTGGTGCGCTTCATCAATGAGATGGTCGAGCTGGCGAACGAGGTCGTGGTGCTGGTGGACAGCCGCAAGTTCGCCGAGCGGCCGCCCAACGTGGCGCTGCCGCTGGCCCGCGTGAACCGGCTGATCACCGATGACGGGCTGTCGGACGCGGATGCGCAGATGCTGGAGGATCAGGGCGTGGACTACATCATCGCCGAGACCGGGCAGGTGGCGGCATGAGCGGCGCTGTCATGCTGGAGATGCGCGGCATCTCGAAGACCTTCGGGCCGATCCGCGCTCTCAGGGATGTATCCCTGACGCTGCGCGCCGGCGAGGTCCATGCCCTGATGGGCGAGAACGGCGCCGGCAAGTCGACGCTGATGAAGATCCTGTCGGGGGCCTATACGCCCGATCCGGGCGGCGAGGTGATGGTCGGGGGCGCACCGCTTGTCACCGGCGATCCCAAGGCCGCCAAGGCCGCGGGCATCGCCGTGATCTATCAGGAACTGTCGCTGGCCCCGAACCTCAGCGTGGCTGAGAACCTGTTTCTGGGCGCCGAGCGGTCACGCTTGGGCATCGTCAGCCGCCACCGCATGGCGGCCGAGACGCGCCCGATCCTCGACAGGCTGGGCGTTGGCTTCGGTCCCGAGACCCAGGTCGCCACCCTGTCGATGGGCGAGCGGCAACTGGTCGAGATAGCCCGGGCCATCGGCGCCAATGCGCGGATCGTGGTCATGGACGAGCCGACCACCTCGCTTTCCAGCCGCGAGGCGGAAAAGCTGTTCGACGTGATCGCCGACCTCAAGGCCCAAGGCATCGCCATCGTCTATATCAGCCACCGCATGGACGAGATCTATCGCCTGTCAGACCGCTGCTCGGTGCTGCGCGATGGTGGGTATGTCGGCACGCTGGACCGGGCAGAGCTGTCGGCGTCCAAGCTGGTGTCGATGATGGTCGGGCGCGATCTGAGCACCTTCTACAAGAAGGACCATAAGCAGGTCGCGGCGGGGGAGCCGGTGCTGGCGGTCGAGGGCATGGGCGATGGCCGGCTGGTACAGGGGTGCAGCTTCACTGTGCGCGCAGGCGAGGTGCTGGGGATCGCGGGGCTGGTCGGGTCCGGCCGGACCGAACTGGCGCGGCTGATCTATGGCGCGGATCCCGCGGCTTCTGGCCGGGTGCTGCTGGACGGGCGCGACGTGACGCCCCGCACCCCGCGCGAGGCGCTGGCGGCGGGCATCGTCTACCTGACCGAGGATCGCAAGGGGCTCGGCCTGTTCCTCGACATGACCATCGCCGACAACATCAACATGTGCGTGATTGGCAGCGACGCCCACGCCGTCGGCGTGATCGATTTCGCGCGGGTCCGGCAGCGCGCGGCCTCTGCGATGTCCGCGCTCGCGATCAAGGCGCCCTCGGCGCGGCTGACGGTCGGCGCCCTTTCGGGAGGCAACCAGCAGAAGGTTCTGCTGGCCCGGCTGCTGGAGCTGGAGCCGCGGGTGATCTTGCTGGACGAGCCGACGCGGGGTGTCGATGTCGGCGCGAAATCCGAAATCTACCGCCTGATCGACGGGCTGGCGCAGCGCGGCATGGCCGTCGTGATGATTTCCAGCGAGCTGCCGGAGATCATCGGCGTGGCCGACCGCGTGCTGGTGATGCGCGAGGGCCGCATCGTGGGTGAGATCACCGCCGCCCCCGGCGCGCCGATCACGCAAGAGGCGGTCATGACCTTTTCGACCGGCGCCGCGCCCGAGACGGCCCAAATCCCCATCCCGCAGGAGGAGCTGTGATGACCGACCAAAACGCCCGCACCGTGCAGGGCCAGCAGGCGCGAATGCGCACCTTCGTCCGCGCGCTTGGAATGCTGCCTGTGCTGGTGATCCTGGCCATCGCGTTCGAGCTGATCAGCGGGCGCTTCCTGTCCACCAACAACCTGTCGATCGTGATGCAGCAGGCCTCGATCAATATCGTGCTGGCGGCGGGGATGACCTATGTCATCCTGACCGGCGGGATCGACCTTTCAGTCGGCTCGATCCTGTCGGCCTCGGCCATGGCGTCGCTGATCGCCTCGGTCACCCCCGGATGGGGGGCGATGGCCATTCCCGCGGGGCTGGCGACGGGGCTGGCCTTCGGGCTGATCAACGGCTGCCTCATCGCCTTTCTGAGGTTGCCGCCCTTCATCGTCACCCTCGGCTCCTTGACGGCGGTGCGGGGCATCGCGCGGCTGATGGGATCGGACACGACCGTCTTCAACGCCGACCTGCCCTTTGCCGCCATGGGCAACGCGACCTTCCTGGGCATCCCGTGGCTGGCGATCATCGCGCTTGGAATCATCATTGCCTCGTGGTTCATCCTGCGCCGGACGGTGCTTGGCACCTGGATCTACGCCGTGGGCGGCAACCAGGAGGCCGCGCGCCTGACCGGCATCAAGGTCTGGCTGGTGCTGCTGTTCGTCTATGGCATCTCGGGCCTGCTGGCGGGGCTTGGCGGCGTGATGTCGGCCGCACGGCTCTATGCCGCGAACGGGCTGCAACTGGGCCAGGCCTACGAGCTCGACGCGATCGCCGCCGTCATCCTGGGCGGGACCAGCTTTGTCGGCGGCGTCGGCTCGATCTGGGGCACGCTGATCGGCGCGTTGATCATCGCCGTGCTGTCGAACGGGCTGATCCTCAGCGGCGTGTCCGACATCTGGCAATTCATCATCAAGGGGCTGGTGATCATCGTCGCCGTCTCGCTTGACCGGCTGCGCCTGCAAGGCAACGCCCGCACCTGAACTACGTCGCATTATTGGGAGGATACCATGCGAACCATCACCACCATGCTTGGCACGGCCGCCGCCGTGATCACCCTGACCGGCAGCGCCGGCGCCCAGGAACTGGAGCGCATCGGCATTTCGGTCGGACTGCTTGGCAACCCGTTCTTCGTGGCGACCATCGCCGGGATCGAGGACCGCGCCCGCGAGATCAACCCCGATGTGGAGATCACCTCGGTCTCGGCCGACTATGACCTGAACCGCCAGTCCTCGCAGATCGACAGCTTCATCGCGGCCGGCATGAACATCATCATGCTCAACGCCGTCGATGCCGAGGCCATTGCCCCCGCAGTGCAGCGCGCCAAGGCCGCCGGCGTCGTCGTCGCCGCCTTCGACGTCTCGGCGCCGGGCGCGGATGTCACGGTGATGACCGACAACGTCGATGCCGGGCGGAAGGCCTGCCAGTACATCGTCGATCACCTGAACGGGACCGGCGATGTCGTCATCATCAACGGCCCGCAATCCTCGTCGATCCGCGACCGGGTCGCCGGTTGCCAGGAGGTGTTTTCCGCCAATAGCGGGATCAATGTGCTGTCGTCGGACCAGAACGGTCAGGGCTCGCGCGATGGCGGGCTGAATGTCATGCAGGGCCTGCTGACCCGCCATGACAAGATCGACGCCGTGTTTGCCATCAACGATCCGACGGCCATCGGCGCGCAACTCGCCGCCCGCCAACTGGGACGGTCGGAGTTCATCATCACCGGCGTCGACGGCGCCCCGGACATCGAGGAGGCGCTGAAGGACCCCGAGGCGCTGATCAAGGCCTCCGCCTCGCAGGACCCCTATGTGATGGCCGGGCAATCGCTGGAAATGGCCTATGAGTTCTTCCAGGGCAATGTCCCCGCAGAGGACACGATCCTGCTGGAGCCGCAGCTGATCACCTCCGACAACCTTGCCGAGTATCAGGGCTGGACCGCCGTCCGCTGAAGATGCCGCATGGCAGGCGGCCCTCCGGGGCCGCCTGCAGACCCTCCGGGCGGCTCCGTCGCGCTGCCCCCGCCAGGCCCCTGTTCCCGGAACCCGACCATGCCATTGACCGAGCTTAAGAATGCCGTCCTCGAGGCCAATCTTGCAACCGTTCAGCACGGGTTGGTCATCGCGACCTTCGGCAATGCCAGCGGCATCGACCGGGGCGCCGGGCGGGTGGTCATCAAGCCAAGCGGCGTGCCCTATGACCAGATGACCGCCGAGGCGATGGTGGTTACTGACTTGAACGGGCAGGTGCTGGACAACCGGCTGCGCGCCTCGTCGGATCTTGGAACGCACCTTGCGCTCTACCGTGCCTTTCCCGAAATCGGCTCGGTCATCCATACCCATTCGACCTTTGCCACGATCATGGCGCAGGCGATGGTGCCGATCCCGCCGTTCGGAACCACCCATGCCGACTACTTCCGCGGCGAGATCCCGGTGACCCGCCCGCTGACGCCCGATGAGACCGGCGCCGACTATGTCGAAGCCACCGGCGCCGTCATCGTCGAGACGTTCCGGGGGCGCGACCCGCTGGACGTTCCCGCCGTGCTGGTCGCGGGGCACGGCCCCTTCGTCTGGGGGCGCACCCCCGAAGAGGCGACGCTGAACGCGCTGATCCTGGAAGAGGTGGCGCGCATGGCCTGGCACGCGATGATGCTGCGTCCCGCCCTGCAGCCGATTGCGACGCATCTGCTCGACCGTCATTTCCTGCGCAAGCACGGCGCCGATGCCACCTACGGGCAGCCGTCGTGACCGGCGCCGGGGGGCCGCGCCATCTGGTTGCAGGTGCCGATTTCGGCACGCTGAGCGTACGCGTCACGATCATGGACACTGGCTCGGGCGAAGCTCTGGCCGTCGCGGTTGCGCCTTATCCGCTCAAGCGCAGCGCCGCCGATCCCTTGCTGGGCCAGCAGGCCCACGCCGACCACATGCAGGCCCTTGCCGCGGCGATGCGCGAGGCGATTGCCGCGGCGGGGATCGACGGCCAGGACATCGCGGCTTTCGCCGCCGATACCACCGGGTCCAGCGTGGTGATGGTGGATGACGCGCTGCAGCCGCTGGACGACTATTACCTCTGGTGCGACCACCGCGCCCATGCCGAGGCTGCCGAGATCACCGCCCTTGGCCGCGCCCGCGGTATCGAGGCGCTGGATTGGTGCGGCGGCACCTATTCGCACGAATGGGGCTACTCCAAGCTGCTGCATTTCCTGCGCCACAATCCCGGCAAGCGCGACAAGGTCGCGACCGCGCTGGAGCATTGCGACATGCTGGTGGCGACGCTCTGCGGGATTACCGCCGTCGACCAGCTGCCGCGCAGCATCTGCGCGATGGGCCACAAATGGATGTGGTCGCCGAAATGGCGCGGACTGCCGCCGCAGGACTTCCTGTCCGCCGTCGACCCGCTGCTGGACGGGATCAACGCCAAGCTCGGCGGGCGCTATGGCAGCTCGGACCAGATCGCCGGGACCCTGTCGGCGCAGTGGGCCGAGAGGCTGGGGCTGCGCGCGGGCATCCCGATTCCGTTCGGGGCCTTTGATGCGCATTGGGACGCGGTCGGCGCCGGGATCCGCACCGGGGAGGTGGTGAACGTGGTCGGAACCTCCACCTGCATCATCGCGGCGATGGGGGCCGATACGCCGCCCGTCGCCGGCATCTGCGGCGCGGTGCCCGGCAGCGTCCTGCCCGGCGCGATGGGGGTGGAGGCGGGGCAATCGGCCACCGGTGATATCTTTGAGGCGATTGCCCGCCGCGCAGGCACCGATGTTGCGACCCTCGCCCAAGGCCTCGGCGCGATGGGGCCGGGCAGCACCGGGCTGATGCGGCTGGTCTGGGACAACGGCGACCGGACGATCCTGACGCGCCCGGATCTGGGCGGCATCACCCTGGGATGGGACCTCGCCCATACCGCTGCGGACGAGTTGCATGCCGCCATCGAGGGCATGGCGATGCATGTCCGGCTGATCCTGGACCGGATGGGCGGCGGCGCCCCGTTCTTGCGCGTCATCAACGCGGGCGGCATCCCGCAGAAGAACCCCGCGCTGAACCAGATCTATGCCGATGTGCTGTCGGTCGAGCTGCATGTCCCCGCCCGATCCCCCGTCGGTGTCGGCGCCTGCATCTTCGCCGCGCTGGCTGCCGGGCATTTCCCCGATGTCGCCGCGGCCCAGGCCGCGCTTTGCCCGCCGACCGAGGTGTTTCGGCCCAATGCGGGCACACGGGCGCCCTACGAGGCGCTGTTCGGACTGTTCAGCAAGCTCTATCTGGGCTTCGGCCAGGGCGCGCCTTGCGATCTGGGCGACGTATTGCCCCGGCTGCGCCAGTTCCGGCTTGGCCAGCTTGCGCACTAAGGAGAGAGCAGAATGGAACGGTCCCGCATCAACACCGCGATCCGCAGCGCCGAGGCGGTGCTTGAGCGCCATGGCTGGCACCTGCCCGATTGGGCCAACTGGACGCCCAAGGACCATGCGCGCGAGCCGGATTTGGCCGCCTATCTGCACGAGCGGCAGCTGGGATGGGACGTGACGGATTTCGGCCTTGGCGATTTCGCGCGGCAGGGGCTGACATTGTTTTGCGTACGCAACGGGCGACAGGGCGATGTGTCAAGCCTGCCCTATGCGGAAAAGCTGCTGTTCGTCGCCGAGGGTCAGGTCACCCCCTTCCACGCCCACAAGGTCAAGCTCGAGGACATCATCGTGCGCGGCGGCGGCAACCTGATGGTGGCCTTCAGCCCTGAGGGCAGTTTCGACAGCGCCCCGGTCATGGTCGATGGCCGCGAGGTTGCAGACCCCTATTCCGCCCCGGTCCGGCTTCGGCCGGGACAGAGCGTCACGATTCCGCGCGGCCTGCAGCACAGCTTCTGGGGCGAGGAGGGCAGGGGAGATGTCTTCGTCGCCGAGGTCAGCCAGTCCAATGACGACCTGACCGACAATTACTTCCGCGAACCGATCGGCCGTTTTGCGAGCATTGACGAAGACGAACCCGCGCACCGGCTTTTGTGGAACGAGTCGCGATAACGCACGGCGGCAGGTCAAGCAGGAGCTGATCAGCCGACGAGCGCGGCCCGCAATGCGGCGCAGCCTGCGCCGAGCGGGTCCTCGCCGCCTTCGGCATGAAAAACCTGCGCGATCTGCCGGATGCCGGGGCGGGCCGAGGGCGCCCGGTTGGATGATTGTGTTATAGATCGACTCCGACGCGCTTCGCACGCGCTCGCAATGCCTTGGATCGCTGCGAAGAATGTACCGGCGCAAGAACAGATTCCCCGCCCTTCCGGACAGTGGGCCGGGAACGCTTCTCATCGCATTCGCTCGGTGCCCGACCTGTTTCTGGTCCGCTTCGTGGCCCCACCCAGAAAGTCTCGGGTGGGGCGCCTGGATTACGCGGGATGAGTCAGTCCGCCATCCCGTAGGTTTCCACATCCACTCTTGAGAAGATGTGCTCGTTGAGCAGTGCGATCACCGCTTCGGCGCCCGCGTAAGCGCCGCACCTTGCGTCGGCCACTCATCCAAACCGGGCAAGCCATCGCCTGACCCCCCAGCCCACCGCTGCGTGGAAGGCCAGCGCAATCACCGTCACCAGCGCGAGCGCGGCAAAGCTCAGGTCGATCCACATCCGGCCGTTGGCGTGGATCATCACTGCCCCCAGCCCCTCGGACCCGCCAACCCATTCGCCGATCACCGCCCCGACGGGGGCATAGACGGCCGCCAGCTTCAGCCCGCTGCCCAGCATCGGCAGCGCCATCGGAATGCGCAGGTGCCACATTTCCCGCCAGCCATTCGCACCCATCGTCCGCGCCAGATCCAGATGCGCGGTCGATGTCCTCTCCAGCCCGTCGAAGAACGCCGAGGCGACGGGAAAGAAGCAGATCAGCGCCGACACCACGATCTTGGGAGCCATGCCATAGCCCAGCCACAGCGTCAGGATCGGCGCCAGTGCAAAGATCGGGATCATCTGCGACACCAGCAGGGCCGGGCGCAGTGCCGTCGCCACGCGCGGGCTGGCCGCCATCAGCAGCGCCAACAGGCTGCCCGCCCCGGCGCCGAGGATGAAGCCGGCCACGATCTCGGTCGATGTGCGCAGCGCCGCGCGGGCCAGCACCTCGTGATGCGTCAGCAGCGCCTCGGCCACCGCCCGTGGCCCAGGCAGCAGGAAGGGCGGCAGGCCGGTCGCCACCACCAGCGCCTGCCACAGCACAATCCCCGCGACACCTATGGCAAGCGGCGCCAGGGCCGCGCGCGCCTTCACCTTGGCGCGCCTTCGATCAGCCGGGCCAGCAGCGCCGTCTGGCAGGCAAAGGCGCCCGGGTCGGCGTGCTGGCGCGGCGGGCTTGTGGCCGGGACGGCGTGCTCGGTCAGGCCCTCCTCGGTCAGCAGGTAGATCCGGTCCGCCAGCCGCGCCGCCTCGGCCGGGTCATGGGTCACCATCAGCACGCTGCGCCCGGCCAGCACCCCCGCCGCCAGATCCTGCATCGCCATCCGCGTCCTTGCATCCAGCGCCGCGAAGGGCTCGTCCAGCAGCACCACCGGGCGATCCTCCATCAGCGTCCGCGCCAGAGCCACCCGCTGCCGCTGTCCGCCCGACAGCGCGGCAGGGAGCTTGCCCGCATGGTCCGACAGGCCGGTGCGCTGCAAGATCGCGGCCAGTCGCGCCGCATCCGCCCGCTCGCCGCGCAGACGCGCCCCAAGCGCCGCGTTCTGCCGCACCGTCAGCCAGGGCAGCAGCCCGGGATCCTGCGCCATCAGCGCGATGGGCTGGCGGTTCTCTACGCGCCCCGCGAACACACCGCCGATCGGCAGGCCGGCGATCAGGCGCAGCAGCGTGGATTTGCCCACACCCGACGGCCCCAGAAGCACCGTCCACAGGCCGGGTGCAAGCTGCAGCCGGATCGGCGGGAACAGCGCCCGCCTGTCGATCCGCACCTGCCCGGTGACGGTGACGGCCGCGGTCATGCCCGGCCCACCGCCCAGAACGCTGCCTCCAGCCGCGTCGCGGTGGCAAAGCGCGCGGTGAGGCCCTGCCAGCAGGGCAGCGTTTCGGGCGCAGGCCCCAGCCGATCCGCCACCGCCCTGTCGATCAGCGCGCCGGTCTCATGGCACAGCTGCTGATAGCCGGGGCCGCCATAGGTCTCGATCCAGCCGCGATAGGGGGTCTCGCCCGCCTCGGCCAGCAGCCTCGCGCCGATCTCGCCATAGCCAAGCACGCAAGGCGCCAGCGCCGCCAGCAGATCAAGGAAATCGCCCGAATAGCCGGCCTCGAGCACATAGCGGGTATAGGCGAGCGTTTCGGGCGCTTCCTCTGTCGCCTGCAACTCTGCGAGGCCAATGCCGGCTGCTGCGCAGTGGCCGACATGCAGCGCCATTTCCACATTCAGCAGCGCGTGGACGGTGACGCTGGCGGCCTGCATTTCGGCCAGCGATCCGGCCTTGACCACGGCCAGCGACCAGGCGCGCGCGAAGTGGATCAGGAACAGGTAATCCTGCCGCAGGTAGGCCAGATAGGCCTCGGGCGGCAGCGTGCCGTCCTTCAGCCCTTCGACAAAGGCGTGGCGCGTGTAGACCGCCCAGGGCCCCGCGCAGTCGCCGCGCCACAGGGCAAAGCTGCGGCCGTAATCGGGCGTCATTCCACCGCCCCGGGGTCCACTGCCAGTTGCGAGACCGGCAGGATGCTATCGATCAACCCCGCCTCGTGCAGGAACGCCTCGAACCGAGCATAGCGGCCATGGTCCAGCGCGGCGGGGCTGTGGGCGAAGCGGGGCATCGTGTCGGCCCAGGCCTGGGTGTTCAACTCGCCCGCCAGGTCCGGCGAGGTGGCCGAGAAGGCGGCAAAGGCCGCATCCGGGTGGTTGATCATATACTCCGTTCCCTTCTCGATCGCCGCCATGAACCGGCCGACAAGCGCCCGGTCCAGCGTTTCGGAATTGGCCACGAAGATCAGCTCGTCATAGCTGGGAAGTCCGGCTTCCTCGGGGAAGAAGCAGCGCCCCTCGGTGCCAGCCAGCCGCATCTGCGTCAGCTCGAAGTTGCGGAAGGCGCCGATCACCGCATCGACCTGCCCGGTCATCAGCGCGGGGGTCAGCGACCAGTTGACGTTGATCATCTCGACATCGCCGAGGCCGAGGTCCACCGACCGCAGCATCGCCGCCATCACCGCCTCTTCCACTCCCGACACCGAATAGCCGACCTTGCGCCCCTTCAGATCGGCAAGCGTCTGCACCGGCCCGCCCGCCGTGACCATCAGGCAGTTGAGCGGCGTTGCCACCAGCGTGCCGACGCGCACCAGCGGCAGCCCTTCATGCACCTGCAAGTGCAGCTGCGGCTGATAGCTGACGGCGAGGTCGGCGCGGCCCGCCGCCACCAGCTTGGGCGGTTCGGACGGATCGGCGGGGGCAATCACCTCAACCTCCAGCCCCTGATCGGCGAAGAACCCCAGCTCTTGCGCCAGGATGATCGGGGCGTGATCGGGGTTCACATACCAGTCGAGGATCAGGGTCAGCTTGTCCTGCGCATGGGCGGGCACAGCAAGGGCCAGCGTGGCAAGCAGGGCGGCGATGGGGTGTTTCATGGGATCTCTCCAGTGGGGATGTCAGCCAGCAGGGCGATCTCGCCCGGCCAGTGGGGGCGCAGCCGGTCCGCCGCGCGCCAGGCGCGCAGGCCGGTGCGGCAGGCGAAGACGGCGCGCTGGCCGGGGGCGGGGCAGGGGCCGTCGGGGCCGAACGCCTCCACGGCCAAGCGCTGCGCATGGGGGGCGGCGGGCACCGGCGCCTCGTCGGCGCCGCGCAGGTCGACGATGAAATCGCCGGGGCGCAGATCAGCCTTGGCGACAAACCTGTGCGGCGCCTCCTTGGGCTCTGGTGCGCCGTCGAAGCGGAAGGAGGAGCTGCGGAACCCCGCCATGTCATGCCGGACCAGCTGCCCCAGCGGCGAGGGCGTCAGCCCGATCAGCACCGCCAGCGCCATCTGCGCCTGCAACGTGCCGAACATCCCCACCACCGGCCCCAGCACCCCGGCCGTGGCACAGGTGGCAAGGCTGTCCGGCAGGTCCGGAAACACCGCCCGCAGCGAGGGCGCCCCGCCGCAAAACCCGCCGACATAGCCCGCAAGCCCCAGGACCGAGGCCGAGATCAGCGGCTTGCCGGCGCGCAGGCAGGTGTCGGACAGGGTGTAGCTGACCGCGAAACTGTCGGCGCAATCCAGCACCAGATCGGCGCCCGCCACCAGCCCCGGCGCATTGGTCGGGGTGAGCCATTCCACCCGCGGCGTGACCGTGACCTCAGGGTTCAGCCCACGCGCAAAGGCCGCCGCCGCCTCGGCCTTGGGCTGGCCAAGATGCGGCCCGTAGATCGGCTGGCGGTGCAGGTTCGTCTCCTCCACCGGGTCGGGATCGACCAGCGCGATCCGCCCGACGCCCGCCCCCGCCAGATATTGCAGCACCGGCACGCCAAGCCCGCCCGCGCCGACGACCAGCACATGGGCAGCGGCGATGCGCGCCTGCCCCGCGGCGCCGACCTCGGGCAGGATCGTCTGGCGGGAATAGCGGCTCATGCCGTCACCTCCAGCCAGCGGCGCACCCGCGTCTCGGGGTCCGGGTTCAGGGTGATGTCGGTCACCACCGACACCACATCGGCCCCGGCGGCAAAGGCCAGCGCTGCCCGCTCCGGCGTCAGCCCGCCGATGGCGATCAGGGGGATGGCGCCGATGCGGGCCTTCCAGTCCGTCAGCTTCTCGACCCCTTGCTGGTGCCACTTCATCTGCTTCAGGATCGTCGGCCAGACCGGACCCAAGGCGATGTAGTCAGGCCGAAGCGCCAGAGCGCGGCCCAGTTCCGCCTCGTCATGAGTGGAGACGCCAAGCCGCAGCCCCGCCGCGCGGATGGCGGGCAGGTTGGCGGTGTCCAGATCCTCCTGCCCCAGATGCACCCAGTCGCAACCCGCCTCGATGGCCAGCTGCCAGTGATCGTTCACCACCAGCGCCGCGCCCGCCGCGCGGCACAGATCGCGGGCGCGGCAGATCTCGGCCCGCACTTCGGGCAACGGGCGGTCCTTCACCCGCAACTGCACCAGCTTCACGCCAAGCGGCAGCATCCGCGCCAGCCAGTCGGCACTGTCGAAGATCGGGTAGAAGCGCGGCAGGGTCATGTCAGGAACGCCTTTCCCAGCACGGGGGTCGAGGGGGCCGCCATGTCGCGCGGCGCCATCGGGTCGGCCAGGAAGGCCGCGCGCCCGGCCTGAACCGCCAGCGCCATGGCCCGGGCCATGCCGGCAGGATCGCCGGCGCGGGCAACGGCGGTGTTCAGCAGGACGGCGTCATACCCCATCTCCATCGCCTGCGCCGCGTGCGAGGGCAGGCCGATCCCGGCATCCACCACCAGCGGCACATCGGCGAAATGCGCCCTCAGGCTGCGCAGCCCGTAGGGGTTGTTGAGCCCCATGCCCGACCCTATCGGCGCGCCCCAAGGCATCAGCACCTCGCAGCCCGCGTCCCGAAGCCGGCCGCAGATGCCCAGATCCTCGGTGCAATAGGGAAAGACCTGAAATCCGTCCTCGGTCAGGATCCGCGCCGCCTCGACCAGCCCGACCACATCGGGCTGCAGCGTGTCGGTATGGCCGATCACCTCCAGCTTGATCCAGGGGGTGCCGAACAGCTCGCGCGCCATATGGGCGGTCGTCACCGCCTCCTTGACGCTGTGGCAGCCGGCCGTGTTGGGCAGGAGGCGGGTGCCAAGCCCCTGGATCAGCGACCAGAAATCCTGCCCGCCGCCCTGTTCGCGCCGCAGGCTGACCGTGGCGATCCCGGCGCCCGAGGCGCGGAACGCCTCGGCCAGCACGGCGGGGGAGGGATATTGCGCGGTGCCCAGCATCAGCGCGCTTGCAACCTCGGTTCCGTAGAAGACCGGCATGGGTCAACCTCCTTGCATGGGGGCGAGAACCTCGATGCGGTCGCCCTCGGTGATCGGGGTGCTGGCGCGCAGGCCAGCGGGCACGAAGGCGCCGTTGCGGGCGGTGGCGACCTTGGGGCCAAAGCCGGCCTCGTGCAGCAGATCGGCAAGCGTAGTAGCGCCGGTCTGCAGCGGCGCGCCGTTGAGGGTGATGGTCATGTCGGTGCCTCGTCCATGAAGTCGGGGATGGTGCCGGTTTCCAGATGATCCGCCGCCATCGCGGCAACGGCTGGCGACAGCAGGAAGCCGTGGCGATAGAGCCCATTGGCATAAAGCGTGCCCCCGCGCCGCCGCAGCGCGGGCAGGTTGCCGGGGAAGGCGGGGCGGGCATCGGCGCCGGTTTCCAGCACTTCGGCCTCGCCAAAGGCCGGGTGCAGCGCATAGGCGGCCGACAGCAGCTCCAGCACGGACCGCACGGTGACGGCGCCGCGGCGGTCGCTTTCGATCATCGTGGCGCCCAGCATGAACACCCCGTCGCCGCGCGGCACGATATAAAGCGGGATGCGCGGATGCAGCAGCCGGACCGGCCGTGACAGGGTGATGCCCGGACAACGCAGCACCAGCATCTCGCCGCGCACGCCGCGCAGGTCGGCCAGCTGGTCGCGCGCCGCGAGCCCGCGGGCGTCGATCACCAGATCGGGCTGGGTCGCGGGCGGGGCGGTGTGGAAGGCCACGCCCTGCGCCAGCAGCCGGGCGCGCAGTTCGGCCAGCGCGGCGCGCGGCGACAGATGCGCCTCGGCCTCATAGAACAGGCCCGAGGCAAAGCGCCCCGCGAGATCGGGCTCCAGCGCGGCGATACCGTCGGCGTCCAGCGTCCGGTGCCCTGTGGTCCGACGGGCAAAGCGCAGCCGCTCGCCACTGTCGCGCGCAAGGGTCAGGACCAGCGTGCCGGCTCGGTGGGTCAGGCCGGTGTGCTGGTCCCACCAGTCGAGGGCGGGCTGGCCGTGACGCGCGACGATCTCGCCGCCGGTCTCCGCCTCGCAGAACGGGGCGAGCATCCCGCCCGCCCACCAGGAACAGGCATGAGGGCCGGGGGCGGGGGCCGGATCGACCAGCTCGACCGCGTGGCCCCGCGCAGTCAGTTCGGTGGCAAGGGCAAGGCCCATCACCCCGGCGCCAAGGATGCGAAGGGTCATGCCGTGGTCCCCCAGAACGCGTGGAAGTGATGTACCGGGCCGTGACCGGAGCCGACCTTCAGCCCATCGGCCGCGGCAAGGGCCGCCTGCAGGTAGCCATGCGCCAGGATCACCGCCTGCGGCACCGTCCGGCCCTGCGCCAGCCCGGCCGCGATGGCCGCCGACAGCGTGCAGCCGGTGCCGTGGGTGTTGCGCGTGGCGATGCGGGGGGCGGTCAGGCGATGCCGCTCGGGCCCCAGCAGCAGGTCGGTGCAGATGGGGCCCTCGGCATGGCCGCCCTTCATCAGCACCCACGCGGGACCAAGCGCCAGCAGCGCCCGGCCCTGCGCCTCGCGGGCCGCAAGGCCCGCGGCAGGGGCCGTGCCCAGCAGGTCTGCCGCCTCGGGCAGGTTCGGGGTCAGCACCGTGGCCAGCGGCAACAGCTCCTCGCGCAGCGCGGCAATCGCGTCTACCGCCAGCAGCCGGTCGCCGGATTTCGCCACCATCACCGGATCGAGCACCACCGGCAGCCCGCGCCCGCGCAGCCCCTCGGCCACGGCGCGGATCACGGACGGGTCGCCCAGCATCCCGATCTTGACGGACGCCACCGCCAGATCGTCCAGAACCGCAGCGATCTGGGCCCGCACGATGGCAGGGGACAGCGCCAGAACTGCCGTCACCGCGCGGGTGTTCTGCGCGGTGATCGCGGTCAGCACAGAGGCGCCATAGCAGCCAAGCGCCGAAAAGGTCTTGAGATCGGCCTGAATGCCGGCCCCGCCGCCGCTGTCGGACCCCGCGATGGTCAATGCGATTGCCGTCATGTCGCCTCCCTTCGACCGACGGAATGGGAGGGGGCTTGCAGGCACAGAACTGCCATGCGTAACCAAGCTACCCGTTCCCTCCGCCGGTATTAACCGGATCAGGTTCGATGGGTTGGCTGCTGCCTCTCAGCCCCGGTCGCCCGGGGCACCCCAACGAGTATGTTCGCAAATGCTAGGGTGGAATCGGCTCACCGGCAAGGACCAGCGCCATCCCGGCCCGATATTCCGAGCAGTTGATCCGGCGGCGACCATGCTCGGCTGACTTCATCAACCAGTCGGCGACGTTCGCGCCGTTCAAATCGCAAGTATTCTTGCGCCGCAGGGCGTCGCGAGGCGATTGCATTGCAAGCAGGACGATAGCATGGTGGGTGAGACGGAAGATCCCATGGTGTTCAACCCCTGGCTGGTGGTGATCCCAGGCTTGGCACTGTTCGGGCTGTGATGGCGGTCAACCCAGATCCCCCCACTGCAGCGCAGCCCGCATGCGGCCGGGCGAGATCGACCTTGCCGATCTCCCCGGCGGCGCGCCTGTCACGAGAGGTGCTGGGACGGCGCATAGGCTTCATCTTCCAGGACCCGATGTCGTCGCTCAACCGGTCTACATGATCGGCAGGCACTGACCGAGGGGATGCGTCTGCACTCAGGTGCCTCTTGGTGGGCGAATCCGGCTGCGGAAAATCCACGCTCGCGCGGATGCGCGGCGTTTTCATCAAGCCGCAATCCGATTGGCCTTCCGTCGACCGGGCGCAAGGGCGCGCGCGGCGCTATGCGGCAGCGGAAGTCCTGCAAGCGCGGTATTTCCTTGAAGGCTGGGCGGCACAACTGGCGGTCGCGGGGATAGACCAGGCTTGACCGTCTTGTCGGCCTTGTCGAGGCGATGGACGGGGCGCTTGCACGGCAACAGCTCGCAGCTTGACCGGCTGGACGAAGAGGTCCACGGGATCATTGCAGAGACCTGCGGAAACTCGGTGCTGATGGATCTGCGGGAAATTGTGTGCGGCGCCTGTGCCCGCCGCGAGCGTCCGCAAAGGACGCAGACTGCCCCGGAAGGTGGCAAGCTGGTCGTCATCTCGCGCCGGGTTGCCGAACATCGCCGCATCGTGGAGGCTGTTAGGGCGGGCGATCCGGCAGAGGCGAACCGGGCCGATGCGGGCGCATATCCTTGGGCTTGCGCCCGCAATGTCGTGCATCTGCCGGGAGACGCGACCGCCGCCGAGTGATCGGCTGCGGCCGCCTTCGAACGATCAGCCAGCTGTTTCCAGCGCAGCCAGATCGACGGATACCGGAGAGACGAATGTTGAAACCTCGCGGTTCCCGATGCGGATGGTGCCGCCCTGATAGTTGCCAAGCACCTCGTCGCCGAGATCCGAGGCCGAGACGCTGGTGGTTCTGACGCCGGTGTCCACGGGCGGCCATGCCCGATCCAAATCAGCCCTGACCCGCCTCCACACTCCGTTCCGTCGGCTCAGGTCCTGTCGTCCGTCTCCGATTCCGGCGCGTCATCGTAGATGGCCCAGCCAGGGCCTCGCCCAGTTTCCGGCAGGTCGGTCGGTTTCAGGTTCATGACCATGTAGGTCTTGGCTATGAAATGCGCGGTGATCGGTGCCGTCAGAAAAAGGAAGAGCGTGATCAGGAGCTCGTGGAACGAGAGCATGCCGCCGACCAGAAGGAAGTAGAGCATCGAGGCTATCAGCACGCCGCCCACACCGAGTGTCGTCGCCTTGGTGGGAGAATGCAGGCGTTGCATTGTCGTGCGCAGCTTGAGCAGCCCCAACGAGCCAACGAGCCCGAAGATGCCGCCGACGACAAGAAAGAACGACACGAGGATCTCTGCGATGACAGTCATTCTGGGTCCTATTCGATGATGTCGCCGCGCAACACGAAGCGGCAGTAGGCGACCGTCGAGACGAAGCCGACCATGGCGACCAGCATTGCGGCCTCATAGTAGATCGTGGTGCCGCGGAGGATGCCGTAGACCATGAACAGCGCGATGACGTTGATCACCATGGTGTCGAGCGCGAGGATCCGGTCGGCAGCATCGGGGCCCACCACCATCCGCCAGGCGGTCATCAGCAGGCCAAGCCCGAAGCAGGCGAAGGCGAACCAGAGGGCGATGGCGATCATGGGAAAATCTCCTTCAGCGGGGCTTCGTAGCGGGCCTTGATCGTATCGCGCACGCCGCCCGGATCATCGGTATGCAGGCAGTGCACCAGGATACTGCTTGCATCGGCCGACAGCGTTGCCGAGACGGTCCCGGGGGTCAGGGTGATCGTGCCGGCAAGCCAGGTGATAGCCTCGGGCGAGGTCAGATCAAGCGGGACTACGATCCATTGCGAGTGGACTTCGTCCCGTTTCTTGAACAGGATGATCATCGCGACCTCGACGTTGGCGATGACGATATCCCACAGGACCATCCCGATATACCTGACGGCGACCAGGGGTTTGCGCAGCTTGGGCCGGTTTGGCCAGTAGGCTGCCGTCAGCATCGGAATGGCAAGACCAAGCACGCTGCCGAGCAGGAGGTTGCCAAGCGTGACCTTGTTTACGAGGCCGAGCCAGACCAGGGTCAGGGTGGCGCTGAGGATCGGGTGGGGAACAAGACGTGCGATCATGGCTGGTCCTCCGCCTCGGTTCCAAGCACGGCCCCGATATAGCCGTCACGATCGAAAACCTGCTCGGAGGTCTGAGCCAGGAAGGCCGATACCGGTCCGGCGAAGACCGATAGCGCTGCGAGCACCGCCAGCGCGGTCAGGGTCGGCGCGATCTCGAACGCCGAAGCGGCCCGGACGGGCGTGACTGGCCCGTGACCCGGTCCTGTCGGAGCCGCGACCGGGATACTGGTCGATTCCCAGAAGAGCTGGCTGCCGGCGCGGGCAAAACCGACGATGGTGACCAACGAGCCGGCAAGCACCGCGCCCCAGGCCCAGGGCATCTGGCCGGGATCGCGCAGCGCGTCGAGGATCAGCAGTTTACCCAGGAAGCCGCTGAGCGGGGGCATGCCCGCCATGCCGATTGCAGCAGCGAAGAAAAGCCCGGCGAAGAGCCCGTTCTGGACGGTCGCCGGCAGCGGGATCAGCGTCTGGTCCTTGCGGCGCGACAGCAGCAGGTCGGCCACGAGGAACAGCGCGGCCCCGGCGAAGGTCGAATGGACGAGGTAATAGAGGGCGGCGAGGGTCGCCTCGGGGGTGAAGCTTGCAACGGCGACCATCAACGTCCCCATCGATCCCAGTACCGAGAAGGCGATCAGCGGCAGCAGAGCGCGCGCGCCCAGAACCCCCAATGCCCCGATCACGATGGTGACGATGGCGGCCGGGAACAGCCATGTCGCGGCAAGCGGCCCGGTCGCCTCGATATCCGGCCCGAAGGCCAGGGTATGCACCCGGATGATCGCATAGGCCCCGACCTTGGTCATGATGGCGAACAACGCGGCTACCGGGGCGGGCGCGTTGGCGTAGGTGCCCGGCAGCCAGAACTGCAGCGGGAACAGCGCCGCCTTGAGCGCGAAGACGATCATCAGCAGCATCGCGGCGACCCGGACCAGTGCGGCGTCCTCGATCGGGATTTCGCGCAGCTTGAGCGCGAGATCGGCGATGTTCAGCGTTCCGGTGCTGGCATAGAGGACGCCGAGCCCGAAGAGGAACAGGGTGGATCCGGCCAGGTTCATGACGATGTACTGCACGCCCGCCTGCATGCGCTCGCGCCCGCCGCCGTGGATCATCAGGCCGTAGGAGGCGATCAGCAGCACCTCGAAGAAGACGAACAGGTTGAAGATGTCTCCGGTCAGGAAGGCACCGCAGATGCCCATGATCTGGAACTGGAACAAGGCATGGAAATGCCTTCCGCGGGCGTCCCAGCCGGTGGCGACGGCGTGAACCAGCACGATCAGGGCAAGAACGCTGGTCAGCAGCACCATCAGGGCCGAGAGCCGGTCGAGGACGAGCACGATGCCGAAGGGCGCCGGCCAGTTGCCAAGGTAGTAGACCTGCGTCTCCCCGCTGCCCGAGGCCACCGTAAGGCCGACGGCTATGGCGACAATGGCCACCGCCCCTGCCAGAGACGTGGTGCGCGCCAAAGTCAGATCGTGGCGCATGACGAAGGCGATCAGCGGCGCCAGCAGCGCCGGCAGGATCACCGGCGCAATAATCCAGTGGTTCATCGGTGGCTCTCCTGGGGTGCGGCATCGTCCTCGGGCGGGGCGATGTCGATCCGGTCGCTGCCGGATTCCAGGAAGGCGCCAAGCGCGACGATGACCAGCACGGCCGTCATCCCGAACGAGATGACGATTGCCGTCAGCACCAGCGCCTGTGGCAGGGGATCGGTGTAGGTGGCGTCACCGTATCTTGACAGGACCGGCGGCAGGCCGGATGCGAGCCGTCCCGAGGCGAACAGGAAGATGTTCACCGCATATGACAGGAGGGCAAGCCCCAGGATAACGGGGAAGGTGCGCAGACGCAGGATCAGGTAAACACCCCCTGCCGTCAGCACCGCCACCGAGCTTGCGACCACGATCTCCATCTCACACGCCCTCCTTCGGGTCTGTCTTTCGCTCGCTTGGATCGAAGTCCATGGGGTCGGCATTCTGGGTTTCGCCGGCATAGCGCGCGATCCGCGACAGGCTGTAGAGCATCAGCATCACGGCCCCCAGCACGGCAAGGAACACGCCAAGGTCGAATGCCATGGCGGTTGCCAGCTCGAACTCCTCGATCGGCGGCAGATGGACATAGCCGAATGCGCTGGTCAAGAAGGGCCGGCCCGCAAGCCAGGCCGCCGCGCCGGTCAGACCCGCGATCAGCACGCCCCAGCCGATCATGGTGTGGTACCCGATCCTCTGGCGCGCCTGCGCCCAGGCGAAGCCCGAGGCCATGTATTGCATCAGCAGGGCAATCGAGATCACCAGACCGGCCACGAAACCTCCGCCGGGCTGGTTGTGGCCGCGCAGGAAGATGTAGACCCCGACCATGATCGCTATCGGCATCATCACGCGGGTGGCGACGACCATCATCAGCGGGTGACGGTCGCGGGACCGGTCCTGCGTATAGTTGGTATTGCGGATGCGGGCCGCCGCGGGACCGCTCAGCAGGGCCTCGATCGCGGCAAAGATGACAAGGCCGGCAATGGCCAGAACGATGATCTCGCCATAGGTGTCGTAGCCGCGGAAATCGACGAGGATGACGTTGACGACATTGGTTCCGCCGCCGCCCACGTAGGAATTTTCCAGATGGTAGCCCGAGATCGTGTCGACATCCCTGAGCAGGAAGACATAGGCCAGCGCACCGACGCCGCCGCCCGCGGCCGCGGCGATCATGCCGTCGCGGATCCGGCGGAACCAGCCGCTTTCGATCGGGGTCGTCTTGGGCAGGAAATGCAGCGCCAGCAGCAGAAGCATGATCGTCACCGTCTCGACCGCGATCTGCGTCAGGGCAAGGTCAGGCGCCGAGAGGTAGACAAAACCGGCCGAGATCATCAGCCCGATGATCGAGATCAGCACCAGCGCCAGAAACCGCGACCGATGTGTCACGACGACCGAGACCGCAGCCACCAGCAGCAGCGCCCAGCCAATCGCGACCACCAGCGGGACCGGCTGCAGCCCGCGAGTCGGCGGGGGTGTCCCGCCGCCGGTCCAGGCGACCGCACCGAGCGCGACCGTAGCCACCACGAAGATCGCCAGATAGCGGCTCATGGCGCCGTCATGGGCCCTGTCCGTGATCCGCCGTGCCAGGGAAACGGCAGCCGCGATCAGCCGGTCGAAGATCACCTTGGCCTCCGGGCGCGGTGCGGCGAGCCAGACCCTGTCGAGCGGTGCGTGGCGCCACAGCAGAAGCAGGCCGCCGAGGACCGCGGCAGCCGACATGAAGAGCGCCGGCGTGACCCCGTGCCAGATCTTCAGCGAATAGTAGGGCAACTCGCCGCCGCCGATCACTGCGCCGCCCGCGACCGCGACCAGCGGACCCACGACCAGTGCCGGAACGAGACCGATCAGGACGACCCCGACCACAAGCAGGGCCGGCGCGGCCCAGAGGCCGAAGGGCGGGTCATGCGGCTCGGCGGGGTAGTCGTCGCGCACCGGGCCGAAGAAGACATGCATGATGAACCGGAAAGAATAGGCCACCGACAGCAACGCGCCGAGGGTAGCCAGAGCCGGCACCACCCAGGCGCTGCCCGCCCAGCCGGTACGGGCCGCCTCGTCCAGCATCATCTCCTTGGACAGGAAGCCGTTGAACAGCGGGATGCCGGCCATCGACAGCGCCGCGACGGTGCCGATGACGAAGGTGATGGGCATCAGATGCCGGAGCCCGCCCAGACGCTTGATGTCACGGCTATGCACCGCGTGATCGACGATGCCGGCGGTCATGAACAGCGCGGCCTTGAAGGTCAGGTGGTTGATGATGTGGAACACCGCGACAATCGCCGCGAACTTGGTCCCGAACCCCAGCAGCATCGTCAGCAGCCCCAGGTGACTGACCGTCGAATAGGCCAGCAGGGCCTTCAGGTCATTCTTGAACAGCGCGATCAGCGCGCCAAGCACCATCGTGATCAGCCCGGTCGTCGCCACGATGTAGAACCAGGCATCGGTGCCGGCCAGCACCGGCCACATCCGCGCCAGCAGGAACACGCCCGCCTTCACCATCGTCGCCGAGTGCAGGTAGGCCGAGACCGGGGTGGGCGCGGCCATCGCATGGGGAAGCCAGAAGTGGAACGGGAACTGCGCCGACTTGGTAAACGCGCCCAGCAGGATCAGGATCAGCGCGGGAAGATACCACTCGGAGGCCCGGATCGCATCGCCCTGGGTCAGGATATCGGTCAGGTTGTAGCTGCCTGCGATATTGCCGAGGATGAGCATTCCCCCGATCATCGCCAATCCGCCCCCGCCTGTGACCGCCAGCGCCATGCGCGCGCCCTGACGGCCCTCGGGCAGGTGCTTCCAGTACCCGATCAGCAGGAACGACGACAGCGAGGTCAGCTCCCAGAAAATCAGCAGAAGCAGGATGTTGTCGGACAGCACGATGCCCAGCATCGCGCCCTGGAACAGCAGGAGATAGGTGTAGAACTGACCCATCGGGTCGTCGCTCGACAGGTAGAACCGCGCATAGAGCGTGACCAGAAGCCCGACGCCGAGGATCATGCCGGCGAAGAGAAGCCCCAGACCGTCGAGAAAGAACGACACCGAAAGCCCCAGCTGCGGGAGCCAGTCAAGCTCGACCCGGATCACCTCTCCTTGCATGACCGAAGGTGCCAGAATCAGCAGCATCGTCAGGGCCAGCGCCGTCGGCACCGCCGCAAAGGTGGCGCAGGCCGTGCGACCTGCACGGATCATCAGCCCGGGGATCAGCGCACCGAGAAACGGCAGCGCGGACATGACAAGAAGAAACACGCCCTCGCGCGACATTGATGGTCCCCGCCTGTTGGTTCTTGGTTCTAAGTCACGGTAAGATAGGGCAAGTTGGAGGCGATGGAAACCGGCTAGACGCGCAATCCGGGCCGGGTCGAGCACGACATGGCCCGCCGGCCCGCCAATTGTCGCAATGAAGATTGCGGAGACATCGTCATGGCTCAACGTGTCTGGTCCAGTCAGCGGGAAATCGGCGTTCATCGCGGGTTTGGCGGTCAAGGTCGCCGAGGTCGCCGAGGTCGCCACAGCAGCCGCACTTCATCAGCCCGGTCAGCAGGAATCGCGGCTTGTTGTGAGGGGAAACCGGGCCAACCGAATGCCAGCATTGGCGGACGGGGTATCAGGTCTGCATGGTTCAGCCCAGGTTTCCAAGCTCGGACGGCATCCTGCGTCTGGGGACGCGCCTCAGGCATCACTCCAGAAGTCGGTGAAGATTGGGTACATTCTTGCGAAGATACTCGTCGCCAAGCTGGCGGGCGATGGCCCTGTGGATTTCGATGGCGGTATCTTCCATGCGGCTTTCGATGCGGAACAGCGGGCCTGCAACGGTGACCGAGAAGAGCCGTCCGCCAAGAACAAGCGGGACAGAGATGCCGCCAAGATCGCGGCTGAAGGCCGAAGCGCTGCGGAATGACCCGCGCCGCAGCGATTCCGCGATGCTTTGCTCTACCTCTTCGACGCTCATCGGGGTGCCGGGGCCGAAGCGTTCGAACACCGCCTTCCGCAAGATCGCGGCGGTCTGCGCCGGGCTCATCTGGCTCATGATTGCCTGTCCCGAGGCGGTGCCATGGATCGGCACCCGCTTCCCGGGTTCCGCTGTGTAGCGCACCGCCTGCGCAGACTGGATCACCGACAGCAAGACCGCATGTTGGCCGCTCGGCGCCGCGATCCAGATCGTCTCGCCGGTGGTTTCGGCAAGGTCCCGAAGCAGCGCGAGCGCCGCCTTGGGCAAGGGTTCGGCGCTGGCAATCTCCTGCGCAAGCGCCAGCCAGCGGCCGGTCGGATAGAAGCCGCCGCGCGCCTTGGGTTCGTAGAGGAAGCCGCGCTCCACCAAGGTCTGGATCAGGTTGAAGGTGCTGGATCTGGGCCAGCCGAAATGCGCGCAGAGATCCGCAAGGCTCGCGGTTTTTTGTTCGCGCGCGAAATATTCCAGCAGTTCCAGAACGTTGGCGGCTTGTTTGACCAGCATGATCACCACTCCTCTGCGTCCAGATCCATATATATGAACAATTACCCGGCAAAAGCGAGACCCTTCTGACTCTGTGGTTGACTCGCGGCCGGATTCGGCAAGTATGTACATCAGTAGGGATTGAATATCTCTATATATGGACAATATGGGCGCCTTCGATGTGACGGAGACGGGGCCCACGCTGAAGGAGGCGTCATGGGTCCCCTATCGGGCTTGCGCATCATCGACATGTCTTCGGTTCTCATGGGGCCCTACGCGACCCAGATGCTGGGCGACTTCGGCGCCGATGTGATCAAGGTCGAGGCGCCAGAGGGGGACCTTGTGCGCCAGATCGGGCCCGGCCGTCATGCCAGCATGGGGCCGCTGTTCCTGAACGCCAACCGATCCAAGCGCTCGATCACGCTGGACCTGAAGCGGCCCGAATGCCGGGATGCGCTGCTGCGGCTGTGTGAAGGGGCGGATATCCTCGTCTACAACGTGCGTCCCAAGGCGATGGCGCGGCTTGGCCTGTCCTATGAAGAGGTCGCCAAGGCCAACCCGCGGATCATCTACGCAGGCATGTTCGGCTACTCCCAAAGCGGTCCCTATGCCGACCGGCCGGCCTATGACGATCTGATCCAGGGCGCCTCCACCCTTCCCTACCTGTTCTCGCGGGTGAACGAGGGCAAGCCGCGCTACGTGCCCACGGCCGTCGCCGACCGCGTCGTCGGACTGGTGGCCTGCAGCGCCATCCTCGCCTCGGTGGTCGAGCGCAACAGCAGCGGGCAGGGGCAGCGACTGGACGTGCCGATGTTCGAGACCATGGTCTCCTTCGTGATGGGGGACCACATGGGTGGGCTGACCTTCGAGCCGCCGCTGGATAACGGCGGCTATGTGCGCCAGCTGTCGGTGGATCGCCGTCCCTACCAGACCAAGGACGGGCATATCTGTGCGCTGATCTACAATGACGGGCACTGGCGTCGGTTCTTTGCCGCCATCGGCCGGCCCGACGTGCCGCAGACCGACCCCCGCTACCGCGATTTCACCTCACGCATGGCCCATATCAACGAGGTGTATGGCGAGCTTGCAGAGGTCTTCCTGACCCGCACGACCGCCGAGTGGATGGAGCTTCTGGGCGCTGCCGATGTCCCGGCGATGCCGATGTATGATTTTCAGGGCGTGCTGACCGATCCGCATCTGGTGGCGACCAACTTCTTCCACATGGTCGAGCATCCGAGCGAAGGCACGATCCGGCAGATGGACGTTCCGGCGCAGTGGTCGCGGACGCCGGCGGTGCCGGACCGGCTGGCCCCGCGTCAGGGGGAACATGCCGCCGAAATCCTCCGCGAGGCCGGGTTTTCAGAGGCAGAGATCGCCGCACTCAGTGCAGCGCAGACGCCGGAAGCGGCCGTGCCGCCTGCTGCCGTCAGGGTTTAGGGAGAGACCGATGGACTTTGAGCTTACTCAGGAACAGGAAGCCATCCGCGATGCCGTTGCCGCAGTTTGCGCGCGCTTCGACGACAGTTACTGGCTGACGCGCGACCGCGAGGGTGGGTTTCCGCACGATTTCTACGACGCTTTGGCACGGGACGGCTGGCTTGGCGTCTGCACGCCCGAGGCCTATGGCGGGGCTGGGCTCGGCATCACCGAGGCCGCACTGGTGATGCGCGCCATCGCCGAATCCGGCGCGGGAATGAGCGGGGCGTCCGCCGTGCATATCAACATCTTCGGACTGAACCCGGTCGCCATTTTCGGCACCGAAGAGCAGAAGGCCCGCATGATGCGCCCGATGGCCGAAGGGCGCGAGAAGGCCTGCTTTGCCGTCACCGAACCCAGCACCGGGCTCAACACCACGCAGCTGAAGCTGCGGGCCGTCAAGACCGGCGACCGCTATGTCGTCAATGGTCAGAAGGTGTGGATCTCGACCGCGCAGGAGGCTGACCGCATCCTGCTGCTGGCGCGCACCACGCCGATCGACGAGGTCGACAAGCCGGCCCGCGGCCTGAGCCTGTTCTATACCCATTTCGACCGCAGCCGGATCCGGGTGCAGGAGATCGAGAAGATGGGCCGCAAATGCGTCGATTCCAACGAGTTGTTCTTTGGCGACTTCGAAATCCCCGAAGCCGATCTGATCGGCGAGGAGGGGCGCGGCTTCGAATACATCCTGCACGGGATGAACCCCGAACGCGTGCTGATCGCCGCCGAGGCCGTCGGGCTTGGCATGCTCGCCATCACCCGCGCGGCGGACTATGCCAAGGAACGGATCGTCTTCAACCGCCCCATCGGCCAGAACCAGGGCATCCAGCATCCGCTTGCCAAATGCTGGGCAGAGCTGGAGGCGGCGTGGATGATGGTGCTGGCCGCGGCCTCGCGCTATGACCGCGGGCTGCCCTGCGGCGCGGCAGCGAACGCGGCGAAGTATCTGGCCGGCGAGGCAGGTTTCACGGCCTGCGAGACGGCGGTGATGGCGCATGGCGGCTTTGGCTATGCCAAGGAATACCATGTCGAGCGCTATCTGCGCGAGGCTTTCATCCCGCGCATCGCCCCGATCAGCCCGCAGCTGTGCCTGTCCTATCTGGCCGAACGGGTCCTTGGATTGCCGAAATCCTACTGACCGCGTGACAGCCTTTGGGAGGAGGCTTCTTGATGGAACTGCCGGACCCGGCCACTGCCACATCCGCTCACCTCGTCCGCTGGCTGCGGGACGGGGACCGGATCCTTGTCGGCCAGGGGTCGGGCGAGCCTGCGGTGCTGATGCGCCTGCTGGCCGAGGCCGCCGCCGAGCGGTTGCGGCTCACAGCGATCATCGGTGCCTCGCTTGGCCCGCTTGGTGGGGCGGAACGCGGGCTGATGTATGAAAGCTGCGGCGCGCTCGGAACCGCGGCGCAGCTGCCAGAGGCAGCACTGACGGTCCTGCCGCTGCACTATTCGCAATTCATCGGGCGCATCGTGGACGGGCGCGTGCCTTGCGACGTGGTGTTCGTGCAACTCTCGCCGCCCGACGACCAGGGCCGGGTCTTTCTGGGCATGGGTGACTTGCACCTGATCGACGCAGCCCGCCGTGCCCGCGTGGTCTGCGCCGAGATCAATCCCTACACGCCCCACCTGCCCGGCACGCTGTGGCCAGACGATGTGCCGGTGCATGTGACGGTCACGGCGGCAGGCGCGCCGATGGCGCCCGCCGGTGGCGCGCCAACGGCCGAAGACCGCGCCATCGCGGCGCATGTCGCGGGGCTGGTGCCGGACCGTGCGGTGCTGCAGCTTGGCATCGGCCGCCTGCCCGATACCATCGCGCGGGCGCTGAAGGGCCACCGCGATCTGGGCTTGCATTCCGGCACGCTGACAGATGCCATCGCCGCGCTGATCCAGTCCGGCGCGCTGACCAACGCGGCCAAGGAGAGCGACGCCGGCCTTTCGGTTACGGGTGTCATCTTTGGCGGAGTGGAGATTCTGGACCATGTCCGGCAGGATCGGGCGATTGAGGCGCGGCCTGCCGCCTACACCCATGCCGCCGCCAACATCACCCGGCTGTCGCGCTTTCACGCCATCAACTCGGCGGTCGAGGTCGATCTGACCGGCCAGATCAACGCCGAATCCGCCGGCGGGCGCCGCGTCGGCGGCACCGGCGGGCAGGTCGATTTCACCCGTGGCGCGCAGGGCTCGCGGGGCGGGCGCGCCATCGTCGCCCTGCCGTCCACTGCCCGGGGCGGCGCTGTCTCGCGCATTGTGCCGCGGGTGTCGCAGGTCACCATCGCGCGCAGCGACGCCGATACGGTCGTGACGGAATGGGGCGTCGCCGAATTGGCGGGCTGCCCGCTGGAGGAGCGTGCCCGGCGCATGATCGACATCGCCGCTCCGCAGGCCCGCGAAGACCTGTCGCGCTACTGGCACGATGAGGGGCGGGCTCGTCATGGCTGAGGGTGGACCGCTTCAGGGGATCAAGGTTGTCGAGATGGTGGGGATCGGCCCGGCACCCTTCACCGCGATGATGCTTGCCGACCTCGGGGCAGAGGTGATCCGCATCGACCGGCCAACGCCGTCCGGCAACGGCATCGTCCGGGCCGCGCGGTTCGATCTGGTCGCGCGGGGGCGCCGGTCGGTGATCCTCGATCTGAAGCGCCCCGAGGCCGTCGCCTGCGCGCTGGACCTTGTGGCGGGCGCCGATGCGCTGATCGAAGGCTTCCGCCCCGGCGTGATGGAGCGGCTGGGGCTTGGCCCGGACGCCTGCCACGCGCGCAACCCGCGGCTTGTCTACGGCCGGCTGACCGGCTGGGGCCAGGCCGGGCCGCTGGCGCAAATCCCGGGCCATGACCTCAACTATCTCGGGCTGAGCGGCATTCTTGACATGATCGGCCGCGAGGGCGAGGCGCCAGTGCCGCCGCTGAACCTTGTCGCCGACTATGCGGGCGGCAGCCTGATGCTGGTCGCAGGGCTGCTTGCGGCGCTGGTCAATGTCCAGCGCGGCGGCGAAGGTCAGGTGGTGGATGCGGCGATGGTGGACGGCGTGGCCCTGCTGGGCACGGCGATGGCCGGGCTGCGCGCCGCGGGCCTGCACAACGGCCCCCGCGGCACCAACATTCTGGACGGCGGCGCGCCCTATTACGACGTCTATGCCTGCGCCGATGGCGCCTACCTGTCGGTGGCCCCCATCGAGCCGAAGTTTCGCGCGGCGTTTCTGGCGACCCTGGGCTTCGATGCGGGGGGCTTCCCCGATCTTGACGACCGGTCCGCCTGGCCCGAGGCCCGGCGCCTGATCGCGGCCCGCATATCGGAACGCAGCCGAGACGACTGGTGCGCCCTGTTCGACGGCAGCGATGCCTGCGTCACCCCGGTGCTGACCCCGCTGGAGGCTCCGCACCACCCGCATAACGCAGCGCGCGGCACGCATGTCGACATCGGCGGCATCGTGCAGCCGGCGCCCGCCCCGCGCTTTGACAAGACGCCCGCGCCCTTGCCCGCCGCACCCGAGGAGCGGCCCGGGACCGAGGGCGCTGCGGCCCTGGAGGACTGGGGCATCGACCCCGGGCGGATCGCAGAGTTGATCGAAACCGGCGCCGCGCGCGCGCCGCGGCAGCAGGAGTAGCACAGATGGCAGGCCAGTATTTCGAGGACCTCACCGTGGACCGGCACTTCCGCCATCCGCTGACGCGCACGGTGAGCGAAGCGGACAACACGACGTTCAGCCTGATGACGATGAACCCGCAGCCGCTGCACATCGATGCCCATTTCTCGGAAGGCACCGAATGGGGGCAGCGCCTGTTCAACTCGTTGATGACGCTGGCGATCATGATCGGCATGTCGGTTCAGGACACGACGATGGGCACCACCGTCGGCAATCTAGGCATGACTGACGTGCAGTTCCCCAAGCCCGTCTTCCACGGCGACACGCTGCGCAGCGAGACGCGGGTAGTTGCAGCCCGCGAGAGTCGCTCGCGCCCCGATGTCGGGATCGTGGAGTTCGAGCATAGCTGCTTCAACCAGCATGGCGATCTGGTGGCCCACTGCCGCCGCACCGCGATGATGTGGAAGCGGAAGGACGGATGATGCGGTCCCTTCTGTTCGTTCCCGGCGACAGCGCCCGCAAGTTCACCCGCGCCCGTGAGGGTGCCGCCGACGCGCTGATCCTGGACCTTGAGGATTCCGTTGCCGCCGCCCAGAAGGATGCGGCGCGCGGGATCACGCAAGAGATGCTGTCGGCAGAGCGCAGCGCGCAGGCGCTCTATGTGCGGGTCAACGCCCTCGACAGCGGGCGCACCCTCGGCGATCTGGCAGCAGTCATGCCGCAGCGGCCCGATGGCATCGTGCTGCCCAAATGCTCGGGTGCCGCCGATGTCGCGCAGCTTGCGCATTATCTGGATGCGTTCGAGGCGGCAGCCGGCCACGCGGCCGGAGCAACGCGGATCATCGGGGTTGCGACCGAGACGGCGCAGTCGATCTTCGGTCTGGGCAGCTATCAGGGCGCAAGCCCGCGCCTGCTGGGCCTCATCTGGGGCGGCGAGGATCTTGCGGCCTCGCTTGGCGCGACCGAGAATAATGTGGACGGCGTCTTTACCGGCCCCTTCGTGCTGGCGCGCAACCTGTGCCTGATGGGCGCGGCGGCGGCCGGGATCCTGGCAATCGACACGGTCAGCACGCGCATCAAGGATCTTGAGCTGGTCGAGGCAGAGGCGCGGGCGGCGCGGCGCGATGGTTTTGGCGCCAAGGCGGTGATCCATCCCAGCCATGTCGACATCGTCAACCGCGCCTTCACGCCCACCGGGGCCGAAGCGGCCTGGGCCGAACGGGTGGTTGCGGCGTTTCAGGAGGATCCGCAGGCCGGCGTCGTGACCATAGACGGCAAAATGATCGACAAGCCGCATGAACGTGCGGCGCAGAAGATCCTCGCGGCGCTTCGACGCTGACGCCACAGGCGGCGAGGACGGACGGAATGGGAGGGGAGGCCCGGAACAGATGCAGAATTTCACGACAGACAGGCCCGATACGGGCATCTCTGCGGCTCTCGCGCGCGCTGAAACCGCACTCGTCTTCCTGTCCGGGATCGCGCTGGCGATCATAATGGTGGTCGTCGTTACCGACGTCACCATGCGCTATGTGCTGCGAAGCCCGCTGGGGTGGAGCTATGACCTGATCGGCACCTATCTGATGGTCTGCGTCTTCTTCTTCGCGCTGTCGGACACGCTGCACCAGCACGGCCACATCTCCATCGACATCTTCGCCCATGCGCTGCCGCGCCGGTTCACCCATGCCTCGCTGGCAGTGGGCTACGCCCTGTCCTCCGCGTTGCTGGCGATGATCGCCTGGCAGGCGTGGTATCGGACATCGGCCGCCTTTTCGGCGAACAACCTGATCAGTGCCACCGTGCCCTGGCCGACCTGGCCGTCCTATTTCATGCTCTGTGTCGGATCGGCGTTGATCACGCTGCGCTGCACCCTGCGGACCGTCGCCCATGCCGCCTCGTTCGTCACTGGACGCGAGATCGCCAACATGCCGCCGCCCCCCAACACGGGCCCCAGCGAAACGGAGCATGGCGAATGACCGTCCTGATCGTCCTTCTGATCCTCACCTTCTTTCTGGTCGTCGGGCTGCCCGTCGCCCTGTCGATGGCAATCTCGGGCGCATCGGGCCTCTACATGCTGGGCGGGATGCAGTTCCTGACCGGCATCTTGAGGACCTCTCCGCTGTCCACCGCCAACAGCTACGAGATCATCACCATCCCGATGTTCATCCTGATGGCCGAGTTCGTCATCATCTCGGGCGTCGCCAATGACCTGTTCCGTTCTGCCAGCATCTGGGTCGGGCGGCTGCGCGGCGGGCTGGCGATTGCCACGGCGTTCGCGGGGGCCGGGTTTGGCGCAATCTCGGGCTCTTCGACGGCCGCAGCCGCGACGCTTGCCTCCACCTCGATGCCGGCGATGCTGCGCGAGGGCTATGATCCCAAGCTGGCGGGCGGCGTCGTGGCCATCTCTGGCACGCTGGCGATGCTGATCCCGCCGTCGATCGCGCTGATCCTCTATGGCATCATTGCCGATGTGGCGATCGGCGACCTGCTGATCGGCGGCGTCATCCCCGGGCTGATCGTGACGCTGGCGATTGTCCTGACGGTGGTCGTCATCCTGCAGATCGACCCTTCCGCCGCGCCGACCGGGCGTGCCTATCCGATGCGGGAAAAGCTCGCCTCGCTGCAGAAAGTCGGGCCGATGCTGGTTCTGCTCATGGCCGTCAGCGGGTCGATCTACTCGGGGCTGGCGACTCCCACCGAGGCAGCAGGGCTTGGCGCCTTCGTGGCCATGCTCATCGCCCTGTGGTCGCGCAAGCTGACGGTGGCGGGGTTCTGGCATGCGCTGCGGTCCACCGCGCAGACCAGCTGCATGATCCTGTTCATCATCCTTGGCGCGCATGTCTTCGGCTATTTCCTGACCTTGTCACGCGTCACCAACGACCTGAGCGCATGGATCGGCGCGCTTCAGATGTCGGCGACGATGATCATGGTCATCATCCTGATCGGCTACCTGATCCTTGGCTTCTTCATGGACCAGATCGCCATCCTGATCCTGACCGTGCCGGTGATGCTGCCAGTCGTGATGCAGCTTGGCTACGACCCCGTGTGGTTCGGGGTCATGGTCGTCGTCACGGCCGAGGTTGGCATGGTCACGCCGCCGATGGGCATGAACGTGTTCGTCGTGGCCCGATATACGCGAAGACCGCTTGGAGAGTTGTTCCGCGGGGTCATGCCCCATGTCTTCGCGCACCTGATCGTCATCGCCTTGTTGCTGGCATTTCCGGCCCTTGTCCTGTGGCTGCCCTCGACGATGTGACGATACCGCACCGCACCAACCAACTTAGGGAGAAGTAGAATGGGACGTCATCTGAACACGCCTTTCGCCGCGGCCGCGCTTTGCAGCGTTGCGGCCCTGACATCGGGGGCCGCATCGGCCGAAACCCTGCGCGTCGCCGACAGCTTTCCGGTCGGCCATTACATCGCCGAGAACCTGACCAAGGTCTGGATGGACCGGGTCACCGAACTGACAAACGGCGAGATCGAGTTCGAGTACTACCCGGCCGAGCAGATGGGGAAATCGAAGGACCTGATGTCTCTGGCCCAGACCGGCGTGGTCGATATCGGCTATGCCGGCGTGTCCTATCTGGCCGACAAGCTGCCGCTTGCGGGCGTGGGCGAACTGCCCGAGGCGTTCACCCAAGCCTGCCACGGGACCGGCGCCTTCTGGAGCATCGCCAAGCCCGGCGGCCCCCTCGATCAGGCGGAGTTTGCGCCGCAGGGCGTGCGGATGCTGTTCGTGATGGTGCTCCCGCCCTATCAGGTGATGACGGCCAGCAAGGAGATCACCGGCGCCGACAGCTTCCGCGGCATGAAGCTGCGCGCGACCGGCGGCACCAAGGAGATCGCGGTCGAGCTGATCGGCGCCACGCCCATCGCGATCCCCGCGCCCGAAACCCGCGAGGCGCTGTCGCGTGGCACCATCGACGGCGTGCTGTTCCCGCATTCCAGCGCCTTGCCCTATGGCCTCGCCCCTGAGCTGAAATGGGGGACGCAGGACATCAACTTCGGCTCGTTCGTGGCAAGCTATGTGATCAGTGAACAGCGCTGGCAGCAGCTGTCGCCAGAGGTTCAGAAGGCGATGACCGACGCGGCAGAGGAAGCCATCCCCTCGGCCTGCGCTATCGCCGAGGATCTGGACCTCGAGGACAAGCAGAAGATGGTCGACGAGGGCGTGACCTTCGTATCGCTGCCCGAGGCCGACAAGGAGAAGATCGAGGCTGACCTTGCCGGCATCGGCGAACAATGGGCCGCGGATCTTGATGGCCGCGGCCTTGCGGGCACCGAGATCCTGACCGCCTTCCGCGAGGCGCTGGACCAGCAGGCCGGCGCGACCCAGTAAGGCGCTTTTCCCCCCCGTCGTCCGGCCGCCGGCCGGGCGACGTCCCTTGCAGCGAACGGGCTCGTCTTGACACAGAATTCCCACGGTGAAGCGTTGCCCGGCCGTTCGGTTGCTGTCATGGCGGGGATCGTCGTGGCGACCGGCTTCCTGTTCAACTTCGTCGCGCGCGGGGTCATCGACACCTACATGGTGTTCATTCTGCCGCTGGAGGCCGAGTTTGCCTGGAGCCGCTCGACCCTGACCGGCGTTTATTCCGCTTATCTGGTTGTCGCGGGCCTGATGTCGCCCGTCGCCGGCACCTTACTGGACCGATGGGGGCCGCGCTGGACCTACGGCATTGGTCTGGCGGTTCTGGCGGGAGGCATGGGCGCTGCCTCGACGACGACTGCGCTGTGGCAGATCTATGTGTTCCACGGCGTATGCGGGGGCATCGCGGCGGCCTGTCTTGGCATCGTGCCGGCCGCGGCGCTGATCGGGCGCTGGTTCGACCGCAAGCTGAGCCTCGCCATCGCCTTTGCCTATGCCGGGTTCGGCTCCGGCATCCTGGTGATCGTGCCGCTGGCGCAGGGGCTGATCGATGCGGACGGTTGGCGCGCGGCCTACCGGACGCTGTCGCTTGCCTTGGTGGCGCTGCTGCCGGTGCTGCTGATCCTGCCCTGGGGACGGATCGCGCGCGGGGATCCGGCGCTGATGGCGGCGCGCGGGCAATTGCCGCCTGACGCCGTCGGCTCTGTTGCGCCGCCCGCTTCGGCGGTATCCGAGAGGGGCTGGACCATCGCCTCGGCCATGCGCACCCCCGAATTCTGGCTGCTGGTGCAGTGCTTCTTCTTCACCGCTTGTTCCACTTACAGCGTGGTCGTGCAGACGGTCACCTTCCTCGTGGACGAGGGCTATCCTCCGCTCGAGGCGGCCTTCGCCTTCGGGGCCTCGGGGATGCTGTCCATCGTCGGCGTCCTGACATCGGGCTGGCTGGCAGCCCGCAAGGGGTTCCGCTTCACCGTCACGCTGTCCTTTGCCGCAACGCTGGTCGGGATCCTTGCGCTGCTGAGTTTCTCGTATCTGCCTGCCGCCGGTCTGGTGCTGGTCTATGTGCTGGCCTTCGGGGTCAGCCAGGGCGCGCGCGGCCCGGTGATCTCGACCCTGTCCGCCCGGATCTTCGCCCGCGGTCAGGTGGGCGCGATCTTTGGCGCGATCTTCATGACCATGTCCTTTGGCTCGGCGCTTGGGGCGTGGATCACCGGCTTCCTGCACGACCTGACGGGCGATTATCGCGCCGCCTTCCTGTTCTCGGCGGCAAGCGTGATCGGCGCGGTGTCGCCATTCTGGTATTCCAAGCGTTTGCGCGATCCGGGGCCACTGCCTTGGCCCGCCGACGGCAAAATGAGAGGAGAGACTCCATGAAACTTCTTGGCGAAGGCTTTCACTGGGACGAGCTGACGGTCGGCGACAGTTTCCGCACCTTCGGGCGCACGGTGACAGAGACCGACATCGTCAATTTCGTATCCGCTGTGGGGATGCTGGAATCGCTGTTCCTCGATGCGGAATACCGCGCTGCGCATTCGGCGATTGCCGGACGCCCGGCCCCGGCGGCGCTGGTCTATGCGCTGGCGGAGGGCCTGACGCTGAACGCGACGGCGCAGGGCACGGGGCTGGCCTTCCTGCATATGGAGCTGAATGTCGAAGGGCCGGTGATGCAGGGCGACACCATCCATGTCGAGATCGAGGTGATCGAGGTCCGCGCCGCCAGGAAGGACAACCGCGGACTGGTGCGCACGCGCAACCGCATCGTCAACCAGCGCGGCGAATGCGTCATCACCTACACACCGCTGCGCCTGATGGCTGGGCGCGGCCAGAGCGAGGCATAGGCGGCATGACCGGGACCATCTGCATCGTCGGGTCGGGCCACAGCAGGTTCGGCAGGCGGGATCAAAGCCTTGAACAGCTGATTGTCGAGGTCACGCGGGAGGCAGTCGAAGAGGCCGGCATCGCGCCCGGCGATATCGACGCGGTGTTCTTGGGGCATTTCAACTCTGGCCTCGTGTCGGACGGGTTCGCCTCGTCGCTGATCCTGCAGGCCTATCCCGAGATGCGTTTCACTCCGGCGATGCGCGCAGAGAATGCCTGCGCCTCGGGGTCGGCGGCGATCCATGCCGGGATCAACACGCTGAAGGCCGGCAAGGCCCGGACCGTGCTGGTGGTGGGCGCCGAAAAGATGACCCATCGCACCACGGAAGATGTGACGACGGCGCTGGCGGGGGCGGGCTACCAGAACGACGAGGCCGAGCGCGGCCTCAGCTTTCCGCAGGTCTTCGGCCTTGCCGCGGGGCACTATACCGACCGCTACGTCAGCCCGCTGGACGCCATGGCGCGGATCGCGGTCAAGAACCACGACAACGCCATGCTCAACCCGCTGGCGCATATGCAGCGGCGGTTCACCTTCGAAGAGACGAGCCAGGTCACCAACAAGAACCCCGAAATCGCGCCGCCGCTGCGCCTGACCGATTGTTCGCTGGTGACCGACGGCGCCGCCGCGGTGATCCTGACTACCGAGGAGAATGCCGCCAGCTTCGCCAGGGTCGCCCGCTTCCGCGCCGCCGTGCATGTCAGTGATTTCCTCCCGATGTCCTCGCGGGATTTTCTGGCCTTTGAAGGACCAGAGCGGGCGTTCCGCATGGCCTATGACGAGGCCGGGGTCACGATTGGCGACCTGCAGTTTGCCGAAGTGCATGATTGCTTCACCATTGCCGAGCTGCTGACCTATGAGGCGATGGGGCTGACGCCGAAGGGCGAGGGCGCCCGGGCGCTGGAAGAGGGCACTGTCTACCGGGACGGGGCGCTGCCGGTGAATCTGTCGGGCGGACTCAAGGCCAAGGGGCATCCGGTCGGCGCGACGGGCGTTTCGATGCATGCGGTCGCCTACCGGCAATTGACCGGGCAAGCCGGCGGGATGCAAAAAGCTGGTGCCAGGATAGGGATGGTCTTCAACATGGGCGGATCCGCGGTGGCCAACTACGTGTCGATCCTGGAAACACAGAGAGCTTGAGCCGATGAACCTTGCCAACTGGCTTCATCAGACCGGCTTAGTGCGGCCCGGGGCTCCTGCCCTCCGATCCGGCACGCAGTTGCACGCCACCTATGCCGAATTCGCGTTTCGCAGCTCGGCCATCGGCAGGTGGCTGGGCGCGCGGCACGGCATCGGCAAGGGCGACCGTGTCGCCATCTTCACCAGGAACTGCCCGGAATATCTCGAGATACTATATGGCGTCCTCTGGATCGGGGCCGCCGTGGTGCCGATCAACCACAAGCTTCACCCGCGCGAGGCTGACTGGATCTTGCGAAATGCCGAGGCCAAGCTGGTCCTTACAGGCACCGGCGCAGTCTTTTCCGACGACCTGCCAAGCCCGTGCCACGAGATCGCGATCAACGGGGCGGAGCTGGTGCAGGCCGTCGCCTGCGCGCAGCCCGACAGCTATCGGCCGCCCGTCCCGGCAGAGGACGGTGCCCTTGCGTGGCTGTTCTACACCTCGGGCACCACGGGCCGGCCCAAGGGCGTGATCCTGACCCACCACAACCTGCGGATGATGGCGACGACCTATGCGCTCGATGTGGACCCGGTCCTGCCGCAGGACCACTCGCTCTATGCCGCGCCGATGTCGCACGGGGCCGGGCTCTACAACTTCCAGTTCGTCCGCGCCGGTGCCTGCCATGTGATCCCCGAGTCCCGCGGCTTCGATCCCACCGAGATCCAGGCATTGGGTGAGGCTCTGGGTAACCTCGTGTTCTTCGCCGCGCCGACAATGGTGAAGCGGCTGGTCAGCCATGCTGCGCGGGCCGGCTTTTCTGGCGAGGGGATCCGCACCATCATCTATGGCGGCGGGCCGATGTATACCGCCGATCTGGAAGAGGCCCTGCGGGTGCTGGGCCCCAAGTTCGCCCAGATCTACGGTCAGGGCGAAAGCCCGATGACCATCACCGCGATGAGCCGCGCCATGGTCGGCGCAGACGATCACCCGAACGCCGCCAGCCGCCGCGCCTCTGTCGGGATCGCGCAGTCCTGCGTCGAGGTTCGGGTGGTGGATGCGCAGATGCAGGAGGCGGCGACCGGCGAGGTTGGCGAGGTGGTCGTCCGTGGCGATACCGTCATGGCCGGCTATTGGCGCAACCCCGAGGCGACGGCGGCCGCGGTGGTGGATGGCTGGCTGAAGACCGGCGATCTTGGCCGGTTCGATGCGGATGGCTTCCTGACCCTGACCGACCGCAGCAAGGACGTCATCATCTCGGGCGGCACCAACATCTACCCGCGCGAGGTCGAGGAGGCGCTGCTGACCCATCCGCAGGTGTTCGAGGCCTCGGTGATCGGCCAGCCCCATCCGGAATGGGGCGAGGAGGTGGTGGCCTTCATCGTGCAGACTGGCGAGGATCTTGCGACGGCGGACCTCGATGACTGGTGCAAGGCGCAGATCGCGTCGTTCAAGAAGCCCAAGCGCTATGTGTTCGTGCTCGAGCTGCCCAAGAACAGTTATGGCAAGGTGCTTAAGACCAGCCTTCGCGCGCAGCTTGCAGACGGCCAGCCGGCCGGTTTGGCCAGCGGCGTGAATGATGATGAAAGGGTTTAGATGAAGGTCTCAGACGCGGTCGCAAGCCGCATGTCCGTCCGTGCATTTCTCGATACACCCGTCGATGGCGCGCTGCTGCGCCGGATCGTCGCCGAGGCCGCGCGGGCCGCCTCGGGCGGCAATCTGCAACCCTGGGTCGTCCATGTTCTTGCCGGGGATCCGCTGCGGGACTTCCTGTCCCGGATGAAGCTGCGGCTGGCCGAAGCAGGGCCGGGGGAGACCGAGTTCCCGATCTATCCGCCAAGTCTCAAGGAGCCCTACCGAAGCCGGCGCTTCGAGATCGGCAAGCAGATGTATGATTGCATGGGCATCGCCTATGAAGACAAGTCCGCGCGGCTGGCCTGGCTGGCGAACAACTATGCGTTCTTCGGTGCCCCGGTCGGTATGTTTTGCTATGTCGACCGAGACATGGGCGCGGCGCAATGGTCCGATCTGGGCATGTATCTGGCAACACTGGCCCTGCTGCTGCGCGAGGCCGGTCTTGATTGCTGCTTTCAAGAGGCCTGGGCCCGGTATCACCCCGAGGTGGATGCCGCAGTCGCACCCGCGCCCGGGCACATGCTGTTTTGCGGTGTCGCTATCGGTCACCGCGACCCGGACGCCCCGGTCAATGGACTGCAAAGCACCCGGGCGCCACTGGACGAGTTCGCCACCTTCCGCGGGATATAGGTCAGCTATCGGGAAGATCCGGCGAATCTGCGGGAGACCCGCGACTGGTACCATGGGGTCTTCGCGCGCCTGTCCGGATCAACGCCCGACGCTCCGGGCGCGCGCGTGGCCATTCTGGCGGTCGAGGGCCTTTTCCTCATGCGCATCAATGGCATTGATGATGAGGGCGCTTGGGCCGATCTTCTGGGCGATGTCGAGACAACCCTGCGGCATTTGGCCGTGTCGAAGTCCGCAGACCTCGAATAGCGTGAGTCATCTGCCACAGCGCTGCGTCCAGCGACGCTTGTGCACGACATTCCCCCATTCGCTACGCTGCGGAAGAACGGCCGCACTGCACCGACAGGCATTGTCGCCGGCAAAGCAGGAAGCCAGAGCGGCATGGCAACCAAGAGAGTAGGCTGCCATGCGCCACAGGGCGCAACACCGACCTCAGAACAGCAGAGGCGGAATGAGCCCCTCCGGCAGGCGCAGGGTCATGGCCCAGGTGATGCCGCTGATGAAGGCAACCGCCCCCATCGTCAGAAGCCCAGCATTCAGCGGTCGGGCCTTTCCCGCGATGATCAGGAAGGCTGGAAAGAACAGCGCCATGGCCGGCACAAAACCGATCAGCCAGACCAGTCCGACCAATGCTGCAAAGACCGCCAGATACAATTCGCGTCCAGACCAGGCCCCCGCGACTGCGCCGGTTGCATCGTCATCATGGATCTCGGCGACTTGGCCGCGGCGGATGCTGAACACCACGCCCAGGGCCCCTGCCAGCGCGAGGATGCCGATGGTCAGCGGGAACACCATGCCGAGAAAGCTGAGGCCGATACTCTCCACCAGACAGAACGCCGCGGCGGCGACCAGAACTCCGGCGAAGGCCATCTGGCGTCCTCGGGTCTGTTGGTCCGCCTCGTCGCTGGCGCCTTCGCTCGAGACTTCGGCCCCATAGCGCAGGCCCAGAAAGACCGACACGACGGTGATGATGCCGATGATGATGACACCGGGACGCATCAGCCAGTCCATGCCGTAGAACTGCACGGCCTGATACAGATAGCCCTCTGCCCCTGGCGCCAGGACGAACCCGATGAGCAGCGCAGGGCGTGGCCAACCAAAGCGACGCATGTAGATGCCGACCGCGCCCATGACGATCAGTGCGACCAGATCCGCCATCGACCGCGAGGCCTGGAATGCCGCGAACATGGCAATCATCACCATGAACGGGGCCAGGTAGACGAAGGGCACCTGCGTCAAGCGCGCGACCTGACGGGCCATCAGCACGCAGAGCGCGGCGCCGACGACGTTGGCCAGGGCCAGCGACCAGACGATCGTATAGGTCAGGTCCAGGCGCGTCTCGACCATGGTCACACCGGGTTGGATGCCCAACAGCACCATGCCGCCCAGAAACACCGCCATGGACCCGGATCCGGGCACGCCGAACAGAAGCGTCGGGATCAGGGCTCCACCCTGACAGGCATTGTTGGCGCTTTCCGGCGCGATGACGCCGCGCACGTCGCCCTTGCCGAACTGGCTGCGGTCCTTGCTGGTCTGCACGACATGGCTGTAGGCAATCCAGTCCACGACCGCCCCGCCCAGACCGGGCAGCGCCCCGATCACGCAGCCCAGACTGGCGCAGCGCGCCACCAGCCACGGATGGCCCAGCACGTCGCGCACGCCCCGCATCCAGCCACCGCCCAAGGGGGTGCTGTTCGAGATGGCAGTGCCGCGTTTCAGCAAGTCGATGATTTCGGGAATGGCGAACAGTCCCATCGCGACGACGACCAGCGGCACGCCGTCATACAGGTAGTCGATGCCCAGGGTCATGCGCGCCTCGCCGGTCGCAGGCGCGGTGCCGATGGCGCCGATGACCAGACCAAGCCCCGCAGCGGCGACGCCCTTGGTCAGGCTGCGACCTGACAGGACCGCAACCATGGACAGGCCGAACAGGGTCAGCATGAACAACTCGGCCGACGAGAAGGACAAGACCAGCGGGCGGGCCATCACGATGGCGATCGACAGGACCAGCGCGCCGATCAGCCCGCCCAGAAGCGAGCTGGTGAAGGCCGCCGACAGCGCTCGCGCCGCCTCGCCGCGCTTGGCCATGGGGAAGCCGTCAAGCACCGTCGCCTGACTGGCGCTGGATCCCGGGATCCCCATCATGACCGAGGTGAACGTGTCTCCAGTGGGGATCACCGCGACCATGCCGATCAGCATCCCAAGGGCTGCGGCGGGCTCCATGCCATACAGGAACGGCAGCAGGATCGACATTCCGGCAATGCCGCCCAGACCGGGCAGGATGCCCACGATCAGGCCCACCAGAACGCCAAGGACCAGAAAGGTCAGGTGGCCTGTGGACATGACCTGACCGAGCGCCGAAAGGGCAATATCGAACATCGTGGTTTCCTCCCCCACATGCGGTGCGGCGGGGCCTCGAGGCCCCGCCATCTGCTCAGAACCGGACGCCGTAATCCTCGGAGAGCCAGGTCGTCAGAAATTCCCGGATGGCCGGATCGACGGTCAGCGCGACCTTCAGGGCGGCATCTGCCTCTTCCCCGACCAGCTGGTCATAGACCCCGATCTCTTCGCCCGCCCGCTCTCGGAAATCGGGGGCCTCGACGATCTGGCGTGCAGCCTCGGTATAGCTTGCGATCACCTCGGCGGGAGTGTCCTTGGGCAGAACCACCATCTTCTGCAGCGAATAGCCCGCGATCATCAGGGCCTTCCACGCCTCGAACGACTCGCCCTCGGGCGGCGCGCCGGTGGCTTCGGTGAAGAATTCGACAAAGGTCGGCAGGTCCGGGAACGAGGGGTCGCGGCTCACATTGCCGTCGGCATCGACCACGCCCATCGAGAACAGCGGCACGGCCTTGCCGCTGTCAACCAGCGGAACCACGCTGTTGAGGTAGGCCGAGCTGGTCTGGAAATCGATCCCCGCCTCGCCGCGCTCGAATGCCAACCGACCCGCGCCGCGGCTTTCCATGCCGAAAACGGGGCGGATGTTCAGGCCCATCATCTTCAGGGCAAGAAGAACCGGCATTTCCAGTGCGGTCGCGCCTTGGCTGGCAAACCGGATCTCTTCCGCCTTCAGGGTTTCCAGCCCCTCGGGTCCGGTAACGCCGTATTTCGGATCGGCATAGACAACGCCGCCGGTGGGCGATGCCAGGATGGCCGTCCAGTCGGCATAGTCATAGCGGACGCGCGGATCGCCCAGAATGGCGGGATACTGCGTCGAGGCAGAGGTGCCCAGGATCGACAGGCCATCGCTGGTGGCGCGGTTCGCAAACTGGTTCGCGCCGGTGATCGAGCCGCCGCCGGGCACGTTCAGCACCACGACATTCGGCTGTCCCGGCAGGGCCTGCGACAGCTGAGGGGCGAAGAAGCGCGCCCAGACGTCGGTGCCGCCTCCCACGCCGAAGGGAATGGTCCACTCGATGGTCTCGCCGGAAAAATCCTGAGCCAAAAGGGCTTGCGGAAGGGTCAAGGCCGCAGCGGCACTCAGCAATGCGGCCCGAAGGGGGGTGGTAAACAGTTTCATCTGGGTCTCCTCCTCAATGATACGAAAGTCTACGCGATCAGACGACCTGATCGCGCACATGGACAAAGCCGTCGAACAAGCGCCGGGCGGTGCGGACGACCATGGCGCGGGTGACGATGCCGGTTTCAGGGTCCTGTTCGATCTCGACCGGGGTCTGACCCGAGGGGTGCTCGATGATCAGCCGGCGGCGTCCATCGGCTTGCGGTTCGGGCAATCGCGCAAGACGGTGTGCGATGGTGCCGGGCGTGCAGCAGGCAGAGGCAATGCAGACCGCGCCGGTGATGGCGACAGCGGCATGACATGAATGCGGCATGAAATAACGCGCCGTGATCGTCGCGGTACCCGAAGGTGGGCCAAGCAGGATCGGCTTGGGAATGACCATCTGCGAGACATCCCCCAGCCCCATCCGGCGCCCCGCCTCCATGCGCAACGTCTCTAGCTGCTGCATGAAAGTCCGGTCTCCGTCCAGATCTGCGGGGGCCTCCTGGCCCGTCTTTCCAAGACTGGCAGCATCCACCAACATCGCTGCGACGGCCATGTCGAACAGGGAGACTTCGACCCCTTCGATGATTTCGGCGCCGTTGCCTGTGGGCAGCAGCTTGCCGGTCTTCGACCCTGCCGCATCCAGAAACGCCATGCGGACGGCGGCTGCAGTGCCGGGAACGCCGGCAATCGCGGTATTGCCTTCGTAACTGACCACGCCGCCGGGGGTCTGAACAATGGACTGGATCCGCTTGCCGGTGTTGACGTTGAAGATCGTCAGCCGCGTCTCGGGATCGGTGGCGGGAACCAAGCCCTGCTCGATGGCAAAGGGTCCGACTGCCGCCAGCATGTTGCCGCAATTGGGCGCGGTATCGACCAGGGCGCGGTCAACATTCACCTGCGCGAACAGGTAATCGACATCCACATCGGGCCGCGTGCTGCGCCCGACAATGGCGACCTTGCTGGTCAGGGGGTTGCCACCGCCGATCCCGTCGATCTGCAACGGATGCCCCGACCCCATTGCCGAGATCAGAACAGCATCCCGCGCCGCACGCTCCGCCGGCAGGTCACCGGACAGGAAGAACGGGCCGCGCGACGTGCCGCCTCGCATCAGGACGCAGGGAATTCTTTGCATGGTCTTGGCCTTCTCGGACTGCCAGGGGCCGCAGCCCTTCGGTTGGCCCAGACTTGCCAGACGCGCGGGAATGTGTGAAATGCAATGAACTGAATGATTGTTACGTTGGGCGCATGAGTATCGATCTGGAAGACTTGCGCGCCTTTGTCGCCACTGCCGAGATGCAGAGCTTTCGTGCGGCCGCGGAAACCATCCACCTGTCGCAACCTGCCCTGACCCGCCGCATCCAGAAGCTGGAGGCGACCTTGGGCGTTCCCCTGCTGGAGCGGACGACACGCCGCGTATCGCTGACGGCCGTGGGGCGTGATTTCCTGCCCCGCGCACGCAGGCTGCTGGACGACCTTGAGACTTCGCTGATGTCGGTCCGCGAAATTGCAGAGCGGCGCTCGGGGCTGGTCAGCATCGCCTGCATCCCGACGGCGGCCTATTACTTTCTGCCCGATGTCATCGCTGCTTTCACTGCCGAGTTTCCCGCGATCCGCTTTCGCATCCTGGACGCGGGCGCGAACGAAGTGCTGCAAAGCGTCCTGAACCGCGAGGTCGACTTTGGCATCACGCTGCTGGGTGCGGATGACCCTGACGTGGCCTTCGATCCGCTGATCGAGGAGCCGTTCCTGCTGGCCTGCCGGCGAGACCATCCGCTGGCGCACCGCGCCTCGGTCAGCTGGGAGGAGTTGGCGGACCACCGCTTCGTGACGGTCGGCCGGTCCAGCGGCAACCGTCTGATCATGGATCTGGCGCTTGCCAAGGCGAATGTCCGGCCCCGGTCCTTCTTCGAGGTCCAGCACCTGTCCACTTCGCTTGGCCTGGTCGAGGCGGGACTGGGGGTCGCGGCGCTGCCGCGCATGGCCCTGCCCGCCGGGCCGCATCATGTGATTGCCACTGTCCCCCTAACCTCGCCGCACGTGACGCGGACCGTTGGCGTGGTCCGGGTGCCCGGTTCGCGAAGATCACCGGCAGCGGAACAGTTCTATGAAATGCTGCTCAGCCGATGGCGGTCGGGCGGTGAGCCATAGGGGCCATCCGCACGCGCGTCTCTTCACATGTCACACCCGATCGAAGGAACGTTTTTGCCAATTCTGGAGCTTCCCTGCCGCAGCGGCGCAATTCGGCTTATCCCCCGAAGCTGACGGTCGACAGGCTCGCATGCTGCGGGGCGCACTACCCAAAGCTGACGCTCGAGCGCCCGCAGCAAAATCCGGCTGCCGTTGGCAGCAGCATCACCTCTCTCGGTGGCCATTGCCGACATCTACATCCCGATACCGATCCGCCCAAGATTAGGCTTCGGAACAGCAGCCACCCCATCGCCAATCAACGCCTCCTCCTCATGATCTACATGAGAATTCCGACACGCGGGATGTGTTGACTTGGGCGCGCGCTCGGCGGAGTCTGCTGCCAGATCAAGGTGCCGGGGAAAGCCCCGGGTAAAAGGGAATCCGGTAAGGCCGAGGCCAATTCCGGAGCTGCCCCCGCAACTGTAGGCGGAGAGCCTGTCCGACATGCCACTGGCGCAGTCCTGCGCCGGGAAGGCCGGGCGAGGCGCTTATCCGCAAGTCAGGAAACCTGCCTCGATCGATCACCTGTTCCGGCCGCGGTGGGCGTGTCGGTGGCGGCCCATCCGCAAGGTGACATCGCCGCCTCGTGACATCCGTCACGGGGTTGTCCGGATTTCACGGCCTGTCCTTCCAGGCCGCTCAGAAGGCATGTCAGGATGAGAGAAGACCCGAGCTATACCATCAAGACCCTCCGCTTCGACGAGAGCTATCGCCCCTCGGACGGCACGCGGGCCACGACCAATTTCGCTAATCTCGCCCGGGGCGACAGCCGCCGCGACAACCTGCGCGACGCTTTCACGATGATCGACAACCGCTTCAACGCGCTGGCGCAATGGGACAATCCGGGCGGCGATCGCTATGCGGTGGAGCTGGACATCGTCTCGGCCGAGATCCGCATCGGCGAGGACGGCCGGTCCTTCCCGTTGATCGAGATCCTGAAGCCGACCATCCTCGACCGCCAGACGGGCCGGCGGACCCCGGGCATCGCGGGGAACAACTTCTCGTCCTATGTGCGGGATTACGATTTCAGCATCCTGCTGCCGCAGCACACCGGGGGCGGGGCCGGGGGCAGCGCGCCCGAGGATTTCGGGCAGCTGCATGGAGATCTTTTCAAGTGTTTCCTGAATTCGCCGGCCTACCGGCAGACCTTCGTAAAACCGCCCGTCATCTGCCTCAGCGTCTCGAGCAGCCGGACCTATCAGCGGACCGAAAACCGGCATCCCGTTCTGGGCGTCGAATACCGGCAGGACGCCTTGTCGGCGACCGACCGCTATTTCGGCAAGATGGGTCTGCGGGCGCGCCATTTCATGCCCCCGGCCAGCACCGCCCCGCTGGCCTTCTACTGCGCGGGCGACCTGCTCAACGATTACGTGCCCCTTGAGCTGATCGGCACAATCAGCGTCATGGAAAGCTTCCAGCGCATCTACCGCCCCGAGATCTACAACGCCAATTCCCCCGCCGGGGCCTGTTTCCGGCCCAGCCTGAATCATCGGGATTATTCCCTGACCCGGATCGTCTATGATCGGGAGGAACGCAGCCAGCTGGCTGTCGAACAGGGAAAATTCGTCGAAGAGAACCTCATCAAGCCCTACGGGCATATCCTCACGCAATGGTCAGCCCGGCACGCCGCCTGACCCTCCGCCCCTGAAAGGTTACAAGACCATGAACAAACTTCTGCCCACCGCGACCGCCGGAAGCCTCCCCAAGCCCTCATGGCTTGCCGAGCCGAAAACCCTTTGGTCACCCTGGAAGCTGCAGGGCGAGGCGCTGATCGAAGGCAAGCAAGATGCCCTGCGCGTGGCGCTGAACGACCAGGTGCAGGCAGGCATCGACATCGTCAGCGACGGCGAGCAGACCCGCCAGCATTTCGTGACCACCTTCATCGAGCATCTGGACGGCGTCGATTTCGAGAAGCGCGAGACCGTGCGGATCCGCGACCGCTATGACGCCAGCGTTCCGACAGTGGTCGGCGCGGTCTCGCGCCAGAAGCCGGTGTTCGTCGAGGATGCGAAATTTCTGCGCGCGCAGACCGATCGCCCGATCAAATGGGCGCTGCCCGGCCCCATGACCATGATCGATACGCTCTACGACGCCCATTACAAAAGCCGCGAGAAGCTGGCCTGGGAATTCGCCCGGATCCTCAACGAAGAGGCCCACGAGCTCGAGGCCGCGGGCGTCGACATCATCCAGTTCGACGAGCCGGCCTTCAACGTCTTTTTCGACGAGGTAAACGATTGGGGCATCGCGGCCCTGGAGAAGGCGGCCGAGGGCCTGAAATGCGAGACCGCGGTCCACATCTGCTACGGCTACGGCATCAAGGCCAACACGGACTGGAAACAGACCCTCGGCGCAGAATGGCGGCAATACGAACAGGTCTTCCCGAGGCTGCGGACATCGACGATCGACATGATCTCGCTGGAGTGCCAGCACTCCCGTGTCCCCATGGACCTGATCGAGCTGTTGCGCGGCAAGAAGGTCATGGTCGGGGCAATCGACGTGGCGACCGACGCCATCGAGACGCCCGAGGAAGTCGCGGTCGTCCTGCGGCAGGCGCTGCAGTTCGTGGATGCCGACAAGCTCTATCCCTGCACCAATTGCGGCATGGCACCGCTGTCGCGGGACGTGGCGCGGGGCAAGCTGAGCGCGCTGAGCGCCGGCGCCGAGATCGTGCGCCGCGAGCTTTCGGCCTGACGGGGCCAAGCTGCGCCGTCCCGTCCGGCCACGGCCACGGCCCCGCCTTGCCTTCGGGGCGGGGCAGCGGGTCAGGGCGCGACGGAGAGCGCGATGCTCTCGTCCAGCGCCTCGAAGGCATTCAGACCGATGATGTCGTATAGTTCGGTCCGGGTCTGCATCTCGGGGATCATGGCGGTGCTGGCCCCATCGCGGGCCAGCGCGGCGTAAAGCTTCGCCTGCGCCTTGTTGGCCACCCTGAGCGACGAGACCGGCCAGATCACCATGTCATAGCCGAGATCCTGAAACTCTTGCGCCGTCAGTGCCGGCGTGCGGCCGAACTCGGTCATGTTGGCCAGCAGCTTCACGCCGGGCAGCCGGGCCCGGACCTCCCTGAACATCTCGACGGATGTCAGCGCCTCGGGGAAGATCGCATCGGCCCCGGCCTCGACATAGAGCTTCGCGCGGGCGACGGCGCCATCAATGCCTTCGGAGGCGGCGGCATCGGTGCGGGCGATAATCACCAGATCGCGGCGGGCGCGGGCGGCTGCGGCGACCTTGGCCGCCATGTCCCGGGCGCCAGCGAGCTTCTTGTCGTTCAGATGGCCGCATTTCTTGGGCAGAAGCTGATCCTCCAGGTGAACCGCGCCAGCGCCGGCCTCCTCGAAGCTGCGCACCATATGCATGACGTTCAGCGCCTCGCCATATCCCGTGTCGCCGTCGACCAGCAACGGCAGGCCAGAGGCGCGCGCGATCTGGCGGATGAAGAAGGCAACCTCATCCACCGTGATGATCCCCAGATCGGGCAGGCCCATCGAGGCGGTCATCGCCGCGCCGGACAGGTAGAGCGCGTCGAAGCCCGCGGCCTTGGCCTGCAGGGCCGCCTGTCCGTTATGGACGCCGGGCAGGCGCAGGATGCCCGGCCGCGAAAGCGCGGCGCGGAAGCGTTCGCCTGCCGCGGCGCGGGGCAGGTCGGATGCGATCAGATAGGGCATGTCAGGCCTCCGAAGGCGGGACCAGCAGGCCGCGCTCCTCAATAGGGGTAAAGGCGCGGTTGTCGGGGCCGATGTAATGCGCCGAGGGGCGGATGATCCTGTTGTCCTGTCGCTGCTCGATCACATGGGCACCCCATCCGGAAGTGCGCGAGATCACGAAGATCGGTGTGAACATGGCAGTCGGGACGCCCAGCAGGTGGTAGGAGACGGCGGAATACCAGTCCAGGTTCGGAAACATGCGCTTTTCCTCCATCATCACCGCCTCGATCCGCTCGGCGATGTCGAACATCCGCGTGGTGCCGGCGGCATCCGACAGCTGCTTCGCCACCCGTTTGATGACCACGTTGCGCGGATCTGCGATGGTGTAGACCGGATGGCCGAAGCCGATGATGACCTCCTTGCGCGCCATCCGGGCGCGGATATCAGCTTCCGCCTCGTCGTGGCTTTCATAGCGTTTCTGGATTTCGAACGCGATTTCATTGGCGCCGCCATGTTTGGGCCCCCGCAGCGCGCCGATCGCGCCGGCAATGGCGGAATACATATCCGATCCGGTCCCCGCGATGGTGCGCGCGGTGAAGGTCGAGGCGTTGAACTCGTGTTCGGCATAAAGGTTCAGCGTCGTCTGCATGGCCCGGACTTCAGCTGCGCTCGGCGCGATCCCGTGCAGCAGATGCAAGAAGTGGCCCGCGATGGTGTCATCTTCGGTCTCGACCTCGATCCGCCGGCCGTTCTGCGCGAAGTGGTGCCAGTAGAGCAGCATCGAGCCTTGCGCCGCCATCAGCCGGTCGACGATATCCCGCGCGCCGGGGATGTTGTGATCGTGCGCCTCGGGCAGCACACAGCCAAGCGCCGACACGCCCGAGCGCAGCACATCCATCGGATGGGCGGCGGCAGGGATGGCCTCCAGCGTCTCGCGCACCGCCTTGGGAAGCCCCCGGAGCGCCTTCAGCTTGGCCTGGTAGACGCGCAGTTCCGGTGCGGTCGGCAGGGAGCCATGCACCAGAAGATGAGCGACCTCCTCGAACGTGCAGGACCCCGCCAGATCGAGGATGTCATAGCCCCGATAGTGCAGATCGTTCCCCGACTGGCCCACCGAGCACAACGCGGTATTTCCCGCCACCACGCCCGAGAGCGCGACGGACTTCTTGGGTCTCACGACAATGCCGCTCATCGTTGCCTCCTCATGTCCAGTCGAAAATGCCACTCGGGCGGGCCGCGCCAAGGCGATCCGCGCCGACAGTGAAGTTCAGTGCTGCAAGATCGCCGGCTTTGAGCGTTGCCAGTGCCTCGGCCGCCTGTACAAAGCGGGTCTGTTCGGCGCTGGCGATGATGCCGTCCGACAGCGTCAGGAACTTGTTGACGTAATTCTCGCGGACGAAGGGGCGCGCGCCGCCCGGATGCGCGTCGGCCAGTGCCAGTTCATCGGTGATGATCCGGCCGCCCTTCAGCTTCACCTCGACACGGCCCCCGAAGGCCTTGGTCTTCGGATCCTGCGCATGGTAGCGCCGCGTCCATTCCGAATCCTCGGTGGTCGAGATCTTGTGCCACAGCGCCACGGTCTCGGGGCGGTTCGCCCGGTCTGCCGCGTAGCTTTTCTCGTGGTGCCAGCCGCCATCTTCCAGCGCGACCGCGAAGATATACATGATCGAGTGGTCAAGCGTTTCGCGGCTGGCCTTCGGGTCCATCTTCTGCGGATCATTGGCGCCGGTGCCGATCACGTGATGCGTGTGGTGGCTGGTGTGGATCACGATGCTCTCGATCCGGGACAGATCCCCGATCTGCGGGCCCATGCGGCGGGCAAGGTCGATCAGCGCCTGGCTCTGATACTCGGCCGAATGCTCCTTGGTATAGGTGTCGAGGATCGCGCGCTTGGCCTCGCCCGGGCCGGGCAGCGGCACCTGATAGCGGGCGTTCGGACCCGAGAGCAGCCAGGCGATGAAGCCATCCTCGCCTTCCCATGCCGGGCTCGGCGCGCCCTCGCCGCGCATCACGCGGTCCACCGCCTCGATCGCCATCTTGCCGGCGAAGGCGGGGGCGAAGGCCTTCCAGGACGAGATCTCGCCCTTGCGCGACTGGCGGGTGGTGGTGGTGACATGCAGGGCCTGCTGCACCGCCTGATAGATCGTTTCCGTGGGCAGGTTCAGAAGCGTGCCGATCCCGGCGGCGGCAGACGGCCCAAGATGGGCAATGTGGTCGATCTTGTGCTCATGCAGGCAAATACCGCGCACCAGGTCCACCTGAATCTCATAGCCGGTCGCGAGTCCGCGGATCAGATCCATGCCGGATTTGCCGACATGTTGGGCAACCGCAAGGATCGGTGGGATGTTATCGCCCGGGTGCGAGTAGTCGGCGGCGAGGAACGTGTCGTGGAAGTCAAGCTCCCGCACCGCGGTGCCGTTGGCCCAGGCTGCCCATTCCGGCGAGACACGGGTGCCGGGCGTCATCCCGAACACTGTCGCGCCCGGCTGCATCGGATGGCACAGCGCCTGCGCCCTGGCCGAGGCGACGGGGCGCCGCGCGACCGAGGCGGCTGCAACGGCGGCATTGTCGATGATCCGGTTGATGATCATCTCTGTCACGTCCGGCATCACGGCGACGGGGTCGGCAGCGACTTCGGCGATCTTCCAGGCGAGCTGCTGCTCGCGCGGCAAATGTTCGGCGGACTTATAGGTACGCACTTCATGAGCGATCATGTCTCTTCCCTTTTCATGAAACTTCAGCACCAACCGGCCGGGGGCACCCCTCGGCATCGACGGCGACCATCTCGAACGCACCCGACAAGGCGACCCGCTCGCGTGCGCCCCCTATGCTGCGGGCAGTGCCCTGAACCTCGACCGTCATCGAAGACCGGCCGGTGCGGCTGACGCGGGCCACGAGGTCCAGCATTTCTCCCACCTTGATCGGCGTGCGAAAATCCACCCGCTCGGACCGCGCCATGACCACCGAAGTGCCAGCGTGGCGTGTGGCCGCAACGAAGGCCGCCTTGGCCATCAATGCCAACGCATGGCCGCCGAACAGCGTCCCGTAATGGTTCGCCTGTTCGGGAAAGATCATCTCGATCATTCGGGTCTCGAACACGGTCTCGGACACGGTCTTGGCGGGCATCGGCTTGGCTTTCTGCGGGGGTGTCGGGACTTCGCAAGATTGGCAATGCTGTCTTCACACAAGCCGGATACATGGGTAAACTACTGAAAATGCGATGATCTGCGAGCTATTGGCGTGCGAATTGCGAAGGTTGCGAAGATGAGCAAAACCTATCTCGGTGTCCGGTTGCGGCGCCTGCGTGAGGAACGGGGCCTGACCCAGGCAGCCCTGGCGCGCGCGCTGGAGATCAGCCCCAGCTATCTGAACCAGATCGAACAGAATGCGCGGCCGCTGACCGTGCCGGTGCTTCTGAAGCTGAATGCGGTCTTTGGCCTCGATGTGCAGCTCTTCTCGGACGAGGGCGAGGCGAGACTGATCACCGACCTGCGGGCCGCACTGGCCGATCAGGGCGCGGGCATCTCGCTGGCCGAACTGCGCGAGCTGGCTGCCAACATGCCGGAGGTGGCACGGTCAATCGTGGCCATGCAGGCCCGTCTGCGCGAAACAACAGAGCGCGCCGATCTGTTCGCAGGGCAGGTGACCGAAGCCCCGGGTCACTCCCCTGCTGCCTTCGAAGCCGTCCGCGACTGGTTCTACGAGCGGCGCAATCATGTGGCGGACCTGGACATGGCGGCCGAGGCCATCGGCAATACGCTGCCGCCGGGCCGGATGGCGGCGGCGCTGGTCGATCGGCTGGCCGGGCGGCATGGGATCCGTATCGCGCAAAGCTCGGGCGAAGCGCTGCGCCGCTATGACCCGGCTGGGCGCATCCTGCATCTGGCCATCCACCTTGACCCGGGCCAGACCGCGTTCCAGATTGCGACCCAGCTGGCCTTTCTGGAACAGGGCGAGACCATTGCCCGTCTGTCCGATGACCCGAAACTCGGGGCCGATGCGCGGACCCTGTTGCAGATCGGGCTGGCGAACTACTTTGCCGGGGCGCTGATCCTGCCCTATCGCGCCTTCCTCGCCGCGGCCGAGTCTGCCCGCTATGACATCGATCTCATTGCCCGGCGCTTCGGTGTAGGCTTCGAGACCACCTGTCACCGCCTGTCCACCCTGCAGCGGCCGGACGCACGGGGCGTTCCCTTCTTCTTCATACGGGTGGACCGCGCGGGGAACATCTCGAAGCGCCAATCGGCAACCGATTTCCATTTCAGCCGGATCGGCGGGTCCTGCCCCCTGTGGAATGTCTACGCTGCCTTTGCCAAGCCCGGAGAAATCGTCCGCCAGATCGCCCAGATGCCCGACGGGCGCAGCTACTTGTGGATAGCGCGCATGGTGCGGACCGGGCAAGGCGGGTTCGACGCGCCGGTGAAGACGTTCGCGATCGCCCTCGGCTGCGACCTCGTCCAGGCGAGCCGACTGGTTTATGCGCGCGGGTTGGACCTTTCAAACCCTGCGATGGCCACAAAGATCGGACCGGGCTGCAAGGTCTGCGAGCGAGCATCCTGCCCACAGCGCGCCTTTCCGATGGTTGGGCGACCGCTGCCCGCAAACCCCTGCGAGGCGCGCTTTGCGCCCTATTCGGCGCCTGTTCCCCAGGCCGCAGAAGGAACCCGGTCGATGGAGTGACCCTTATGTTCGCCGTGACATATTCCCAGCGTCTGCAGTAGTGAACTTGTCCAGGGCGAAGCGGATTGCAGCGGGGCCAGAGGCACCGCCTTTGCCGGCGGCGCTATCTTTTTGGCAGGTGCGCCAGCATGCCTTTGGGCGCACCGCCACGCCCGTCCGAGTCAGCCCGTGATCTCTGACGCGGTGATGGAATACTGGAAGCTGTCCGGCGCAAGTTCGTCCAGACGGACGCCGCCGACTTCTGCCACGGGGTACATCAGGAACGGCAACGGACCTTCGGCAGCGCCGGGCAGGGCCACATCATGGGCGAAATTGTAGCCGATCCAGTTGCCTTCCCAGGCCCCGAACAGGGCGCGGCGCACATCCTGAACCGCGGCGTCCTGCAGGGTAAGGGTCTTCGGCGGCTCTTCCAGCACGACCTTGCGGACATCGGCCGGGTCGGCGGGGACCCAGCCGAAACCCTCAAGATAGACCTCGGCGCGGCAATGCTGTGCCTTGGTGACATCGGAAGATCCCGCGCCGAGGCTCTTGTAGCCAAAGGCCGAGGGCGCGACCCTCAGGCCATAGACGTCGCGCGCCGGCAGGCCGACAGCCCGGGCAAGGCCGACAAAGAGTGTGTTCAGGTCGGCGCATTTGCCGGTAAGATCGCCCATCGTCAGCATCGAGGCGATGTCCCCCAGTCCACAACCCCGTGTCTCGGGGTTGCGCTCTGTGCTGTCCACCACCCAGTCATAGATGCGGCGGGCCATCTCGAGGTCTCCCTCGGCGCCGGCAACGATCATCTCGGCCGTCTCCCGGACGATCCCGTCGAGCGGGATCAGGTCGGTGGCCGAGGTGAATTGCGTCCGGTCGGCGGCCGAAAGTGGCGGAACAGCGCCAGGAACGGTCAGGTTCACCGCCCGGTCCTGCGCCGAGGCGAAGGAGGTGACTTCCAGCACCGCAGATCCGGCCCCCGCGGGCCAGATGGCGTGGACAAAACGGGCGCCTGCGCCGTCGGTTTCGATCGAAGCCTGCGCCGCGTTGGTCGTCCACCGGCTGTCGCCGGCCCGCATCCAGCCTGCCTCGGTGACGGCGGGCACCGGAACCCAAAGCTGCGTCTCCGCGCCGGCGCGTGTGATCTCGACGCGGGTCACGACCCTGAAGTTGCGCCAGCCGGCGGGCATGGGTGAAAAGCTGGCACTGGCGATCCGGGGTGCAGCGATTGCAAGGGCCGCCGAGCCGCCGATCTGCAACACGGTGCGTCTGCTGAGGTTCATGGCTTTTCCCTTATCGCTGACCGTCCGGTTGGACGGGCTGGGGCACGGATAGGCGGTCCGGCAACAGTGATCAATAGCGGGGCCATGGCGGGGCGAAGATCGCAGGCGGTCGCGATGGTATTTGTTGCCCAGACTGATGGGGTGGAGGCCCGCACTGCGCGGTAGCCGTTGACGCGCTCGCCTTCTGCAGGCCCCAGTCCTAGGCCTGCTGTCAATGCACTGCTCGCAAACGGGCAGTGGTGCTGAGTGCTTCGCTTCTGCCAGGTCATGTCGGTTCTGACGGCAGGTCCCGACCGGGTGATGGTCGGTGTTGCCGACGCTACGCATCCCGGCCAGCGCCTCGGCGCGCGACCGCACGTCGGGCCCCGGCGATATCTCGCCGCGCATCGCCGCCAAAGGCGCCTGCCGAACCATGTCGCGGGTCCGGGCCAGTCCGTCCAGCATCTCGCCCGCCTCGGTGGGATCGTCGAGATAGTTGAACACGATCTGGGGGTGGGCGTCAGCGGAAAGCTCCAGCATCCCCCCGGACGCCTATCGTCCTCCTGCTGCCACAAGGTCCGGAGAACGGTCAGTCTTTCGGGCCACGCGCAAAGTCGAAGGGCGAGCTCGGGCCGATCCGTCAGCGGCGTTCGGGCGTCAGCCTGCCGGGGCTAGCCTTGGGGTTTGAACAGCGCCGCGGCTGCCGCGAACAGGGCCGCCCGGCCATTGCCGGCCTCTGCCTCGCCCACACGGCAGAGGCTGATGACCGTTTGGGGCGTATCGGCCCCGTCATGGCGAAGGTCGGTCAGGAACCAGCGCAGCACGCGCCAGCCGCTGATCAGATGGGCATCGGCGATCACCGGATCGGGGATCAGCCGCGAGAGGTTCGCGTTCAGCTCCGAGAAGAGCTCGAACACCGCGGCTGCGTCCATCGGGTCCGGGTGCTGTGCCTGGCGCGAAAGCCCCTCCAGCCGGCGCGCGATGTCGCGCGGGACCGGCGCGTCAGGCAAGGTGCCCACCAGCCGCAACAGCCCGCAATGCACGGCAAGATGCAGCCCGCGCGCCGCGGGGTCGAGCGCATTGGCAAAGGATCCGACGCCGGTGCGCACCTCGATCAGCCCCTCATAGGCCAGCCGTTGCAGGGCCTGCCGCACCGGCGTGCGCGAAACGCCGAACTCGGCGGCGAGGGTCCCTTCCAGCAGCATGGTCTGGTCCGTCACCGGCTGCAGGCAGATCCGGGCGCGGATGGCATCTGCGATATCGTCTGCGCGGGGCTTGGCGTCGCTAAGCGGCATGGCTGTCTTGACCTTGGGTGAGGGTGTGCCACAAATCTGTTGCATCACCTGTATACACGTGTGCAGGGCAAGATATCCGACGGAGCCTGTCGATGCAACACTCACCGCGCCCCGCGGCCCGCAAACCGCCTGACTGGCTGGGGACCGGCGTCGTGGCCCTGATCTTGCTGGCGCTCGCCGTGCTGGGGGCGAATATCTGGCTGAACATGCAAGGCGCGGGCGTCACCCCCGGCTTCGGGTTTCTGGCGCAGACCGCCGGGTTCGACCTCAGCGAAAGCCTGATCCCCTACGCGGCGAAAGACAGCTATGCGCGGGCCATTCTGGCCGGGCTGCTGAACACGGTGCTGCTGGCGCTGGCCGGGCTGGTGATGGCGACGGTGGTCGGCGTGCTGATGGGGCTGGTCAGCGTGACCCCCAGCCCCGCGGGGCGGATGGTGGCGCTGCTGTATGTCGAGCTGTTCCGCAATCTGCCGAAGATCCTCGTTCTGCTGTTGTTCTACGTGCTGGCGGTGCGCGGCCTGCCCCCGGTGCGCGAGGCGCTGTCGCTGGGGCCGTTCCACCTGTCGAACCGCTCGGTCTACATGCCGATGATCCTGCCCGATCCGGCGCAGCTCTGGCTGCTGCTGCCGCTTGGCGCAGGGGCGCTGGCCGCGATCTTCTGGGCGCGGCGGGCGCGCCGTATCAAATGGGAGACGGGGCGGGAAACTCCGGTGCTGCCTGTGGCGCTGGCCCTGCTGCTGGGCTTGCCTCTGGCCTTTGCGCTGCTGGCCGGGGTGCCGCTGGTGCCGACGCTCCCCACCTTCGAGCGGTTCGATTTCGCCGGCGGCGCGCGGCTTTCGGTGCAGTTCCTGGTGGTGCTGCTGACCCTTGGCCTCTACCACGGCGCGCAGATCGCCGAGGTGGTGCGCGGCGGCATCCTTGCGGTGCCGAGGGGGCAGGTGGAGGCGGCGCGGGCGCTGGGGCTGTCCCCTCGCCATGTGACGCGCTTCGTGGTGCTGCCGCAGGTGCTGCGGATCGTCATCCCGCCGATGATCAACCAATATGTGAACCTGATCAAGAACACCTCCGTCGCCATCGTCGTGGGCTATTCCGACCTGATGTCGGTCAGCGGCACCATCATCAACCAGACCTTCCGCCCGCTGGAGATGATGCTGATCACCATGGCGCTGTATCTGGGGCTCAGCCTGCTGGCCTCTTCGGCGATGAACCGGCTGAACGCGGTGCTGCGCGCCCGCGGTGCAAGGAGCGCGACATGATCCCCGCATCCCCGCCCCCCGCACAGCGCCGCGATCTTTTGCGGCAATGGGCTGGCACGCCGGTCACCGCGCTGGTGTCGGCGGGCAGCGTGGCGCTGGCAATCTGGCTGGCCTCTGCGCTGCTGGACTGGGCGCTTGTCTCTGCCGTCTCTCCGCTGCGGCCAATGGAAGCCTGCGCGGATGCCGCCGGAGCCTGCTGGCGGTTCTATCTGGAAAAGAGCCGCTTCATGCTGTTCGGCACCTATCCCCATGCCGAACATTGGCGCCCGGCGCTGGTCTCGGTGCTGCTGCTTGCGCTGTCGGGCGCGGTGGGGCTGCGCATCACGGGCCGGCTTGGCGGGCTCGGGCCGCGCTGGCTGCTGGCGCTCTGGGGGCTGGTGATCCCGCTGGCCTTCGCGCTGATGGGCGGCGGATGGGCGGGGCTGCCGCCCGTGGACATGTCGCGCTGGAACGGGATGCCGGTGCTGCTGATCCTGTCGGTCATCGCCATCGCGCTGGCCTTTCCGCTGGGGGTGGCGCTGGCGGTGCTGCGCCATCAGACCCGCTGGCCGGTGCTGCGCCGGGCGGCGGTGGTCTATATCGAGGCGATGCGCGGCGTTCCCATGGTCACGGTGCTGTTCGTCGGCGTGTTCGTGCTGCCGCTGACCCTGCCGCCCGGCACGCGGATCAGCCCGGTGATGGCGACGCTGATCGCGCTGGTCTTCTTTCACGCCGCCTATTTCGCCGAGGATGTGCGGGGCGGGCTGCAGTCGCTGCCCGCCAGCCAGACCGAGGCGGCCGCGTCGCTGGGGTTGTCCTGGGGGCAGTCGATGCGGCTGGTGTTGTTGCCGCAGGCGCTGTTGCGCAGCCTGCCGGCCTTGGTCAACTCGGTGATCGGTGCCTACAAGGATACCTCGCTGGTGGTGGTGCTGGGGATCCATGACCTGACCTCGACCGCGCGCATGGCCTTCAGCGAGCCGGGATGGGGCGCCTTCGCGCTGGAGGCCTATGCCTTCGTCGGAATGTGGTTCCTGCTGTCCTGCGCCTTTCTGTCCTGGGTCGGCCGAGACCTGCATCGCCAGCAAAGCGCGCGCAGCCGGTAGACCCGCAAACTCAGAATTGTCATGAAACTGAAGAAATATACCTGTATACATGTCGAGCATCCGGTGATGCCCCCCTTCCGCAGGAGATTCTCATGACCACCTCCAAGATCCTCATGTCGCTGACCGCCACTCCCCTGGCACTTGGCCTCGCCCTTGCCGCCGCACCTGCCCTTGCTGGCCCGGTGATGGATGACATCAAGGCCAAGGACAGCCTGATCTGCCTTGTCAGCGCCACCGCGCCGGGCTTTTCCGTGCCCGACAGCCAAGGCGTGTTCCAGGGCTTCAATGCCGATTTCTGCCGCATGGCCGCTGCCGCCATCCTTGGGGATGCCGCCAAGGCCGATATCCGCGGCGTTGGGTTTTCCGACTCGATGAAGACCATCGTCGCCGGCGAAGCGCATATGGGGTCGCGCTCGATCACCCGCACCGGCACCCGCGATGCCGATGAGGGCATGGCCTTCGTCGTGACCACCTTCTTCGACGGCCAGGGCTTCATGGTTCCAGGCGCGCTTGGCGTCACCAGCGCGGCCGAGCTGGACAAGGCCGCCATCTGCGCCGAGGACGGCTCGACCACGCTTCTGAACATCGCCGACTGGTTCGCGGCGCAGGGCATGACCTACCGGGTCGAGAACATCGCGGACAAGACCGCGCGGCTGGAGGCGTTCTTCAGCGGCAAATGCGATGTCTATGCCTCGGACGTGACCGCGCTGACCGCCGACCGCCAGCTGGCGCCGGTCCCCGGCGATTACGTGATCCTGCCCGAAGTGATCTCGGCCGAGCCGCTGACGCTGGTTGCCCGCCCCGACCAGGCCTTCGAGGCGTCGCTGTTCTGGGCCTTCCAGGTGATGCTGACCGCCGATGTCCACGGTGTCACCTCGGCCAATGTCGATGCCATCGTCGCCGATCTTGCCCAGCAACCGGCCGATCTGCAGCGGCTGTTCGGCACCGACTCTGCCACCACCGACATGGCCGCCAAGCTGGGCCTGCCGCAGGACTGGGCCTATCAGGTGGTCAAGCAGGTCGGCTCCTATGGCGAGGTCTTCGACCGGCACCTCGGCGCTGCGACGCCCTTCGGCCTCGACCGCGCCAGCACGCTCAACGCCCATGTCGCAGATGGCGGCCTGATGTATCCCTACCCGATCCGCTGATCGCCCCCTTCCTGCGCGCCCCGGCACGGGGGGCGCGCAGTCCAGCCAAGGACATGCAATGCCCGAAGACCACTCCGACGACGGCGCCTTCAGCTCGGTGCGCACCATCTGCGCGCGCCCCGGCGGCGGCCGCGTCATCACCATGGGCTTTCCCGGCCTCGATACCGATCTGCGCGGCCAATCCTGGATCAATCCGGACCTGCTCGATGCGACCCTGACCGAGGCGGCAGCGGCTGGGATGCAACTGCTGCTGGTCCATGCACGGGCCGATGAGCTGCCGGCGGAAGCCATGGCTCTGTTGCGGCAGGCCGCGAAGGCCAGGGCCCTGCGATGCCTTGCCCTGCCGATCGAGGATTACGGGGTTCCGGGCACGGCCTTCCTGCGGGGCTGGCGCCGGCTCCGGCCCGTCTTTGTGCAGGTCTTCGCCGCGGAGCATGCCGTCGGCATGTGTTGCCATCACGGCGCGGGCCGCAGCGGGCTGGTTGCCGCAATGCATCTGGTGGAGGCCGGCAAGACACCCGCCGAAGCGGTGTCGATGCTGCGTGGCCAGTTTGCGGAGACCGTGGAAAACGAGCAGCAATACCGGTGGGTCGAGCACCATGCGCGGCAGTTGCGGACGGCCGGTTAGGCAGCAGGGGCGTCACACCGCGCAGAGCAGTTCCGGTAGGTGATGGTGGTTGCGCGCTGCGAAGCCGAGGTTTGTTCGCGTCGGCTGTCGAGGGGTTTTCGGAACGGGTACCTCACAGAAGTTAAGAGAATATTCGCAAGTCATCTCTAGGAGAACCTTGTACCCCGTTGAGGAGATGTAGATGTTCCGCGCCTTTTCACGCCGCGCCCCACGCGCACATGATGACAATCATTATCTGGTCGCAGCGCTGACTCGTGCCCAGGGAATGATATGGTTCGACCTGGACGGAACCATTCTGGATGCCAATGACAACTTCCTTTCGGTCGTCGGATATAAACGCGAGGAGATTCAGGGGCAGGCGCATCGCATCTTCATGCCACCCGATTTAGCCAGCAGTTCGGAATATGAGAGGTTCTGGAAAAAGCTGGCCGGTGGCGAGACCATTGCCGAAACCTTCTCGCGAGTCGGCAAGAATGGAAAGCGGATCTGGCTCGAAGCCTCTTACAACCCCATCTTCGACGCGGATGGCAAGCCTGTGAAGGTGGTCAAATTTGCCATCGATGTCACCGCGGCGAAGGAAAAGGCCGCCGATGCCGCCGGCCGGCTCGACGCAATCTCCAGGTCGAACGCAGTGATCGAGTTCGATCTACAAGGCAATATTCTAACTGCTAACGAGAACTTTCTGAAGGTGATGGGATACTCTCTCGCAGAGATCTCGGGGCAGCATCACAGCCTGTTCATGCACAAGGAGGCCGTTGGCACATCGGCCTACCGCACATTCTGGGAGGACCTCAGGCAAGGCAAGTACAAAGCGGGTGAATTCAAACGCATTGACAAGAGCGGTGCGACCCGCTGGCTTCAGGCCAGTTACAGTCCGATCCTCGATGCCTCCGGCAAGGCCTATAAGGTCGTCAAATACGCTTCGGACATGACCGAGGAGAAGAATCGCGCAGCGGAAAATGCCGGGCAGATGGCGGCGATCTCCAAAGTGCAGGCGATTATTGAATTCGATCTGGAAGGCAAGATCCTTGCGGCAAACGAGAACTTCTGCGCCACGATGGGATACTCGATCGACGAGATTCTCGGGCAGCGACATGCTATTTTTGTAGAGCCCGACTTCGGGAATTCTGAGGCCTACCGTTCCCTCTGGCAAAAACTGCGGCGGGGAGAATTTCAGTCTGGGGAATTCAGGCGCTTGGGCAAGAACGGCCGCGAGGTGTGGATCCAGGCGAGCTACAATCCGATCCTCGACAGCGAGGGACGGCCGTTCAAGGTGGTCAAGTACGCCACGGATTCGACGCCACGGAAAAAAGCAATTGACGCAATGCAACTTGCGTTGTCCGAGCTGGCCGGAGGCAATCTGACCGCGCAGATTGCAACAGCATTGGCTGATGAGTTCGATAGCCTGCGGCAGAATTTCAACATGGCAAGCGAGCAGTTGCGTTCGGTGATGTCAGGTGTAGTAGAGCATGCTGCCACGATCCAGAACGAGACTGCGGAAATCAGCCAGGCATCTGATGACCTGAGTCGCCGGACCGAACAACAGGCGGCAACGCTGGAAGAAACCGCGGCGGCGATAGACGAGTTGACTGCATCGGTGCGCTCCGCATCAGAGCTGAGCGCCATGGCCAGCAAGATGGTGGCCGATGCCAAGCAGAGTGCAGAAAAAAGCGGTGTGGTCGTAAGGGATGCCGTGAAGGCGATGAATGAGATTGCCGAGAGTTCCAGCAAGATTTCCAAAATCACCAGTGTGATCGACGAGATTGCCTTCCAGACCAATCTTCTGGCGCTGAATGCCGGCGTTGAGGCGGCGCGGGCCGGGGACGCGGGGCGCGGTTTTGCAGTGGTTGCGTCCGAGGTGCGCGCACTTGCGCAACGCTCTTCCGAAGCCGCTCGTGAGATTGCCGAGCTGATTGCAGCTTCGTCCAGTCAGGTCACTCGCGGTGTCGGCTTGGTCGGACAGGCGGGGCAGGCGTTGGAACTGATCGACGCAGCGGTTTCGCAAATCCATCTTCGGGTCGCCGAAATCGCGACCTCCTCGCGTGAGCAGGCGACAGGACTTGCCGAAATCAACCTGGCGGTAAACCAGCTGGATCAGGTTACCCAGCAAAATGCCGCCATGTTTGAAGAAACCAATGCGGCGACGGCCAATCTTACCCGTGAGGCTGTTGAACTCGCGCAGAGCACCTCTTTGTTCCGCACAGCATCGCCCGGTCAAAGCGCTGCGCAGCCTGCATCTGGAATGGAACGGGCCAGCAAGATGCGGATTCGCGCAGTGAGTTGAACCAACCAGGTTGATGAGTCCCGTGGCGAACTGTTCAATTGACGGGGGCCAACCCGAACAATCGGCTGGCTCTTGCGCGTCATCATGCTTCCCCGTCGCGGCCACTGGTGCAGCGGGCAGGCCACAGGGCCGACGCCGACGCGCGGCGGCGAGTCCATCACACGAGTAGCCTGCACCTTACTGTGGCGCAGCAATGTACCAGTTTCTCCGACGCACCACCGCTGACCAGCAGGGCGGCTACGCTGTGGCAGGTTCCAGATTTGCAGGTCGGGCGACGTGCGGTCATGCATCTGTCCGGAAGCGGCGGAACTGGCGAAGCGGTGGCGGATGACAGCGCCGGAAAAAGCCGCAGATTGCCGCGCGGGGCGCGCAACTGGCGCTGGGCAAGATTTGCCAAAATGTTCTGCGAGATCGGCACAGGGTGCAATCCTGCGCTGCCCAGTCGGCGAGGCGGGTCTTGGCTTGATCGCGTGATCTATGTTGAACTGTTCGAACCTGGCTGTCCGCAACTGGCCCAAGCTCCAGGACGACCGCCGCGTCGCCACACGATCCGGGATCGGCCGATCATGATGCATCGCGGTCGCGTGGTCGAAACCGGGCCGACGCGGGGGGCCAATCCCGGCCACGCCCACACCGGAGGCGGATCAAGGCGATCCCGGGCGCTGACAATGCGGACCCAGAGCGTTCTGGCGGAACTGCCCTGACCGGACGAGCGCCTACAGCGGGTCGAAGATCCGGCCAGGGTTGAGGATCCCGTGCGGGTCCAGCGCAGCTTTCAGGGCGCGCAACGTGGCGATTTCCGCGGGGCTGCGCGACAGGTGCAGCCAGGATTTCTTGTCGACGCCGATCCCGTGCTCGGCGGAAATCGACCCGCCATAGGCCGTCACCATCCGCAGCAGCCGGTCCATCGCCTCGGCCTTTTGCGGCGTGCAGAAGACATAGTGCAGGTTGCCGTCGCCCATGTGGCCGAAGGCAAGGAAGGCCGTATCCGGATCGATCTCGCGCAGCGCCGCCTGGCTTTCGCGCAGGAAGGCGGGGATGCGCGCCACCGGCACGCTGATATCGCCGCTGGCGATGTGGTCCAGCGTCCGCACAAACTCGGCGCAGCCATCGCGCATGTCCCACAGCACCTGAAACTCACGCGAGGACTGCGAGACGATGGCGTCCAGCACGTCGCCTGCCTCGACGGCCGCCATCAGCGTCGCGGCGAACATGTCCTCGGCCTGCGGTGCCAGCGGGCCGGCCTGAATCTCGGCCAATACATAGACCGGCGCCTCGGTCGCCAGCGGCGGGGTCATCCGCAGGAAGCGGCACACGCCGTGATAGGCTTCGGGCAGCATGATCTCGAACGCCGACAGCATGCCCCCCAAGGCGCTGCGCAGCCGTTGCAGCAGGACCAGTGCAGCATCGGTGGACGGCAGCGCGAGGAAAGCGTTTGCCATGATCGCGGGGGCGGGGTGCAGCCGTAGCCGCGCGCAGGTCACCACGCCCAGAATGCCTTCGCTGCCGATGAACAGCTGGCCCAGGTCGGGCCCGGCATTGTCCTTCTCGACCTCTTTCATCGTGTTCAGCACGGTGCCATCGGCCAGAACCGCCTCCAGCCCCGCCACCTGCGCGCGGAACATGCCATAGCGCATCACCCGGATGCCGCCCGCGTTGGTGGCGATGTTGCCGCCGATGGTGGCGCTGCCGCGCGCTCCGATATCGACGCCGAACATCAGGCCGGCGCGGCTGGCTGCCTCTTGCACCAGTTGCAGCGGCACGCCGGCCTGCGCCGTGATGGTTGCGCTTTCCGGGCTGACCGCGCCAAGGGACGTCAGCCGCTCCAGCGACAGCACCGCCTCGCCTGCAATGATCCGGTGCCCGCCCGACAGGCCGGTGCGCCCGCCCTGCACGACCAAAGGCTGGCCGAAGTCATTGCAGGCCGACAGCGCCGCCGCGACCTCGGCCGTGGTTTCCGGGCGCAGCACGAAACGGGGCGCGGCGGAAAACCGGTCGCGCCGGTCTTCCTGATAGCGCGGCCCGATGGCATCGCCGGTCAGCAGCGCAGCCGGGGGCAGGGCGCGGGCAAGGCGGTCCAGCAGGGCAGGCTCGGCGCCTGCCGCAGGGATTGGTTGCTGGTCCGTCATCTGACCTCGCTCCTCCATTCGCTCTCAGGCGTGAGGATGTGGGTATTCTTTTATTTGTCAAACCTTTTTCGTTTGCAGAATTGCTGCTAGACTGGCCGCAAGCTCTGGAAGGGGATGCCGATGGCGCTGCACTATGATGAAATCGTCCGCACCGGCCTGTCCAAGCAGGTCGCCGACCAGATCCGCGCCGCCATTCTGGAGGGACGCCTGCAGGTCGATGAGCGGCTGCCTGGCGAGGATGAGCTGTCGCGCCGCTTCGGCATTTCCCGGCCCACGGTGCGCGAGGCGCTGAAGGTGCTGGCGGCGCAGAACCTGATCCGCTCGCGCCGCGGCCCGACTGGCGGCACCTTCGTCAACCGCCCCGATCTGGACGCCGCGGGCCGCGCCATCGCCGAGGCTTCGACGCTGCTGGTGGGCGTGGGCACCTTCGGCGTGGACGAGATCGTCACCGCCCGGATCGAGACCGAGGCGATCTGCTGCAGGCTGGCAGCGGCGAACCGCAGCGAGGATGACCTTGCCCGGCTGGAGGCCGAGATCGCCATCCAGCGTGATGAGGGCCTGACCGATGAGGCCTTCTGCGCCTCGGACGTGCGCTTTCACCGGGCCATCGTCACCGCGTCGGGCAACGCGCCGCTGCGGCTGATGATGCACACGGTGATCGAAAGCTTCATCCCGGTGACCAACATGCTGATCTACCGCGAGCATGAGCGCCGCCGCAGTGTGGCCAGCCATGCGCGGGTGGTCGAGGCGATTGCCGCCCGCGATGCAGATCGCGCCGCATCGGAGATTCGCGGGCATCTGGAAGGGATGCGCGCGGTGCTTAATCAGGCGCTGGACCGGCGGGCTTCCCGCGCGGTGGCGGGCGCCGCTGAGGGAGGAGAGACTGAATGACCGATACGTTTCGCGCGCTGATGATGGTGGACCATGAGGGCAAGCCGAGGGCCGAGTTCCGCCAGTTGACGCTGGCAGACCTGCCCGACCATGAGGTGCTGGTCGAGGTCGCCTATTCCACTGTCAACTACAAGGACGGGCTGGCCGTCAGCGGCAAGGGCCGCATCGCGCGGCGGCTGCCGATGGTGGCGGGGATCGACCTTGCCGGGACTGTCGTCGAAAGCCGCTCGCCCGACTGGGCGCCGGGCGACAAGGTCATCGTCAACGGCTGGGGCCTGTCGGAAACCGAATGGGGCGGCTACAGCCGGTTCCAGCGGCTGAAACCGCACTGGCTGGCGCGGCTGCCGGGTGCGTTCAGCATGGAACAGGCGATGGCGGTGGGCACGGCGGGCTATACCGCCGCGCTGTGCGTGCTGGCGCTGGAGGACTGGGGCACGATCACGCCGGGCGGGGCCGAGGTGCTGGTGACCGGGGCCGCGGGCGGCGTCGGTTCCACTGCTATCGCGCTGCTGTCGGCGGGGGGCTACCGCGTGACTGCGGCGACCGGCCGGCCCGAGACGCAGGACTATCTGGCCGGTCTGGGCGCCACGAACTTCGTGGAACGCGCGGCGCTGGCCGAAAAGGGCGGTGCCTTGCAGAAGGAACGCTGGGGCGGGGCGGTGGATTCGGTCGGGTCCACCACGCTGGCCAATGTTCTGGCTCAGACGGTCTATGGCGGGGCGGTCGCGGCCTGCGGTCTGGCTGGCGGGATGGACCTGCCCGCCACGGTGGCGCCGCATATCCTGCGCAGCGTGGCGCTGCTGGGGGTGGATAGCGTGATGGCGCCGCAGGCCAGGCGCGACCGGGCCTGGGATCTGCTGGCCCGGCGGCTGGACACGGCGCATCTGGCCAGCATCGCGCGGACAGAGCCGCTGTCGGCGCTGCCCGAGCTGGCGGCCGACATCGTGGCAGGCCGCATCCGCGGCCGGGTGGTGATCGACGTGAACGCCTGACAAGTGCCGCGCCGGGGGAAGCCCCGGCGCTTGCCTTACCCGGCCTCAACCTCGGCGGCGCGGGCCCGCAGCACAAATTTCTGGATCTTGCCGGTCGAGGTCTTGGGCAGATCGGTGAACACCACCCGCGCCGGGCATTTGTAGGGCGCGATGGTTGCCCGACAATGCGCGATGATCGCAGCCTCGGTCGGGGCGCGCCCCGGGCGCAATTCGACGAAGGCACAGGGCCGCTCGCCCCACTTTTCATCCGGCATCGCCACCACGGCGCACAGTGCCACATCGGGGTGGCGGTAGATCGCATCCTCCACCTCGATGGACGAGATGTTCTCGCCGCCCGAGATGATGATGTCCTTGGATCGGTCCTTCAGCTGCACATAGCCATCGGGATGCATCACCCCCAGATCGCCGGAATGGAACCACCCGCCAGCAAAGGCCTCGTCGGTGGCCTTGGGGTTCTTCAGGTAGCCCTTCATCACCAGATTGCCGCGGAACATCACCTCGCCAAGTGTCTCGCCATCGGCCGGAACCGGGTCCAGCGTCTCTGGGTCCAGCACCGCCAGATCGGACAGCGACAGATAGCGGATCCCCTGCCGGGCCTTGTGGGCGGCCTGATCGGCGGGCGGCAGCGCATCCCAGGCGCTATGCCATTCATTGCCCACCGTCGGCCCATAGGTTTCGGTCAGGCCGTAGAGGTGGTTCACATGGAAGCCCTGCTCCTTCATCGCCTGCAGCACCGCCTCGGGCGGCGGGGCGGCGGCGGTGTTGAAGGTCACCTTGTGGGGCAGTGCGCGCTTGGCCGCCGCTGGCGCGTTCAGCAGCGTCGACATGACGATGGGCGCGCCGCACAGATGCGTGACCCCGTGATCGGCGATGGCGGCATAGATCGCCTCGGCCCGCACCCATCGCAGGCAGATATGGGTGCCCGCCTGCACCGCGACCGACCAGCTGAAGCTCCAGCCATTGCAATGGAACATCGGCAGCGTCCACAGATATACCGGATGCTTGCCAAGTTCGCCGTGGATCGTGTTGTTCAGCGCCATCAGCGCAGCGCCGCGATGGTGGCAGACCACGCCCTTGGGATTGCCGGTGGTGCCCGAGGTGTAGTTGAGCGCGATGGCATCCCATTCATCGAGCGGCAGTGCGCCCGGAAACTCCGGGTCGCCGCTGGCAAGGAACTCGGCATAGTCCAGCGTTCCGATGCGGTCGCCCTTGGGGTGCGGCGCATCGTTCGGGTATTCGCTGTCGTCGAAGTCGATGACCAGCGGGCGCACCTGCGCCAGCGCCAGCGCCTGCGCGATCACGCCCGAAAACTCGCGGTCCACGATCAGCACCCGGGTTTCGGCATGCTCCAGCTGAAAGGCGATGGTCGCGGCATCGGTGCGGGTGTTCAGCGAGTGCAGCACCGCGCCATTGGCCATCGGCACGCCGTAATGGGCCTGCACCATCGGCGGCGTGTTGGACAGCATCACCGTGACGGTATCGCCGCGCCCGACGCCCTGCCCGACCAGCGCCGAGGCGAGGCGGCGGCAGTCCTGCCACAGATCGGCATAGCTGGTGCGGATGCGCCCGTGGATCACCGCCGCGTGGTCCGGATAGGTCCGCGTCGCCCGTTCCAGATAGGACACCGGCGTCATCGGCTGATGGTTCGCGGCGCGGCGGCCAAGTCCGTCTTCGTATTTGTCCAAGGGGGCTCTCCGTCGGCGCTTGGCCTGTCAACTGCTGTGCTTTTCCCGGGACGCGACCGGCTTGCCGGATTTCTTCCACTCGCCAAACCCGCCGAGCATGGACCGGGCATCGAGACCCATCTCTTGTGCGGCGCGCGCCGCCAGCAGCGACCGCCAGCCCGAGGCGCAATAGAACACGAAGGTCTTCGGCTCGGCGAAGCGGGGCTTGTGATAGGGGCTTTCCGGGTCGATCCAGAATTCCAGCATCCCGCGCGGGGCGTGGAAGGCGCCTGGGATCAGCCCTTCGCGCTCCAACTCCCGCGGGTCGCGGATGTCGACGAAGACGACGCCCTCATCGTCCAGCCGTTCTGCCATCTCGTCCCCCGTGACCGATTGCACAACTGCATCAGCTTCGGCCAGCATGTCCTTGCATCCCTTGGCCATTCTCAGCGCCCCAGTGCATAGAATTCGTCGTTCGGCCGCATGCTGGTGACATTCGCCAGCCGGTTCGACATGCCGAAGAATGCCGAGATCGCGGCGATGTCCCAGATATCCTCCTCGGTGAACCCGTGGGATTTCAGCAGCGCCACATCGTCATCGCCCACCTCATAGGCGCGGGCCGACACCTTCATGCCGAAGTCGATCATCGCCATCTGCCGCGGTGTCAGGTCGGCCTTGCGGTAGTTGATCGCCACCTGATCGGCGATCAGCGGGTTCTTGGCGCGGATGCGCAGGATCGCGCCATGGGCTACCACGCAATACTGGCACTGGTTGGCGTTCGAGGTCGCCACCACGATCATCTCGCGCTCGGCCTTGGTCAGGTTGCCCGGCTTGTCCATCAGTGCGTCGTGATAGGCAAAGAAGGCGCGGAATTCGTCGGGCCGATGCGCCAGTGTCAGGAACACGTTGGGCACGAAGCCCGACTTCTCCTGCACGGCGAGGATGCGGGTACGGATATCCTCGGGCATGTCCTCCAGCGCGGGGACGGGAAAGCGGCTGATGGCCGGTGCGGTCATGTGAGGTCTCCTCCAGGGGCGGACAGGATGTCTGCCAGTTCGTGTTGATAGGTCTGGGCCGGGTCGGGCGCCGCGCCCTCGAAAGGTTCGATGCGCACAAGGCAGGTATGGGCCGAGCAGCCCTGCCCGAAGGCCGAGGTGCCGATGTCCAGCGTCAGCACATTGGGGTTGCCCGACAGCTCTGGCCCGCCGGCCGTCCCGGGCGTGAACCACGCCCCGGTCGGCAGGATCGCCACACCCGGCGCCACGGCACCCGTCACGCAGGCGGTGGCAAGGCAGGCGCCGCGCGTGTTCCACAGCCGCACCGTGGCCCCATCCGCAATGCCGCGGCGCGCAGCATCGGCCGGGCTCAGCCGCACCTGCTCGCGCCCGCCGCGCTTGTCGGCGAGGCTCGCTTCGGCCGTCTCCAACTGGCTGTGGAGTCGCCCGTTCGGCTGGTGCGAGATCAGGTGCAGCTCGTCCTCCGCCGCGCCGCCCAGCCATTCGGCAGGCTCGATCCAGGCCGGATGCGCGCGGCAATCGGCATAGCCAAGCCGCGCCAGCGTGTCGCTGCCCAGAACGATCCGCCCGCTTTCGGTGTTGAGCGGGTGGGCCGCGGGGTCGGCGCGATAGGGCGCCAGATAGGTATGGCTGCGCTGCACGGGACAGGCGGCGTAGCCTTGCGCCCAGAAGGTGTCGAAATCCGGCATCTCATGCCCAAGCCGCTGCGCCGCGAAATCCCGGCTTTCGGTGTAGAGGTGGCGGATCCAGCCCATCTCGTCGCGGCCCTCGTTGAAAGCGGGGGCGACGCCCAGTTTCTCGGCGATGGCGTTGAAGATGTCGAAATCGGACCGCGCCTCGCCCAGAGGTTCGATGGCCTTGGCCATGGCAAGGATGAAGTCCGACCGCTTGTTCCCCGACAGGTCGTTCCGCTCCAGCGAGGTGGAGGCGGGCAGCACGATATCGGCCCGCCGCGCTGTCGCGGTGAACATCGGGTCCTGCACGATGATCGTCTCGGGCCGGGTCCAGGCTTCCGACAGCCGGTTCAGGTCCTGATGGTGATGGAAGGGGTTTCCCCCCGCCCAATAGACCAGGCGGATGTCCGGATAGGTGCGGTCCTGCCCTTCATAGCTGTAGGCGCCGCCGGGGGTCAGCAGCATGTCGCTGATCCGCGCCACCGGGATGAAGCTGTCGATCGGCCTCGCACCTTGCGACATTGCGGGCGACTTGCCGGTGACGAAGGGGGCGCCGACCCCGCCAAGCGAGCCATAGCCAAAGCCCATGCCGCCCCCCGGCAGGCCGATCTGGCCGGTGATGGACGCAAGGGCAATGGCGGCCCAGAACGGCTGCTCGCCATGATGGGCGCGCTGCAGGGCCCAGCTGGCGGTGATCATGCTGCGGGTGTCGGTGAGGCGCCGCGCCAGATCACGGATGGTCTGCGCGTCGATCCCGGTGATCGCTGCGGCCCAGTCGGCGGTCTTGGCCTGCCCGTCATCCTCGCCGCGCAGATAGGCCAGCAGCTGATCCGATCCGCTGGTGCAGCGCTCAAGGAATCCGGCGTCGTGCCGGCCGGCCAGAACGATCTCCCCGGCCAGCCCCAGCATCAGCGCAGTGTCGGTGTTGGGCCGGATCGGCCACCATTCGGCGCCGGTCCAGTCCGGCAGATCCTCGCGGTAGGGCGAGACGTGGATGACCTTCACCCCGCGCTCTGCAATCCTGCGCAGGTAGCCCTCAAGGTAATGCGCGCCGATCCCGCCCGCCTCGCTTTGCGCGGTGCGGGGGCTCATGGCGCCGAAGACCAGCAGCGTCTCGCTATGCTCGGCGATGGTGTCGAGCGTGTTGGACTGCCCGCCGCAGGCGCGTTCGTCCCCCAGCGTGTGACGCAGGATCACCGGGCCGGCGGCGATGGAATAGGTATCGACATGGCCGGTATAGCCGCCGGCAAGGTTCATCATCCGCTTCAGCAGGGTGGAGGCGTGGTGGAAGCGCCCACAGCTGGTCCAGCCATAACTGCCGGCAAAGATCGAGGCATTGCCATGATCGCGCGACACGCGGCGGATCTCGCCGGCGATCAGGTCGGTCGCCTGGTCCCAGCTGACCGGGACGAAGCGTTCACTTCCGCGGCCGCGCCGGTCGCTGCCCTCGCGCGATGCCAGCCAACCCTCGCGCACCATCGGGCGCAGGATGCGGCGTTCCGGCTTGGCCCAGTCGGTGACGGATTGGATGACGGGCGAGGGTGCGGGGTCATGGGCGAAGGGCTCGACGCCGACGATGCGGCCGTCCTCGACCAGCAAGGTATAGGCGCCCCAATGGCTGCAATGCGGAACCCGGCGGATCATGTCTGGCATCCCCTCAGATGACGGCTTCGATCAGGAACGGCCCCTTGCGGGCCAGAGCGGTGTGCAGCAGGTCGCGGAAACCCTCGACCGTAGCCGCCCGCGCGGCCTCGACCCCCATGGCACCCGCCATCTGCACCCAGTCGATGGCGGGGTTGTCGAGGTCCAGCATCCGGCTGGCATTCTCGCCCGCAGGCCCGGCACCGACATTCAGCAGCTCGCCATGCAGGATCTGGTAGCGGCGATTGGCAAAGACGATGGTCAGCACGTCCAACCTTTCGCGGGCCTGCGTCCACAGGCCCTGAACCGTGTACATGCCGCTGCCATCGGCCTGCAGACCGATGACCTTGCGGTCCGGGCAGGCCACGGCGGCGCCGGTGGCCATCGGGATGCCATCACCGATGGCGCCGCCGGTCAGTTGCAGGAAGTCATGCGGCGCCGCGCCATAGGTCGTGCGGAAGAAATCACGGCCCGAGGTGACGGACTCGTCGCAGATGATAGCGCCTTCGGGCAGGACGCCGGCCAAGGCGATGGCGATGGCATCTGGCGTCAGCTTGCCCGTCGGCAGGTCCGGCCGGTGCCGCGGGGCCAGCCGTGGCGCGGGGGCCATGCCGACCTCGGCCGCCAGCGCCTCGATGGCGGCGGGCAGGTCGTGGTCGGGGCTGGCAAGTTCCAGCACCGTGCAGCCTTCGGGCAGCATCGAGCCGGGCTTGCCGGGGTAGGCGAAAAAGCCGACGGGGGCCTTGGCGCCGATCAGGATCACCTGCTCGGTTGCGGCAAAGCAGGCCAGCGCCTGATCGATCACATAGGGCACCCGGTCCAGCGCCACCCGGCCCGCGCCGCGCTGCATCCGTCCGTTGGCCTGCTGGGCCAGTAGCCGCGCGCCGGTTTTCTGGGCAATGCGGTCCAGCATCTCCATCTGGGCTGCGCGCAGGGCCATGCCGGTGACAAGGATGGTGGTCGCGCGGCCGTTGCGCAGCAAGGCTGCCGCCTGCCGGACCTGCGCCGCATCGGGTGCGGAGGGCGCCGGGAGCGTGATCGCCACCGGCGGGGTAAACTCCGTCTCGGTCCAGGCGGTATCGGCGGGCAGGATCAGCGTGGAGATGCCGCCCGCGCCGGTATGCGCGGCGCGGATCGCTTCCTCGGTGCTGACGCCCACGGTGTCGGCAGCCACCGCGCGGCCGACCCAATGTGACATCGGCCGGGCCAGCGAGTCGATGTCGGACGTCAGCGGTGCATCGTGGACAAGGTGATAGGTGGCATGGTCGCCGACGACATTGACCATCGGCGTGCGGGCGCGGCGGGCGTTGTGCAGGTTCGCCAGCCCGTTCGCCAGCCCCGGCCCGGTATGCAGCAGCGTGACCGCTGGCTTTTCGGCCATGCGCGCATAGCCATCGGCGGCGCCGGTCACCACGCCCTCGAAGAGGCCAAGCACGCAGCGCATCCGCGGCTGGCGGTCCAGCGCGGCCACGAAGTGCATTTCAGACGTGCCGGGATTGGCAAAGCAGGTGTCGATGCCATTGGCCAGCAGGGTTTCGCAAAGAAGGTCGGCGCCGTTCATACTGCTCTCCGGGAAAGGGTTTCGGCTTCGGACCGCAGATCGGCAAGCGCGGGCCAGTGGGGGCGCATCGCCTCGACCAGCGCGGCGAAGACGCCGTATTTCTGCGTCGCGTAGCGGGTGATCTCGGCGGGCTGGGGCCCGACCGTCTCGGCCTGGGCACCAATCCAGCGGGCGGCGATGGTGTCAAGCTCTTCGCCCAGCAAGAACCGCGCGCCGATGGCGGCCAGCCCGCGCAACCCCGCATGGCCGCCGGGGCTCAGCTGCACCTCATACCCGGTCGCGGCGGCGAGGAACTCAGCAAAATGCCGGTCGCCCGCCAGCCCGCCGCCAAGCGACAGCGCGCCGGGCCCAGAGCCCAGCAGGGCGTGGCTGTGGCGCGCAACAAAGGCCAGCGCCTCGCGCCCCGCCCAGGCAATCTCGCCCGGCGTGGTGGCGGCGGTGAGGCCGAGCACCGCGCCGGTGGCGTGCGGGTCGGTCCAGGGGGAGCGCTCGCCCCCAGGCTCGAAGAACGGGTGCAGGATCAGGCCCGAATAGCAGGGCGGGGCGGAGGCGGGCAGGTCACTGAACTGCCGGGCGACATGCTGCAGCAGCGTGGCGCCGTTGAAGCTGGGGTGAAAGCACAGCCAGCCGGAACCAAGCGCGAATTGCTGCACCATCGCCCCGGGCGGCGGCGCGGCCATGGCGGCGGGGTCAAGGTGCAGGCAGGCGTGGATCGAACTGGTGCCGAAGATCGAGGCCCGCGTCACCCCGGCGCGACTGCCGAGGCCAAGGCCGATCAGCGTGGATTGCACATCGCCCGGGCCCAACAGCACCGGCAGGCCGCGAGGCAGCCCGATATCGGCGGCAAGGCCCGCGCGGCAGCTGCCGACCGGCTGAAATTCGGGCAGCAGCGCCAGACCGCGGGTCAGGCCAAGCGCCTGTTCGACGCCGGCCGACATCTGCCCGTCCCGCCACCGGCCCCAGACGGGCAGGGCAGCAGTCGGCTCACCGGCAATGCGGCCGGTCAGCGACAGGAACAGCCATTCCTTCAGCCGCAGCGCGTGGGCGATGCGGGCAAAGCGGTCAGGCTCATTCCGCTGAAGCCACAGCAGTTGCAGGCTGGCCGAGGCGGCGGTGGGGCGCGAGCCGGTGATCGCCTGCACCGCGTCCAGCGCCGGGGCAAGCTCTGTCACCAGCCCGCGCGCCCGCCCATCCAGCCAGGTCAGCGCCCGGCCCACGGGCTGCCCCGCGGCATCCACCGGCCACAGCCCGTCGCCCTGCCCGGTGAGGACCAGCCCCGCAACTGGAGCCGACAACTGCGCCACGCAGTCCCGCAGCACCGCGAAGGCCTCGGCCCGCGTCACGACCATGTCCTGCTCGACCCGCGCACCCTCGCGCCGCAGGGCGCCGTTCGGGCACTCGGCACTGGCGACCATGCGGCCCTGGCCGTCGAAGGCCGCCGCCTTGACCGCCGTGGTCCCTGAATCGAGGCAGAGCAGAACCTGGTCCATCACGAGGCCTGACGCAGGCCTTCCTGAACCTCGGGCGTCTGCTGGCCATAGGTCTTGAACTTGACAAGCACATCCGCGATCTGGGCCTCGGACAGCACCGGCGGTGTGCCGAGCGGCAGGCACAGCAGGTATTGCGTCGCCAGCTCCTCGACCGTGACCGCCAGCGCCAGCGCCCGCGCGATGGAGACATGCGCCGCGATGACCCCATGATGCGCCATCAGGCAGGCGCGGCGCCCTTCCAGCGCGGTGACCACCCGGTCGGCCAGCTCTTGCGAGCCGAAGATCTCATAGGGCGCGCAGCGGATGCTGGGCCCGCCCGCGGCGGCAATGGAATAGTGGACCGCCGGGATGTCATGGCCGAGGATCGACACGCTGGTGGCCTGGGTCGAATGGGTATGGACCACGGCGTTCAGATCGGGCCGGGCGCGCAGGATGTCGCGGTGAAAGCGCCATTCCGACGAGGGCAGCACGTCGCCGGCAAAGGTCGCGTCCCAGTTCATCGCCACCACATGTTCGGGCATCAGCTTGTCATAGGGGATGCCGGTCGGCGAGATCAGGAAGCCGTCGCCGTGGCGGACGCTGATATTGCCGGCGGTTCCCTTGTTGATGCCCAGCCGGTTCATGCTGCGGCAGGCTTCCAGCAGTTCGGTGCGCAGGGCGCGGTCTTCATCGGTCATGGCAAACCTCATGTGCAGGGATAAAGCGGGGCCTTGCCGCCCAGGATCAGGGCGATGTCCTCGGCGATCATGGCTGCGGCCTTGGTGGCGGAATAGCGCGAGGCCCCGGCGATATGGGGCGAGAGCGTGACATTGGGCAACTTCAGCAGCGGCCAGTCGGGCGGCGGCGGTTCCGGGTCGAACGTATCGAGCGCCGCGCCTTTCAGATGGCCGGACACCAGCGCATCATAGAGCGCGGAATAGTCCAGAACCTGCCCGCGGGTGGTGTTTACGATATAGCCGCCCGGCTTCATCATGGCGATGCGCTCGCGGCTGATCATGCCCTTGGTCTGTGGGGTGACGCGGGGGTGCAGGGTGACGACATCGGCCTGCCGCATCACGTCATCCAGCTCGGCCTTGCGGAAGCCGGCGGCCTTTTCCTCCTCGGTCAGCTCCTTGAACGGGTCATAGATCAGGATCTCGCAGCCGAAGGGGCGCAGCAGCCGCGCCACCCGCGTGCCGATATCGCCATAGCCGATGATGCCCACGGTCAGCTCGCACAGCTCTGGCCCGGTATTGCCGTAGTGGTAAAACTCGCGCCCGAAGGTGCCGCTCGCCACCGCCAGATGCCCGCGGATCAGGTTGCGGGTCTCGGCCAGAAGCGAGGCGACGGTAAACTCGGCAACGGCCGAAGCATTGCGTCCGGGCGTGTTCACGACGGTGATGCCGCGTTCGCGCGCCGCCGCCATCTCGATATTCACCGGCCCGCCGCGCGACACGGCGATCAGCCGCAGGTTCGGGGCATGGTCAAGGCTTGGCCCGGTGATCGGGGCGAGATGGGTGATGAGGATGTCGAGATCGGACAGGAAGCCGAAATACTCCTCGGGCCGGCCGACAAATTCTCCCACCGGCAGGGTGGGGTCGTGCTTGGTGGATTTCAGCCGCAGCGGCCAGTCCAGCTCCATCTGCCGGAACCGCAGGTCACGGTCTGGCAGGCGGGCTTTCAGTGCGGTTTCGAAGAAGGCCGGCTGCATGAAGCCGTCGCCGATGATGCCGATGGTCAGGGGCTGCTGGGTCATGATCATTCCTCAGGCGTCGGACACGGCTGCGGGCGTATCCATCCCGGGCAGCACATCGCGGTAGCGGTCGGTATCAAGCCCGCGCTCTGCCATCACCTCGGCGGTGTGCTGGGCAAATTGCGGCGGGGCAAGGCGGTAGCTGGCGGGGGTGCGCGACAGTTTTATCGGGCTGCCGGTGCCACGATAGGCGCCGATATCCACCACCATCTTGCGGTGGATTGTGTGCGGATCGGCCACCACCTGATCGATGCTGCGCACCGCGCCGCAAGGTACGCCGGCCTTGATCAGCCGGTCCGACAGGTCGGCGCAGTCGAAGGCGGCAAGGGCTGCCTCCAGCTCTACCTTCAGCGCGTCGCGGTGGATGTTACGCTCGCTGTTCGAGGTGAAGCGCGGATCATCCGGAAGGTCGGGGCGGCCGATCATTCCGCACAGCACGGTGAACTGGCGATGGTTGCCGACTGCCAGAAATACCGGCTCGGTCGCGGTGGCGAAGGTGTCATAGGGGCAGATGTTGGGATGGGCGTTGCCCGAGGGCTCTGCCACCTTCCCCGACAGGTAGTAGTTCGGCAGATGCGGGTGCAGCAGTGACACGCCGCAATCATACAGGCTGGTATCCACGAACTGGCCCTTGCCGCTGGTCGCCCGTTCATGGATCGCCATCATGATGCCAAGCGCGGCGTTGAGGCCGGTGACCATGTCCACCACCGGCAGGCCGACGCGCAGCGGCTGGCCGCCCCGTTCACCATTCACGCTCATGATGCCGCAGAGCGCCTGAACGGCCGCGTCATAGCCCGGAAGGCCGCCCATCGGCCCATCGGCACCAAAGCCCGAGATGCGGGCGTGGATCAGTCGGGGAAAGCGACGCGAGAGTTCATCCTGTCCCACGCCCCACCGCTCCAGCGTGCCGGTCTTGAAATTCTCGATGAAGATGTCGGCATCGGCCAGCAGGTCCAGCAGCAGCTCGCGCCCGGCCTCTTGGGCGAGGTCAACGGCGATGCCGCGCTTGTTGCGGTTGAGGCCGAGGAAGTAGCTGGCTGCGCCGTCGAGAAAGGGCGGGCCCCAGCCGCGGGTTTCATCCCCGGCGGGGGGTTCCACCTTGATCACATCGGCGCCGTGATCGGCGAGGATCTGGCCGGCATAGGGCCCCCCCAGCACGCGGCTGGCGTCGATCACCTTCAGATTGGCGAGAGAACCGGGTTTGAACATGGGGCGTCGTCCTTTCAGGCAGCCAGCGCGGCCAGATCGCGGCGCCAGTCGGCGGCGAAGGCGGGATAGGTTTCGGCAAGCTCGGTCAGCACGCGGCCGCGCAGCAGCGACAGCGTGGCGGGACCAGGCTGTGGTGTGTTGGGGGTCGCGGCGGGGGCGTCATAGGCAAAACCCGTCGCCTCGGCGATCTCGGCCGGGGTATGGCCGGGGTGGACGCTGTCCAGCGTGAAGCCGGGGCGCGTCTTGTCAAAAGTGAACAGGCCCTTGCTGGTCAGCAGCGCCACCGGCCCGCCGGGGCGATAGACGCCCTTGGGGCTGGTGCCGGGGGCCGAGATGAAATCGACCTTCTCGACCAGCACGCGCCGGCTGTGCTCTTCGCGGAACAAGATCACGCGGGGCACCGTGAAATACAGATAGGCGGACCCGAACGAGCCGGGCCAGCGCACCGAAGACTGCGGATAGTCGCCCGCGCCGACCAGATTGACATTGGCCTGCCCGTCTATCTGCCCGCCGCCAAGGAAGAAGGCGTCGAGCCGCCCCTGACCTGCGCTATCGAACAGTTCGGCAGAGCCGTTGGTGAAGAAATTGTGCTCGACCGACCCCAGCACCGACAGGCGCACCTGTCGCTGCCCCTCGTCCAACGCCCGGCGCAGCATCGACCCTGCCGCGGGGATCGGCGAGGCGGCGCCCACCGCGACCAGCCGCACGCCCTCCAGCAGCCGGGCGATGGTGAAGATCAGCGTTTCGCGCGGCAGGACCCCGGTCATGCCGGCACCTCTTGCGCCATGTACTCGGCAAAGCCCGCTTCGGTGCGGGCGGCGCGGGCGTAGCGGATCAGCTCATCGGTTTCGGTGCCGTATTCGCCCCACAGGCCGTAAGGCCATGCCCCGCGCGGCGCGGCCGCGATGGCAGTGACATAAAGCGCGGGCAGGGTGCCTGCCGCTGTCATCTCATCGGCCAGAAGGTTGTGCTCGACGATGCGTTCCACCGTGACCAGCGCCTCAGTCGAGGCATAGGCCATCGCCGCCAGCTCGCGTCGCCGCCCGATCCAGACATTGCCGAAGCGGTCGGCCATCGGGGCATGGAAGATCGCCACATCGGGATGGATCGCCGGGATCAGCACGACCGGGTCGCCGCCTGGCGCAAAGGGATTGTCGATCACGCGCCAGTCGTCCCGGTGGCGCAGCACGTCGGTGCCGATGAGCCCGCGCATCGGCATGAACGGGCTGCCCTTCTGCGCCGCCATCAGCCCGGCATGGATCGCGGGGCAGGTGGCGTCGCGCAGGCGGATCGCGCCGTCCTTCACCGCCTGGTTGAAGCGCGGCGCGCCCCCGGCCTCGCCCAGAGACACGGCGCTGGTTTCCACCCCGCGGACGAGGCCGGCCCCGATCAGCTGATCGACCTGAAGCCCGCCGGTCGGCACGCAGAGCAGATCCAGATCGCCCGCGCCATGCTCGATCAGCGGCCGGGTCATGGCCATCGACACGCCGGCGTAGTCGACCGGAAGGGCGATTCGCATTCCGGGTCGGATGCGCGTGGCCATGGCCCGCAGATCGGCTTGCATCAGTGTCCTCCCCTTCGGGTTTGCGGCGACGATTCGCGCGTTCCACAATGTAGAACAATATTCTGAAAATCAGGATAGGCAGAGCTTGGCAGGGGTGTCAACGCTTGCTGCGAGGGGCGCGCACAGAGAATTTTCGGTCCCGCTGGCGCCGGGCGCGCGGAACTTCTTGACAAGCGCGAAACTCAACCGAGAATGAAATGCGGAATGCTGTTCTATAATGTAGAACGCATGGGAGGATGCTATGATACAGACCCAGACTTCGCGCGATCCGCGTGCAGAGGCTTCGCCGTCCGGCCGGGCAGGGCGCGGCCAGGACATCATCGGCGCGCAGATCTCTATGCGCGAAGTCACCAAGAAATACGGGGCCTTCGTGGCTGCCGACCGGATCAGCCTCGATGTGGAGCCGGGCGAATTCATCACGCTTCTGGGCCCGTCCGGCAGCGGCAAGACCACGCTGCTGAACCTGCTGGCAGGCTTTCAGCGTATCGACGGCGGCGACATCCTGATCGACGGCAAGCCGATCACGAATGTGCCCACCCATCGGCGCGGGTTTGGCATGGTGTTCCAAAGCTATGCGCTGTTTCCCAACATGACCGTGGCGCAGAACGTCGCGTTCCCGATGCGGATGGCCGGGCTCGACCGGGCCACCTCGGACCGGCGCGTGGCGGAAACGCTGGAGATGATGCGGCTTTCCGAACACGCAGCCAAGACGCCGTCCGAAATGTCGGGCGGCCAGCAGCAGCGGGTGGCGATTGCCCGGGCCATCGTGATGCGCCCCCGCGTCGTGCTGATGGACGAGCCGCTGTCGGCGCTGGACCGGCGGCTGCGCGAGTCGATCCAGATCGAGCTGCGCGAGTTGCACCAGACCATCGGCAGCACGATCCTGTTCGTGACCCATGACCAGAGCGAGGCGCTGACCATGAGCGACCGTATCGCCGTGCTGGACAAGGGCCACATCATCCAGGTGGACCGCCCGCTGGAGATCTACCGCCACCCGAAAAGCCGGTTCGTTGCCGGCTTCGTCGGCGAAAGCAATCTGATCGAGGCCGAGGTGCTGGAACGGCGCGGCGACACCGCCACCCTGCGCAGCAAGGCCGGGCATGTGTTTCAGGCCGGCAGCCGCAACGTGCCCTCGATCGGCAAGGTGACGGTGCTGATCCGTCCCGAACGGATGGCGCTGCATGACGGCCCGCAACCCGGAACGGCCCCCGCGACGGTCACTTCGGCGCTGTTCATGGGCGAGACGCTGCGCATCGAAGCGGCGATGGAGGGCGGCGAGACGCTGCTGATCCGCTGCCCCGACACTGCGGCCCGCGAATTGCCCGCGCCGGGCAGCAAGATCCATGTCGGCTGGGGCCCGCAAGACTGCTGGGTGCTGGCATGACCGCCGCGCCTCTGTCTGCCCCTGCCGCGCCACGGCCCCGCGGCGCCTGGCTGAAATCCCCGGCGCTGCTGCTGGTGCCGGCGGTGCTGTTCCTCGCGGCGATCTACGTGATGCCGCTGATCGACCTGGCGCGGGTCAGCGTCGCCGCCGATCCGTGGTGGAGCCACATCGCGCGGGTGTTCTCGGTCCCGCTCTATTGGGAATCGCTGCTGCGCACGATGAAGATCGCGCTGACGGTGGCTTGCCTGTGCGCGCTGTTCGGCTATCCGACCGCGCTGCTGATCCAGCGCAGCCGGGGCAGCGTGCAGGCGATGATCGCCACGGCGGTGATCCTGCCCTACTTCATCGCCATCCTGATCCGCACCTATGCCTGGATGGTGCTGCTCGGCCGCAACGGTCCGATCAACAAGACCGCCATCTGGCTGGGCATCTATGACGAGCCGCTGGCGCTGCTGTTCAACCGCGGCAGCGTGCTGATGGGCATGACGGCGGTGCTGATGCCGCTGATGGTGCTGTCGATCTATTCCAGCCTGTCGCGGCTGGACCAGAACCTGATCCGCGCGGCGCTGGCCAGCGGGGCCGGGCCGCTGGCGGTGTTCTGGCGGGTGCTGCTGCCGCTGACCCTGCCGGGCATTGGTGCCGGGTTCCTGCTGGTCTTCGTCAGCGCGCTTGGCTTCTTCATCACCCCCACGCTTCTGGGTGGTCCGGGCGACCAGATGTTCGCCATGCACATCACCCAGCAGGCGGATTCCATCACCGGCGAGGGTTTCCTGCAGGCGCTGGCGGTGGTGCTGCTGGTGATCACGCTGATCGTGGTCGGCGTCGCCGGCCGGCTGATGGGGTTCGAGTTCATCTGGGGCGGCGGCAAGCTGACCGAAGTGGCGGAGACCCCGGCACCATCGAAGCGCGCCGCCGCGGGACCGACCCGGCGCAGCGCCGCGATGGTGGTGGCCGATGCGGCCGGCTGGCCGATCCTGCGCCTGCTGGGGCGGCTGCCCGCCAGCACCGGTACATGGGCGGTGCGGATCCTGGGAGGGTTCGTGCTGTGTACGCTGATCCTGCCGATCCTCGTGGTGATCGTCATCTCGTTCAGCAAGGCCAGCTACCTGACCTTCCCGCCCCCCGGCTGGTCGCTGCAATGGTACCAGAAGTTCTTCTCGGATTCGAACTGGATGGCGGCGTTCTGGAATTCGCTGGGGATCGCGGCGCTGTCCTCTGTGATGGCGGTCGCACTTGGCGCGACGGCGGCGGTGGGCATCGTGCGCAGCGAGATCCGCTACAAATCGGCGGTGATGCTGCTGCTGGTCAGCCCGATGATCGTGCCGCCGGTGGTGCTTGGCCTGTCGCTCTACAGCCTGTTCCTGCACCTGAACCTTGTGGGCACCTATTTTGGCCTCGCCGCCGCCCACGCCATCGGCGGCATCCCGATCGTGATCGTGATCGTCGCGGCCTCGCTGCAAGCCGTGGACCGGCAGCTGGAGCAAAGCGCGGCGGTGCATGGCGCCTCGGTGCTGACGGTGTTCCGCACGGTCACCTTGCCCGCCATCGCGCCCGGCCTCGCCGCGGCGGTGTTCTTTGCCTTCCTGCACTCGTTCGACGAACTGGTGCTGTCGCTGTTCCTGTCCAGCCCGCGGATGAAGACGCTGCCGCTGATGCTCTGGGCCGACATCAACTATCAGCTCAACCCGGTTCTGGCGGTCGTCTCGACGCTGGAGGTGGTGCTGGTGGTCGGTGGGATCTTCCTCGCGCGGCCCGTCTTCGGGCGGTCGCGCGCGGCACACTGACTGAAACCCAAGTAAAACAGAGGAGGAGATGCGATGCTTGGATCTGATCGACTGAAAGGAATGGTGTCGGCCCTGGCCGTCACCGCCACGCTCGGCGCCGGTCCGGTGCTGGCGCAAAGCACCGAGGTGATCATGCAAGATCCCGGGGGCGGCTATGGCGAGGCGCTGCGCAAGGTGATGTACGATACCTTCGAGGAGGAAACCGGCATCGACGTCATCACCGTGCAAGAAGCGCGGTCGGGCCCGCGGATCAAGGCGCAGGTCGAGGCCGGCAAGACCGAGTGGGACCTGACCTTCATCTTCGACCAGGAGACGAAGCTTCTGGGCGATTGCTGCCTGGCCGACATCGACTATTCGATGATGTCCGAAGGCGCGCAGAAGACCCTGGCCGCGATGCCCGACAACCTCAAGCGGCCCAAGGGCGTCGCGCTGCAGGTCATCGGTGTCGGCCTTGTCTACAACACCGATGTCTATTCCGAGGAAGAGGCGCCCAAAAGCTGGGCCGACTTCTGGGATGTCGAGGGCTTCCCGGGCCAGCGCTGCCTGCCGGCCTGGCCGCGCTTCGTGATGGAAGCGGCGCTGATGGCCGACGGCGTGGAAAAGGACCAGCTCTACCCGCTCGACATGGACCGCGCCCTGGCCAAGATCGCCGAGATCAAGCCGCATGTTTCGAAATGGTGGACCACCTCGGCGCAGCCGCCGCAGCTGCTGCTGGATGGCGAGGCCGACATGTGCATGGCCTATACCGGGTCGACCTCGAAACTGGCGCTCGACGGCGCCCCGATCGAGGTGGAGTGGAACCAGGGCTTCATCTACTACGACTTCTTCTCGATCCCCAAGGACGCGCCGAACTACGAAAACGCCATGAAGCTGCTGTCCTGGCGACTGGAACCCGAGCGTGCGGCCGAGCTGACCTCCAACTTCCCGGTGGCGCTGCCGTCCTCGGTGGTGTTCGAGGCGGCGGACCCCGCGGTCAGCACATACTGGGCCAACAACCCCGCGAACGTCTCTCGCGCCATCGAGTGGAGCCCGGACTACTGGGGGGCGATGTCGGAAGGCGGCACGACCACCAATGAAGAGCATGGCCAGGAACAGCTGAACGCGCTGCTGGCACAATAAGTCACATGGGTGGCCGCGACGCTGCTGTCGCGGCCACCGCATTTTGCGCTATAGTCGGCGGCCAGAGCGCTGCGGGCGCGCCGCGTGAGTATCGGGACATCTATGGACAAAGCCTTCGTCAAGGGACTGCGCCTTGTGGAAACCCTCGCCCTCAGTGATCTGCCGCGCGGGGTCAGCGATCTGGCGGCAGAGCTGGAGATGACCAAGAGCAACGTTCACCGCCTGCTGCAGACCCTGCAGGCCCATGGCTATGTGCGGCAGGTCCCGGCGAACAGCACCTATGAGCTAACGACCAAGATCTGGGAACTGGGTAGCCACGTCATCCGCCGCATGGACCTGATCAAGATTGCGCGCCCGGCGATGACCCGGCTGGCCGAGCAGACCGGCGAGACGGTCCACCTTTCGGTGCTGGAAGACATCGACGTGATCTATCTCGACAAGATCGAGAGCGCGCATCACATCCGCGCCAATACCAGCGTCGGCTCTCGGGCGCCGGCCTTCACCGTCGCCACCGGCAAGGCGATGCTGTCCCATATGCCCGACGACTATCTGGACCGCTTCACCCCGCATCTGCGCTCCTACACCGAAACCACCCGTACCACGCTGGCAGAGCTGCGCGAGGACGTCGCGCAGGCCCGCGCGCAGGGCCATGCGCTGGTGCTGCATGGTGAATGGCGCGAGGGCATTGCCGCTTGTGCCTGCGCCATTCTAGGGCGTTCGGGCGAGCTGGTGGGGGCCATCGGCATCTCGGGCCCCGATTCACGGCTCAAGCGCAAGCAGTTGAAGCTGATCGCGCCGCAGGTGATGGAAGCCGCCGAGGCAATTTCGGTCGCCTTGGGCTATTCGCGGCGCTGAAGGCGGCCCCGGGGCAGGGCGCTGTCATGCGGCCTTCGGGCTCATCAGCGTCTCGCTGATGGCCGAAAGTGCCAAGGCTGCAGCGCCGTGGGCCCACAGCAGATCGCCCCAGGCCTGTATCTGCACCTTGGGGGCCGGGCGGCCGGTAGCAACGCAGAAATCCGGCATCTCGGCCAAGGTCTCGTTGGCATAGAGATACTCATAGCGCATCCTTTCGCCCGAAAGGATGATAAGCTCCGGGTCGAACAGGTTGACGACATTGGCCAATCCAAGCGCGAGATAGCGACCCGCGCGCAGGAAGATCGACCGCGCCGCCGTGTTGCCCGCCTCGGCCTGGTCGTGCAGGCTCTCCAGCATCACACTGATCGAACGCATGTCATGGTGGGTCCAGTCGAGCGCCGCCGACGCCTCGCGGGCCAAAGCGTAATCGGCGACATAGGCCTCGAGGCAACCGCGCTGGCCGCAGCGGCACAGGGCCCCGTCCAGCTGCACCTTGGTGTGGCCAAGCTCCATCGCCACGCCGCGAAAGCCCCGGTGGATGCGGTGGTTGAGGACATAGCCCATGCCCACGCCATGCTCGATGGTCACCACGGCAAAGTGCGACAGCGCGCGGCCCGCGCCGAACCACAGCTCGGCCATGGTCACCAGATTGGCATCGTTGTCCACATGGACCGGCAGGCCCAGCCTGCGTTCGGCCTCTTGCGCGAGGGCGATGTTGCGACGGTCCAGCACCGGGCTCCAGTACACGGTGCCGGTCTCGGCATCGACGAAGCCCGGAACGCCGAGGCCCACGGCCGAGAGATCGGCGGGCCTGACGCAGGCCTTGGCGCAGACCCGCTCCAGCAGCCGTGCCGTGGCGTCCAGCAGCGCGCCGGGCGCCATCGCGCCGGGGGTGCGGGGCAGGGTTTCCGCGGCGATCAGGCGACCGGCAAAATCGACCAGGACGGCCGTATGCTTGTGAACCGACAGCTTGATCCCCACGACCAGATGTGCGTCCGGCCGCACGGCCAGCGCCACGCGGGGGCGCCCCCGTGCGCGTCCCTGTGCGCCATCGGCCTCGCGGGTGGTTTCCTCGATCATTCCCGCGCTGATCAGGTCCGCCGTCAGGGCGGTGACCGAGGCCGGGCTGATGTCAAGCTCTCGCGCAAGCTCGGCGCGGGGAATGCGCCCGGCGGCGCGGATGCGCTCGAACACCTGCTGGCGCAAGGGGCGCTGGCCCTCGAACCGGGGGATGATCGGGCCGCAGCCCAAGGCTGGTTGAAGGTCGGGTGACATCACTCTCATTACTTTAGTGTCTGAACAAAATATGGTTCACAAAAAGGCGAAGCAGCGCATTTGCTGTATCATGGGGGGAAATCTGCCCCGGTAGCCAGATTTTATTTTTGACAGCTGAACTAATGCGGGACATTCTTTTGATGTCGGCGAAGGGAGTCGTCGGCCTGTCCTGGGGAGGAATTTTCATGCGCTCTACGATCCTGCTTGCCGTGGCCGCGACCACGGCCCTGTCCTCAACCGCCTTCGCCCAGACTGTCGGCGTCAGCTGGTCGAACTTCCAGGAGGAACGCTGGAAAACCGACGAGGCCGCGATCCGCGGGGCGCTTGAAGCGGCCGGAGCCACCTATGTCTCGGCCGATGCGCAATCCTCCTCCTCCAAGCAGCTCTCCGATGTCGAGGCGCTGATCTCGCAGGGTGTCGATGCGCTGATCATCCTGGCGCAGGACAGCGCCGCCATCGGCCCGGCGGTTCAGGCCGCCACCGACGAGGGCATCCCCGTCGTCGCCTATGACCGCCTGATCGACGATGCGCGCGCCTTCTACCTGACCTTCGACAATATGGAAGTCGGCCGGATGCAGGCCGCCGAAGTCTTCAAGCGCGTGCCCGAGGGCAATTACGTGATGATCAAGGGCAGCAGCACCGATCCCAACGCGGATTTCCTGCGCGCCGGCCAGCAAGAAGTGCTGCAGGCGGCCATCGACGCGGGCAGCATCACCATCGTGGGCGAGGCTTATACCGACAGCTGGCTGCCCGCAAACGCGCAGCGCAACATGGAACAGTTCCTGACCGCCAGCGACAACGGGGTGGACGCGGTCGTCGCCTCGAATGACGGCACGGCAGGCGGCGCCGTCGCCGCGCTGACGGCACAGGGAATGCAGGGCATTCCGGTGTCGGGGCAGGATGCCGACCACGCGGCGCTGAACCGCATCGCGGCGGGCACGCAGACGGTGTCGGTCTGGAAGGACTCGCGCGATCTGGGCCGCGAGGCTGCCGAGATCGCCCTCGCGCTGGCGGCTGACGCCGAGGCGCAGGTCGAGGGGCAGGTTGAGTGGACCTCGCCCGCCGGCACGGTCCTACGCTCGAAGTTCCTGGCGCCGGTTCCGATCACGCAAGACAACCTCTCGGCGGTCGTCGATGCTGGCTGGATCACGCAAGAGGCGCTCTGCCAGGGCGTGACGGGCGGTCCGGCGCCCTGCAACTGAAGGCGCAAGGGATGACCGATACCGCAACCGGCGGCACCACGAGAAAGTCGCTCACAGGCACCCTGCAGCTGGACACAAGGCTGCTGGGCATGATCGGCGCTTTCGTGGCGATCTGCCTCGTCTTCCACTTGATGACGGGGCAGCGGTTCCTGACGCCGCGCAACATCTTCACGCTGACGATCCAGACCGCCTCGGTCGCGATCATGGCGACGGGCATGGTGTTCGTGATCGTCACCCGGCACATTGACCTGTCGGTCGGATCGCTGCTGGCGGTCTGCTCAGCGGTGATGGCGCTGGTGCAGGTCTGGGTGATGCCGCAGCTGCTGGGGCTTGGCATCGGTCATCCCGCGACGGCCCCGCTGGCAATTGTCGCGGGGCTGGTCGTCGGTACTGCGGTGGGGGCGTTCAACGGGTGGCTGATCGGATACCTGACCATCCCGTCCTTCATCGTGACGCTTGGCGGGCTTCTGGTCTGGCGAAATGTCGCGTGGTACCTGACCTCGGGGCAGACGCTGGGGCCGCTGGACCCGAATTTCCAGCTGTTCGGCGGGATCAACGGCACCATCGGGGTGACGGCATCCTGGGTGGTGGGCGCGCTCGCGGTGGCGGTGTCGCTGTGGTTCATGGCAACGGCGCGGCAGAAGAAGGCGGGCCACGGCTTTGCGGTCAAACCGCTCTGGGCCGAGGGCGTGATGATGGCCATCGTCGCGGGGCTGATCCTGGGCTTCGTGGCGATCCTCAACGCCTATCAGGTTCCCGTGGCGCGGCTGGAGCGGATCTTTGCCGCCCGCGGCGAGACCCTGCCCGAGGGGTATACCGAAGGCTACGGGCTGCCGATCTCGGTCCTCGTGCTGATCGCCATTGCGGTGGCGATGACGGTGGTGGCGCGGCGCACGCGCTTTGGCCGCTATGTCTTTGCCACCGGCGGCAACCCCGAGGCGGCGGCGCTGTCAGGCATCAACACCAAGCTGCTGACGGTCAAGATCTTCGCGCTGATGGGGGCCCTCTGCGCGCTGTCGGCCGTGGTGGCCTCGGCCCGCGCGGCGAACCACGCCAATGACATCGGCACGCTGGATGAGCTGCGGGTGATCGCGGCGGCGGTGATCGGCGGCACCGCGCTGTCAGGCGGGGTGGGCACGATCTATGGCGCGATCCTTGGTGCGTTGATCATGCAGTCGCTGCAATCGGGCATGGCGATGGTGGGCGTCGAAAGCCCGTTCCAGAACATCGTCGTCGGCTCGGTGCTGGTTCTGGCGGTGTTCATCGACATCCTCTATCGCAAACGCAGCGGGGCGCTGAAATGACACCCTTGGTCGAGATGCGCGACATCGCGCTGTCCTTCGGGGGCGTCAAGGCCATCGACCATGTCAGCCTCGATCTGTATCCCGGCGAGGTGGTGGGGCTTCTGGGCCATAACGGTGCGGGGAAATCGACGCTGGTCAAGTGCCTGTCCGGTGCCTACCGCATGGATAGCGGGCAGATCCTGATCGACGGGCAGCCGGTCACCATCACCAACCCCCGCGACGCCCGGGCCCAGAATATCGAGACGATCTATCAGACGCTGGCGCTGGCCGATAACCTCGACGCCGCCTCGAACCTGTTTCTGGGACGAGAGCTGGTGACCGCCGCAGGCTTTGTCGATGACGACCGGATGGAGGCCGAGACACGCCGCATCATGGCGCGGCTGAACCCGAACTTCCACAAGTTCAACGTGCCCGTCTCCGCCCTGTCCGGCGGCCAGCGCCAGTCGGTCGCCATCGCCCGCGCGGTCTATTTCAACGCGCGGATCCTCATCATGGATGAGCCGACGGCGGCCCTTGGCCCGCATGAGACGCGCATGGTGGGCGAGCTGATCGCTGAACTGAAGCGGCAGAACCTGGGCATCTTCCTGATCTCGCACGACATCCATGACGTGATGGATCTGTGCGACCGGGTATCCGTCATGAAGAACGGCAAGCTGGTCGGCACCGAGCGTGTGACTGATGTGACCGAGGATGACATCCTTGGCATGATCATCCTCGGCAAGAAGCCGTGAACTGTTGCTTGGCGGCCCGGTTTCCCAAGGCGCGTCCACAGATGCCTTCCCCGGGCGGCCCGGCGCGCGCAACGTGCCGATCGCCCCGATCTCGCTGAATCAGGCTGTTGGCACCGTCCCTCCGTCGATCACATATTCCGTGCCGGTAATGCTCGCGGCGCGGTCCGAGGCGAGGAAGGCGATCAGGCTTGCGATCTCGGCCGGTTTCGAAGGCCGGCCGATCGGGATTCCGCCGAGGGCGTCCATGATCATCTGCTTGCCGCCCTCGACATCGGTGCCCGCCTCCTGCGCCAGCCGTTCGGCCAGGCGGAGCGAGGCTTCGGTCTCGATCCAGCCCGGCGCCACCCGCACCACCCGCACCCCCTTGGGCGAGACCTCCTTGGACAGGGCCTTGCTGTAGACCGACAGCGCGGCCTTGGCGGCGGCATAGCCCATGGTCGCCTCGGGCAGAGGTAGCAGGCGCTGGATCGAGGTGACATGGATCACCGCGCCCGATCCTTGCAGGGCCATCCCCGGCACAAGCGCCCGGTCTAGTCGCACCGCAGGCAGCAGGTTGAGGTTCAGCTCCGCCTGCCATTCCGCCTCGCCCAGGGCCGCGAAACCGCCGCTTGGCGCGGTAGAGCCGCCGAGCATGTGGACGATGATGTCCACGCCGACAAGCCGGCTCCGCACCGCCTCTGCCACGGTCTCGCAGCCCTGATGGGTGGTCAGGTCGGCGGCGATGAACATGGCTTCATCCATGTCTTCGGGGCGCCTGCGCGCGGTGGTCAGCACCTGCGCCCCAAGGTCGCGGAACAGGGCCACGGTCGCGGCGCCGGCGCCTTGCGTGCCGCCGGTGATCAAGGCGCGCTTGCCCTGCAATGTGAGGAACCCTGGCATCAGCCGATCTCCAGATCGGTGATCCGGTCCCCGGCAAGGCCGAAGGTGAAGGTCATGATAACGGGGCTGCCGGGGAAGTCCCCGCTGACGCGCGCGCGGACCACGGTTTTGTCGGCGACGTTCGCCACATCCAGCGGCTCGGCGCTGTGGCGATACTTGGCCTTGGCGGCAAGCCACCAGGCCCGGATCTCCTCGGGGCCGCGGTGGACCTGGCCTTCGTCATGGACGATGGCCTCTGCGGCGAAGGCGGCGGCAAACGCCTCGCCCTCCTGCGGGGCCCTGGCGGTGAAATAGGTCCGGATCGGGGCGGGAAGCTGCATGGGATGTTCCTTCTGCTGATGCCAGGAAGATAGGGGTCGACCGCCGCACCGATAATCGGGATAATCCGGCATCTGAAGATGACAGGATCAGGACAATGCAAGAGGCCGCACTGAAAGGGCTGGAGGCGGTTCTGGCCGTCGCGCGCCGCGGGTCGTTCCGCGCGGCGGCGCTCGACCTGAGCATGTCCACCACCGCGCTCTCGCATAGCGTCGCCCGGCTCGAGGCTTCCCTCGGCGTGCGGCTCTTCAACCGGACCACCCGCAGCGTCTCGCTGACGGATGCCGGGCGCGACTTCGTCCAGCGCGTCGCCCCGGCGCTGGCCGAGATCCGCGCCGCCATGGACAGCGCCCGCTCGCAGCGCGAGACGCCTTCGGGCCTCTTGCGCATCAACGCCTCGGTGCAGGCGGGCCGCGAGATTGCGCCGCTGGTGCTGGAGTTCCTGCGCCGTCATCCCGAGATGCAGGTCGATCTGGTGACCGAAGGGCGGCTGGTCGATATCGTGGCCGAGGGCTTCGATCTGGGCATCCGCCCCGCCGATCTGGTGCCGCGCGACATGATCGCGCTGTCCCTGGGCAAGCCGCAGCGCTTCGCTGTCGTCGCCGCGCCCGCATGGCTTGCGGCGCATCCAAGGCCGCTGACCCCGGCCGAGCTTCCCGTGCAGGAGTGCATCCGGGGCCGCCTGCCGAACGGCGCGCTGCTGCGCTGGCAGTTCGAGCGGGACGGCGAGCCTGTCCAGTTCGACCCCAAGGGCCGCCTGACGCTGGACGAGGCCGTCCTCGCCCGCGCGGCGGTGCTGGACGGCGTCGGCATCGGCTTCTTCATCGAGCAGGACGTCGCCGACGATATCGCCGCCGGCCGCCTGATCCGACTGCTGGAAGACTGGACGCCGCCAAGGCCGGGCTTCAGCCTCTATTATCCCGGCCGGCGCAACCCCTCGGCCGGGTTCACGGCCTTTCTTGGCATGGTGCGGGAGAGGGCGGCTCGGCCCTCACAGCCTGGAGGCCATTCCCAGGAGCGAGCTGGTCCTCCTGTGGCACAGATCTGACTATTTCAATCAAGATTAGCCAAAGCTCGCAATATGCACTTGCATGTAACGCGCGACCCCGCGTAGTCGGAGGAAATTCCAGAACTCGCAGCCATGGTGCGCTCCACAGCCGGTCGGGTCTCATCTTCAAAGGAGACAACCGGTGCAATCCCAACGGCGAAACAGAATCCTTTCCCTGCTGATGTCCAGCGCGGCCCTGACGGGCGCCGCCTTCGGCGCCCACGCGCAAGAGGGTACCGCCTTCCAGCTGGACCCCATCGTGGTCGAGGCGCGCGACGAGCAGGCCTTTGCCGCCGACCGGGCCACGGCGGTCTATGTGTCGGACGCCGAACTGGAGCGGGCGCGGATCGGCGATCTGAAGGACCTCTTCGCGGGCGTCGCCTCGGTGTCGGTCGGGGGCGGGATCCCCATCGCGCAGAAAATCTATGTCAACGGCGTCGACATGCTGAACCTTGCCGTCACCGTCGACGGCGTGCTGCAGAACAACCGCGCCTTCCACCATGTCAGCGCCAACGCCATCGACCCGGGCCTGCTGAAGGCGGTGCGCGCCGATGCGGGCGTCGCCGCTGCCGATACCGGCCCGAACGCGCTGGCCGGCGCAGTGGTGATGGAAACCGTCGATGCGGCCGACATCCTTGAGGATGGTCGCAGCTTTGGCGGCAACGTCCGGCTTGGCTATGCGGATAATGGCGAGACCTTCACCCGCGCCCTGACCATCGCCGGGATTCAGGGCGGGTTCGAGTGGCTGGGCTACATCAAGTCCGCCACCGGCGAGGATTACACCACGGGGGGCGGCGATGACATCCTCGGATCGGCCGCCGATCTGCAAAGCTACCTGCTGAAGCTGGCCTATGAGGCGGCCGAGGGCCACCGCTTCGAGTTCTCGGCACAGCGGCTGGATGACGATGCCCTGCGCCCGTGGCGTGCGAACTTCGGCGGGCTCAATCCGCCGCGGCCGGACCAGATCCTGCGCCGCTATGACACCGGGCGCTCCAGCTATTCGTTCAGCTACGAGAATACCCTTGCAGACGGGATCTGGGATCCCAAGGTCGTGCTTGGCTACTCCGAAAGCCTGATCGACGTGCCGCATCCCTATGAGAGCGAGGGCACCTCATCTGCCTGGTCGGGAACCGTCCAGAACACCTTCAATCTGTCAGGCGTCGACACCATCGTGGCCGGGATCGACTTTTACGACCGCATCGGCCGCTATGAGGGCCCGGGCGAGCGCTATGAGGAAGGCGCCCAGAACATCGGCCTGTTTGCACAGGCGCGGCTGGAGCCGACCGACCGCTGGAAGCTGTCCTTCGGCGCGCGCGCGGACTGGCAGGAGTTCGACGGGATCGGCGGTTACCGTGATGACGTGTCGGGCATGTCGGGCAACCTGTCGTTGGCCTATGACCTGACCGACGAACTGGAGGTGCGGGCCGGCTATTCCAGCGTCTTCGGCGGCATCGGGATCGAGGACAACTACACCTTCCTGCCCAGCTGGGACTATGACGGGCTGAAACCTGCGCGCGCCCAGAACGTCACCGCCGGACTTGACTGGACGCGGGGCGACCTGACCATCGGCGGCGAGATCTTCGTGACCGAGATCGACAATGCCCGATCCACAACCGACAATTTCGACTTCAAGAGCGAGGGTTTCAACCTCGGCGTCGGCTATGGCTGGACCGGCGGCTTTGCGCGGCTGACCTATTCGAACAGCGAGGTCACCGTGAACGGCGGCGCGGCGGGCAGCTATGACGCGCTCGATTTCGGAACGCCCATCGGACAGGTGCTTGCGCTGCAGGCCCAGCATACGCTGGCGGGCACCGACCTGACCTTCGGCGGCAGCCTCGATCTGGCTATGGACTATGACGACACCGAAAAGGTCTCGGACCTGCCGCTGGACGGGTATGAGGTGGTCAGCCTGTTCGTGGAATACATCCCGCCGCAGCTGGACCGGCTGACGCTGCGCGCCGAGGTGAACAACCTCTTCGACGTCGATTACGCCGACCGTGCGACCTATGGCGCCGACTATCTCGACGTGGAGCCGCTCAGCGAGCCGGGCCGCACCATCACGCTGTCGGCCGTCGCGCGGTTCTGATCGGGTGAGGGGCCAGAGCCGCCGGGTTCGCGCCCGGCGGCGCTTGCCGCGTCAGGGATAGAGCCGGATCAGCAGCCGGCAGAGGGCATAGGCCTCGTCCGTGCTGAGGCGGTGGCGCAGCTCCGACTGGATCGCCTCGACATAGGCCGGCCAGATGCTGTCATGCAGGCCGAGACCCTTTCCCGTGATGAACAGCGTGCGCCCGCGCCGCCCCTCCTCCTGCCCGTCGCGGCGCACGAAGCCTGCGGCCTCGATCCGCGCCACGTGGCGCGACAGGGCGTATTGCGCCACGAACAGGCGACTTTCCAGCTCTGCCATGCGGATGCCTTCGGCGCCGGCTTTCTCCACCTCCAGCAGAATTTCATACCAGACCGGGTCTTCGATGCCCGCGCCCTTCAGCGCGCGGCTGATCCGCGGCGCCATGCTGCGCTGGATGCGCAGCAGGTTGAACCAGACCCGGTTATAGGCGGTGGCGGGGTCGGCGTCGTCGAACCGGACCGGCTCGGGTATGTCTGGGGCGGCTGGCACGTCGGCTTGTCCCTTGATGGCAGTGCCTTGGACTTGCCAGTTTCCGGCCTGGATGAAAACCCGTCAGACGTGATGCAGGATCAGCGGCCGGCCGTCCAGCTCCGTCACCCGGATCTCCATGTCGTAAAGCTGGCCAAGCACCTCGGGCGTCAGCACCTGATGCGGCGTGCCTTCCGCCACCACGCGCCCGCCCTTCAGCGCGACGACATGGTCGGCCCAGGCGGCGGCATAGTTCACCTCATGCACCACGACGACAATTCCGCGCCCCGCACTGCGCAGCCCATGCAGCCGCGCCATCAGCGCGCGGGCATGGGCCATGTCGAGGTTGTTGAGCGGCTCGTCCAGCAGCAGCCAGTCGGTATCTTGCGCGATGCACATGGCGAGGAAGGCGCGCTGGCGCTGGCCGCCCGACACCTCATCCAGAAACCGCTCCGCCAGCCCGGCAAGGTCGAACTGCACCAGCGCGGCCTCTACCGCGGCCTGATCCTCGGGGCGCGGGCGGCCGAGGTGATGGGGCCAGCGGCCGAAGGCCACCAGCTCGCGCACCCGGAGCCGGCTGCCGGCATGGTGGGTCTGGCCAAGGATCGCCATCACCTTCGCCAGCTGCCGCGAGGGGGTGGTCGTCACGTCATGCCCGTCCACAGAGATGCGCCCCTCTTGCAGCGGGATCAGCCGGCCGATCAGGTTGAGCAGGGTGGATTTGCCCGCGCCGTTCGGGCCGATCAGTGCGGTGACGCTGTTCGGCAGCAGGGTCAGGTCGATGCCCTGCAGGATCGGCGCGGTGCCGATGCGGTGGCTGACATTGTCGATACGGATCATCGGATGCGGCCTTTCAGCAAAAGCCAGAGGAAGAACAGCCCGCCCACGAACTCCACCACCACGCTCAGCGCCGATTGCAGGCCCAAGACGCGCTCGAACACCAGCTGGCCGATGACGAGGATCGCCCCGCCGATCAGTGCCGCGGCGGGCAGCAGCAGGGCGTGGCGGGCGCTGGCGATCAGGGAATGCGCGAGGCCCGAGACGATCAGCCCAAAGAAGGTGACCGGCCCGACCAGCGCGGTAGACACGGAGACCAGCACCGCCACCAGCGCCAGCGTGGCGAAGGTCATCGCCTCATATCGCAGCCCCAGCGACACCGCGACCGGGCGGCCAAGGGCCATGACGTCGAGGCGGGAGGAGAGCCGGAAGGCAGCCAGGACCGCCAGAGCCGCAGCCCCGGCGGCCCAGGGCAGCAGCGCGCCGTCGATACGCGAGAAGCTGGCGAAGCTTTCCGCCTGCACGATGGCAAAGGCATTGGGGTCCATCACCCGCGCGAGGAAGCCGGCCAGCGAGCGGAAGAGGATGCCAAGGATCACCCCGGTCAGGATCATCCGCGCAACGTCCTGCGCCCCGCGGCCCAGAAGCAGGCCGAACAGCGCCATCGCCGCCAGCGCCATCACCGCGACCTCGGCCGCGAACTTGGTACCCACCGGCAGCATGGCGAAGCCGGTGACACCCAAAGCGGCGACCAGCGCGGTCTGCAGCAGCACGTAAAGCGCGTCGAATCCCATGATTGCGGGGGTCAGGATGCGGTTCTGGCTGACGGTCTGGAACAGGATCGTCGCCACGCCGATGGACGCGCCCACCACCAGCATCCCCGCCAGCTTGCCGGCCCGAAGGCCAAGCACGAAGCGCCAGTTGCCGCCGATGCCCCACAGCAGATAGGCCGCCGAGGCCGCCAGCAGCACCAGCGCGAGGGCAGCGACCCGCCTATCCACGGGCGGGCGCCCGGTGCAGCAGCCACAGGAACAGCACCGAGCCGAGGATGCCCAGAACCGTGCCCACCGGCACCTCGTAGGGATAGCGCACCAGCCGCGCCAGCAGATCGCAAGCCAGCACCAGCGCGGCGCCGCCGGTGGCGACCACGGGAAGCGAGGCGCGCAGGTTGTCGCCCATGACGCGCGCCACGATGTTCGGCACCACCAGCCCGACGAAGGGCACCATCCCCACCGACACCACCACCATCGCCGTGACCACCGACACGACCAGAAGGCCAAGCCGCATCACCGCCCTGTGGTTCAGCCCCAGCCCGGTCGCGGCCTCTTCCCCCAGCCCCAGAATTGCGAACTGGTCGGCGGCGAACCAGGCCAGCGCGGCGGCGGCCGCGGCGATCCACAGCAGCTCATACCGCCCGGCGATCACGCCCGAAAACTCGCCGGTCATCAGCCAGATGCCGACATATTGCAAAAGGTCGGTCTGCCAGCCGATGAAGGTGACGCCGGCCTGCAGCACCCCTGCCAGCACCAGCCCGACCAGCGGCACCAGCAGCACCTCGCGCGGGGGCAGGCGGCGGATCAGCGCCAGGAAGATCGCCGTCGCCGCCAGCGCGCCAAGGCTGGCGACCAGCATCTTGGCCCAGATCGGCGCGGCGGGGGCCAGCACCGTCACCGCGAGCAACCCCAGCGCCGCGCCCTCGGCGGTGCCCACCGTGCCCGGCTCGACAAAGCGGTTGCGCACGATCTGTTGCATCACCACGCCGGCCACGGCCAGCGCCGCCCCGGTCAGGATCACCGCCACCGTCCGCGGCACGCGCGAGACGGTCACGATCAGGAAGGCCTGCGGATCGCTGGCGATGTGCGCCCAATCCACGCTCGCCGCGCCGATCATGACGCTGGCAAGCGACAGCGGCAGCAAGGCCGCGCCAAGGATCAGGGCCAGCCGCACCGGGCGCGCTCAGCCGGCGAAGGCTGCGAGCAGCTCGTCCAGCGTCTGCATCATCGAGGTGTAGCCGCCCCCGGCAATGTAGATCGGCGCCGGGTCGAGGTAGACGATCTGCCCCTTCTGCGCGGCGGTGGTGCCCTGCACCAGCGCATTGTCCAGCGTGGCACTCGCGCCGCCCGCCTCGCCGATGGCCGCCCCGCGGTCGATCACGATCAGCCAGTCGGGGTTCACCTCGGCGATGAACTCGAACGAGATCGCATCGCCATGGGTCTCGGGGTCGAGGTTCTCATGCGCCTCGGGCAGGTCCAGCGCGCTGTGGATCCAGCCAAAGCGCGAGCCCTCGCCATAGGCCGACACCTTCGGCCCGTTCGCCATCACGATCAGCGCGGTGCCCTTGCCCGCGGCGGCCTCCGCCGTTTCGGCAAGTTTGGCATCCAGCGTGGCCAGCAGCTCACCCGCCTTGTCCTCCGCCCCGAAGATGGCACCGTAAGCCCCGATCCGGGCGCGCGCGTCGGCCACCAGATCCATCCCGATGGTCATGTCGATGGTCGGGGCAAGGCCCGAGACCGACTCGACCTGGGTGGAGGACCGCCCGCCCAGAATGATCAGCTCCGGGCCAAGCGCGGCCAGCGCCTCCAGATCCGGCTCGAACAGGGTGCCGGCGGCGGCGGCGGCCCCGGCGAGGTCCGAGAGATAGGGGACATAGAGCTTGTCCGGCACGCCGGCAGGCGTGATTCCAAGCGCGTGGATCGTGTCAAGGGCGGCGATGTCGAAGACGGCCACCGTGTCGGGCTGCGCGGCAACGTCCACAGCGCCGCGCGCGGTGTCCACGTTGACGGTCTGGGCCGATGCGGGCAGGCAGGACAGCAGCGCCGCGGCGACAAGCCCGGCCAGGGAAAATCTGTTCATGGCGCACCTTTGCAAGGGTTTGCGCATGTGGCTGGGACTGGCTTCATGCTGGCGGAAGATCAATATCCGCTTGCGGCAATGGGGTCCAGACACTATTCCGGTAGAAACAGTCAGGAATAGCCGATGTATGTGACCACTGCCCGCTACCCGACCGCCCATGCCTCGAAATACCTGCAGCAGCTTTGCAAGCATTTCGCCCACAAGGTCGAGGTCGAACATGACGAGACCACCGGCCGCAGCGCGCTGATGTCCGGTGTGGCAGAGATGCGCGCAGATGCGGATGCGCTGCATGTCCGCATCACCGCCGAGGATCCCAAGAGCGTGATCCAGACCCGCTTTGCGATCGACAGCCATCTGGTGACCTTTGCCCACCGGGAAGGCTTTCTTGGCCTCAGCTGGCAGATGGAAACAGAGGCCAAAGCGCTCCCCGCCGACTGACGCGCCCCTCGCGGGCGTCCGCCCATACTGCCGCCCCAGGTCCGCATTGGCGCGAGGCTCAGGGTGGCAAGGACCTTGGCTGCTGGCTTGTCCTCGCTCGCGATGCTTCCCGCGGTCAAAGGTACCCGCATGGCCCGTTCGCGGCAGTGCCACCTGTCGCCGGTGCGGCCCATATGGCTCGTGCCCCGGATGGAAAGATCGGCTTTCGCGGCTGCGGCGCGGTGACTTCACCGCCCGTCCAGTCATCGACATGACTCCAATAGCCGTCGCAGCCGCAGGTCGGGATCGTCGATCCTGAGCCTTCGCCTTGGGCGGGTCAAACGCGCTGCACCCTCGCCGCACCAAGGCGCCGGGTCGTTGCGCTGGCACAACGTCGCGCAGAGCGCGTCGGGTTAGACCGGCCCGATCCGCAACAATCGCCAGGACGACGCCATGTCAGAGATCCTCACGAAGTCACGGGCCAGGAACATCTTCTACGGCGGCTCGCTGTTCTTCATCGTCGTGTTCGTGATCATGACGATCCATTCCCACCGCTACGTGGTGAACGTCTCCACTGCCGGGATGCCGCTGTCGCCCGAGGTGATCCTCGGCAAACATGTCTGGGAGCGGCATAGCTGCATCAACTGCCACACCCTGCACGGCGAGGGGGCCTATTTCGCGCCCGAGCTTGGCAATGTGATGACCCGCTGGGGCGTGCTGGACGACCCCGAAGCCGCCTTCGAGACGATGGATGGCTGGATGGCCGCCCAACCCAGCGGCATCGAAGGCCGGCGCCAGATGCCGTTCTTCGAGATCACCCCCGAAGAGATGCGCGGTCTGGCAGAGTTCCTGCGCTGGGCCGATCAGACCGATACCCAAGGCTGGCCGCCGACGGATGCGGGCTAGGAGAGAGCACATGAAATACCAATCGCAAAAGGTCGCCTACGCCTATTTCCTCGTGGCGATGGGGCTGTTCGGCATCCAGGTCCTCGGCGGGCTGCTGGCCGGCTGGGTCTATGTCTGGCCCAATACCCTCTCGGAACTGCTGCCCTTCAACATCATCCGCATGATCCACACCAATGCGCTGATCGTCTGGCTGCTGCTGGGGTTTTTCGGGGCCGCCTATTTCCTTGTCCCCGAGGAAGCGGAATGTGAGATCTGGTCGGTCAAGCTGGCCTATCTGCAGCTGATCATCCTCGTCGTCGGCACGCTGGGGGCCGTCGGCGGCTACCTCGTCGGCATCCATGGCGGGCGCGAGTTTCTGGAACAACCGCTCTGGGTCAAGTTCGGCATCCTCGTGGCGGCGGTGATCTTCTTGCTGAACATTTCGATGACCGTGCTGGCGGGGCGCAAGACTGCGATCACCGGCGTGCTGCTGACCGGCCTTTGGCTGCTGTCGCTGCTGTGGATCTTCGCCTTCATCAACCCCGACAACCTGAGCCTCGACAAGATGTACTGGTGGTTCGTCATCCACCTCTGGGTCGAGGGCACGTGGGAGCTGGTGATGGCCGCGATCCTGGCCTTCCTGATGCTGAAGCTGACGGGGGTGGACCGCGAGGTGGTGGAAAAATGGCTCTACGTCATCGTCGCCACGGCGCTCTTCTCCGGCATCCTTGGCACCGGCCACCATTTCTACTGGATCGGCCTGCCCGCCTACTGGCAGTGGACGGGATCCATCTTCTCGGCCTTCGAGGTGGTGCCGTTCTTCGCGATGATGTCCTTCGCCTTCATCATGGTCTGGAAGGGCCGCCGCAACCATCCCAACAAGGCGGCGCTGCTCTGGGCGCTTGGCTCGGCGACGGTGGCGTTCTTCGGGGCGGGCGTCTGGGGCTTCCTGCACACCTTCCACGGCGTCAACTTTTACACCCACGGCACCCAGATCACCGCCGCGCACGGGCACCTTGCCTTCTATGGCGCCTATGTGGCGATGAACCTTGCGATCATCACCTATGCGATGCCGCTGCTGCGCGGCCGCGCCCCCTACAATCAGGTGCTGAACATGGTGTCGTTCTGGCTGATGACCGGGGGCATGGCGTTCATGACCTTCGTGCTGACCTTCGCCGGCACGATCCAGACCCATATGCAGCGCATCGTCGGCGACTATTACATGGATGTGCAGGACCAGTTGGCCCTGTTCTACATGATGCGCCTTGGCGCTGGCGTCTGCGTGGCGCTGGGGGCTGTCCTGTTCATCTACAGCCAGGTCGTGGTGCGGCGTGAGATCATCACCCCCAACACCATGCCCAAGGCCGAGGGAGAGACCGCATGAACGCGCTCGCCCCGGACCGCGCCGACCGCACGGCGCCCTATTACCGCCCCGTTGCGCAGGAATGCGCACTGTTCGAGGCGGCCCATGCCAAAGGTCTTCCCCTTCTTCTGAAGGGGCCGACCGGCTGCGGCAAGACGCGGTTCGTGGAGCATATGGCGGCGCGGCTTGGCCGCCCGCTCTACACCGTCGCCTGCCATGACGATCTGTCCGCCGCCGACCTGATCGGCCGCTACCTGCTGCGCGGCGGCGAGACTGAATGGGTGGATGGCCCGCTGACCCGCGCCGTGCGGGAAGGGGCGATCTGCTACCTTGACGAGGTGATCGAGGCGCGCAAGGACGTGACGGTGGTGCTGCACCCGCTGACCGACAACCGCCGCACCCTGATGATCGACCGCACCGGCGAAGAGCTGGTGGCCCCGCCGGGCTTCATGCTGGTGGCCAGCTACAACCCCGGCTACCAGAACATTCTCAAACGCCTGAAACCCTCGACCCGGCAACGGTTCCTGTCGATCACCTTCGGCTTTCCCGATCCGGCGACCGAGGTGGCGGTGGTGGCGCGCGAAAGCGGGCTGGATGCCGCGCGGGTTGCCCCGCTGGTGCGGCTGGCGGGGATGATCCGCGCGCTGTCGGGGATGGATCTGGAGGAGGGCGTCTCCACCCGCCTGCTGATCTATGCCGCCAGCCTGATCGCCGCGGGGATGCCGCTGGAGCGTGCCTTGCAGGCCGCCGTGGTGGAGCCGCTGACCGATGAGCCCGACGTGGCGCAGGCGCTGCGCGACCTTATCGCCAGCGTCTACGGCTAGCGCCATGGCCCTGCACCCGATGGACCTGATGGAGCCCGAGGAAACCGTCGGCAACCTCTGGCACGGGCTCGCCCTGCGACTGGCCCCGGTGACGGGGCATGAGGGCAGCGCGGTGACGCTGGAGGCCCTGCGCCCCAGCGTCACCCTGCTGTTCCGCGCGCTTGGCGGTGCGCCGGGGGTCGAGGTTGCGGCCAGCCCCGCCACCGCCTCGCGCCACCGCCGCGGGCTTGGCGCCCATCTGGCCGAGGCGCGGGTGCTCGAGCATGTTGCCCGCTTTGATGGGAGCAGCCTGCGCATGCCGCCGGTGATGGAGGCGTTCCCGACGGTGGAGCTGAACCGCGCCGCCTATCTGTGGCTGGCCGCCCTCGCGGCGCTGGCAGAGCCTGATGCCGCGCCTGCCGACCCCTTGGCCGCCGACCTTGCGCATCTGGCGGCGATGCACCGCGCGACCGCCCGGGTGCTGCTGCTCTGCCCCGGGCTGCGCGCGCCCCATGCCGCGTTCTGCGCGCATCTGGCCGCCGCGCCGCTTGCCGCCGCCTCCCCCGCCGAACGCCGGGTGGCTGATCTTGCCCGCGCCGTGCTGGCGGGAGACACCCCGCCCCTGCAGGACGCCGCCCCCGCCCCCCGCGGCTATGCCCCGCTGGCGCCGCTGCCGATCTGGCTGCGGCTCGATGCTGCCGGCGCCGGGGCCAGCGCCGCACCCGATGGCGATGCGATCAGCGCGCCGCCCGGCCTTGCCTCTGCCACCCGCAAGCAGGCGATGCGCGAGGAGAACGAGCAGGCCAACCGCACCGACAGCTTCATCATGCACCGCTTTGAATCGATCCTGTCCTGGGTCGAGAGCATGGGGCTGAACCGCGCCACCGATGATGACGATCTGCAAAACGCCCAGAAGGCGGCCGAGGATCAGGACCACATCGCCCTGACCCGTCACCACAAACGCGCCGCCACCCGGCTGCGCCTGCATCTCGACCTTGCGCCGCAAGATGCCGACCATGAACGGCTGTCGGACCGCTTCACCTATCCCGAATGGAACCACCGTGCCCGCGCCTATATGCCGGACCACACCCGCGTGCTGGAGGCAGAGGCGAGCCCCGGCGAGAGCTTCGCCCCCGACCCGCGGCTGATGGCCCGGGTGCGCCAGCAGTTCCAGGCGCTGCACCCCCGCCGTATCCTGATGCCGCGGCAGGTGGACGGGGCAGAGCTGGACCTTGACGCGCTGATCGCCGCGCGCGTCACCCTGCGCGCCAGCGGGCAGGCCAGCGACCGCATCTTCCGCGACCTGCGGCAGGTGGAACGCGATCTGTCGGTGGCGATCCTGATGGACTGCTCGCGCTCCACCGAATCCGTGGTGGGCACCCGCAGCATCATCGACACCATGCGCGAGGCGCTGGCGGCGCTGGCGGGCGGCATTGATGCCGCAGGCGACCGGCTGGCGATCTGGGGGTTCTCGTCGCTGCGCCGCGACCGGGTGTTCCTGACCCGCTGCAAGGGCTTCGAGGGACGGGTGACGCCCGAGGTGACCGCCCGCATCGGCGGCCTGCATCCGGGGCACTATACAAGGCTGGGGGCGGCGATCCGCCATGCCTCGGCCCAGCTTGCTACCGAGCCCTCGGCGCGCAAGCTGCTGCTGGTGCTGACCGATGGCAAGCCCAACGATCTTGACCACTACGAGGGCGTCCACGGCATCGAAGACAGCCATATGGCGGTGCGTGAGGCGCGGCGCGCGGGGCAGGCGGTCCACGCAGTCATCGTCGATGCCGACGGGCAGGACTGGTTCGCCCGCATCTTCGGCCGCGCCGGGTTCACCCTGCTGCCCGATCCCGCCCGGCTGGGCCGTGCCCTGCCTGACATCTACCGTTCGCTGACACAGGAGACCTGACATGCGCCTTCCCCTCTGCCTTGCCGCCATCCTTGCCGCCACCCTCTCTCCGGCCACAGCCTTTGCCGAGGCCTTCCAGCGCCCGATCCCCGAGCCGCAGACCGCCCAGGCGGAGATCAGCTATTTCGCCGCCTCGGTGTTGCTGCTGATGGCTCTGATCGGCGTGCAATGGTTGATCAGCCGCAGATGACCCGGATGCGCCTGACCCTTATCCTCTATCCGTTCGGGGCCGGGGCCATGGCGGTCAATCTGTTCTTCGCCTCGCTGATCGGCAGCTGGCTTGGCTGGCCGGTCCTGACGCCGGTGCAGTCCGTCCTGGGCGGGTTGGTGCTCGGCATCCCTGCCACATGGGCTTTCGCCGGCCATATCCGTCGGCTGATGCAAAAAGCCGACGGGTGACGACGGCGTGCCTTCCGCCGCCGCAGTTTCCCAGTGGCACCATCCCTTTCACATGACATTCTGCTGGACGATGGGGCAGGGTTTGGGTCGATGCGAAGAGCGCGGCACCGGTCGACCCGTTCGGAAAAGTGATGGATCCAAGCAACTCACGGCCTTTCGCACAGTCATGCGACACCGCACGATCACCGAGGCGGCGCGAGCCCTGCATGTCAGCCCGCCGTCATCCGGCTGATCTGCGATCTGGAGGCGAGGATAGGTTTCCGCTGCTCCACGGGTCCCTGCGCCCCCGCAATCCCCTTCCTCTCGGGTCGACCTGAGGGGCTTGCAGGGGCACCCACCGCCGTTCCCATGGACCGAAGCCTTGGAACATGCCACGCGGAATCTGCCCCGCTGCGCATGAAATCTCTCGCATTGCCGCGTGAGCGTGATAAAATATACTCACACTGCCCGCTGAGCGCAGTATCCTCGATCCAACCGTCAGGACACCCATGCTTGACCCATTCGACCGCAAGATCCTCATGCTCCTGCAGCGCAATACCGACCAGTCGGTGTCGGAGATCGCGGACGAGGTCGGGCTGAGTGCGACGCCCTGCTGGCGGCGGATCCGCAAGTTGCAAGAGCAGGGCTACATCAAGAAACGCGTGGCGCTGCTGGACGAGACCAAGCTGAACGTTGGCGTTTCGGTCTTCATGGCGATCCGCACCAATCAGCACACCGAAGAGTGGTCGCAGGCCTTTGTCCGTGCCGTGGGCGAGATCCCCGAGATTGTCGATGTGTTCCGCCTCGCCGGCGAGATCGATTACATGCTGCGCGCCGTCGTGCCCGACATCGCGACCTATGACCGGGTCTACAAGCGCCTGATCTCGAAGCTGGATATCCACGACATCTCGTCGATGTTCGCAATGGAGACGATCCGGTCGTCAACCGAACTGCCGCTCGACTACGCCTGAAGCGCGCCCTCAGGCAGCCTTCGGCGTGAAAATCGCCCGCGCGCTGTCCACGTCGTAGAAAGACGCAAAGCCGTGCGCCTCCTCCGACAGGGCTCGCACGCTGCCCAGGATGTAGTCAACCTCGGCGTCGCTCATCAGCACCGACAGGTTGAGCCGGACGAAACCCGGCTTCTCCAGCTCCTTGCCGCTGAGGATGTCGTCCCGCAACTGCGCCGCAATACCGTCCAGCCCCAGCAGTCGGAGCACATAGGGCCCCGCACAGGCGCAGCCGCCGCGCGCCTGGATGCCGTAGCGGTCGCTCAGCAGCCGGGTCGTCAGCTGCTGATGCACGAAGCCGCCGTCGGGGTGGCGGATGCGGAAGGACAGGATCGGCAACCGCTCGGGCACCGTGAGGCCAAGCACCTCGATCCCAGGCGCCGCTTGCAACGCGGCCAGCGCGCGGGCGGCGAGGCTACGGTTGCGCCCGGCCATGTGGGCGGCCCCGATTTCTTCCTTCAGGATCACGCAAAGGCAGGCGCGGATGTCGCCTACGATATTTGGCGTGCCGGCTTCCTCGCGATGCTCGAGTTGGCCGCTATAGTCGTGGGTCTCGGCCGAGACGAAGCGGACGGTGCCGCCGCCGACCCAGGTTGGCCGGCCGGACACGACGGCATCGCGGCGCAACACCAGCACGCCTGAAGCCCCCGGCCCGCCCACGAATTTGTGCGGCGAGAACACGAGGGCGTCGATCTCGGCACCCGGGGCAGGGGTCATCTGCATCGGCAGATAGGGGCCGCCCCCGGCGTAGTCCCAGACGATGCGGGCGCCCGCGGCCTTGACCCGGCGGGTCAGGCCTTCGACATCGGCGATGATGCCTGTCACGTTGGAGGCCGCCGAGAACGCGCAGATGATCCGGTCGAAATCCCCCACGTCGGCCAGCGCATCATCCAGCCTGTCCAGATCCGGTCCGCCGGTCGCCGCTTCGGGCAAGGTCACGACCTCGGCCCCGCTCTCCCGCCAGGGCAGGATGTTCGAATGATGTTCGTAGGGGCCGAGGATCACCTTGACCCGGCCCCGGTCGGCGCCCAGCAGGCTCACAAGGCGGTTCAGCCCCGCGGTCGCGCCGGACCCGGTGAAGATGACGGCGTGGTGCGCATCGGCCCCGCAATGGGCGGCGATGGTGGCGCGCGCGGCGTTGCGCAGCCGGGTCATGAAGCTTCCGCAATGCGAGGCTTCGGTGTGGCTGTTGGCGTAGTAGGGCAGCACCTTTTCAAGAACGAACCGCTCGATCGCCATATGCGCGCGTCCCGAGGCCACGTAGTCGGCATAGACCATTGTCTTGCGCCCGAATGGGCCGTCGATTTCAGCCGCCTTTCCCACGATGCCCTCGGCAAGTTCGCGCCCTTTGGGAAGTGACTCGCGGAAGGCTGACAGCAGGGGAAGGGTGGGATGTTCGGTCATGCGACTGCTCCTGGGGTATGGCGGCAGACTACGGAAAGCGTGGCGCAAAATGGTCGCCTTCTGTAGCCGACATTCGGCGGTCGCGTGTCATTGCGTTCCAATATTTCCCCGGGACAGCGAAATTTTCTCTCACAACCGACATGTTCGTTAACATGACTCTCCAGCAGCAACGCAGCGGCGGCGGGGGCGCAAGATCAGGGGCTGAGCGGCGCAGCAGCCATTTGCCCCGCCATTGGTCAAGATCGCCTAGCGTCCAGTGATCCCCGGGAACATGATCAGCAAGGCAACCGCGAGGATCTGCAATCCGATGAAGGGGATCAGCGCGCGGAAGATTTCTCCCAGTGACATGTCGGGCGGTGCCACGCTCTTGAGGTAGAAGGCGGCTGGCCCGAACGGGGGCGAGAGGAACGAGATCTGCATGTTCATGCAGAACAGCACGCCGAACCAGACCGGATCGAGCCCGAGCGAGACGATGATCGGAACGAAGATCGGCATGGTCAGCAACGCGATACCGACCCAGTCGAGGAAGGCCCCCAGCACGAAGAGGATCACCATCATCACCAGCACGATCACGGTGGGATTGTCCGAGATGCCGGTCATCAGCGCAGTGATGAAGCGGATGCCGCCCATCAGGTTGTAGACGCCGACCAGCGCGGTGGCGCCGATGCCGATCCACACGATCATGCCCACGGTCGCCAGCGTCTGCAGCGCCGAGTCGCGCAGCAGCGCATAGGTGAACTCTCCGCGCAGGATGGTCGCCAGCAGCACGCCGCCGACGCCGACCGCCGACGCCTCGGTGACCGAGGCGATGCCGCCATAGATCGAGCCGAGGACGACGAACACCACCAGCAGCGGCATGATCAGCCCCTTGAGGAGCTTGGCCTTCTCGACATTCGGCACGGGGACGGTATCCGGGGCAGGGGCCAGGGACGGATTGAGGTTCACCCGGATCAGGATGTAGGCGACATAGAACATCGCCAGCATGAAGCCCGGCATGAAGGCGGCGGTGAACAGGTCGCCGATCGAGACGTTGGCGGTGAGGCCGTACATGATCAGCACGATGGAGGGCGGCACCATCGCCCCGAGCGAGCCGCCGGCGCAGACGACGCCGATGGACAGCGCCCGGTCATAGCCCTGCCGCAGCATCTGTGGCAGCGCGAGCAGGCCAAGCAGCACGATCTCGCCGCCGATGATCCCGCTCATGGCGGCAAGGATCACGGCGACGAAGATGGTCTGCACCGCGACCCCGCCGCGTAGCCGGCCGCCGATCAGCTTCATCGCATCGAAAAGGTCGCGCGCGATGCCGGACCGGTCGAGGATCGCCGCCATCAGCACGAACATCGGCACCGAGACGAAGATGAAGCTTTCGACGAAGGTGTAGATCCGGCTGGTGATCAGGGGGATGGCCATCGGCCCGAACCAGCCAAGCGCGAAGATCAGCGCGACCAGCAGCGTCACGAAGGCCAGCGGCATCCCGGTCAGCAGCAGCAGGACCATCAGGCCGAACATGACTGCGGTGCCGGGGCCGATGCCGAGGGCGGACAGATCGAAAAGCTCAGCCACGGCGATCCCCTTTCAGACGGCGGAAGTGGTTCCAGGCCAGCACGAGGTATTGCAGCGCCAGCAGGATCATCACCACCAGCAGGAAGGTCTTCACCAGGGCGGGGGTCGGCGGGTTCCAGGCAGACCCGCTCCGTTCCAGCCGGAACGCGCCGCTGGGGGCGAAGGTGGCGTTGCGCACCATCAGCACGGCGGCATAGGTGAAGGCCAGCGATGCAATGCACGAGACGATGGAGATCAGCACGTCCATCACCCGCCGCCAGTAGGGCGAGAGCGAGTCGTAGATCAGCACGACGCGGATATGAGAGTTGCGCGAGGCGCAGTAGAGCCCGCCGAAGATGAAGGCGATCCCGCACAGGAACGTCGTCGTCTCATGCGCCCACCGGGTGGGGCTGTTGAAGATATAGCGCAGGAAGACCTCCAGCAGCAGCACGAGTGCGGCGATCACGATGCCCGCGGCGAAGATGTAACCCAGCCTGTCCACCTGCCGCCCCAGCCACCCGGCTTCGGCAAGCGGGCCGGGCAGTTCCGTTGTCGGCAAAATGACCGGGCTCCCGGGATCGGGGTCGGGGTGCAGCGCCATCTAATCGTCCTCCCAGTGTCGAAAGACGGGCGGGCCCGAAGGCCGCGCCCGCAGAGCCGTTTACAGCATGCCCTTTTCGGTCAGGTAGGCGTTCAGCGCCGTGAAGACCTTGCCCGCCATCTCGGACCCTGCCGCGACCTTCTCCCATTCGGCGCGGGCGATGGTGCGGAACTTGGTACGCTCTTCATCCGACCAGTTGTGCACGGTGACGGTCCCAGAGGCCTTGGCCGCTTCCACGGCTTCCAGGTCGCGTTCCTTGAGTGTGGTGATCTGGGTCTGCTGGAACACCTTCACCGAGGCGATCATCGCCTCTTGCAGATCGGCGGGCAGGGCATCCCACTTTTCCTTGTTCATCGACACTTCGATAAGCGGCAGCGAGTGGAACCCCGGATAGACCGGATGCGGGGCGATGTCGTTCATCCCCAGCTCCTGATTGACCGAGAACACCGAATAGTCGGCAGCGTCGATCACCTTCTTGTCGAGCGAGGTGTAGACCTCGGACGAGGGCAGGTTCACCGGCGCTGCACCGGCGGCGGCAAAGACGTTGGCGATCATGCCTTCGGGGCTGCGGACCTTGACGCCGGCCAGATCGGCCACACTGTCCAGCGGCACGGCCGAAACGAAGGCCTCAAGCCCCGGGGTCGAGACGCCGATGAACTGCAGGCCGTAGGGGTTGATCAGCTCGTTCATCAGCTCCTTGCCGCCGCCATTCTCGACAAAGTCGATCATCTGCGCCGGGTCCGACCAGGCGCCGACCGGGTTGGCGATCAGCCCGAAGGCGGGGTCCTTGCCGGCGAAATACGAGGTGTCGGTGATATGGCCGTCAAGGATGCCGGCGGCAATGGCCTCGGGCGTTTCCTTGTAATCGACGATGGAGCCGACGGGCATCAGGTCGATGGCGATGCGGCCGCCGGTCATTTCCTTCACCGTCTCGGTCCAGCCCTGCTGGAAGATGTAGTTCGGGTTGCCCGCTGGGTCAGATGACTGCCAGCGGAAGGTGAAGTCCTGGGCCGAGGCGGTGCCCGCCATCAGGACGGCGGCACAGACGGTTGCCGCGAGGTTGCGTTTCATGGGTAATCCTCCCTGGATTGATTAGACGACGACGTAACTGTTGGGCCGGGCGCCCCCACTCACCCGGCGTCGAACGCGATCTGCACCTTCATGGAGCGGCTGCGATCCCCCGCGCGCTCAAAGGCCGCGATGGCCTCTGACATCGGCAGGGTGGCGGTGATCAGCGGCGAAAGATCGACCACGCCCCGGTCGATCAGATCGACCGCCTGCGCGAATTCGCTGTCGAAGCGGAAGCTGCCGATGGTGCGGATCTCCTTGGTGACGAGCAGGCTGAGCGGCAGGGTGGCATCCGCCCCCAGGCCCACCAGCACCAGCAAGCCGCCGGGCTTGAGCACTGTGAAGGCCGAGAGCAGGGCCCTGGGGTTGCCCGAGCATTCGAAGACGACGTCCACCGTGCCCTTGCCCGCCGCCAGATCGTCCAGCGAGCTGCCTGCCAGATTGATCACCCGCGTCGCGCCAAGACGGCGGGCGATGTCCAGCGGCGGATCTGACAGGTCGGTGGCGATCACCTCCTGCGCGCCGGCGCGGGACGCGGCCAGCGTGGTCAGGCAGCCGATGGGGCCACAACCCGAGACAAGCACGCGCGCGCCGGTCAGGCCACCCGCCTGCCGCACCGCGTGCAGGCACACTGCGAAAGGTTCGGCGCAGGCGGCTGTCCCCAGATCGGTGCCGGGGCTGAGCCGGATCAGCTGTGCGGCAGGCAGGGTCACGCCTTGGCGGAACAGACCCTGCTGATGCGGAAACCGCATGGCGCTGCCGCTGAAACGCATGTCCGTGCAGTGGTTGCGCATCCCCTTGCGGCAGAAGGCACACTCGTTGCAGGGCATCGAGGGGTTGATGGCGACCTTGTCACCGGCGGCAAGGCCGGAAACCCCGCCCCCGACCTCGGCCACGACGCCCGAAACCTCATGCCCCAGTACCATCGGCTCGCGCAGCTTCACCGCGCCAAAGCCGCCGTGGTGATGGTAATGCAGGTCCGACCCACAGATCCCGCCGCGCGCGACATTGACCCGGACCTCGCCCGCCTGCGGAGGCATGGCCTCGGGCCGAGTGTCAAGGCGCAGATCGTTGGGCGCGTGGATGACGATGGCTTGCATGTGTGACCCTCCCCGGTCCGCTGTCAGAGCACCGAGATCATGCCGCCATCGGCATAGATGATCTGGCCGTTGACATAGTCCGACGCTGCAGAGGCAAGGAAGATCGCCGTGCCCGCCAGTTCTTCGGGCCGGCCCCAACGCCGGGCGGGGGTGCGCCCCTTCACCCAGGCGTCGAAGGCGGGGTTCGAGATCAGCGCCTCGTTCATGTCGGTGATCATGTAGCCCGGGCCGATGGCATTGGCCTGGATGCCATGCTCGGCCCATTCGGCGGCCATCGCCTTGGTCAGCATCTTGATGCCGCCCTTGGCGACCGTGTAGGGCGCGACCGTGGCGCGGGCGAGTTCGGAGGTGAGCGAGCCGATATTGATGATCTTGCCGGCGCCGCGGGGCACCATGCGCCTGGCCGCCTCGCGGCCCACGAGGAAGGCCGAGGTCAGGTTGGTGTCGATCACCCGCTGCCAGTCTGCCGTCTCCAGCTCCAGCAGCGGTTTGCGGAACTGGATGCCGGCGTTGTTCAGCAAGATGTCGATGGCGATCCCATCGGCATCGAACCCGGCGAAGGCGGCCACGACCGCGGGTTCATCCGTCACGTCGAAGGCGGCGGTCAGCACGTCATGGCCCTCGGCGCGCATCTCGGCCGCGGCTTCTGCCAGCCGCGCCGCATTCACCCCGTTCAGCACCACTCGCGCCCCGGCCTGCGCCAGTCCTTCGGCGAAGGCACGCCCCAGCCCGCGGGACGAGCCGGTCACAAGCGCGGTTTTGCCTGTCAGATCGAACAGCTTCATGGTCATACCTCCGAAACGCGTGAGGAGAGGTCGGACCTCTCGAAAAAGGCGGGCAGCAGCTCCAGCCCGAGGCCGGGCGCCTCGGTGGGATAGACATATCCGCCCTCAATCTTCGGCATCTCGGTGACCAGTTCCAGATACCAGCCCTTGTAGAAGGCCCGGACGGATTCCTGGATCAGGGTATTGGGCTGGCTGAAGCTCATATGGATGGCGGCGGCAAAGCCGACCGGGCCGATGCAGTCATGCGGCGCGAAGGGCCGGTGATAGGTATCGGCCATCGCGGCGATCTTGCGGCCCTCGGTCAGCCCGCCGGTCCAGCACAGGTCGGCCATCACCACATGGGCGGCGTCGCGGTCGAGATATTCCTTGTAGGCAAAGCGCGACCCCAGCGTTTCGGACGCGCAGGTCATCACCGTGGTGGAGCGGGCAAATTCCGCCAGCGCCTGCGGCGAGTTCATCTTGATCGGGTCTTCATACCACAGCGGCTGATAGGCCTCGACCTCGCGCGCGATCTTCATCGCCGTGGGCAGGTTCCACAGCGAGTGCATTTCCAGCATGATTTCCATCTTGTCGCCCACGGCGCGGCGGATTTCCTCGAAGGGTTTCAGCGCGATCTTCATCGCGCTGGCGCTGATATGCTGGCCCTTGAACTCAGCGGCGTGCGGATCGAACGGCCAGATCTTCATGGCGGTGATGCCGTTTTCAAACAGGTCCTCGGCAAGGGCGGCAGGCCGGTTCATGAAGCCGTCAAGATCCTCATAGGGGCTCTCGACCGAGCCAAGATCCCAGTTTGCCACCGGCTTGATGTTGCCCGACCGGACGTAGCGGGTGCCGGCGCAGGTGTTGTAGATGCGCATCTTGTCCCAGCACTGCCCGCCGAGCATCTGGTACACGGGCTGGCCGCAAACCTTGCCGAACAGGTCCCACAGCGCGATGTCGATGGCCGAGGCGGCGCGGTATTCCACCCCCGTGCTGGCCTGTGCCATCGGCAGGCTGACCATTTCCCTGTGCAGCAGCTCGATGTTTAGCGGGTTCTGGCCCAGCAGGCGCACCGACAGCGTGTCATGGATATGCGCCTCGACGGCGCCGGCGCCATAGAACGTCTCGCCAAGCCCGGTGATGCCGGCATCGGTTTCGACATGCACCCAGAGGACGTTCGAGAACTCTACCGCGCGGAAGGTTCTGATGGCCGTGATCTTCATGCTGCGCTTTTCCCGCTTCGCCTGATCCCGGGCAAAACAAGGCCGTTGCCGAAACATGACGTTCCGGCACATGGGTCACTTGCTTGTCGCTTTCCTCCGGGAAGAATCAGGCTGTCTGACTTTTCTCTGGCCGGACGTAAGCACGGCCCCTACAATCGTATCAACAGAAAACTCGCTATTGGCGGCAAAAATGAACGAACCTGTCATACAATCCGCGTCCGACAGTGTGGCGGTACCCTCCGGCCTCGTCGAGCGGGCGATCACGGACATCCGCGCGCTGATCCGGGATGCCGGGCTGAAGGCGGGGGATGTCTTACCGTCGGAAACCGCGATTTCCGAACGGCTTGGCGTGTCACGGGCGGTGACGCGCGAGGCGTTTCGCGCCCTGTCTGCCCTGCGCATCCTGGAGATCGGCAATGGCCGGCGGGCGCGAGTTGCCGCGCCGGATGCCGCCGCGCTGAGCATGATCATCGACCACACGGTCTATACCAAGCAGCTGTCGATCCAGCAGGTGCTCGATGTCCGCCGCACGCTGGAACTGCGCACCGCCAGCCTCGCCGCGCTACGGCGCAGCGATGCCGAGGCGCGGATGCTGCAAGACACCGTGGCGCAGATGTTCGCCAGTCTTGAAGATCCTGGCAAGCTGATGGGTCTCGACATCCACTTCCACGAAGTCATCGCGCGGGCGTCCGGAAACTCGCTTTACGCCATTCTGGTCGGATCGTTTCGGGTGATCACCGAGCAGACCTGGCATATCGGCTGGCGCAGCCGCGGGTCGCTGGCGAACCGGACCGAGAATATCCGCTGCCATGAGCGCATCGCCACGGCAATTGCAGTACAGGATCCGGTGCGGGCCGAGACGATGATGGCCGAGCATTTCGACTCGGCGATGACCGTTCTGCTCAGCGCGGGCGTGACCTGACCCAGAGACCCTCCATCCCGTGACCGCGCGATACGATGGTCGCAAATCCGGCAGCCGGTCAGACCCCGGCCGACCGCAAGGCCGGTGCCTGCGCCAAGGATTGCCTTGACAGAATCGCCCGAAGTACCGCTCTGATTGTAAATATAGGTCTGCTTTATTTCATTCCCTTTGGCGTCTGGGGGGCAGTATTTTGTATTCGCTCATCATGACCAGCGGCATTCGCCGCTTGATGGAACGCGAGTTTGTTCCGTTCGTCCTCGCCCTTCTGATCGCACAAATCTGGTTCAAATGGGGGAGCTTCTCCTTGGAGCTCGTCGGCTTTCTCGCCGTGTGGTTTGTCCTCGGCCTGCTGGCAAACATCCTGCTGGGTGCCCTGAAGCGATAGACGCGGGCCCCCGAGGGCCGCGCTTTGAAGCGATGCTCCGCCGGCAAACTGGCGGGGAGCTCCACTTGTTTTTCTCAAGGCTTGGCTCATGGTGCGCCCACCTGCAGAGCAACCTTCCCGTCGCACCGCCGTCCTTGAGGAACGGCTGCGCGAGCTGCGGGGCAGGCGTGACCTCACCGCCGCCGACAGGCGCCGTCTTGAGGCGATCTTGCGTGAGATCGGAAATCTTGGCGGGATCAGCCTCGACGACCTTCTGAAGCCCGACAAACCCGACAAGCCAGGCGGCCCGAACGACGACCCCATCCCTGTTGCCGGCGATTTTCAGGGCGCCGAGATCGAGCCCGCGCAGATCGCAAAACTGATCGGCAAGATGGCGGGCGATCCGCCGCGCGGCGTCGACGGGCTCGACTTCGTCATCGGATCTGTCCTTGGCCAATTGCGGGCCGAACGCCCCGAAACCCTTCCGGCCAAGCCCGTTCCCAGCGGGCGCAAGGGCGCAGTGCTGCCAATGTCCACGGCCGCGCTTGGCCCGCTCCTCCAGCTTGCCGCGTTGCGCCGGACAGAGGGAGAGGCCAGCGCGGTCTGGGACGATGGCACCAACCAGCTTGTGGTCCATGCCGCCAAGGTCAGCAGCGCCGTGACCGAGGGACTTGTGCGCATCTGTGTGCCCGTAGAGTGCGACCAGGCGAGCGGGGACATGGAAATCGCCTTTGCCGTGGGCAGCGGGGCCCGGGTGGCGGGGATGATCATGGCCACCGCCGACCGCCCCGCGGGCGAGCCGCTGATCGCACGGGTCTGGGGAGAGGCGTTGACCGCCTTCGCCTACGGCATCCTTCTGGATCTCGCCGACAGCCTCGCCGGCGCCTCGGGCCGGGATGAACGCAACGACCGGCTGGTGCCACGCGGCCTCGTCGCCCGGCGCGGGCAGTTGCGGGTGGAGACGCAGGCGCGCTTTGCCTATGACAGGAGCGCGAAATGAACGCCTTCGCGCCCGGTGACTTCGGCGAGATGTCGGGCCTCTTGCGCGCCCTCGGGCTTGTCACGGCGGCGGGGGAGTTCAACAGTGACTGGATTGCCAACCCGGACGACTACCTCAAGGACATGCTCGCCGAAGACGGGCAGCGGCAGGCCCTGCTGAACTTCGTCGCCACGCTGCGTGAGGGGCAGATCGAGCGCGATGCCGAGAACCGGCAATGGATCGAGCTGTTCTCGGAACCCCTGGCGCCCGGCTCCGCCATCGTCTTCTTCCTTGTCGTCGATGACGCGCCGCAAGACGAGGTGCGCCTGTCGCTGGGCGTGCGTTTCGCCACCTCGGCACCGCTGGCGGTCAGCGCCTCGTCGCTGCTGTTCCCGCTGTTCCGCGCCGGCAAGAAGGGGCGTCCGGCGACCCCCTCGCCAGAGCTGATGGGCCGGCCCGGCGGGCGGATCGTGATGACCAGCGAGGTGACGATAGCGGATGCCCCCGCAGCGCCCGGCGAGGCCGGATTGCAGGCGGTGGGTGTGCTGCTGTCGGTGCCCACGGCGCTGGGGGACGGTGATCCGCAGATCGGGCTGACCCTTCGCGGCCTGCAGCTTCCGGGCGAGGCGGCGGGCCGTGATCTGGTGCTGTCACTCAGTGATCCGGAGGCTGTGGCGGATGCCGGGATCGAGCTGATCCTTGGCCTGTTGCAGGCGCAGATCGGCACGGCGGCGGGGGCGCAGATCCGGGCGTTCGCCAAGCTGCTTGGCCTTGCGGGTGACCCGAACATCCCCGCCTTCCCCATTGCCGATGTGGTGGAGCGGGGCGCCGCGGCCCTGGGCGACTGGATGGCGCAGGCGCTGGGGGATGCGCCGCGCCGCACCGCCTGGCTGCAGGCGCTGGCAGAGCTTCTGGCCAATGGCGCCGCCGCGAGCCCCTCGGGCGTCACGCTGCCCGTTGGCGCGGCGCAGGTGCGGATCGGCCTCGCCGCGGTGCCGGGCGCCGGGGGGCGCCCGGTGGTGACGCTGTCGCTGTCCTTCGGCTTCAGCCAGGGCGCGGCAGAAGTCGGGATCACGGCCGATCTCGTGCGCATTGACCTTGGGACCAGGGCCGCGGTTGCCGTGCCCTCGCTGCGGGCGGAGGCGCGGTTTGACCTGTCCGCGCTGGCGATGCCGAATGTCGCCGCCGACGCAATGCTGATCGGCTTCGGCCTTGATGCTGGGCGGCGCCCGCTGCTGGTGATCGCGCTGGAAAATGCCGTGGTCTTTGGCACCACCCATGCACGGCTCGACCTGACCAACCCCGATGCGCTGGCGGCGGCGGCGGCGCAGGCGGCGACGGATGCGTTGGCAGAGGTGCTGAACACTCTTGGCCCCGCGGCGGACCGGATCGCGGTGGCCCTGGGCTGGCGGGCGCCCCCCGGCGCGGGCGCGGGCTACCCGCGCGTCGACCTGATCGCCTTCCTTGGCGACCCGCTGGGCGCGCTTCGGGCGCATTGGGATGACGTGATGTCGAACCATGCTGCGGATGTCACCGCGGTGCTGGCACAACTGCGCGAGCTGCTCACCGGCGACGCCACCCCTGGCTCCGTGACCGGCAGCGGCACCTCGGCCTCCCCGTGGCTCTTGCCGCTGGTTGCGGGGCTGCACGTCGCGGTCTGGCGCGGCGCAGACGGGCGGCTGACGCTCGGGCTCGGCTTTGTGCGAAGCGTCGATACGCTGGGCCAGCGCTGCACGGTGATCGAAACGCGGGTGCGCGCCGCCATCGTGGCGATTGACCTTGCCAGCGGCGGTGCCAGCTTCCTGCCCGAGGTTTTGGTCCAGGCGTTGGGCCGCGCCCGTGGCGGCGGGCGGCTGGTTACCGATCAGGGCGCGGTGCGGGTTGAGGTGGACCATCTGGGCATCACCGCCCTCTGGACGCCGGATGGCGGGTTCGGCATCCGGCTGTCCGCCCCGAACCCGGCGGTGGTGTTCGACAATGTGCCCCTGCCCCTGCCGGTCCCCGACCTGTCACTGCCCTTTGACGAGATACTGGCCAGCCTTGGCAATCGCGAGTGGGAGGCGCTGGAGCGGTTGGCCGCCATCGTCGCCACCAAGCTGCAATCGCGTTGGCTCGATGATCTGGTCGAGGCGCTTGGCTGGCGGCCCGCGGCGCCGATGTTGGGCGGGCCGAGGCGGCACCGCCTTGCGCTGTCGGCGCTGGTGGACGATGCGGGCATGGCCATCCGCGAATGGCTGGCCGATCTGATCGGCGACCCCGAGGCAGAGGTGGCGCGGCGGCTGCAACCGCTGGCACGGTTCCTGTCGGGGCGGCCGAACGCCTCGTTCGTGGTGGAGGGGCGCGGCACGATCACCGAGCCTTGGCGCATCGACCTCTTGCCGGGGTCCGGCCTGCCCGCGCTGGCCGCCTGGCGCGAGCCGGATGCCCCGCTGCCAGTGCCGCAGACGCTGCATTCGATGGGCCTGAGAGGCTGGCGGCCGGGCGCCACAGGGCTGGGCCCCGGAGAGCTGGCACAAGCGATCCTCAGCGAGATGCCCGATGTCGGCGGACCTTTTGGTGCCGGGCTGACGGCCGAGGCGCTGCATCAGGGGCTGATGGCCGTTGCCGCGCTGTGGCAAGGCACTGACGGGCTGGTTCCGCCGCCCGCCGCCGCGCCGGCGGGCACGGTACTGCACCTTGTCCAGAACCGCTCTGCCGCCGGGCTGATCGCGGGGCTGGACCTTGCAGTGCTCCTTGGCGCCGCCCCGGCAATGGTGGTGCAGGTGACGGTGCTGGCGGCGGGCGCTGCCGTCGATGCCGCCATCGACCCTGCCCGCATGCTTGACATGCGCGAGGCCGGGCGCGACCCGGGGGCGTTTACCCCGCTGGCGGGGCCCGGCACCTGGCATGTGCTCCTCGCGCCGCGCGCCGATGCAAAACTGGCCAGCGGCGATCCCGATGGCACGCGCGGACAGGTCGCGCGGCTGAAGACCGTGCTGCAGGATCTGGCGGGCGCCACCGTCATCGCCGATGCCGCCGCGGGCCACGCGGCCTGGCTGGCGCTGCATGAAATGGGTAGCGGCAACAACCGGCTGGTGACCGTTGGCCTGCCGCTGAGCGCGCTGCCGCCGCCCGCCGCCGCGACGGCCGAGATGCTGCGCCGCCTTGGCGAGTTCCTGCCGGGTCCCGACCCGGCCGAGCCGGACGATGCCGATCTGGCCACCGCCCGGCGGCTGTTGTCGATGCGTCTGGGCGCTTCGGCCTTCGATCTGGCCGGCCTTGCGCTGCCCTCGGGGTGGACGGGCGCCAGACGCGCCGACCTCGAAGTGCATCTGGTTCACGGCGTGATCGACCGCGACACCGTCAACCGGGCGCTGACGGCGACCGTCGCGGCGGGGCTGAGCCTGCATGCGCAGGTGCGTGCCCGCAAGCGGCCGTCCCGGCAGATCACCTCGGCGTCGCTCGGGCTGTACCTGCCGCTCAGGAATGCTCCGGCACCGGGCGGCCTTGCGGTGGAAGGTCAGGCGCTGGCCGAGCTGCTGGGCTGCGACATCGACAGCACCGGCCGGTTCCCGCTGCCCCGGGCGCGGGCTGCCCGGCGCATTGCGGCTGGCTTCGAGATCCGGCGGCAGGGCGGCTGGCTCATCGGCGGGCCGGGCGCTGCGGTTCGGGCGCTGCCGCTGGAACTGCGCTCCATCGACGTGGCGGTGCGGCTGTCGCTTGGCGGCACGGAGCCGGGGCTGGACCGCTGCGAAGTGACGCTGCACGGCGTGCGCATCCACGGGCGCGCCTTCCCGCGGCTGGTGCTGTCGCCGGGCCTGCCGGATGCGGGCCTGGGCATCGACGGTCTGGCGGCGCCGACGACGCCGGAAATCCGCCAGCTGATCTCGGTGGTGATGCAGGACCTGGAGGCGAGCGCCGATGTCACGCTTGGCCGCATCCGCGAGGCGCTGAAGGCGGTGGGCGTGCTGGATGCGGCCGGTGGCTTTGACGGGCTGTCGCTGTCGAACTGGCTCGACGATCCGGCGGCGCGGCTGCAAGAGGCGCTGGCCGATGCCGCCCTGCGCCAGCGGCTGCTGGACCTGATCGCGGGATTTGCGGCGGATCATGCCGGGCTGAGCTTCGATGCGGGCTCAAGGTCACTGACCGTGGCCTTGTCCGGTTCAACGGGCGAGCCGGTGTTCGGCGACTGGGCGCTTGCGGCGACGCTGCGCCCGGCGGGCGCTTCGGGCGGGTCCCTGCGGCTTGGCGCAGCAGGCGGTTTGCAGCTTGCAGCGACGCTGGCCCCATTCGCGCTGACGCTGCGCCTGCCGGCGGGTCTGGCGCAGGGCCTTGACCTGCCCGAGGCGCTGCCGATCTGGCCCGCGCCGAACTTCGAGCTTCTGGCGCGGCCGGTGCTGCCAGCCCTCGCCGCCTTCGCGCTGTCGAGGATCATCGAGGGCCTTCGCGGCTCCGACCCGGCCGTGCAGCCGGTGATCGACGCCGCGCTGACTGCCTTTGGCCTCTTGAAGACTGTCGCGGGCAGTCAGGTGACGGCAGTTCCGCCGCAGGTGTTCATCGACCCCGGAGCGTGGATCAAGACGGCGCTTGGCTCCTCGACCGCCGTGACGTCGGCCCGAGTCATCGCCGCGCTGGATGGGCTGAGGCCCTTGGTCAACCTGCCCGGCGCGCCCGGCGTGTGGGACCTCGCCCCCGGGATTTCGCTGCGCGCCCGCTCGCAGGCAGGCACGGTGCTGGAGATCACGCTCGACCCCGCGCTGTTCCTGCCCGCCGCGGACGTCGCCCTTGGCGGCGCCTTCGGCCTGCGCTTTGGCACCGATGGCAGCGTCCAGCCCGCGCTGGACCTGTTCGTGGGCCTGAAGGGCGGGGCAGCGGGAACGCGCGCCGTGCATCTGACCGTGGCGGGCAGCGACGTTGCGCTGGTCCTGCGCCCTGCGGCCGGCGGCGATATCGGCATCTACCCAGAGGTCGGCGGGCTGACCCAGCTTGCGGCGGCGGGGGTGGTCGCGGCGCTGCCCGAGGCGCTGGATGCGATCGTGGCGACGGGGACGGACGCGGGCAACTTGCTGGGCGACATTGGTGACGCGCTGCAACTGCGGCAGGGCGGCGCTTTCGACGCGGCGCAGTTGACCGCCTGGGCGACGGACCCGGCGAGCACCTTGCAAGCGCGCTGGCCGCAACTGCTGGCCGGCGGGCTGGCGCGGCTTGGCCCGGCGCTGCCGGCGGGGGTTGCCGTCACCACGCCGGCGGGCGGGGTGCGGCTGCAGGTGAACAATGCCGGCACCCCCGGCTCGGTCATCGCCATCGGCTTCCTTGCCAACCCGGTCGCGGTGGAGGTGTCGGCCACCATCGCCGCCATTCCCTTCGTGCGCAGCGTCGCCGCGACGCTGCGCTTCGACGCCACAGGCCTGACCCTTCTGCAGGCCACCGTCGGCCCCGCCGAGATCCCGCTTGTGGATGCCATCGTGCTGCGCCCCGTGGTCCGGCTGGACATAGGCAGCGCGGCGGCCGATCCGTTCATTTCCGTCGGCCTTGCGACCGATGCCGCCAATACGAACGCGCTGGCCCTGCGCTATGACTTCGACACCGAGAGCTTCGATCTGGGCTTCGGCGGCAACTCGCCCGAAGAAATCGCCGCCGGGATCATGCGCTTTGCCATCGACCTGATCGGCTCCTTCGTCATGGACCTCGGCCCGGTGGTCGAGATCCTCGACCTCGATGTCGGGTCCAGCGACGTGCGCGCGGTGTTGGAGGGCGTGGTTCTGGTGCCGGGCGCCGGGCTCGACCCCGAGTTCTTCCGGGTGCTGCCGAACCCGGGCGAAACACCGCAGCAATTCTTCGACACCAAGCTGCAACGCGCGCTGAAGCTGCTGGACAACATCGCGGCCGCGGCCCCGAGCGTGTCGATCGGCGGCGAGCTGAATATTTCGCTGGCGAAGTCGGGCAATTCCATCGGCCTCGCCCTGACGCTTGCGCAACGGCTGGAGATTGTCGGCGGCGACATCGCCGTCTGGCTGGAGAATGACAGCCGCTGGATCATCGGCGGCCCGCCCGCGGGCATCGCCATCGGGCTGTTGCGGGTGCAGGGCGCGACCATCGGGTTCGAGCCGTCGCTGTCGGTGAACGGCCTCGGCATCCGGGTGGGGCGCAGCAATGCACCGCTGCTGGCAACGCCGCTGTCGCTTGGGTCCATCGCGCTGCACATCTTCGCGCGGATCGGGGCGGGCGAGATGCTGGGCGGCGCGCAGGTCCAGCTGGCCGAGATCGGTGCGGCTGTCGGCGGGGCCAGCGGTGGCAACCCCATCGCGCAGGGAATGCTGGCCGAAACGAACAGCGGCGATGCGGCCCTCGCGCCCGCCTTCAGCCCCGCCTTCTCGGTCCAGACCCGGCCCGCGGCGCAGGGCGGCGGCATCGCCTTTGGCTTCTCGGCGGGCGAGGGGGGGGGGCCCTGGTGGTTGCCGATCCGCAAGCAGTTCGGCCCGCTGTATATCGCGCAGGTGGGGCTGGGGACGCAGGTGTCGAACGACACGCTTCAGTCGATCTCGCTGCTGTTCGACGGGGGCGTGTCGATTGCCGGGCTTTCGGCGGCGGTCGACGATCTGGAGCTGCGCTACAATCTCGATCAGGGCGGCATCTTCGATCCGGCGTCGTGGAGCGTCGATCTGGCCGGGCTTGCCGTGTCGGCCGATCTGTCGGGCGTCACGCTGGCGGGGGGGCTGCGCAAGTTCGGCGAGAACCCGGATGTCGAATATGTCGGGATGCTGGTGGCCCGCGTCGCGACCTATGGCCTGTCGCTCTATGGCGGCTATGCCTCGATCCAGACCGGGCCGCAGGGACCCTTCACCGCCTTCTTCGCCTTCGGCGCGGTGACCGGCCCCATCGGTGGGCCGCCGGCGTTTTTCCTGACCGGCATCGGCGGCGGCTTTGGCATCAACCGCGACGTGGTGCCGCCCACCGACATGTCGAAGTTCGACGAGTTCGTGATGATCGCGGCGCTGGACCCGTCCTTCGATCCGCCGGGCGACCTGATGGCCTATATGGAGGAGGTGCGGAACACCTTCCCGGCGCTGAAGGACCGCTTCTGGTTCGCCGCCGGGATCAGCTTCAATTCGTTCGCGCTGGTCGACGGGGTCGCGGTGGTTTGCATCGAGTTCGGGCAGGGGTTCGAGCTGTCGATCTTTGGCCTCGCCCGCATGGCCCTGCCGCGACCAGAGGTGGCGCTGGTGTCTATCGAGCTTGGCCTGATGGCGCGCTTCTCGACGGAAGAAGGCGTGATCTGGATCCAGGCGCAGCTGACCGACAATTCCTGGCTGCTGCACAAAAGCGCGCGGCTGACGGGGGGCTTTGCCTTTGTCAGCTGGTTCAAGGGGCCGCTCGCGGGCCAGTTCGTGCTGAGCTTGGGCGGCTTCCATCCCAGCTTCAGGCGCGACGGCTACCCGGTGGTGCCGCGCCTCGGGTTCAACTGGAGCGTGGCAAGCAACATCGTCATCAAGGCCGAAACCTATTTCGCCCTGAGCTCCGAGGCGATCATGGCGGGCGGGTTGTTCGAGGCCAGCGCCAAGTTCGGCCCCGCCTTCGCCAATCTCAGCTTCGGCGGCAACGCCATCGTCTATTTCGATCCGTTCCGCTACATGGCGGATGCCCATGCCCGCGTGTCGGCCGGCATCCGCATCAAGACCTTCCTTGGAACGGTCCGGCTGTCCTACACGCTGGGGGCCTTCATCGAGGTGGCGGGGCCCCAGTTCCACGGCAAGGCCCGGATCGAGGTGGGCCCCATCGACATCACCGTCCGCTTTGGCAACTCTGCCAATGTGCCGGCGGTCTATATCTCCTGGACCGATTTCGCCGCCAAGTATCTGGAGCTTGCGCCCGGCAACCGCGCGCAGGCGCTCAGCGGGATGGCTGGCAAGGGCGCGCTGCCACCCGCCAGCGCCACGGGCACCGAACCGGGGACGGCCGATGGCTCCGCCGCGCATCCCTTTGATGTCAGCTCGGAGTTCGAGCTGTCCTTCACCACCACCATCCCCGTCACCCGGATCGACCGGGCGGGCACGATCACCCCCACGCCCGCCGGCAAGCAGCTTGGCCTCGCGCCGGTGAACCGGGTGATCCACAATTCCACGCTGCACCTGTCGCTGAAGAAGGACGGTGTGGGGGCAGAGCGGCTCGGGGATACCCTGAAGATCGTCATGAAGCCGCGGCGCACAGGGGCTTTCCCCGTCGGGGTCTGGGGCCCGGCGCAGAACCCCGATGTGCGGACGGTGCCGAAGGGCGACATCATCACCGCCACCGAAGGCGTCGATTTCGTCTTCAAGCCGCAGCTGATCGGCAAGATCCCGGCCCCGGCGACAGGCGGGGTGGCGTTCAATCAGGTGGAAGCCGGGCCGCGCAAACCGCTGCCGCTGCGCAATGCCGGGGCGCTGCGGGCGCGGCTGGTCAGCGAGGCAGTCGCCCTGCGTGCGGTGCTGTCGGGGCTGGACGCGGCCAGGATGCCGCAATTCACCGCCGACTGGCGGGCCGCGGGGCGCAGCGATACCGCGGTGCGGTCCTGGGCCCGCGAACGCGCGGTCCCGATGCGCGTGGGGCTGCTGTCCGAGAGGATCGTCGGCACCGCGGCCGCGGGCGGCAAGAAGCCGGTGGTCGTCCGGCCCCGGCCCGTGCCCGGCGCGGTGTTCGGCACGCTCAAGGTGCGCGGCGTGATGATGCAAGCGATGCGCGCGACCCCGGGCCTGACCGTCGCCGCGCAGACCACGGTGAAGGGCGCGCTGTCAGAAAAGGTCAAGCGCATGGTTCCGCCGACGATGGCGGACGCGCTGGCGGGGCGCGAGACGCGGTTCGCCACCGCGCTTCTGCGCGCCGAGATCGCGGAGCCGCTGGCCAAGACCACCCTGATCGCCCGCGCCGTGCTGCCCGAAACCGTGGCGGCGCGGACGGCGGTCTCGGCCGGGGCGGGCAAGGCTGCGGCGGCGGACCGGGCGGTGCTGGCGGGCATCGCGGCGATGGTCACCGCCCCGCGGGGCCGCCGGCGGGTCCGCGGCGCCGCGCCTGCCCGCGCCCTGTCGGCAGGCGAGATCGCGGTCTTCGACCTGCCCGCCGCCTCGCCCCGGTTCGAATCCTCGGGCGTTCTGCAGATCACCGGCACCGCGCGGCTGATCGCCATCGGCCTTGATGGGCGCATCGCGCTGAACCAGTTCCCGGCGAAGGACATGACAGAGCTGCCGAGCGCGCTCAGCGCCTTTGCCCTGATCGCGGGGGCAGAGCCCGGGGCGGAGCTTGCGGGCTGGGTCGAAGGCTCGCGCCTTGCCTATCTCGACCGCTCTGTCTCCCGCTGCCTTGGCGGCTTTGTCACCGCGGAGGGCGCCTCGCGCAGCCGGGGCGGGCGGGCGGCAGCGTCGGGATGGATACAGGCCGGCACGCTGACCGACCAGTCCGCGCTGGTCGTCACCCGCTTCGACGCCCCCGCAACCTCGCTGGCGCTGGTGCTGGAGGGGACGCTGACCGACACCGACCTCGAGAACCTCGCCATCGCCTTTGACGGGGCGGAGGAGGCAGGCGCCCGGCCGACGCTGCTGCCCTTCGATGGCAAGACGCTGATCGTCTATGCGCTGAAGGCCGGGGCCGGCTTTTCGGTCAGCGTCGGCGGCCAGACGCCGGGCACGCTTGACGGTGTAGTGGCGGCGCGGCTGCCGGCCGACCGGCTCGCCTCGCGCATGGTGGCCGAGGCGGTGCGCCTCGATCTCGAGGCGGTGGCAGACCCACGGTCCGGCACGGTGACTGCCAGCTGGCAGGCCCCAGCCGACCTGAACCCGGTGGAGTAGATCATGGTCGCGCGAGGCAAGTTCTTTCTCTACGACAGCATCGTCCCGGCGCTGGAGGCCGGGGACTACACGATGACCGCCCGGGTCGGGCTCGACACCACCGGCGACGGGGTGGAGGAGGGTGACCTGCCGACGGCGCCGCTCGCCACCCATATCAACGTGACCGCGCCGCGCTTCAAGCTGCCCCCCGATCAGGCGCTGATGACCTTCCCGCCCGCCAATTCGGAAGGCGCGTATGAGGCGCGCCTGCCGCAGATCGTGCTGAAAAAGCGCACCCTCCCTTGGGACCGCAAGGCTGCCCCGACCGGCACCGTCATCAAGACCCAGACTGTGGAAGAGCGCACGCCCTGGCTGGCCCTGATCGTCATTGCCGAGGGCGAGGGGCAGGTGGTCCATGACAAGCCGTGGGAAGAGTGCATCACCAACGGCGTGCTGCTGACCGGCCGGGTCGATACCCCGCGCGCCAGCTATCTTTCGGTGCCGCAATCGACGGTGGACGCGATCTTCCCGACCATCGAAGACCTCGCGATGCTGACCCATGTGCGCGAGGTGAACCTCGACGATACCGAAGCCGCGATGGGCGATGATGACGGCTTCCTTGCGGTGGTGGTGGCGAACCGGATGCCGCAGTTCGACAGCGTCAACTGCAAGCCCAAGGCCTATACCGCCTGCCTCGTGAACCTCGAGGGCCAGCTTGATGCGCTGCCGGTCAAGTCTCCGCCCCGGACGTTCTTCCATGTCTCCGATGTCTTCCTGAATGACACCGTCGCCAGCATTGCAGGCGCGGCCATCTCGGGCGCCGCCGTGCCGCTGATAACGCATGGCGAGCCGCGGACGCTCGATGCAAGCAACCGCGATGCCATGCTGGATGCGGTGCGGCGCGGCGAGGTGGTGTTCCACGAAGGGGCGCTGATGGACCGGGCGGCGATCGGCGCCGATGGCGGCGCGAACCGGCTGGGCACGATCAGCGCGGAGGATTTCCTCGACGGTAACTTCTCGACCCTCGCCAGCGGGGCGGCGGTCAGCCAGTCCATGCGCGTGGCGGGCACCTTCCGCGCCTTCGAGTTCCCGTTGGAGCTGGTCACGTTCGAGCGGTTCTTCCGCTTCCCGGTGCTGACCTCGTGGCGCTTCACCTGCGCCGGGGATGGCAGTTTCGAGCAGTTGATGCGCAACCTCGATGTCGGCCTCCTCGGCACCAAGGCGGAAGGCGGCTACAAGCGCCCGCTCGCGGATTGCGTGCCGCAGGCAAGCGGCGCCGATCCGGGCGCGGCCCCGGTCACGAAACTGCCGCTGGAGATTGCCGAGACCGGGCATGTCGGCCTGCCGCACCTGACCCGCACCGGTGCGCGCGAGAATTCGTGGTATCGCGGCCCGTTATCGCCCCACCAGCTTTTGCGCGACCCGCTTGCGTCGGACGCACCGTTTCCGGTGCTGGCCCATGTCAGCGACCACCTGCGGATGATGACGCCTGATGGGCGCGAGGATGTGTCGCTTGCCGTCGCCTTCGAGACGGGGCGTCTGATGGCCATGTCGCAACCCTCCTTCGTGGCCGCGCTGATGCGCTGGCGCGACGAGGCGTTCGGCGCAGCCCGCGCCCGGCAGGGGCAGAAGCTTGCCATTGCCGACAGGCTCCGCCTGCTCGACCGGTTCGTGGATGCCGCGATCCTGGAGAAGTTCGACACCGCGCTGGCCTTGGGCAATCTGGGGCGCGCGCTGGAGGGCAGCCTTCTGGGCGTGATCGAAAGCCATAGGCTTCGCACCGTCGGCAACCCGCGCCCGCCGGTGGACGCGGCGCTGGAGATCCCCGAGCTTCGGGGCGATGTCACCCGTTTCACGGCCGAGGGGCTTGGCCTCGGCGCCGACATCATGGCGCTGATCGCCAAGGCGCCAGAGGACCCGCGCGTGATGACCATGCTGCAATCCACGCAGCCCGGCCTTGTTGCCGATACCCGCCTTGAGCTGGACACGAAGGTGACCGCCAGCATCGAGGCCACGCTGGAAACCGGGCTGGGCGTGCTGGCCTCCGTCGCCGTCGGCGCCGAGAAATTCGACCTTCAGACCGTCGAGCGCCTGAAGGAGATGGAGAGTCTGGGCGAGTTCGAGGCCGACCGTTTCGGGAGAGACAGATGAACATATCGAGCATATCGACCTACGCAATCCTCAGCGCCGCCCTGGCGGACCGCGCCTTCGTCGCGGGCGGCAATACCGAAACCCCGACCATCGCACCCGAGAACATCCTGCGCTTCCTGGCCCGGCTGCGGATGCTGGAGGGCGTTCCCTTCAACAACCTCGTCCCCGACGCGGACCTGCTGCCCAACGAGTCGATCCGCTTCTTCTTTCTCGACCGAGCCTGGACCGATGCACTGGTGCAGGGCGCGCTGAGCGTCGGCACGGGCAACACCATCGAGCGGGCGCAGATGGAGCGGCTGTATCCCAAGATCGAGGCAGAGATCGACGATGCCGAGCGGCGCTATCGCGCGCCGGGAGGGGAGCCGCTGCTGGGCGGCACCGCCGGGCTGGTCACCGGCTTCGTGATGCGCTCTGCCGCCGTTGCCGGCTGGCCGGGCCTGCATGTGCGCGCCTACCGCAGCGAGCCTGCGGACAACGATGAAGAGATCGTGGCGGAATCCGATGCCAGCCGGATCAAGCTGCTGCGGCTGGAACGGCTTGCCCCCTCGGTCCTGCTGGCGCTGTTCGACGGGGTGCCGAGCGTGCTGCATATCGAGGAGCCGCGGCAGGGCGTGCAATATGGCGTGCGGATGGAGCCTTCGGCGGGCGGGCAGTGGAAGTCCTTCGTGCCGGCGCGCAACGTGCAGACGGCGGGCTATGTCAACGCCGCCGGCAACGCGGTGGACACGTCCTTGCAGGCGGCCGAGATCCCGGTGGCGTTCCGGCGCGGCGCGGCCGGGGTCATAGACATGACCAACACAGCACGCAATTTCGCCGCCGCCACGGGCACGGGGATGAGCAATGGCCCGGCCGACCCGGTCGATGGCGCCGAGTTCGCGCTGCAGATGATCCGCTTCCCCTACCGGCAGGTGTTCGCACAGTCCGAAACCAGCCCTGGCATCCAGAACGATGCCTTCCGGCCCACGGCGTTGACCGTCTCGCAGGGCTACACGCGTCTGCTGGACATCAAGATCGCGGAGGGTTGAAAGGATGGCCGTGATCGACCCCAAGGTGATGGACGCGGTCCTGTCGAAGTCGAACTGGTCGATGGCGGCAGAGCTGACGCAAAAGGCCTTCGGCGCGTTCGAGGTGTTCACCCCGCATTTCGCGCTGCCCGACCCGGCATTGGTGGTGCCGGTGGATGTGCAGGCGCTCTACGTGCCCGTCTCGCATTCCGAACGCTATGTGAAGCTGCCGCTGGAGCTTGGCGGCCCGGCGGGCGAGGACAAGCCGGTTGATCCCTTCTCGGCCCCTGTCGTCCGGCCCGCGGGCATCCACCTGCACTGGGCGCTGCCCGACGGGCTGCTGCGCGGCGAGCTGCGCGACGATCCGGGTGCGCCGATGCCGATGCGGGCACTGCCGAACCGCTGGCTGGTGGTGCGGATGACCGGGCCTCAGAAGGCCCGGCGGCTGGACCTTGCCGCCTGGGTGATCGAGTCCGAACGGGGCAAGGTCTGGCGGCTGGACGAGTATCCGGACGGTCCGGCAGAGGGCGATGGGGACGAGCTGGAGCCCACTGAGTTGGACGGGATCATCGGCGGCTCTCCGAACTGGACGGCGGTCTATGATGCGACGCGCAACCGCTTCGCCTTCCACGACCCGCTGGCGGGTGTCGATGCCGGGCGCGTCACCACAAAGCTGGCCAGCTATGTCGTCATCGGCTGGTGGTCGCTGCGCACCAATGATCCGCTCGCGTCGAGCTACTGGCCTTTCGCCGTTTCTCGCCGCCTGTCGGAGTTCGGCTGGACCGCCTCGACCGCGCCTATGGGGCCGAAGCCGGCCTTCCAGCCGCAAGCGGTGAAGCTGGCCGCCACGCGCGAGGCGGCAGGCTTTTCCAGGCAGGTCGATGTGCGCAGTGCCCTGAAGCTGTCCGCCTCGCAGGCGCCGCTTGCGCGCGCCTTCAACGAGGTGCGGTTCGACATGGTGGGAATGCCCGGCTTCCTGACCCGCTATGACACGCTGATGCATGGCTGCGTCTATGGCGTGCCGCTGACGGGTGGCATCGGCAAGGATCTTGCGCCCAAGGCCGCGGCCATCGACCTCTCGATGGCCCCGACGCTGGAGCGGCTGATCGCGGCGCAGGCGGCCAAGGGCCTTGGCATCACTGCGCGCAGCAAGCGCGAGTATTTTGAAAGCCTGCTGACCTCGGTCGCCAATTCCTCGATCCTGACGCTCGGCGACCGCGACGGCGTGGTGAAGCTTGACGAGGCGGAACATGCCGACGGGTTCGAGGCGTTCCGCGGACCCGAGACCTATGAGGATGTCATCGTCGAGCGGTCGCAATCGGCGCTGAAGGCCGGGCGGCCCCTGCGAACCAAACGCGCGGCCAAGGAGTCTGGCGCGCCGATCAAGGCCGAGGTGATCTGGAAGGGCACCCGCACCGGCAGGTCCACAGCCTCGGAATACGAGATGCGGCAGACCGCCAGCGATCTGTCGCGCAAGATGTTCGGCGGGCCCATCAGCAATGACGCGCCCGTCACCCGCCGCGTCGCGCGCCCGGGGCCGCGCTATCACCGCGCTGTTGCCCCGGTGGTGGGGCTGCGCAACTTCGGCCGCACCAACCGCTTCAGCGATGGTCGCTTCGATGACGGCGCGCTGGTCTGCCGCTGGACCATGGAGCTGGTGACGGGATTTGGCGAGCGCTACAAGGCGGCGGACTACCTGCCGCTGCTGCAGGCCAGCGCCTTGCCGGCGCTGACCAACACCCTTCTGCAGCACTCCTATCTCTACGACCCCTACATGATGACCTGGGCTTTCGCGGCCATCCAGCAGGTGGTGCCCGCGAAATACGCTGCCCCGATGCAAAGCCGCCTGCGCGGCGAGATGGCGCTGCGCTATTCTGCGGACGGCGTCTATGACGGGGTCGCGCCGGTGGCGCGCGGCAGCGGCACAACCTCGGCCATGACCAAGATGGGTATCAGCGAAGAGCTGCGCCGCTTCTCGCTGTTCGAAGGGCGCGACCCAAGCCCGGTGGGCATCACCAGCTGGGCGCAGCCCTGGTGTCCGGTCTGGCTGGAATGGGAGGCGGTGCTGGAGCCGGGGCTTGCCCTTCAGGGCTGGCTGCTGGACCGGGTGGAGTTCACTGGCGCGTCCGAAACCGACGGAAAGACCCTCACGCTGCGCGGCCGCGCCGCCATCACCTCGGGTCTGGCGAAGTCCTATCAGGCGGTGATCGAAAGCTACCTGATCGCCGAGAACCAGCGGGATGCCGCCGGGGCGGGCGAGATCGCCGAGAGCCATGAGGCGGCGCTGTCCGACCTTGCGGCCTTCCTGCGCGAGGCGGATCTGGGCTCGGTCACGCTGGACGCGGTGAGTGACGCCTGGCTGGCGGTGCAGAACGGCCCCGACGGGCGCGACATGCCGGTGGCGCCGGAGGTGGCCGATGCGCTGAAGGCGCTGGGGCTGCCGCGGCTGGTGGCCAGCGGCAAGCTGCAGCTGGCGCGGGCGCGGATCATCGACAGCTTCGGGCGATTCCGCGACCTTGCGGCAGGCGGCATCACCCTGCCGGTGGCGCTGGAAACCACCACGCGGACCGGCGCCAGGGCGATGAGCCTGCCGCCGCGCCTGTCGCTGCCCGCGCGGATCATGTGGCGGTTCGTCGATCCCGCCGATGCCGGGCCGGCCCCTGCCGAAGGGCGGCTTGATCAGGCGGAGCCGGCGAATACGGTCAATCCCATCGCAGGCTTCATCCTGCCCGACTTCATGGACGAGTCGATCGAGGTCTTCGATCAGACCGGCACGCCGCTTGGCGAGGTCCTCCACGACCCCGTGACCGGCGGGCTGATCTGGGAGGGGGGCGTCGGCCGCGAGGGCCCCGCCGTGACCCTGCCGGAACAGGGGCTGCCGCCCTCGGCGCGCCTCTGCGGGCGCATCGCGCAGGGGATGATCGACGCCGACATCGCGCAGCGGGCCAATGCCGAAACCGCGGACAAGGAAAGCCCGCTCAGCGCCTTCCTGCGCGCCGTGGACACGACGATGTGGAGCGTCGATGCCTCGCTTGCCTTCGCGGGTGCGACCATCGCGGGACTGGTTGGCCGCCCCGTGGCGGTGGTGTCGACCCTGCTGTGGCTCGACATCCCGCAAGAGCTGTCGCTGACCGGGGCTTTCGGCGCGAACGCGAATGCCATCCGTGACATGCTGATCCGCGAGGCCGTGTTCGAGGCGGTCAAGACCCAGGCCTTCGAGGTGCGGCTGGGGGAGCTCGCCAAGGGGTATGACGGGCTTTACGGCTATTTCATCGGCGAGGATTTCCAGCATTTTCACCTGGTCGAGAAAGAGGTGGGCCGGGCCGCGCGCCTCAACGGCTCGGGCCAAGGCTTCCGGGCGCTTCTGGGCACCATCGCCGCACAGATCGGGACCGACCTGTTGCCCGCGCTCAGCCCGATCGACTGCCCCTACATCATTGCGAGCGAAGCGCTGCCCCTGCACTCGGGCCAAAGGGTGCGGCTGACGCTGCTGATGCACCCTTCGGCCCGAGTCCATGCCACCACCGGCATTCTGCCGCGCAAGTCGCTGGAGCTGGTGCGCGACTGGGTGGCGCCCGGTCTTGGCCGCATCGCGCCCTCGGCGCGGATCGGGCCGGTGATCATCGACCCCGACAAGGTGCGCCTGCCCAAGATCGCGGCTTTCGGTGCCAACCAGACCTGGACGCGGCGCGACGGCCCGCTGACCTGGCGCGACGATCCGATCCTGTCGGCCACGCAGGCGGCGCTGCTGCCCGATGGGCGCGTGACCCTGCAAGAGGGCTACATCCGCATCGCGCCGGCGGACACGGAAGAAGGGGGCGGCTGATGGCGCGCTATGACTGGCCAAGGGAGTTCACCAAGTCCCCGGACCTGCTGGCGCAGCGGGCGGAGCGAACCGCCGCCCGGCGGGAGGTTGGAACGCCGCCGGCGCTTCTTGGCGACCTGGCGGCGCTGAACGATGTCATCCAGACCAACTTTGATCCCGACCGGATCTGGATGCCGCTGGGCCCCTCGATCCTGACCAATGGGCAGGCGACGGGCAACCCGGTCGTCTCGGGCCGGGCGCGGGCGATCAAGGTCAGTCCCAACGGCCAGCGCGTCTATGTCGCCTCTGCCAATGGCGGCGTCTGGTACAGCGCCGACGCGGGTGCCAGCTGGGTGCCGGTCGGGGCATGGGGCCTGTTGGCGACGACAGAGAGGTCCAACCTGTCGCTGACCATCGGCGAGATGGACGTGCAGTTCGGGGTCACCGGCGGCAATGATGATCCGGACAAGGATGTGGTCTATGTCGGCACCGGCGAAGCGCGCCCGGTGCTGCTTGCGACGCCGGGGGGCAAGTCAGCCGGGATCGGCGTCCTGCGGCTCGAGGGGACGATCACCGCTGCCGTGGCCGCACCCGGGACGAACCCCTGGCAGCGCGAGGCCCGCAACCTGACCGGGGCCGGGATCTTCCGCCTGACGCATGACCCGGCGGCGGCGCTGTCCTTCGGCGCAGCGGGCGCGAATACGCTGGTGGCCGCAACCTCGAACGGCCTGTGGGCGCGCAGTGGCGGGTTTGTAGAGGGCGCGGACTGGACGCGCGTGAACCTCACCCCCTCGGCCTTTGACGCCGACGATGGCCCCTATTGCCCGGACGTGGTGTGGAACGACAAGGGGCTTTGGGTCATCGTTGCGGGTGGCAGGGCAGAGGATGGGCTCTGGCGGTCGACCAATGGCATCGCCGGGCCCTTCGCGCAGATCACCCTACCAAATCTGGAGGCGGGCAACCGCCTCAGCCTTGGCCCCGCGCGCCACGCGACCGACCGGATGTATGTGCTTGGCAAGAGTCCCCCGGCAGTCGCCGGAACAAGAGGCTATGCGCATCTTTGGCTGGTGGATCTGTCCCATTCCACGGCAGCCGCGCGCGAGGTGGCCAATTTTCCCGTCGGGCTTTTCACCGCGGATGCAAAACGGGTGGGGGCCAATCTGGTCATCGACAAGGATCAGGCGGATTACGATCAGGCCATCGCGGTGACGCAGAGCGCAGGCAAGGACATCGTGATTGTCGGCGGATCGCTGAAATCCTCGGGCGGTGGCTGGAACGCCTCGCTGTTCCGGCTGACGGTCACCGGCACTGCGGGCGCGAATGACCTGACGACTGACTTCGTGCCGGCCAACCAGACCGGCGGGGCAGCGGACGCGAGCTATATCGGCTCGGGCATCCACCCCGATGTCCACGGGGTCACGCTGAACGGCGGCGACATCTGGGTGGCTTGTGATGGCGGGGTGTTCCGGCGCAACGCGGCGGGCCTCGTGCGGGCGCTCAATGCCGGGCTTGCCACATCGGAGCCGGGCTTTGTCGCCTCCCATCCGACGCTGGATGGCCCGATGATCTGCGGCACCCAGGACAATGGCGCCATCCAGCGCGTCGGCGATACGGTCTGGAGCCTGCGTGCGAAGGGCGACGGTGGCGGCTGCCTCTACCATCCGACGAAACCGCACCAGCTGGTGCTGCAATATGTGCGGGCGAACTGGAAGTTCCAGCCCGCCGCCACCCCGCTTGGCCCCGTGCTGCGCCGCGTGGGCGTAACCAACGCCAGCGAGGATACCGAGAACCTTGCGGCGTCTTTCTATTCCCAAGCCGCAGCCGCGCGCACCAGCAATGTCGATCAGGCGCGCATTTTCACCGGGACCGACCGTATCTGGTACTCGGCCAACTGGGACATCCCGGCAAACCCCATGACTTGGGTGACGATCCCCAGCCGCACCGATCCGTGGAGCGCGGTGAATGCGGCCTACAATTCCGGACAGGACGCCTTGAAGGAAGGCGGATCTCCAGACCATGTCATCGCGATCGACATCCTGCGCGAGGGCGATCTTGCCAACAATTTCGACGGACAGGCGATCCTTGTGCTGTGCCAGCGGACGGTGCGCATCTTCCGCTTTGTCGCCGCGACCTCGGCCTGGACTCCGCTGGCGGATTCGATCGTCAGCGACCCGTCCGGCGCCAACCGGCGCAAAGCCAAAAAGCGCGCGGCGGATATTCCCAATCCCTTCCTGACCTACCTGCCGCGCAAGCCGGACGGGGTCTGGACCGACATCGCCGTCCATCGCACCGGGGTCGCCGGGCAGGAAACCTTCTACGTGACCACCACCGGCGCGGCAAAGGTGAAGGAGGATGGCAGCCTCGAGGGCGACGCCCATTACGACACCTGCTGGTGGTACAATGGCAACGGCCGATGGTATCCCACCGGGCTGCGCAACACCCCGCTGGATCCCGCTGCCGGCACCGGCGGATCGCCGGCCGCGGCGCATTCGGTTGTCGTTGATCCTGTCGCCAGCGGTATCGTCTATGTCGGCAATCGCATCGGCGTGTGGGAGGGCCGGATCGACGAAAGCGGCCCGCATCCGACATGGACCTGGAAGCCGGCCATGGAAGGCCTGCCGCAGGCGCTGGTCGAGGATCTGCATGTCTTCAATTCCGCCGACGGAACCTATCTGCGTGCAGCGCTGGTGTCGCGCGGGATGTGGGAGCGGGATGTCTCGGCGGTGGCGTTCTCGGTGGGGCGGACCTTCATCCGCTCCGTCTCATGGGATACCGGCCGGTCCGAGCTTCCGGCGGCGCCCAGGGACCCGGTCAGCAACGACCCGCTCGACTATCACTCCAGCCCCGATATCGTGGTGCTGCCGGCGGGGCCAAGGCCCTGGGACCCGGGGATGCCGCATGAGGCAGACCTGACGGCCGCCGTGCAACCGTCCCCCCTGGCCCGCGCCGTGCACTCTGCCTGGATCATGGTCCACCACCGGCACACCACCCCTGTCCCGGGGGCGAGCATGAACATCGACGTCTTTCTCCAGCGAGGCGCGCCGTCCGGCGCCATCAGCGGGATCGCGATCACCGCGCAGTGGCGTCAGGCGGTCCTTGCTTCGGTGGCGGGCAATGCGGCAGCAGCGGGTTTCCCGGCGGGGCTGTCGCATGTCGGCACCTTCCACCCGGCCGCGCCCGTGGATGCGGCGAACCCGAGGGCCGTCATGGTGCCCCTCGACCTCGGTTTCCCGATTCAGGGTCCGGGCCCCGACGACTACGTGGCGGTGATCGTGGTGGTAACCTCGCCCGGCAATGGCCTTTCGGTGCCCTCCCTCGCCCCGGGGGACCTTGAAACCATCGTGCGCCGGTCGGCGCAGGTGGCTGTCAGAAAGATCCGGCGCCTTTAGCCTGTTGCGGACGAGTTCGATCCTTCGCAGGGAGTTCGGCACCTCGGGTCCAGATGTCCGGGCACGGCGCGGCTGCATGGCTGTGGGCTGTCATCAAACCGTCATTCAGCGCGACTAAGGCGGGGCGACACAGAACGGGCCACAGACATTGCATCCGGAACAGACGACGGCCCTTGGGGCCGATCATGCCATTGCGGCGCATGGACTTTCCTTGGCTTACGGGCAGACGCAGATCCTGCGCGGGATCGACGTCGCCCTGCCCGGTGGCCAGACGCTTGCGCTGCTTGGCCCTTCGGGCTGCGGCAAGACCACGCTTCTGCGGTTGGTGGCCGGGCTGCTGGCCCCGACCTCGGGAGAGATCCGGATCGATGGCCAGATGGTTGCCGGCCCGGGCCTGTTCTTGCCCCCTGAAAAGCGCGGGTTGGGGATGGTGTTTCAGGACTATGCGCTCTGGCCGCACCTGACCGTCGCTGGCAACGTCGCCTTCCCGCTGGAAATGGCGGGCGTGGGCCGGGCCGAGCGCGAGACCCGCGTGGCTGCCGCGCTGGACCGGGTGGGGCTGGCCGCGATGGCCGATCGCAGCCCCTCGGCCCTGTCGGGCGGCCAGCAGCAGCGCGTGGCCATCGCCCGCGCCATCGTCGGCGAGCCGCGGATCGTGCTGTTCGACGAGCCACTGTCGAACCTCGACCGCGAACTGCGCGAGACGATGGTGGCAGAGCTTGGGGCGCTGATCCGTGGCCTTGGGCTGACGGCGATCTACGTGACGCATGACCAATCCGAAGCGCTGACGCTGGCCGATCAGGTCGCGGTGATGGAGGCGGGACAGATCGCCCAGCTGTCCGCGCCGGAGGATCTGGTGGAACATCCGGCCAGCCCCAAGGTGGCTGAATTCCTGCGGCTGGGGGCCGTGCTGCCGCTGGTGCGGGACGGGCAGGGCTGGTCGCTTGGCGGGCGCCCGTTTGGCGCGCTTGGCGGGCCGGACTTCGCCCGGGCCGAGGTGCTGATCACGCCCCGCGCCCTGCTGCTGGCCGAGGCCGGATCCGCCACCCTGACCGGCGAGGTCATGGCCGTGCAATACCGCGACACCGGCTATGCGGTGACGGTCCGGCTGGAAGCGCCGGGGGCCGCCCCCGCGCAGACCGTGCAGATTTCAAGCGATACCCGCATGCGCGTCGGGGAGCGCGTCGGGCTCAACATCATCTCCGAACGTCTGCGCTGGTTCCCGGCGCGGCCAGAACCCACCTTCGCAAAGGAATAGACCCATGCTGAAATTCACGCTCCGCGCCGGCGTCGCGGCCACCGCCCTGTTCGGCGCCGGTGCCGCCCTTGCCGATGTCACCGTCTACACCGCCGGCCCGGCCAAGCTGATCGAAGACCTGGCCGCCGGCTTCACCGCCGAAACCGGCGTCGCTGTCGAGGTCTTCCAGGCCACGACCGGCAAGGTCATGGCCCGGATCGAGGCCGAAGCCGCCAACCCGGTGGTTGACGTGCTGATCTCGGCCTCGTGGGATACCGCGACCGATTTTGCCGAGCGCGGCTGGCTGGTGCCCTATACCAGCCCGAACGCCGAAATGGTGCCGGACTTCCTGAAGACCGAAACCGCCGTGGCGCAGGGCGTCTCGGCGCTGGCCATCGCCTGGAACCCGAATTCGGGCACGCCGAAGCCGACCGACTGGGCCGATCTGGCCAAGCCGGAATACAAGGATCTCGTCAACCTGCCCGACCCGGCGCAGTCGGGCTCGGCCTTCGAACTGGTCGCGGCGCTGTCGGGCACCGAGGGCATGGGTCTGTTCGACGATCTCGCCGCCAATGGCGCGATCGTTGCCGGTGCCAATGCCGAGGCGCTGAACCCGGTGCTGCAGGGCGCCAAGGCCGCCGTCTTCGGCGCGGTGGACTACATCTCGATGGCGGGCGCCGCCAAGGGTGAAACCATCGAAGTGATCTTCCCCGAAAGCGGCACCGTCATCGCGCCGCGCCCGGTGATGATCCTGAACTGGTCGCAAAACCAGGACGAGGCGAAGCAATTCGTCGACTACATCCTGTCGGATGCCGGTCAGGCCATGGTCGCCAAGACCTTCCTGATGCCAGCGCGCAGCGATATCGCGGCGGACCGTCCGCTGATCGCCGATCTGAACATCCTGCCGGTCGACGCCGAGGCGGTCTATGCCAAGCGCGCCGAGACGCTGGACGCCTTCGCCACGACCTTCGCGAAGTAAGGACAGGTCATGGCACGGGCACGCGAAGGGGTCAGTCCCTCCGTCATCATCGCGGCGGCGGGGCTGGTTCTGGTCGTGGCCGTGCCATTCTTGTTCATCATCCTCCAGGCGATCTTTCCTGAACTCGGGCGCGGCTCGCTGGCCGCGCCCTTCTCGGCGCTTGCCGGGGCGCTTGGCGACCCGAAGCTGATCGGCATGACCGGCAATACCCTGTTGCTGGGAGTGCTGGTGGTGGCGCTGTCGGCACTGATCGCTGTACCGCTGGCGGTGGCGCGGGCGCTGTTCAAGGTGCCCGGCGCGGTGATCTGGGACGTGCTGTTCCTGATCCCCTTCATGATCCCGCCCTATATCGCCGTTCTGGGCTGGATCATGACCCTGCAACCGCGCGGCTATCTGGAACAGCTGGTCGGGTTCAATCTGGCGACCTTCCTGTTCTCGGTCCCCGGCATCGTTTTCGTGATGACGCTGAACAGCTTCCCGGTCGTCTACTTCGCCGTGTCGCGCACGCTGGAAACCGTGGGCTCGCGCTATGCGGATGTGGGGCGGGTCTTCGGCGCCAGCCCGGCGCGGGCCTTCTGGCGCATCACCCTGCCACTCTCTACCCCCGGCCTTGCGGCAAGCCTGCTGCTGGTCTTCGCGATGGCGATCGAGGAATACGGCACCCCCGCCGCCCTGGGCGGCCGCGCGGGGTTCGAGGTGCTGGTGACGGCCATCGACCTGCGCGTATCGGACTGGCCCATCGACCTGCCGGGCGCGGCCATCCTGTCGCTGGTGCTGGTGGTGCTGTCCTTCGGCGCCTTCGTGCTGCAGCGCTGGATCCTGACCCGCCGGTCCTACGAAGCGACGACGGGCAAGCCGCAGGACAGCGCCAAGCGCGACCTTGGCGTCTGGAAGCTGCCGGTCGTCGCCGGCTTTGCACTCGTTGCCTTTGTCGCCACCGGGCTGCCGCTGCTGGCGATCCTCGCCAGCGCGCTGTCGCGCACGATCTCTGGCGGGCTGGTCTGGTCGAACCTGGGCTTCAGCAATTTCTCCGCGATTCTCGGGGACAGCACCGGCGCCTTGAAGGCGCTTGGCACCAGCCTGTCGCTTGGCGTTGCTGCCGCGCTGGTTACCGGGCTTCTGGGTGCGCTGTCGGCCTATGCGGTGGTCAAATCCAAGGTGCGCGGGCGTGGGGTGCTGGACGTGCTGACGATCCTGCCCAATGCACTTCCCGGCATCGTGGTGGCGGTGGGCCTGATCCTCGCCTGGAACCAGCCCTGGCTGCCGGTCACGCCCTACAACACCTCGCTGATCCTGCTACTGGCCTATTGCTGCATCCTGCTGCCGCAGCCTGTGCGCTATGCCACGGCCGCCTTCCACCAGATCGGCGATAATCTGGAAGCTGCGGCGCGGGTCTTCGGCGCCTCGCCGATGGTGGCCTTCCGCCGCATCCTGCTGCCGCTGATCGCCCCCAGCCTGCTGGCCGCGATGCTGCTGGTCTTTGCCGTGGCAACGCGCGAGCTTGTCGCGTCAGTGGTGGTGGCGCCGGTCGGGGTTTCCACCATCTCCACCTATATCTGGCGGCAGTTCGAGCAGGGCTCGGTCGGCCTTGGCATGGCGATGGCCTTTGTCACGATCCTGATCACCACCGCGCTGCCGCTGATCGCCCTGAGCCTGATGGGGCGGCGCGGCAACCTCTTGTGACCCGGCCCGCCCCGGCTGGGCCGCATCTGATCTGCGGCCTCCACGAGGGGCGACGGGTCCGGGAGGGATTGTCTCATCCCCCCTCTGTCGCCGTCGCAGGTCCTGTGCATGCCACGTGAAGGCGAGGGGGCCGCTGGAACGTCGGCGTCTCTGGCCTCCGCGGCGAGGCCCGAATTCATGAACCACGCCGAAAGAGTCGGTCTGGGCCGCGGAATTCAGGGGTTGTCATAAAACTGTTACAAAACATGCATCCATTCGTCACGGACACTCCCTAACCGTAGGCCCGTGGTTGGGCCGCGACCTTGTGGCCTGAATCGTAACCTTAGGAGCTCTCAATGTCCTACATGAAAATGACCGCGTCGGTGCTGGCGATTGCCGCGCTCTCGGCGACTGCCGCTTCCGCCCGTGACCAGGTCCAAGTTTCCGGTTCCTCGACCGTGCTGCCCTATTCCACCATCGTCGCCGAAGCCTTCGGCGAGAACTTCGAATTCCCGACCCCGGTCGTGGAAGGTGGCGGTTCGGGCGCCGGCCGCAAGAAACTGTGTGAAGGCGTTGGCGCCAACACCGTCGACATCGCCAACTCGTCCTCGCGGATGACCAAGGGCGACTACGACCTGTGCGTCTCGAACGGCGTGACCGAGGTCATGGAAGTCCGCTTCGGCTATGACGGCATCGTCTTCGCCTCGGACATCAACGGCCCGGAATTCGCCTTCACCCAGGCTGACATCCATGCCGCCCTGGCTGCCAAGGTCGTCGTGGACGGCGCGCTGGTCGACAACACCGCCACCACCTGGGCCGACGTGAACCCCGAGCTGCCGGCTCAGGAAATCATGGTCTTCGTTCCGGGCACCAAGCACGGCACCCGTGAAGTGTTCGACGAGAAGGTGATCATCCTCGGTTGCGAAGAAAACGGCACGATGGCTGCCCATGAAGCTGCCGGCGCCGAAGATGCCGAAGCGTCCTGCATGGAGCTGCGCACCGACGGTCGTTCGATCGACATCGACGGCGACTACACCGAGACCCTGGCCCGCGTTGACGCCAACAAGAACGGCATCGGCGTCTTCGGTCTGTCGTTCTACCAGAACAACACCGACAAGCTGCAAGTCGCCACCATGGGCGGTGTTGTCCCGACCACCGAGTCGATCGCTGCCGGTGACTACCCGGTCTCGCGCCCGCTGTTCTTCTACGTGAAGAAAGCCCACCTCGGCGTGATCCCCGGCCTGAAAGAGTACGTCTCGTTCTTCGTGTCGGACGATATGGCTGGCCCGGACGGCCCGCTGGCCGCCTACGGCCTGGTTTCGGACCCGGAGCTGGCTGCGACCCAGGCGATGGTCGAAGCCGAGACCCCGATGGAAGCTGTGCAGTAATCTGCAGACCAACGGAGGGCGCCATGAGGCGCCCTCTTTCCTCTTGTGAGAACCGGATTTCCCATGAGCGTCGGCATACTGTCCCTGATCGTCCTTGCCCTGGCCGTTGTCGGCTTTTTCGTCGGTCGGAGTCGCGCGCTGAAAAGCGTTCAGGGCGACTCCCGTAGATTGCATTCGCTGCCGGGCTATTACGGCCAGACAGTTTTCCTCTTCACCGCGGTGCCCGCCTTTGCGCTGATGGCCCTGTGGCTGATCGTGCAGCCGATGGTGATCGATGGGCGCATCGTTGGCCAGCTTGGCCCGCAGATCGCCGAAGATGCCACGGCGTCGAAGCTGGCGATGGAAGACGTCGCCCGGATCGCCAGCGGCCTTGACGCGCTGCAGGCCAGAACCGGCATGACGAATGACGAGCTGCGCGATCTGAGCGCCGATGGCTCCGACATTCGCGGGCGCCTTGCCGAAGTCGGGATCGCGCTTGGCTCTGAAGTCGATCCGCTGATCTTCGAGATGGCCAAGAGCTTCCGCATCATGCAGGCCAACGGCGCGATGATCATGTCGGTGCTGGTGCTGGTGCTTGCGGTGGCGGGCTTCGTCCTGGCCCTGCGGCGCATCCATGGGGAGTTCCGCGCGCGCAACGTGTCCGAGACCTTCGTGCGCTGGCTGCTGATCGCCTCGGCCGGGGTCGCCATCCTGACGACCGTCGGCATCGTGATGTCGCTGCTGTCCGAGACCATCCGCTTCTTCGGGATTTACCCGATCAGCGAGTTCTTCTTCAACCTGACCTGGAACCCGCAGTTCCGCGGCGGTTCCGATCTTGGCCTGATCCCGCTGCTGTGGGGCACGCTGTATATCAGCTTCGTGGCGATGGTGGTGGCGGTGCCGATCGGCATCTTCGCCGCGATCTACACGGCCGAATATGCCCCGCCCAAGGTCCGCTCTGTGGTGAAGCCCGTGATCGAGCTGATCGCAGGCATCCCGACCGTGGTGTTCGGCCTGTTCGCCCTTGTGACTGTCGGCCCGTTCCTGCGCGATTACATCGCCATGCCGCTTGGCCTTGGCAACTCTGGTTCTTCGGTGATGACCGCGGGTCTGGTGATCGGCGTGCTGAACATCCCGTTCATCTCGTCGCTGACCGATGACATCATCAACGCGGTGCCGCAATCGATGCGCGACGGGTCCTATGGCCTCGGCGCGACCAAGTCGGAAACCATCCGCAAGGTGGTTCTGCCTGCCGCGCTGCCCGGCATCGTCGGTGCCATCCTGCTGGCCGCCAGCCGCGCCATCGGCGAGACGATGATCGTGACGATGGGCGCCGGTGCCGCGGCCAAGCTGGGCCTGAACCCCTTCGAGGCGATGACCACGATCACCGTGAAGATCGTCAGCCAGTTGACCGGCGACCTTGCCTTCGACTCGCCCGAGACCCTGGTCGCCTTTGCACTCGGCATGACACTCTTCGTGATCACGCTGTGCCTCAATATCTTCGCGCTCTGGATCGTGCGCAAATACCGGGAGCAGTACGAATGACCGATATCAGCCCGACCTCTGCGGAAGCCCCGAAGCGTCCGCAAGCGCATGGCTCGCTGCTGACCGCGACGCCGCTGATGAAGCGCCGCAACGCTGCCGAAACCCGGTTCCACGCCTATGGCATCGCCGCCATCGTGGTGGCGCTGCTGACGCTGGCGATCATGCTGTTCACCATTATCCGCGACGGCCATTCGGCCTTCTACCAGGCGACGATGACCTTCCCGGTGACCATCGATGCCGCCGTGGTCGACAAGACCGGCACGCGCGACGTGGCCGAGATGACGAAGGTCACCACCATCGGCTATGCCCGCATCCTGGGCGAGTCGCTGGTCAAGCATCTGGCCGATGAGGGCCTTGTGGTCGAAGGCATGACCGACAAGGAAATCACCGACATGATCTCCAAGGACGCACCGGCCCGCCTGCGGGACCGCGTCCTGGCAGACACCTCGCTGGTGGGGCAGACCGTGACGGTCGACGTCTTCACGGGCGGCCGGGTGGATGGCTACTTCAAGGGCCGCGTCACCCGCGAGATCGCCGAGCGCGATTCCAACGTGACGGTGACCCAGCTCGACATGGCCGACCTGATGGAAGAGGCGGGAATCCTCAGCTCCCAGTTCAACTGGAGCTTCATCACCGCCCCGGACGCGTCGGACTTGCGCCCCGAGGCTGCCGGCCTTGGCGTCGCGCTGCTTGGCACGCTTTACATGATGCTGCTGACCTTCATCTTCACGCTGCCCATCGGTGTGGCCGCCTCGATCTATCTTGAGGAATTCGCGCCGAAGAACCGGCTGACCGACCTGATCGAGGTGAACATCTCGAACCTCGCGGCCGTGCCGTCCATCGTCTACGGGATCCTGGGCCTTGCCATCTTCATCAACTTTGCGGGGCTGCCGTCTTCTGCCCCGCTGGTCGGTGCGCTGGTGCTGACGCTGATGACCCTGCCGACGATCATCATCGCGACCCGCGCCGCGATCCGCGCCGTGCCGCCCTCGATCCGCGATGCGGCCCTTGGGGTCGGCGCGTCGAAGATGCAGACGGTTGTCCACCATGTGCTGCCGCTGGCGGCGCCGGGCATCCTGACCGGCACCATCCTTGGCCTTGCTTCGGCTGCCGGGGAAACCGGGCCGCTGCTGCTGATCGGCATGGTCGCCTTCGTGACCAACTACCCGGCCAGCCCGCTTGACGGCGGCTTCCTTGACCCGGCCAGCGCCCTTCCGGTGCAGGTCTATTCCTGGGCCTCGCGCTCGGACCCGGCGTTCATCGAACGCTCGTCCGGGGCGATCATCGTGTTGCTGATCTTCCTATTTTTCATGAACGCGCTTGCCATCGTGCTGCGCCGCCGCTTTGAACGCCGCTGGTAAGGGGGCCCCGCCATGAACGACATGCGAATCGTGGAGAGAGACGTGGATATCACCGAGAACAAGATCACGGCCCGTGGGGTTCAGGTGTATTACGGCACCAACCATGCGCTCAAGGACGTGGATGTCGATATCCTCGACAAGACCGTCACCGCCTTCATCGGCCCGTCGGGCTGCGGCAAGTCAACCTTCCTGCGCTGCCTGAACCGGATGAACGACACGGTTGCCAGCGCCCGGGTGGAAGGCGAGATCCTCCTGGAAGGCGAGAACATCTATGACCCCAAGGTCGACCCGGTGCAGTTGCGCGCCAAGGTCGGCATGGTGTTCCAGAAGCCGAACCCGTTCCCGAAGTCGATTTACGACAACGTGGCCTACGGCCCCAAGATCCACGGCCTGACCCGCAACAAGGCGGAACTGGACGAGATCGTCGAAAAATCGCTGCGCCGTGCCGCGATCTGGAACGAGGTCAAGGACCGGCTTGATGCTTCGGGCACCGGCCTGTCGGGCGGCCAGCAGCAGCGTCTGTGCATTGCACGTGCGGTTGCGACCAACCCCGAAGTGCTGCTGATGGACGAGCCCTGCTCGGCGCTGGACCCCATCGCCACGGCGCAGGTCGAGGAGCTGATCGACGAGCTGCGCAGCCAGTACTCTGTGGTCATCGTCACGCACTCGATGCAGCAGGCCGCCCGCGTCAGCCAGAAGACGGCGTTCTTCCATCTTGGCCATCTGGTCGAGTATGGTGAGACGGGCCAGATCTTCACCAATCCGCAGGATCCGCGGACGGAAAGCTACATAACTGGCCGGATCGGGTGACATCATGAGCATGAACAAAGACCCCCATATCGCCTCGGTCTTCGACCGGGATCTGGAAGCCATCCAGGCGATGATCATGAAGATGGGCGGGCTGGTCGAGGCCCAGATCCTTGATGCCGCCCAGGCGCTGGAAACCCGCGACGAGGAGCTGGCCGAGAAGGTCCGCAACACCGACGCGCTGGTTGACGAGATGGAAGAGCTGGTAAATGCCGAGGCCGCGCGCCTGCTGGCACTGCGCTCTCCCACCGCGTCGGACCTGCGCACCGTGCTGACAGTGATGAAGATCGCCGCGAGCCTCGAACGGGTCGGCGATTACTGCAAGAACATGGCCAAGCGCAGCCATGTCCTGGCGCAGATGCCGGCGATCAACGGTGCTGGCGGTGCGCTGCGGCGGATGGCCAAGGCCGTCGAGGTGATGCTGAAGGACTCGCTGGACAGTTACATCCAGCGCGATCTGGAGCTGGCCCATGACGTGCGCTCGCGCGATCGGGACGTCGACCAGATGTACAACGCGCTGTTCCGCGAATTCCTGACCTACATGATGGAAGATCCGCGCAACATCACGCCCTGCATGCATCTGCATTTCATCGCCAAGAACATCGAGCGTATGGGCGACCATGCGACCACCATCGCGGAACAGGTGATCTATCTGATCACCGGCACCGTGCCGGACGAGCCGCGCATCAAGGGCGAAAGCGTGATGCCGGCCGATCTGGGCGACGGCGAGGACTGAGCAGATGCCAGCCGACACCCCCTCGGTCCTGATCGTCGAGGACGAACCCGCGCAGCGCGAAGTGCTGGCCTATAACCTGGAGGCCGAAGGATTTCGCGTGGCTCAGGCCGAAAACGGCGAAGAGGCGTTGCTGCTTGTCTCCGAGGACCGGCCCGATCTGATCGTGCTGGACTGGATGCTGCCCAACGTCTCGGGGATCGAGGTCTGCCGGCGGCTGAAAAGCCGCAGCGAGACGCGGGGTGTGCCGATCATCATGCTCTCGGCCCGGTCGGAAGAAGTGGACCGGGTCCGCGGGTTGGAAACCGGCGCCGATGACTATGTCATCAAGCCCTATTCGGTGGTCGAACTCATGGCCCGGGTGCGCACGCAATTGCGCCGCACCCGGCCTGCCACCGTCGGCGAGACGCTGATGTTCGAGGATATCCGGCTTGATGCGGAAAGCCACAAGGTGTTCCGCGGCGAGGCGCTGCTGAAGCTGGGCCCGACCGAATTCCGGCTGCTGGCGACCTTCATGGAAAAGCCGGGGCGGGTCTGGAGCCGCGAGCAACTGCTCGACCGGGTCTGGGGCCGCGACATCTATGTCGATACCCGGACGGTGGATGTGCATATCGGCCGTCTGCGCAAGGCCCTGTGCCAGCAGGGCGGCGAAGATCCGGTGCGCACGGTTCGCGGCGCGGGCTACGCGCTGGGCTGACCGCCATGAACCGCGTCATGCTGCCCATCACCGGTTCTGCTGACACCGAGCTGCCTTGCGTGACCATATTTGCGACGGACGGCGAACTGCCGGTTATCGGGCAGCAAGACATCTTTGCGGCCAACTTTGATGTGTCTGTCGCGCGCACCGAGGCAGAGGCCCGGGCCATCGTCATCCAGCAGCGTCCTGACTTGCTGCTGATCGCCAGCGAGACGCGGAATGACGATTTGCCAGGGATCATCGCGCGGCTCCGCGAGGTCTCTCGCACGCGGTATCTGCCGGTCGTGGTCCTGGGGGACGAGCAGGCCTGGCTGTCATCGGCGCTGATCTTCGATGGTCATATCGATGAGGTCATCTCGAGTCAGTGTCGCACGGATATCGGTCTTGCAGCGATAAGGGCGCTCCTGCGCAGGGTGCGGCCAGAGGCTTTGACCGGCCGGCTGGCGTTCGCCGACCTGACCATCAACGAGCTTGAGCGCCGCGTCGAATGGGCCCGCACACTGATCCACCTGTCGCCAACCGAATACCGGTTTCTGGCCGGCCTTGTTGACGAGCCGTCCCACATGCTGACACGGGCGCATATCTCGCGGCGCGTCTGGGGCCACGCCTCCGATGCATCGCGGCAGATCGATCAGGTCGTGAAAGGCCTGCGCCTGCTGCTTCGCCCGCTTCAGGCCGAGCATCTGATCGAAACCGTTCGCGGCGTCGGCTATCGGCTCTGCGCGACCCCGGAAGCGCAACCGTCGACCTGACATGGCGCGCATGCCGCGCGCATCGCCTTCGCCTTCGCGTGACCGCGATGGCGATGCGAAGTCCATATCGACCAGCTGCGCCCAATCCTCCGAAAACCTGCCCTCGATGCCTTGACGGTAACCTTCGCGGATACCGCCGCAAACCCCTCAGCATGGCCCGAGGGAACTTGCCGGTTGACGCGAATCGTTCCCGCGGTCTAGTTTGTCCGGACAGCCGAACAAATTAACCTTGGCCGGCTGGCATGGGATGAGGACAGGGAGGAGACAGATCGTGCGGAAGATCGGCGAGCAGCGGTATCGCGGCGAAATCGGGCGGTACTACGAGGATTTCGTCGTCGGGGATGTCTATGAGCACCGGCCCGGCCGGACCATCACCGAGGCTGACAACATCAACTTCTCGCTGATGACCATGAACCAGCACCCGATGCATTGCGACGCCGAGTACGCGTCGAAATCCGAGTTCGGCAAACCGCTGGTCAACAGCGGGCTGACGGTGGCGATCGTGCTGGGGATGACCGTGCAGGACGTCAGCGGCAAGGCCATCGCCAATCTGGGTTGGGAGAGCATCAAGCTCAGCGGCCCGATCCATCCCGGCGACACGATCTATGCCGAGTCCGAGGTGCTGGACAAACGCGAGTCCAAGTCGCGCCCCGGCGCCGGCATCGTCAAGGTGCGGACCTTGGGCAAGAAGGCGGATGGCACGGTTTTCATGAGCTTCGACCGCTCCGCGCTGATCCAGAAGCGGGACGGAAACATCGACGAGGCCGCGGGCTACTAGCCCCGGCCAAGCGACAAGGACAAGGCGCGGGGGGAGATCTGCGCAAGGCCAAAAGTCTAAACCGCGCGCAGGGGGCGTCCGCCCCGCGCAAGATGAACAAACCGGACACACGCATCTCAGGGAGGAGATCCGCACATGAAGAACACATCTTTCGGTACGTCGTTGCGCGCAGGAACAGCCATTGGCGCGGCGCTCGTTGCTACCCTCGCGGCGCCTGCAGTGGCCGAGGACCTTGTGCTGCCAAGCGAAGTCGCGGCGACGCACTGGAAAACCGACTACCAGAACGAATTTGCGCAGATGGTCGATGAGCGGACCAATGGCGAGATCAGCGTCAAGGTGTTCCCCGCCGGCCAGCTTTACAACGAGCAGGACGCGCTGGCGGCCCTCGGCACCGGCGCGGTGCAGATGGTCTGGCCGGTCTCGGTGCGGGTGGAGTCGATCGAGCCTGCGACCGGCGTGATCAACCTTCCTTTCGCGCTTAGCGACGAGATGATGGCGAATGAGTGTTTCGCCAAGGGGCTGACAGGGGTGATGTCTTCCTATGTCGAGCCGCGCGGGCTCGAGATCCTTGGCCTGCTGCGCACGGCCGACCTGTTCTTCATCTTCAAGGATGACGAGGTCGCCAGCATGGAGGACCTCAAGGGCAAGAAGGTCCGGGTGACGGGCGGCAGGGTCTTCCTCGACACGATGGACCGGCTGGGGGTCAGCTCGGTCTCGATGGCCGCGTCGGAGATGAGCACGGCGATGTCGCAAGGCGCGATCGACGGTGTGTTCTCGTCGCCCGCCGGTTGGGCCGAAATGATCGGGATGACCGGCAAATACGGCTGGTATGTCCCCGGCTTCAGCCTTTCGACCTATGCGGTCGTCGCGGACAAGGCCTGGTTCGACGGGCTTCCTGCCGAACATCAAGAGGCCATCACCTCCTCGCTCGACGAGATCTCCAAGCGGCAGTGGATCGATGCCAAGGCGTCCGATGACGCGGCGATCCAGCACATGATCGGGCAGGGTGCTGTCTTCCACGTTGCCGACGAGGCCGAGTCGGCGCGCTGGCGGCAACTCGCAGACGAAAGCGCCACCTCCTTCACCGAGGCCCATCCCGAGGTCATGGCCCAGATGGCCGAACTGGAGACGACCTGTGGCGTCGGCGGCTGATCCCAAGGCAGAGCGCGTCGGATCCAAGGCAGGATCCGACGTGTCGCCGCCCCGTTCCCGCATTGCGCCGGACCGGGGCCCGCGCACCTCGCACTGGACCGGGTTCGAGCAACGCTGGCTGCTGTCACTGGCGACCATCCTGGCGCTGCTGGCCACCGCGATCATGCTGTTCGAGGCGTTCAACCGGGGCTTCATGGACCGCAGCTTCTTCTGGGCCGAGGAGGGCGTGCGCTACCTGATGATCTGGGCGTTCTTCCTGACCATCGGCGCCGCCGGCCGGGGCGGGTATCACATCCGCACCGAAATGCTGGTGGACATGCTGCCCGCGGGCCTGCGCCGGGTCTGCAACCTGCTGGCCAGCGTCGCCGGCGTCGGCTTCTCGGCGGTGCTCTTCGCCGCGTCACTGCCGCAGGTCTATCGCTACTACACGATGGGGATGATGACGGAATCTAACCTCGACCTGCCGATGTGGGTCCTGTTCATGGCCATGCCGATCGGGGCGCTGCTGATGGGCGGCTACTACCTCGGCTGCCTGATCCGCGCCTGGAAGGGCGCCGAGCCCTTTGGCGCACAGCCCGGTGCGGGCGCCACGCCCGACGCCGCGCCCGATGCCCCCCCTGAACCCCATGCCTCGGAGGACCGCACATGACCGTCGCCCTCGCGCTCCCATTCGCGCTTCTCTTCCTGGCGATCGGCAGCCATGTCGCCGTCGCCCTCGGCCTGGTCGCGGCCGTGCTGCTCCTGTGGTTCGGCGGCGTGCCGAACACCGTCATCGCGCAGACCGCCTTCAAGTCCGTCAACAGCTACGCGCTGATGGCGGTGCCGATGTTCGTGCTGGCCGGCAACCTGATGATGCGGGGCCGCATCGCGGAACTGATGATCGAGTTGACAGGCAGCCTTGTCCGCGCCGTGCGCGGCGGGCTGGCGCAGACCGTGCTGCTGACCGCGGTGTTCTTCGCCGCAATCTCGGGTTCCAGCGTCGGGTCCGCGGCCGCCATCGGCGCCTCGACCGTCGAAGGCCTGCGGCGCGACAACTATCCGCCGCGCTTTGCCGCGGCGCTGGTCGCTGTCGGCGGCACGCTGGGACTGATGATCCCCCCGTCGCTGAGCTTCATCCTGATCGGCTCCATCGTCGGGCTGCCGGTGGACAAGCTGTTCATGGCCGGCATCCTGCCCGGCATCATGGAAGCCTGCCTGCTGATGATCGGCACCTATGTGATGGTGCGCAAGAACGGCTATGGCCGCCGCGCCGAACGCCCCGACTGGAAGGGCTTCGGGCAGAAGCTGCCGCGCGCCCTGCCGGCGTTGATGATGCCGGTGCTGGTGCTGGGGTCCATCTATTCGGGCTTCCTGACGCCGACCGAGGTTTCGGCCTTTGCCGCGGCCTATGCCGCCGTCCTGTGCCTGCTGGTCTACCGCTCTGTCTCGCTCCGCGACATGTGGGATACGGCGCGCGTGTCGCTGCTGCAGACCACCATGATCTTCGCGGTGGTGATGGGCGGCAGCCTCGTCGGCTTCGTGCTGGCGCGGATGGGGGTCTCGGCCCAGCTGATCGGTGCGCTGGAAGCTGCCAACATGAGCCCCTGGGTGTTCCTGCTGGTCGTGAACATCGCGCTGATCATCCTGGGCATGTTCCTCGACGGGATCGCGCTGATCGTGCTGACAGCGCCGCTGCTGTTCCCCGCGGCAACCGCGCTTGGCATCGACCCGATCCACTTCGCGGTGATCATGGTCGCCAATGTCGAGATTGCCACGCTGACCCCACCCATCGGGCTGAACCTCTTCGTGATGAGCGGGATTTCCAAGATCCCGGTGCATGAGGTTGCCCGCGGGGTCGTGCCCTTCTACGGCGTCCGCATGGTGGGGCTGGCGCTGATCACCTTCGTGCCGGCGATTTCGCTGACACTGGTCCATTAGGAGGACTTCAGGAATGAACGAACAATCCACGATCGACGTTGCTGCCGGCGCAGAGACCATCGCGCAGAAACTGTCAGGCTTCGTCGAAGGCCTGCAAGGTGCGACCATTCCGGGCGCCGCGCGCGAACGGGCCCGGCACCTGATCCTCGACGCGGTCGGCATTGCACTTGCCTCGACGCAATACGATTTCGCGCACCGCACGCTTTCGGCCCTGCGCGAATTTGGTGAGGGGCCGGGCGAGGTCATCGGCTATGGCGCGCGGCTGCCGCTGCGCGATGCGGTGATGATGAACGGCTTTCTGGTTCACGGGCTGGACTACGATGACACCCACACCCGCGGCGTGATCCACGCCACCGCCAGCTGTTTCCCGACCGCGATGGGCATGGCTGCGGCCGAAAACCTCTCGGGGCGCGATCTGCTGACCTCCTACATTGCGGGGATGGAGGTTGCGACGCGGCTTGGGTCGGTCGCCAAGGGCGGCTTCCACCAGACCGGCTTTCACCCCACCGGGCTGGTCGGCGCCTTTGCCTGCGCGCTGATCGCCGGCAAGCTGCGCGGGCTGACCGCAAAGCAGCTGTCCCATGCGCAGGGCATCGCGCTCTCGATGGGCTCTGGCAGCCTTGAATTCCTGCAGGACGGCGCCTGGACCAAGCGGATCCATCCCGGCTGGGCGGGCGTGTGCGGGATCACCGCGGCGACGCTGGCGCGCAATGGCTTCCAAGGCCCCAGGGAGACCTATGAGGGGCGCTTCGGGCTTTACGCGAGCCACCTCGGGCCGTTGCTGGAGGCGTGCGATCTGTCGATTGCCACCGAGGGGCTGGGCGAGATCTGGGAAGTGACGCAGGTCGCCGTCAAGCCGCTGCCGGCCTGCCACTTCACCCATGCCTGCGCCGACTCTGCCATCGCGCTGCGCAATGAACATGGGCTTCGCCCCGAGATGATCGAACATGTCCGGGCGCTGATCCCGGGCGAAGTGGTCAAGACGGTGTGCGAGCCGGTGCGCAACAAGCAGCGCCCGCAGAACAGCTATGACGCGCAGTTCTCCATCCCCTTCGCAGTCGCGTCGGGGCTGGTGCATGGCCGCTTCGGCCTGTCCGAGCTGGAACCCGAGATCCTGAACGACCCCGAGACCCTCAGCATCGCGCGCAAGGTCGATTACGAGGTCGATCCGAACTCGGCCTTCCCGAAATACTACTCGGGCGAGGTCATCGTGAAGCTCAAGGACGGGCGCGAGCTTCGCCACCGCGAGCACATGAACCGCGGCGCCTCGGATCGGCCGCTGTCCAGCGCCGAGATCATCGCCAAATTCCGCGAGAACGCCGCGATGGCGCTGTCCGCCTCGGCGGTGGACCGGATCGAGGCCGCGGTGCTTGGCCTCGATGACGGCATGTCGGCCCGCAGCCTTTCCGCCATTCTTGCCGGGCGCGGCTGATCAGCCCCCGGCCCACCAGAACAGGAGCCAAAGATGAGAGACGAACAGGACAATCTTGAGCAAGAAGAGATGATGCTCGACATGATCGGCCGCTTCCTCGAGGTCGAGGTCGAGCCGCATGTGCGCAAGCTGGAGAATGACGACATCTACCCGGCCGAGATCGTCGAGAAGATGAAGGAAATGGGCCTGTTCGGCTGCATCATCGCAGAGGAATATGGCGGTCTCGGCCTGTCCACGACCACCTATGCGCGGATCATCGAACGGATCTCGCGCACCTGGATGTCGCTGTCCGGGATCATCAACTCGCACCTGATCATGGCTTCCGCCGTCCAGCGCGCCGGGACGCAGGGCCAGAAGGCCGAATTCCTGCCGCGCTTTGCCACCGGCGAGCTGCGCGGCGGCATCGGCCTGACCGAGCCTGACGCCGGCACCGACCTGCAGGCGATCCGCACGGTCGCGAAGCGGGACGGCGAGGACTATGTCGTCAACGGCACCAAGACCTGGATCACCAACTCGATGTATGGCAACTGCATCGCGCTGCTGGTCAAGACCGACCCCACCGCCGAACCGCGCCACCGCGGCATGAGCCTGCTGATCGCCGAGAAGGGCCCGGGCTTCAAGGTAGAGCGCAAGCTGGAAAAGCTGGGCTATCGCGGCATCGACACCTGCGAGCTGTCCTTCACCGATTACCGCGTGCCCGTCGACCGGCTGATCGGCGGCAAGGAAGGGCAGGGGCTGAAGCAGATCCTCTCGGGGCTGGAGCTGGGACGGATCAACGTCGCGGCCCGCGGCGTCGGCGTGGCCCGCGCGGCGCTGGACGACTCGGTGAAATACGCCCAGATCCGCAAGACCTTTGGCAAGCCGATCTGCGAGCATCAGGCGATTCAGCTGATGCTGGGCGAGATGGGCACGAGGGTCGAAGCCGCGCGCCTGCTGGTGGAAAGCGCCGCCCGCGCCTTCGACCGCGGCGAGCGCTGCGACATGGAGGCGGGGATGGCGAAATACTTCGCCTCGGAAGCCGCACTGCGCAATGCCACCGACGCGCTGCGCATCCACGGCGGCTATGGCTATTCCAAGGAATACAACGTCGAACGCTACTACCGCGACGCCCCGCTGCTGACCATCGGCGAGGGCACGAACGAGATGCAGCGGCTGATCATCGCCCGCCAGCTTGTCGAAAGGAATCCGGCATGAGCCTGCCGCTTGAAGGCGTCCGCATCATTGCGGTCGAGCAATACGGCGCCGGGCCCTTCGGGACCCAGCACCTTGCCGATCTGGGGGCCGAGGTCATCAAGGTCGAGAACCCGGCCGAGGGCGGCGAGGTTGGCCGCATGGTCGGCCCCTACTTCTTTGAACCCGGCGACAGCCACTTCTTCCAGTCCTTCAACCGCAACAAGAAAAGCGTCACGCTCGACCTGAAATCGGCCGAGGGGCGCCACCTGTTCGAGGCGCTGGTGGAAACCGCCGATGCCGTGTTCGACAACCTGCGCGGCGACCTGCCCGAAAAGTTGGGCCTGACCTACCAGGCGCTGAAAGCCATCAACCCCGCGATCGTCTGCTGCCATCTGTCGGCCTATGGCCGCACCGGGCCGCGCAAGGCCTGGCCGGGCTATGACTATCTGATGCAGGCCGAGGCGGGCTATTGTGCGCTGACCGGCGAGCCGGGCGGGCCGCCAGCGCGCTTCGGGATCTCGATCATCGACATGATGACCGGGACCACGGCGGCGATGGCGCTGCTGGCGGCCCTTGTCTCGGCCCGGGCGACGGGCCAAGGGCGCGACATCGACACCAGCCTGTTCGACGTGGCGCTGCACAACGTCAACTACCTCGGCACCTGGTACATGAATGACGGGATCACCACCGACCGGGCGCCGCGCGGCGCGCATCCCTCGCTGACCCCCAGCCAGATGTACCGCACCCAGGACGGCTGGATCTTCGTGATGTGCAACAAGGAGAAGTTCTGGCCGATCTTCACCGCGATCATCGACCGGCCGGACTGGGCCACCGATCCGCGGTTCAGCAGCTTCAAGGTGCGGCTGGAAAACCGCGACGCGCTGACGGTGGAAATGGACGAAGCCCTGTCTGCCCGGACGACGGCGGAGTGGATGGAGAGCTTTGCGGGCAAGGTTCCGGCGGCGCCGGTCTATGACGTGGCGCAGGCGCTGGACAGCAGTTATGTTCGCGATCAGGGGATGATCGTGGAAACCCCGCATCCGGTGCGCGGCCAGATCCGGACCCTGGCCTGCCCGGTCCGCGTTCCCGGCGAAACGCTGCCCCTGCGCCCCGGCCCGCGCCTTGGCGCCCATAATGACGAAATCCTGGGCCCGCTGTCGGCCCGGCCCCCGATGCCAACCCGTATGTCCAAGGTGCCATGAGTCAGAACCCCCTCCCACAGTCGCCGCTTGCGTCGGGTCTGCGCTATCAGGCGCTGGCGCAGGCCCTGGTCGATGACATCAGCTCGGGCCGCTACCCGGTGGGCGGGCTGCTTCCGACCGAGTTCGAGCTGGTCGAGCTTTATGGCGTCAGCCGTCACACGGTGCGCGAAGCGATCCGGCGCCTGCACGATCTGGGCCTCGTCACCCGCCAGCCGGGCGTCGGCACCCGCGTGCGGGCGCAGGCCCCGGCGGCGCGCTATGTCCACTCCAGCGAGGGCATCGGCGATCTGTTCCAGTATGTGCGCGAGGTGAACCTGACGCTGACCGAAAAGACCGAGGTCATCGCCGATGACGAACTGGCCGAGTTTCTGGAGTGTCGCCCCGGCCAGGCCTGGCTGCGCGTCCGCGGCCGCCGCCATTTCCTGGGCGAGGCGCTGCCGATTGCGCTGGCCGAGGTCTACATCGCCTGGCCGTATCGCGGCGTGCTCGACGGGGTCGATGCGCCTTCCCTGCCGCTTTATGTGATGATCGAGCAGGCACATGGCTGCCGTGCCGTCGAGGTGCGCCAGCAGGTCAGCGCCGTGCTTCTGGATGCCGAGGCCGCCGAGGCCTTCGGCACCAAGCCGGGCGAGGCCGGGCTGCGCGTCACCCGCAAGTATCGTACCGCCGGGAACGAGCTGTTCGAGGCCGCGATCAACCTGCACCCCGGCGACCGCTTCAGCCAGTCCATGACCCTGCGGCTGGAGGCGCCTGCAACCTCTCGCACCGAGCGGCAGGGCTGATGCGCCGACCACCCCCTTCGCCCAAGATATGAGTGTCCTGCAATGAGCCCAACCGATCCGGCCCGCGGCGTCCTGCCGCTGGTTGTTACCATTGCCGTCCAGGCGCTGGTGTCGCTGGCGGCGCTGGCAGCGCCGGTGATGGCGCCCGCTGCGGCGCTGTCGACCGGCCTGCCGGCCGGCTGGGTCGGGATCTTTGTCGGCGTGGTCTACGCCGCCGCCTGCGTCTCGACGCTTGTGGCCGGCGATCTCGTCTCGCGCTTCGGGCCGATCCGGATGAGCCAGGTTTCGCTGGTGCTTTGCGGTTCGGGGCTGTTCGCCGCCGCCCTTGCCACACCTGCCGGCCTTGTACTGTCAGCGGTGCTGATCGGCCTTGGCTATGGCCCGGTGACGCCCGCAAGCTCGCATATCCTGATCCGCACCACCCCGCCGCATCGCATGAGCCTGACCTTCTCGCTCAAGCAGACGGGGGTGCCGCTTGGCGGGATGCTGGCGGGATTGATGGTCCCCCTGCTGATCCACGGGCTTGGCTGGCAGGGCGCGGCCATCTGCCTGGGCGGGGCCCTCCTTGCCATGGCCGCCGTGACGCAGACGATCCGCCCGATGTTCGACAGCGACCGCGACCCCTCGCGCCCGCTTGCGCCCTCGCGTGCCCTGAAGCCGCTGATGAAGGTGCTGGCGACGCCGGCGCTGCGCGATCTTGGCCTCTGCTCGTTCTTCTTCGGCGCGATGCAACTGTGCCTGACCAGTTTCCTGGTGCTCTACCTCACCGAGGCGCGCGGGCTTAGCCTCGTCACCGCCGGCTCGATCCTCGCGGTGGCGCAGGTCGCGGGGGTGGTCGGGCGCCTTGGCTGGGGCTGGATGGCCGACAAGGTGATCGTGCCGCGGCTGCTTCTGGGCCTTCTGGGGGTGGTGATGGGCGCCGCCGGCATCTCGTTGGCGATGGTCGGGCCGGGCGTCCCGATCCTGGGGTTCGCCCTGATCGCCGCCATCTTCGGGGCCAGCGCCATCGGCTGGAACGGCGTGTTCCTGGCCGAGGTGGCGCGGCTTGCGGCGCCCGGCGAGGTCGGCGCGGCGACGGGGGCCAGCCTGTTCCTGACCTATGGCGGCGTCGTCGTCGGCCCGCCGCTTTTTGCCAGCCTTGTGGCGCAAAGCCACAGCTATCCGCTGGGGTTTCTGGCCTTCGGCGCCCTTCTGTCCGCGGTCGGCGTGTTCCTGATGCTGACGGGTCCGCGCCGCGGCGGCAGGCAGGCCTCGGCACCATCCTGACCCTTCAATCCGCGCCCTTGGGAGGGGGCAGTCCATGACCCATCGCAGCTATCTTTTCGTTCCGGGCGACCGGCCCGAGCGGTTCGACAAGGCCGTGGCGGCCGGCGCCGACGTGACCGTGCTTGACCTCGAGGATGCCGTGAAGCCCGAGCAGAAGGAGGTCGCCCGGCGCGCGATCCACGACTGGCTGTCCGCCGGCGGCCGCGCGGCGGTGCGCGTGAACGGCATCGGCACCGAATGGCATGCCGAGGACATCAAGCTTCTGGCGCTGCCCGGCGTGACGCTGGCGATGCTGCCCAAGGCAGAGGATCCCGCGGCGCTTGCGGCCTTCGTCGCGGGGCTGCGGCCGGGCCTGCCGGTGACGCCGCTGATCGAAACCGCGCAGGGCATTTTCGAGGCGCGCGCCTTGGCACGGGTGAAGAACGTCCTGCAACTGGCTTTCGGATCAGTGGATTTCCAGCTCGACGCCGGCATCGAGGGTGAGGGCGACGAGCTGCTCTTCGCCCGCTCGCAACTTGTCCTTGCCTCGGCGGCTGCCGGGATTGCGTCGCCGGTCGATGGCGTGACCGTGGCGCTGGACGATGCAGAGCGGCTGACGGCCGAGACCCGGCGCGCCCGGCGGCTGGGGTTCGGCGGCAAGCTGTGCATCCACCCAAGGCAGGTCGCCACCGTCCACCGCGCCTTCGCGCCGGATGAGGCCGAGATCGCTCGGGCGCGGGCCATTGTCGCGGCGGCCGACGGTGCCGAGGCCGGGGCGATCCGGCTGGACGGCAAGCTTATCGACCGGCCGATCGTGGAACGCGCGCGCCGGGTTCTGGAGACGCTGGCGCCATGACGGCGGGGGATCGGGGGGCCGGGGCTGCTGCGCCGCTTGAGGTTGTCGACGACGAGCTGGGCCTGATGCGCCGGCTACTGCCACTGGAAGGCGCGCGGATCCTCGATGTCGGCTGCGGCGACGGCGGATTTGCCAGGCGGCTTGTGTCCGAGGCCGGGGCGGCACGGGTGGTGGGGATCGATCTGCCGGAGACGCTTGGTCCGGCATCCGAGGGTGTCGAGCTGCTGGCGGGCAAGGCCGAGGCCCTCCCGGTGGCGGATGGGGCTTTTGACGTGGTGGCGATGATGAAGTCACTGCATCACGTCGCCCCGGACAGGATGGACAGGGCGCTGCTAGAGGCGGCGCGGGTGCTGCGGATGGGTGGGCTGCTCTATGTCTCGGAGCCCGTCGCCCGCGGGCCGTTCGATGCGATCATGCGCATCTTCCACGACGAGGCCGAGGTGCGAAGCCTGGCGCAAGCGGCGCTGACGCGCTTCACCGGCCTGGAGCGGCAGCGGCGGCTGGCCTTTCTGTCGCCGATCCGGTTCGGCAGCTTCGAAGAGTTCAAGCGGCGCATGATGCATCTGCCGACGCTGACCGCTCCGATCACCGCCGACATGCACGCTGCGGCGCGCGCCGCCTATCGCGCGCAGTCCACCAAGACCGGCGTGTTTGCGGCGCTCCGCGAGGTGCAGGTCGCGGTGTTCCAAAAACCGTGAGTCCCGGTCGGCCTGTCGCAGCAAGGCGCGCACGCGAGGCCCTGCGGAACCGCGCGGCGCGGACGGTTACGGCGCAGGGACAGGCTTGCGCAGCTTGGCAAAGGGGCGCGGCAGGCCCGGATCGCCGCGCAGCTTTTCCTGATAGGCGGCGTTGACGGCCGAGATCATCGAGCCCGGCCCCATGCAGGTCGTGTCGATGCCCCAGGCGCGGGCCTCTTCCTCGATCAGCGCGCGGCGGCGGTCCTCCCAGATCTTCTGGTTCTCCAGCAGGTTGTCCAGCGCCGTGGTCATTTCGTCGAAGACCCCGGCAGTATAGCGGTCGCGCAGGTTCCACGAGCTTTCCAGCCCGACATTGGCGGACTTTCCGCCAACCCCCGCCGCGCCGCCGACGTAGAAGTCCAGCCGCGCCACGCCATCCTCGATCCAGCGCACCAGCCGGTATTCGCTCTGGGTCTGCCACTCGCCGTCATAGAAATCCTCGGTCGAGAGGTTCTGGTCGATCGATATGCCGTATTTGCCCTCCAGCGCCAGCGGCCCAAGCTCGACCCCGTCCAGCGAGAAGCCGACCTTCACCCTGCCGTTCCATTCCGGCTTGGTCCAGTCGCCATCCTGCAGGCCGATGCCGATGCCGAACTCGACATTCGGGCCGTCCTTCACCCCCTCCATCTTCAGCACGATCTCTTGCGGTTCGACCCGCCCCTCCTTGTCGAGCCCGAAGCCGACCTCGAAGCCGCCGCCAAGGCCATCGGGCGAGACATCGACGCGCAGATCGACCTGATCGGGTTTCAGCAGTTCGGGCCGCCGCGCCAGGAAATCCGCCGTCCAGACGCCGGCCTCACCTGCCGCCCGCAGGGCCCCGCTGATCGTTGCGTCGTCCACCTGCTCGCGCAGCAGCTCGATCGCGTCCGGCGAGAGGGTGTAGAGCACCTTGTCGGCGGGCACGTCGCGCAGCAGCCGGTCGGGGCCGGCATCGGGCTGCGACAGGGCCTCGGCGCGGAGCCGGGCGCAGGTCTCCTTGGCGGCCGCTGCCGCAGCGGCCGCCGTGGCGGCGCCGGCCCCCTTGCCTGCCGCAGCGGCGGTTCTGGCCGAGGCGACCAGCACGGCCAGCGGATCTTCGGCCCCCGCAGCGACCGATCTGGCGCTGCATGTCTCCCAGATCGACGCATCCGAGGGCAGGGGATAGCGCATGCAGCCATAGCCCGACACGACGCAGGGATCGCCGGGCTGGTTGCACGAATAGCGCTTGTCATATTCGCCGATGGTGCCGGGGTGATAGAATTGCGAGGTCGAGGACGAGCCGTAGGCGGCCGTCCGGCAGATGCAGTTCCAGAAGTCATCCCCCGGATCGAAGCCGAGGCGGTCGTAGACGGCGCGCTGCTTGCCGTAATCCAGCCCGATGATCTGCGACAGAAGCGCCGTGTCGGCGTCACTGCGCGCCGGGTCCTGTTGCGCAGCGCCAGGGTTGGCCCACAGCAGCACGGTGCAGAGGAGGCCCGGCAAGACATGGGTGTGCTTGAGGATCATTGATCTGTCTCCAGGTCTGTTGCGGCCTTCTCGAGGGCCGCGCCAAGGAAGGCCTCCACGTCGAACTCGGCGTCATCGACCAGGCCGAAACGGGCTGCCGCGTCCATTCCGGGCGGGGTTTCCCAGCCGGCCGTGATCGGGCCAAGCGTCAGGTTGCCGGGGCGGCCGATGGCATCGGTCACCGAAAGCACCGACAGGTGGAAGGATTTGCCAAGGTCGCTGGTGAACCCGGTGCCGCGCAGTTCCAGCGGCGGGCCCTCGGCGGCGGGCAGGACCACGCTGACCCAGCGGACCCCAAGGCGCAGGACAATCTCGCCGGTCCAGTTCTCGGTCAGCCAGCGGTCGTCGATCCAGCGGCTCCAGGTCGGCCAGTAGCCGGCGGCAAGGGTCATCTGCCAGTCGCCGGCATGAACACCGTCAGCCGCGCGCTGGAACACCACGGCGGCCTCGTTGGCCGATATCATGTCGTCATTGGGCTGGGGCGACAGGTAAAGCTGCAGCCCCTCGGTCCGGGCGGGGTCCAGCGTCAGGGCAATGCGGAACGGGGTGCGCTGCAACCTGTGGTCCAGCACCGCGACCGGCGCGGCCGAGACCAGCCCCGCCGCCGCGTCGCGCGCAGTGCCGTCGGTCGTGGCCAGCATCCATCCATCGGCGAAGCGCACGCTTGCCGGATCACCGCCGCGGAGGCCGACCGGCTTCCACGCATCGCTTGCCGTGCCGTCGAACAGCGCCCGGGCGGGCAGGGGGGCCACGCCCGGTGCCGGGTCCGGCGAAACCATGCCGCCGGGCTCGCGGCCAACCCTGATGCTGCGGATCGCCATCTGCACCGCCATGCCGGGCTGGTCTGGCTGCGTGAAGGCAAAGAGCCGCAGGCCCTGCCCCCCCGCCGCGCCGGGCCACGGGATCCCGATCTCGGGCAGGCCCTGCCCCCGGACGTCCACGCGGCCCTCGCGGATCCCCAGGGTGATCTGGTCCGGCAGGATGCCCGGGGCCTCCATCTCGACCAGATCGCGGCCGCTGTCGTGCCAGGTCGAGATCCGCCCGGTGCCGTCCGCCGCGCGGCGCCAATGCATGAACCAGGTCGGGTTGGTGGGCATGATGCCCTCGCTGGCGCGCGGGACCGACAAGGCCAGCACCATGCCGCTGGTGCGGGCGGGGTCCAGCTCCACCGTGACGGTGGCCGCGCCATCGGGGGTCAGACGATCGGGCCAGACCACCGGTTCGGGAGAGTAGATGCCAAGCTGTGCCGCGCCCTGTCCTTCGGGCAGGTCGATGGCCAGCGCGCCCTCGGCGATGCGGATCTCTTCAGCAGAGAAGTTGGTGCCACGCGGCAGCAGCCGCCGGAAGTGCGGACCGAGGCCCTTGCCGTCGAACAGCGGAGCCATCTCGGGCCCATAGGCGAAACGGTCATGGGCGGGGCCGGGCTCCCACGGATGGGTGGACACGGCGATGCGGGTGAACGCGGCGCGGGTGGCCGAGGCCCGGTCTGGCGATTCCGCCAGCGCGTAGAGGACATAGCCGGCCTGCAGGTGACCGGCGAAGACGGCATCCCCCAGCACGGCGCCGGTCGCGTCGAACAGGCGGACGTAGCCCTGGGGATACATCTCCATCGTCACTTCGCGGGCCGCCTCCACCGAGGGCAGGGCCATGTCCAGCACCTTGGCCTTGCCCAGCCAAAGCCGGACAGCGGGCGCGGCCGGATCGGCCAGATCGACGCCAAGGCGGTAATGGTTCACGTCACGGTCCACCTCTCCGGCGCGGTCCGGTGGCACCAGTGCCAGCCAGGCCTGCGCGGTGCGGGCAGGATCCAGACCCACGGTGATGCGCTGCATCGAGCCGATGCGCGGGCCGGTGACCACGGCGCCGGCGGTGCGGATGCCGGTGGTGCCCCAGCGGCTGCCTGCCGGCACCTCGATTGTCAGGCTGCCGGCCTCGCTGCGTGCGAAGCCCTCGAAACTGCCGCCATCGGCCTCCAGCGGCAGCCAGTTCGGATGCGGCAGGGCGGCCAGCAATTCGCCCTGCGGGACAGTTCGCGCAAGATCGGGCAGCGCGGCGGCTTCAGGCTCTGGCACGGGTTGCGGTGCCGTCTCTGCCGGAGCCGTTGCGCCAAGCGAGGCGGCATAGGCGCGCGGGTCGGGCAGATCGTCCTGCCGGATATCAAGGCTGTCGCCCCCGCCTTCGACGACGGCGACGGTCAGGTCCGTGGTTTCGATGGCCACGAAGATGCCGCCCGGCACCACATCCAGAAGGTCCAGAAACAGCGGCGTGAAGTAGTCCCCCGTCGGCCCCCGCATGTCATAGGCGAAGTCCATGCCAAAGACCGGCAGGGCCCCAGCCTTGCAGGACAGCGCCCATTCGGCCGTCGCATAGCCGTGCCGCGCGAACACCGCCCCCGGCCCGCTGGCGAACCAGGTAGCATCGGCCGGCACGCAGTCGCCGCCGAACAGCGCCTCCAGCATCGGCGTCCAGACCGCCAGGGCATCGGTGTCCGGCGACAGGGCGGCCGTGCCGAGCGGCGCGACCGGAGCCGCCCCCCGTGTCACGCTCGCCATCATCTGCGCCAGCCGGGCATCGGCGCCCGGATCATCCTCGGGGCGCAGGGTGGCGACCAGCATCCGGCCTCCGGCAGCGTCACGGCCACGGAACACGCGCGCCACTGCCCGGTCAAAGGCCGGGTCGGTGCCGGCGGGGGCGTAGATACGGGCGATGATCGTCAGGACCGACCCGTCATGGCCCGCAAGGCTGGCGCGGTCGTCGGCCTCGATCGAGCGCGGCACCACCCATTGCGAGAAGAAATGATCCTCGGTCCTCTGCGCAGCCGCGTCATCGGGGCTTAGCGCAACGATCATCAGGGCGCGCGCGTCCGGTGAGACCAATGTCAGCAGCCGCGCGCCAGGCTGGTCGGCTGTGTAGAGCGCCCATCCGGCGGGGCGCAGCAGGCCGATGCCGCTCGCCGCATCGAAGATCGCCTCTTCGGCGTCGGGCGGGGCGGGCGCTGCCGTTGGCGCTGTGCCCGGAACCTGCGGCAGGATCAACGGGGTCTCCGGAGCGCCGGAGCCGTCAAAGCTGATGCTGCCCAGGATCGCCCACAGCGCCGCCTGCAGGTCGCCGGCCGCAATGCCCTCGCCCGACAGATCGAACAGCAGCCGGTAGCCGTCTTCGGGCCGTGGTTCGTCCAGCACGACCATCATGCTGCGGGTAGCGCCCTGCAGGCTGTGGACGAACGTGGCCGGTTGCCCCGCAACGACTACGGGGCCGCTTTGCACTTCTTCCGGCCAGCCCAAGAGCGGCTCATCCGCGATCCACCAGAACGCCGCCAGCGTCAGCCTTGCGTCTGGCGAGGCCAGGATCACCCTGCGCTCGCGGATCTCCGAGGTCACCTGCCAGTCGGCGGGCGCGGCAAAGGTCACCTCGCCAAGATCATGGGTCTCTAGGCCCTGCGCCGGTGCCGGTCCGGCAAGGCCAAGGGCCAGGAGGATGACGGCGATCCGGCGAAGCAGGGAGGGCGGAATGTGGAGGGTCACTTGGAGGCTCCTTCATGAATCGTGCCGTTGCGGGCGGGGGAAAGCCCCTGCGCCGCAAGAACCCGCAAGAGCGCGGCGTGGCCCTGTTCGAACCCTTCGCGCGGGATGACAAACCGGCGCCCGTCCTGCGTGGTCAGTTCCGTGCCGGTGCTGTCGCGGGCCAGCAGGATGGCGCCGGAGGCGGTAGGGTTACCCGCCGCCAGCAGCGGCGCAAGCCGACGCAGCCAGACCGGCAACCCCCGGCGGTGCGGCTTGGCGCTGGCGATGTCGCCCCACCCAAGCCGGGCGCAATGGCGCCAGGTGTCGATCTGGGGCCCCTGTTCCTCCAGCCGAAGGCCGAAGGCCGAGGACACTGCCGCCAGCATGGGCAGGACTGCCAAAAGCCCCGCCATCGGCCATAGCAGCCAGGCCGAGGGGTGAAGATCGCCGCCGCCGATCAGGAAAGGCAGCCCGAAGAAAAAGCCGATCAGCGCGAACCCCAGCAGGTCAGGAAGGATAACGGCCTGGACCCGTGACATCCGCAGCGTCCCTGGAGGCCGCGAGGGCCCCGGCCAGAGGTAGGCGGCACCCGCAAGCGCCGCGGCGATCAGCCGGGGGGCGGGGTCGCCTGCACATGCAATCGCCGCCGACAAACACGCCAGCACCGCAATGCGCCGCGCAAACTCGATCCTGCCCATTGGAGAAAGGAAAGCCATGGTGACCTCCTTAAGATCACCGCAATCAGGGCGCAGACGCGCAACTTCCGCGATGACCTGGATCAAGGTGACAAAGCTGCAGCGATCTGTGTGACCGCGGCGGCCACGCGCCTGGCGTCAGCGCCCGGCGAGGCCGGGCGCAGCCGCCGTGCAGAAAAAAGATTTTTCCACGGGAATAATCTGTGTTGCAAAGCCTCGGCCTTTCGGATGAACTCTCGCCCGAATGTCATCCCCGAACGTCACCCCCCCGAACGTCACCTCAGTCCAGGATCGCAATGAGCAAGAAGACCGGCGGCGTCAGCTTCACCCTCGGCCCGCGCATCCGCAAGCGCCGCCAGATGATGTCGATGACGCTTCAGGCCCTCAGCAATGCGTGCGGCGTGTCGGTCGGCTATCTCAGCCAGGTCGAGCGGGACAATGCGGTCCCGACCCTTGGCACGCTGGCCGAGATCGCCGCGGCGCTGAACGTCAGCATCGACCATTTCATCGCGACGCCGCGCCAGTCCGACGCCGTGACCCGCGCCAGCCAGCGGCCCCGCTTCTCGGTTGCCGGGAACTCGGTGATCTATGAAAAGCTGGGCGCCGACTTTCCGGGGCATGAACTGACCTCGTTCGTTCTGAACGTGCCGCCGCAGTACAGCACCGAGACCGTGCAGCATTCCGGCGAAGAGATCATCTTCGTGCTGGAAGGCGAGATCCTGCAGATCGTCGACGGCCAGAGCTTCTTGCTGCACACCGGCGACAGCATGCATTACCTCGGCCTTCAGCCCCATTCCTACTCCAACCCCGGCGACACGCCGGCGCGGTTGCTGTGGATGGGCAAGATGCTGCACCCCGTGACCCATTCTGCTCACCCCCTGCAGGCCTTCCCGGACGCGCAGGGCGAAGCTGACGCGAAGTCCACGGTTGCGCCCCTGGGCGTCGCCAGCATACCTGCCGGATAAACCGGCAGCCCGTTTCAAGACCACCAAAGGGAGAATGCCCATGAAAACGTTATTCGTACTGGCCTCGGCGGCGCTTGCCATGACGGCCGTCACGGCCCAGGCAAAGACCTTCGTCTATTGCTCGGAAGCCTCGCCCGAGGGCTTCGATCCGGCGCCCTATACCGCGGGCGGCACCTTCGACGCCTCGGCCCACCCGATCTTCAACCGCCTGACCGAGTTCAAGAAGGGCACGACCGAAGTCGAGCCGGGCCTCGCGGAAAGCTGGGAAGTGTCGGAAGACGGCACCGAATACACCTTCAAGCTGCGCCAGGGCGTGAAGTGGCATTCGAACGAGACCTTCACCCCGACGCGTGATTTCAACGCCGATGACGTGATCTTCTCGTATGACCGTCAGGGCAACGCGGAAAACCCGTGGCACCAGTATATCCCCGGCATCACCTACGAATACTACACCTCGATGGCGATGCCCGACCTGATCAAGTCGGTCGAGAAGATCGACGACTACACCGTCAAGTTCACGCTGAACCAGCCCGAAGCGCCGTTCCTGGCCAACATCGCCATGCCCTTCGCCTCGATCGTGTCGAAGGAATATGCCGATGCGCTGGACGCTGCGGGCACCCGCGAAGACCTGAACAACCTGCCGATCGGCACCGGGCCTTTCAAGTTCGTGGCCTACCAGAAGGACGCGGTGATCCGCTACACCAAGAACACCGAATACTGGGGCACCCCGGCGATCATCGATGATCTGATCTTTGCCATCACCCCCGATGCCGCCGTGCGCCTGCAAAAGCTGAAGGCCGGCGAATGCCACCTGATGCCTTATCCGGCCCCGGCCGATATCGAGGCGATCCGCACCGACCCGAACCTGACGCTGGAAGAGCAGGCGGGCCTGAACGTCGGCTACCTCGCCTACAACACCACCCAGGCGCCCTTCGACAATCCGGTCGTCCGCAAGGCGCTGAACATGGCGATCGACAAGAACGCCATCGTGGATGCCGTGTTCCAGGGCGCGGCGCTGCCGGCCAAGAACCCGATCCCGCCGACCATGTGGTCCTATAACGACGCCGTGGAAGACGATGCCTATGATCCCGAAGCGGCAAAGGCGATGCTGGAAGAAGCTGGCGTCACCGATCTGTCGATGAAGATCTGGGCGATGCCGGTGCAGCGCCCCTACATGCCGAACGCCCGCCGCACGGCGGAGCTGATGCAAGAAGACCTGGCGCAGGTCGGCGTCGAGGTGGAAATCATCTCCTACGAATGGGGCGAGTATCTGGCCAAGTCGATGGAAGCGGGCCGTGACGGTGCCGTTATGCTGGGCTGGACCGGCGACAACGGCGATCCGGACAACTTCCTGTCGGTGCTGCTGTCCTGCGATAGCGCCGGCGAGGGCGGTGCGAACCGCGCCTTCTGGTGCAACGAGGAGTTCTCGGCGCTGCTGAAGGACGCCAAGGTCACCGCCGACCCGGCAGAGCGCACCGCGCTGTACGAGCAGGCGCAGGTGATCTTCAAGGAGCAGGCGCCCTGGTTCACCATCGCGCACTCGACCCAGTATGTGCCGATGTCGAACAAGGTGTCGGGCTTCAAGATGAGCCCGCTGGGTGACTTCACGTTTGAAACCGTGGACATCGCCGAGTAAGAGGCCGCAACCAACTGAACTGACGCGCGGGGGATTCAGGTCTCCCGCGCGTTTGCTACAAGGGGCAAGGGCGCATGGTCCGACTTATTCTCTCCAAGCTGCTGTATCTGGTGCCGACCTTCCTCGGCATCACCATCATCGCCTTCAGCTTCGTGCGCATCCTGCCCGGTGATCCGGTGCTGCTGATGGCGGGCGAGCGCGGTGTCACGCCTGAACGCCATGCCGAGCTTTCGGCCCAGCTGGGCTATGACAAGTCGGTGGTGCTGCAATACTTCGATTTCCTCTGGCGCCTGCTGCAAGGTGACCTGGGCCATTCGCTGGTGACGAAAAAGCCGGTGATGGACGAGTTTCTTGCCCTGTTCCCGGCAACGGTCGAACTGGGCCTCTGCGCGATCCTGCTGGCCACGCTGATCGGTGTGCCCGTCGGCGTGCTCGCCGCCATCAAGCGCGGCAGCTGGTTCGATCAGGTGTCGATGACCACGGCGCTGGTCGGCTTTTCCATGCCGATCTTCTGGTGGGGGCTGCTGCTGATCATCTTCTTCTCGGGCATCCTCGGCTGGACCCCGGTCTCGGGCCGGATCAGCCTGATGTATTACTTCCCCGACGTGACCGGTTTCATGCTGATCGACAGCCTGCTGTCGGGGCAAAGCGGCGCCTTCACCTCGGCGGTGCGGCACCTGATCCTGCCTTCTGTCGTGCTGGCCACGATCCCGCTGGCGGTGATCGCGCGGCAGACCCGCTCGGCCATGCTCGAGGTGATGGGCGAGGATTACGTCCGCACCGCCCGCGCCAAGGGGATGCCCTCCCGCCGGGTGATCGGCGTCCATGCGCTGCGCAATGCCATGATCCCGGTGATCACCACCATCGGGTTGCAGGTCGGCGTGCTGATGGCCGGCGCGATCCTGACAGAGACCATCTTCTCCTGGCCCGGCATCGGCAAATGGATGATCGATTCCATCGCACGCCGGGATTATCCCGTGGTCCAGTCGGGCCTGCTGCTGGTGGCCGCACTGGTGATGATCGTGAACCTTCTGGTCGATCTGACCTATGGCCTCATCAACCCGAGGATCCGCAACAAATGACCGATACCCCTATTTCCCCCGCCCCGGTCAGGATGTCGGATGCCGCAATCCGCCGGCGGATGCTGTCCGAGTTCTGGTTCTACTTCCGCCAGAACCGCGGCGCCGTCATCGGGCTTGTCGTCTTCGTCCTGCTGGTGCTGACCGCGATCTTCGCGCCGGTGCTGGCCCCGTACTCGCCCACCGCGCAGAACCGCGGCGCGCTGCTGGTCCCGCCGTTCTGGCAAGAGGGCGGCAGCACTGCCTATCTGCTGGGCACCGATGCCGTGGGCCGCGACATGCTCTCGCGGCTGATCTTCGGCTCGCAGTATTCGCTGTTCATCGGCATCGTCGTTGTGTCGATCGCCCTTGTCGGCGGCATCGCCATCGGCCTTGTGGCCGGGTTCTTCGGCGGCTGGGTCGACAGCGTCATCATGCGGGTGATGGACGTGATCCTGGCCTTTCCCTCGCTGTTGCTGGCACTGGTGCTGGTCGCGGTGCTGGGGCCGGGGCTGACCAATGCGATGATCGCCATCGCCATCGTCTATCAGCCGCATTTCGCGCGCCTGACCCGCGCCGCCGTGATGTCGGAACTGAAGCGCGAATATGTCACCGCGGCGCGTGTTGCCGGGGCTGGCAATTTCCGGCTGATGTTCAAGACCATCCTGCCCAACTGCCTGGCCCCGCTGATCGTGCAGGCGACACTGTCCTTCTCCTCCGCCGTGCTCGACTCTGCCGCGCTTGGCTTCCTTGGCATGGGCGCGCAGCCGCCCTCGCCGGAATGGGGCACCATGCTGGCCGAGGCACGCGAATTCATCCTGCGCGCCTGGTGGGTCGTGACCTTCCCGGGCCTTGCGATCCTGACCTCGGTGCTGGCGATCAACATGATGGGCGACGGGCTGCGCGACGCCCTCGACCCCAAGCTGAAGCGGAGCTGAGATCATGGCCCTTCTGAACATCCGCAACCTCAGCGTCAAATTCGCCACCGCCGCCGGCAGCTTCACCGCTGTGGACGGGATCGACGTGCATGTCGACCGGGGCGAGGTGCTGGCCATCGTCGGCGAAAGCGGCTCTGGCAAGTCCGTCTCGATGCTGGCGGTGATGGGGCTGTTGCCCGACACCGCCACCATCACCGCTGACGAGATGACCTATGACGGGCGCGACATTTCCAACATGTCGGGCCCCGAGCGCCGCCGCCTGATCGGGCGCGAGATCACCATGATCTTCCAGGAACCCGTCGCCTCGCTCAACCCCGCCTTCACCGTGGGCTTCCAGATCGAGGAGGTGCTGCGCCTGAACCTCGGCCTGTCGAACCGCGACGCGCGCGCCAAGGCGCTGGACCTGTTCCGGTCCGTCGGCATCCCCGAGCCCGAGGTGAAGATCAACGCCTATCCGCACCAGATGTCGGGCGGGCAATGCCAGCGGGTGATGATCGCCATGGCCATCGCCAGCAACCCGCGTCTGCTGATCGCCGATGAACCGACCACGGCGCTGGACGTGACCATCCAGAAGCAGATCCTCGACCTGTTGATGAAGCTGCAGGAAGATTACGGCATGGCCCTGATCCTGATCACCCATGACATGGGCGTGGTGGCCGAAACCGCCGACCGGGTGGTGGTGCAATACAAGGGCAAGAAGATGGAAGAGGCCGATGTGCTGAGCCTGTTCGAAAACCCGCAAAGCCCCTATACCCGCGCGCTGCTGTCGGCGCTGCCGGAACATGCGACCGGAGACCGGCTGCCCACCGTGTCGGAGTTCTTCCTGCAGGAGGGCGCGCAATGACCGTTTCCACTCCCGTCGTCGAAGGCCGCGCCATCGTGCAGGACTACAACGTGCCCGGCAGCCTGTTTACCGGCAGCAAGGTGGTGCGGGCGCTGAACGGCATCGACTTCGCGGTCGAGAAGGGCAAGACGCTGGCCATCGTCGGCGAAAGCGGGTCGGGCAAGTCCACGCTCGCCCGGATCATCGCGCTGATCGACGCACCGAGCGAGGGCGAGCTGCGCATCGACGGCGAACTGGCCGACATCCGCCGCCGCCGCCCCACGCCCGCGCTGCGCTCCAAGGTGCAGATGGTGTTCCAGAACCCCTATGGCAGCCTGAACCCGCGCCAGAAGGTCGGCGATGTGCTGATGGAACCCCTGATCATCAACACCGACTACCCGGCGACCGAGCGGCGCGACCGGGCCGAGGCGATGCTGAAGAAGGTCGACCTGCAGCCCGAGCACTTCAACCGCTATCCGCACATGTTCTCGGGCGGGCAACGCCAGCGCATCGCCATCGCCCGGGCGCTGATGCTGAACCCGGCGCTGCTGGTGCTGGATGAACCCGTCTCGGCGCTGGACCTGTCAGTGCAGGCGCAGGTGCTGAACCTGCTGAGCGATCTGCAGGAGGAGTTCGAGCTGACCTATGTCTTCGTCAGCCACGACCTGTCGGTGGTGCGCTATATCGCCGACGATGTGATGGTGATCTCGAAGGGCGTGGCGGTCGAGCAGGGCAGCCGCGAGGCGCTGTTCGCCAACCCGCAGCACCCCTACACGCAGTCGCTGTTCGCGGCGACGCCGGTAACGGATGTCGAGGCGATCCGTGCGCGGGTCGCGCGCCGCAAGGCCGCGCGTCTGTCGCATCCGGTCTGAGCCGTTGCCATGTCGAGGGAGCCGCCGATGACCGACTACGATAGAGCACTGGCCGGGTTCGCCCGGGTGGAGGTGCCGGCGATCCCCGTGGCCGAACTGGCCGCCCGCATTGCCGGGCTGGCCGCCGCAATGCGCGGCGCGGGTCTGGCGGCGGTCTGGCTCGATGCCACCACCTCGCTGACCTATTATACCGGGCTGGAGCTGCACGGGTCCGAACGGCTGCACGGTGCGCTGCTCCGCGCCGATGGCTCGCTGCTGTATATCACCCCGAATTTCGAGCGGCCCAAGCTGGCAACGCTGATCCGCCTGCCCGCCGAGATCGCGGTCTGGGAAGAGAATGAGGACCCCATCGCGCTCGTTACGGGGGGGCTTTCCGGGCGGATCGGCCTCGATCCCGGCATGGCCTTCGGTTTTGCCAGCCGGCTGATGGCGGTGCCGGGGCTGCAGGTGGTTTCGGCCGGCGATCTGATTGCGGCGCAGCGGCGGATCAAGTCGCCCGCCGAGCTGGCAATCATCCAGACCGCGATGGATGCCAGCTACGCCGTGCAGAAGGCAGTCCACGCCGGCCTGCGCCCCGGCATCGGCACGCGCGAGGTCTCGGATTTCATCGACGCCGCGCATCTGGCCAGCGGCCTGACTCCCGTTTTCAGCGCCGTGCAATTCGGCGAGGCGACGGCCTATCCGCATGGCGTGCCCTACGTGCAGCAGCTGACGCGGGGCGACATGGTGCTGGTCGATCTGGGCGGCAGCCTGCATGGCTACAAGTCCGACATCACCCGCAGCTATGTCTTTGGCCCGGTCAACGACCGCAAGCGGCACCTGTGGGACTGCGAATATCGCGCGCAGCAGGCGGCCTTTGCGGCGGCCCGCCCCGGCGTTCCCTGCGCCGAGGTCGATGCCGCAGCCCGCGCCTCGCTGGTGGCCGACGGCTTCGGCCCCGGCTATGCCGTGCCCGGCCTGCCGCACCGCACCGGCCACGGGCTTGGCCTCGACCTGCATGAAGAGCCGTGGATCGTCGGCGGCAACCAGATGCCGCTGCAGCTCGGCATGTGCTTTTCCATCGAGCCGATGCTCTGCGTCTATGGCGAATGCGGGGTGCGGCTGGAGGATATCGCCTATATGACCGACACCGGCCCGCGCTGGTTCTGCCCGCCGGCCCGTTCGCCCGAAGCCCCGTTCGACTGACCGCGCCCGGTCACTTCAGCAGCGGGCCATCGTGATCGAGGTAGGTCTTGTCGAAATCCGCCAGCGCCACCAGCCCATCAAGATCATGGATCTCGACCTTGCCGTGCTGGAAGGTCACCAGCCCGTCCTCGCGCAGCTCGCGCAACTCGCGGTTGATGTGGACGGCGCTCAGCCCCAGCGCATCTGCCAGCATGTATTGCGACAGCGGGCAGGCATAGCCCGAGGCGGTCGCAAGCCCCACCAGTTTCAGCCTTGCCCCCAGTTCCAGCAGGAAATGCGCTGTGCGCTCCTTGGCGTCGCGCCGGCCGATGCCCACCAGATGCTCCACCACCATCGCCTCGTCGCGCGACGCGGCCCAAAGCACGGCGGTCGCCAGACGCGGGGTCTTGCCGAAGGTTGCCAGCAGGTCTGCGGCCGGCACCTCCGACGCCTCGACCTTGGTGACGGGCTCTATATTGTGGTCGGCCGTGCGGAACAGCACAGACCGCAACCCCAGAAAATCACCGGGGATCTGGAAATCGACGATCTGCCGCGTGCCGCCCGACAGCAACTTGTAGGAACACACCCAGCCCGAGGCGAGAATATAGGCAGAATGGTTGACCTGCCCTTCATGCACGATGTCGCGCCCGGCCGGAAACGTCTTGCGGCGGCCGTGAAGCCGGTCCAGGGCGGACAGCTCTTCCCCGGACAGGGCCACGAAGGCCCCAAGTTTGCGCGCGAACGGGCTTTGCTGGATGGACAATGCGGGCGCTCCTTCGAGGCAAGCCTTCGGCGGCAGAATCACGCAATAGCGGCCGCCTGAGCGACCCGTAATCGGGAACGCGGCCGATCAGACTGATCTGCCTCAGTATACCATAGCACGAACCTGCGACAGTGGTCCCGGGTCCAAAGGCCGTCGCCAATCCGCCTGCGCCCCTCCCCACCCCAGAAAAGGCCAGACTGATGCCCATGACCCATGACGTTGCCGGAACCGCCGCGTTATCCATCTGCGAGTCGCTGCTGCTGGCCCTGAACGACCGCAACATCCTGCCACAGCACGAGATCGTGGGCATCTTGCGCGATGCCGCCGCAGCGCATTCCAACGATGTGGGCGAGGATGCCGCGGCCGAGCTGCACAAGGCCGTCGCGGACCTGATCAACGGCATCCTGGCCGGAGGAAACTCGGTCCGGCGCCGCTGACCTGTCATCGGCGGAGTTTGGTGCATAGCTGCGCCGGACGAGGCCATATTGCTCTGCGCCCGTCCTCCCGTGCCCCTGCGCGGCCAATCTGCTGCGCGAACCCTCGTTTTTCCCGGCCTGCGACATCTTCGCCACGGAACTGCGGGGGCCTTTCGTCGCTTGGGTGATTGCCATTGCCTGAAAGGACACGTCATGAACTGGGATCAGATAGAAACGAACTGGGCGGCCATGACGCGCCGCGTGCGACCGGAACGCCCCGTCGCCGGCACCGCCCCGCAGCGGACCTCCACCGACGCGATGAACTCCGTTGATGGGCAGGACCGCACCGCTGTTGATGGGCAGGACCGCACCGCTGCAGAGCGCTCGCCCACGCCGCGTCAGGTCGCATGAGCGCAAGGCGCGCGGCTTCGGACTGGACCGCGCGCCTGATCCGAAGGGTTGGCGGGCGGTCTTCGCCGGACCTTTGGCAAGATACCTCGGTGATCCGGTCCGAGCTGTTCGGGACCGAGCGGCTGGCGCACCACGCCCTGACGCTGGCGGCCGCGCAGACCATCGCGCGCCACCCCGGCGCGCGGGTCAGCCCGCTGACCGCGCGGGTCAAGGACAACGCCGTCTTTCTGCTGCAGGCTTACCGCTCCTGCGCGCAGACCCTGCAGGCGGGGCGCCCGATTGCGCCCGCCGCCGAATGGTTGCTGGACAACTTCCACCTCGTCGAGCAGCAGCTTCGCCAGATCGGGGATGACCTGCCCGCCGGCTATTACCGGCAGCTGCCCAAGCTGGCAGAGGGCCCCTTCGCGGGGTACCCGCGCGTCTTCGGCCTCGCCTGGGCCTATGTCGCGCATACCGACAGCTTGCTGTCAGGCCCCGTTCTGGCCAAGTTCGTGCAGTCCTACCAGCAGGTCAGCCCGCTTTCCATCGGCGAGCTCTGGGCCGTGGCGATCACCCTGCGCATTGTGCTGCTGGAGAACATGCGCCGCCTTGCCGAGCAGATCACCCAGGGCAACGAATTGCGGCTGGTGGCCGACGAGATCGTGGACAAGGTTCTGGCCGCCCGCAAGACTCCCGACCAAACCCCGCAAGAGGCACTGTTCGCCGCCACGGCCAGCCTCGCCCACGCGCCGCTTCACGAGATCATCGCCGCCCAGATCGCCAAGCGCCTGCGCGGCTTCGATCCCGAGGATACGCCGCTGCAAGCCTGGCTTGCGGCGCGGCTGCACCGGCAGGGATCGTCCATCGAGACGGTGGTGCAGAATGCGCAGCTGCGGCAGGGCGCATCGAATGTCACCATGCGCAACATCGTCACCAGCATGCGGCTGGCCTCGGAACTCGACTGGGCGGATTTTGTCGAGGATGTCAGCCTGATCGACACCCGCCTGCGGGGTGGCTCGGGCTTCGCCCAGATGGATTTCGCCACCCGCAACGCCTATCGCACCGAAATCGAGGTGCTGGCGCGCGGATCGGACCTGTCGGAAATCGCGGTTGCCGATGCAGCGCTGGAGTTTGCCGCGCAGCACGGGGCCGAACCCGGATATGGCCTGATCGGGGCCGGGAGGCCCGCGCTGGAGCAGACCGTCCGGTTCCGGCCCGGCCCGGGGATGCGGCTTGGCCGCGCGCTCGGGAAGCTGGGTCTTGCGGGCTATCTCGGGGCCATCGCGCTGGTGTCACTCGCGGTCCTCGCGCTGGCGCTGTGGGCCGCGGGCGCGGGCGGGCTCGCGCTGATCGCATTGGCCCTGACCGGCTTTCTGACCGCGACCGAGGCGGGCACCGCGCTGGTGAACCTCGCCGTCACGCGCATCGTGCGGCCCAAGCTGCTGCCCGGGCTGGACCTGTCCGCGGGCATCCCGGCCCACCTGCGCACGCTGGTCGCGGTGCCGGTGCTGCTCAGCGACCGGGCCGACCTGCAGGCGCAGATCGAACAGCTGGAGGTGCATCACCTCTCCAGCACCGGCGGCGCGCTGCATTATGCGCTGCTGTCGGACGGCCCCGATGCCGCCAGTGAAACCACGCCGCAGGACGCCGCCCTGATCGCCGAGGCGAGTGCGGCGATGGCCCGCCTGAATGCCAGTTACCCCTCGGAGGACGGCGACCGCTTCGTGTTCCTGCATCGCCGCCGCCTGTGGAACGAGGCCGAAGGCGTCTGGATGGGGTGGGAGCGCAAGCGCGGCAAGCTGGAGGAGTTGAACCGCCTGCTGCGCGGCGACGCCGATACCAGTTTTCTGCCGCAATTCGGCGTGCCGCAGGACGTGCGCTTCGTGATCACCCTCGATGCCGACACCCGCCTGCTGCGCGATACCGTGGCGCGGCTGATCGGCAAGATGGCGCATCCGCTGAACCGGGCCGAACTCGACCCCGCGTCGGGCCGCGTCACCCGCGGCTATGGCATCGTGCAGCCGCGGGTCACCCCGGCGCTGCCGACCGGGGCCGAGGGCTCGATCTTCCAGCAGGTCTTCTCCAGCCCCGGCGGGATAGAACCCTATGCCGCCGCCATCTCGAACGTCTATCAGGACCTGTTCGGCGAGGGGTCGTTCACCGGCAAGGGCATCTATGATGTCGATGCCTTCGCCGCCAGCCTTGCGGGGCGGGTGCCGGACAACACCATGCTCAGCCATGACCTGTTCGAGGGGGTCTTTGCCCGCGCCGGTCTGGCCTCCGATATCGACGTGGTCGACGAGTTTCCCGCCCGCTATGACGTCGCCGCCCGCCGCCAGCATCGCTGGGTGCGCGGCGACTGGCAGCTGCTGCCCTGGCTGGTGCGGCGCGGCTCTGGGCTGACGGCGCTTGGGCGCTGGAAGATGCTCGACAACCTGCGCCGGGCCGTGGTGGCGCCGCTGACGCTGGCGGCGCTGTTCGCGGGCTGGCTGATGCCGCTGCCGGTGGCGGCTGCCTGGACCGTGGCAGTGCTGGGAATGCTGGCGCTGCCGCATCTGGTGGGTCTGCCCTTCGCCGTGCTGCCGGGCCGCGCCGGGATCACCTCGCGCAGCCACGGCGCGGCGCTGCTGGCCGATACAAAGCGATCGGTGGCGCAGATCGCGCTGAACATCGCGCTGCTGGCCGAGACGGCTTGGCAGATGGCGGATGCGGCCGCGCGCACCGCCTTCCGTCTGGCGGTCAGCCGCAAGCACCTGCTGCAATGGGTCACCGCCGCGGCAACCGGCGCCAGCGCCCGCCCCGGCCCGGTGGCGCAATATCGGCGGATGGCGGGCGGCGTCGCGCTTGGGCTTGGCACCGGCACGCTCGCCGTGGCGCTCAACCCGGCGGTCTGGCCGCTGGCCATGCCCTTCGCCCTGCTGTGGCTTGCAGCCCCCGCCATCGCTCACCGCATCAGCCGCCCGCTGGTGCAAGCCTCTGCCCGCCCGCTGCCCGAAGCCGAGGCCCGCGCCCTGCGCCTGATTGCCCGCCGCACCTGGCGCTACTTCGAGACCTTCGTGACCGAGGCCGACAATTTCCTGCCTCCCGACAACCATCAGGAGATTCCAACCCCCGTCACCTTCCACCGCACCTCGCCCACCAATATCGGCCTCTACCTGCTCTCGGCCACCGTCGCCCGCGACATGGGCTGGATCGGCCAGACCGCCGCGCTCACCCGGCTGGAGCAGACGTTGAACACCGTGACGCGGATGCCGCGCTTCCGCGGGCATCTTTTCAACTGGCATGACACGCAGGACCTGCGGGTGCTGGACCCGGCCTATGTGTCTTCGGTGGATAGCGGCAATCTGGCCGGGCACCTGATCGCCGTGGCGCAAGCTTGCCACGAATGGCAGGCGGGGCCGGTCCCGGACGCCGCCCGCCGCGAGGGGCTTGCCGATGCGCTGGCGCTGGCCCGCCTGTCGCCGACCCCGGCCGCCGCCAGCCTGCTGGACCGTCTGGCCGCCGCCAATGCCCGCCAGGAGCCGTTCGCGGACCTGCTGCCGCTTGCGACGGAAGCCGCCGACGCAGCCGACGCCCTTGGCGATCCCGATCTTGCCTTCTGGTGTGGCGCCGCGCGCGACTGCATCGCCGGCGCGCTCGAGGATGCGGCGGGCGGCACTGCCGCGCGGCTGGCAGCGGTGGAAGAGCTCGCCCGCGCCTTGGCGATGGACATGAACTTCGCCTTCCTGCTCGACCCCGAGAAGAAACTGCTCTCCATCGGCTTTTCGGTCTCGACCAATACCCGCGACCCGAACTGCTATGACCTCCTGGCCTCCGAAGCGCGGCTGGCGAGCCTGTTTGCCATCGCCAAGGGCGACGCGCCCACCCGGCACTGGTTCCGGCTCGGCCGCGCCGCCACGCCCATCGGCGCCGGCTCGGCGCTGATCTCATGGTCGGGCAGCATGTTCGAATACCTGATGCCCTCGCTGATCATGCGCGCGCCGGTGGGGTCGGTGCTGGAGCAGACCAACCGGCTGATCGTCGGCCGGCAGATGGCGTATGGCGCGGCGCAGGGGATGCCCTGGGGCATCTCGGAATCCTCCTACAACGCCCGCGATCTGGAGATGACCTATCAGTATGCCAATTTCGGCGTGCCGGGCCTTGGCCTGAAGCGGGGGCTGGCAGCGAACCGCGTTGTCGCGCCCTATGCCACCGGGCTGGCCACGATGGTCGATCCGCGCGCGGCGTTGCAGAACTACCGGCGCCTCGCCGCCATCGGGGCCGAGGGACAGTATGGCTTCTACGAGGCGGTGGACTTCACCCCCGCGCGCCTGCCAGCCGGGGCGGATCATGCGCTGGTGCAAAGCTTCATGGCGCATCATCAGGGCATGACCATCACCGCCATCGCCAATGTCGTTCAAGGCGGGCGGCTGCGCGCCCGCTTCCATGCCGAACCGATGATCCAGGCTGTGGACCTGCTGCTGCAGGAACGGGTGCCGCGCGATGCCAGCGCCGCCCCGCCGCGCGCCAAGGATGTGCCGGTGACCGAGGCCGAACCCTCGGGCGCCCCGGCCCTGCGCCACTTCGAGACGCCGGAAGCCGAGGCGCCGACCGGCCACCTGCTGTCCAACGGCAGCTATGGCGTGATGCTGACGCCGACGGGCGCAGGCTACAGCCGCTGGCGCGATCTGGCCGTCACCCGCTGGCGGCCAGATCCGACGCGGGCGGGGCTTGGCTCGTTCATCTTCGCGCGCGACGTGAAATCCGGGGCGCTGTGGTCGGCGGGCGTTCAGCCCACCGGCGCGGGGGCGGGGCAGCACCGCGCAGTGTTCTCCGAGCATCTCGCCTCGTTCTCCCATCACGGCAAGCGATTGAACATGACCACCGAGGTCGTCGTGTCGGCCGAGGATGATGCCGAGGCGCGCCGCGTCACCCTGACCAACACCGGCAGCCAGGCGCGTGAGATCGACCTGACCTCCTATGCCGAACTGGTGCTGGCCCCGCCCGCCGCCGATCTGGCGCATCCGGCATTCTCCAAGCTGTTCGTAGTCACCGATTACATGCCCGAGCTTGGCGCGATCATTGCCACCCGCCGCCGCCGCTCGCCCACCGACCCCGAGGTCTGGGCCGCGCATATCGCCGTGGTCGAGGGCCGGGAGTCAGCACCCCTGCAATATGAGACCGACCGCGCCCGCTTCATCGGCCGTGGCGGCAGCATCGGCGCGGCGGCGATGTCCCATAGCCCGCTTTCCGGCACCACTGGCACCGTGCTCGACCCGGTCTTCGCCCTGCGCCGCCGGGTGATCGTGCCCTCGGGCGGTGTGGTGCGGGTGACGTTCTGGACCATGATCGCCGCCACGCCCGAGGCACTGCTGGACCTCGTGGACCGCCACCGTGACCCCTCGTCCTTCGAGAGGGCCGTGACCCTGTCCTGGACGCAAGGTCAGGTGCAGCTGCGCCATCAGGGCCTGAGCCCGGCGGCGGCCGTCGATTTCCAGCGACTTGGCGGCATGATCCTGCGTGGCGATGCGCGCCTGCGCGCCGCCCCCCGCCAGATCGAGACTGCGGCGGGGCCGCAATCCGCGCTCTGGGCGATGGGTATTTCGGGCGACCTGCCGATCATCCTGTTCCGGATCAGCGAACCCGAAGACGCCGCCGCCCTGCATGAGGTGCTGGCGGCCCATGAATACCTGCGGATGCGGCAGCTGGACGCGGATCTGGTGATCCTGAACGACCGGGCCTCGTCTTACGTGCAGGACATGCAGATCGTCATCGACATCGCCGTCCGCTCGGCCCAGTCGCGCCTGCGCGGCGAGCCACATCCGGGCGGGCCGAGCGGCGCGATCCACACCCTGCGCGCCGATCTGGTGACGGTGGACCAGCGCGCGCTGCTGCTGTCGGTGGCGCGGATCGTGCTGCTGGCCAATCGCGGCAGCATCGGCGACCAGATCGAGGCCTTGCCGATTGTGCCTGCAGCGCCCGTAGCGGCCCCGCCGGTCGCCCCGGCCCCCGGGAACGCGAGCCCCCTGCCGGAGCTGGAGTTCTTCAATGGCACCGGCGGCTTTGCCGACAACGGCCGCGAATACGTCACCGTCCTGTGCGATGGCCAGACCACGCCCGCCCCCTGGATCAACGTCATCGCCAATCCGGGCTTCGGCTTTCAGGTCTCGGCCGAGGGCAGCGGATCGGTCTGGGCCGAGAACAGCCGCGAGAACCAGCTGACGCCCTGGTCGAACGACCCGGTTTGCGACCCGGCGGGCGAGGCGATCTACCTGCATGATCTGGACAGCGGCGCCACCTGGACGCCGACCGCGCTGCCGATCCGCGGCCGCGGCACCTATGTCGCGCGGCATGGCTTCGGCTATAGCCGGTTCGAGCATACCGGCCACGGCGTCGCGGCCGAGATGGTGCAGTTCGTGCCCATGGATGACCCGGTCAAGATCACCCGGCTGACCCTGCGCAACACCGGCAGCACCCCGCGCCGCCTGTCGGTCACCGCCTATGCCGAATGGGTGCTGGGAACCTCGCGCAGTGCCACCGCGCCCCATATCATCACCTGGCAGGATCAGGGTGCGATCCTTGCCCGCAACCCCTTCGCCACGGCGTTTCCCGGCCGCGTTGCCTTTGCCGATCTGGGGGCCGATACCAACAGCCGCACCGCCGACCGTTCCGAGGTTCTGGGCCACAATGGCAGCATGGCCGCCCCAGCGGGCATCGGGACCAAGCCACTGTCGGGCCGCACCGGCCCGGCGCTAGACCCCTGCGCGGCCCTGCAACGCCATCTGACGCTGGCCCCCGGCGAAAGCACCACGGTTGTCTTCCTGCTGGGGCAGGCGACCACGGCCGAGGCGGCGCAGGCGCTGATCCAGCGTCACCGCGCTGCCGATCCCGAAGCCACACTGGCCACCGTCCGCCAGCACTGGACGGACCTGCTGGGTGCCGTGCAGGTCACCTCGCCTGACCGCGCCATGGACATCCTGCTGAACGGCTGGCTGCTGTACCAGACCCTTGCCTGCCGGATCTGGGCGCGCGCGGGGTTCTATCAGGCCAGCGGCGCCTATGGCTTCCGCGACCAGTTGCAGGACGGGATGGCGCTGACTGCGTTGCGGCCCGAGATGACACGGGCGCATCTGCTGCGTGCGGCTGGCCGCCAGTTCCCGGAAGGCGACGTCCAGCACTGGTGGCTGCCGCATTCGGGGCAGGGCGTGCGCACAAGGATCTCGGATGACCGGGTCTGGCTGGGCTATGGCGTGGCGCAATACATCGCGGTGTCGGGGGATGCGGCGATTCTGGATGAGCAAATCCCGTTCCTTGACGGCCCGCCGGTGCCGCCCGGCGCGCATGACGACTTCTTCCAGCCCGCGATCTCCGACATCCATGCCAGCCTGTTCGAGCATTGCGCCCGCGGCATAGATCAGGCCATCGAGCTGACCGGCGCCAACGGGATGCCGCTGATCGGCACCGGCGACTGGAATGACGGGATGAACCGGGTGGGCGAGGGCGGTCAGGGCACCTCGGTCTGGCTGGGCTGGCTGCTGATCGCCACCATCGACCGGCTGGCCCCGATTGCCGATGCCCGGGACCCCGCCCGCGCCGCGCGCTGGCGCACGCATCGGGAGGCCGTGCTAAACGCTATCGAAGCCGAGGGCTGGGACGGCGCGTGGTATCGGCGCGGCACCTTCGACGATGGCACGCCGCTGGGGTCGGCGGCATCGGACGAATGCCGCATCGACAGCATCGCGCAATCCTGGGCCGTACTGTCCGGCGCGGCGGACCCGGCCCGCGCGGCGACCGCGATGGCCAGCATGACCGAGCATCTGGTGCGCCCCGACCCGGGCCTTGCCCTGCTGTTCACCCCGCCCTTCGACCAGACCCCGATGGACCCCGGCTACATCAAGGGCTACCCGCCCGGCCTGCGCGAGAATGGCGGGCAATACAGCCATGCCGCGATGTGGGCGATCCTGGCGCAATGCCGGCTGGGCAACGGCGATGCGGCGGGGGCGCTGTTCTCGCTGGTCAACCCCATCAACCACGCCCTGACGCCCGAGGCTGCGGCGCGCTACAAGGTCGAACCCTACGTGGTCGCCGCCGATGTCTATTCCATGCCGCCGCATGACGGGCGCGGGGGGTGGACCTGGTATACCGGCTCCGCCGGCTGGATGTACCGCGCCGGGGTCGAGGGCCTGCTGGGCCTGACGCGGGCGGGGGACAACCTGGTGCTGGACCCGTGCTTCCCCAAGGACTGGCCGCAGATGCAGGCCACGCTGAGCCTCGGCGAGACGCGCCTGCAGATCACCATCGCCAATCCGGGCCACACCGGCCACGGGATTGCATCCGCCGAACTGGATGGGGTGCCGCTGGACGTTGCAGAAGGGCGCCTGACCCTGCCGCTGCCGCAGGGCGAGTTGCGCCATCTGACGGTCCAACTGCGGACGTGACGCACCGATACTTTGGCCGAAACTGCTAACCTCGATCAGTATCGGGGCCCGGGCGACGGCGTAACCTCCCGTCAAATCGGCGGCCGCGCTTGCCGCGCCCGCCCCAACAAGGATGCCCCCATGCCGCTTCTCGATCTGATCATCACCCTTGTCGTCGTCGGTGTCCTCCTGTGGCTGGTGAACACCTATATCCCGATGGACCGCAAGATAAAATCCATCCTGAACATCGTCGTGGTGATCGCGGTGATCCTTTGGATCCTGCGGGGGACCGGCTTGCTGAGCGGGCTGAGCGCGGTCACGGTCGGCGGATGACAGCGGGGGCAGTGGCCCCCGAACCGCTTGCCCTGCAGGGGCCGGTCACACTGGCAAGCCTGGGCGATACCCGCGCATTTCTCGAGAGCCATCCCGATGGCCGCGCGCTCGACCTGTCGGGCGTGACGATGCTGGATACGGCCGGCGCCTGGCTGCTGACGTCATGGCAGGCGGGCAAGGGCGGCACCCTGACCGGCGCCAATGCCGCGCAAACCCTGCTCCTCGAAACGGTGACCGAAGCACTGGCCTCGGCGGTTCCGGCGCCAAAGCCCCGCCCTGTGCATCATCAGGCCGGCGACACGCTGGCCGAGACCGGGAAGGCTGTCAGCCAAGTTGCGGTCGGCCTCGGCGAGAGTCTCGGCTTTCTGGGGCTGGTCATGGCCCGGCTTGGCTGGACAATCCTGCACCCCACTCGGTTGCGGCTGACGGCGCTTGTCCATCACATGCATCAGGCGGGGCTGAACGCCGTGCCCATCGTGGCGCTGATGGGCTTCCTGATCGGGGTGGTGCTGGCCTTCCAGGGCGCCTCGCAGCTGCAGCAGTTCGGGGCAGAGGTCTTCGTTGTCGACCTCATCGCCATCTCGATCCTGCGCGAGCTTGGCATTCTTCTGACCGCGATCATCGTGGCGGGGCGCTCCGCCTCGGCCTTCACCGCCGCCATCGGCTCGATGAAGATGCGCGAAGAGATCGACGCGATGCGGGTTCTGGGGCTCGATCCCATCGAGCTGTTGGTGCTGCCGCGCGTGCTTGCGCTGGTCCTCATGCTGCCGGTGCTTGGCTTCATCGCCAATATCTCCGGCCTTGTCGGTGGCGGGCTGATGGCCTGGGCCGAACTTGGCATCTCGCCGGGCATGTTCCGCACCCAGCTTCTGAACAACACCGACGTGTCGCACCTGCTGATCGGCCTGATCAAGGCGCCGGTCTTTGCGATGATCATCGGCGTCGTCGGCTGTCATCAGGGGATGCAGGTCAAGGGCGATACGGAATCGCTCGGCAGCCGCACCTCACGCTCGGTCGTGGTGGCGATCTTCCTGGTGATTGTGGTGGATGCACTGTTTTCCATCTTCTTCGCGCTGTGGGGCATCTGATGACCGATCCGATCATCACCATCCGCGGGCTGACCAACCGCTTCGGCAAGACCGTGGTACATCAGGGCCTGGACCTTGATGTGATGCGCGGCGAGGTTCTGGGCGTCGTCGGCGCCTCGGGCAGCGGTAAGTCGGTGCTGCTGCGCACCATCGTCGGGCTGCAGCACCCGGCGGAGGGGACCATCGACGTTCTGGGCACCGATGTGCTGACCGCCGATGCCGCCCATCTGCGGAACGTGCAGAACCGCTGGGGCGTGATGTTCCAGGACGGCGCGCTGTTCTCCTCGCTGACCGTGCGCGAGAATGTGGCCGCCCCGATGCGCGAGCGGCTGGGGATCGACGCTGAAACCCGCCGGGCGCTGGCCGATCTGCGGATCGCCATGGTGGGCCTTCCGGCCTCGGCCGGGGATCTGTCCCCGTCGGACCTGTCGGGCGGGATGCGCAAGCGGGCAGGGCTGGCCCGCGCGCTGTCGCTGGATCCCGAGATCCTGTTTCTGGACGAGCCCACCGCCGGGCTCGACCCCATCGGCGCGTCGGAGTTCGATGCGCTGATAACGGCGCTGCAAAAGGCGCTGGGGCTGACGGTGTTCCTGGTCACCCATGACCTCGACACCCTGCACGCCACCTGCGACCGGATCGCGGTGCTGGCCGAAAAGAAGGTGCTGGTGACCGGCACCATGGCCGAGATGCTGCGCGTCGACCAGCCTTGGGTCCACGCCTATTTCCACGGGCCCCGCGCCCATGCGGCGCAGCCGCCAGCGGGAGGCAACTGATGGAAACGCGCGCGAGATACATCCTTGTCGGGGTCTTCACCCTTGCCAGCGTCCTGGCGATCCTCGGCTTCACGCTCTGGCTCGCCAAGGTTCAGATCGACCGGACCTATGCGCAATATGACATCGTCTTCGACAGCGTTGCCGGCCTCGGTCTTGCCAGCACGGTGCAGTATAACGGCGTCACCGTCGGCAAGGTGGTGACCATCGCGCTGGACGGGGCAGACCCCTCGCTGGTGCGGGTGCGGATCGAGATCGACGCCAGCACGCCGATCCGCACCGACACCGTCGCGACCCTGTCGTCGCAGGGCGTGACTGGTGTGTCCTATGTGGCGCTGGAGGGGGGCAGCATGGCGGCAGAGCGGCTGACCCGGGTGCCGCCCGCGGATGTGCCGCTGATCGCGTCGCGGCCCTCGGTCATGCAAGATCTGATCACCGGAATGCCCGACCTGCTGAATGAGGCAATCCTGCTGATGCGCGATATCCGCGGCTTCACCACGCCCGAGAATGGCGCGGCGATCACCGAGATCCTGCGCAATGTCGAAAAGGCCACCGCCCGCATCGACACGATGGCGACGCAGACGGAAGCGGTGATGGCCTCGGCGCAGGCTTCGCTGGTGCGGGTGGATGCGGCGCTGGTCGATATTCAGGCGGCGTTCGGCAGCGCCAATGCGGTGCTGGAAGATGACGTGCCAGCGGTGATGGACCAGCTTCGCGCCGCCGTTGCCAGCCTCGATCGGTCGGTCACCGGCTTCGAGAGCTTCTCGCGCGAGGGGTTGCCGCAGTTCAGTGCGCTTGCCACCGACGCGCGGGCGCTGGTGGCGAATATCAGCGCCGTCACCGCGCGCATCGGCAGCGACCCCGGCCGCTTCCTGCTGGGAACCCAGACGCCGGAGTACAGGAGATGACGGTTATGAAACTGATGCTTGCCCTTGTGCTGACCCTGCTCTCCGGCTGCGGCGCCTTCACCGCCGTGTCAGAGGCGAGCGCGCAGCGGGACGCATATACGCTGTCCCCCGCCGCCGCCGCCGCCTCGGCGCCCGCCTTGGGCAACGGGCATCTGGTGGTGGAGCTTCCCTCCTCGGCCGGGGCGCTGGCCACGGACCGGATCCTGATCAAGCCGGAGGCCTTTCAGGCGCAATACCTGCCCGATGCCCAATGGTCCGAACCCGCCCCGGCGCTGGTGCAGACGCTGCTGGTGACGTCCTTCCAGAACCTTGGCGGCTTTCGGCTGGTGGGGCGGACGGGCGCCGGGCTGATGCCGGACTACACGCTGATGACCGAATTGCAGGAATTCCAGGCACAGCCAGCTGGCCCCGCGGCCGAGCCGCTGGACGTCCGCGTCAGCGCGATGATGACGTTGATCCGCGAGTCAGACCGTCGCATCGTCGCTACCCGCCGCTTTGCGGCGACGGCACGGGTTCAGACGGATGAGACGACGGATGTGGTGCGCGGCTTCGACAGCGCCCTGCGAGAGGTGCTGGCCGAAGCGGTGGTCTGGACGCAGGCGCAGGCGCGGTAGACATCCGGCCCTCCGTCACAGCGCGGCCGAGGGCTCGTTGCGCCCGGCGAGCCACTGGCGCAGCACCACGGCCCCCAATAGTGCGGCGCCGATGGCGGTCGAGACCAGTTCCGGCGCGATCATCAGCAGCGCAGCGATGGGCAGGATCGCCCGTTCGATCCGCAGCAGCGGGCCGTTCAGCCAGCCGGTGATCGCCGCCGACAGCGCGACGATCCCCAGTATGGCCCCGGTGAAGGCCAGCGCGAAGGCGTTCCAGGTGAAGTCGGCTGTCACCAGCAGCAGCGAGGGCGAGAACACGAACATGAACGGCACCAGCGCCTTGCCCATCGACAGGCGGAAGGCGGTGTTGCCGGCCTTGAACGCATTGGCCCCGGCGATGCCAGAGGCGGCATAGGCCGCCAGCGCCACCGGGGGCGTCACGTCGGCCAGCACGCCATAATAGAAGACGAAGAAGTGCGCCACGATCGGCTCGACATTCATCATCGACAGCACCGGGGCGGCTACGGCCACCATGATGATGTAGTTCGCCGTGGTCGGGATCCCGCAGCCCATCAGGATGCAGACCACGGCCGTCATCATCAGCGTGAACAGCAGCGCCAGCGTGGCGACCGTGAACAGCTCGAACGGCAGGAAGGCGAGGAAAGCGTGTGAGGATTCCGCCCATCCCTGCGCGAGGCTGGTCAGCATGAAGGCGATCTTGAAGCCGACGCCGGTCAGCGTGACGACGCCGATCACCACACCCACCAGCGCGGCGGCGGCGGTGACGGCCAGCGAGCCCTTGGCGCCCGACACGAACCCTTCGTAGATCCCTGCGGCGAAGTTCTTTACGCCTTGGGCCAGGCCCGAGGCCATGACCTGCTGGATGGCATAGACCGCCATGCAGGCGGTGATCGCCCAGAAGGCCGCCAGGAACGGGGTGCGCCCCGACATCAGCATCCAGACCAGCAGCAGCAGCGGCAGCACCGAAAGCCAGCCCTCGCGCAGCACCTTCACGGCATTGGGCAACTCTTCCTTGCGCAGCCCGCGGATGCCAAGGCGCTTGGCCTCCAGATGCACCTGAACCAGCACGCCGAAGAAGTGCATGAAGGCGGGCACGATGGCGGCAATCAGGATCGTGCGCAGCGGGATGCCCAGATACTCCACCATCAGGAAGGCCACCGCCCCCATGACCGGCGGGGTGATCTGGCCGCCGGTGGAGGAGGCCGCCTCGACCGCCGCCGCGAAATGACGTTTGAAGCCGATCTTGATCATCGTCGGGATGGTCAGCGCGCCGGTCGTGACGGTGTTGGCGATGGACGAGCCCGAGATCGACCCCAGCAGCGCCGAGGACACGACAGACACCTTGGCCGGCCCGCCCGAGAAGCGCCCGGTCAGCGCGGTCGCAAGGTCGATGAACAGCTGCCCCAGCCCGATCTTCTGCGCCATCACGCCGAACAGCACGAAATGGAACACATAGGTGGCGATGACCCCAAGCGCCGTGCCGTAGACGCCCTGCGAGGACAGGTAGAGGTGGTTGACGATGCCGGCCCAGTCCGATCCCGGATGCACGAAGATCCCGGGCATCGAGCGGCCGAAATAGGCGTAGGCGATGAACAGCCCCGCGATCACCGGCAAGGGCCAGCCCATCGAGCGGCGCACAGCCTCGAACAGCGCAACCAGCAGGATAGTGCCCATGGCGATGTCGAGCGGCAGCGGGTTGCCGATGCGGAAAGCCAGCTGGTCATAGATCCACGGCACGTAGAGCGAGCTGACAAGGGCGGCGATGGCAAGCGCCCAGTCCAGCACCGGCAGCCCCAGGATCGCAAAGCGGCTGGACTTGTGCCGCCCGGACGACAGCGCCGAGAAACTGAGGAAGATCAGGAACAGCGAGATGCCCATGTGCAGCCCGCGATGCGTGGTCGCGCGCGGGATGCCATAGCCGGCTGTGTAGTAGTGATAGACCGACAGCGCGAACAGGATCACCCCGGACAGCAGCATCACCGGGCGCGATACCGTCCTGTATCGCGCCTCGGGATCGAATTCCTCTTCGATTGCCCGCAGTTCCGCTTCGGTCAACGCGCGCTGTTCGTCGCTCATCTGGGGGATCCTTGCCGTGATAGGAAGATCAAAAAGGGACGCAGGCCAGATGGCTGCGTCCCCGAAGTCATGTCAGCAAGGGCCGATCATTCGATGGCGCCGGCTTCCCGGTAGAACTTCTCCGCGCCCGGGTGGAACGGGATGCCCGCGCCCTGAACCGCGTTTTCCAGCGTGATGAACTTGCCCTTGGCATGGCCGTTGGCGAACAGCTTCTGCGTGGTCTCGTTGAACAGCGACTGGGTGATGCCATAGACCAGCTCTTCGGAGAGGTCAGCCGAGGTCACCATCTGCGCGCCGACCGAGATCGTCGGCACTTCGGCGTCCTGGCCCTGATAGGTGCCGGCCGGGAAGGTGTCGGTGGCGAAGAAGGTGTATTCGGCGCGCAGGGCGTCGATCTCCGGCCCGGTGATCGGGACGATCACCACGTCATGCTGGCTGGACAGTTCGGCAATCGCGCCGGCCGGATAGCCGCCGACGAAGAAGAACGCATCCATCGCGCCGTCGCGCATCCGGTCCGAGGCCTGGTCGGGCTTGAGGTATTCCGGCGTGATGTCGGCTTCGGTCAGGCCAAAGGCCTCGAGGATGATCTTGGCATCGACCAGCGTGCCAGAGCCCGGCTCGTCCAGCGAGACCCGCTTGCCCGCAAGGTCGGCGACCGAGGCGATGCCGGCATCGGCGCGGGCGACGAGGTGGATGCTTTCCGGGTAGAGGTTGGCGATCAGCCGCAGCTTGTCGACCGCCGGCTGGCCTTCCCACAGGCCGGTGCCGGTCTGCGCCCAATAGGCCACGTCCGACTGGCTGAAGCCGGCCTCAAGCGTGCCGCCGTTGATCGAGTTCACGTTGCCGACCGACCCGTTCGAGGCGACCGCCGTGGCGATCAGCCCGGGCACGCCGCACGAGCCGCCATCCTCGCAGGCGCGCGAGCCGGGCGGGCTCGAGATCGCGTTGGCGATCAGGCCGCCGATCGGATAGTAGGTGCCCGCCGTGCCGCCGGTTCCGATGCGGAAGAACTGCATCTCTTGCGCTGCGGCACCGTTGGCCAACATGCCAACCGCAAGCGCGGCGCCTGCAATGGCTTTCAGGGCAGTGATTTTCATGGTGGCCTCCCAGAAGGTTATGAGTTTTTGGATCCCGCCAAGCGATGCGGAGGGCTTCAGCCTAAAAGGTTAACGGGGCGAGGTCCATCCGGCAAGCCATCAACCTTCGGGACGGATGTACCTTTGCGCGGCCCTTTGGCGAGGGCCTGTCCGCCGGGCCTGACCCCCACCAATACAATGTTCGGATTGCCCGCTGCAGAAATCTTCCGTCATGTAGGGATCACTCGCCGCCCGGAGACCCGCGCATGATCATCCCCCAGCTCGCCCTCGTCTATGGCGCCTACCTCGTCGCAACCCTCAGCCCCGGGCCAAGCAACATGGCGATCATGGCGACAGCCATGCGCGATGGCCGTGGCCCGGCGCTGGTGCTGGCGGCCGGGGTCATGACCGGCTCGCTGTTATGGGCGATGCTGGCGGCGACGGGCCTGTCGGCGCTGCTGGCGGCCTATGCCGAGGCGCTGGTCGTGCTCAAGATCTTGGGCGGTCTCTATCTGCTCTATCTCGCGTTCCGCGCCGGCAGGTCGGCGATGCGCCCGGATGCGCCCGCCGCCCGCCAGCAGGCCGCCCGCCCGGCGCCGGACTATCGCCGACTGTATCGGCAGGGCCTGCTGATGCATATCGGCAATCCCAAGGCGGTGCTGGGATGGATGGCGATCATGACGCTGGGGCTGGGGCCAGAGGCCCCGGCCGGGGTGCTGCCCGCGATCATCGGCGGCTGCGCCCTGCTGGGGGTGCTGGTCTTCGGCGGCTATGCGGTGCTGTTCTCGACCGCGCCGATGATCAGCCTTTATGCGCGGCTGCGGCGCGGGATCGAGGGCGGGCTCTGCGCCCTCTTCACCGTCGCGGGCCTGAAGCTGCTCACGTCGGACCGGTGATCCGGCAAGAGGTTGCGGGTCCCCCGCCGACTGGCTTAGGTATCCGCGCGGCGAGACCCGTGCCGCAAGCCGGAGGAGACAAGATGACAGACTGGAAATCGCTGGCGGCAGAGCTGTATGACGGCAGCTTCCGCCCGATGTTCGTGGATGGCGCGTGGTGCGAGGCCCGCTCCGGCAAGGTGATGGACGCCCGCAACCCCGCCGATGGCTCCTTGCTGGCGACCGTCCCGCAAGGCGATGCCGCGGATATCGACGCGGCCGTCGCCGCCGCCCGCAAGGCCTTCGAGGGCCCTTGGTCCAAATTTACCCCCTTTGAGCGTCAGGCGCTGCTGCTGCGCATCGCCGACGGGTTCGAGGCGGCGTGGGAACGGCTCTGCCTGTCCGACACGCTGGACATGGGGATGCCGATCCAGCGGACGCTGGCCAACAGCCGCCGCGTGCTGGGGATGTTGCGCTTCTATGCAGGGCAGGCCGTCAGCATCCACGGCCAGACCATCCCGAACTCCTTCCCCGGCGAGATCTACTCGCAGACCGTGCGCGAGCCGGTGGGGGTGGTGGGCGCGATTATCCCGTGGAACGCGCCCATTGCCGGGTCGGTCTGGAAGATCGCACCGGCGCTGGCGACGGGTTGCACGGTGGTCCTGAAGCCGTCGGAAGAGGCCTCGCTGACCGTGCTGATGATCGCGCGGATCATGCAGGAGGTGGGCCTGCCGGACGGGGTGCTGAACATCGTGACCGGGCTGGGGTCCGAAGCCGGGGCGGCGCTGGCGGCGCATCCGGGCGTGGACAAGATCGTGTTCACCGGGTCCACCGCGACCGGGCAGGCCATTGCCCGCGCGGCGACCGGCAACCTCAAGCGCGTGTCGCTGGAGCTGGGGGGCAAGTCGCCGGTGATCGTCTGCCGCGATGCCGATATCGACAAGGCTGTGCCGGTGGCGGCAATGGCGGTCTTCGCCAATTCCGGGCAGATCTGCATCGCCGGGTCACGCCTGTTCGTGGCGCGCGAGATCCATGACGAGTTCGTGCGGCGTGTGGCCGATTTCGCGGCCAAGCTGCGCATCGGGCATGGAATCGACGAGGGCACCGATGTCGGCCCGATCATCTCGGCCCGGCAGGCGGACCGGATCGCGGGCTACCTTGCTGCCGGGCCGAACGAAGGCGCCGAGGTGTTGACGGGCGGCAGCCGCGCCGAGGGCGCCGCCTTTGCCGGCGGCAACTTCATCCAGCCCACGGTGTTCGGCGGCGTGACCGACGGCATGACCATTGCCCGCGAGGAAATCTTCGGCCCGGTGATATCCGCGCTGCCCTTCGACACGCTGGACGAGGTGGTGGAACGCGCCAATGCGACGTCCTACGGGTTGGCGGCGGGCGTGTTCTCGACCCATCTGGGCACCGCGCACAAGCTGGCGCACCGGATCAAGGCCGGGTCGGTCTGGGTGAACATGTATCACGCCATCGACCCGGCGGTGCCCTTTGGCGGGGTCAAGATGTCGGGCTATGGCCGCGAGGGCGGAACCGAGCATCTGGACGAATACCTCGACACCAAGGCGATCTGGATCAACACGGACTGACGCTGCGCCAGCGGGCGAGGGATAACTGCAAGGAGACTACCATGCGTGTCGGACTTATCGGCGTTGGCCTGATGGGCCACGGGATTGCCCGCAATGTGCTGGCGCGGGGCGGGTTCCAGCTGACCTTCCTCGACCATCCCGGCAACCAGCCGGTGGACGAGATCACCGGCCTTGGCGGCCGCCCTGCCGCCAGCGTGGCCGAGGTTGCGGCCGCGTCGGACGTGGTGATCCTCTGCGTCACTGGCTCGCTACAGGTGGAGGCCATCGTGGCCGGCGAGAGCGGGCTGGGGTCTGCCATCGCCCCCGGCACCGTGGTCGTCGATTGCTCCACCGCCCTGCCGGACTCGACCCTGCGCATGGGGACGCTCATTGCCGCGGCGGGCGGCGCCTATCTGGATGCGCCGATGACCCGCACTGCCAAGCACGCCCATGACGGCACGCTGAACCTGCTGGTCGGCGGCGAGGCCGGGGTGCTGGACAGGGTCCGCCCGGTGCTGGCCTCGTTCACCGCGTCGGTCCAGCATGTGGGCCCGCTGGGGCATGGGCACCGGCTGAAGCTGCTGCACAACTATGTCTCCATCGGGTTCATGTCCCTGCTGGCCGAGGCCGCGGCGCAGGCGGCTGATGCGGGTGTCGATCCGCAGATCTTCGTCGATGTGCTGGCGGGGGGCGGCGGTGCCAGCGCGGCGCTGGACAGGCTGGCCCCCTATATCGTGGCGGGGGACCGCGAGGGGCTGCCCTTCTTCGTGGGCAATGCGCAGAAGGACATCGACTATTACCGCGCGATGGCCGAAGCCGCGGGCGGGCAAATGACCATCGCCGACGGCGTGTCGGCGTCGCTTGGGGCGGCGGTGACGGGCGGCCATGCCCAGGCCTATGTGCCGGAGCTGGTCACGCTGTTCCGCAAGGGCGACTGACCCGCGGCGCCCCGGAACGGGTTGCAACCCAAAAGGGGCGCCTGTAGCAAGTTAACACCAAAGGGGAGGACTACCATGAAACATCATTTCCGCGCACTCGCTGCGACGGGTGCCCTCGTCGCGCTTGGCCTTCCGGCCTCTGCGCAGACCGAAGTCAAGATCGGCTACGCCCTGGCGCCCGACAGCCATTACGGCGTTGCTGCCGACAAGTTCGAAGAGGTCGTCACTGCCGAAACCGGCGACCAGTTCACCTTCACCCATTTCCCCTCGTCGGGTCTGGGCGGCGAGCGTGAGGTCATCGAAGGCCTGCAGCTTGGCACCATCGAGGCGACCATCGTGTCCTCGGGCACGCTGGCCAACTTCGTGCCCGCGACCGGAGTGTTCGACGTGCCGTTCCTGTTCCGCGACCTGGCCCATGCCCGCGCGGTTCTGGATGGCCCCATCGGCCAGGACATCCTGGACGAGTTCGACAATGTCGGCCTCGTCGGCCTTGCCTGGGGTGAACAGGGCTTCCGCCACATCACCAACAACCGCAACGCGATCCAGACGCCCGCTGACGTCGCCGGCCTGAAGATCCGCACCATGGAAAACCCGGTCCACCTGGCCGCGTTCAACGCCATGGGCGCCGCGCCGACGCCAATGGCCTGGCCCGAGGTGATCTCGTCGCTGCAGCAGGGCGTGATCGACGGGCAGGAAAACCCGCTCTCGGTGATCGTCTCGGCCAAGCTGAACGAGGTGCAGACCTACCTGACCCTGTCGGGCCACGTCTATTCGCCGGCGATGCTGCTGGTGTCCAAGCCGTTCTGGGATGGCCTGGACGATACGCAGAAAGCCGCCTTCGAAACGGCCGCGACTGAGGCTGTGGGCGCGATGCGTGGCTACGTGGATGACGTCGAAGCGAACGGCGTCGAGACGCTGAAAGAGCGCGGCATGGAAGTGAACGCCCTCTCGGCCGAAGAGAAGGCCGCGTTCCAGACCTCGATCCAGTCGGCCTATGACGGCTATTACGAGACCTATGGCGAAGACTTCGTCAACTCGATCGTCAACTTCCAGTAAAGACCACAGCAAGACCGAACCCGGCGCCCCTCCGGCGCCGGCCACCCTCCAGAGGCCGATCCTTGAAAAAGCTGGAAACCATCTTCGTCACGCTCAACAGCTGGGCATTGATCCTGATGCTGACGGCGATGGCGCTGATCGTCGGCGCGAACATCGCGCTGCGCTACACCTCCTCACATTCGCTGTCCTGGGCGGATGAGGCGGCGCGCTACCTGATGATCTGGATGACTTTCGCCGGCGCCGGCCTGATCCTGCGCATCGGCGGCCATGTCGCCATCACCAACCTTCAGGATGCCCTGCCGATGATGGGGCAAAAGATCCTTCGGGCCTGCCTTGTGGTGGGCTTGCTGATCTTCTTCGGCTTCATGGTCCATGTGGGCGTGCAATACGCGCAACGGATGCAGTTCCAGGTGACGCCCGCTTTGCGCATCCCGTTCCTTTACGTCTATGCCGCCATGCCTGTGGGCTTTGGCCTGCTGATCGTGCATCTGCTGCTGATCGCCCGACCCTTCATCACTGCCGGCGCCTTCAAGCCGATGAACGGCGCGGACAGCGCGACCCCCATGCCCGGAGGCGCCCGTGGCTGAAATCCTGTTCCCGGCCCTGTTCATCCTGCTGGCGCTTGGCGTGCCGGTGGCCTTCGCCATGGCGATTTCCGTCTTCGTCGCGCTCAGCTTCGGGTCCTCCTATCCCAGCCTCGTCGTGGTGAAGGAGATGTTTACCGGCCTCGACAGCTTTCCGCTGCTGGCCGTGCCGTTCTTCATCCTGGCGGCAGAGATCATGACGGGGGGCGCGGTGACGCTGGCCATCCTGCGCCTTGCACAGTCGCTGGTCGGGCACCTGAAGGGCGGGCTTGGCCATGCCAATGTGCTCAGCTCTGCCATGTTCGCCGGTATCTCGGGCAGCGCGCTGGCCGATGCCGCCGGCCCCGGCTCGATGATGATCAAGATGATGGAGAAGGGCGGCTACGACAAACCCTATGCCGGCGCGCTGACCATGGCGAGCGCGGTGGTGGGGCCGATCATCCCGCCGTCGATCACCATGATCATCTACGCCATGCAGGATCAGAGCGTCTCGGTCGGATCCCTGTTCATGGCCGGGGTGCTGCCGGGCCTGCTGATCACGCTGCTGGTGATGATCGCCAATGCCCGTGTCAGCCATGTGCGCGGCTATGTCAGCGGCGATCCGATGCCGCCTGTCGCCGAGATCCTGCGCATCGCGGTCCATGCCATCCCGGCGCTGCTGCTGATCGTGCTGATCCTCGGCGGCATCCGCTTTGGAGTCTTCACGCCCACCGAGGCCTCGGTGATCGCGGTGTTCTACGCGCTGCTGGTGGGCATGTTCGTCTATCGCTCGCTGCATCTGCGCGACCTGCCCGCCATCATCCTGCGCGCGGCGCTGGTTGCAGGGGCGGTGCTGCTGATCCTCGGCGCCGCCCGCGCCTTCGCCTGGGTGCTGATCATCGAGGGGCTGCCGCAATTCCTGGCGCAGACCATCATCGCCTGGGACCTGTCGCCCATCGTCTTCCTGCTGGCGGTGAACCTGCTGCTGCTGGTCTTCGGCCTGTTCATGGACCCGCTGCCGGGGGTGATGATCCTGGTCCCGATCCTGGCGCCGATCAGCCTGGCGCTTGGCATCGACCCCAACCACTTCGCCATTCTGGTGATCGTGAACCTGACTTTTGGGCTTTGTACGCCGCCCGTCGGCAGCCTGATCTTCGTCGTCGCCTCCACGGCGAACCTGCGCCCTTCGACGCTGATCAAGGAGATGCCGCCCTTCTTCGTGGCGCTGGCGGTTGCCCTGATGCTGATCACCTTCGTGCCGGTGCTGTCCACATGGCTGCCGAGGGTCAGCGGGTTCTAAGCGATCAGCAGATCCGGGGAAGCTGCTCGCCCACCAGCATGTCCACCAGCCTTGCGCCGCCAAAGGCCGTGCGCAGGGTCACCCGCCCGGGCGTGCCGGGATGCGCCCGCCCGATGATGCAGGCCCCTTGCCCCTCGGGCAGGGCCCGCATGGCGGTCACGGCCGCCTCCGCCTGATCCGCCGGGCAGAACAGCACCAGCCGCCCCTCGTTCGCCAGATAGAGCGGGTCGAGCCCCAGCAGCTCGCACACCCCTGCCACCTCCGGGCGCAGGGGCAGCAAGGTCTCCTCCAGTTCCACCGCCACCCCCGCCTCTGCCGCCATCTCGTTCAGCGCGCTGGCAAGCCCGCCCCGCGTGCAGTCGCGGGCGGCGCGCAGGCCCGGCGCGGCGGCCAGCACCGCCTGCATCAGATGGCCAAGCCCGGCGCAGTCGGACAACAGGTCTACCGACAGCGCCAGATCGCCGCGCGCCGCAAGGATGGTGGCGCCATGATCCCCCAGCACGCCGTTGACGAGGACCACGTTGCCGGGTCGAATGCACTGCGCGCCGATCTCTACCCCCGGCGGGATCACCCCCACCCCTGCCGTGGTGATGAACACCCCGTCGCCCTTGCCGCGGTCCACCACCTTGGTGTCGCCGGTCACGATCCTCACCCCCGCCAACGCCGCCTCTGCCGCCATCGAAGCCACAATGCGGCGCAGCAGCGCAATCTCGCAGCCCTCTTCGATGATGAAGGCCGCCGACAGCCACAGCGGCCGCGCCCCGCCGACGGCCAGATCGTTCACCGTGCCGCAGACCGCCAGCTTGCCGATATCGCCGCCCGGAAACTCCAGCGGCGTGACCACGAAACTGTCGGTGGTGAAGGCGAGCCGCGCGCCGGGCTGTTGCAGGGCCTCGTCCATCAGCCGTGCCTGATCCTCGGAGCCCGGCGGCTGGAAGACCGAGGTGAACACCTCCTCGATCAGGTCGCGCATTGCCCGCCCGCCGCCGCCATGGGCCATGGTCACATGGGTATCGCGCAGGGCCATCTACTCCGCCGCCTCCCGCGCCCCGGCATATTGCCAATAGGCGGCGCAGGCGCCCTCCGACGACACCATCAGCGCCCCCAGCGGCATTTCCGGGACACAGCCCTTGCCGAATTGCGGGCACTGGGTGGGTTTCAGCTTGCCGATCATCACCGATCCGCAGGCGCAGCCCTCCAGTTCCGGCACGTTGCGGCGGCCGGTGGCATAGCCGATGCCGAACTTCTCCTCGGCATCGAAGGCCGCGTATTTCGGGCGGATGCGCAGCCCGCTGGCGTCGATCTCTCCCAGCCCCCGCCACTCGAAACTGGGGCGGCGCTCATAGACATCGGCGATGGCGGCCAGGCTGACGGGGTTGCCATGCTCGGGCACCACGCGGCCATACTGGTTTTCCACCGCCGCGCGGCCCTCGGCGATCTGGGTCAGCACCATCAGCACCGATTGCAGCAGGTCGGTGGGCTCGAACCCCGCCACCACGATGGGCTTGCCATAGTCGGCCGCGATGAAGTCATAGGGATGGATGCCGATGACCATCGACACATGGCCGGGGCCGATGAAGCCGTCGAGCCGCATGTCGGGATCGTCCAGCAGCGCCTTGATCGGCTCGGGCACGGTGATGTGGTTGCAGAACACGCTGAAATTGGTCAGCCGCTCACGCGCTGCGGCTTGGATGGACAGCGCGGTGGAGGGCGTCGTGGTCTCGAACCCGAGCCCGAAGAACACCACCTCGCGCCCCGGGTTGCGCCGGGCAAGCTCCAGCGCGTCGAGCGGGCTATAGACCATGCGGATATCGGCCCCGGCCGACTTCGCCTGGATCAGGCTTTTGCGATGCCCGGGCACCCGCATCGCATCGCCGAAGGTGGTGAAGATCACCCCCGGCGTCTCGGCAATCTCCACGCATTCATCCACACGCGCCATCGGCAGCACGCAGACCGGGCAGCCGGGGCCGTGGATGAATTCGACCCCGTCATGGATCAGCTTGTCGAGCCCGTAGCGAAAGATCGAATGGGTGTGGCCGCCGCAGATTTCCATGATGTGGACGGGTTTTGCACGCGTCGCGCCGATCTCGTCGGCCTTGCGGGCAATCGCGGCGAGCAGCACTTTCGCCGCGGCCGGGTCGCGGAACTCGGACGCGAATTTCAGCACAGGGGCGGTCATGCCAGCGCCTCGTCAGCGGCGGCCATCTGGTCCAGCGCCTCCTGCGCCTCGCCCAGATCGCGCAGCGCCTCCAGCGTTCGCGCGGCCTCGTCCTCGTCGATCAGGCTCATGGCGAAGCCGACATGGATCAGCGTCCACGCCCCCACCAGCGCCTCCAGATCATTGCCCGCGACGCAGGCCACGTTCACCTCGCGCCGCACGCCCGACACCTCGGCCATCGCCATCAGGCGGGCCGCATCGGTGATGGCGATGATCTTGCCGGGAATGCCCAGACACATGGCTCAGTCCTCCTCTTCGTGCAGATGCCCCGAAGGGTCCATGATGCCGTAACGGTCCAGCTTGGCGCGAAGGCCCACGCGGCTGAGCCCCAACTCCACCGCGGCGCGGCTCTTGTTCCAGCGGTGCCGCGTCAGCGTCTCGCGCAGGATGCGCATCTCGATCAGCTCCACCCGGTCTTTCAGCGTGCCATCCGCCACCAGCACCGACTGCGCCACCCGGTCGGCGCCGTTTTCCGATGGCATCGCCTGCAGGATCGGGCGGCTGATCAGCTCGGCCCCCAGCACCGGCGATTGCGCGAAGATCAGCATCCGCGTCACCTCGTTGTAGAGCTCGCGCAGGTTGCCGGGCCAGTCATAGCCTTCGAGGAACTCCAGCGCCGCGGGGGAAAAGCCATGTGCCGCCTTGCCATGCGCGGCCGCAAGGTCCGACAGGAAATGCTGCGCCAGAAGGGCGATGTCGCCGCGCCGGGCCCGCAGCGGCGGCAGCGGCAGCTCCGTCACCGCCAGCGCGTAATAGAGGTCCAGCCGGAAGCGGCCATCGGCCACCCGCGCGGGCAGGTCGGCGCCCGCCCCGGCAATCAGCCGCAGGTTGGTTGTCAGCACCTCCTGCCCGCCAAGCGGGCTGAAGCTGCCTTCCTCGACCAGCCGCCACAGCGCCAGTTGCAGCGCCGGAGAGGCATGTTCCACCCCCTCCACGAACAGCGTGCCGCGGTCGGCCTTCTGCACCAGCCCGATCTTGTTCACCCCGCCCGGCAGGATGCCGCGCTTGGCGCCGAACAGCTCGACCATCGCCAGATCCTCGGGCAGGCCGGCCAGGTTCAGCGCGTGGAACGGCTTGTCCGACCGCAACGAGCCATAATGCATCGCCCGCGCCAGCCGCGCCCGCCCGGTGCCGGCCTCGCCCAGAAGCAGCACCGGCACGTCGAAGCTGGCAAAGTGCCGGGCGGTGTCGATCAGCGCATTCATCGGGCTTTGCGGGCTGCGCAGCAGGCTTTCGAACCCCATCCCCTCGCGCAGCGCGGCGCGGCGCTTTTCCAGCTTGCTCTGGCTGGTCGTGGCCAGAAATCGCATCTCCAGCGCCATGCGCTCATTCTCGCGCGCCAGCTGGAACAGCTTGGCGCCGTTGCGGGCCGACATCAGCAGCTGGTCGGGATGCCAGGGCTTGTTGATGAACTGGTGGATGCCGGCATCGTTGATCGCCTGCGCCATCGCCGCAGGGTCGGTGTAGCCGGTGATGATGATCCGCACCACATCGGGCCAGCGGTCGCGCAGCTCGGTCAGGAACTCCACGCCGGTGCGGCCCGGCATCCGCTGGTCGCAGATCACCACCTGCACCCAGTCCTCCTCCATCTTCGCCAGCGCGGTGGCCGCGTCGGCGGCGGTGAGGCAGTCGAACTCATCCTCCAGCGCCATGCGCATGGCCGAGAGCGAATGCGGCTCGTCATCGACCAGCAAGATGGTGGGCTGCGGGCTGGTCATGCCGCCTTCTCCGCCAGCCTTGTGCGCAGCCAGTCCAGCCAGGCCGCCATCCCCTCGCCGGTGCGGGCCGACAGGCGCAGGATCTCGATATCCGGGTTCACCCGGCGCAGGTTCGCCTCGTAGAGGTCCATATCCACGTCGCAATGCGGGGCGAGGTCGGTCTTGTTCAGGATCGCCAGCCGGGCGGCGGTGAACATGTCGGGATATTTCAGCGGCTTGTCCTCGCCTTCGGTCACCGACAGGATCGCCACCTTGGCATCCTCGCCAAGGTCGAAACCGGCGGGGCAGACCAGATTGCCGACATTCTCGATGAACAGGTACGATCCCGGCCGCGGGCGCAGCGCATCCACCGCGTGCCCGACCATGGCCGCATCCAGATGGCAGCCCTTGCCGGTGTTGATCTGGATCGCCCGCGCCCCGCTGGCGCGGATGCGGTCTGCGTCGGCGCTGGTCTGCTGGTCGCCCTCGATCACCGCCAGCGGCGCCTCGCCAAGCGCCTCGATGGTCCGGCACAGCAGCGTCGTCTTGCCCGACCCGGGCGAGGAGACAAGGTTCAGCGCCAGCACCCCAAGCGCCGTCAGCACCCGGCGGTTGGAGGCGGCGAGCGCGTCGTTCTTGGCAAGGATCGAGGTTTCCACCTCGATCAGCCGCGCCTGGGTCATGCCGGGGACCGACACGCCCGCCGCGCCGGTGCCATAGTGGTGGTGCCCGGCCTGCACATGCGGGAAGGGCAGGGCTGCTGGCTGGAACGCGGGCGCATGGGAATGGGCCAGCCCAAGGCGGTGCGCCTCGTCATGGCTGATCGGCTTGCCATCCGCCGTCACCGTATCGCCGCATCCGCAGACCGTGCACATCAGACCACCTCCATATCCTTGATCCGCATCTCGTCGCCCCCCTGCGGGATCAGCTTTCCGCCACCGCAGATCGGGCAGGCGTCCAGCCGGTGGGCGATCTCCACGGTCGTTGCGCAATCATAGCAAAGCGCCTGCCCGGGCAGGTCGATCATCTCCAGCCGCGCGCCCTCGGCCGGGCTGCCACGCATCACCACGTCGAAGGCAAACTCCAGCGCCGGTTTCTCGGCCCCGGCAAAGCGCCCGATCTCCAGCCGCAGCACAGTGACGCGGGCGAAGCCATGGGCGCGGGCCTGATCCTCGACGATGCTGCGGATGCCCTCGGCAAGGCTCATCTCATGCATGGCAGGGCTCCGCCAGCGTGACCGGGATGCACGGATCGTGCAGCGCAATTAGCCGCAGGGCCAAGTCGGGGCGCTGCGCGGGAAGGCCTGCCAACGCCTGCTCCAGCGCGCCGCCGGGGGCAAGCTGGTGGTCGGTCGGGGTGACGCGCAGCATGGTTGTCACCCTCCCGTCCGACTGGTCCAGCCGCAGCGCATAGGCACCGCGGGCCGCTTGCACAATGGCGGTGCCACCCGGCAGGCAGCGGGGCGCGGGCAGCTGGCCCGCCAGCGCGGCCTCAAGGTCCGCCAGCATCCCCAGATAGCGCCAGAGCGGGCTGCGGCCCTGATCCGCCTCGATGGCCCGCAGCAGCGGATGCGCCGCCTGCCGCCCCGCCGGGGAGTTCTCGAAGGCTCCGGTCTGGGTGCCCTGCGGCGCAGGCAAGGGGCGGCAGACCGCCATGCCCGCGGAGAAGCTCTGGACCACAGCGCGCGCCAGTTCGGCGGCGGGAAGATCGGAGGTAAGCCAGCCCGAAAGCTCACCCACATTGCGGGGCAGGTGGCCCGCCGGGCCGAAGACCCCCGCCACATCGGGCCGCAGCGGGGCCATGCCAAAGGCCCTGCGCAGGGTCACGAAGATCCGGGCGAGGTGGTCGCGGATCACCTCGGCCCCGGGATCGCCCTCGCAGGGCAGGCCAAGCGCCAGGCAGGCGGCGGTGGACTGCGCCATCCGGCACAGGTTGTACAGCCGCGGCAAAAGTGCCGCCACCTCCTCCACCGGCCGGCCAATGACAAGCGCAGCCAGATCCGGGCCCGGCTGGCGGTCGATCCGCCACCCCGTTCTGCCCGCAAGGATCTGCGCCGCGCCGAGGGTCATTCGCCAAGGCCCCCGGTGATCAGCTTGCGGCGCGAGGGCGCCAGGTCGGGTTCCGCCACCGGCGCCAGCTCCGCCTCGCGCAGCGCGCGGATGTCGGCAGCGCGGTCGGTCTCGGCGCGGTTCTCGACACGGAACAGTTCGCCCATCGCCGCGCGGGCCACCTCCACCGCCTGCAACTGGCTGGTGAAATCGCCCATGGGCGAGAACAGCGCGCAGGCCATGTAGGGCCCCACCATCTCGCGCGCGGCGTGCATGAATTCATACGCGCCCGAGGGGAAGGTGACCGTCTCCTTCGTGCCGACCTTCAGCACGGCGCGTTCCGGCCCCGGCAGCAGCACGAGGTTCATGAACCACGGCGCCACGAGGACGCCCAGAAAGCCACCCTCATAGGGCTGGAACCCCACCGCCTGCACATGCAGCGCCTGGTTGACCATCGGCAGGTCGCGCATCCGCGAATGGAACACCTCGGTGAAATCCGCGACCAGCGCCTTCGTGCGCGCCTCCATCTCTGCCATCACCGCGGCCGAGGGCGCGCCCGGATCCTCGCGCACCAGGAACTGCGCGCGGGGGGCAGAGCAGCCGGGGCAGGACCAATCGTCCGGCAGGTCCAGAAAGGCGGTGCCGGGCATCACCTGCCGGGTGTCATCGCCCATCGCCGGGTCATAGGGCGTCCAGCAGATCTTGCATTCCATGATCGCCAGCGAACTGATCTTGTCCGCCGCGCCCAGAAAGCTGCCCTCGAAGCCCGGGGTCATCGGATCGCCTCGATCACGTCGCGGATGCGGATGGCGCTGTCGGCAAGGTCTTCGGCGGCGGCCAGCGCCACCTCGGGCATCTCGCAGACCTCGTAGGTATCGAGGATCAGCGCATCCATCGAGTTGAAGAACTGCACCTTCCAGACATGCGCCTGCGCGCAGGAGGTGACGCGGCAATTGCCATAGCCGCGCGACAGGATGGTGACCGCGCCTTCCCCCAAAGCCTCGGACAGCCAGACCAGATCCTCGGGCGTGTGCGGCAGCAGCGAGAGGTTCACGACATGGGCGATCTCGCCGGCGCGGCGGGACAGCGACTTGTCCACCAGCTCGGCCAGCAGGGCAGGGGCGTTCGCCAGCCCCGGAATGCGCTTGGCCAGCACGCCGATGGCCGGGCTGTGGGGCAGGTGGGCGCGGCTCAGCGACAGCGTCGGCACGGGCGCGATTTCCACCACATCCATCCCGGCGGCCAGCAGCATCCAGACGCCTGCGAAGACGCTTTCCTGCACCATCACCGCCGGCAGGCCGCGGATCTTCATCGACACCTCACCCTGCCCCAGCGCATCGGCCATCACCTTGCGCGCCGCGGGCGAGAGCGTGGCCAGATCGAAGCTGACCGCCGGTGCCCCCTGTGCCACCACCTCGCAGGCCACGGCCATCTCGGCCAGCATCGCCAGCGTCTCGGCCAGCGCGGCGATGTCAGCCGCATCGGGGATATGCGGCGAATAGGTCCGCATCCCGGACGGCATCGGCAGGTATTGCAGCTCTCCCTCCGGGTCGGGCTGCGAGCCGGGGCCAAAGCCGGTGGGCGGAAGCGTGAAGGGCGAAACCATGATCAGACCTCAGGCGGCTTTGAGCGACAGGAAATGGGTGATGCGGGCAAGGTAGTCGGACCAGTCGCGCACCTTCTCGACCGCGCCCAGATACTCGGGCCCACGGAAGAACAGCAGGCCCGGGGTCTTCAGCGCGCGGTATCGCTCGCGCAGCGCCGCCTCGATGGCATCGTCCACCACCGCGCAGTCGAAGGCGTTCTGGAAGGCCAGCCGCAGTTCCGGCAGGATCACCGCGGCGTCGGCGGTTTCCAGATTGCGGCGCGGATCGCCGGGCACGAACAGGCAATGCACACCGGGCCGGGCCAGAAACTCGGCGACATCATGGGCCGAGTGCAGGCGGGGATAGTGGAACTCCGCCTCCAGCCGCGCGATCAGCGGGTGGATCGTGGCGGCGGGCGGCAGGTCGTGGTCGTGCGCATGGTCATGCATGGGTCACCCTGTGGCTTGGCCCGCGTCCAGCGCGGCCTGAAGATGGGGGGGCAGCGTCGGCGTGCGGGCATCCAGATCGGCAAAGGCATCGCCGTGATCGCCGCCCGCCATGATCCGCGACAGGCCGTCGAGCGCCTTGAGGATCAGCAGCGCCTCTGCCTCGGGCAGGATCTCACGCGCGGTCCCGAGGAAGCCGAGCACCCAGTCGCCGACGCGCGCATCTGGCAGCAGCGACAGGTCCAGAATTTGGGGCGTGCCCCTGTCGCTGCCGTGGCCGACGATGCCGTCGATGGCGGTCAACTGCATCGGGATGCCGACGCACATCACCGCGCCCCGGGGAAGAAGCGGTCATCGCCAAGCCGGCAGGCCTCTGCCTCGGACGGGCGGCCCGCCTCATAGGCGCTGCGGCGGATCGACGGGTCGGCCAGCAGGTCGCTTTCCGTGCGCCCCTCGCTGCAGGGGATGCCCCATTCGGCCAGCACCTCGCGGGCAATCGCCAGCGCCTCGGGGATGCGCGCCGCAACCTGTGGCCGCAGACCGCCGCCGAAATCGTCCAGCTCCACCGGCTGGCAGCCGATCAGCACCATCCGCGCCGGGCAATAGCCCATCAGCTGCGCGGTGGCGATCACGTCCTGAAAGCCGGTCTGGTGCAGGCTCATCTTCTTGGCGCCCATGAAGGCCGGCACCTCGCCATCGCGAATGATCTTCATGGTGCCGGCGGGCAGGCCATAATCGATGGCGTCGAAGACGATCAGCGCATCGGCCTCTTCCAGGAAGGGCAGCAGGTACAGCCCCTGCGTCCCGCCATCCAGCAGCCGCACATTGCCCGGCAGGGCGTGCGTGTCGGCCATCACCTCGACGCAGCGCACGCCAAAGCCCTCATCGGCCCAAAGGACATTCCCGATGCCCAGAATCAAAACTCGCTGCGTCACGGGTCTCCCCCCTCGTGGCTGGTCGGACGGCTTTCACATCCGGCAAGAAGTGAGAGTATGGTTTTCACCGGCATCTGGAAGCAAAATGCGATTGCAGGCACATTTTGTGCAGGGCGTTGAAATCACGCAGGAACCTACCAAAATCGCAGGCTTTTCAGGGGCAAGGGCTGCAAAGCGGCTTATCCATCCGGCGCGAAATCTGGAAAGAAACCCACCAGCAGCGCCGCCCCAAGCGCCCCGATCCCGGCCCCGCGGATTTCCCTTTCCATGACCGGGGGCGGCTTCTAGCATTCGGCGCATGGCAACCCTCGACACCCCCATCAGCCACGAGCGGCCCCAGCATTTCTCCGATGACGCCTGGCTGGATGTGCTGCAGGCGATGGACCGGACCTATGCCGATCTGGTCGGCTACCAGGAGCGGCTGGAGCGCCAGAATGCCGAGCTGGAGGAGATGCGCACCTTCCTGACCGCGATCCTGTCCTCGGTGTCCGATGTGCTGATCGTGGCCGACCGGGCGGGGCGGATCGCGCGCTTCAGCCAGTCCTGCGCCGACCTCACCGGCCGCCCCGCCGCGCAGGTCCTGGGCGAGCCCCTGGCCGAGATGTTCGCGCCGGATGAAAAGGCCATCGTCACCGCCATGCTGCAAACGGTCCGCGACCGGCGGCGCACCAGCAGCTTCGAGGCGAACCTGTTGACCGCGGCGGGGGTGGAGCCGCTGGACATCTCCATCGCGCCGCGGCTCGATGACCGGGGCCGGGTCGATGGCTTCGTGCTGACCGGCCGGCCGCTGGGGGCGCTGCGCACCGCCTATGCCAAGCTCAGCGCCGGGCATGACGCGCTGAAGACCGCGCAGGCGCAGCTGGTGCGCAATGAAAAGCTGGCCTCGCTTGGCCGGCTTCTGGCTGGGGTCGCGCATGAGCTGAACAACCCGATCAGCTTCGTCTATGCCAATACCCATGCGCTGGAACGCTATGCCGGCAAGTTCGAGACCTATTTCGCCCGCGTGCAGGACGGCGCCAGCCGCGAGGAGCTGATCGCGCTGCGCCGCGACCTGCGGCTGGACCGCGAGGTGGCGAACCTGCGCGACGCCATCGAGGGCGCCCGTGACGGGGCAGAGCGGGTGCGCGACATTGTCGAGGATCTGCGGCGGCTGTCCTCGGACGGGTCGGGAGAGAAGCTGGTGTTCGATCTGGCCGAAACCGTGCGCATCGCCGCCAGCTGGGTGATGCGCGGGATGAAGCAGCCGGTGACGCTGGAGATGGGGGTGATGGAGCCGGCCCCCGTGCTGGGAAGGGCGGGCCATGTGCAGCAGGTGGTGATGAACCTCGTGCAGAACTCCGTCGATGCGCTGGAGGGGCGGGCGGACGGGTGCATCCGCCTGTCGGTGCAGGCGCTGGCCGGGCAGGCGGTGCTGACGGTGGCCGACAATGGCCCGGGCATCCCCGGCGACCTGCGCGCCGCGGTGTTCGACCCGTTCTTCACCACCAAGCCGGTCGGGCGCGGCACCGGGCTTGGCCTGTCGATCAGCCACAAGATCGCCGAGGAACATGGCGGCAGCCTGACCCTGTGCGAGGTTGCGGACGGCGCATGCTTCAAGCTCTCGCTGCCGATGGGGGCCGCGCCATGACTACGCTGCTCTGGCTCCAGGCCTCGGGCTGCGGCGGCTGCACAATGTCGCTGCTTTGCGCCGAAAGCCCGGGCGTGCTGGACCTTCTGGCCGATGCCGGCATCCGCCTGCTGTGGCACCCTGCGCTGTCGGTCGAAACCGGGGCCGAGGCGCGGGCCATCCTGCAGGACGTGGCCGAGGGGCGCATCCCGCTCGATATCCTCTGTGTGGAGGGCGCCATCGCCCGCGGCCCCGCCGGCACCGGGCGGTTCCAGATGCTGTCCGGCACCGGGCACAGCCTGATGCACTGGGTCGGCCTGATTGCCGAGCGCGCGCGGCATGTGGTGGCCGTGGGCACCTGCGCCGCCTATGGCGGGGTCACGGCGGCGGGGGGCAACCCCACCGATGCCGTGGGCCTGCAATATGACGGCGCCCATTCCGGCGGGCTGCTGCCGCCCGACTGGCGCAGCGGCTCGGGCGGGCCGGTGATCAACGTCGCCGGTTGCCCGACGCATCCGGGCTGGGTGACCGAAACCCTGATGATGCTGGCCGCGGGTGACGCGCTGGCGCTTGATCCCTATGCCCGCCCGCGCTTCTACGCCGACCATCTGGTGCATCACGGCTGCCCGAAGAACGAGTTCTACGAATACAAGGCCAGCGCGCGCGATCTGTCGGAAATCGGCTGCATGATGGAGAATCTCGGCTGCATCGGCACCCAGGCGGTGGGCGATTGCAACATCCGCCCCTGGAACGGCGAGGGCAGCTGCACCCGCGGCGGCTATCCCTGCATCAACTGCACCGCGCCCCAGTTCGAGGACCCCAGCCACGCCTTTGTCGAGACCCCCAAGATTGCCGGCATCCCGGTGGGCCTGCCGACCGACATGCCCAAGGCCTGGTTCATGGCGCTGGCCTCGCTGTCGAAGGCCGCGACACCGCCGCGCATCGGGGCCAATGCCCATGCCGACCGGGTGATCGTGCCACCGACGCTGAGGAAGCCGCGATGACCGAAGCGCGGCTGGTGGTCGGCCCCTTCAACCGGGTCGAGGGCGATCTGGAGGTGACGCTGGACGTGGCCGACGGCCGCGTGACGCGGGCGCAGGTCAACGCGCCGCTCTATCGCGGGTTCGAACGGATGCTGGAGGGGCGCGATCCCCGCGACGCGCTGGTCATCACGCCGCGGATCTGCGGCATCTGCTCGATCAGCCAGTCGGCCGCCGCCGCCCGGGCGCTTGGCGCGGCGATGGGGCTGCAGCCCACTCCGCAGGGCGCGCTGGCGGCGGCGCTGATCCATGCGGCCGAGAATGTGGCGGACCACCTGACGCATTTCCACCTGTTCTTCATGCCCGACTTCGCCCGCCCCGCCTATGCCACCCGCCCCTGGCACGGTCGCACGGTGGAGCGGTTCACAGCGATGGAGGGCAGCGCGCAGCGCGAGGCGGTGAAGGCGCGGGCGGAGCTTTTGCATGTCATGGGACTGCTGGCCGGGAAGTGGCCGCACACGCTGGCGATCCAGCCCGGCGGCGTGACCCGTGCGCCGGGCCCGCGCGAAAAGGCGCGGCTGGCGGCCACCCTGCGCGCCTTTCGCCGTTATCTGGAAACGGTGGTCTTCGGCGGGCGGCTGGAAGATTTCGACGCGCTGGACAGCACCGCCGCGCTGATGCGCTGGCCGGGCGGCGATGTCGCCCTGTTCCTTGAGATTGCCGCCGATCTGGACCTGCAATCGCTCGGCCGCGGCGCGGGCCGCTACCTCTCCTTCGGCGCCTATCCCACCGAAGACGGCCGCGCCTTCGCCGCCGGCACCTGGGCGGCGGGTGTCCTGGCTCCGGTCGCGCCCGAGGCGATCCGCGAGGATCTGAGCCACGCCTGGATGCAGGGCTCGGTGGCGCACCCCCTGCAGGGCGTGACCGAACCGGATGAGACGATGGCCGCCCCCGGCTACAGCTGGTGCAAGGCCCCGCGCCTGTCGGGCCAGCCGATGGAGGTGGGCGCGCTGGCGCGGCAGGTGGTCGATGGGCATCCGCTGGCGCTGTCCTTGGCCGCAGAGGGCGGCGTGCTCGCCCGGGTCGGCGCGCGGCTGCTGGAACTGGCGCGCACGCAGGTGGTGATGGAGCGGCTCGTAGAGGGCCTGACCCCCGGCGCCAGCTTCATGGCGCAAGGCACGATGCCCCGGCACGGCACCGGCGCGGGGCTGGTCGAGGCGGCGCGCGGCGCGCTTGGCCATTGGATCCGCATCGAGAATGGCCGCATCGCCGGCTATCAGATCATCGCGCCGACCACCTGGAACTTCAGCCCCCGCGATGAGGGCGGCGCCCCCGGCCCGCTGGAGGCGGCGCTGGAGGGGGTGGCGGTGGAGGGCGAGGTGCCGCTGGCCGTGCAGCATGTGGTGCGCAGCTTCGATCCCTGCATGGTCTGCACGGTACATTAGGCCGGGTATGGGGGGCATTTCCATCCGGGTGCGCGGGCAGGTGCAGGGGGTGGGGTTCCGCCCCTTCATCTGGCAGCTTGCGCAAGAGATGGGCCTGCGCGGCCGGGTGCTGAATGATCCCGAGGGCGTGCTGATCGAGGTCGCGGGCGCGCGAACCGAGGCCTTCGTCGCGGCCATCTCCGCCCGCGCGCCGAAGCTGGCCCGGGTGGATGCGGTGGAGGTGTCGCCCTTCTCGGGCGCGCTGCCCGACGGCTTCGAGATCGCCCCCAGCCGCGGCCGCGGCGCCGAGACGCGCGTGACGCCCGATGCCGCAACCTGCCCCGATTGCGCCGCGGAGATCCGCCAGCCGGGCCGCCGCCACGCCTATCCCTTCACCAACTGCACCCAATGCGGCCCCCGCTTCAGCATCCTGCACGCGCTGCCCTACGACCGGGCGCAGACGACGATGGCGCCCTTCCTCATGTGCCCCGACTGCCGGGCCGAATACGACACCCCCGCCGACCGTCGCTTTCACGCCCAACCCATCGCCTGCCCCGCCTGCGGCCCGCGCCTGTGGTATGAGGCGGCGGGGCAGGCGCAGCCCGGTGACCCCATCGCCCTCGCCGCCTCTTGCCTGCGGGCAGGCGGCACCCTTGCTGTGAAGGGCCTCGGCGGCTTCCACCTTGCCTGCGATGCCTCGAACCCCGCCGCCCTCGCCCTGCTGCGCGCCCGCAAGCGCCGCCCCGCCAAGCCCTTCGCCCTGATGGCGCGCGAGGGCGATCTGCCGGCGCTGGCGCTGCTGACGGAGGCCGACCTTGCCCTGCTCCGCGATCCGGCCGCGCCCGTGGTTCTGGTCCCCTCGCGCGGGGCGCTGCCCGAGGCCGTGGCTCCGGGCATGTCCAGCCTTGGCGTGATGCTGCCCTACACGCCCTTGCACCACTTGCTGCTGGACGCCATTGCCGGCCCCCTGGTGATGACCTCGGGCAACCTGTCGGGTGAGCCGCAGGTGATCGGCAATGCCGAGGCGCGGGCCAAGCTGGCCACCTTCGCCGATGGCTTCGTGATGCATGACCGCGACATCGCCCGCCGGCTCGACGACAGCGTGGAGCGTGCCAGCCCGCCGATGGTGCTGCGCCGCGCGCGGGGGCGGGTGCCGGGCACGCTGCCGCTGCCGCCGGGCTTTGCGGATGCGCCGCAGGTGCTGGCGCTTGGCGGGCAGATGAAGGGCGCGATCTGCCTGCTGAAACCCGGTCAGGCGCTGCTGGGGCATCATCTGGGCGATCTGGGCGATGCGCTCTGCGCCGATGAGTTCACCAGGGCCATTGCCGACTACACCGCGCTGTTCGACCACCGCCCCGCACTGGTGGCCGTCGATGCCCATCCCGGCTATCGCGCCACTCAAGCCGGCCATGCGATGGGCCTGCCGGTCACAGAGGTCTGGCACCACCATGCCCATCTGGCCGCCTGCCTCGCCGAAAACGGCTGGCCGCTGAAGGGGGGCCGTGTCGCGGGGATCCTCCTCGACGGCTCCGGGCTTGGCCCGGATGGCACGCTCTGGGGCGGCGAGCTGCTGCTGGGGGATTACCACGGCTTTGACCGGCGCGGCGGACTGACGCCCGCGCCGCTGCCCGGCGGCGACCGGGCCGCGCGCGAGCCCTGGCGGAACGCGCTAATGCGGCTGGATCAGGCGGGGCACGCGGACTGGGCCGATGACCTCTTCCCCGAGGCCCCGCGTGACGTCTTGCGGCAGGCGGCGGCGCGGGGCATCAACGCCCCGCTCTCCTCCAGCGCCGGGCGGCTGTTCGATGCGGTGGCGGCGGTGCTGGGGATTTGCCCGACGGCGCAGAGCCATGAGGGCGAGGCCGCGATGCGGCTGGAGGCGCTGGCGGGTCTCTCGCCGAACAGTGGGGCACTCGGGTTTGCCCAGACCGGCCCGCAGATCGACCCCGCGCCGATGTGGGCCGAGATGCGCCGCCAGATGTCGCAAGGCGACCCCGCCGCGCAGATTGCCTGGCAGTTCCACGCCGGGCTCGCCGCCGCCTTCGCGGGCCAGGCCCGCGCGCTGGTGGAGAGCGGCGAGGCCAAGGCCGTCGTCCTGTCTGGCGGCTGCTTCCAGAACGCGCTGCTGCTGGGCCTGACGCTGCGCGCCCTTCAGGGCGTCACCGTCCTGATCCACCGCACCACACCGGCCAATGACGGCGGGCTTGCCCTGGGTCAGGCGGTCATTGCCGCGGCGCGGCATATTGCCCATGCGGAAAGGGACTGACCAGTCTGGCAGAAAGACGGTCAGCGCGCATCCGGTGTCCGGGGGGTACGCGCCGCCCATCTATAAGAAACTGAACAAAAATCCCCGTTGTATGCGACGGCCTATTTTCCTTTGTCCCGCCCCCTTGCCCCTGATCCACTGACACATGGAGAGGTGCGCCATGCGCATCGGGATGCCGTCGACCAAAAAGGGGAGGGCCAGCGTTGAGCCAGATCGAAACCTTCTACGAGGTCATGCGCCGCCAGGGGATCACCCGGCGCAGCTTCATGAAATACTGCTCGCTCACGGCCTCGGCCCTGGGCCTTGGTCCGGCCTTCGTGCCCAAGATCGCCCATGCGATGGAAACGAAACCGCGCACCCCGGTGATCTGGGTCAATGGCCTTGAATGCACCTGCTGCTCGGAAAGCTTCATCCGCGGCGCGCATCCCTTGGCCAAGGATGTGGTCCTGTCGATGATCTCGCTGGATTACAGCCATGTGCTGATGGCCGCGGCAGGCCATGCGGCAGAGGCGGCGCTGGAAGAGGCCATCGAGAAGTACAAGGGCAACTACATCCTTGCCGTCGAAGGCAACCCGCCGCTGAACGAAGACGGGATGTTCTGCATCGTCGGCGGCAAGCCGTTCGTCGAACAGCTCCGCCACGTGGCGGCCGGGGCCAAGGCGATCATCAGCTGGGGGGCCTGCGCCTCCTATGGCTGCGTGCAGGCCGCCAGCCCGAACCCGACCCGCGCCACGCCGGTCCACAAGGTCATCACCGACAAGCCGATCATCAAGGTGCCCGGCTGCCCGCCGATCGCCGAGGTGATGACCGGCGTCATCACCTACATGCTGACCTTCGACCGCCTGCCGGAGCTGGACCGTCAGGGCCGCCCGGCGATGTTCTACGGTCAGCGCATCCATGACAAATGCTATCGCCGCCCGCATTTCGACGCCGGCCAGTTCGTCGAGGCCTGGGACGATGACAATGCCCGCAAGGGCTATTGCCTCTACAAGATGGGCTGCAAGGGGCCGACCACCTACAACGCCTGCTCCACCGTCGGCTGGAACGAGGGCACCAGCTTCCCCATCCAGTCCGGCCACGGCTGCATCGGCTGTTCGGAAGACGGGTTCTGGGATCAGGGCGGCTTCTACAACCGCCTGACCAATATCAAGCAGTTCGGGGTCGAGGCGAATGCCGACCAGGTCGGCATGGCGGCGGCAGGCGTGGTGGGCGGCGCGGTCGCGGTCCATGCGGCTGTCAGCGCCCTGAAGCGCGCCCAGAAGAAGACGCAAGACAAGGTGGAGGGCTGAGCCATGACGATCACAACGCCGAACGGCTTTACCCTTGATACCGCGGGCCAGCGCATCGTGGTCGATCCGGTCACCCGGATCGAAGGCCATATGCGCTGCGAGGTGAACGTGGATGACCAGGGCATCATCCGCAACGCCGTCAGCACCGGCACCATGTGGCGCGGGCTGGAGGTGATCCTGAAGGGCCGCGACCCGCGCGACGCCTGGGCCTTCACCGAACGGATCTGCGGGGTCTGCACCGGCACCCATGCGCTGACGAGCGTGCGCGCGGTCGAGGATGCGCTGGGGATCACCATCCCCGACAACGCCAACTCGATCCGCAACATCATGCAGCTGAACCTGCAGATCCATGATCATATCGTGCATTTCTACCACCTGCACGCGCTGGATTGGGTCAATCCGGTCAATGCCTTGCGGGCCGATCCTAAAGCAACCTCTGAACTGCAGCAGATGGTCAGCCCCAATCACCCGCTCTCCAGCCCCGGGTACTTCCGCGACGTGCAGAACCGGCTGAAGGCTTTCGTGGAAAGCGGCCAGCTTGGCATCTTCAAGAATGGCTATTGGGACAACCCTGCCTATCTGCTGCCGCCCGAAGCCGACCTGATGGCGACGACGCATTATCTGGAAGCACTCGACCTGCAGAAGGAGATCGTGAAGGTCCACACGGTCTTTGGCGGCAAGAACCCGCATCCGAACTGGCTGGTGGGCGGGGTGCCCTGCCCGATCAACGTGCATTCCACCGGGGCCGTCGGCGCGATCAATATCGAGCGGCTGAACCTTGTCTCCTCGATCATCGACAAGTGCATCGAGTTCAACAACAACGTCTATATCCCCGATGTCATCGCCATCGGCGGCTTCTACAAGAACTGGCTCTATGGCGGCGGCCTGTCGGGCAAGTCGGTGCTGGCCTATGGCGACATTCCCGAAAACGCCAATGATTTCAGCCCCGAGCAGTTGCACCTGCCGCGCGGGGCGATCATCAACGGCAATATGAACGAAGTGCTGGATGTCGATGTGCGCGACCCCGAGCAGATCCAGGAATTCGTCGATCACAGCTGGTACGAATACGGCGAGCCGGGCCGCGGCCTGCATCCCTGGGATGGCGAGACCAAGCCGAAATACGAGTTGGGGCCCAACGCCAAGGGCAGCCGCACCAATATCATCGAGATTGACGAGGCGGCGAAATACTCGTGGATCAAGGCCCCGCGCTGGAAGGGCCACGCGATGGAGGTGGGCCCGCTGGCCCGCTATGTCGTCGGCTATGCCAAGGGACATGAGGACATCAGGAACCAGGTCGACGGGCTTCTGGGCACCATGGGCCTGCCGGTGTCGGCCCTGTTCTCGACGCTGGGGCGCACCGCGGCGCGGGCGCTGGAAAGCGAGTATTGCGGGCGGCTGCAGAAGCACTTCTTCGACAAGCTGGTCGCCAACATCAAGAACGGCGACGAAAGCACTGCAAACGTTGCGAAATGGGACCCCTCGACCTGGCCGAAAGAGGCCAAGGGCGTCGGCATGACCGAAGCCCCCCGCGGCGCGCTGGGGCATTGGGTCAAGATCAAGGACGGGCGCATCGAGAATTATCAATGCGTGGTGCCGACCACCTGGAACGGCAGCCCGCGCGATGCGGCCGGCAATATCGGCGCCTTCGAGGCCAGCTTGATGAACACCAAGGTCGAACGCCCCGAGGAGCCGGTGGAGATCTTGCGCACGCTCCACAGCTTCGATCCCTGCCTTGCCTGCTCCACCCATGTGATGTCGCCCGAGGGCCAGGAGCTGGCCAATGTCAAAGTCCGCTGAGCGAGGGATGATCATGAGGAAAACAGCACTTACCGTCGCCGCGGTCCTGATCGCAGGCCCGGCGCTGGCCCATACCGGCCATGGCGACGCCAATGGCTTCCTGCACGGGTTGCAACATCCGCTCTTCGGGGCGGACCATCTGCTGGCGATGCTGGCGGTGGGCCTGTGGTCGGGCTTTGTCCTGCCGCGGCAGTTCTGGGCGGGGGCGGCGGCCTTCATGGCGGCCATGGCCCTCGGCGCCGGCCTGTCTTGGGCGGGCATCGGTTTCGCCGGGGTGGAGCGGGTCATCGTCCTATCCGTCATCGCCTTCGGCCTGCTGACGCTGGTCAGCCGCCGCGGCCAACCCGGCTGGATCACCGGCGCCTCGCTGGTGGCCATTGCCGGGTTCGCCTCGGCCCATGGCCATGCCCATGCGACCGAGGCGGCGGGCAATGCCGCGGCCTATCTGGCGGGCTTCCTGATCTCGACCGCGGCGCTGCATCTGGTGGGCGTTGCCCTCGCCCGCGCGGTCGCGCAGCGCCCCGTGGTGCAGCAGGCGCTTGGCGCGGGGATCGCGCTGTCGGGCCTCTGGCTGATGGCGGGGTGAGGTCATGGCAACCCCCACCACCAACATCGCGGCCCATGAGGTAGCACACGACTTGGCCCCCGAAGACCTTGCCACCGTCAGCCGCCAGACCTCGATCTACGTCTACGAGGCGCCGGTGCGGATGTGGCACTGGATCAACGCCGCGGCGATCGTGGTGCTGTGCATCACCGGCTATTTCATCGGCTCGCCGCTGCCCTCGATGCAGATCGGCGAGGCGACCGACCAGTTCGTCTTCGGCTATATCCGCTTCGCGCATTTCGCGGCCGGCTGGATCCTGACCATCGGCTTTCTGGGCCGGATCTACTGGGCCTTCGTCGGCAACCACCACGCAAGGCAGCTGTTCTACGTGCCGGTCTGGAAGCTGGAGTTCTGGCGCGAGGTCATCTTCGAGATCCGCTGGTACCTGTTCATCGCCAAGGCGCCGAAGAAATACGTGGGCCACAACCCCTTGGCGCAGCTGGCGATGTTCTTCTTCATCACCCTTGGCGTCAGCTTCATGATCGTCACCGGCATGGCGCTTTATGCCGAGGGCGCGCAGCAAGGCAGCCTGACCGACACCCTCTTCGGCTGGGTCCACGGTCTGACCTGGAACAGCCAGCGGCTGCACACGCTGCACCATCTGGGCATGTGGTGGATCGTGATCTTCATGATCGTCCACATCTATGTGGCGATCCGCGAGGATATCATGAGCCGCCAGTCCATCGTCTCGACGATGATCTCGGGGCACCGCACGTTCAAGGACGACCGCGAGGATTGATCCCGCGCGAGGGGGCCGGCGCTGGCCCCCTCTACGGTGGGTGCGTCAACGCGTCAGGGTCCGGCACCGCGCGGCTTCTGTCGGCGCACTTGCCGGGCAGGGGTGTTCCCTGAAACTGTCCTTTCACCGGACTGTCCTTTGGACCTGACGCAGCGTTCCGCTAGGCGCGCGGCACCTTGGTCTGCGAGGCTTGGGCTGCTGCCTGCGTCTGCGGGCGGTGACCACCGGGGGAGGGGGCACGATGACGGGCGGGATGGGGACGGAGGAGAGCCGCGCCGGGGCGGCCTTTGCGGTGCAGGCCGCGGGGGTAGCGGCGCGGCGCAGGGGCTTTGGCCTTGCCGAACGGCGCGAGGCGCTGGACCGGCTGGCGGGGGCGATCCGGCGCAACGAGGCGGCCGTTGTCGCCGCGCTGGCCGCGGATTTTTGCAAGCCCGAGGCCGAGGTCATCCTGACCGAACTGCTGCCGGTGATGCAGGAGCTGCGCCACGCGCGCCGCAACCTGCGGCGCTGGATGCGGCCGCGCCGGGCATGGCCGACGCTGGCGACCCTTGGCACCTCGGCCCGCATCCGGCCCGAGGCGCGGGGCGTATGCCTGATCATCGCGCCGTGGAACTATCCGTTCAGCCTGTGCCTCGGCCCGCTGGTCTCGGCGCTGGCGGCGGGCAACAGCGCGATCCTGAAACCTTCGGAGATGACGCCGGCGACCTCGGCGCTGATTGCGCGGCTGATCGGCGAGGCGTTCTCGCCCGACCTTGTGACGGTTGTCGAAGGCGGCGTGGAGGTGTCCGAGGCGCTGCTGGCGCTGCCCTTCGATCATATCTTCTTCACCGGCAGTCCGGCCGTGGGCAAGATCGTGATGGCCGCCGCGGCCAGGACCCTCGCCTCGGTCACGCTGGAGCTGGGGGGCAAGTCGCCCACCATCGTCGGGGCCAATGCCGACCTGACACAGGCGGCCAAGTGGATCAGCTTCGGCAAGTTCGCCAATGCCGGCCAGACCTGCATCGCGCCCGATCACGTCTTCGTCCATCGCTCCGTCAAGGATGCCTTCCTTGAGGCCTGCGCGCCCGGATCGCCAAGTCCTATGGCGAGGCCGGGGCAAGCCCACATCTGGCGCAGATCGTGAGTGACAAGCATGCGGCGCGGCTGTCAGGCCTGCTGAGCGATGCCCTTGCCAAAGGGGCGCAACTGACGCTCGGCGGCGAGGCGCAGGGCCGCCGCATGGCCCCCACCCTGATCGAGGCGCTGACGCCCGAGATGCGGATCTCAGCGGAGGAAATCTTCGGCCCGATCCTGCCGATCATCGCCTATGACGACATCGCCGAGGTGATCGCCAGGATCAACGCCGGGCCCAAGCCGCTGGCGCTCTATGTCTTCGACAAGGACCGTGCGGGGACAGAGCGGATCATCGCCGCCACCAGTTCGGGCAGCGTCGGCGTCAACCTGACCGTGGCGCAGTTCACCCATACCGGGCTGCCCTTCGGCGGCGTCAACTACTCGGGCATCGGCGCGGCGCATGGCGAATACGGCTTCCGCGCCTTCAGCCATGAGCGGGCGATCCTGACCAACCACGCCTCGGCGCTGCCGCTGGTCTTCCCGCCCTACACGGCGCGGGTCAGGCGGTTGATCGGGCTGGTGAAGCGGTTGCTGGGGTAGGCGCATGTTCGACTATATCATCGTCGGGGCGGGGTCGGCGGGATGCGTGCTGGCGAACCGGCTGTCGGCCGATCCGGGCACACGCGTCTGCCTGATCGAGGCGGGCGGGCGCGACCGCAACCCGCTGATCCACATGCCCCTTGGCCTTGCCGCGATGGCGCGCAACCGGAGGATCAACTGGGCCTTCGACACCGCGCCCGAGCCGGCGCTGAACGGCCGCCGCCTCTATTGGCCGCGCGGCAAGGTTCTGGGCGGATCGAGCTCGATCAACGCGATGATCTACATGCGGGGCCACCCGGCCGATTACGCAGGTTGGGCCGCCGCCGCGGGACCGATGTGGGGTTGGGACCGCGCCCGCGCCCTGTTCCTGCGGATGGAGGGAAACACTGCGCTGGCGGACGCGCATCACGGCACGGATGGCCCGCTGACTGTCAGCGACCTGCGCGAGGTGAACCCGATGAGCCGCGCCTTCGTGCAGGCGGGGGTGGAGTGCCAGTTCCCTCGGAACCGCGATTTCAACGGCGAGAGCCAGGAGGGCGTCGGCCTCTATCAGGTGACGCAGCGCAATGGCCGGCGCTTCAGCGCGGCGCGGGCGTTTCTGGCGCCGGTCCGCCAGCGGCCGAACCTGACCGTCGAGACCGGCGCGCAGGTGGAGCGGGTGCTGTTCCAGGGCCGCCGCGCCATCGGTGTGCGGCTGCAGGGGCGGGACCTGCTGCTGAAGGAGGGCGGCGAGGTGATCCTTGCCGCGGGGGCGGTGAAGTCGCCGCACCTCCTGATGCTCTCGGGGATCGGCCCGGCGGCAGAGCTGGCGCGGCATGGCATCGCGCTGCTGCACGAGGCGCCCGAGGTCGGCGAGAACCTGGCCGACCATCTCGACATCACCGTGATGTCTTGCACCACGGGCCGCGAACCCATCGGCCTCGCCCCCAGCTTCCTGCCGCGCGCCCTGCGCGCCGCCTGGCGCTTCGCCACCAAGGGCACGGGCGAGCTGACCTCGAACGTCGCCGAGGCCGGCGGCTTCGTGCGCTCGGATGCCGGGCGCGACCGGCCCAACCTGCAATTCCACTTCCTGCCCGCCTATCTGCGCGACCACGGGCGGCAGATTTCCTGGGGCTACGGCGTCACGCTGCATGTCTGCGACCTGCTGCCGCAAAGCCGCGGCCGCATCGGGCTGACCAGCGCCGACCCCACGTCTCCACCGCGGATCGAGGCGAATTATCTGGGCCACCCGGACGATATCGGCGTGCTTCTGAACGGGCTGAAGATCGCCCGGCAGGTGATGGCGGCGCCGGCGCTGGCCAGCCGGATCCGGGCCGAGGTGCTGCCGGGGCCCGCAGTGCAGTCGGATGCGGACCTCATCGCCGATATCCGCGCCCGCGCCGAGACCATCTATCACCCGGTCGGCACCTGCCGGATGGGGGCCGACGCCGCCTCTGTCGCCGATCCGCAGGGCCGGGTGCGCGGGGTAGAGGGGCTGCGGGTCGTCGATGCCTCGATCATGCCGGCGATCATCGCGGGCAACACCAATGCCCCGACGATGATGATCGCCGAGAACGTGGCCGACATGATGCTGGGGGTGGAGTGACGCACGGCGCCCCGCCGGCCCCCTCCACCAGGTTCTCTGGCTCGCGCACGTCCCCCTTCTTGCTGGCAGAAATATCCTCCGGGGGTCCGGGGGTGGAAAACCCCCGGCGCCTGCCGCAAGCGCAACCCTCAGGCCTCCATTCCCGCCGGCAGCGGCGGGCGCGCCTCGGGCGGGCAATGCGCGGCGATGCGTTCGGCGATGGCGCTCTTCTTCAGCGGCTTGGTCAGGTAGTGGTCCACCCCGGCCGCCAGGATCGACTCGGCATCCCCCGCCATCGCATGTGCCGTCAGCGCCACGATCGGCACATGCGCGCCGGTGCCGGCCTCGGCGGCGCGGATGGCGCGGGTCGCCTCGCGCCCGTCCATCTCGGGCATGGAGATATCCATGAAGATCAGGTCCGGCTGCCAGCCTTGCCACAGCGCCACTGCCTCGCGGCCATTGCCGGCGAAGTCCAGCGCGATGTCGAACTCCTTCACCATCTTGCGGAAGACCAGCTGATTGGTGCGGTTGTCCTCGGCCGCCAGCACCCGCATCTGCCGCCCCGGTTCTGGCGGGCGTTCGGGCGGTGGCGGCGCGGCCGCGGGCTCGGGCGGAATGCAGGACAGGTCCTGCAAGGTGCGGAACAGCTCGCTGCGCAGCACCGGCTTTTGCATGACCCCCGACAGATCGCCGCCGTCTCCCGCAGCCCCCTGCGCCGCCTCGGGGTCCGAGGTCAGCAGCAGGATCGGGACCCGCATCCCGCCCTCGCGCAACCGCTGCGCCAGATCGAGCCCGCTCATCCCCGGCATCTCATGGTCGGTCAGCACCAGGTCGAACTGCGCGCCGCCCTCGATCACGTGCAACGCCTCGGCGGCGGACCGGCACAGCGTTACCTCCAGCCCGTAGGTTTCCAGCTGCCGTTCCAGGATCACCCGGTTGATCAGCAGGTCATCCACCACCATCGCGCATTTCAACCGGATCGGGGTGGAGGGCTTGTCGATCTCCTCGCGCGGTTCCGCCGGGGTCAGCGGCAGTCGGAAGCCGAAGCAGGACCCCTCACCCAGCACGCTGTCCACCCAGACCGTGCCGCCCATCAGCTCGATCAGCTGCCGGGTGATGGCAAGGCCAAGCCCCGTCCCCTCGAACTTGCGGTTCGAGGCGGACTCCACCTGATTGAACTGGCCGAAGATATGCTCGACATGCTCGGGCGCGATGCCGATCCCGGTATCCTCCACCGTCACATGCAGCTCATAGCTGTCATCCGCCAGCTCGATCCCGACCACCCGCGCCAGCACATGGCCGCGGGCGGTGAACTTCACCGCATTGCCGATGAGGTTGGTCAGCACCTGCCGCATCCGCCCCGGATCGGCGATGAAGCGGGTGGGCAGGAACAGGTCGAAATCGACCAGCAGCTTCAGCCCCTTTTCCCGCGCGGCGGGTTGCAGCAGCAGCATCACCTCATGCAGGCAGCGCTCCAGGTCGAAGGGTTCGGGATACAGCTGCATCCGCTCCGCCTCGATCCGTGAATAGTCCAGCACATCGTTGATGATGGTCAGCAGCGCCTCGCCCGAGGACCGGATGGTTTCGGCATAGAGCCGTTGATCCTCGGTCATCTCGGTCTCGCACAGCAGGTCGGACATGCCGACGACACCGTTCATGGGCGTGCGGATCTCATGGCTCATATTGGCGAGGAAGGCCGACTTGGCGCGGTTCGCCGCCTCCGCCTTGTCGCGCGCCTCCTGCAGGTCTGCCTCGCGCTGGATGGTGGCGGTGATGTCCTGCGTCAGGCAGACCAGATCGCCGTCGCGGCCCCAGCGGTCGATCATGTTGATGTGCCGACCCCCGGGCAGGCGCAGCACACAGGGTTCGATCTGCGCGCGCCGGATGCGGGCCGTCATCTCGTGGTGCCAGTCCAGCGGGTCGCGGCCATCGAGCTCGATCAGCCCGTGCTGCGCGGCGATCTTCAGCACCGCATCATAGGTCACGCCCTGGCTCAGCGCGATCTCGCCCTCGAAAAAGCTCAGCCAGGCACGGTTCGCCGCCACCAGCCGCAGGTCGCCGTCGAAGACCGCAAAGCCGTCGCGCACGGTTTCCAGCGCGTCCCACAGCCGGGTCTGCGCAATCCGCGCCAGCGAGGTCGCGTGTTCAAGGTCCGACAGAACCCTGGTGTTCTGGCCCTTCAGGCTGGCGGCTTCCGACAGCGCCTGCGCCAGCCCCTGCCGCTGTTCCACGATCTGGTCCGACAGCGACCTTGCGTGAAAGGCCAGTTGCTGGTTGGCGGCCTGAAGCTCGCGCTTCTTCTGCTCCAGCAGCCGTTCGGCTGCGAGCCTCGCCCGACGCTCCTTTGCCAGCCGCTCCAGCACGCCGCCCCCGGTTCGAGTTCCGCCGCAGGTTCCGTGCGGCTTTGCTGACCGTCGCCGCTCCGGGTGAAAATGCGCTTAATGACACTGGCGCCGGGCGCCCGGCAGTGAGCGACTCCTTGCAAAGCGGGCGCGCCACTGCCAGCATCCCGGCAAATCTTGAGGGAGGGCTTAGGTGATGTTGCGTCTGGTCAGGGCCGTTGCCCTTGTCGCCGGGGCGCTTGCCCTGCAAGCCCCGCAAGCCCTGGCGCAGACCGGCCCGCTGGTCCCCGAACGCCGGCTGGTTATGACCGTGGGCGTCGATTTCCCGGGCGGCGACATTCAGTCGATCTTCGACACTTCGCTGGAGGCGTGTCAGGCCGCCTGCCTTGCCAATGCCAGCTGCACGGCCTTCACCTTCAATTCCCGTTCCGGCTCGTGCTTTCCCAAGAACGGCGTCAGCGACATGCAGCCCTATGACGGCGCCTATTCCGGTTGGGTGCGCGAGGCGGAGGCGGGGCTGGCCGCCCGTGCCGCGACCCGGGCGGGCGAGCTCGATTTCCTGCAGGAGTATGACTTCACCGTCGCCTACGAACAGGCCATGGGCCTTGCCGGGCGCCACACCACCGGCGACTGGACGGCCGAGGATCTGCTGGCCGTCGCCGCCCGTGATCGCGCCGAGGGCAACTACACCTCGGCGGCAGAGCTGCAGGGCGCGGCGCTGAACCTGACCGATGCCGCCGACCAGTGGGTGGAATATTCGCGCCTGCTGCTGCTGGCCCAGGTCAGCGACAACGACCGCTCCGACTACCGCAACCGGGCGCTTTCGGCGGCGATCAACGGCTATCTGCGGGCGGATGCGCCTGCGGTGCGCGCCGCGGCCCTGCTGGAGATGGCGGCGGCGTTCGAGGCGGTGGAGCGGGGGCGTGAGATGATTCCGGCGCTGCGGCTGGCGCAGGCCTTGCAGCCGCGCGACGACACCGCCGCCTGGCTGCAGGAGGCGATCGGCAAATACGGTTTCCGCATCGAGAGCCACGAGGTGCGCGCCGACAGCGCCCGCCCGCAGATCTGCGCGATCTTCAACGAGACCCTCGTGCCGGCCGGGGTGGACTACGCCACCTTCCTGCGCCTGCCCGAGACCGGGCTGGCGGTCGAGGCCTCGGACCGACAGATCTGCATCTCTGGCGTCACCCACGGCCAGCGCTATGACGTGACCTTCCGCGAGGGCATGCCGGCGCAATCGGGCGAGGAACTGGCCGCCGATGTGACGCTGAACCTATATGTCCGCGACCGCAGCCCCGGCGCCAGCTTCCCGGGCCGCGCCTACCTGCTGCCGCGGGCCGAGGGCGCCGGCCTGCCGGTCCAGACGGTGAACACCGAAAAGCTGGACCTGAGCCTTGCGCGCTTGTCCGACCGCAACCTGATCCGCGCCATCCAGAACGACTATTTCGGCCGCCCGCTGGAGTATTACGAGGCGGAGTACCTGAGCGCCGAGATGACCGAGGAGGTCTGGACCGGCACCGCCGAGGTGGTGATGGAGGTCAACCGCGACATGACCACCCGCCTGCCGCTGGACGAGGCCTTGGGGGATCCCGAGCCCGGCATCTACATCCTCACTGCCGCCGTGCCGGGGCAGGACCCCTATGACACTCCGCCCGCCTCGCAATGGTTCATCGTGTCGGATCTGGGCCTGACCACGCTGTCGGGCACCGACGGGCTGCATGTCTTCGTGCGCTCGCTGGCCGATGCTGGGCCGAAGGCGGGGGCGACCGTGACGCTGGTGTCCCGCGCCAATGCGGTGATCGGCACCGCGACCGTGGATGCCGAGGGTTATGCCAACTTCCCGGCCGCGATGACCGCGGGCCGCGGCGGCGCGCAGCCCGCGCTGGTGACGGTGGCGGAGGGGGAGGAGGACTTCGCCTTCCTGCCGCTGACCGACCCCGAGTTCGACCTGTCGGACCGCGGCGTTGCGGGCCGCGAGGCGGCGCCGCCCATCGACGTGTTCCTGACCACCGACCGTGGCGCCTATCGCGCCGGGGAAACGGTCCACGTCACCGCGCTGGCCCGCGATCCGCGGACCGCGGCGCTGGAAGGCCTGCCGCTGACCTTGCGGCTGATGCGGCCTGACGGCGTGGAGTATTCCCGTGTGCTGGCGGCCGATGCCGGGGCTGGCGGCCATGTCGCCGGCCTGCCCATCGCCGGCAACGCCCCCCGCGGCACCTGGCGGCTGGAGGCCTTTGCCGACCCCGACGCGCCCCCGCTGGCCAGCCAGACGCTGCTGGTCGAGGATTTCCTGCCCGAGCGGATCGATTTCGACCTGACCCTGCCGGACGATGTTCTCGCGCTGAACAGCCTGCCGGAAATCGCCATCGATGCGCGTTACCTGTTCGGCGCGCCGGGCGCTGGCCTTGGCATCGAGGGTGACTTGCGCCTGTCCGCTGCCGATACCCTGCCGGGCTATGACGGCTACCGCTTTGGCCGCCATGACGATGGCTTCTCGCCGTGGTTCGAGACGCTCTATGCGGAGGGCGACACGGCCGAGGATGGCACCGCCACCCTGCCGGTGGTCTTCCCCGAAATGGGCGATGTCGGCCGCCCGCTGCTGGCGCGCATGGCCGTGCGGCTGACCGAAGGTTCCGGCCGCCCGGTCGAGCGTAGGTTGGAGCGCCCGGTGATGCCGGCGACCCCGGTGATCGGGATCCGCCCCGGCTTTGACGGCGAAGCGCTTGGCGAGGGGCAGGAGGCCAGCTTCGACCTGCTGGCCCTCGGTCCCGATCTTCAGCCCGTGAGCCAACAGGTGCATTGGCGCGTGAACCGGGTCGAGACCGACTACCAATGGTACGTGATGTATGGCCAGTGGAACTGGGAGCCGGTGACGACGCGGACGGTGGTGGCCGAAGGCGACGCGACGCTTGGCGCCGACCCGCTGACCGTGACCGCGCCGACGGAATGGGGCGAGTACGAGATCGTGGTGGAAACCACGGGCGGCGCCTATGCCGCCACCTCGATGGGCTTTTCCGCCGGCTGGTATGTCTCGGCCGAGGGGGGCGACACGCCCGACATGCTGGAGCTTGCACTGGACAAGCCCGCCTATGCGCCGGGCGAAACCGCCACCCTGCGCATCGTGCCGCGCGCCGCGGGTGTGGCGCTGGTTAACGTCGTATCCAACCGGCTGATCGAAAGCCGCGCCGTGGAGGTGACGTCGGGCGAGAACACCATCGAGCTGACCGTGACAGATGATTGGGGTGCGGGCGCCTATGTCACAGCGTCCGTCCTGCGCCCGCTGGCGGACGCTGCCGAAGGCCGCGCCCCCGCCCGCGCGCTTGGGCTTGCCCATGCCGCCGTCGATCCCGGTGCGCGCCGTCTGGCCGCCAGCTTCGAGACGCCGCCCGAATCCGCCCCCCGCGCCCCGCTGCCGGTGGCGCTGAAGGTGGACGGCGTGGCTGCGGGTGAGACGGCTTATGCCACCATCGCCGCCGTCGATGTCGGCATCCTGAACCTCACCGGCTTTGCCTCGCCAGACCCGGACTCGCATTTCTTCGGCCAGCGCAAGCTGGGCGTCGGTTTCCGCGACGCCTATGGACGGCTGATCGACGGGCAGGCCGGGACTCCCGGCACAGTCCGCTCTGGCGGTGACGCCGGCGGCGGGATGCGCCTGCAATCGCCGCCCCCGACGGAAGAGCTGGTGGCCTATTTCGAGGGCCCGGTCGAGGTGGGCGCCGATGGCTATGCGCGGGCGGAATTCGACATGCCGGCCTTCAACGGCACGGTGCGGCTGATGGCGGTCGTGTGGTCGCAGTCCGGCATCGGCCAGGCCGAGGCCGAGGTGCTGGTGCGCGATCCGGTGGTCGTCACCGCCTCTGTCCCGCGCTTCCTGGCCCCCGGCGACAGCGCGCGGGTGCTGCTGGAGATTGTCCATGCCACCGGCCCTTCGGGGCGGATGGGGCTGGATGTCACCGCCGACGGGCTGACCCTTGGCACCGCGCCCTCGGGCGTCGATCTGGCCGATCTGGGCAAGGCCGCCGTATCGGTGCCGATCACCGCGGGCGAGGCAGAGGGGCTGTCGTCGATCCGCGTCTCGCTGACGACGCCGGACGGGCAGCAACTGGTCAAGGATCTGGTGATCCCGGTGCAGGTGAACGATCCCGAGCTCTCGCGCCAAAGCCGCTTCACCCTTGCGGCCGGGCAGGACTTCACCTTCGACGCCAATGTCTTCGCCGGGCTGATCCCCGGCACCGGCAAAGCCACGCTGGCGGTGGGCCCCATCGCCCGTTTCGATGCGCCCGGCCTGCTGGCGACGCTGGATGCCTATCCCTATGGCTGCACGGAACAGATCACCTCGCGCGCCCTGCCTCTGCTGTATTTCGCCGAGGTGGCGGACGTGATGGGCGTGACGACAGCCGAGGACCTGCGCCCCCGGATCGAGCAATCCATCGCCGAGGTGCTGCTGAACCAGTCGGCCAGCGGGGCCTTTGGCCTGTGGCAGGCGGATTCGGGCGACCTGTGGCTCGATGCCTTCGTGACCGACTTCCTCAGCCGGGCGCGGGCTTCGGGCTACGCCGTGCCCGACACTGCCTTCCGCTCCGCCATGGACAACCTGCGCAACCAGCTGAACTACGCACCGGAGTTCGACGAGGGCGCCGGCCCCTATGCCTATGCGCTGATGGTGCTGGCGCGCGAGGGGGCGGCGGCCATCGGCGATCTGCGCTACTATGCCGATGTGAAGCCCGACGCCTTCGACACGCCGATTGCGGCGGCCCAACTGGGCGCGGCGCTGGCCTCCTACGGAGACCAGACCCGCGCCGATGCGATGTTCACCCGCGCGGCGCGGATGGTCGCGGCGAACCTTGGCAGGGAGGAAGGGCAGGTCTGGCGCGCCGACTATGGCACGCATCTGCGCGACGGCGCGGCGCTGCTGGCGCTGGCGACCGAAGCGGGGTCCACCGCGATCCCCTCCGACGCCTTGGGCGATGCGGTGGCGGCGGGTGTGGCCAGCCGCAACCTGTCGACGCAAGAGGCGACATGGGCGCTGCTGGCGACCCATGCGCTGATCGACCGGCCCGGCGCCGAGGGCTTCACCATCGACGGCGCGCCGGTCACCGGCCCGCTGGTGCGGATGCTGGAGGATCAGACCGCGGGCGGCGCGGCGATGCGCATCACCAATGGCTCTGGCGCCGAGGCAACGGTGACGCTGACCACCTTCGGCGTGCCGTCAGAGCCGGAACCTGCCAGCGGCAACGGTTACCAGATCACCCGCAGCTATTACGATCTGGAAGGCGCGCCGGTGGATCCCGCTGCAGTGAGCCAAGGCGACCGCATGGTCGCGGTGCTGGAGGTGACCCCCTATGCCGGGGGCGAGGCGCGGCTGATCGTCGATGACCCGCTGCCCGCCGGGTTCGAGATCGACAACCCCAACCTGATCCGCGCCGGCGACATCTCGGCGCTGGACTGGGTGGACAGCCTCCAGGACACGCGGATGACCGAGTTCCGGCAGGAGCGGTTCGTGGCCGCGGTGGACTGGTCGGGCAGCAACCCGTTCCGGCTGGCCTATATCGTGCGGGCGGTGTCGCCCGGCAGCTTCCACCACCCCGCCGCCTCGGTGATGGACATGTACCGCCCCGACTACCGGGCGCGCACCGAGGCCGGGCAGGTGACGATTGCCGAGTAGGATGCGCCGGGCCGGGGCGCGCCTCGGCCTGCTGGCGCTGGCGCTGCTGCTATTCCTGGCCGCCGCCGCGCGGGATGGGGTGGACGCTTGGGTGGACGCGACGGTGCTGCCCGCGCTGACCGTAGAGACCTCGGTGGAAGTGCGGGCGCGCGACGGCAGCCTGCTGCGCGCCTTCACCGTGTCGGACGGCCGCTGGCGGCTGGAGCCGGGGGCGGTGGACCCGTTGCTGGTGCAGATGCTGGTCGCCTATGAGGACAAGCGCTTCTACCGCCATGCCGGGATCGACCCGAGGGCGATGCTTCGCGCCGTAGGGCAGGCGGCGCTGAACAGGCGCGTGGTGTCGGGCGGGTCCACCCTGACCATGCAGGTCGCGCGGCTGCTGGAGGACAGCGGCACCGGCCGCCTGCCCGGCAAGCTGCGGCAGATCCGGCTGGGGCTGGCGCTGGAGCGGCGGCTGGACAAGGCGCAGATCCTGGACCTTTACCTGCGCATCGCGCCCTATGGTGGCAACCTCGAAGGCATCCGCGCCGCCAGCCTTGCGTATTTCGGCAAGGAGCCTCGCCGCCTGACGCCCGCCGAGGCGGCGCTGCTGGTGGCCCTGCCACAATCGCCCGAGACCCGCCGCCCCGACCGAAGCCCGGAAACCGCCCGCGCTGCCCGCAGCCGGGTGCTGGCACGGATGGCGGGAGCGGGGCTGCTGGCGGAGGACCGCATCGCCGCCGCCGAAACCGAACCCGTCCCCACCGCCCGCCGCGACTTCCCGGCGCTGGCCCCGCACCTCTCGCAGCGCCTGCGCGCCGCCGCGCCCACCCGAACCGACCATCCCACCACGCTGGACGCGGGCCTTCAGGCCAGCCTCGAAACCCTCGCCGCAAGGTCCGTCCGTTTCTCCGGTGACCGGCTGTCCGTCGCCATCGTCGTCGCCGACCACCGCACCGGCGAGATCCTCGCCTCGGTCGGCGCTGCCGACTGGACCAGCGATGCCCGCGCCGGGTTCATCGACATGACGCAGGCGCTGCGCTCGCCGGGATCGACGCTGAAGCCCTTCGTCTATGGCCTCGCCTTCGACGATGGCCTTGCGCATCCCGAAACCCTGATCGAGGATCGCCCGACCGCCTATGGCACCTATGCCCCGCAGAACTTCGACCGCACCTTCCGCGGCACGGTTCCGGTGCGCGAGGCGCTGCAGCTGTCGCTGAACATCCCCGTCGTCACGCTGACCGAGGCGGTCGGTCCCGCGCGGCTGCTGGCCTCTCTGGAGCGGGCAGGGGCCGAGCCCGTCGTGCCGGGCGGGCAGCCGGGGCTGGCGGTGGCGCTTGGCGGGGTGGGGATCAGCCTGCAGGATCTGGTGCAGGCCTATGCGGCGCTGGCGCGGCTGGGGCGGCCGGTCCGGCTGTCGGCGGTGCCGGGTGGGGCAGCCGACCTGCCACAGCCGCTGTTCGCGCCCGAGGCGGCGTGGCAGGTAGCCGACATCCTCGCTGGCCTCGCGCCGCCGCCCAATGCCCCGCGCGGGCGGCTCGCCTACAAGACCGGCACCAGCTATGGCCACCGCGACGCGCTGGCGGTGGGGTTTGACGGGCGGCATGTGGTCGGCGTCTGGATGGGCCGGGCGGATGGCACGCCGGTTCCGGGCGCCTTTGGCGGCGATCTGGCGGCCCCGGTGCTGTTCGAGGTGTTCGGGCGCCTGGCCCCCGCGCTGACGCCCTTGCCACCACCCCCGCCCGCCACGTTGATCCTGCCGAACGCCCGCCTGCCGCAACCCCTGCAACGCTTCCGCCCCCGCGGCGCGCTGTTCTCAGAGGTGACCCCCGGCGCGCCCGAGGTGGCCTTCCCGCCCGACGGCGCCGAACTCGCGCTGACCCGCGGCGCGCTGGTGGTGAAGGTGCGGGGCGGCGAGCCCCCGTTCACCTGGCTGGCCAACGGTGCGCCGGTGGTGCTGGCCGACCGCGCGCGCGAGGCGGCGATCCCGCTGGACGGGCCGGGTTTCGTGACGCTGTCGGTGATCGACGCAAAGGGCCGCTCCGCCGCGGTGACGGTGGCGCTGCGTTAGAGCCCGGCTTCGGCCTGCGGGGCGGCGCGGACCTTCCGGGCGCGTTCCGTCGCGGATTTCAGCTGGCCGCAGGCCGCCATGATATCCTCGCCGCGCGGGGTGCGGATCGGGCTGGCATAGCCGGCCTTGTAGACGATGTCGGAAAACGCCTCGATCCGCTCCCAGTCCGAGCGCTGGTAAGGTGCGCCGGGCCATTCGTTGAACGGGATCAGGTTGATCTTCGCCGGGATGCCCTGGATCAGCTTCACCAGCCGCCGCGCGTCTGCGTCGCTGTCGTTCACGCCCTTGAGCATGACGTATTCAAAGGTGATCCGCTCGCTGTTCGACAAGCGCGGATAGTCGCGCAGGGCGGCCAGCAGCGTCTCGATGTTCCATTTCTTGTTGATCGGCACCAGCCCATCACGCACCGCATCGGTGGTGGCATGGAAGCTGACGGCCAGCAGGCAGCCGATCTCCTCGGCCGTGCGGGCAATTTCCGGCACCACGCCCGAGGTGGAGAGCGTGATGCGGCGGCGCGAGATGGTCAGCCCCTCGCCATCCATCACGATCTTCATCGCGTCGCGCACGTTGTCGAAGTTGTAAAGCGGCTCGCCCATGCCCATCAGCACCACGTTCGACACCAGCCGCGTTTCGTCCTTGGGCGCGCCCGGCACCGGCCATTCGCCCAGATCGTCGCGCGCCAGCATCACCTGGCCGACAATCTCGCCCGCGGTCAGGTTGCGCACCAGTTTCTGGGTGCCGGTATGACAGAAGGAACAGGTCAGCGTGCAGCCGACCTGGCTGGAAATGCACAGCGTCCCGCGGGATTCCTCGGGGATATAGACCACCTCGACCTCATGGCCCCCGGCGATCCGCACGAGGTATTTGCGGGTGCCATCGGCCGACACCTGCTTGGACACAAGCTCGGGAATCGTCACCTCGAAATGGGCGGCGAGCAGCGCGCGGTAATCCTTGGCAAGGTTGGTCATCTGGGCGAAATCGCGCACGCCCCAGTGGTAGATCCACTGCCAGACCTGGCCCACCCGCATCTTCGCCTGCCGCTCGGGCGTGCCCGCGGCGACCAGCGCGTCGCGCATCTGATCGCGCGTCAGGCCCACGAGGTTAATGAGACCGCCCTCGGGCAGCTTGCGCGGGATCGTCAGCACGTCTTGCGTGATCGGCGCCGCGGGGCGCGGGGCAGGGGCGTGGTCGGAGGACTGGTCGGCGTGCTGGTCGGTCATGGGGGCAGGGCTTCCGGGAGAGAGGATGGGCCTCAATATAGGATTCGCGGGCAAAACGGAACAGGCCCATGCAAAAAGGCCCGGACAGTCGCCCGGGCCCTCCATATCCCTGTCGCCGGTCTCAGCTCGCGCAGCGCCGGGCAGCCTCGTCCATTGCCGCGGTGAACCCCAGCAGCGAGAAGGTGTCCCGCGTCTGCGTGCCCCGGCCCGAGCGGGCGGTCAGGATCGCCGAGCTTCCGGCCTTCAGCGATGCGATGATCCGCGCGTCTTCTTCCTTGGAGCCGGACCACCCCCATTCCCCATCGGTGAACAGGTTGTACTTGGTGCCGCCCACATCCAGTTCGACCGTCGAGCCGCCGGCGAACGGGTAGCCGCCGGTGAAGGAGACCTCGCCCGAGGCGCCGCCCGGGCGGAAGGTGATGAACAGCAAGATGTCGCCGCGGCGGACCTGCGTCGGTTGCCCGTCACGGGTGTTCACGGTCTCCTTGGGCGCCGAAACGCCCCAACATTCCTTGGGGCTTTCTTCGACGAAGACGCTCCAGTCCGTATTAGCCGCGACCCGGTTGGTCGATTCCTGGGCGATCCCCATCGCCGGGATGCCCGTCAGCGTTACCGCAACGGCGGCCGCCAAGGCCACCGGACCGGCTATCCCGCGTAGAATGCGTGATGTCATGTTTTCCTCAGCCTCCAGCCGTCTCTGCCTGTTCCCCGCACCCCTCGACCGGCTTTGCCGTCCCGGGGGCCTTTTGCGCACCTTTTCCCTTGGCGGCGGGCAATTCAACTCGATATGTCGTCAATAACGCAATTCCGCCGATATGCGAAAGCCCCAAGGGCGGAAAATCGCGCAGGTGTGAGATGGAGGCAGTGATGGCAGCGGTTCCGATGATCGAGCTTTGGCGGGGCGGGATGCTGGAAAGCGTCCATGCCGGACATGCGGTGATCTGGGGGAAGGGCGGCATCCAGGCTGCATGGGGCGACCCGGGGGCGGTGATCTTCCCGCGCTCGTCGTGCAAGATGCTGCAGGCGCTGCCCTTGCTGGAAAGCGGCGCCGCCGATGCGGCGGGGCTGACCGAGGCGCAGCTGGCCCTTTCCTGCGCCAGCCATCAGGGCGCGAAGATCCATACCGATATGGTCACGAACTGGCTGGCGGATCTGGGGATGACCGAGGCCGACCTGCGCTGCGGCTCGCATATGCCGAACGATCCCGAGGCGAAGAAGGGGCTGATCTGCTCTGACACCGCGCCGTGCCAGATCCACAACAACTGCTCCGGCAAGCATTCGGGCTTCCTGACCTGGACCCGCCACGCCAAGGCCGGGCCCGAATATGTCGAGGTCGATCACCCGCTGCAAAAAGCCATCAAGCTGGCCTTCGAGGAGGTGACGGGCGAGGATTCCCCCGGCTACGGTATCGACGGCTGCTCTGCCCCCAACTTCGCCACCTCCGTCGCCGGCCTCGCCCGCTCCATGGCTTTCTTCGCCGCTGCGAACCCTGACGGCGATGCCCGGAACCGCGCCGCCGCCCGCCTGACCCGCGCGATGGCGGCCTACCCCGAGCTGGTGGCGGGCGAGGGCCGCGCCTGCACCGACCTGATGCGCGCGATGGGCGGGCGCGTCTCGGTCAAGACCGGGGCCGAGGCGGTGTTCGTGGCGATCCTGCCCGACCAGCAGACCGGCATCGCGCTGAAGATCGTCGATGGCGGCACCCGCGGCGCGGAGGCCGCCATCGTGGCGCTGCTGGTGAAGCTGGGCGCGTTGCCTGCGGCACATCCTGTGGTGGCGCAATACCTGACCGGCCCGCAGAAGAACTGGCGCGGCATCGTCACCGGCGAAATGCGGCTGGCCCCCGGCTTCGGCTGAGCGCTACAGCATCTGCCAGATCAGCCGCGCGGCCAGAGCCGAGGAGGTGATGACCAGCAGCGGCTTGATCACCCCCGCGCCGATCCGCATCGCCAGGCGCGCGCCCAGCCTTGCGCCCGCCACCTGCGCAAGGCCCATCGCCAGCCCGATGAACCACCAGGGCGCGCCCATCACCGCATAGGCCAGCAGGCCGCCAAGGTTCGAGGCAAGGTTCAGCAGCTTGGTATGGGCCGTCGCCTTCAGCACGCCGTAGCCCGCCAGCGTGACGAAGCCGATCATGTAGAACGCCCCGGCGCCGGGCCCGACCAGCCCGTCATAGGCGGCGATCAGCGGTACCACCGTGCTGGCGAACACCGCCGGCCGCATCCGCTGCGCCCGGTCGAGATCATCCAGCCCCGGCTTGAAGGCGAAGAACAGCGCGATCCCGACCAGGATCACCGGCAGCGCCATCCGCAGCCAGTCCGTCGGCACCAGCGCCACCATCATCGCGCCGCCCACCCCCGCGGCAAAGGCGATGGCAGCAGAGCCGATCTGCCGCCGCGGATCCACATGTCCCGCCGCGGCATAGGACACCGCCGCCGTCGCTGCCCCGAACACCGCCTGCACCTTGTTGGTCGAGATCGCCTGCATCGGCGAGGCCCCGGCCAGCAGCAGGGCGGGCAGGGTAATCAGCCCGCCCCCGCCCGCAATCGCATCGACGAAGCCGGCCGCAAAGGCGGCGGCGATCAGCATCAGGGCAAGGTCGAGGGTGACTTCGAACATGGCAGGGCTCCGGCAGGACGGCGCCTTCTGCTGCGGGGCGGCGGGGAAGTAAAGGCGTGGTGGGGGCAGTGGGGGCTTTGCAGGACAAAGCCGCCGCGTGGCATCGCGCCCGCCCCGCCGTCCTTGGCGAAGGCCATCGCCTTCGCCACGCAGTGCCGGATCATTCCGCACCGGACGGGCCCCCAAAGGGCCCGGCCAGCGCCCGCCCCGCCTCTGGCGGGCGCTTCTCGCCCGCCAGGTCGGGCGCTGTCCTCATACGGTCTCATGCTGCGGATGGCACCGAGGGAAAGGTCTCTCACGGGCGGGGCGAGGCAGTGCCTCGCCTTCTCCCGCCCGAGCCGGGCGGCCCGATGCCCGCAACACCAGCCGGGCGCTTCTCGGTGCGGCCGAGCGGCTACCCCGCGTTCCCCTTCGCCGCCGCCTCCATCCGGGCGCCGAACTCGCGGCGCAGCGCCTTGCGCATCTCGGCGGCGCGGTGGCGCTGGCGTTCGGTCTCTGTCTTTGGCAGATAGGCCGGCACCTCGGCAGGGCGGCTCTCGTCATCCACCGCGACCATGGTGAAATAGCACGAGTTGGTATGCCGCCGCGCGCCCGAGCGGATGTCTTCCGCCTCGACCCGGATCCCCACCTCCATAGATGTGCGTCCGGCATGGTTGATCGCGGCGCGGAAGGTCACCAGCTCGCCCACATGGATCGGTTGCAGGAAGAACACCTGGTCCACCGACAGTGTCACCGCATAGCGCTGCGAGAAGCGCGAGGCGCAGGAGAACGCCACCCGGTCCAGCAGGTTCAGCAGCGCCCCGCCATGCACCTTGCCCGAAAAGTTCGCCATGTCCGGCGTCATCAGCACCGTCATCTCCAGCTGGCGGCGGCTGGCTTCGTGCTCGCTCATCTCATCCCCCAAGGCTAGCCCCAGCAATCACAGCACGAAGTCTTCCGCGGCGTAACCCTGGATGTACAGCAGTGCCGTCAGGTCGCCGTGGTTGATGCGGATATCGCACTGGGCCGCCACCGCGGGCTTGGCATGCAGCGCGACCCCGGCCCCGGCCATGCCTAGCATCCCCAGATCGTTGGCGCCGTCGCCCACCGCCATCACCGCGTCATGCCCGATCCCGAGCCGCCCCGAAATCTCGCGCAAGGCCGCCATCTTCGCCTCGCGCCCCAGGATCGGCTCGGCCACGCGCCCCGTGAGCAGGCCGTCCTCCACCAGCAGCGTATTGGCGCGGTTCTCATCAAAGCCCAGATGCGCCGAGACGGCCGCGGTAAACGCCGTGAACCCGCCCGACACCAGCGCGGCATAGCCCCCGGCCGCCTTCATGGTGGCAATCAGCTCCCGCCCGCCCGGCGTGTAGGTGATCCGCTCCGCAAGCACCTGCGCGATCACGGTCTCCGGCAGCCCGGCCAGCAGCCCGACGCGTTCGCGCAAGGCGGCCTCGAAATCCAGCTCGCCATTCATCGCGCGGGCGGTGATCCCGGCCACATGCGGGCCCACCCCGGCCATGTCGGCCAGCTCGTCGATGCATTCCTGCCCGATCATCGTGCTGTCCATGTCGGCCAGCAGCATCCGCTTGCGCCGCCCCGCCGCGGGCTGCACCACCAGATCGACGCGCATCGCCTGCAGCCCTTCCCACACCTCCCAGCGGTTGCCGGGCAGGGCGGGCACGCCGAATTCCGCGGCAATCCCCGGCGCCAGCCAGCGCGCATCGCCGCCGCCCCAGGCATTGCGCAGCGATTCCACCGTCTCGCGGTGCAGATCGGCGCGGGCGGGGCTGGCCAGCAGGGTCACGACGGCGTCTGTGGGGGCATCACTCATCGAAGGGCATCCTCGGCCGGCAGGTGTCAGGGGCAGCGCCGCATCCCTGCGACGGGGTGCCGCTTAAGACAATTTTTCGGCATGTGCCAGTTTTTCGGCATGTGCCAGCGCCGCAGTCAAGCATCGCCCATCGGCGGGATCGCCAGAATATCCACCGTCGACGCCCGCAGCACATGCTCGGTAACGCTGCCGATCAGCAGCTTGGTCAGGCCGGTCCGCCCGTGGGTCGACAGCACGATCAGGTCCGCCGCCTCTTCCTCGGCGGCCTTCAGGATCTCATGCTGCGCCGCCGTCACCTTGTGGCGGACGATCTGCCGGACATCGCCGAGGCCAGAGGCCGACACGAACCCTGCAAGCGCAAGCGCCGCCTGCCGCGTTTCATCCGCAAGGTGACCCTCCTGCCCGTCCTTCGGCATCGCATGGCTGAAGGCCAGCCGCAGCGCCGGCGCATCGAACACATGCAGCAACGAACTGCGCGCCGCTCCCGCGATCTCCAGCGCCGCAAGCCGCCGCAGCGCATCGCGGGACCCCTCCGACAGGTCGGTCGTCTGCAACACGTGCCGATAGGGGCCCGCAGGCGCCGCATTCACCATCAGCACCGGGCAATGCACCAGCCGGATCGTCCGCTCTGCCGTGGTGCCGATGAACACATCCCGCAGGATCTGCCGCCGGTGCGGCCCGATCACCAGCAGGTCGGGCTCCATCTCCGCCACGGCGGTTGCCACCCCGGCAAAGGGCGAGGCGAGGATCACCCTTGTCTCGCACGCCACCCCATCGACATCGCGCAGGGTTGCGGCCATCTGGCGCAGCAGCCTGCCCGCTTCCTGCTGCTCGGCTTCGACGATGCGCCGCGGCTGATCGTCATCGACGACATGGATCAGCGCGAGGCTGGCCCCGAACTGCCGCGCCAGCAGGGTCGCGCGCCGCAGCGCCCGGTCGGAACGCTCTGAAAAATCGGTGGCCAGCAGGATCTTCTTCATCGCATTCCCTTCCGTCCGCGCCATTCCTGCCCGGCAGGCTCCGGGGAAAACGCGCCCGGCAACCTGTCCGAAGAACTTTTCTTGCGCTATGACAGGTTACAGGCAGCCAAACCCCATGAAAAGGCATTCGGAATGGTCTTGAGGCAGTATCCCCCCGCGCGCCCCCCCGCGCACTGCGCCGGAGCACCCCGCATCAGGGCGGGCACAGCCTCATGGACCTGATCGCCCAATCCCCCTTCACCGAGATCGCCGCGCTGCTGGTCATGGCCGCCGCCATCGGCTTCCTCGGCATCATCCTGCGCCAGCCACTGATTGTCAGCTTCATCGCGGTCGGCCTGATCGCCGGCCCCTCGGCGCTGGACGTGGTGCGCTCCGACGAGCAGATCAGCCTGCTGTCGGAACTTGGCATCGCCGTGCTGCTGTTCCTCGTCGGCATCAAGCTCGACGTGAAGCTGATCCGCTCGCTTGGCGCGGTCTCGCTGCTGACCGGGCTTGGTCAGGTCGCCTTCACCTCGATCTTCGGCTTCCTGATCGGGCTGGCCCTCGGCCTTGGCACCGTCACCAGCCTCTATGTGGCGGTCGCGCTGACCTTCTCCTCGACCATCATCATCGTCAAACTGCTCTCGGACAAACGCGAGATCGACAGCCTGCACGGCCAGATCGCGCTTGGCTTCCTGATCGTGCAGGACCTCGTCGTTGTGCTGGCGATGATCGTGCTCTCGGCCATCGGCATCGGGTCGGCCGAGGACGGGCATGGCGGCGGGTCGGTGACGGTGGTCCTGATCTCGGGCGTGGCGATGGTGGCGCTGGTCATCCTGTTTGTGCGCTATGTCGCCAACCCGCTGACAGAGCGTCTGGCGCGGGCCCCCGAACTGCTGGTGATCTTCGCCATTGCCATGGCGGCGATGTTCGCGGCCATCGGCGACATTGCCGGCCTCGGCAAGGAGGTGGGCGGCCTGCTGGCCGGCGTCGCCCTCGCCTCGACACCCTACCGCGAGACCATTGCGGCGCGCCTGGCCCCGCTGCGCGACTTCCTGCTGCTGTTCTTCTTCATCGCGCTCGGCTCGGCGCTGGACCTGTCGCTTCTGGGCACCCATGTCACCGGGGCCATCGTCTTCTCGCTCTTCGTGCTGATCGGCAATCCGCTGATCGTCCTCGCCATCATGGGGGCGATGGGCTACCGCAAGCGCACCGGCTTTCTGGCCGGCCTGACGGTCGCGCAGATCAGCGAGTTCTCCCTGATCTTCGTCGCCATGGGCGTTTCGCTGGGTCATGTGCAGGAGGATGCGCTTGGCCTCGTGACCATGGTCGGCCTCGTGACCATCGCCGCCTCCACCTACATGATCACCTATTCGCACCAGCTCTACGCCCTGTTCGAGCCGCTTCTGGGCGTGTTCGAGCGCAGGGGCACCCCGCGCGAGCCGTCCGAGGCGGGAGCCCACCGCAATGACGGGCCCAAGATCATCATCTTCGGCCTCGGCCGCTTCGGCACCGCCATCGGGATGCGCCTGCACAAGCGCGGCATCAAGGTGCTGGGGGTGGACTTCAACCCGCTCGCCGTGCGGCGCTGGCGGGAGCTTGGCCTCGAGACGGAGTTCGGGGATGCGACCGATCCCGAATTCATCGCCGAACTGCCGCTGCCGCGGGCAGAGTGGATCGTCTCCACCGTGCCGATCCATCCCACTGGGCTCAGCCATGAGGATACCCGCAGCACGCTGATCCAGCTGACCCGCAGCTCTGGCTTCCACGCCCGAATCGCCGTCGCCTCGCATCACCAGCGCGACACCGAAGAGCTGTTCGCCTCGGGTGCCGATCTGGTGCTGGAGCCGTTCCAGGACGCCGCCGACCGCGCCGTCGACCTGCTCTGCGGCGGCGCGGAAGAGGAGCGGACCGAGATCCCCGCAATCGATTCCGAGGAACAACGGGGGTCCTAGGTATCGCCCCCCCGGGGGGGCACCTGCGCCTCCGGGTGGGGCGAAGCGCTGCCCTGTGTTTCCCCCTTGCTTTATTTCCCGCCCGACACTATCCCCATCGGCGGGACACCCTTCCCCAACGAAGGGCGATTATCTGTAAGGATACCATCATGGCACTGACCGCCCCGGCCGCGCGCCCGGCTAATCCGCGTTTCTCTTCGGGCCCTTGCGCGAAGATCCCCGGTTTCTCCCTCGATATGCTTGGCGATGCGCCCTTGGGCCGTTCGCACCGTGCCAGCGTTGGCAAGGCCAAGCTCAAAGAGGCGATCGACCTCACCCGTGACATTCTGGGCGTGCCCGCGGACTACCGCATCGGCATCGTCCCCGCCTCCGACACCGGCGCCGTCGAGATGGCGCTCTGGTCGCTGCTCGGCGCCCGCCCGGTAGAGATGCTGGCCTGGGAGTCCTTCGGCGAAGGCTGGGTCACCGATGTGGTGAAACAGCTCAAGCTCGACGCCACCGTGCGCAAGGCGCCTTACGGCGAGATCGTCGATCTGGCCGAGGTCGATTTCGACAAGGACGTGGTCTTCACCTGGAACGGCACCACCTCGGGTGTGCGCGTCCCGAACGGGGATGCGATCCCGGCCGACCGCGCGGGCCTGACCATCTGCGACGCGACCAGCGCCGCCTTTGCGATGGACCTGCCCTGGGACAAGCTCGATGTGGTGACCTTCTCCTGGCAGAAGGTTCTGGGCGGCGAGGGCGGGCATGGCGTGCTGATCCTCAGCCCCCGCGCGGTCGAACGGCTGGAAAGCTACACCCCCGCCTGGCCGCTGCCGAAGATCTTCCGCCTCACCGCCAAGGGCAAGCTGATCGAGGGGATCTTCGTCGGCGAGACGATCAACACCCCGTCGATGCTGTGTGTCGAGGATTACCTCGTCGCCCTGAAATGGGCGCAACAGGTCGGCGGGCTTCAAGGCCTCATCGCCCGCTCGCAGGCCAATGCCGCGGCGATTGCGGACTTCATCAAGGCGAAGGACTGGATCGCGAACCTCGCTGTCGATCCGGCCACCGCCTCCACCACCTCGGTCTGCCTGAAGTTCACCGATCCGCGCATCCTGGACGGTGCCGCCTTCGCCAAGGCCGTCGCCAAGCGGCTGGAGAAGGAGGGCGTCGCCCTCGATGCCGGCGCCTACCGGGATGCGCCCGCTGGTCTGCGGATCTGGTGCGGCTCGACGGTCGAGGCCGCCGATGTCGCCGCGCTGATGCCCTGGATCGAATACGCCTTCGAGGCCGAGATCGAGGCGCAGGCCAAAGCCGCGTGACCTGTCCCGCCGGGCAAGTCCCGGCGGACCCTTCCCGAAATTCACCCATATGAAAACCATACGGTTTCCATACGCATTCCATATCCTCACAGGAGCCCATCATGGCCCCCCGCGTTCTCGTTTCCGACGAACTCTCCGAAACCGCCGTGCAGATCTTCCGCGACCGCGGGGTCGAGGTGGATTACATGCCCAAACTCGGCAAGGACAAGGAAAAGCTGGCCGAGATCATCGGCCAGTATGACGGCCTTGCCATCCGCTCGGCCACCAAGGTGACCGACAAGCTGCTGGCGCTCGCGCCCAACCTCAAGGTCATCGGCCGCGCCGGGATCGGCGTTGATAACGTTGACATTCCTGCCGCCTCGCGCAACGGCGTGATCGTGATGAACACGCCCTTCGGCAACTCCATCACTACCGCCGAACATGCGATTGCGATGATGTTCGCGGTCGCCCGGCAGCTGCCCGAAGCCTCGGTTTCCACCCATTCCGGCAAGTGGGAAAAGTCGCGCTTCATGGGCGTCGAGCTCTACAACAAGACCCTCGGCGTGATCGGCGCCGGCAATATCGGCGGCATCGTCTGCGACCGCGCCCTTGGCCTGCACATGAAGGTGCTGGCCTATGATCCCTTCCTGTCGGAAGAGCGCGCCAAGACCATGGGCGTGACCAAGGTGGAGCTGGACGACCTGCTGGCAAAGGCCGATTTCATCACCCTGCATGTGCCGCTGACCGACAAGACCCGCAGCATCCTGAACGCCGAAGCCCTTGCAAAGACAAAGAAAGGCGTGCGGATCATCAACTGCGCCCGCGGCGGCCTTGTGGATGAGGCCGCCCTTGCCGAAGCCCTGAAATCCGGCCAGGTCGCCGGTGCCGCCTTCGACGTGTTCGAGGTGGAGCCCGCCACCGAAAGCCCGCTCTTCGGCCTGCCGAATGTGGTGGTGACCCCGCATCTGGGCGCCTCCACCACCGAGGCGCAGGAGAATGTCGCCCTGCAAGTCGCTGAACAGATGTCGGACTATCTGCTCACCGGCGCCGTGCAGAACGCGCTCAACATGCCGTCGGTCACCGCCGAGGAAGCCGCGGTCATGGGCCCCTGGGTCAAGCTTGCGGGGCATCTCGGCGCCTTCGTCGGCCAGATGACCGACGAGCCGATCAAGGCGATCAACATCCTCTACGATGGCCATGTCGCCGAGATGAACCTGGCCGCCCTTAACTGCGCCGCCATTGCCGGCATCATGCGCGCCACCAACCCGGCGGTGAACATGGTCTCGGCCCCGGTCATCGCCAAGGAACGTGGCATCCAGATCTCGACCACGCAGCAGGAAAAGTCCGGCGTGTTCGATGCTTACATCAAGCTGACCATGGTCACCGAGACCCGCGAACGCTCCATCGGCGGCACGGTGTTCAGCGATGGCAAGCCGCGCTTCATCCAGGTCAAGGGCATCAACATCGACGCCGAAGTCGGCCAGCACATGCTCTACACCACCAACAAGGACGTGCCCGGGATCATCGGCGCGCTTGGCGGCACGCTTGGCAAGCACGGGGTCAACATCGCCAACTTCACCCTTGGCCGCGCCGCGGCGGGTGAGGATGCCATCGCGATCCTGTATCTGGATGAGCCGCTGCCCGAAGAGGTGAAGACCGATCTGGAAGCGACGGGCCTGTTCCAGCAGGTGAAGCCGCTGGAATTCGAAGGTGTCTGACCCGGCGGAACCCGCCCGCAAGGCGTGGGTTCACTCCCCGGTGGTTCGACGTATCGTCACACCCGCGCTATAGCAAACGGCAAGGCCCCCTGTCCCGAATCGGCAGGGGGCCTTTGCCCTCAAGTTTCGGAGACGCCATGCGGACCTATGCCATCGGTGACATTCACGGCCATCTCGACCTGCTGAAGGCCGCCCATGCGCTGATCGCGGCCGACCGGGCGGCGATCGGCGATACCGAGGCGCCGGTGGTGCATATCGGCGATCTGGTGGACCGCGGCCCCGACAGCCGCGGCGTGATCGACTTTCTGATGCAGGGTCAGGCGCTTGGCGCGCCCTGGGTGGTGCTGAAGGGCAACCATGACCGGCTGTTCACGCTGTTCATGAACGATCCAGCCGACCGCGACCCCGGCCTGCGGTCCGAGCTTGCCTGGCTGCATCCGCGCATCGGCGGGGGCGCGACGCTTGCATCCTACGGCCTGCACGCGCCGGCGGACCGGCCGCTGGGGCAGGTCCATGCCGAGGCGCTGGAGGCGGTTCCGGCAGCGCATCCGGACTATCTGCGCCAGCTGCCGACCTGGCATCTGCGCGATGATGTGCTGTTCGTCCATGCAGGGGTGCGCCCCGGCGTCGATCTGCGCGACCAGCGCGAGGATGACCTGCTGTGGATCCGGCACGAGTTTCTGGAGGATACCCGCGACCATGGCGCCCTGATCGTCCACGGCCACACCGCGCTGTCCGAGGCCAAGCATTACGGCAACCGCCTGAACCTCGACAGCAGCGCCGCCTATGGCGGGCCGCTGACGGCCGTGGTGATCGAAGGGCGCGAGGTCTGGCACCTGACCGATGCCGGCCGGGTGCGGCTCGACCCGCCGCATCAGGCCGCCGCGGCGGAGTAGGCTTTACCGCGGCGCGAAGCGATTCACCGGCATCTTCAGGTAGCTGTGCCCGTCTGCTTCGGCCGCGGGCAGCGCCCCGCCGCGCAGGTTGACCTGCAGCGCCGCGATCATCCGCTCGGGCAGCGCCAGCGTCGCATCCCGCGCCTCGCGCCGGGCGATATACTCCTCGCGGACCGTGCCCGCCTTCACATGGGCGTTGCGCGCCAGATGCTCGGCCACCGTCGCCATGCAGCGCGGCGCGGCCTCCTTGGCCGGGTAATCATGGCCGATATACAGCCGCGTGTCCCCAGGCAGCGCCAGGATGGCCTGCAGGCTGTCCCACAGCACCGCCGCACTGCCGCCGGGAAAATCGGCGCGGCTCGACCCGCTTTCCGGCATCATCAGCGTGTCATGCACGAAGGCCGCATCCCCCGCGACATAGGTGATCGAGGCCAGCGTGTGCCCGGGCGACAGCATCACCCGCACCGGGATATTGCCCACCATGAATTCGTCGCCTTCGGCAAACAGCCGGTCCCAGCAGCCGCCATCCGGGGTCTCCTCCGGGCTCCAGTTGTAGAGCTTCTGCCACAGCGCCTGCACTTCGCGCACCTTCTCGCCGATGCCGCGCGGCACGCCGCCAAACCGCTCCGACAGGATCCGCGCCGAGCTGAGGTGATCGGCATGGGGATGGGTGTCGAGGATCCAGGCAGGCGTGATGCCGGTGTCGCGGAGATAGGCCTCGATTTCATCGGCGCTGTCCGTCCAGGTCGCCACCGCCTTCGCGTCATAGTTCCAGACCGGGTCCACCACCGCGCCCTGCATCGTCGCGGGGCAGTGGAACACATATTGCAGGCTGCCGGTGGGGCGGTCGAAAAAAGACTGGACGACGGGGCTGTGGGCGGGGCCATGGGCGGGGTTAGTCATATGCGGTCTCCTGAATGCGTTCCGCCCAAGGTGGGGGTGCGTGCGCCGGTGTCAACCCGGCCGCGGCAACATGCGCAGGCAATGCCGCAGCGCGGGAACCGCCGCAAGGGGGCTGCGTTGGGACCGGGGCCGGGGAGTGCCCATGGCCAAGGGGGCAACATGCAAGGTCCAGTCTGTATCATCGCCAATACCGGCGCAGGGAAGAAGAAGGCCGCGCGGCTGGACGCCTTGCTGGGCCCGATGATCGAGCGCATCGGCGGCCATCCCGAGGTGCGGATGATCCGCGAGGGCGAGGATATAGCCGCCGCGGCGCGATCGGCCCGCGCGGGTGGCTTTGCGACCATCATCGCCGCGGGCGGGGACGGCACCATCTGCGCCGTCGCCGCCGAACTCGTCGGCACCGACATCGCCATGGGGGTGCTGCCACTTGGCACGTTCAACTTCTTCTCGCGCTCTCTTGGATTTCCAGAAGATCCGCAAGAGGCTGTCACCGCGCTGACCGAAGCCGAACCGCGCCGCATCGCGGTGGGTGAGGTGAACGGCCAGATCTTCCTGAACAATGCCAGCCTCGGCCTCTATCCCGCCATTCTGGAAAGCCGCGAGGCGATCTACAGCCGCTGGGGCCGCTCGCGCATGGCCGCCTATTGGTCGGTGATCCGCACCATCGCCGATTTCCGTCGCCCCTCGGTGATGAAGGTCACCATCGACGGCGAGGCGCGGCGCACGCGCGCCCCGATGGTGTTCGTCGCGGCCAATGGCTACCAGCTTGACCAGTACGGCCTGCCGGGCACCGAGTGCCTCGACCAGGGCCAGTTCGCGGTGTTCCTCGCCCCCGATTGCACGCGCGGACAGCTGGTGCGCTTTGCCGCGCGGCTGGCCCTGAAGCAGGCACGCCCCGAGACGGATTTCGAGATGCTCTGCGGAACCGAGATCGTGATCGAGACCCGCAAGCCCCGCCGCACCATCGCCCGCGACGGCGAGCGCAGCAAGATGACCGGACCGTTCCGCTTCCGGATGCTGCCCGGCGCGCTGAAGGTGCTCGCCCCGCCCGCGGCCGAGGAAAGCTCGGCCAGCGTTGCCAACCGCATTGCCGCCGAAGGGCCGGATGCCGCCAGCGGCGCCGCGGCCTGATGGCGAGGCTGCTACACCTGTCGGACCTGCATTTCGGCCGCACCCGTCCGGGGCTGCTGCAACCCTTGGTCGATGCCGCGTGGGCGCTGAAGCCCGATGTCACGCTGATTTCCGGCGACCTCACGCAACGCGCCCGCGAATGGCAGTTCGAGGCGGCGGCAAACCTGATCGCCGATCTGCCGCAGCCGGTGCTGACGGTCCCCGGCAACCATGACATTCCGCTGGACCGCCCGCTCTCGCGCTTCCTGCGCAGCTTTTCCGCCTACAAGGCTGACATCTCGCCGGATCTGGAGCCGATGCTGGACCTGCCGGGGGTGCGGATCGTGTCGGTCAACACCGCCTGGCCCTTCGCCTTCGAGCATGGAAAGGTGCGTGCCCGCAGCCTTGCCCGCGCCGTGCAGCGCCTGCAGGAGGCCCCCCCCGGCGTGCTGCGCGTGGTGATGCTGCATCATCCGCTGGTCCATCCGCCCGGCGCCCGGAAAGAGCCGATGCCGAATGGCGAGGCCGCCGCGCGGGCCCTGTCGGATGCCGGGGCCGACCTTGTGCTTTCGGGCCATCTGCACACCTGGGGCGCGGCCGCCGACATGCTGCAAGAGGGGCGCCGCGCGATGCTGCAGGTCTCGGCCGGCACCGGCCTCTCGACCCGGCTCCGCGGCGAGGACAACGACTTCAACCTGATCGAGACGCTGTCGCAGCCCCCGGTTCATGCCTTGCGAGTCACCCGCTATGTGGCGAAGACTGGCGGCGACGGCTTTGCCCCCGGGGCGACAGCCGATTTCGTCGAAGGAGACACCGGATGGCGCCCCGCGGACTGATCGCCCTTGCCCTCTCGGTCCTTGCCACGCCCACCCTCGCCGAAGAGGTCGGCCGCGTCGGCGTGGACTGGACCGGAAATGACATCGTGATCGAGGCGCTGGCCGATCCCAAGGTGCCCGGCGTCACCTGCCATCTGGCCTTCTTCGAGCGCAGCCTGATCGACCGCGTCTCGCAGGGCAACTGGTTCGAAGATCCCTCCAACGCCTCCATCGCCTGCCGCCAGACCGGACCGATCACCCTGGGCGATATCGACCGCGGCGAGGATGGCGAGGAGGTGTTCCGCGAGGGGCGATCCCTGATCCTCAAGTCGCTGCGGGTGCGGCGGATCTATGATGCCGAGAACAACGTGCTGATCTACCTCGCCCATGCCCGCGAGCTGGTGGAGGGCTCTGCCAAGATGTCGATCTCGACCGTGCCGCTGTGGGAAGCCGCCCCGGTGGACTGAGACAATTTTCCCTTGCGTCACATGGCCCGCGCCGCTGGCATTGGCGCTGGCCCGGGTCTAACCTGCCCGCAAATCTGCAGGGGAGAGAGACCATGACCGATATCGTCATCCTGTCCGGGGCGCGCACCGCCATCGGCACCTTCGGCGGCAGCCTCGCCGCGCTGCCGCCCATCACGCTCGCCACCATCGCCTCGCGCGCCGCGCTGGAGCGGGCGGGCGTCGAGGGCGCCCAGATCGGCAGCGTGGTCTTTGGCCATGTGCTGAACACCGAACCGCGCGACATGTACCTGTCGCGCGTTGCCGCGATGGAGGCGGGGGTGCCCGACACTGCCCCGGCGATGAACGTCAACCGCCTTTGCGGCTCTGGCGCGCAGGCCATCGTGTCTGCCACGCAGGCGCTGATGCTGGGGGATGCCGATTTCGCCCTTGCCGGCGGGGCCGAGAGCATGAGCCGCGCCCCCTATATCCTGCCGGCTGCCCGCTTCGGCCAGAAGATGGGCGACGTGCGCGCGCTCGACATGATGACGGGCGCGCTGACCTGCCCCTTCGGCACCGGCCATATGGGCGTGACCGCCGAGAACGTCTCGCGCGAGCATGACATCAGCCGCGCCGCGCAGGATGCCTTCGCGTTGGAAAGCCAGCGCCGCGCCGCCGCCGCCATTGCCGAGGGCCGCTTTGCCAGCCAGGTCGTCCCGGTCGAGATTGCCGGGCGAAAGGGCACGGTGATCTTCGACACCGACGAGCATCCCAAGGCGACCAGCGCCGAGGCGCTGGCGGGGCTGCGGACGGTGTTCCTCAAGGACGGCACCGTCACCGCCGGCAATGCCAGCGGCATCAATGACGGCGCGGCGGCACTGGTGCTGGCCCGCGCCTCGGCGGCCGAAGCCGCGGGCCTCAAGCCCCGCGCCCGCATCCTTGGCTATGCTGTCGCCGGGGTGCGCCCCGAGGTGATGGGCATCGGCCCGGTGCCCGCCGTGCAGCAGCTCTGCGCCCGCATCGGCCTGACCGTCATCGACTTCGACGTGATCGAATCGAACGAGGCCTTTGCCGCGCAGGCCCTTGCGGTCAACGCCGGCCTCGGGCTCGACCCGGCGCGTGTGAATCCCAATGGCGGCGCCATCGCCCTTGGCCACCCGGTCGGCGCCACCGGCGCGCTGCTGACGGTGAAGGCGCTGTATGAACTGGAACGGACCGGCGGGCGCCGCGCGCTGATCACCATGTGCATCGGCGGCGGACAGGGCATTGCCCTTGCGATCGAGAGGATCTGAGCCGCACTCCGCGAAATCGCTGCGGTGCGTCGTTTTTGCGCGACTGCACCGCAGCATCTTGCCGCATCATTCGTTTCACCAAGGTGCTGCCGTCCGGTCTCCGGGCGGCAGAGAATTGGGAAGCCGGTCAAACTCCGGCGCTGCCCCCGCAACGGTAGGGCAGGGAAAGGGGCGCGAGGGCCACTGAACCGGAGGAGGTTCGGGAAGGCGCGTCCCCGCCAGCGGCACGTGTGCCAAGGCCCCTGCCAAGCCCGGAAACCAGCCTCGGACCAGCCAAGCCGCGGTGGGCGGCACGGGGCTGCCTTGCCGGGCGCGTTCCTCGCACGCCCCGCCTGTGCGCCCCCTCGTCCATCGCCCAGCCCCGCCCCCAAGGGCAGATGAGGACCGATGATGCGCGACGCCGATGCCCTTGCCCTGCTGCTCAGCCGCAAGAAGAACCACTCCCTGCCGCAGCCCTTCTACAACGATCCCGGCATGTTCCAGCTGGATCTGGAGAAGTTCTGGTATCAGGACTGGCTGTTCGCGCTGCCGTCGTGCGAAATCCCCAAGACCGGCAATTACATCACCATGCAGGTCGGCGCCTATCCGGTCGTGGTGGTGCGCGGCGCCGATAGCGTGATCCGCGCTTTCCACAACACCTGCCGCCACCGCGGCCAGCGCATCTGCTCGGCCATCAAGGGCTCGGCGCCCAAGCTGGTGTGCCCCTATCACCAGTGGACCTATGAGCTTGACGGCCGCCTGCTTTACGCCCGCGACATGGGCCCGGATTTCGACGCCGGCAAATACGGGCTGAAGCCGGTGCAGTGCCGCGAGGCGGGCGGGATGGTCTTCGTCTGTGTCTCGGACACGCCGCCCGCCTTCGATGCGCTGGCCGAAAAGCTGGACGCCTATGTCGGCCCGCACCGGCTGCAAGACAGCAAGGTCGCCTTCGAATCGACGATCATCGAGAAGGCCAACTGGAAGCTGGTGATCGAGAACAACCGCGAATGCTATCACTGCTCGGGCAGCCACCCGTCGCTGTGCCGCACCTATTCCGACAGCCCGACCATGACCGCGATGGAGGGTCCCGACGCCGCCGCCCCCGAGATCATGGCGCATTGGGCGCGCTGCGAGGCGGCGAACCTGCCCTCGCGCTTCGTCAACCATCCGGCGATGCAGTGGCGGCTGGCGCGGATCCCGCTGCTGAACAATGCCGAAAGCTTCACCATGAGCACCAAGCCCGCTGTGTCCAAGCGCATGGGCGATGTGCCCTTCGACAATGCCGGCAGCCTGCTGTTCTACCACTACCCCAACAGCTGGAACCACTTCCTGGCCGATCATGCCATCGTGTTCCGCATCCTGCCGCTGTCGCCCACCGAAACGCAGGTGACGACGAAATGGCTGGTCCACAAGGACGCGGTCGAGGGTGTGGATTACGACCTGCAGAAGCTGACCGAGGTCTGGCTCGCGACCAATGACGAAGACCGTCAGGTGGTCGAGGAAAACCAGTACGGTATCAACTCGCCCGCCTATGAGCCCGGCCCCTATTCGACGCTGCAAGAGGAAGGCGTGATCCAGTTCATCGACTGGTATTGCGACACGCTCGGCCAGCGCCTGACCGGCCGCTCGATCATGGCCGCCGAATGAGCGGGGGCGATTTCCACTCGGCCTTCCGCCCTTCCGCGCCTTGGCGCGAGGAGGAGCCGCTGGAATGCACGATGGTGATCCCCGAGGCGCCGGGGGTTGCCAGCTTCTGCTTCCGCGCGCCCTCGGGTGCGTGGTTCGACCATGCACCGGGGCAGTTCCTGACGCTGGAGCTGCCGCTGCCCACCGGCACCGTCCACCGGACCTTCACCATCTCGTCCAGCCCCTCGCGCCCCTTGTCGATCACCATCACCGTCAAGGCGCAGGAGGTCAGCCTCGGCACCCGCTGGATGCTGGACCACCTGACCCCCGGCACCCGCGTGCGCGCCTTTGGCCCCGCCGGGGTGTTCACCCTGCCCGATGCCGCGCCGCGCAAATACCTGTTCATCTCGGCCGGGTCGGGCATCACGCCCATGCTGGCGATGACCACATGGATATGGGATTCGGGCTTCGAGCCCGACATCGCCTTCGTCCATTGCGCCCGCCGTCCGCAGGACCTGATCTTCCGGCAGCGGCTGGAGCATATGGCCAGCCGCACCCCGGGGCTCAAGCTGCACTGGGTGGTGAAGGAGGATGATCCCTACCGCACCTGGACCGGCTATCGCGGCCGCTTCAACCAGCTGATGCTGGGCCTGATGGCGCCCGATTACCTTGACCGGGAAGTGTTCTGCTGCGGCCCCGAGAGCTTCATGCAATCGGTGCGCGACATGCTCAACGCGCTTGGCTACGACATGGCACGCTATCATCAGGAAAGCTTCCACGCCCCCGCCGCGACCGAGGCCGAGGTGCCGGAAATCGACGACGTGGTCCCCTCCGACGACCGAACCGCCGAGCTGCATTTCACCGCCTCGGGCGTGACCGCCACCTGCCGCGAGACCGATACCGTGCTGACGGTCGCCCGCGCCTCGGGGCTCAACATCCCCTCGGGCTGCACCTTCGGCGTCTGCGGCACCTGCAAGGTCAGGAAGACCGAGGGCGAGGTGGTGATGGTGCATTCGGGCGGCATCGCCGATGAGGATATCGAGGCGGGCTATATCCTTGCCTGCTGCTCGCGTCCCATCGGGCGGGTGTCGGTCGAGATCTGATAGGCGGCGGCGTTCAGGCCAGATGGCCGCGGAACGCCGCCACCACCTGCTCATAGACCGCGCGCTTGAACGGCACGATGGCCTCGATCATCTCGTCAGCGCCGATCCAGCGCCATTCGGAAAACTCGGCATGGCCCGTGGCGATGTTCACCTGATCGTCGCGCCCGGTGAAGCGGTAGAGGAACCAGCGCTGCTTCTGCCCGCGAAAGCGCCCGCCCCAGACGCGGCCCAGCAATTCCGGCGGCAGGTCATAGGTCACCCAGTCCGGCGACTTCGCCACGAACTGCACCAGATCCTCGGTCACCCCGGTCTCTTCCCACAGCTCGCGCAGCGCCGCTTGCCGGGGCTTCTCGCCCTCGTCGATCCCGCCTTGCGGCATCTGCCAGGCGGGGGCGTCGCTGTCGATGCGGCGGCCGGCGAAGATCCGGCCCTGCGGGTTGATCAGCACCACGCCCACGCAGGGGCGGTAGGGCAGGGCGGCGGCTTCGGCCTCGGTCAAGATTGGCGGAGTCATGAGGATGGTCCTGATACGAAAATGGGGCCGGTTTCCCGGCCCCTTCGTCTTACTGCGCCGGCGCGATGGCCGACAGGCCCTTCAGGATATCGAGGGCATAGGCCATCTGGTAATCCTCGACCCGCAGCTTGGCGGCCTCTTCCGCCTTGGTCTGCTCTTCTTCCAGCAGGCGCTTTTCGTCCTCGGTCATCGAGTCGTTGATGATCGCCCCTCGCAGATCCGCTTCCGAACGGGCCTGTGCGGCGGCGCTTGCCTGTTCCTCTTCCTCGGTCGCCTCGGGCTCTGGCGCGGGCTGCTGCACCACGATGTCGGGGGCAACGCCGAGCGCCTGGATGGACCGGCCCGACGGCGTGTAATAGCGCGAGGTGGTCAGCCGCATGGCGCCATCCCCGCGCAGCGGGATCACGGTCTGGACCGAACCCTTGCCGAAGCTCTTGGTGCCGACCACGATGGCCCGGCGATGGTCCTGCAGCGCGCCGGCAACGATTTCCGAGGCCGAGGCCGATCCGCCATTGATCAGCACCACCACCGGCTTGCCCTGCGCCAGATCGCCGGCCTCGGCATTGAAGCGCTCGCTGTCTTCCGTATCGCGGCCGCGGGTCGAGACGATCTCGCCCGCATCGAGGAACGCGTCCGACACCATGATCGCCTGGCTCAGCAGCCCGCCCGGGTTGTTGCGCAGGTCCAGCACGAAGCCGTTGATCTGCTCGATCCCGCCGGCTTCCTCGACCATCGCATTAAGCTGCTCCTCAAGGTTGGCATAGGTCTGGTCGTTGAAGGTGGTGACCCGCAACACCACCGTCTTGCCCTCGACCCGGCTGCGCACCGCGGTCAGCTTGATGATGTCGCGCACCAACGTCACGTCGAACGGCTCTGCCGTTCCCTCGCGGCCGATGGTGATCACGATCTCGGACCCGACCGGCCCGCGCATCATCTCGACCGACTCGTCCAGCGTCAGGCCCAGCAGGCTTTCGCCATTCACATGGGTGATGAAGTCGCCCGACTGGATGCCCGCTTCGGCCGCCGGGGTGCCGTCGATGGGCGAGACCACCTTCACGAAGCCCTCTTCTTGTGTGACCTCGATCCCCAGCCCGCCGAACTCGCCGCGGGTCTGTTCGCGCATGTCGTCGAAATCGTCGGGCGGCAGATAGCTCGAATGCGGGTCGAGCGAGGTGAGCATGCCGTTGATCGCCGCCTCGACCAGCTCGCCTGCGTCCACCTGTTCGACATATTGCGCGCGGATCCGCTCGAAGATGTCGCCGAACAGGTCCAGCTGTTCATAGACCGTGGCGTCGGTATTCGCCTCTTGCGCGACGATCGGCCCCGCGATCTGCGTCGTCAGCAGCGCCCCCGCCACGGTGCCGCCAAGAACGGCCATCACGAACTTCTTCATGCGCTAGTCTTCCCTCGTTTCGGTGAACCATGCGGCGGGGTCCACGGGCTCCTTGCCCTGTCTCAGCTCTATATAAAGCGTTTCGGTCCGGTCGGCGCCACCGCCTTCTTGGGCCGCCACCAGGAATTCCTGCCCGCCCGGCTCTGCCCCGCCCATCAGCCCGACGGGTGCCCCCGCCTCCAGCACGTCACCCGTCGACCCATAGACCGTTCCAAGCCCCGCCAGTACCAGAAGATAGTCTTCTGCGGGTTCAAGGATCATCACGTTTCCGTAGTCGAGCAGCGGCCCGCGATAGCGGATGGTCGCGGGCCAGGGCGTGGTCACCAGCGCGGCGGGCCGCGTGGCGATCAGCAGCCCCGGGCGGCGGATGCCGGCGGCGTCGGCCTCGCCCGCCCCGCGCAGCACGGTTCCCAGCACCGGCAGCGCCAGACTGCCCTGCGCGCCGGCAAAATCCTCCATCGGTGCGCCGATATCCTTTTCCATGCCGTCGATGCCGCTGGTGAAGGCTTCCAGCGTCTCGGCGCTGGCGACCAGCGCCTGCAACTCCTCGGGGTCTTCCAGAAACCGGCGCGGCAGATCGGTGCGATCCTGCATCGCCTGGCTCAGCGAGGTGCGCGCCTCCTGCGCTGCCGTCAGGCCCGAGGACAGCAGCTCCACCGCCCCCTGCTGCAGTCCGCGGATCTGCGCCACCTCCTGCAGGTCGCGCGACAGCATCGAGGCTTCGTCCTGCAGCGCCGGGGTCACGTCCGACAGGATCATCCCGGCGCGCACCGCGGCCTCCGGCCCCTCGGGGTGCAGCAGGGTCAGCGGCGCGGGCGAGGTCTGCATGGTCATCATCGCCCCCAGCAGCCGCGACAGCCGGTCCCGCCTTGCATCGAGATCGGCGGTGATTTCCGCCTCGCGCAGCGCCGCCTTGCGCAGCCCGTCGCGCAAGGAGGCAAGCCCGGCCTCATAGGCGCGGATGGTCTGGCTCAGCGCCGCCACCTGCTCGCGCCCGGTGCCGGCCTTGCGCAGGGCGGCGACGGCGGTGCGCAACTCCTCGGCCGCCGTCACCGCGCCCTGCGCCACCGTCACCGGCCGCGGCGGGGCGCCGCGCTCGGCGGCGCTTTGCTGGGCGGGTGCCGGTGTCGCCAGCGCCATGGCTGCGGCAAGCATCACATATCGGGCGGGGTGCATCCGGGCGCTCAACGCAGGATCAACGTCTGGCCGGTCATCTCGGGCGGCTGCGGCAGGCCCATCAGGTCCAGCAGCGTCGGCGCAAGGTCCGCCAGCCGCCCCGGCCGCAGCGACACGCCCGTCGGCCCGCCGATCAGCGCCACCGGCACCGGGTTGGTGGTATGGGCCGTGTGCGGCCCGCCGGTCACCGGGTCGATCATCACCTCGCAATTGCCGTGATCGGCGGTCAGCAGCATCGCGCCGCCCGCAACCTTCAGCGCGGCGATGACCTTGGCCAGCCCCCGGTCCACCGCCTCGCAGGCCGCCATCGCAGCGGGCAGGCTGCCGGTATGGCCGACCATGTCCGGGTTGGCATAGTTCACCACGATCAGGTCGAACCCCTGTTCGATGGCGCCGACGAAATGCTCGGTCACCTCTTCGGCCGACATCTCGGGCTGCAGGTCATAGGTGGCGACCTTCGGGGATTTCGCCATGTAGCGGCCTTCGCCGGCCTCGGGCAGCTCTTTCCCGCCGTTCAGGAAGAAGGTGACATGGGGATATTTCTCGGTCTCGGCCAGCCGGAACTGCGTCAGCCCCTGCTTGGCCACCCATTCGCCAAGCGTGTTGGCGATGGTTTGCTTGGGGTAGCAGGCGGTCATGAAGGCATTGTGCGCGGCAGAGTAGTCCACCATCCCCAGCATTCCCGCCCAGACCGGGCGCGCGCCGGTATCGAACCCGGAAAATTCCGGCGCGCCGAGCGCCGACAGGATTTCCCGTGCACGGTCGGCCCGGAAGTTGAGGCAGAAGAAACCGTCGCCATCCCGCGCCCCGGAATAGGTGCCGATGACCGTGGGCGCGATGAACTCGTCGGTCTCGCCCCGCGTGGCAGCCAGGGCCACCGCGGTTGCCGCGTCGGGCGCAACCTCGCCCTCGGCGCGGACCATCGCCGCATAGGCCCGCTCCACCCGCTCCCACCGATTGTCGCGGTCCATCGCCCAGTAGCGGCCGATGACCGTCGCCACCCGCGCGCCCTTCGGCATCCCGGCCAGCAGATCGGCCATGAAGCCGGCGGCAGACGACGGCGCCACGTCGCGCCCGTCGGTGATCGCGTGCAGCGCCACCGGCACGCCAAGCGCGGCCAGTGCCCGCACCGCCGCGAGCACATGCACGAGATGCCCATGCACCCCGCCATCCGACACCACGCCCATCAGATGCGCGGTGCCGCCGCTGGCGTGCAGCCGTTCCGCAAAGGCCAGCAGCGCCGGGTTGACGGCGAAGCTGCCATCCTCGATGGCAAGATCGATCTGCCCCAGATCCATCGCCACCACCCGGCCCGCGCCGATATTGGTGTGCCCCACCTCGGAATTGCCCATCTGCCCGGTCGGCAGGCCTACATCCGGCCCGTGGGTGATCAGCGTGGCATGCGGGCACCCCGCCATGATCGCGTCGAAGGTCGGGGTGTCGGCCAGCAGCGGTGCATTGCCCTCGGGCTCGGCCCGCTGGCCCCAGCCGTCGAGAATGCACAGCACAACGGGTTTGGGACGGGTCATCGCGGAGCCTCCTGCCAGGGTCGCGCCCTTGATACGCCGCAGCGCCGCAAGGGGCAACCGGCGGGTGGGGAGGTTAGATGCCTTGGCGAAGGCCATCGCCTTCGCCACGCGGTGCCGGGGCAATTTGCACTGGCCGGGCCCCCAAAGGGCCCGGCCAGCGCCCGCCCCGCCCCTGGCGGGCGCTGTCCTCATTCGGTTTCACGTTGCCGGCGGCTCCGTGAGCATCCGTCCCGCACGGGCGGGGCGAGGCAGTGCCTCGCCTTTGTCCGCCCGACCCAACGACCTACTCCCGGTGATACGGCGCCCCGGCGAGAATAGACGCCGCCCTATACAGCTGCTCCGCCAGCATCACCCGCACCAGCATATGCGGCCAGACCATCTGCCCGAAGGACAGCGCGAAATCCGCCCGGGCGCGCAGGGCCGGCGCGATCCCGTCCGCCCCGCCAATGACAAAGGCCACGTCCGACCGCCCCGCATCCCGCCAGCCGCCAAGAACCGCCGCGAAGTCCGGCGAGGTCATCACCCGCCCGCGTTCATCCAGCACCACCAGCAGCGCCCCCGTCGGTACCGCCCGCGCCAGCAGCTCGGCCTCCGCCTCGCGCCCGCCGCCGCGCTTGTCCTCCACCTCATGCTCCGCCGCCGGGCCAAGGCCAAGGGCCCGCCCGCTGCGGTCGAAACGCTTCAGATAGTCATCAACAAGCGCGCGCTCGGGGCCGGATCTGATCCGGCCCACCGCGCACAGATGCACCCGCATGTTACGACTGGCGCACGCCGAACTCGGCTGCGTTCGACGGCAGCCACATCTTTTCCAGCTGGTAGAAGTCGCGCACTTCGGGGCGGAACACATGGACGACGACATCGCCCACATCGATCAGCACCCAATCGCCCTGATCCTTGCCCTCGATCTTGCACACGCGCCCGAACTCGGTCTTCATCCGGTCGACCAGCTTTTCGGCGATGGCACCCACCTGCCGCGAAGACCGGCCCGAGCAGATCACCATGTGATCGGCCACGGAAGACCGGCCGCGCAGGTCGATCGACACCACTTCTTCAGCCTTGTCATCGTCGAGGGAAGCCAGAACGCGGTCGAGCACGACATCGCTCGACACATCTTGGGACAGGGCGCTCATCGGCACCGATCCTGCGACCGTGGCAGTGGCCGCCTGTAGTGAAATAGACAGGACATCGTCCTCCTGGGTTGCGCGCCGATCCAGCCCCGGCACAAGGCAATACGTTATAAGTAGCATCGCACACCCGAAATCTCAATGGAGCCATTGCCCAGGGTTCGCAGCGGGCAGAAAAGCGCGGATCTGGTCGGGGCCCGCCCTCCGCCGCGCGCGCTTCACAGTTGCCTTGCAGAGGATTCGCGCGTATTGACGCAGCCCATGAGAGGCTTCGTCTATTTCGATATCCACGACCGCGCGCGGCTTCCGGGCCGCTTTTTCGGCATGTCGCATTCGATTCTCGCCCGACTTTGATCGACCCCGCGTGCCTGCACGCGTCACGATCATCTGCGTGCCCGCACGCCCGCCGATCCCGCGAGAGCCTTGCCCACAAGCATTCCGCAAACAGCCGCACGCATCCCGTGCCTTGCCATTCGTGAGAAGAGACAGCCATGACCACACCCACCCAAGCCGCGCCCAAGACCATCTATGACAAGATCTGGGACGCCCATGTCGTCGACACCTCGGAAGACGGCACCTGCCTTCTGTATATCGACCGGCATCTGGTGCATGAGGTGACCAGTCCGCAGGCCTTCGAAGGTCTGCGCATGACCGGCCGCACCGTCCGCGCCCCCCAAAAGACCATTGCGGTGCCCGACCACAACGTGCCCACCACCGAGGGCCGCGACATCCGCATCGACAATGAAGAATCGCGGATCCAGGTCGATGCGCTCGACAAGAACGCCCGCGACTTCAAGATCAACTACTACCCCGTGTCCGACATCCGGCAGGGGATCGTGCATATCGTCGGCCCCGAACAGGGCTGGACGCTGCCGGGGATGACCGTGGTCTGCGGCGATTCGCACACCGCCACCCACGGCGCCTTTGGCGCGCTGGCCCATGGCATCGGCACGTCCGAGGTGGAACATGTGCTGGCCACCCAGACGCTGATCCAGAAGAAATCGAAGAACATGAAGGTGGAAATCACTGGCCGCCTGCGCCCCGGGGTCACCGCCAAGGACATCACCCTGTCGGTCATCGGCGAGACCGGCACCGCCGGCGGCACCGGCTATGTCATCGAGTATTGTGGCGAGGCGATCCGCGAACTGTCGATGGAAGGCCGCATGACCGTGTGCAACATGGCCATCGAGGGCGGCGCCCGCGCCGGCCTGATCGCGCCGGACGAGACCACCTTCGCCTATGTCATGGGCCGCCCCCACGCGCCGAAGGGCGCCCAGTGGGAGGCCGCGCTGGCCTGGTGGAAGACCCTCTTCACCGATGAAGGCGCGCATTTCGACAAGGTCGTGACCCTGCGCGGCGAGGACATCGCCCCCGTGGTCACCTGGGGCACTTCGCCCGAGGATGTGCTGCCGATTACCGCGAACGTGCCCGCGCTGACCGACTTCACCGGCGGCAAGGTCGAGGCGGTGCAGCGCGCGCTGGACTACATGGGCCTGACCCCCGGCCAGAAGCTGACCGACATCCAGATCGACACCGTCTTCATCGGCTCCTGCACCAACGGCCGGATCGAGGATCTGCGCGCCGCCGCCGCCATCCTGAAGGGCAAGAAGATCGCCGTGAAGCGCGCGATGGTCGTCCCCGGCTCCGGCCTCGTGCGGGCGCAGGCAGAGGAGGAGGGGCTGGCGAAGATCTTCCTCGATGCCGGGTTCGAATGGCGTCTGGCCGGCTGCTCGATGTGCCTCGCCATGAACCCAGACCAGCTTGCCCCCGGCGAGCGTTGCGCGGCGACCTCGAACCGCAATTTCGAGGGCCGCCAGGGCCGAGGCGGGCGCACCCATCTGATGAGCCCGGCCATGGCGGCAGCGGCGGCGATCACCGGCCACCTGACCGATGTGCGCGAGATGATGGCCGAACCCGCCGAAGCAATCTGAACCGAACCGCCGGCGGGGCATCCGGCAAATCGTATGTATAGGAGCCATATCCTTTCCATACGGTTTCCAGATGCCCGCGCCGCCCTTGTGGGACCAGCAAAAGCCATGGACAAGTTCACCACCCTCACCGGCATCGCGGCGCCCATGCCGCTTGTCAACATCGACACCGACATGATCATCCCCAAGCAGTTCCTGAAGACCATCAAGCGGTCTGGCCTGGGCGTGAACCTGTTCGACGAGATGCGCTACAACCAGGACGGCACCGAAAAGCCGGACTTCATCCTGAACCAGCCCGCCTATCGCAGCGCCGAGATCATCGTCGCCGGCGACAACTTCGGCTGCGGCTCCTCGCGAGAGCACGCGCCTTGGGCGCTGCTGGATTTCGGCATCCGCTGCGTGATCTCGACCTCCTTCGCCGACATCTTCTTCAGCAACTGCTTCAAGAACGGGATTCTTCCCGTCGTTCTGCCGCAAGAGGCGGTGGACGCGCTGATGGAGGACGCCAAGAAGGGCGCCAATGCCCGCATCACCGTGGATCTGGCGAGCCAGACAGTGACCGGAACGGATGGGACCACCTATGGCTTCGAGGTGGATGCCTTCAAGAAACACTGCCTTCTCAACGGGTTGGACGATATCGGGCTGACGCTGGAAAAGGTCACCGCCATCGACAGGTTCGAAGGGCAGGCGGCACAGTCGCGCCCCTGGGTCTGACCCCGGAATCGTCCATTGTCTGTGAAATCAATGGCCGTCCCGCGGGGGCGGCCATTTTTCTGCCCGGATGTTGATGCAACTTCGCACCAGTTCGTCCATCGATTCGCCCAAAGAGTTTCGTCTTCATGAACGGTGGATTGCCACGCGCCCTGAAACTTGGCAGGATTGAGGCTTAAATGAGGCAGGCCGCCACAATCGTGCGGGAATACATTCGGAACAAGAGGCCGGCACCGTACCGTTCTCGACCGGGTGGAGGGTACAGGGCTTTGATATCCCGTCTGACAGGCGCCATCGTGCGCGCGATGCTGGTTGTGGTGATGATCGCCACACCCTCGGTCGTGACGCAATCCGTAAGCCAGGACACTGCCGAAGTGATTGCGCTGGTTGCGCTTTTCGCCGCGGCGCTGACCTTCTTCGAATATGCCTCGACCTATCCCGGTCTTGTGGAATTCCGCGACGCGCCGCCCTTCAACCGCATCCGCTTCTTGTCACTCTTCCTGACGGTATTCCTGCTGTCGGTGGTCTGCATGGGCCAGAACGATCCGGCGGTGCTGGCCAAGCTGATCTCGTATCTGGGCGGGCATGTCGCCGATGTGCTGGATTTCCCCTACAGCCCTGTGCGGCTGATGACGCTGATGCTGCCCGAAGACACCTCGGCCGGGCATCTGGCGCTGGTGCGCATCACCGCCGGGCTGGCCTATTTCATCTCGCTGATCACCCTGATCGTGTTCATCGTCACCATCCGCGGCTTTGGCTGGCCCTCGGCCGAGGGCACGTTCAACGTCTGGATCAACCTGCCGACCTTCGATCCGACCACGGGGGGCGATGTCGTGGAGCGGCTGAACCGCGACGCCATGGCCAACGTGGCGCTTGGCTTCGCGCTTCCCTTCGTGATCCCCGCCGTGGTCAAATCCGCCGCGATGATGTTCGAGCCGGTGACGCTGGCCTCCCCGCACACCCTGATCTGGACGATGACAGCATGGTCCTTCCTGCCTCTGAGCCTGCTGATGCGCGGCATCGCCATGGGCCGCGTCGCCGCGATGATCGTGGAGCGGCGCAAGATCCACGCCAAGCTGGTCGCCGGGTTGCAGCCTGCCTGATCGCGGCGCTGCTGGTCTTTGCCACGCCGGTTGCCGCCGAGCCGCTGACCATCGCCACCTTCAACGTCGAACTCAGCCGCGAGGGGCCGGGGCTCTTGCTGCGCGACTTGCTGCGCGGCGACGATCCGCAGGCCGAGGCTGCCGCTGCGGTCATCGCTGCCGCCGCGCCCGATGTGCTGGTGCTGACCGGCATCGACTATGACCACGGGCTTGCCGCACTGTCGGCCTTCGCCGCGCGGATTGCGGCGCGGGGCGTGGACTACCCCCACCGCTTCGCCCTGCGCCCCAACACCGGCTGGATGACACCGCTGGATCTGGACGGCGACGGCCAGCTTGGTGGGCCCGGCGACGCGCAGGGCTGGGGGCGGTTTGCGGGCGAGGGCGGGATGGCGATCCTGTCGCGGCTGCCGCTGGAGACGGGGGCGGTGCAGGACTATTCCCGCTTCCTCTGGGCCGATCTGCCCGGCGCGCTGCTGCCGCCGGACATGACCCCCGAAGCGAGGGCTGTGCAGCGCCTGTCCACGACCGGGCATTGGGCAGTGCCGGTGATCTTGCCGGGCGGCGGGCGGCTGACGCTGCTGGTCTGGCACGCCACACCCCCTGTCTTCGATGGGCCCGAAGACCGCAATGGCCGCCGCAACCATGACGAGGCGGCGTTCTGGACGGCGCTGCTGGACGGCCGGCTGTCCTTTGCGCCGCCCTCGCCGCCCTTCGTGCTGCTGGGGGACAGCAACCTTGACCCGGCGGATGGCGAGGGGCGGCGCGAGGCAATCCACGCGCTGCTGGCCGATCCGCGGTTGCAAGATTCCGGACCGCGCTCCGAAGGCGGGGCAGAGGCGGCAGGGCAGGGCGGGGTCAATGCCGGGCACCGGGGCGATCCCGCGCTCGATACCGCCGACTGGCCGGATGAGCCGGGCAGGCCGGGCAACATGCGGGTGGATCTGGTGCTGCCCTCCGCCGATCTGCGGGTGCTGGAGGCTGGGGTGCTCTGGCCCCCGCTGGGTGCGCCGCTGGCCGAGGAGGCGCGCGCCGCCTCGCGGCACCGGCTGGTCTGGGTGCGGGTCGATCTGCCCTAGGGCCGGGGCGCTGCCGCCCGCCGAAGCCGGTCATTGATCGCGCGGCCGAGCCCGCGCTCAGGCACTGGCGCCACGGCGATGCACCCGCCCGGCCCGGCCAAGGCATCCGCCTCGCGCAGCAGGTGGAACAGGGTCGCCGCCGCCTCGACCAGATCGCCGGTCTCTGACAGGGTCAGCGTGGCACCCGCGCAGGGCCCGAAACCAATCCAGACCTCGCCGGCCTCCGGTTCCGTCACCCCCAGCCGCAGCGCCGCGCCGGGCGCGTAATGCGAGGCAAGCTGGCCGGGGGCCGAGGGTTTGGCGGCATCGCCGCCCGTCGCCAAGGCCATGCCAAGGCAAGCCTCCAGCGCCTCCACCGGCAGCCCGCCGGGGCGCAGCAGCACGGGCTCTCCGGCAAGGCCAAGGATCGTGCTCTCCACCCCCACGGCGCAGTCGCCGCCGTCGACCACCGCCGCGATACGGCCCGCCAGCCCCGCCATCACATGCGCCGCCCGTGTCGGGCTGACCTTGCCGGAAGGGTTGGCCGAGGGCGCCGCCAGCGGCCCGCCGAACACCCGCAGCAGCGCCTGCGCCAGCGGATGCGCCGGAACCCGCACCGCGACCGTTCCCAGCCCCGCCGTCACCAGCGGCGACAGGCCCGAGCCCATCCTCAGCGGAAGCACCAGCGTCAGCGGCCCAGGCCAGAATGCCGCCGCCAGCCGCTCTGCCTCGTCCCCCACCTCGGCAAACACCCGCGCCGCTGCCAGATCCGGCACATGCACGATCAGCGGGTTGAATTGCGGCCGCCCCTTCGCCGCAAAGATCCGGGCGCAGGCGATGTCCGACCGGGCATCGCCGCCAAGCCCGTAGACCGTCTCTGTCGGGAAGGCGACAAGCTCGCCTGCCGCCAGCAGCGCTGCGGCGTCGGTCAGCCCCTCGGGCGTGGCGGGCAAAAGGCGGGTGTGCTGCGGCATCCGGATCCGTTATGACGTAGCGTAAGGGTTGAGGCGGCCGGACCGTGCTTTAGGTGTGGCCGCGTAGAGGGTCACATACGCGCCGCGCCGGGTCTTGCCAAGGCGAGCGATTGTTCAGGGAGAGAGACATGCCTTACCGGTCCCCCGTCGGCGAATTCCGCTTCATCCTCGATCAGGTGGTGCCGCTGGCCCCTGTCGCCGCGACCGAACGCTTCGCCGAGGCGACGGCCGACACGGTGGACGCGATCCTGACCGAGGCCGGGCGCATGTGCGATGAGGTTCTGGCCCCGCTGCAACGCGCGGGCGATCTGCATCCCGCGCGGTTGGAAAATGGCGTGCTGCGCTCCTCCCCGGGTTTCGCCGAGGGCTATCAGGCAATTGCCGAGGGTGGCTGGGTCGGACTTGCCGGCCCGCAGGAATTCGGCGGCATGGGCCTGCCGCAGGCGCTGAACATGGCGGTCAACGACATGATGTCGGGTGCCTGCCTTGCGCTGCAGCTGAACCCGCTGCTGACGCAGGGCCAGATCGAGGCGCTGGAGCATCATGCCAGCGACGCGCTGAAGGCCCTCTATCTGCCCAAGCTGATTTCGGGTGAGTGGTCGGGCACGATGAACCTGACCGAGCCGCAGGCCGGGTCGGATGTGGGGGCGGTCAGGACCAAGGCCGAACCCAAGGGCGACGGCACCTATGCGGTGACGGGCACCAAGATCTACATCAGCTGGGGCGACAGCGACGTGACCGCGAATGTCTGCCATCTGGTGCTGGCGCGGCTGCCGGATGCCGCGCCGGGCACGCGCGGGATCAGCCTGTTCATGGTGCCGAAATACATCCCGGATGCGGATGGCGCGCCCGGCGCCCGCAACAGCCTCAAGGTCGTCAGCCTGGAGCACAAGATGGGCCTGCATGGCTCGCCGACCTGCGTGATGGCCTTCGAGGGCGCGACCGGCTGGATGGTCGGCGGCGAGGCGAAGGGCATGGCGGCGATGTTCACGATGATGAACAACGCCCGGCTGGCTGTGGGCGTGCAGGGCATCGGGGTGGCCGAGGCGGCCTATCAGAAGGCGCTGGACTACGCGCTGGACCGCAAGCAGATGGGTGCGATCATCGACCATGCCGATGTGCGGCGGATGCTGACCGGCATGAAGGCCGACATCTTCGCCGCCCGCTCCATCGCGCTGGCCTGCGCCGTGGCGCTGGACATGGGCCGCGCCACGGGCGAGCCGGAATGGCAGGCCCGCGCCGCGCTGCTGACCCCGATCGCCAAGGCCTTTGGCACCGATGTCGGCATGGCCGTTTCGGAAACCGGGGTGCAGGTGCATGGCGGCATGGGCTTTGTCGAGGAAACCGGCGCCGCGCAGTTCTACCGCGACGTGCGGGTGACGGCGATCTATGAGGGCACCAACGGCATCCAGGCGATGGACCTTGTCGGCCGCAAGATGATGGATGGCGGCGAGGCTGCCTTCCGCCTGCTGCAAGAGGTCGAGGATGCCGCCAACGCCGCCCGCGCCGCCCGCCCCGAGCTTGCCGATCTGGCCGAGCACGTCTGGACGGCGGCCGAGACGCTGCGCGAGGCGACGGAATGGCTGGTCCGTCAGGACGTGCAGGACCGGTTCGCGGGGGCGGTGCCCTATCTGCGCGCCTTCGCGCGGGTGCTTGGCGGGCATTTCCACCTGAAGGCCGCGATGGCCGAAGCCGAGGCAGGGCCGCGCGCCGCGCTGGCGCGTATCTACGTCACCCGCCTCATGCCGCAATTCGCCGCCGCGCTTGATGAGGCGAAGCAGGGCGCCGCGGGCCTTTATGCCCTGTCAGCCGAGGATCTGGCGGCGTGAGCGCAGCCCCCGGCATCCGCTACCCTTGGGATACCCCGCCCGAGCCCGGGCAGGCGGTGCAGGTGGCGGAGGGGGTGCTGTGGATGCGCCTGCCGCTGCCGATGCGGCTCGACCACGTCAACTGCTTCGCGCTGGATGAGGACGACGGCTGGACGGTGGTCGATACCGGCTTCGACACCGCCCGCAGCCGCGCGGAGTGGGAAGCGATCCTGTCCGGCCCGCTCGCCGGGCGTCCGGTGCGGCGGCTGATCGCCACCCATTACCACCCCGACCATATTGGCCTTGCCGGCTGGTTTCAGGCGCGGGGGGCAGAGCTGGTCACCACCCGCACCAGCTGGCTGCTGGCCCGGATGATGGTGCTGGACGAACAGCCGCTGCCCTTGCCCGAGACCGTCGCCTTCTGGCGCGGCGCGGGGATGGAGGCGGGGCTGCTGGCGCGCCGGTCAGCAGAGAGGCCGTTCAACTTCTGCGACGTGGTCCACCCGCTGCCGCTTGGCTACCGGCGCATCCGCGAAGGGGGCACCATCCGCATCGGCGGGCGCACCTGGATCATCCGCTGCGGCGATGGCCACGCCCCCGAACATGCGACGTTCTGGAGCCTCGATGACGATCTGGTGCTGGGGGGCGATCAGCTGCTGCCCTCGATCTCGGCCAATCTCGGCGTCTATGCGACCGAACCCCTGGCCGATCCGGTGGCGGACTGGATGGCGTCTTGCGCGCGCTTTGCCACCCATGCCGAGGAACGGCATCTGGTGCTGCCCGGCCACAAGCTGCCCTTCACCGGGCTGCCGCTGCGACTGCGCCAGATGGTCGAGAACCACGAGGGCGCGCTGGACCGGCTGATGGCGCATCTGGAGGTGCCGCGCACCGCCGCCGGGTGCTTCTTGCCGCTGTTCAAGCGCGAGATCGGCGGGGCCGAGCACGGCATGGCGCTGGTCGAGGCGGTCGCGCATCTGAACCACCTGCTTCACAAGGGCGCCGTTACCCGCAGCCGGGGCGCGGACGGGGCCTGGATGTGGCAGCGCGCGGGCAGCTGACGCTTCGAGGGGCAGGCAGATCACAGTTCGGAAAGGTGACCGGGCCCGGGGCTTGCAGGGCGTGACAGCCCCCGGTGAATCGGGTATCTGATCCGCAGGAAACAGATTTCAGGGAGTGCAGACATGGCCGAACACAAGCCCGGAAGCATGGATATCAAGGTTCAGGAAAAGACCTTCGCGGGTTTCATCCGCTTCTCGATGTGGGGCGCGGGTCTGTCGATCGGCTTTCTGATCTTCCTCGCCCTCACCAACGCCTGATCGCAACCGCGATCATCATCTGACGGGATCCCCCATGCGCCGCGCTTTTGCCGCCCTCGCCATTCCGCTGGCTCTTGCCGCCTGCGCAGAACCCAAATGGGCTCCCGATGCCGACGTGCAGCGCGCTGCCTATGTCAGCCCCGAGCCTCCGTCGATCACGCTCTATACCGCGATCCGCAACTCCAACGGCGAGGGCGGGCATTCGGCGATCCTGGTCAACAGCTCGCAGCGGGTCATGTTCGATCCCGCCGGCACCTGGTGGCACACCAACACCGCCGAGCGCAACGATGTCATCTTCGGGATGACGCCGACGATGCTGGACTTCTACATCGACTACCACGCCCGCGAGACCTACCACGTGGTCGAGCAGAAGATCTATGTCTCGCCCGAGGTTGCGGCGCTGGCGATGGCCAAGGTTCAGGCCAACGGCGCGGTGCCCAAGGCGATGTGCGGCGCCAATGTCAGCGATATCCTGAACGATCTGCCGGGGTTCGAGAGCATTCCGCAGACCTTCTACCCCGCCAAGATCATGCGCGCCTTCGAGAAGCTGCCGAACGTGCAGACCCGCAAGATCTATGACGACGATTCCGATGACAATACCGGGCTGCTCGCCGCGCAGGCGACTGCTGCGGCTGCGGTGGCAGCCAACTAGGGTCAGCCAAGCAGCCAGAGCGCGCCGTAGAGCGTGGCGGCGCCGCCGACGATCGACCACAGCGCATTGCGCGTGGCGAGGCCAATCGCCACGGTGGCAAAGGCCGCCAGCAGCCGCGCCGCGTCGGGGTCGCCGCCCGTCGCGGCGGGCCAGACGACGGCGGGGGCGACCAGCGCGGGCAGCACCGCCACCGGGGTATAGCGCAGATGGCGCAGCACCCATTCCGGCATCGGCCGGCCGCCGATCATGCCCAGGAACGAAAAGCGCAGCACGAAGGTGCCGAGCCCCAGCAAGATGATGATCACCCAGGTTTCGACCGTGTTCATAGCCCTGCGCTCCGCCGTGCCTGCCAAAGTTCGGTCTGTGCCCCCGCCGCCATCGCCACCAGCCCGGCAACCAGCAGCCCGGTATTGTGCGGCATCCAGGCCAGCAGCAGCGCCACGAGGACCGACACCAGCGCAGCGACCACATGCGCCAGCGTCCGCAGCATCGGCGCCACCATCGCCAGAAAGGTGATTGGCACCGCGAAATCCAGCGCCATCCCGGGCGGGATCGCCTCGCCCATCGTCGCGCCGATCAGCGTTGTCCCATACCACAGCGGGCAGATGACCATCGAGACGCCAAGGAAATACGCCACCTTCTCGCCCATGCTCTGCCGGGGCCGGAGTTCGTATTCCTGCGCCGCCAGCGCATAGGCCTGGTCCACCAGCGTGTAGGCGATCAGCGCCCGCTGCCAGACTGGGGCGCGGCCCAGATGCGGGGTCAACGCCGCCGAATACATCGCCATCCGCAGGTTCACCGCCAGCGCCGTCACCACCACCACCAGCGCGGGCGCGTTGTCGGCCATCATCTGCACCGCGGCGAATTGCGAGGCGCCCGCGATCACCAGCACCGTCATCGCCATCGTCTCGGCAAGGTTGAACCCGGCCTCGGTGGCGACGACGCCGAACAGCAGGCCGAAGGGCACGATGACCAGAACGAAGGGCAGACCTTCGCGGAAGCCGCGCCAGAAGGCGGATCGGGACAGGGAGGAGGTCATGGAAAGCTCTGGGCTTGGGAGGATCCGGGCGCGAGGTGGCCGCGGATGCGGGAAGGTCTGGACGGGCGGTGGGCCAAGTCATAGGCATGAGCAAGGGGCGGCTGCAAGGGGCGATCTGGCGGTGATGGGCAGCGCGGGGACGGCGGATGTGGCGGGGCTCGTGCTGGCGGGGGGGCGATCCTCGCGCATGGGCCAGGACAAGGCGCTGCTGGCACTGGCCGGGCGGCCGCTGATCGCACATGTGCTGGACCGGCTGGCCCCGCAGGTGGGCGGCGTCGCGGTGTCCTGGAACGGAGAGCCTGCGGCGCTGGCGCATCTGGGGCTGCCGCTGCTATCAGATGCAGCGCCGGATCGGCCGGGTCCGCTGGCAGGCGTGCTGGCGGGGCTGGACTGGGCGGCGGGGCAGGGCGCGGACTGGCTGGCGACGGTGCCGGTGGACACGCCCTTCGTGCCGCGCGATCTGGTGGCGCGGCTGGCCGCCGCCGCCGTGCCGGGCGGCGGGCCGGTGCTGGCGGCGAGTGACAGTGGCTTGCATCCGGCTGCCGCGCTCTGGCCGGTGCGGCTGCGCGAGGATCTGCGGCTGGCGCTGGATCAGGGGCAGCGGCGCGTGGCCGGTTGGGCGCTGGATCAGGGGGCGGTGACGGTCCAGTTCGCATCCGAAGCCGGTTTTGATCCCTTTGTGAACCTCAACACGCCCGAAGACCTTTCCGATGCCGAGGCGCTGCTGCGCGGTGAGCGCGGATGACCTATAGCGTCTGCCACGGCTTCGATCCCGCCCGCCGGGCCGAGGCGGCGGCGCTCTACTGGCAGGCCTTCGGCGGCAAGCTGGGGCGGGTGATGGGGCCCGAGGCGCGGGCGCTGGCCTATGTGGCGCAGGTGATGCGGCCCGACCATGCCTTTGCCGCCCTTGACGCCGATGGGACGGTCATCGGGATTGCAGGGTTCCGCTCGCCCTATGGCAGCTTCGTCGGTGGCGGGCCTGCCGATCTGCGCGGCGCCTATGGCCGGGCGGGGGGCACCTTGCGCGCCGGTCTGCTGGCGCTGCTGACTCGCGACGTCGACAATGACCGCTTTTTGGTCGACGGCATCTGCGTGCGGGCCGACCGTCGCGGACAGGGGATCGGCCGGGCACTGCTGGATGCGCTCTGCTCCGAGGGTCGGGCCCGCGGCTATGGGCAGATGCGGCTGGATGTCGTAGGCGAGAATATCCGCGCCCGGGCGCTTTATGAACGCGCGGGTTTTGCCGCCGCCGGGCTGTCGCACAGCCGCATCACCGGGGTGCTGTTCGGCTTTCAGACCGTGACGATGATGGTGCGGCCGCTGTAGCTCAGTCGAAGGTCCCCGTCACCCGCCCCAGCAGCATGAAGGCGCGGGCGGTGCGGGTTTCGGCGAATTCCGCCACTTCCTGATCGGCGGAGTTCTTCTCGAACTCCTGGAAGGTGCGGTCGAACTGGCGCAGGAAATGGTGGGCGGCGTCGCGGAAGATGGTGTCCTGCCGCATCCGCCCCGCGGTCAGCGCAAGGCTCGACCGATCCCGCACCCCGCCAAGCGCGGCGATGCCCTTGCCGCGCTCGCCCGAGGCGAAGCGGCGCCAGACCTCGGGCTTGGCGCGGTCGGGCTTCAGGTCGTCCATATAGATGCCGTCCTGCGCCAGCAGCGTCAGCACGTCCTGCGCGGCGCGGATCAGCTTGGCCATGGTGCGGTCTTCCAGCGCCCGGCGTAGGGCGCGGAAGCCGTCGCGGTCCTCGGGCGAGTCGGGGAAGTTCAGCGCCTGGATGAAATCGGCCACCGAGACCGGCGCGCGCATGTCCTCGGCCGGGGTGCCAAGCGCCAGCCCCGGCTGATCCTCGCCCGATGCCGCGACGCGGGGGGCGGCGAGCGCGGCCTTGCGGTCGGCCGAGGGTTGGCTGGCGGCGGTGTCGCGGCGCGAGGTGAAGGTGGCGATGGCGGTTTCGGTCTGGCGCTGCGCCGCCGCGATCTCGTCCAGCTTCTTCTCGACCGAGGGTTTCATGCCAAGCGCGGTGGTCTGCGCCTGCTGCATCCAGGCGCTGCGCATCGCGTCGATGGCGCCCTGCAGCCGCTGCGCCTCGGCCCGCATCTCGCGCGCGGTGCGGGCGGTGACGGCAGCCACCCAGATCATCGCCACCGGCAGGCAGATCGCCACCAGCGTCATGGTCATTCCAAGGGCATTGCCGCCCCCGTCCGTGCGGTCGGTCATCAGGAAAAAAGCCGCAACCAGCCCCAGCCAGCACAGGGTCAGCGCCGCCGCGATCACTTCGGTTGCCGAAATGCGGGTGGTTTCGGACTGGCCGGAAAGGCCTTGTCCGATCGGGCGGTCGTCCTGTCGGTCCGTCATGGAACCCCGCCCCTCGCCCTATACGAACCGGATGCTGACGATCTCGTAGCTTTTCTCGCCGCCGGGGGTGCGGACTTCGACGCTGTCGCCTTCGTCCTTGCCGATCAGCGCGCGCGCCAGCGGCGAGCGGATGTTCAGCATCCCGCGTTCGATGTCGGCCTCGGGTTCGCCCACGATCTGATAGGTGCGCTCTTCCTCGGAGTCTTCGTCGATCAGGGTGACGGTGGCGCCGAACTTGATGGTGCCGGACAGGCGGGTGGGGTCGATCACCTCGGCGCGGCCAAGGATCGATTCCAGCTCTTTCACGCGGCCTTCGACGAAGCTCTGCTTCTCGCGCGCGGCGTGATATTCGGCATTCTCCGACAGGTCGCCATGCTCGCGCGCCTCGGCAATGGCCTTGATGACGGCGGGACGTTCCACCGACTTCAGGGTCCGCAGTTCAGAGTCTAGCGCGTCGAAACCCGCGCGGGTCATCGGTATCTTTTCCATGGCACTCACGTAAGTCAAAAACACCGCTCGCCCCATAGGGGCCGCGGTGCCGTTCCTCGGTCGCGTTTGATGCAACTGACCCCGGATGCGCCGCGAATGCAAGGGGCTTGCGGCCGCAGGGGGCCGATCCGCCCACCTTCATCCAGCTTTCTTGTCAGGGGCTGTGATGCCGCGTCACGATTGCGTCGTGCCGCCGGGTAAGTTAACCCTTGGCCGGACTTGAAATTGCCAGCAATCGCGAGCCGGAGGAGACAGGGATGACCGGGATCGAACGGGAATCGATGGAGTATGATGTGGTGATCGTGGGGGCGGGTCCTGCGGGCCTGTCTGCGGCGATCCGCCTGAAGCAACTCGATGCCGATCTGTCGGTCGTCGTGCTGGAAAAGGGCTCCGAGGTCGGGGCGCATATCCTGTCGGGCGCGGTGCTGGATCCTTCGGGCCTTGATGCGCTGTTGCCCGATTGGCGTGGGATGGGCGCGCCCATCACCGTGCCGGTGCAGGAGGACAACTTCTACGTGCTGGGGCCGGCCGGGCAGATCCGGGTGCCGAACTGGCCGATGCCGCCGCTGATGTCGAACCACGGCAACTACATCGTCAGCATGGGAAATGTCTGCCGCTGGATGGCGGGCGTGGCCGAAGGACTGGGGGTCGAGATCTTCCCGGGCATGGCCGCGTCAGAGCTGGTCTATGGGCCGGACGGCGCCGTGAAGGGCGTGGTCGCGGGCGAGTTCGGCAAGAACCCCGACGGCACCATCGGCGACGGCTATGAGCCCGGGATGGAACTGCTGGGCAAATACGTCTTCCTGTCCGAAGGCGTGCGCGGCAGCCTTGCGAAAGAGGTTATGGCGAAGTTCGAGCTGTCCAAGGGCAAATGCCCGCAGAAATTCGGCCTCGGCATGAAGGAAATCTGGGAGATCGACCCTGCCAAGCATAAGCCCGGCACCGTCACCCACACGATGGGCTGGCCGCTTGGCAGCAAGGCCGGCGGCGGGTCGTTCATCTACCACATGGACAACAACCAGGTGTTGGTCGGCTTTGTCGTTCACCTGAACTACGAGAACCCCTACCTCTACCCCTACATGGAATTCCAGCAGTTCAAGCACCATCCGATGGTGGCGGAGTTGCTGGAGGGCGGCAAGCGCGTGGCTTACGGCGCGCGGGCGATCTCCGAGGGCGGCTGGCAGTCGATCCCCAAGGTGGTGTTCCCGGGCGGGGCGCTGCTGGGATGCTCGGCCGGGCTGGTCAACGTGCCGCGGATCAAGGGTAACCACAACGCCATGCTGTCGGGCAAGGCCGCGGCAGAGGCGGCCTATGAAGCCATCGGCGCCGGGCGGCAGGGCGACGAACTGACGGCTTATGAGAGCGACCTGCGCAGCGGGCCGGTGGCCAAGGACCTCAAGAAGGTACGCAACGTCAAGCCGTTCTGGTCCAAGTACGGGCTGACGGCCAGCCTGATGCTGGGCGGGGCCGACATGTGGTTCGCCTCGATCTTCGGCGGCACCCTCTTCGGCACCCTGCGCCATGGCAAATCCGATGCGGCAGCCACGGGCGAGGCGGCGAAGTTCAAGCCGATCGAATATCCGCGCCCGGATGGCAAGCTGTCCTTCGACCGGCTGACCAACGTCGCCTTCTCGGCCACCAATCACGAGGAAAGCCAGCCCTGCCACCTGAAGCTGCGCGACCCGTCGATCCCGATTGCGGTGAACCTGCCCAAATACGCCGAACCGGCAACCCGCTATTGCCCGGCCGGGGTCTATGAGGTGTTGACGGACGAAGCGGGCAACGCGCGCTTCCAGATCAACTTCCAGAACTGTGTGCATTGCAAGACCTGCGACATCAAGGATCCCAGCCAGAACATCGTCTGGACCACGCCGCAGGGGGGCGACGGGCCGAACTATCCAAACATGTGACAATCGCGTGTGATCGGCGGCAGCGCGCCCCTTGCGCTACTGCCGCCGATTGCCAAGCGGTGCCTTGCGGCCTACCTTCGGTGAACTTGCCAGAAGGAATTGCCGTGTGATCCGTTTTCGCCGACTTGCGCTGATTGCCTCTGCTTCTGCGCTCGCGCTGAGCCTTGCCACGGCCGTGCGTGCCGAGGCAGAGGTCGCCGCGGGCCCCTACCTTGCTGCCCGCGTCGCCAGCGCCCATAGCGACTATCGCGAGGCAGCCACGTATTACACCCAGGCCCTGGCCCGCGATCCTTCGAACGCGCTGCTGCTGGAAAGCGCGATCCTGGCGCAGCTTGGCCTTGGCGAGATCCAGCGGGCGGTTCCGGTCGCCACGGCAATGCTGGGCAGCGGTCGCGAAAGCCAGGTGGCCGATCTGGTGCTGCTGGTCGATCTGGCCAAGCGCGGCGAGTTCGATGCGGCGCTGGAGCGGCTGGAGGCTGGCACCACCGTGGGACCTCTGGTCGAGGGGCTGTTCCGGGCCTGGGCCGAGCTTGGCCGTGGCCAGATGTCCGAAGCGCAGACTGCCTTTGACGAGGTGACCGAAGTTCAGGGGCTGGAGCTGTTCGGGGCCTATCACAAGGCGCTGGCGCTGGCCTCGGTCGGTGATTTCGAAGGAGCCGACGCGATCCTTGCGGGGGAAGCCGCCGGACCGCTGTCGCTGACCCGCCGCGGCGTGATCGCCCATGCCGAGGTGCTGAGCCAGCTGGAGCGCAACCCCGCCGCCATCGAGCTGATCGACAAGGCCTTCGGCAACGAGCCGGACCCGACGCTGGAGGCGATGCGTGCGCAGCTGGAGGCGGGCGAGATGCTGCCCTTCACCGTTGTGACCAGCCCCGCCGACGGGATGGCCGAACTGTTCCACTCGCTCGCCGGCGCGCTGAGCGGCGAGGCGACCGACGTGTTCACGCTGGTCTATGCAAGGCTTGGCGAATACCTGCGCCCCGATCATGTCGATGCGATCCTGCTGGTGGCCGCGCTCCTGGAAAGCCAGGACCAGTATGATCTGGCCACCGTTTCCTACAACCGCATCCCGCGCGACGATCCGGCCTATCCGGTCGCGGAACTGGGCCGGGCCGAGGCGCTGATTGCCGCGGACCGGATGGATGCCGCGATCGAGGCCCTGCAGCAACTGGCCAAGTCCTACCCCGATCAGGAAGTGATCTCGGCCACTCTGGGCGACGTGCTGCGCCGGGCCGAGCGGTATGAGGAGGCGATCGGCGCCTATGACGCCGCCATCGCGCTGTTCGGCGAGGAAAGCGCGGGCCAATGGCCGGTCTATTACGCCCGCGGCATCTGCCACGAGCGGCAGAACCGCCACGACTCTGCCGAGGCCGACATGCGCAAGGCTCTGGAACTGCAGCCGGATCAGCCGCAGGTGCTGAACTACCTGGGCTATTCCTTCCTCGAACAGGGCCGCAATTTCGACGAGGCGCTGGCGATGATCGAAAGCGCCGTCGCCGCCCGGCCGGAGGATGGCTATATCGTCGACAGCCTCGCCTGGGCCTATTACCGCCTGGGCCGTTATGCTGAAGCCGTGGCGCCGATGGAACGCGCGGTGGAGCTGATGCCGGTCGATGCAGTGGTCAACGACCATCTGGGCGATGTCTATTGGTCGGTGGGCCGCAAGCGCGAGGCCGAGTTCCAGTGGAGCCGGGCGCTGTCTTTCGCCGATGACAGCAGCGAGGCCGACGCGGACCGCATTCGCCGCAAGCTGGAGATCGGGCTCGATGCCGTGCTGGCGGCGGAAGGTGCAGCCCCGCTCGCCGTTTCCCAGAATGCCGACTGAAGGCTTCGCGCCCGCCAAGGTCAACCTCGCGCTGCATGTCACCGGGCAACGGGCGGATGGCTATCACCTGCTGGACAGCCTGGTGGTCTTTGCCGATGTCGGGGACCGGCTGACGGCAGAGGCGGCTGACGATCTGACCCTGCAAGTCACAGGGCCACGTGCCGAAGGAGTGCCGACGGGGCCGGAAAACCTCGTGTTGCGCGCGGCCCGGTTGCTGGACCCATCGCGCGGCGCGCGCCTGACGCTCGACAAGCATCTGCCCGCTGCGGCCGGGATCGGCGGCGGGTCTTCGGATGCGGCGGCGGCGCTGCGGGTTCTGGCGCGGCTGTGGGAACTGCCGCTGCCCGCGGCCGAGGCGACGGCGGTGCTGGGGGCCGATGTGCCGGTCTGCCTGGACGCGCGGCCCCGTCGAATGGCCGGGATCGGGGATCAGTTGTCCGATGTGCCGCCCTTGCCGCCCGCCTGGCTGGTGCTGGTCAATCCGGGGGTGCCGGTGTCAACGCCTGCCGTGTTCCGGGCGCTTGACCGCAAGGATGGCGCGCCGATGCCTGAGGTGCCCGCTTGCACAGATGCCGCCACCTTCGCCGCGTTCCTGCTGGGGCTGCGCAACGATCTGGAGCCGCCCGCCCGCGCCCTGCAGCCGCAGGTGAGCGAGGTTCTGGCCGCGCTTGGCGCACAGACCGGGTGCCTTCTGGCGCGGATGTCGGGGTCTGGGGCGACCTGCTTTGGCCTCTTCGCTGCCGAGGCGCCGGCCCGGGGCGCGGCCGCAGCCCTTGCGGCAGCGGCGGCAGGCTGGTGGGTGCAGGCAGCGCGGATGCTGCCCGCGCCGGATCAGGAGACGCGCGCCACCACGTAATCGGCCAGATCGGCCAGCATCTCGCGCAGCGGATGCGGAGGTAGCGCCGTCAGCGCGGCCTTGGCCTTGGCGGCCCAGTCCAGTGCCTCGGCCCGCGTCGCCTGCAGCGTGCCGTGCTTTTGCATCAGCGCCAGCGCCTGCTGCAGATCGCCCTCGCGCTGGTCGCCCTTCTCGATGACCCGGACCCAGAAGGCGCGCTCTTCCGCATCGGCCAGCGCTACCGCCTTGATCACCGGCAGCGTCAGCTTGCGCTCGCGGAAATCGTCGCCGGTATTCTTGCCGATCACCTCGGACAGCCCGCCGTAATCCAAAAGGTCATCGACGATCTGGAAGGCGATGCCAAGCGCGTCGCCATAGGCGTGCAGGGCCTGCACCTGATCCTCGGGCGCGCCGGCGATGACGCCGCCCACCTCGGTTGCCGCGGAAAACAGCGCGGCGGTCTTGCCGCGGATCACCTGCAGGTAGACGCCCTCATCCGTCGCCAGATCCTGCGCGGCGGTCAGCTGCAGCACCTCGCCCTCGGCAATCACCGCCGAGGCGTTGGACAGGATCCCCATCACCCGCATCGACCCGGTTTCCGTCATCAGCTGGAAGCTGCGCGCGAACAGGTAATCGCCGACCAGAACCGAGGATTTGTTGTCCCACAGCAGGTTGGCCGTGGGCCGCCCGCGCCGCTGGGTGCTTTCATCGACCACATCGTCATGCAGCAGGGTCGCGGTGTGGATGAACTCCACCGTCGCCGCCAGATGCACGTGATAGGGGCCGCCATAGCCGCACATCCGTGCCGCCGCCAGCGTCAGCATCGGGCGCAGGCGCTTGCCGCCGGCCTCGACCAGATGCGCCGTCACCTCGGGGATCCGCGGTGCGTGCTGCGAGGCCATCCGGTCCCGGATCAGCAGGTTCACGCGTTCCATATCCGCGGCCAGATGTTCGGCCAGGCGGTCATGCGGTTTGGTTGCGGCGTCGTCCAAGCTCATCGTTACCCCGTTGACGCTCGACAATTCCCGGCGTCTGCCCTTTAGTCGCGGACCATGAAGGAACTCTTGCGCACCAACGATCCCACGAAGATCGCCTATGCCACCGTCCTGCTTCAGGGCGAGGGTATAGCGGCGTTTCAGATGGACGTCCACATGAGTGTCCTTGAAGGCTCGATCGGCATCTTGCCGCGGCGGATCATGGTGCGGGACCAGGATCTGTTCCTGGCGCGCGCCGTGCTGGCCGATAACGGGATCGGGACCGAGCTTTAGCATGTTCGCCGCGGATGACCTGACCGATGACGGGTTTCTGGGCGGGCGGCTGCGGGTGCTGCAGCCGCGCAGTGGCTACCGCGCCGCGACCGATCCGGTGTTTCTGGCCGCCGCCGTCGCTGCGCAGCCGGGGCAGGCGGTGCTGGAGCTGGGATGCGGGGCCGGGGTGGCGTCGCTGTGCCTTGCGGCGCGGGTGCCGGGGCTGGTGCAGGCGGGGCTGGAGCTGCAGCCGGCCTATGCCGATCTGGCGCGCCAGAATGCCGCGCGCAATGGCCTGCCGCTGGAGGTGCTGGAGGGGGATCTGGCCGCCATGCCCGCCCTTTTGCGGGCGCGCTGCTTCGACCATGTCATCGCCAACCCGCCCTTCTATCCGGCGGGGGGCGGCACCGCCTGCGCCGATCCGGGGCGCGAGACGGCACAGCGCGAGGCGACCCCCTTGGCGGACTGGGTTGCGGCCGGGTTGCGGCGGCTGCATCCGGGCGGCTGGCTGACGATCATCCAGGAGGCGCACCGCTTGCCAGACCTGCTGGTCGCCCTGTCTGCCAGGACCGGCAGCATCACCGCGCTGCCCTTGGTGGCGCGGATCGGGAGGCCGGCGGGGCGGGTGATCGTGCAGGCGCGCAAGGGCGGACGCGGGCGCTTCACGCTCGCACCGCCGCTGGTCCTGCACGACGGCGCAGCGCATGATGGCGACCGCGAGAACCATTCCGATATGGCGGCGGCGATCCTGCGCAAGGGGGCGGCGCTGGAAATTCGGGCAGGCGGCGGGGCATCGCTGCGCAGCGATTAGCACTTCGGCAAGAATTGGCAGGCGACACTGGAATTCGCCGGGTGGGTCATCGTGGCGCGTGACACGACTCAGGTTGTGTGATGGAATTATGACTGGTTCAACAGGAGAAGGAGACGACCATGACTCTCAGTTCGCACCTGACGGAACTTCGCAAGAAGCATCAGCATCTTTCGGATCAGGTGGAAAGCGCACAGCGCAGTCCGGCCACCGATGATCTGATGATCGCCGAGATGAAGAAGAAGAAACTTCGCATCAAGGAAGAGATCGGCCGCCTGTCGCAGGCCTGATCGCACGGATATCAATCACTTAGCCCGCGCGCTGGCCCAGGCGGCCAGCGCCGCACCCCCCGCAACCAGCCCCGCCGCCAGCAGCAGCCGCAGGTCCGCCTGCGCCTGTCCCGCCAGCACGAGGGCCAGCGTCGACAGCAGCGGCGCCGCATAGGATGCGGTGCCGAGGACTTGGATATCGCCTTTCTTCACGCCAATATCCCAGACGTAGAAGGCGAGTCCCACAGGGCCGAGGCCGAGGGCCAGAACCGACAGCCAGCCCACCCCGCTTTGCGGCCAGACGGTCGCTTCGGTAAGCACATGCGCCACGGCGGACAGCACCGCCGTGGCGAGACAGAACACCGCGACCGATGCGGTGGGCACCTCGCCCAGTCGGCGCGAGAGCACGGAGTAGGTCGCCCATGTCAGGGCGCAGAGGAAAGCGAGGCCATAGCCGGCCAGCGCCGTTTCTGTCAACGTGACGCCACCCTCGACGAGCCGTCCGCCGACGATCAGCGCCGCCCCGGCGAATGCGACGGTCGCGCCTAGGATGTGCAAACCGGTTAGCCTTTCCCCCGGCAGCAGGCCCGAGAACAGCACGATCAGCAGCGGCCAGAGATAGGCGATCAGCCCCGCCTCGGCCGCCGGTGCCATGCGCAGGGCCGAGAAATACAACAGGTGATAGCCGAAAAGCCCGGCAGTCCCGAAGGCATAGACCTTCCAGGACACCCGCCGCAGCTGCCCGAACCCGCCGCTGCGCGCCACCCAGACCAGCCCGAGCGCCCCGCCCACAGCAAAGGTCAGCGCGTTCAGCAGCAGCGGTGGCACAGGGGCCGAGCCGACGGTGAACAGCGCCAGCAGCGACCACAGCAGGATGGCGATGAAACCGAAGGCGGTGGCGCGGGTGCGGGTCATGGCGGGCTCCTGGATGCCCGCGCATCATCCGCGCTGCGTTGCCGCAAGCAAGCCCCCAAAATGCGAAAGGGCCGGCCCCGCAGGGCCGGCCCCATAGCGTTCGCAAGCAATCAGACGAAGTACTGCCCGCCATTGGCGCTGATCGTCGCGCCGGTGATGAAGCCGGCATCGTCGCCCGCAAGGAACACCACGCAGCGCGCGATTTCCTCGGGCGCGCCCAGACGGCCGACCGGGATCTGCGCGATGATGCTCTCACGCACCTTTTCCGGCACCGCCATCACCATTTCCGTGCCGATATAGCCCGGGCAGATCGCGTTGACGGTAATCCCGGCGCGCGCGCCCTCTTGCGCCAGCGCCTTGGTGAAGCCCAGATCGCCTGCCTTCGCCGCCGAGTAGTTGGCTTGCCCGGCCTGGCCTTTCTGGCCGTTGATCGACGAGATGTTGATGACGCGGCCGAACTTGCGGTCGCGCATCCCCGGCCAGAGCGGGTGGGTCATGTTGAACAGGCCCGACAGGTTGGTGTCCATCACCTCCTGCCACATCTGGCGGGTCATCTTGTGGAACATCGAATCGCGGGTGATGCCGGCATTGTTAACCAGCACATCGACGGGGCCCAGATCGGCCTCGACCCGTGCGATGCCCTCGGCGCAGGCGTCGTAATCGGCGACCGACCATTTATAGGCCGGGATGCCGGTCTCTTCGGTGAATTTCGCCGCGGCTTCGTCATTGCCGGCATAGTTTGCCGCGACCTTGTAACCGGCCGCCTGAAGCGCCAGCGAGATCGCCGCGCCAATGCCCCGGGTGCCGCCGGTGACGAGTGCTACTTTGGACATGATTCCTCCCTCGTGGAAATGTATTGAAACTCTGTTACCTAAAATGATTTCAGCGCGCAATATTATTGCGCGCTGAAATCACAAAGTTTCACAGACCTTCGATGCACATCGCAACGCCCATGCCGCCGCCGATGCACAGCGTGGCAAGGCCCTTCTTGGCCCCGCGGCGCTTCATCTCGAAGAGCAGCGTGTTGAGGATCCGCGCGCCCGAGGCGCCGATCGGGTGGCCGATGGCGATGGCGCCGCCATTGACGTTCACCACCTCGGGGTTCCAGCCCATGTCCTTGTTCACGGCGCAGGCCTGCGCCGCAAAGGCCTCGTTCGCCTCGACCAGATCGAGGTCGGTGGCCTTCCAGCCGGCCTTTTCCAGCGCCTTGCGGCTGGCATGGATCGGCCCGACGCCCATGATCGACGGATCGAGCCCGGCAGTGGCATAGGAGGCGATGCGCGCCAGCGGGGTCAGCCCGCGCCTGGCGGCCTCATCCTCGGACATCAGGATCACGGCGGCGGCGCCGTCGTTGAGGCCCGAGGCGTTGCCGGCGGTGACGGTGCCGTCCTTGGTGAAGGCCGGGCGCAGCTTGGTCATCGAGTCGAGCGTGGCGCCGGCGCGGATGTATTCGTCGGCATCCACCACCGTCTCGCCCTTGCGGGTCTTGATGGTGAAGGCGATGATCTCATCGGCGAACTTGCCGGCCTTCTGCGCCGCCTCGGCCTTGTTCTGGCTGGCGACGGCGAATTCGTCCTGCATCTCGCGGCTGATCTGCCACTGGTTCGCCACGTTCTCGGCGGTCTGGCCCATGTGGTAGCCGTTGAACGCATCCCAGAGCCCGTCGCGGATCATCGAGTCGATGAAGGACACGTCGCCCATCTTGTAGCCTTGGCGCAGATGCGCGACGTGGGGCGAGAGCGACATGTTCTCCTGCCCGCCGGCGGCGACGATGGCGGCATCGCCCAGCATCACATGCTGCGCGCCGAGCGCGACGGCGCGCAGGCCCGAGCCGCAGACCTGGTTGATTGACCAGGCGGCGCTTTCCTTGGGCAGGCCGGCATTGACATGCGCCTGGCGGGCGGGGTTCTGGCCTTGGCCAGCGGTCAGCACCTGGCCGAGGATGGTTTCCGAGACATCGGATTTCTCGATCCCGGCGCGCGCGACCACGGCCTCCAGCACGGCGGCGCCGAGGTCATGGGCCGGCGTGGCGGCAAAGGCCCCATTGAAACTGCCAACGGCCGTGCGGGCCGCCGAAACGATTACGACATTGGTCATGAGGGTCCTCTCCCTTGGCACGGAAATGGTGCAGGAGGGACCCGGAAGCGCCCTCCCGACGCTGTGTCGCAGAATGACCTAAGGAAACCTTGGGTCAAGCGCAATGGCGGGGTCGGCGCTGCAACCTCGCCATGCGCCCAGAGCCCGCGACAGGTTGGCACGGGCCCCTCATCCGGCTTGCAGCAGCCTCTGCGGTGCCGGAGAGCGCCAGGGCGGCTGGATCGTCGGCGCGCCGAAGTAATAGCCCTGCAGGCAGTCGAAGCCGATGCCCTGAAGATAGGCGGCATCCTCGGCGGTTTCGACGGCCTCGGCGACGGTGAACATGTCGAAATGCCGTGAGATCGACAGCAGCGCCTCGGTCAGGACCTGGTTGTCCGGGTTGTCGGCGATGCCACGGATGAACTGTCCGTCGATCTTCACGAGGTCGAAGTAGAACTCGCGCAGATAGCGGAACGAGGTGTGACCGGCGCCGAAGTCATCGAGGGCAAAGGAGATGCCCCTGCATTGCTGGTCATGCATGAAGGCGCAAACGAGGTCCGGCAGCATCATCGCCGAGGATTCGGTGATCTCCAGAATCAGCCGCTCGCCGGCCGTGGGGTCGGTGCGCAGCCCGTCGGTCAGCACCTGCATCCAGTGCGGATAGCCGATGGAGCGGGCAGAGAGGTTGATGGCGAGCCGTAGCGCAGGGTTTTCCGCCAGCGCGATCAGGCCCATTTCCAGCGCCAGACAGTCGATCTTGCGGCCAAGGGGCGAGGTTTCGACGGTTTCGATGAAATCGGCGGCGGGAATCACCCGGCCGGTTTCATCCAGCACACGGATCAACCCTTCGTAGAAGGCGACGGTACCTGGCTTTGCGCCCTGAACAACGGGCTGGAAGGCCAGCACAACATCTTGACGGTCGATGGCGGTGCGCACCATCTCGATGGTGCTGCGCTTGCGCTCGGCCACGGCGAAGGCCAGCGGGCTTTGCAACTCGGCTGGCACATCGAGGGCCTGCATGTCATCCGGTCTGCGCATCGAACCCTCCGTCACCACGCGGGATTTATCGGGCCGGGCGGGTTAAGATGGGGTGAAGAGGCGGAGGACCGGATGGACGACACAAGATGTAGCTGGTGCGGGAGCGATCCGCTCTATGTCGCGTATCATGACGAGGAATGGGGCGTGCCGGAGCCGGACGGGCGGGCGCTGTGGGAGAAGTTGGTGCTGGACGGGTTTCAGGCCGGGCTGGCCTGGATCACCATCCTGCGGAAGCGGGACGGATTTCGCGATGCTTTTCAGGGGTTTGATCCGCAAGTCATCGCCGGGTGGGGCGAGCAGGATGTGCTGCGGCTGCTGGCAAATCCGGGGATCGTGCGGCATCGGGGGAAGATCGAGGCGACGATCGGGAATGCGCGGGCTTACCTGAAAATCGAGCAGGAACAGGGGTTTGCGCCGTTCCTGTGGGGCTTTGTCGGCGGCGCGCCCCTGCAGCCGCGGCGGGCGACGATGGGCGAGGTTCCGACGACGACAGCCGAGGCAGAAGCGATGTCCAAGGCGTTGAAAAAGGCTGGGTTTCGCTTTTGCGGGCCGACGATTGTCTATGCCTTCATGCAGGCGACGGGGATGGTGAACGACCATATCGTGACCTGCCGCTGCCATGAGCGGGTCCTAGATATGGGGGCGGGGTTCCGGCTGGGCTGATCTGGAAAGCGTATGGAAACCATATGGCAACCATACATACGATTTTCCGGACGGGCCCGACCCCTTACTCCTCAGTGGCGATCAGCGCGCCGATCAGCGCCTTGGCCTCTGGCCCGTCCCAATGCGCGTCGCCCTGCATCCGCGCGATCTCGCGCCCCTCGGGATCGAGGATCACGGTGACCGGCAGGCCGAGCACGGCCATCTGCCGGGCGAGCGCCTGCTTGGGGTCGCGCAGCATCGGCAGCTGGGTGATCTCCTCATCCGCGAAGAAATCCTTGATCGCGGGCACCGGGTTGCGGCCGGTGGCGATGGTGACGACGGCGAAACGATCCCCGCCAAGCTCTGCCTGCAGCCGGTCGAGCGCCGGCATCTCGGCCCGGCAGGGGGCGCACCATGTGGCCCAGAAGTTCAGCAGCACGTATTTGCCGCGGTAGTCGGCCAGCGGCACCTCGGCATCGGCTTCGTCGATCACCACGGCGTCCAGCGGCGCGGCGGGTTCGTTCGCCAGCACCAGCTTGCGCATGTCGCCCTGCAGGAAGGGCGCAAGGTCGGGCGCGGCGAATGCGGGATTCGCGCCAATCGCAAGGGCTGCGGCATTTGCACCAAGCACAAGGGCCGTGTAGAGGACGGCGGAACGGATCAGACGCATTTTGCCTCCTTCGGGGGCCGGGGACAGGACCGACATGACCGACAGCGCCAAGGATAACCAGCCCTCCAACCAGATGTGGGGCGGGCGTTTCGCCGCAGGGCCGGACGCGATCATGGAGGCGATCAACGCCTCTATCTCGTTCGACAAGCGGCTTTACGCGCAGGATATCCGCGGCAGCCGGGCCCATGCCGCCATGTTGGCAGCCACGGGCATCGTCACCGATAGCGATGCGGCGGCGATCCGGGAAGGCCTGCTCACGGTCTTGTCAGAGATCGAGGGCGGGGAGTTCCCGTTCCGGGTGGCGCTGGAAGACATCCACATGAACGTGGAGGCGCGGCTGAAGGAGATCATCGGCGAGCCTGCCGGGCGGCTGCACACGGCGCGCAGCCGCAACGATCAGGTGGCGACCGATTTCCGGCTGTGGGTGCGCGAGCAATGCGATGCGGCGGGGCAGGGCCTTCAGGCGCTGATCGGCGCGCTGCTGGGGCAGGCAGAGGTTGGCGCCGCCTGGGTGATGCCGGGCTTCACCCATCTGCAGACAGCGCAGCCGGTGACATGGGGGCATCACATGATGGCCTATGTCGAGATGTTCGGGCGAGACATGAGCCGCTTTGCCGATGCCCGCGCGCGGATGAACGAGAGCCCCTTGGGGGCGGCGGCGCTGGCCGGCACCTCGTTCCCCATCGACCGGCACATGACGGCCGAGGCGCTTGGTTTCGACCGGCCGATGGCCAACAGCCTCGATGCGGTCAGCGACCGGGATTTCGCGCTGGAGTTTCTGGCGGCGTCTTCCATCTGCGCGATGCACCTGAGCCGGTTTGCGGAGGAGCTGGTGATCTGGTCCTCGGCGCAGTTCCGCTTCGTGGCGCTGTCGGACAGGTTTTCCACCGGGTCGTCGATCATGCCGCAGAAGAAGAATCCCGATGCGGCAGAGCTGATCCGCGCCAAGATCGGCCGGATTCTGGGGGCGACGGTGGCGCTGTTCACGGTGATGAAGGGGCTGCCGCTGGCCTATTCCAAGGACATGCAGGAAGACAAGGAACAGGTCTTCGACGCCGCCGATACGCTGATGCTGGCGCTGGCGGCGATGGAGGGGATGGTGCGCGACATGACGGCGCGGGTCGAGAACCTCGAGAAGGCGGCGGCGAGCGGCTTTTCGACGGCGACCGATCTGGCCGACTGGCTGGTGCGCGAGCTGGGCCTGCCGTTCCGCGAGGCGCATCACGTCACCGGCGCGCTGGTGGCGCTGGCCGAGGGCAAAGGTTGTGACCTGCCGGAGCTGACGCTGGCCGAGATGCAGTCGGCCCATGCCGGGATCGACCAGCAGGTCTATTCGGTGCTGGGGGTTCACAACTCGGTCGCCAGCCGGCAAAGCTATGGTGGGACCGCGCCCGATCAGGTGCGCGCGCAGGTGGCGCGGTGGCGCGAGCGGCTGGGAGAGGTGCGATGACACGGATGGTTGTTCTGGCGCTGCTGGCGCTGGCGGCATGCGGGGCCGATGGGCCGCCGGTGGCGCCTTCGGGCGATGCGCCGGGGGTGACGGTGAGCGGAACGGCGCAGTTCGGGGTGACGGGGCGGATGTGAGGCGCAGTCAGAGGGCTGCGCCCGTCCGCCGGGTGGGCGCAGCGACGCTCGTTCTAGGCGCTTTATGGTGCGGCCCACCTCCACCGGCGTTCTAGGCGCAGGCGTTGCCGAGCGCCCGCCCGAGGGGGGCGGACGGGCGCTGCCCGGCGGCGCTGAAGCGCCTTGTTCCGGGCAAGGAAGGAAGGCTCTCAAGCCCAGACTGCTTTCCCACGCGCACCCCGCTTTCCTTGCACCGGCCGATGCTTTAGACCCGACCCATAACCCCCTGCAGGTGCCCCGGCCATGTCCTTGCTGCGTCTGACCTATCTTGCGCTCGCCATCGCCGGCACGGTGCTGCCGATGCGCCATTACCTCGACTGGCTGTCGGCCAATGGCTGGAGCCTTGGCGGCATGATCGACGCCTGGTTCGTGAATGCGGCCACCACCGGCATGGTCTGGGACCTGATGATCGCCGCGATTGCGCTGATCGTCTGGGCGTTGGCCGAGATCTGGGTGCGGCGCAACTGGATCGCGCTTCTGGCACTGCCGGCGACGGTCTGCATCGGGGTGTCCTGCGGCTTGCCGCTTTATCTTTTCCTGCGCAGCGGACGGGTGAGCTGATGGACCATTTCCTGTATCGTTCCGGCATCCTCCATGCCGAGGATGTGGCGATCCCCGAGATCGCCGCGGCGGTGGGCACGCCGTTCTACGTGTACTCCACCGCCACGCTGGAGCGGCACTACCGGCTGTTTACCGAGGCGCTGGACCCGCTGCCGCATCTCGTGTGCTTTGCGGTCAAGTCGAACAGCAATGTCGCGGTGCTGAAGGTGCTGGGGGATCTGGGCGCGGGGATGGATGTCGTCTCGGGCGGCGAATACCTGCGCGCGAAGGCGGCGGGCGTGCCGGGCGGGCGGATCGTGTTCTCGGGCGTGGGGAAGACGAAAGCTGAGATGCGGCTGGCGCTGGAGGGCGGCATCCGGCAGTTCAACGTGGAGTCGGAGCCGGAGTTGCTGGCGCTGTCCGAGATCGCGGCGGGGATGGGGGTTGTCGCGCCGATCGCGCTGCGGGTGAACCCGGACGTCGATGCGAAGACCCATGAGAAGATCGCGACCGGCAAGAGCGAGAACAAGTTCGGCATCCCGATTGCCAAGGCGCGCGAGGTTTATGCCTTGGCGGCGCGGCTGCCGGGGATAGATGTCTGCGCCGTCGATGTGCATATCGGCAGCCAGCTGACCGATCTGGCGCCGTTCGAGCAGGCCTATCTGAAGGTCGCGGACCTGACGCGGGCGCTGCGGGCCGACGGGCATGACATCCGGCGGCTGGATCTGGGCGGGGGGCTGGGGATTCCCTACACCCGCTCGAACGAGGCGCCGCCGCTGCCGGTGGAGTATGGCGCGCTGATCAAGCGGACGGTGGGGGACCTCGGCTGCGAGATCGAGATCGAGCCGGGGCGGCTGATTTCGGGCAATGCCGGGCTGCTGGTGTCGGGCGTGATCTATGTGAAGGCGGGGGAGGGGCGGGATTTCCTGATCCTCGATGCGGCGATGAACGATCTGGTGCGCCCGTCGATGTATGGCGCGCATCATGATATCGTGCCGGTGGTGGAGCCGGCGGCAGGCGCGGCGGCGCAGCCCTTCGACGTGGTGGGCCCGGTCTGCGAGACCGGGGATACCTTCGCCAAGGCGCGCCACCTGCCAGCGCTGGCGGCGGGGGATCTGGTCGCCTTCCGCTCGGCCGGGGCATATGGCGCGGTGATGGCCAGCGAATACAACACCCGCCCGCTGGTGCCCGAGGTTCTGGTCCGCGGGGATCACTTCGCCGTCATAAGGGCCCGCCCGACGTTTGACGAAATCCTCAACCGCGATACCATCCCCGAATGGCTGTGACGCGCAATCCTGCGCATTCGGCCCCGGACGCGGACCGACACCCGGCATGACCGACCCAAACACGATCACCGCGCAGGCGCTGGCGCGCATCGCCCGGCCCTTGCGGCTGACCCGCGCTGCAATGGCTGCAGAACGGCTGGCGCGCTGCTTCTGGCCGGTCTCGACGCTGCTGCTGGCTGTCGCCGCGGCGCTCGCGTTCGGCGTGCAGGATCACCTGACGCAAGGCGCGCTGTGGGGGCTGGCCTTGGCCTTGGCCGTTGCTCTGCTGGCCGCGCTGGTGCTGGGGCTGCGGCGCTTCCGCTGGCCCTCGCGCGCCGAGGCGATGGCGCGGCTGGACGGCACCTTGCCCGGGCATCCGCTGGCAGCGCTGACCGATGCGCAGGCGCTTGGGGCTGGCGACGCCGCCTCGGCCGCCGTCTGGCGCGCGCATCTGCAGCGGATGGCGGCGCGGGCGGCCGCGGCACGGGCGGCGGCGCCCGATCTGCGGCTGGCCTCGCGGGACCGCTTTGGCCTGCGTTATGTCGCGCTGACCGGATTCGTGATGGCGCTGATCTTCGGCGCGCCGGGACGGGTGGGCGAGGTTGCCACCATCGCGGCGGGCGGCACGCCCGCGCAGGCCGCCGCCGGGCCAAGCTGGGAGGGCTGGGTGGAACCCCCCGCCTATACCGGACGGCCGAGCCTCTACCTCAACGCCATCGAGGCGGCGACGCTGGAAGTGCCCGAGGGCAGCCTGTTTACCTTCCGCTTCTACGGCTCTGCCGGGGCCATTGCGCTGGACGAGACGATTTCGGCGGGCGAGGCGCCAGTGGCGGAGCCGGCCGAGGACGGCCCCCGATCGGCCGAATTCGCCGCCGCGCAGACCGGGACCGTGCGTATCGACGGACCGGGCGGGCGCGAGATTGCGGTGACGGTGCTGCCCGATGCCGCGCCAAGCGTGACCTTTGCGGGGGATATCGAGCGCGAGGCGGATGGCGAGATGACCCAGCCGTTCAGTGCGCGTGACGATTTCCAGATCGCCGCGGGGCAGGCGGAGTTCGTGCTGGACATCGAGAAGGTGGACCGCCGCTTTGGCCTTGCGACCGAGCCCGAACCGCGCGAGCCGCATGTGCTGGACCTGCCGCTGCCGATCTCTGGCAACCGGGCGGAGTTCACCGAGCTGCTGATCGAGAATGCCTCCAAGCACCCCTGGGCGAACCTTCCGGTCAAGCTGTCGCTGACGGTGGAGGACGGCCTTGGCCAGACCGGGCAGTCCGAGACCCGCGAGCTGCCGCTGCCGGGGCGGCGGTTCTTCGACCCGCTGGCCGCTGCCGTGATCGAGATGCGGCGCGACCTGCTGTGGTCGGCCGAGAACGCGCCGCGGACCCTGCAGGTGCTTCGCACCATCAGCCACCGGCCCGAGGGCTTCTTCCGCAACCAGCGCGCCTATCTGATGCTGCGCGTGGCGATGCGGCGGCTGGAGGCAGGGATCGCCGAAGGCCCGCTGGACCCCAGCTTGCGCGATGAGCTGGCCGAGGCGCTGTGGGAAATTGCGGTGCTGGTCGAGGATGGCGGGCTGTCGGATGCGCTGGAGCGGATGGAACGGGCGCAGGAACGACTGTCGGAGGCGATGCGCAACGGCGCCTCGCCCGAGGAGATCGCCGAACTGATGGACGAGCTGCGCGAGGCGACGGATGCCTATATCCGCCAGCTGGCGCAGCAGGGCGAGCAGCAGCCCGGGGATCAGATGGCGCAGGGCGAGGGCCAGCAGATCACCGGCGACCAGTTGCAGGCGATGATGGACGAGATCCAGCGCCTGATGGAAGAGGGCCGCATGGCCGAGGCGCAGGAGCTGCTGGAGCAGCTGAACCGCATGATGCAGAACATGCGCGTGACCCAAGGCGAGGGCGGCGAGGGCGACATGCCCGGCGGTCAGGCGATGCAGGATCTGGCGGAAACGCTGCGCGACCAGCAGGGACTGTCGGACGAGACCTTCCGCGACCTGCAGGAGCAGTTCAATCCGGGCGGCCAGCAGCCGGGCGAGGGCCAGCAGGGTGAAGGCCAGCAGCCGGGTGAGGGCGAGCAGGGCGAAGGGCAGGGGCAGGGCCAAGGCGAGGGCAGCCTTGCCGACCGCCAGCAGGCGCTGCGCGATGAGCTGGAACGCCAGCAGGGCGGGCTTCCGGGGCAAGGTACCGAGAGCGGCAATGCCGCCCGCGGCGCGCTGGACCGGGCGGGCCGTGCGATGGACGAGGCGGAACGCGCGCTGCGCGAGGGCGACACCGGCAGCGCCATCGACCGGCAGGCCGAGGCGATCGAGGAGCTGCGCGAAGGGATGCGCAGCCTTGGCGAGGCGCTGGCCGAAGAACGCGGCGAGCGCCAGCCCGGTGAGCCCGGGCCCGGCGAAGAGCGGCAGGCACAGGAGGGCGCCGGCGGTGACCGCGACCCGCTGGGGCGGACCATCGGCCGCGCCGGGCGCAGCGGATCGGATGAGAACATGCTGCAGGGCGAGGATGTCTATCGCCGCGCCCGCGACCTCTTGGACGAGATCCGCCGCCGCGCGGGCGAGCAGGAGCGGCCCGAGCTGGAGCTGGACTATCTGCGCAGGCTGCTGGACAGGTTCTAGGGCGCGCGTCAGTCCGCGGTGGACAGCGCCTCGATCCGGGTGGCGACGGTGCGGTCCAGCCAGATGCGGCCGCGGTCCACGGCGCCGACATATCCCGCCAGCGCGGGCGCCGCGCCCGGAAGCTGGGCGCTGATCCGCGGGGCGCTGAGATAGACGCCGAGCAACACCAGCACCAGCCCCAGCGACAGGCCGAAGCCGAGGCGGAAGCCGCTACGGCGGCGGCGCAGGGTTTCGGGCGCGTCCACGGCTGCGGCCTCGCGGCCGCGTTCGGATGTGGCGCGCAGGGTGGAGTTGATTTCCTCGATATCCGGCAGCAGTTCACGCCGCGGCGGGCGGTTGGCGGCGGCGATTTCCGCCTCCAGCTCGGGATCCTCGCCGCGCAGCGTGGCGCCGCGTTCGGTGGCATCGGGTTCGACGGCTTCGGGAAGGGGCGCGGGCCGTTCACGGCGCGGGGCGGCAGGTGCCAGCGGCAGTTCGGCCTGGGTCTCGAGCCCGGGATTTTCGCCGCGGCGGGCGCGGACCTCGCGTTCCGCCTCTTCGCGCAGCACGCTCAGCACGGCCTCGTCGATGCTGCGCCGGCGCAGCTCGGCTTCGGGGCGGGGGGAGGGATTTGCGGGGGCTGCGGCCATCGCGGCGGCGGCGAGCCCGGCAGCGGGCATCTCGGCGGGAACTGGCGCCGTGTCTGCCGGCACCGATGTCTGATCCTCGGTCCATTCATCGGCGGGCCAATCCTCGGCCTCGTCCGCAAGCGTGGCCTCGGGCGTGTCATCCAGCGCAGCAGCGAGGGCGGCTTCGGCCTCGGTCGACAGCTCGGGGCTGCCGGAGAGGTCGAGATCCGAGCCGAGATCGGGCCAGGCCGGGTCTTCCGCCTCATGCATGTCATCGGCGTCGGCGGGGGCTTCGGGCAGGGGTTGCGCCGTGGAGGCGGCATCCTCGAAGGGCAGATCGGCCTCGGGTTCCGGCGCTTCGGCGAACTCGGCGCCCGCGGGGGGCTGGAACCAGGCCTGGCCGCAATTGGAGCATTGCACGTCGCGCCCGGCGGCCGGGATCACCCGGTCATCGACCTCGTATTGCGCCGCGCAGTTCGGGCATGTCAGCCGCATTGATGTTCCTCGACCTGCCCCTGTTTGCCGCCAATGCCGCCGGCCGGCGCCTTTTCGCGGGTTTCCCCGGGCAGGGCCTCGCGGCGCAATCAGCCGTTCTGGTCAACGTCTTCGGAGTGTTGTAGCAAGCAAATGGCGGTTATCCAAGCATTTGTCGGCACTTCCGCAAACGGCACCGAGGGGTGGAGAGACCAGTGATCGAGCTTGAGAATGTCAGCTATGGCTATGGCAGCGGCGAGCTGCTGACCGAAATGTCGCTGAAGCTGGCGCCGGGTTCCTTCCATTTCCTGACCGGGCCGTCGGGCGCGGGCAAGACCACCTTCCTGAAGCTGCTCTATGCCGAGCTGATGCCTTCGGCCGGGCAGGTCACGGCATTTGGCAATGATGTCCGCTCGATGGCGCGCGACGATATCGCGCTGCTGCGGCGACGGGTGGGCGTGGTGCATCAGGATTGCCAGTTCCTGGACCATCTGTCGCTGGCCGAGAATGTCGCGCTGCCGCTGACGGTAGCAGACCGTGAGATCGACACGCGCGAGCTGGTGGAGCTGCTGGGCTGGGTGGGCCTGAAGGCGCAGATGGACAGCCTGCCGCCAGCGCTGTCGGGCGGTGAGCGGCAGCGGGCGGCGCTGGCGCGGGCGGTGATCATGGCGCCCGACGTGATCCTGGCGGATGAGCCCACGGGCAACGTCGATTGGGAGATGTCGCTGAAATTGCTGACGCTGCTGGTCGAGTTGAACCGGATGGGCAAGACCATCGTGATCGCCACCCATGACATGAACCTGATCCGCAGCGCCAAGGCGCAGGTCGCGGCGCGGGTGCTGCGGATCAAGGGCCGGCGGCTGCATCTGGCGGGGGCGGATCTGTGAAGCGTTATCTGGTTCTGGCACGCGCCTTCCTGGCTTCGGATCTGCAATCGGACCGGGTGGTGCCGCCCTCGGGCTTTACCGCGCGGCTGACGGTGTTTGCCGCCGCGGCGATGGCGTTTCTGGCGGTGTTCGCGCTGGCGCTGTCCTTTGCCGCGGGGCGGCTGTCGGATCGCTGGTCGGATGCGCTGGCGCAGTCGGCGACGATCCGGGTGTCGGCGCCGCAGGACCAGATCGACCGGCAGGTGACGGCGGTGATGGGCGTGCTGGAGACGACGCCGGGCATCGCCTCGGCCCGGCAATTGCCGCCCGAGGAGACACAGGCGCTGCTGGCGCCGTGGTTCGGGCCGGACCTGCCGGTAGAGACGCTGCCGATCCCGGCGCTGATCGAGCTGGTCGAGGGCGGCGGTGGCTTCGATGCCGAGGGGTTGCGGCTGCGGCTGCAGGCCGAGGCGCCGGGCGCGGTGCTGGATGACCATGACCGCTGGCGCCGGCCGCTGGTGGCGGCGGCGGGGCGGATGAAGCTGCTGGCCACCGGTTCGCTGCTGCTGATCGGGGCGGCGATGGCGGCGATGATCACGCTGGCGGCGCAGGCGGCGCTGGCGGCGAACGGGCAGGTGATCCGGGTGCTGCGGCTGGTGGGGGCGCGCGATGTGTATATCGCGCGGGCCTTCGTGCGCCGCTTCACCCTGCGCGCGGCGGGCGGTGCGGCGGTGGGGGCGGCGCTGGCGATGATCGCGGTGGCGCTGATCCCGGCGGGGGATGATGGCGAGGGCTTCCTGACCGGACTCAGCTTCGAGGGCGGCGAATGGATCTGGCCGCTGCTGCTGCCGCTGATGGCGGCGGGCGTGGCCTTTGCTGCCACGCGCGCGGCGGCGCTGCGAGCGCTGAAGGGGCTGATGTGATGGCTGCGCTGCAGTGGCTTCGGTCCTTGCTGTTCGTGGCGCAGATCTATCCGATGATGGCGCTGATGGCGCTGTGGTTCACGCCGCAGGTACCGTTCCGCCGCGAGGCGGCCTTTGACGCGGTGCATTGCTGGTGCCGGTGGGTGCGCTGGAGCGCGCGCTGGATGCTGGGCCTGCACTCGGAAGTGCGGGGCGAAGTGCCGACCGGCGAGGTGCTGATCGCGTCGAAGCATCAGAGCTTCTTCGACATCATCCTCATCGTCAGCGTGGTGCCGCGGCCCAAGTTCATCATGAAGAAAGAGCTGCTGCGCGCCCCGATCCTGGGTTGGTATGCGGTGAAGATCGGCTGCGTGCCGGTGGACCGCGGCAAGCGCGGGCAGGCGATCTCGCAGATGCTGGCCGATGTCCGCAGCGGCGCGGCAGAGCCGGGGCAGCTGATCATCTACCCGCAAGGCACCCGCGTCGCGCCGGGGGCCGACATGCCCTACAAGGCCGGCACCGGGATCCTCTACGGCCAGCTGGGGCAACCCTGCGTGCCGGCGGGCACCAATGTCGGCCTGTTCTGGCCGCGCAGGGGCATCTTGCGCAAGCCGGGGCTGGCGGTGGTGGAGTTCTTGCCGGCAATCGAGCCCGGCAAGCCGATGCCCGAGTTCATGGCCGAGCTGGAGGCTGTCGTGGAGGCGTCATCGGATCGGCTTATGGCCGAGGCGGGATATCTTCCGCGCTGAAAGGGCACCTGGATGCAGTTCATCGACACGCTGGACGATCTGGCCGCGCAGTATGGCGTGCCGCAGCCATCCTCGACCACCAAGGTCGCGGGCCGGCTGATCCCCGAATACCGGGACTGGATCGAACGCTCGCGCTTCTGCATCCTGTCCACCGTCGGGCCCGAGGGTACCGATGCCAGCCCGCGCGGCGATGAGGGCCCGGTGGTGCGGGTGCTGGATGACCGCACGCTGGCGCTGCCCGACTGGCGCGGGAATGACCGTATCGACAGCCTGCGCAACATCGTCCGCGACGGGCGGGTGAGCCTGATGTTCATGATCCCGGGCTCGGTCAACGTGATCCGGGTCAACGGCCGGGCGCGGGTGACGGCGGATGCCGGCCTGTGCGGCAGCTTCGGCCGCGAGGGCCGCGCGCCGCGAACGGTGACGGTGATCGCGCTGGACGAGGTGTATTTCCAATGCGCCCGGGCCCTGCTGCGCTCGCGCCTGTGGGCGGGCGTTGACGAAAGCGCCGGGTTGCCGACGCCGGGGCAGATCCTTGCGGCGATGACGGCGGGCGCGGTCGGCGGGGCGGCGTATGACGCCGAATGGCCGGGGCGCGCCGCCAAGACGATGTGGTAGGTTGATGCGGCCGGAGCGCATCCCCATCTGCTGGGGATGAACAGTCCTCAGCACCCCCCGATCCACCCGCAGCAGGCCCGGCTGGACCGCATCCACCGCGTCGCGCGGCTGATGGATGCGCGCTACCGGCTGCCGGGTACGTCGTACCGCATCGGGCTAGACGGCCTCATCGGCTTGATCCCGGGGGTGGGCGATACCGTCGGCCTCGCCGTGTCGGGCTGGATGATCTCCGAGGCGGTTCAGGCCGGCGCCCGGCGGCGCACCATCGTGCGGATGGCGGGGAATGCCGTCATCGACTGGGCGGTGGGCATCGTGCCGGTGGCAGGTGACCTGTTCGACTTCGCGTTCAAGAGCCACCAGCGCAACGCGGCGCTGCTGGCTGCCGATCTGGAGCGGATGGGCGCGGTCAGGCCAGTTTCAGCGCGATGATGCCTGACACGATCAGCGCGACCCCGGCGATGCGTACCAGCGTCGCCGGCTCTCCGAACAGCGCCATGCCGAGTGTCGCTGTGCCAAGCGCGCCGATGCCCGTCCAGACCGCATAGGCGGTGCCGACGGGCAGCGACTTCATCGCCTGCGCCAGCAGGAAGAAGCTGGCCAGCGCGCCGATGATGGTCAGTGCGGTTGGAACCAGCTTGGTGAAGCCATCGGACCATTTGAGGCCAAGCGCCCAGCCAACCTCCAGCACGCCGGCAATGAGGACGAGCGCCCAGGGATTGGTCGGCATCACGCTGCAAGCCCCTTGCTGCCCATATCCAGGAATTTCTGGCGGCGGTCCTTGATCAGCGCCTCGGGCTTCTTGCCCGACAGCTCTTTCAGCATGGCCTCGATCGCCTTGCCCACCGCGTCGATCGCCTCGCGCGCGCCGCGCTGTGCGCCGCCGACGGGTTCCTTCACGATGCGGTCGATGACGCCCAGCTTCAGCAGGTCCTGCGCGGTCAGGCGCAGCGCCTCGGCGGCCTCACGCATCTTCTCGGCATCCTTCCACAGGATGCTGGCACAGCCCTCGGGCGAGATCACCGAGTAGATCGAATGCTCGAGCATGGCGATGCGGTTGGCGGTGGCGAAGGCGACGGCGCCGCCCGATCCACCCTCGCCGATGATCACGGCGATCAGCGGGGCGCCGAGTTCGAGGCATTTCTGGGTGGTGCGGGCGATGGCCTCGGACTGGCCGCGCTCTTCCGCGCCCTTGCCGGGATAGGCGCCGGGGGTATCGACCAGCGTGATCACCGGCAGGCCGAAGCGATGTGCCATGTCCATCAGCCGGATCGCCTTGCGATAGCCTTCGGGGCGGGCCATGCCGAAATTGCGCTCGATCCGGCTCTTGGTGTCGTTGCCCTTCTCGTGGCCGATCACCATGACGGGGGTGTCGTTGAAGCGGGCGAGGCCGCCCATCACCGAATGGTCGTCAGCGAAGTTGCGGTCGCCGGCCAGTGGCGTGTATTCGGTGAACAGCGCCTCGATATAGTCCTTGCAATGCGGGCGGTCGGGATGCCGCGCCACCTGGCATTTGCGCCAGGGCGACAGGTCCTTGTAGAGGTCGCGCAACAGCGTGTCGGCCTTGCGGTCGAGCGCGGCGGCCTCTTTTTCCACATCCATCTCTTCATTCTTGCGCGCCAGCGCCCGAAGCTCTTCGGCCTTGCCTTCGATCTCGGCCAGCGGCTTTTCGAATTCGAGATAGTTCATGCGGGCTCTCCGGGTAGCGGGGGGACGAGCGATATATGCCCGCGCCGCCCTGTCTTTGCAACCGCAACGCCGGATGCTGCATGTGCACAGGGAAGTGATGGAACTGATCGTTTGCCAAGTGTGTTAGCCGCAAAAGCCCAAATCGGAAGGAGGCAGCGATGCAGCCCGAAACATCACGGCGCCAGCGCATGCGATCGCTGGCGCTTGGCCTTGCAATCGGGATGGCGGCAGCGTTGCCGGCAGCTGCCCTGACGCCGCTGCAGGAGGGTGTCTATGCCCGTGGCGGGGTCGAGGTGGAGCATCTGCGCTTTGGCGATGAGGACGCGACCGGGGCCTATCTGGACTTCGACATCGGCATCGCGACCGGCACCGTCTTCGGCCTGCCGGTCGGGGTCGAGTTGGGCGCCGAGGGGTTTTCCGAGGCGGATGGCGAAAGCGCCTTCTATGGCGCGGCGACCTTCGATACCGGGCTGGGGGTGGTTGGCGTCGGCGTGCCGCGCTTCGCGCTGGACAAGTATGTCTCGACGCCAAAGCTGGGCGGGTTCCGGCTGATCGAGGTGATCGACCTTGGCCTGATCGACGGGCGCGGGGTGTCGGGGCTGTATTACCTGACCTCCAGCGATATTCCCTACGGGATCAGCTATGATCTGGCGGGCGAGAATTTCGGGCTTGGGCTCAGCTATCACGAATATGACGACGAGGATGGCACGTCGGTGATCCAGGCGGCGGGCAATGTCCGGGCCGGGCTGATGGTGTTCGGCGCGGGCGGCGAGTATCTCGACAGCCGCGCCGGGGATGCCGAGTTCTACACGGCCAGCATCGCCCTGCAGACCGAGTGGTTCGACCTTGGCGCGCAGCATTCGCGGCTGCAAACCACCATCGACTTCGGCGAGCTTATCACCGACGATTTCGGCGAGGCGCTGGACGAGTTGGGCGTGGGCAGCCTTGCGGTGACGGGTGAGGTCGATGCGACCAAGCTGTGGGCGACGTGGCGCCCGATCCAGCGGCTGGACCTGACGGCCAGCTACGTGGCCTTCGATGGCGGCAATGAAGAGCTGTATGGCCTCAACGCCCGCTACAACCTTGCCGGGATGTTCGTCGAAGGCGGCGCCGTGGACGGGTTCGGGAACGAGCCGCTCTACAGCGCCTCGGTCGGGTTCGACTTCTGAGGCGCGGAAAGGTGCGGGGCAGGGGCCCCGCACCTTTCGGGGTTCAGCCGGCGATCATCTCGGATTGCCGCACGATCACCTCGGCCTGCTTGATGCTGGCGATATCGACCAGCCGGCCCTTGTAGACGGTTGCGCCTTCGCCGCGGGCGGTGGCGGCCTCCATCGCGGCCAGGATCTCGCGCGCCTCGGCGACGGCTTCGGCCGAGGGGGTGAACACCTCGTTGGCGATGGCGACCTGCTTGGGGTGGATCGCCCATTTTCCGACCATGCCGAGCGTGGCCGAGCGGCGGGCCTGTGCCCGGAAACCCTCATCATCGGAAAAGTCGCCGAAGGGGCCATCGACGGGCAGAACCCCGTGCGTGCGGCAGGCTGCGACGATGGCGGCCTGCGCCCAGTGCCAGGGGTCGGACCAGTGCCGCGCGCCCTCATGCAGCATGTAGTAATTTTCCTGGGTGCCGCCGATGCCGGTGGTCTGCATCCCCATGCTGGCGGCGAAATCGGCGGCGCCAAGGCTCATCGCCTGCAGGCGCGGGCTGGAGGCGGCGATCTCTTCGACATGGGCGATGCCGGCGGCCGATTCGATGATGGCCTCAAAGCTGATCGGCTTCTTGCGGCCCTTGGCGCGCTCGATGGCTGTTACCAGGGCGTCCACCGCATAGACATCGGCGGCGCAGCCAACCTTGGGGATCATGATCTGGTCGATCCGGTCGCCCGCTTGTTCCAGGATCTCGACCACGTCGCGATACCAGAACGGGGTGTCTAGCCCGTTGATGCGGACGCTGAGATACTTGGTGCCCCAGTCGATGTCGTTGATCGCCTGAATGATGTTGGCGCGGGCCTGCGGCTTGTCGGCCGGGGAAACCGAATCCTCGAGGTCGAGATTGATGACATCGGCAGCGCCGCTAGCCATCTTCTCGAAGATCGCCGGGCGAGAGCCGGGGCCGAACAGCTGGCAGCGGTTCGGGCGGGCGGGGGCGGCGGGCTGGATGCGGAAGCTCATGCGGGGCCTTTCGCAAGGATGTGTCAAATCGGGCTGCGCATTGGGTATAATGTTGCGCGGAGGCATTCAACCCGCTTTCGCAGTTGCGGCGCAAGGGCCACGGGAATGCGGCGCCGCAGCGCCCGGCGCCGAAATCTTCGGCAAAGGCCGGCCGCTGCCGCAGAAACTTGCGCAGGGGCCGCTGCGGGGCGGCGAAAACCCCAAGACATTTCCGGGGGGACGTCTAGTGTCTCCCACAACGAACGGATGGAGAGCGCATATGGCCATGATCGAGACCCCCTATCTGCTGTTCCTTGGCGACGCCGCCGACCAGCTGGCCGCGAAGGTCGCGCAAGGCATCAAGGACTGGCGCCCGGAATTCGCCATCGGCCAGTTCCGGATGGAGGGCTGCAAGGCCGATCTGGGCTTGCCGGACATGGACCTTGCCGCGGCAAAGGCCGCCGGCTGCAAGACGCTGGTAGTAGGCGTTGCCAACCGCGGCGGGGTGATCTCGGGTGCCTGGATCAAGGTGCTGGTCGATGCGCTGGCCGAAGGCTTCGATCTTGCCTCGGGTCTGCACAACCTGCTGCGGGATGAGCCGGTGCTGGTCGAGGCTGCGGCGCGGTTCGGGCGCAAGCTGCATGACGTGCGGGTGCCCGAGGTGGAATACCCCATCGCCAATGGCAAGAAGCGCGCCGGCAAGCGGATGCTGGCCGTGGGAACCGATTGCTCGGTCGGCAAGATGTATACCGCGCTGTGCGTCGAGAAGGAGATGCGCGCGCGCGGGATGAAGGCGAGTTTCCGCGCGACGGGGCAGACCGGCATCCTGATCACCGGCGACGGGGTGCCGCTGGATGCGGTGATCGCCGACTTCATGGCCGGGTCGGTCGAATACCTGACGCCGGCGAACGATCCTGACCACTGGGATCTGATCGAGGGGCAGGGCAGCCTGTTCCATGTCAGCTATTCGGGCGTGACGCTGGCGCTGATCCATGGCGGGCAGCCCGATGCGCTGGTGATCTGCCACGAGCCGACACGGGCGCATATGCGGGGTCTGCCGGAGTATACGCTGCCGACGCTGGAACAGGTGCGCGACGCCGCGCTGCTGCTGGCGCGGGTGGCGAACCCGGCCTGCGTGGCGGTGGGCTATGCGATCAACACCCAGCACATGCCGGAAGCCGAGGCGAAGGCCTATCTGGCCGATGTCGAGGCACGGCTGGGGCTGCCGGCGACCGACCCGTTCCGGTTCGGTGCGGCCAAGCTGGTGGACGCGCTGGCGGCGATCTGAGAGGGGAGCCGGTTCGGTTCGGGCGGAAAAAGGCGAGGCACTGCCTCGCCCCGCCCGTGCGGGACCTGTCACCCAGAGCCATTGGCGGCACGAGACCGGCTGAGGGCAGCGCCCGACCTGGCGGGCGAGAAGCGCCCGCCGAAGGCGGGGCGGGCGCTGGCCGGGCCCTTTGGGGGCCCGGCCGGTGCAAATGGCGAGGTCACGGCGTGGCGAAGGCGATGGCCTTCGCCATTGAAACCACCCCCGCCGATACCGGGGGTTGCGGCCCCCGGCCTTTCGCGGAAGGATCGCGGCAAAAGGCGCAAACCCTCCCATGCGCCGAGCAAGGAGCTATCATGCAGATCACCGTCACCCCCGAGACCTTCCGCCTGGCCGAGGTCTTCACCATCAGCCGCGGCAGCCGGACCGAGGCGAAGGTCCTGACGGTGCGGATCACCGACGAGGGCCATGCCGGCTGGGGCGAATGCGTGCCCTATGCCCGCTATGGCGAGAGCCTTGAGAGCGTGGCGGATGAAATTGCCAGCCTGCCCGAGGCCTTCACCCGCGATGAGCTGCAAGGCCTTCTGCCCGCCGGGGCGGCCCGCAACGCGGTGGATTGCGCGCTGTGGGATCTGGAGGCGAAGCGGGCCGGCAAACGGGTCTGGGACCTGATGGGCCTGCCCGCACCGGGGCCGATGACCACCGCCTATACCCTGTCGCTGGCCGAGCCAGAGACCATGCGGGCGCAGGCGGCGAAGAATGCGCATCGCCCGCTGCTGAAGATCAAGCTGGGCACGCCCGACGATATGGCGCGGCTGGCGGCGGTGCGGGCCGGGGCGCCGGACACGCCGATCATCGTGGACGCGAACGAGGGCTGGACCACCGAGATCTACAAGGATCTGGCGCCGCATCTGATCCGCATGGGGGTGAAGCTGGTCGAACAGCCGCTGCCCGCCGGCGCCGACGAGATGCTGGCCGAGATCGAGCGCCCGCTGCCGGTCTGCGCCGACGAAAGCTGCCATGACCGGCATTCGCTGGCTGAAATCGCGGGCAAGTATGATTTCGTCAACATCAAGCTGGACAAGACCGGCGGTCTGACCGAGGCGCTGGCGCTGCGCAACATGGCGCAGGTGCAGGGCTACGGGGTGATGGTGGGCTGCATGGTCGGCTCCAGCCTGGCGATGGCGCCCGCAGTGCTGCTGGCGCAGGGCGCGGGCTTCACCGATCTTGACGGGCCGCTGCTTCTGGCCGAAGACCGCGAGAATGTGCTGCGCTATGACGAGGCCGGGGTTCACCCATCCAGCGCGGCGCTGTGGGGCTGACCGCACCCGCATTTCGGCACAACAAGAGGGACTGAGCAATGAGCCGCATCGTCTATGTGAACGGCAGCTATCTGCCCGAGGAAGACGCCAAGATCTCCATCTTCGACCGGGGCTTCCTGATGGCGGATGGCGTCTATGAGGTGACCAGCGTGCTGGACGGCAAGCTGCTGGACTTCGCGGGCCATGCCGCGCGGCTGGAACGCTCGCTGACCGAGCTGGACATGGCCTGCCCGGTGACGATGGAGGAACTGCTGGCGATCCACCGCGAGCTGCTGGAGAAGAATGCGATCACCGATGGCATGGTCTATCTGCAGATCACCCGCGGGTCAGCCGGCGACCGTGACTTCGCCTTCCCCGACCCGGCGAAGGTGCCGTCCTCCATCGTGCTGTTCACGCAGGCCAAGCCCGGGCTGGCCGACACTCCGGCGGCGCGCACGGGGATCAGGGTCATCACCGTGCCCGACATCCGCTGGGGCCGGCGCGACATCAAGACCGTGCAGCTGCTGTATCCGTCGATGGGCAAGATGATGGCCAAGAAGGCCGGGGTCGATGATGCCTGGATGGTCGAGGATGGGTTCGTGACCGAGGGCACCTCGAACAACGCCTATATCGTCAAGGGCAACAAGATCATCACCCGGCATCTGGGTACCGAGATCCTGCACGGCATCACCCGCGCCGCCGTGCTGCGGTTTGCCCGCGAGGCGCAGATGGAGGTCGAGGAACGCAGCTTTACCGTGGACGAGGCAAAGGAGGCGGACGAGGCGTTCATCACCTCCGCTTCCGCCTTCGTGATGCCGGTGGTGGAGATCGACGGTGCCACCATTGGCGCCGGTGCGCCCGGCAAGGTGGCGGTGCGCCTGCGCGAGATCTATATGGACGAAAGCCGCAAGTCGGCGATCTGATATTGTGCAGGGGCGGCGCAGTGGCGCTGCCCCTTACCCTGCGAACTCGATGTAGAGGTCGTTCGCATCCACATCGCCGGGCAACACGCCATCCAGGATCGCGCGCAGCTTGCCGTCGATCAGCACCTCTGTCCCGGTTCCGTCCGCCGTCTGTTGCAGCACGACATCCACGGCCGTATCCGGCGCGGGGGCGAAGATGGTGATCTCGATCTGGTCGGAGCCGGGCTGATAATCGACGATGGTGGTGGCCGACAGGTCATCGGGCGCCTGCGGGGCGGCATCCTCGTCCTCGGCAAGGTCATCTGTGTCGGTGTCGACCGCGGTGTCGCTGGTCGCGGGGAGCGGATCAGAGGCTGTGTCGCCGCCCTCCGGGTCGGCAGTGTCGTCCGGAATGTCAAAGCCGATCTCTGCCAGAATCGGCTCCAGCGCGGCCAGTGCCGCCTCGGGGTCCTTGCTGTCGTCTTCAGGGTCGGTCGGCGGATCCAGATCGACCTTGTCCAGGAACGGCGCCAGCGCGGCGAGCGGGTCCTGGTTGCCCGTCTCGTCTTCGGGGTCGGCCCCGGTCTCGTCCGGCAGGTCGAGGCCGAGGATGTCTGCAAGAGAGGCGGGGGTCACGGGGGCCTCGGCGGTCTGCGCGGCGCCCGCGTCTTCGGCGGCGGGGTCGGTCCCGGTCGGGCTTGCCGCGGTCAGGCGCGAGACGGCGGCCAGAACGTCGAGATCGGCTGCGGCGTCCGGCTCTTCGCTGTCGGCCTCCCAGTCTGCCGCCTCATCCTCGATGTCGGCGTCTTCGGCTTCCAGCTCCCAGGGGTCCAGCGCCTCCTCCTCGACCGCCATCGTGGGCGCCGCCATCTCTGGCTCGGCCTCGGCATAGTCCAGCAGCGAGGCGCCTTCGCCCTCTGTCTCGGGATCCTCCGCCGCAGGCGCGGGGGCATCGGGTTCGGCGCCGTCGTCTGTGGACTTGTCCTCGTCGTCTTTATCCCCCGACCCGGCAGCCGGAAGCGCCGCGCCCAGAAGGCCCAGCAAGAACAGCGACATGACTTCAAGACCGAGCATTCAGACCCCCTGACGGGAAAAGTGGCACAGGACGGGCATTTACCCGTTAACCGTGTATCAAGGGTTTGTGAGGGACGGCCGGGGAGTCAAGCGACGAAACATCCTGACCGCCCTGATCAAGGGTGGCGCGGCAGACAGTCGGCGCAGGGGGCGGCAACTGTTGCGGGCGGGGCAACGATAGCGCGGCAGCGCGTTGGTGCGCCCGCCGCGCTTAGCCTTGATGCGCCTTGATCGCTTCTGCGAAGGTGGCCTGTTTTGCGGGGTCCGCCTCGGTCTGGTTCGCGGCGACCCAGTCGGCATACGGCATGCCATAGAAGACCTCGCGCGCCTGATCCTTGCTCATCTCGAGGCCGCGCTCGTTCGCCGCCTCCTGATACCAGCGCGACAGGCAGTTGCGGCAGAACCCGGCGAGGTTCATCAGGTCGATGTTCTGAACCTCGGGGCGAGCCTCCATCAGATGCGCGCGCAGGGCGCGGAAGGCGGCGGCTTCAAGCTCGGTGCGGGTGGCGTCGTCCATGGTGTGCTCCTTTACAGGCCCAAATTTCAAAGTCCGGTATCGGCCAGGCTGGCTTGCAGGATCGGGGCCAGAAGATCGGCCCAAATGATCTGGCCCTCTTCGGTGGCGATCAGGTCGTTGCGCACCTCGATCAGCACGTTGAGCCGCCCGGGTTGCAGCGCGTGGCGGTCGATGGCGTCGCCGTCGAGATGGCCCAGATAGGGTTCGTTGTCGCCGACACACATCCCGGTGGCAGCAAGGCGCGCAATCAGCGGCCGTGCCAGCCGGCCATCGAGATGCGAATGCAGGACACCGACCTGCCAGGGCCGCGGCGCCCGGCCGTTCAGCCGTGGGGTAAAGCTGTGGACCGCGCAGATCACGGTATCGGGGCGGCGGGCGGCAAGCGCTGCGTAGGCGGCATGATAGGGCCGGTGATAGGCCGCCAGCCGCCGTTCCAGCTCGGCCGCATCGGCCTGGCGGTTGGCAGGAATGATGGTGCCGTCATAAAGCCGCATCAGCAGCGTCGGATCATCCTCGCCGCGGTTCGGGTCGATCACCAGCCGCGAGAAATCGGACAGGATCGCGGGGGCGTCCAGCCGTTCGGCGAGGTGCCGGCTCAGTCCCGCAGCGCCCACGTCATAGGCGATGTGGCGCGCCATGTCGGCCGGGGCAATGCCAAGGCTGCCGCCGCCAACCTCGGCCGGAACGGTGTTGGTGGCGTGGTCACAGGTGACCAGCCAGCGCGAGGGCCGGGCGTCGCCAATGATTTCATAAGGGATATGGGTCATCGTCGTGATCCTGTGCTCTGCCCGGTTTAGGCCAACCCGGAGCCATGCGCCAGTTGCGAGCGCAGCAAATCTGGGCCATAAGGTGTATGGCCCACATGGAAAATGCAGAAAAGACAGGGGACGAGGCTGAATGAGACGCCTTCGTAAAGTGAAGATCGTGGCGACCCTCGGGCCGGCCTCCAGCGATTACCAGACCATCCGCGCATTGTTCGAGGCAGGGGCCGACGTGTTCCGCCTGAACATGAGCCACGGCACCCATGCCGAGCAAAAGGCGCGCTATGACATCATCCGCCAGATCGAGGCCGATACCGGCCGTCCGATCGGCGTGCTGGCCGACCTTCAGGGGCCGAAGCTGCGGGTTGGCACCTTTGCCAGCGGCGCGGCCGAGCTGGAAGAGGGGCAGCCCTTCCGCTTTGACCTCGATGAAGAGCCGGGCGATGGCCACCGCGTGTGCCTGCCGCATCGCGAGATCTTCGAGGCGCTGCAGCCCGGCGCGACGCTGCTGGTCAATGACGGCAAGATCGCGATGAAGGTGCTGGAGTGCGGGCCCGATTTCGCAAACTGCACCGTCACCATCGGCGGCACCATCTCCAACCGCAAGGGCGTGAACGTGCCCGACGTGGTGCTGCCGCTGGCGGCGCTGTCGGACAAGGACCGCGCCGATCTGGAATTCGTCTGCGACCTTGGGGCCGACTGGCTGGCGCTGTCCTTCGTGCAGCGCGCCGAGGATGTGATCGAGGCGCGCGAGCTGGCGCGCGGGCGCTCGGCGATCCTTGCAAAGATCGAGAAACCGGCGGCGCTGAACAAGTTCGACGAGATCCTGGCGGTCTCGGACGGGATCATGGTCGCGCGCGGCGATCTGGGGGTGGAGCTTCCGGTCTATACCGTGCCGCCGATCCAGAAGCGGCTGGTGCGCAAGTGCCGCGCGGCCGGCAAGCCGGTGATCGTCGCGACGCAGATGCTGGAATCGATGATCGAAAGCCCGATGCCGACGCGCGCCGAGGTATCGGACGTGGCGGCGGCGATCTATGAGGGCGCCGACGCGGTGATGCTGTCGGCGGAATCCGCGGCCGGGCGCTACCCGATCGAGGCGGTGGCGACGATGGACAACGTCGCCCGCTCGGTCGAGACCGATCCGACCTACCGCGAGGTGATCGAGGCCAGCCGCCGCGCCGTGCGCGAGACCGTGGCCGATGGCATCGTCGCCGCGGCGCGCGAACTGGCCGAGACCACCGACATCAAGGCGATCTGCTGCTACACGCAAAGCGGAAAGACGGTGAACCTTGTGGCGCGCGAGCGGCCGCGGGTTCCGATCATCGCCCTGACCCCGGTGCAATCGGTGCTGCGCCGCCTGTGCCTGACCTGGGGCGTGCATTGCGCCTATTGCGAGCCGGTGGACCGCTTCAAGATGGCCGTCGTCGGCGCCGCCCGCATCGCCCGCGCCGAAGGCTTTGCCACCGAGACCGACCAGATCCTGGTGACTGCCGGTGTGCCCTTCAACGTGCAGGGCACCACCAACATCCTGCGTGTCGCCCCCTGTGATGAGCGATTGATTTTCCGCACCGATCCCGAATGATGGGCGCGGGGCCGGCGCGATGTGCGGCGGCCCCGTGTTCAGGGGTGGGTGATGGACAGTGACCTTATGCTGGTCGTGGGGCTTGCGCTGGTGGCCTTTGGTATTCCGGCACTGGTCAGTGCCTTTTCCGACAGCCGCCCGCCCCGAGCCGCCGCCGTGGCCTTCGTCCTGGGGGGCGGGCTGATCACCTACGCAGTGATGACCAATCCCGGCGGATATGAGGTCGGCGATATTCCGGATGTGGTGATGGATGTGATCGCCCGGGTGATCCGCTGACGCGGCAGACCGCGGATTTTTGCAGCTTTCCCCTTGTCACAGCCCCGGGCCCCGTCTATAGGGCGCCCTCTACACGCGGGACCGGCCGAAGTGGCATGCCGAGTCGCGCGGATAACCAAACTCGAAAGAGGAGATGGAAATGCCCAAGATGAAGACGAAATCCGCTGCGAAAAAGCGGTTCTCCTTCACTGCATCTGGCAAAGTGAAGGCAGGCCCGGCCGGCAAGCGGCATGGCATGATCAAACGCTCGACGAAATTCATCCGTGACGTGACCGGGACCATGATCCTGTCCGCGTCCGACGCGAAGATCGTCAAGAAATACATGCCCTACGACCGGTAAGGAGCCACAGAGATGTCCCGCGTTAAATCTGGTGTGGTCACCCACGCCCGTCACCGCAAGGTGATCAAGAAGGCCGCCGGCTATTACAGCGCGCGCAGCCGCAACTTCCGGACCGCCACCCAGGCCGTCGACAAGGCGCAGCAATACGCCACGCGCGACCGCAAGGTGCGCAAGCGCAACTTCCGCGCGCTGTGGATCCAGCGGATCAACGCCGCCGTGCGGCTGTTCGACCCGGAATTCACCTATTCGCGCTTCATCAACGGTCTGGCTCTGGCCGGGATCGAAGTGGACCGCAAGGTGCTCGCCGATCTGGCCGTGCATGAGCCCGAGGCGTTCAACGCCATCGCAGCCCAAGCCAAGGCCGCCATCCCGGCCTGATCTGCGCCCTGCGCCGTCACGAGAATCGAAAAGCCCCGCTGGCGCCCGCCTGCGGGGCTTTTTGTTGCGCGGGCTCCGAAAACATGTGTGACAGATATGTAAATTCTGTTGAGCCGGTCGTCCCTTCCATGCACGCTTCCCCTCAGGCCACCGGCAAAGATGGCCAGTGCAGCGAAGGGACAGCACATGACGGCACTCATCGGCTTTCTGAACACCATCTTCTGGGGATATATCCTGATCTATGGCCTGCTGGCCGTGGGCGCCTATTTCACCGTCCGGCTCGGTTTCGTGCAGTTCCGCCATTTCATCGAGATGTTCCGCTGCGTGACCGGATCGAGCTCGGCCGACAAGAACGGCATCACCCCGTTCCAGGCGCTGACCATCAGCCTTGCCTCGCGCGTCGGCACCGGCAACATCGCCGGGGTGGCCGTGGCGCTGTACCTTGGCGGGGCCGGGGCGATTTTCTGGATGTGGATGGTGGCGCTGGTCGGGATGGCCACCGCCTATGCCGAAAGCAGTCTTGCGCAGCTCTACAAGACCCATGGCCCCAACGGCATGTATCGCGGCGGGCCGGCCTTCTACATCTCCAAGGGCCTTGGCCTGCCCTGGTTGGGGGCGGTGTTCTCGGTCTGCCTGATCCTGTCCTTCGGGCTCGTGTTCAATGCGGTGCAGGCGAACTCCATCGCGGATGCGTTCCAGGGCGCCTTCGGGGTGCCGAAATGGCTGGCCGGGCTGATCATCGCCACGGTCGCAGGCGTGGTCATCTTTGGCGGCATCCGCAAGATCGCCTCGGTGGCCGAGGTGGTGGTGCCGTTCATGGCGGGCGCCTATCTGCTGCTGGCGATCTGGGTGATGCTGACCAACCTCTCTGCCGTGCCGGGCGTCATTGCCGAGATCTTCGCCAGCGCCTTTGGCCTGACCGAGGCCGCGGGCGGCATCGCGGGCGGCGTTGCTGCCGCGGCGCTGAACGGCATCAAGCGCGGCCTGTTCTCGAACGAGGCGGGCATGGGATCGGCCCCCAACATCGCCGCCGTGGCGATGCCGGACCCGCATCACCCGTCCTCGCAGGGCTTCGTGCAGGCGCTAGGGGTGTTCATCGACACCATCCTTGTCTGCACCGCCACTGCGGTGATGATCCTGCTGTCGGGCGTGCTGGAGCCGGGGTCGGGTATCACCGGAACCGCGCTGACGCAGCAGGCGCTGGTGCATCACTTCGGCGTCGCGGGCGGCTGGTTCGTGGCGATCGCCATCCTGTTCTTCGCCTTCACCTCGATCATCGGCAACTATGCCTATGCCGAGAATGCGATGGTGTTCCTGGGGCAGGGCAACACCACCGGCCTGACCGTGCTGCGGGTCGCGGCGCTGGCGATGGTGATCTGGGGTTCGCTGCAGACGGTGGCGACGGTGTTCGACTTTGCCGATGCCTCGATGGGCCTGATGGCGACCATCAACCTGATCGCCATCGTGGCACTGTCGGGCACGGTGTCGGCGCTGACCGCGGATTACCTGCGCCAGCGCAAGGCGGGCTCCATGCCCAAGTTCCATGTCGGCCAGCACCCCGCCATCGCGCGCGGTGTGGATACCGAAATCTGGAAGTGAGCGCTTCGCCCCGCCCTTCGCGGGCGGGGCGTTTTCCCCTTTCCCCGCATTTGCATCCCCGCCCCTCTGTGCTAGCAAAGCGCCGCACAGTGCCGGAGATGGAACATGGACGGGTTGGACGCTCTCAAGCGCAAGTATCTCGAAGGCGTCGCCGCCGCGGGGGATGAGGCAGCCCTCGAGGATCTGCGCCTTGCCGCCCTTGGCAAGAAGGGCGAGATCAGCCTGAAGATGCGCGAGCTTGGCCAGATGACGCCCGAGCAGCGCCAGACCACCGGCGCCGCGCTGAACCTGCTGAAGGACGAGATTGACGCAGCCCTGCGCGGCAAGAAGGCCGCGCTGTCCGATGCCGCGCTGGACGAGCGCCTGCGCGCCGAATGGCTGGACGTGACCCTGCCGGGCCGCCCCCGCCGCATGGGCACCATCCACCCGGTCAGCCAGGTGACCGAGGAAGTGACCGCGATCTTCGCCGACATGGGCTTTGCCGTGGCCGAGGGGCCGCAGATCGAAAGCGACTGGTTCAACTTCGACGCGCTGAACATCCCGCCCGAGCATCCGGCGCGGCAGGAGCATGACACCTTCTTCATGGCCCGCGGTGCCGGTGACAACCGGCCGCCGCATGTGTTGCGCACCCATACCAGCCCGGTGCAGATCCGCGCCATGGCCGCACAGGGCGCGCCGATCCGGGTGATCGCCCCCGGCCGCGTCTACCGCATGGACATGGACCAGACCCATACCCCGATGTTCCATCAGGTCGAGGGCCTCGCCATCGACCGCGACATCAGCATGGCCAACCTCAAATGGGTGCTGGAAGAATTCTGCCGCACCTATTTCGAGGTGCCCGAGGTCGAGCTGCGCTTCCGCGCCAGCCATTTCCCCTTCACCGAACCCTCGGCCGAGGTGGATATCCGCTGTTCCTGGGAAGGTGGCCAGCTGAAGATCGGCCAGGGCGACAGCTGGATGGAGATCCTGGGATCGGGCATGGTCCACCCCAAGGTGCTGTCCGCCGCCGGAGTGGACCCGGCCGAGTGGCAGGGCTTCGCCTTCGGCATGGGCATCGACCGGATCGCCATGCTGAAATACGGCATCCCGGACCTGCGCGCGTTCTTCGAGAGCGATTTGCGCTGGCTGCGGCACTATGGGTTTTCGGCGCTGGACATGCCGTCGGTGTTCGGGGGGTTGAGCAGGTAGATGGGATGGCTGGACAAGTTTAAGGGATGGTCCGAGCGCAAGTTGAGGCTCTCGCAGATCAAGATTTTGTACCAAAACTTCCACGCTATTGATGATCTCTTACCTCAGTTTGAAACTATGCGCGAAGCTGGAATTTCATCTGACGAGAGCGTCATCTCTGCGCTCTTGGCATTCCGAGAAATTGTGGAAGATGGCATTGGCGAACTGTGTTGGAGCACAGTGCTGACAGAACGTCAGTCCCAAGAGCTGCTCCAAGTCAACTCTCAACTCAAGATGCTCTACTCAAGCGTATATGAGGGAAAGCGCGCTGCGCGCGCTGCTTTTGGCGGGACTGCTGGCGATCTTCAAGCATTCGCTGATCGCTATAAACCGGCTTGTGGCTGGGAACGCTTTTCCGACAACGAGTGGGATGCGCTGGTATCGAAGGCCCTGAAAAGGACGAACCCATGAAATTCACCCTCTCCTGGCTCAAATCCCATCTCGACACGAGCGCCAGTCTCGACGAGATCCTCTATGCGCTCACCGATCTTGGCCTCGAGGTCGAGGAGGTGCAGAACCCCGAGGAGACGCTGGGCCGCTTCACCATCGGCTTGATCACCGCCGCCGAAAAGCACCCCGATGCCGACAAGCTGCGCGTCTGCACCGTGCAGACGGATGAGGGCGAACGGCAGATCATCTGCGGCGCGCCGAATGCGCGGGCGGGGATCCGCGTCGTGGTGGCCAAGCCCGGCGACTATGTGCCGGGGATCGACACCACCATCCAGGTCGGCAAGATCCGCGGCATCGAGAGCCAGGGCATGATGTGCTCGGGCCGCGAGCTGGAGGTCAGCGACGATCATGAGGGCATCATCGAGCTGCCCGAGGATGCGCAGGTCGGCCAGCGCTATATCGACTATGCCGGGCTGAACGACCCGATGGTCTATATCAAGGTCACCCCGAACCGCCCCGACGCGCTTGGCGTGCGCGGCATCGCCCGCGATCTGGCGGCGCGCGGCCTTGGCACGCTGAAGCCGCTGGAGGTGGTGCCGGTGCCGGGGGCCTTCCCCTGCCCGGTGTCGGTGACGCTGGCGCCCGAAGTGGCGGACACGGCCTGCCCGCATTTCGTCGGCCGGGTGATCCGCGGCGTGACCAACGGCCCCAGCCCCGACTGGCTGCAACGCCGGCTGATCGCCATCGGGCTGCGGCCGATTTCGGCGCTGGTGGATATCACCAACCTGTTCACCTTCGACCTGAACCGCCCGCTGCATGTCTTCGACGCGGGCAAGGTGCAGGGCGGGCTGGTGGTGCGGTCCGCGCTGGAGGGCGAGAGCCTTCTTGCGCTGGACGGCAAGACCTACGCGCTGCGGCCGGGGATGACCGTGATCGCCGACGATGCCGGGGTGGAAAGCCTTGGCGGCGTGATGGGGGGCGAGGCGTCGGGCTGTTCCGAAGCCACCACCGAGGTGTTCCTCGAAGCGGCGTTCTTCGACCCGATCCTGACGGCCACCACCGGCCGGGCCCTGCGCATCAACTCCGATGCCCGCTACCGCTTTGAACGCGGCATCGACCCGGCCTTCACCGCGGACGGGATCGAGCTGGCGACACGGATGATCCTGGATCTGTGCGGCGGCGAGGCTTCGGATGTGGTGGTGGCGGGCGCCGCGCCGGATACCACCCGCGCCTACCGGCTCGACCCGGCCCGCGTGGTCAGCCTGGTGGGGATGGACATCCCCGAGGCCGAGCAGCGCGCCACGCTGGAGGCGCTTGGCTTCACGCTGGAGGGCGACATGGCGACCCCGCCAAGCTGGCGCCCCGATGTGCTGGGGCAGGCGGACCTGATCGAGGAAGTCGCCCGCATCGCCTCGCTGACCAAGCTGGTCGGCAAGCCGCTGCTGCGCGGCGATGCCGGGGTGCCGGGCACGATCCTGACGCCGATGCAAGTGCGCGAGCGCGCCGCGCGGCGGATGCTGGCGGCGCTTGGCTACAACGAATGCGTCACCTACAGCTTCATCGACCGCGCCAGCGCCGAGCTGTTCGGCGGGGGCGAGGAGGCGGCCCGGATCGAGAACCCGATCTCGTCGGAAATGACCCATATGCGCCCCGACCTGCTGCCCGGCCTGCTGGCCGCGGCGGCGCGCAACCAGGCGCGCGGCTTTGCCGATCTCGCCCTCTTCGAGGTCGGCCCCGCCTTCCACGGCGGCGAACCGGGAGAGCAGCATCTGCAAGCCGCCGGCCTGCTGATCGGCGCCAGCGCCCCGCGCGACACCTTCGCCAGCCGCCGCCCGGTGGATATCTACGACGCCAAGGCCGATGCCGAGGCGGTGCTGTCGGCCATCGGCGCGCCCGCCAAGGTGCAGATCACCCGCAAGGGCCCGGGCTGGGGCCATCCCGGCCGGTCCGGCGCGATGGCGCTTGGGCCGAAGGTGCTGTGTGCCTTTGGCGAGGTGCATCCCAAGGTGCTGCGCGCGATGGATGTGAAGGGCCCGGCGGTGGCCTTCACCCTGTTCCTCGAGGCGGCGCCCTTCCCGAAAGCCAAGACCCCGACCCGCCCCGCGCTGGTGCTGTCGGACCTGCAATCCGTCGACCGCGACTTCGCCTTCGTGGTCGATGCCGGGGTGGAGGCGCTGACCCTCGTCAACGCCGCCGCAGGCGCCGACAAGGCGCTGATCGAAAGTGTGCGGGTCTTCGACCAGTTCGCGGGCGAGAAGGCCGAGGCGCAGATGGGCGCGGGCAAGAAATCGCTGGCGATCACCGTGCGCCTGCAACCGCAGGCGCGCACCCTGACCGAGGAAGAGATCGCGGCGGTGTCGGCGAAGATCATCGAGAAGGTGGCCAAGGCAACCGGCGGCAGCCTGCGCGGCTGAGGGCGGCAGCGGGGGTTTCACACCCCCGCACCCCCGTGGGATATTTTAGCCAGCAAGAAGGGGCAGGTGCGATCCTGCCCCTTTGCCTTTCGCAAATATCCCGGGGGGGAGGGCCGCAAGGTCCTTGGGGGCAGCGCCCCTGCGCCGCCACCTGTCAGCGCGGCGGCTGCTCCAGCCCCCGCTGAACGGCCGGACGAGCAAGGAAGCGGTCCAGATAGGCGGGCACATTGGTCAGCGAGCCCCACTCCACCTCGGCATCCATCTTGTAGTATTTCCGCGCGCCCCAGAGCCAGGGGGCGATGGCGATATCGGCGATGGAATAGTCACCCGCGATCCAGTCGCGCCTCTCCAGCTGCCGCTCCATCACGCCCAGAAGCCGCTTGGCCTCATCAGCATAGCGCTGGCGGGGGCGGGGGTCTTCGATCTCTTTCCCGGCGAAGGCGTGGAAGAAGCCGTATTGGCCGAACATCGGCCCGACGCCGCCCATCTGGAACATCAGCCATTGCAGCACTTCGTAGCGCGCGGCGCCGGTCGGCAGCAGCATCCCCGACTTCTCGGCCAGATAGATCAGGATCGCGCCGCTTTCGAACAGCGGCATCGGCTGGCCGTCCGGCCCCATCGGGTCGAGAATCGCGGGGATCTTGTTGTTGGGATTCAGCGACAGGAATTCGGGGCTGAACTGGTCCTTGCTGTCGAAGGACACAAGATGCGCGTCATAGGGCAGGCCGGTCTCCTCCAGCATGATCGAGATCTTCACGCCGTTCGGGGTCGGCAGCGAGTAAAGCTGGATCGCGGCAGGGTCGCGCGGCGGCCATTTTCGGGTGATCGGGAAGGTGGAAAGGTCGGTCATGGGCGCTCCTGTGCGGGGGCTGTGGGGGCTCGGCATCGGCGGTAAACGTAGTGATGCGGCGGCGCGAAAAGAACCCGCCTCTTGGTGCGCAATCTGATAGCGTTCACCTGCGCAGCTGCACATGAAGGAAGGCGGCTGCCGGTGGGACAAGAACAGAGGACAGTAGAATGTTGAAAGAGTTCAGGGACTTCATCGCCCGCGGCAATGTCATGGACATGGCGGTGGGCATCATCATCGGTGCGTCGTTCACCGCGATCGTCAGCTCGATGGTGGCCGATCTGATCAACCCGATCATCGGCGTGATTACCGGCGGGATCGACTTCTCGAACCTGTTCGTCAACCTGGGCGACGGCGAGTTCGCCAGCCTTGCCGCCGCACGCGAGGCGGGGGCGGCGGTCTTTGCCTACGGGGCCTTCCTGACCGCGGTGATCAACTTCCTGATCGTCGCCTTCGTGGTGTTCCTGCTGGTCAAGCTGGTGAACCGCGTCAAGGAAACCGCGGCACGCAAGGCCGAGGAGGCGCCGCCGGAGGACAAGCCGGTCGCGCCCTCGTCCGAGCAGTTGCTGGCCGAGATCCGCGACCTGCTGAAGTCGCGCGCCGCCTGAGGCGGGGGTCGCTCCCACCGGGAGCGACCTGTTTAGGCCTTCAGCGCCAACCGGGGTGAGAGCACGTCGATGGCCAGCGCCCGGCCCACCGCCGCATAGGTCAGGTGGCCGGCATGGGTGTTGAGCCCTGCGAGCAGGTGTTCATCCTCCTCGCAGGCGCGGCGCCAGCCTTTGCCCGCCAGCGCCAGCAGGAACGGCATCGTCGCGTTGCCAAGCGCGAGGGTCGAGGTGCGGGCCACGGCGCCGGGCATGTTGGCGACGCAGTAATGCAGGATCCCGTCGACCTCGTAGATCGGATCCTGGTGGGTGGTGGCGCGCGAGGTCTCGAAGCAGCCGCCTTGGTCGATGGCGACATCGACGATCGCGGCGCCGGGTTTCATGGTCTTCAGCTGCTCGCGCGTGACCAGCTTCGGGGCGGCAGCGCCGGGGACCAGCACCGCGCCGATGACCAGATCGGCGGCGGCGACCTCGGCCGCGGTGGCGGCGGCGCTGGCATAGAGTGTGCGGAACTGGCCGCCGAACACATCATCCAGATAGCGCAGCCGCGGCAGCGAGCGGTCGAGCACGGTGACGGCGGCCCCCATCCCGGCGGCGACGCGGGCGGCATGGGTGCCGACGACACCGCCGCCGATGACCGTGACGCGGGCGGGGGCGACGCCGGGGACGCCGCCGAGCAGGACGCCGCGGCCGCCATTGGCCTTTTGCAGCGTCCAGGCGCCGACCTGGGGGGCGAGTTTGCCGGCGACTTCGGACATCGGGGCCAGCAGAGGCAGGCCGCCGGCGCGGTCGGTGACGGTTTCATAGGCGATGGCGGTGACGCCGGAGGCGAGCAGGTCGCGGGTCTGGTCGGGGTCGGGGGCGAGGTGGAGATAGGTGAAGAGGACCTGGTTTTCGCGGAGCATTTTACGCTCGGCGGATTGGGGTTCCTTAACTTTTATGATGAGGTCGGCCCAGGCGAAGATCTCTTCGGCGGTGTCCAGAATGCGGGCTCCGGCGGCGGTGTAGTCGTCATCGGCGAATCCCGCGCCGAGGCCGGCGCCGGATTGCACTGCGATTTCATGGCCATGCGCCTTGGCCTCGCGGGCGGCATCCGGGGTCAGGCCGACGCGGTATTCCTGGGGTTTGATTTCCTTGGGGCAGCCGATCTTCATGGTCTCTCCTCCCTGAGTAACCTTGACTAACTGTAGGTTAAGTTTGGCGCAGGTCAGGGGTGGATGCTTTGAAAAGAAGGGGTGGTGCAGGGGCTCGCTTGCGCGTAATCTTCGGTGAAACTGGCAAAAGCCGACAGAAAGTTGCACGAATATGGATCTTGACGCGACGGACCGGCGGATTTTGACCGTTCTGCAAAAACAGGGGCGGATCACCAATGCCGAGCTGTCGGAGCGGGTGAACCTGTCGCCCTCGGCTTGCCATCGGCGGGTGCAGCGGCTGGAGGAGGAAGGGTTCATCGGCAGCTATGTGGCGCTGCTGAATGCCCGAAGGCTGGGGCGGCCGACGACGGTGTTTGTCGAGATCACCTTGCAGGGGCAGGCGGATGAGGTTCTGGAAGCCTTTGAACGCGAAGTGAAAAAAATCCCCGACGTGCTGGAATGCCATCTGATGGCGGGCACGGCGGATTACCTGTTGAAGGTTGTGGCGCAGGATACCGAGGATTTTGCGCGCATCCACCGGCAGCATCTGGCGCGGTTGCCGGGGGTGGCGCAGATGCATTCGTCCTTTGCGCTGCGCACGGTGCAGCAGACGACCGCGATTCCGGTTTAGGCAGCGTCTGGAAAGCGTATGGAACCTGTATGGTTTTCATATGGCTGTTTATGCAGCGAGCGGTGGTCTGTCAGAGGGTAGGGCCTGACCGCCGGGCGGGCGCTGCGACGCCAGTTCTAGGCGCTTTATGGTGCGGCATCTCTCCCCGGTGTTCTGGGCGCAGGCGTTGAGGAGCGCCCGCCCGAGGGGGCGGTCGGGCGCTGCCCGGCGGCGCCAAGGCGCCTTGATTCCGGGCAAGAGAGGGGGGGCACCCTTAGATACCCAGCAGCGCTGGCAGGTCTGCCATCGAGCTGAACACCGTCGCGCCCTCTGCCGCCAGTGCCACGCCGCTGCCGGTGGCGGCGTAGCCGAAGCAGGCCATGCCCGCCGCCTTCGCTGCCCTTGCCCCGGTCGCACTGTCCTCGATCACCGCGCAGCGGGACGGGGCCGCGCCAAGGGCGGCGGCGGCGTGGAGGTAGAGGCCGGGGGCGGGCTTGGGGCAGCCGAGATCCTGGCCCGAGAACATCCGCCCTTCCAGCCGCGCCCAGAGGCCGGGGTGCTGGCCGAGCGTCACCTGCATCTTGTGGCCGGTGCCGTTGGAGCCGACGGCATAGGGCAGGCCGGCGGCGTCGAGCCGGTCCAGCACGGCCTCGATGCCCGGCACAAGGTCGGTGCCAAGGGCGAGCCTCGCATAGAGCCGTTCGTAGAAATCGGCGACCCAGCCTTCGGGGAGGCGCGCACCCAGTTCCGTGGCGCGCTGGCCGACGCCGGCGATGGTGCCGCCGATGAACAGATGCTCCATCTCGCTGTGCGACAGGGGCAGGCCGAAGCGGGCCAGATCCTCGCCCAGCAGGGTGAAGGTCATCGGCTCGCTGTCGACCAGCACGCCGTCGCAGTCGAAGAGAATGGCATCAAAGGTCATGGCGGCGTCAGTCATTCGGAGGCTTTCAGCAGGGTGATGGTGGTCTCGCCGTATTTGCGCTGGTCGAGCAGGGTGAAGCCTTCGGGGGGCAGCGGCGGGGTGCTGTCTTCCCAGACCACGACCGCGCCGGGGACGAGCCAGCCGCCGGCGATGCAGGAGGCGAGGGCAGCTTCGCCCAGCCGTTTGCCATAGGGCGGGTCGAGGAATACCAGGTCGAAGCGCGGGCCGCGGTTTGGGCCCATCTTGGTGGCATCGCGGCGCCAGACATCGGTGACGCCCATGGCCCGTGTCAGCTCGATATTGCGGCGCAGGAGCGCGCGGGCGGCGGTGCCGTCATCGACGAAGGCGGCATGGGCGGCGCCGCGGCTGAGCGCCTCCAGCCCCAGGGCGCCGGTGCCGGCGAAGAGGTCGAGCACCCGCGCGCCGGGGATCGGGTTGCCGCCCGAGGCTGCGACATGGGCGCCGTTGATGAGCAGGTTGAAGATCGACTCGCGCACCCGGTCGGTGGTGGGGCGCAGATGCGCGGCCTCATCCCCTGCGCCGACCTCGGCCAGCTTCAGCCCGCGCTTTTCGCCGCCGATGATCCTCATAGCAGGGCTTTCAGGTCGGTGGCGGGGTCGGCGATGGCGGCAGGCGCCGGCGAGCGCCCGGCCTCGATCAGGCGCTTGCCGATCATGTAGGCGCGGGCATCGTTCGCGGCATCGACGGCCAGAAGGGTGTCGCCGGCGTAGTACCAGAAGGAGATGCCATTGCCGGTGCCGGGACGGGTGATGACCCGGTCATGCCCGGTGTTCAGGCCGGCGATCTGCAGCTTCACGTCGTATTGGTCGGACCAGAACCACGGTTTCGGGATATAGGGCTGCGCGGCGCCCAGCATGTTGGCGGCGACGGTCTCGGCCATGTCGATGGCATTGCCGACGCTTTCCAGCCGCAGCCGGGCGCCGGTGGCATCGCCGGGCAGCGGGAAGGAGGCGCAATCGCCCGCGGCCCAGATGGCGGGGTCGGAGGTACGGCCATATACGTCGGTGGCGATGCCGTTGAGGACGGTCAGGCCTGCCGCCTCGGCCAGAGCCGTTTCGGGCATGACGCCGATGCCGAGGATGACGAAATTGGCCGCGATTTCTGTGCCATCAGCCAGCAGGGCGCCGGTGACATGGCTCTCGCCCAGCAGGCGGTCCAGCCCGGTGCCCTCGCGGATGGTGACGCCGTGGCTGCGGTGCAGGGCGCGGAACCAACCCGCGGTCTCGGCGCTGGCGACGCGGCCGAGGATGCGGGGGGCGGCTTCGATCAGGGTGGCGCTCAGGCCCAGCTTGGCGGCAACCGCCGCCGCCTCCAGCCCGATATAGCCGCCGCCGACGATCAGCAGCCGCGCGCCGGGGCGGAAGAGCGGGGCCATGGCGTCGACATCGGCGAGGTTGCGCACCGCGAAGACGCCGGCGAGGTCGCCGCCAAGCGCGGGCGGCAGGCGGCGGGGGCGGGCGCCGGTGGTCAGCGCGAGCTGGTCGTAGGGAAGCGTCTGGGTCCCGTAGGTCACCGTCTTCGCGGCCGGGTCGATGGCGGTAGCGGGGGTGCCAAGCTGCAGCGTCACGCCCTGATCGGCCCAGAAGGCGGGGGCGCGGAGGGCGAGGCGGTCCAGGGGCATCTCTCCCAGCAGGTAGCCCTTGGAGAGGGGCGGGCGCTGGTAGGGCGCCACAGGCTCGTCGCCGATGAGGGTGAGGTCCCCGCTATGGCCAAGCGCGCGCAGCTTGGCGGCCAGCGAGGCTGCGGCCTGCCCGGCCCCCACGATTACGATGCCTGCCATTTTGCGACGCCTTTTGCTGGTCCGGAAGCGGGGGCGAGCCTATAACCGGGGGACAGGGAAACACAACGCGCGAGGGAGTGCTGCATGACGATTTCCGAGGGAAGCAAGCTGCCGGAGGCGGTGCTGCTGCAGGTTGGCGACAATGGGCCGGAACAGGTGGATCTGGCCGCGAAGCTGGCCGGGCGCAAGGTAGTGATCTTTGCGGTGCCGGGGGCCTATACCGGGGTCTGCACCACGGCGCATGTGCCGAGCTTCGTGCGCAGCAAGGCGAAGTTCGACGAGAAGGGCGTGGACGAGATCATCTGCATCTCCGTCAACGACCCCTTCGTGATGAAGGCCTGGGGCGAGGTGACCGGCGCGGCGGAAGCCGGGATCACCATGCTGGCGGATGCGGAGAGCAACTTCACCACGGCGATCGGGATGGGGTTCACGGCGCCCCCCGTCGGCCTCATCAACCGCTCGGCCCGCTATGCGATGCTGGTCGAGGACGGTGTGGTGAAGGTGCTGCACAGGGAAGCGTCCCCGGGCCAGTGCGAGGTGTCGGGCGGCGAGGCAATGCTGGACGCGATCTGAAAATGGGGGGCGCCGGGTGCGGCGCCCTTAGTCCACCAGAAGGGGGCGGGGGCCGTCTTCCGGCTTGGCGGGGTCGTAGACCAGCGTCTGCGTGGGGAAGGGGATGTCCACGCCAGCGGCGTCGAATTCCTCCTTAATCCTTCGGGTCAGGTCGCATTTTAGCGCCCACCAGTCGGCGCGGTTGGCCCAGACCCGGAACACGAAATCGACCGAGCTGGCGCCCAGCTCCTTGACCTTGACGAAGGGGGCGGGGTCTTGCAGGGCGCGGGGGTCGGAATGGGCGATCCGCTCCAGCACCTCCTGCGCGATCTGCAGGTCGCTGCCGTAGGAGACGCCGATGGTCAGGTCCATCATCCGCGTCGGGTTGGTGGTGTAGTTCTTGATCGCCGAGGACCAGATGTCGCTGTTGGGCATGATGATCTGGAGGCCATCGTAGCTCGCCATCTCGGTGTAGAAGAGCGAGATTTCGCGGACCGATCCCGCCTGCCCGCCGGCCTCGATATAATCCCCCACGCGGAACGGGCGGAACATCACCAGCATCACCCCGGCGGCGAGGTTCGACAGCGTGCCTTGCAGCGCGAGGCCGATGGCGAGGCCGGCGGCGCCAATGACCGCGACCAGCGAGGCGGTCTGGATGCCGAAGCGGCTGAGCACGAAGATCAGCGCCATCACCATGATGGTGTATTTCACCACATTGCCGAGGAAGCCGAAGAGCGTGGCATCGACGCGCGGGTGGCGGCGGGCGAATCCTTCCACCCGGCGGCGGGCCCATCCGGCGACGGTGAGGGCGACGGCGAAGATGACGATGGCGTAGATGACGTTCAGCGCCATGGCGATGGCGAGGGTCACCCGTTCGTCGGTGACGAAGCCGTTGAGGTTGAAGCCGTCCATAAGTCCCCCGTTTCGCGCAGCGTGGCAGTCGGGGACCGAACGCGGGGGCGGCGGGGAGGGTTCCCGATCAGCCGGGGGCCTGTCCATGATGCAGCTTGCACAGGCATTCTACCGGCTCGGAATGGTCGCGCTGCACCTCTGCCTCGCTCCCTGCCAGCTTGTCCATCTTCCGGGCGAGGTCGATGTCGAGCATCGAGAGGCCATCTGCGGAATGGGTGGTCAGCGTCACATCCACCACGTTGTAGATGTTGGACCATTCGGGGTGGTGGTTGGCCTTTTCTGCCGCCAGCGCGGCGCGGGACATGAAGCCCCAGGCCTCGGAGAAGCTGCGGAACTTCCAGATCTTGCGGATCGCGTCGCGTTCCGGGATCGCGCCCCAGCCGGTCTGGCCGAGCGCGGGGAGGTGGTCTTGCCGTTCGGCCTCGGTGAGGGGGGCGGTCATTTCGGCTCCTTCGGGGGCATCAGCGCATCGTCGAGCGCGGTGGCGCGCAGGTAGGCGGGGCGGCTGGTGACGCGGGCGGCGTAGGCCTCGAAGGCCGGGCGCCTCGGCAGGGTGCCGAAGCCGAGGCCCCAACTGACGGCTGCGCCGACATAGACATCGGCGGCGGTGAAGGTCTCGCCCGTGACATGGGTCTGCGCCGACAGGAGCGCATCCAGCGCATCCACGGCGGCGTCATAGCTGCCATATCCGAACATGCGGCCGCGTTCCGTGTCGGGATCCCAGCCTACGGAGTGGTTCGTCACCGCAGCCTCCAGCGGGCCGGAGGTGAAGAACAGCCAGCGGTAATAATCGGCGCGGTCATCCAGCGCCGGAGCAAGGCCCGCTTGCGGGAAGGCGTCGGCCAGATAGGCACAGATGGCGGCGCCTTCGGTGACGGTGCGGCTGCCATGGGTGAGGGCCGGCACCTTGCCCATCGGGTTGATCGCCAGATAGGCAAGGGATTTCATGCCCTCGCCGTAAGCCAGCACCACCGTGTCATAGGGCTCGCCCACCTCCTCCAGCATCCAGCGGGCGATGCGGCCGCGCGACATCGGGTTGGTGTAGAGCGTCAGCTTGCCTTGCATGGTGAGTCTCCGTTGGTTCGCGGCGATGCTAGCGCAAACCCGGCTGGGCGGCGCGGGGTTTCAGTCGGCTTCGGCGCCGGTCCGCCGGAACGGGCCATAGCCGGTCAGCACCTCGATTTCTTCATCCACCGCGGCGCGTTCGGCGCGCAGATACTGCGCCACCGCCTTGCGGAAGCCGGGATCCCCGATCCAGTGCAGCGAATGCACCGGGCTGGGCAGATAGCCGCGCGCCAGCTTGTGCTCGCCCTGCGCGCCGGCCTCGACCCGGGCAAGGCGCTGGGCGATGGCCCAGTCGATGGCGCGGTAGTAGCAGCATTCGAAATGCAGGCAGGGGTGATCCTCGATGGCGCCCCAGTAGCGGCCATAGAGCGTATCGCGGCCGATGAAGTTGAGCGCGCCGGCGACGGGCTGGCCTTCGCGCTCGGCCAGCACCAGCAGGATGTCGCCCCGCAAGGTCTCCTGCGCGATGTCGAAGAAGGCGCGGGTCAGGTAGGGGCGGCCCCATTTGCGGCTGCCGGTGTCCTGGTAGAACTCCCAGAACGCGTCCCAGTGGTGGGGTTGCAGCGCGTCGCCGGTCAGGGCGGTGATGCTGCCGCCGAACTCCTGCGCGCGCTCGCGTTCCTTGCGGATGGTCTTGCGCTTGCGCGAGGAGAGGTCGGCGAGGAAGGCGGCGAAACCCTCATAGCCGCGGTTCTCCCAGTGGAATTGCTGGGTGATGCGGTGGAGCAGGCCCATTTCGGCGCCGGCCAGCGCCTCGGCCTCGGTGCAGAAGGTGATATGCGCCGAGGAGAGCCGGTTTTCGGCGGCGAATTGGACGGTGGCCTGCACGAGGGCACCGGCGCCCGTGGCCTCATGGCCCGGCGCGGTGAGGAAGCGGCGGCCGGTGGCGGGAGTGAAGGGCACCGCCGATTGCAGTTTGGGGTAGTAGCTGCCGCCCGCCCGCTCCCACGCGTCGGCCCAGCCGTGGTCGAAGATGTATTCGCCCTGGCTGTGGGATTTGGCGTAGAGCGGCATGACGGCGATGGTGCGGCCGCCGCTGCGCGCGACGAGGTGGCGGGGCGTCCAGCCGGTGCCGGGGACGACGGAGCCCGACGCCTCCAGCGCGTGCAGGAAGCGATGGGTGGTGAAGGGGTCGGCGGGGCGGCCGCTTGCCGCTTCGCCTAAGGTTTCGGGGCAGGCGCAGGCATCCCACTCTGCGGCAGGGATACCGTCGATGCCGGTCAGGACGGTGATTTCGATTGTGCCGCTCATGGCACCACAGGTGGGGTGCCGCGCCGCGGCGTCAAGCCGGGAATGGCGCGGCGTAACCTTCGAAGGTGATGTTCTGTGCGAGGCTGCGGGCGGCTGCCTCCGCCTCGGGGGAGCGGATCGTCCAGCACAGGATGGCTGCGCCCGCCGCGTGCAGTTCGGCCACGCGGGGGCGGGTGAGGTCGCCGTGTTCGTGCGAGATGAAGCTGGCGCCGCTGCTGGTGTAGTCGGGGATCTCGCGCAGGCGGTCGCAGATTTGCGCGGGCAGGGGCGCCCAGTCGGCGGGGTCATAGGCGCTGGTGGTCAGGCCGACGGTGACACCGGGGGCGGCGGCGGCGAAGGCGGTGACGGCGTGGGGGTTGAAGGACATCACCGCGAGCGGGCCCTGGTAGCCTTTGAGCACCTCGGCCACCGTTGCCTCGAACCCGTTGGTATTTGGCCCCATCGCGCCGTCCTGGTCCTTGATCTCCACCAGCAGCGGAACCTTGCTCGCGACCAGCGCCAGCACTTCGGCGAGGGTGGGGATCCCCTCGTCGCCGCCCAAAAGCGGCAGGGCGCCCAGATCGGCGGCGCTGTGGGTGCGGATCGGGCCGGACTGGCCGGTGAGGCGCTTGAGGTCGTAGTCATGGAACACCATCGGGGTGCCCTCGGCCGAGGGCTGCAGGTCGATCTCGATCCCGTAGCCGGCCTGCACCGCGGCGCGGATGGCGGCGCGGCTGTTTTCGGGGCGGCCCGCCGCCCGGTCATGCAGGGCGCGGTGGGCGATGGGTAGGCGCAGGAAATCCGGGTGCAGGGGGGCGGGCATCAGCGGACCTGGAAAATCGCTTCGATCTCCACCGCCACGCCGCGGGGCAGCGAGGGGGCCGAGACCGCGGCGCGGGCATGGCGGCCGGCATCGCCCAGAACCTCGACCATCAGGTTCGAGCAGCCGTTGATGACCTCGGGCTGGTCGGTGAAGTCCGGCGTGGAGTTGACGAAGCCGGTGAGCTTCACCACCCGTACGATCCGGTCCAGATCGCCGCCGCAGGCCGCGCGGGCCTGGGCCAGCAGCGACAGGCCGCAGCGGCCGGCAGCCTCCACCCCGTCGGCCACCGTCAGGTCATCGCCCAGCTTGCCGATGATGAGCCCATCGGGGCCCTGGCTGATCTGTCCCGAGACGAAGACCAGATCGCCGACCTGAACATAGGGCACATAGTTGGCAGCCGGGGCGGGGGCGTCCGGCAGGGTCAGGCCAAGGCTGGTCAGTCTGGCGTCGATGGTTCCGGTCATGGCATGTCCTTTGCGAGTCGCGTTGCGGCGGAGGCTAGCGCCGGGCGGGGCCGGGCGGAACCCCGGAACCGTCACCCCGCCGGGAAGGCGCGGGCGAAATAGCGGGTGAGCGGACCCAGCAGCAGCGCCAGCGGGGGCTGCGGGCGGGTGGCGATGAAGCCCTCGACCGGCAGGCCGGGGGTCAGCGCTTCGGTGCCGGGGCCGGCGGTCACCTCGACCTCGGCACGGAAGAAGGCGGGGGTCTCGGCGCTGTCCTGCAGGGCGTCGGGTGAGATGCGGGCGATCTGGCCGGTGGGGTTTTGCCCAATGCCGGCGCCGGGGCCGGGCAGGCGGAGGCTGACGGTCTGGCCGGGCTGGACGTGGCCGATCTTGCCCGCCGGGATCCGCAGCGCCACCAGCAGCGGCCGGTCTTGCGGGACAAGGTGCAGCACCGGCTCGGCCGGGCGGATCACGGCGCGGGGGGTGGTCACCTGCAGCGCGTGGACGATGCCGGCGGCGGGGGCGCGCAGGTCGAGCTGGCCGAGGCGCAGCAGCAGGGCGCCCCGCCGCTCGGCCAGTTCCATCTCGCTGGCGGCAAGGTCGCGCAGGCCGGCCTCTGCCTCCTCGCGCCGACTGGCCTGCAGGCGTAGCGCCTCGATCAGGGTCTCGCTGTGGCGGGCCTCGGCCTCGGCGGCGGCGGCGGCAAGCTCTCCGGCGCGGCCATCGAGGCGGGCGGCCTCGCGTTCCAGCGCCAGAACGCGGGCCGATTGCGCAAGGCCGCGGTCCAGCAGGCTGCGCTGGCCCGCCAGTTCCTCGGCAATCAGCGCCTGCTGGCGGAGGAGGGCGGCACGTTCGGCGGCAATGCCCTCGCTGCGGGCGGCGATCTGGCTTGCGCGGCGGTCAAGGAGGGCGGCTTCGGCCGCGGCGGTTTCCGCGCGGGCGGCGAAGAACCGGGTCTGTCCGTCGATCAGCGCGGTGAAATCGGCGCGGGAGAGGGGGGCAAGCTCGGCCGGCATGGCCAGCTTGGCGGCGCCGACGCGTTCCGCCTCCAACCGCCCGCGGCGGGCGAGATGCTCGACATAGAGCGCTTCGACGATGGCAAGCTCGGATCGCAGGGCGGCGCCGTCGAGACGGATCAGCACGGTCCCAGCCGCCACCCTGTCGCCCTCTGCCACCAGAATCTCGGCGACGACACCGCCATCTGGGTGCTGCACCACCTGGGCACGCTGCTGCACCTCGACCCGGCCGGGGGCGATGATGGCGCCCGAAAGCGGTGCCAGCGCCGACCATGCCGCCAGGCCGGCCGCCAGCAGCACCAGCACCAGCGCGCCGGCGAGGGCCGGGCCGCGGACGGCAAGGGCGGGGTCATCGCGCCTCATGCCGGGGCGCTTTGCGCGGGATGCCGGCTCATGCGGCGCATCCGGTCTTGCGGGGCGGGGGCGGCTTTGCCAGCGCCTGGCGCAACACGTCCTCTCGCGGGCCGAAGGCGCGCAGTTGGCCGCCTTCGAGCATCAGCAGCAGATCGCAGCCCCGCACCGCGGCGGGACGGTGGGCGCTGAGCACGGTCATGCCGCCGGCGGCGCGATGGGTGCGGATCGCCTCGGCCAGGGCCGCCTCGCCTGCGGTATCAAGCCCTGCGTCGGCTTCGTCGAGCAGCAGCAGCAGCGGGGCGCCGAACAGCGCGCGGGCGAGGCCGATGCGCTGGATCTGGCCGACCGACAGGGGGGCACCGCTCTCTTCGATTGCGGTGTCATAGCCGCGGGGCAGGGCCAGGATCATCTCATGCGCGCCGGCGCGGCGGGCGGCGGCGATCACTGCGGCCGGGTCGTGCGAGGGGTCCAGCCGGGCGATGTTGGTGGCAAGGCTGGCCTCGAACAGCGGGACGCGTTGCGGGACATGGCCGATCAGCGAGGCGAGGCCGGGGCCATACTGGTCAAGGGCGGCGCCGCCAAACCGCACCGTTCCCGCGGCGATGGGCCAGGCGCCGGTCAGCGCGCGCAGAAGCGTGGTCTTGCCGGCGCCGGAATTGCCGATCACCCCGAGCACCTGCCCCGCGTCCAGCCGGAACGAGAGGCCGCGCAGCACCGGGCCTGCCGCGCCGGGGGGGACCACTGCAAGCTGCTGCACCTCCAGCATGGCCGGAGGGCGGGGCAGGTGCGTCGGCCGGGCGTGCTGAAGGCGGGAGGGCGCGGCCGGGGCAGCAGAGAGCCGAGCCCAGCCTGCGGCGGCATTTTGCAGGGCGGGCCAGCCGGCGATGACCTGCTCGATCGGGGCCAGCGCCCGAGCCGCCAGCACCGAGCTTGCGAACAGCGCGCCGGCGCCGATCTCGCCGCGCAGTACCAGCCAGGCCGCGGCGCCAAGCAGCACCGATTGCATTGCCTGCCGTGCGCCCCGCGCCAGCGCGGCATGCAGACCGGCGCGATCGGACAGGCGCAGCGCGCTGCGCAGGGCGGTGTCGCGCAGGCCTTGCCAGCGCGCGAGCGCCGCCGGGCCCAGGCCGAGGGCGGCCAGCGTTTCCGGCTCTGCCGCAAGGCGGGCTGCCAGCCGCGCCTCGGCCTCGGCATCGGTCTGCGCGGCGGCGAGCGGGGCGCGGAGGACGGCGCGGTTGCTGGCGGCGATGGCGACCAGCAGCGCGCCGCCGGCCAGTGCAAGCCCCCCCAGCAGCGGGTGAAAGGCGAAAAGCGGGAGCAGGAACACCAGCACCCAGGGCAGGTCCATCAGCGCGCCGGCCACCGGCAGCGACAGCGCCCGCTGCAACGCCTCAAGATCGGCAACCGCATCGGGCGCGGCGCCCCGGCCGAGCGCGGCCTCCAGCACCCGCGGCTCCAGCCGCGCGCGCAGCCTTGCGCCGATGCGGGCGATGATCCGTCCGCGCAGGGCATCGAGCGCAACCATGGCGGCATAGCAGGTCACGGCGATCAGCCCCAGCGCCGTCAGGGTCTCGACCGACTGCGCGCCAAGCACCCGGTCATAGACCTGCATGACGAAGATCGGACCCGTCAGCAGCAAGAGGTTTCCGGCGGCCGAGAACAGAACCACCGCCGCCAATGCACTGCGGCTTTCGGTCAGGGCCGCGCGCGGGCCGGTCCCGTCTGCCGCTGTGTCGTGTCGCGTCACGCGCGTCTCCCTACCTGGCCGCGGCGCGATGCGGCGGCGATCCGCCGAAAGGCGCCGAGTTTGTCACCCGATTGCCACAAGCGCCGCTGCAATGCGGCAGGTGGGGCTGGGCTTCGCCGCATCCGCGACTATCTTGCAACCATGCCCTCCAATGCATTGAGAATTCCTTTGACCCGTTTGTCCCCTGCTGTCGCCGCCGCCCCCCGCTGCGCTGTCCCTGCCCCCCGCCGTGGACGCAAGCCGGCTGTCCTGGCCGCCGTTCTGGCCTCGGCGCTGGCGCTGTCTGCCTGCGGAGGCGCCGAGGTGGTCAGCCGTGATGCCGGCTTCAACGACCCGGCCGAGGCGCATAACCGCCGGGTTCACGGGTTCAACAAGGGGGTGGACCGGGTGGTGCTTCGTCCCGCCTCGCAGGTCTATGGCACGGTGGTGCCGGGGCCGGTGCGCGGTGGGATCAGCAACTTCTCGGACAACCTCGGCCTGCCGGCGGCGGTGGTGAACAACCTTCTGCAGGGCCGGATCGAGCCTGCGGGCAAGAACGGCTTCCGATTCCTCGTGAACTCCACCTTCGGGCTGGGCGGGTTCCTCGACCCCGCCACCGACATGGGGCTGACCGAGGAAGATACCGATTTCGGCGAGACGTTGCATGTCTGGGGCGCGGGTGAGGGCTTCTATATGGAAACGCCGCTGCGCGGGCCCTCGACGGTGCGCGATACGGTCGGGGCGGTGGTGGACATCTTCCTCGACCCGGTGAACTCGTCTATCGACAGGCCTGAATCCAACTATGTTCTGGGCGCGAACGGGCTGTCACTTGTCGGTGATCGTTACCGCTATTCGGACACCATCGACTCCCTTCTTTATGAAAGTGCGGATAGCTATGCGCAGGCCCGGCTGCTGTATCTTCAGAACCGCCGGTTCGAGCTTGGCACCGAGGCGGAGAGCAACAGCGATGACCCCTATGATGACCCCTATGGCCAGTGAGACTGCCCGTGACACCGATGCGCCGCGCGGCCTGACCCGTCGCACGGTGATGATGCTGCTGGCCGGCGGCGTGGCCTTTGCGGCGCTCGCGCCGCGCGGCGCGCTGGCGATGGACACTGCCGAGGCGCGGGCGCTGATCGACCGCGCGGTGGGCGAGATCAACGGCGTGATCAATTCGGGCCAGAGCGAGACGGCGATGCTCGCCTCGTTCGAGCAGATCTTCGCGCGCTATGCCGATGTGGCGATCATTGCCCAAAGTGCGCTGGGGGTTGCGGCCCGTCAGGCCAGCCCGGCGCAGATGGCGGCCTTCACCCGCGCTTTCCAGACCTACATCTCGCGCAAGTATGGCCGGCGGTTCCGCGAGTTCATCGGCGGCAAGATCGAGGTCACCGGCGCGCAGCAGGTGAAAAGCTTCTACGAGGTCATCTCGACCGCCTATCTGCGCGGCGAGGCGCCGTTCGAGGTGCGCTTCCAGGTGTCGGACCGGTCGGGGCGCGACCTGTTCTTCAACATCATCATCGAGGGCGTGAACATGCTGGCCTCGGAACGCACCGAGATCGGCGCGCTTCTGGATGCGCGGCGCGGCAACCTTGACCAGTTGATCGCCGACCTGCCTGCATTGGGCTGACGGCGCCTGACAGGATTTGCAGCGGGGCGGGGGAAAACCTCCGCCCTTTGCTATTCGGGGCCTTGGGCCTCCAGCGACAGGTCTTCGACGATCTCGCCGCGCACGCCCTTCAGGGGCGCGTCCTCGGTATGGCGCAGCAGGTAGTCATAGGCCGCGTCATGGCTGTCGAAGGCCATCGGCGCGCCGGAGGTCGAGAAGTCCTCGCCGGATGCCAGCAGCTTCATATGGGGCGCGGCCCCCATCACGATCACGAATTTGGCCATTGGGTCGCTCCTTGCTTTGGGTCAGGAGACCAGTCGTCGGCGGCGGCGGGTGGCGACGCCGCTGGCGATGGCCTCGGCGATGTCGGCGCAGGCGGTGATGCCCTGCACGAAGGGCCGGTCATGCATCAGGTAGGGAATCGAGCCGAGGAAGACGCGGCCCGCAAAGCCCCTGGCGCCGATCAAGCTGTAATCCTCGGCGACCTCGGGGATCTCCTCCCCCGCGTCCAGCAGGGCGCTGCGCAAGGTAGGGAAGGGCATGTCCTTGCTGCTGAGCGGCTTCTGGCCACGGGCGTCGATGAACACGTGGAAGACATGGGTGTCCCTGGCGGTTTCAATGACCGTGCGGCTCTGTTCCCGCGTCAGGTCATAATCCTCGCCCAAGGCCAGGACCGACAGGATCCCGGCATCGCGCAGGGCCAGCAGGCGGCGGATGGATTCGGACGGGACGGCGGCGTAGTTGTCGACGAAGACCTTCTTGAGGCCCTTGTCCAGCCGCTCGCGGTCGTGTTCCGGCAGGTCGGCCACGATCTCTTCCACCCGCTCATGCATCCGCAGCAGGGCATAGCGCCAGGGCACGGTGACCTTGTCGGCCTTGTTGCGCTCTACCTCCTCAAGGTTGCTGCGCGCCCAGCGGAACGGGTCCGCCGCCTCGCGCGCGGCGAAATAGGCATCCGCGAAACTGTCGGCATCGAGCCCGCCAAGGCCGATGCGCATTGCATAGGCAGGATCGGCCTGCATGATCTCGGCGCGCACCAGATCGAACAGCGCGTCCAGCGGTTCGGGCTGCTTGGCGCAGGCGGCGACGGCGGCTTCGGTCATCACCGCCAGCGGCTCGTAGGGCAGGGGGCAGTAGAAATCCGCCTCCGGCAGGACCCCGGAGCGGGACATCAGCGTTATCTGCAGGCCGGTGCCGGAAGGGTGGAAGCTCAGTTCCCCGTCCTTGCGGCGGAAGCGGCCATGCTGGCCCGCCACGGCCATCGCCGCGTCGATGGCGCTGAGCGAGGTACCCATGATGCCGACGCTGGTGGCGGGGATCTCGGCCTCGATCAGGCCGGACCAGGGGCTGGGGAAGTACGTGCGGCTGGCTTCATCCTCATCCGGGAACTCATGCCCGGTGGCGAGGATCACCCGGTCGAAGGGGCCCGCCTCGCCCTGCGACGTGTGCAGAAGGAGGCGGTCCTCGGTGGGGAGGATGTCCAGCACCTCGGTGCGCTCGCAGATGTCGATCTGGTGGCCGGCCTGCCCGGCGCTGGTGGTCAGGGTCAGCAGCTGGTCGCGGAAATACTCGCCAAGCAGCAGGCGGGGCGTGAACTGGCGGTCATGCAGATCCTCCGCGTCAAGGCCATAGGAGGCGAGCTTGCCGGTGGGCTGATCCTCCAGCCAGTCGAGATAGGAGGTGGTCACCGGCGGGATCTCGATGCTGGCGATGTTGGCGAGCATCGACTTGCTGACCGTCTCGGGCGAATAGGGCATGCCGATGCCGGCCTTGTCGGCCTTCTCGAACAGCGTCACCGAAAGCGGGGCGGGGGACTGAAGGAGTTGTTGCAACGTGTAGATGCCGGTCGGGCCCGTGCCGACGATTGCGATGCGCTGTGTCATGATGTCCCGGATGTTGGCAGCACCGAAACGCGCGGGGAGGGGCAAGGTTCCGGGCGGTGGGGCCCTTGATCTGTATCAGGGTGGGGCAACGCCAGTGGCGCTACCCTGCGCAGGGATACACGCGACGGGCGCCGCCATGACTATCCTTACCCTGACCTCCGAGAGCCTGCAGCACGAGCATATCTGCTGCGCGATCGCGGACCGGAAATGCGCGCAGGGCTACGGCGCCAAGAAGCGCTGGCTGGCCGAGCAGCATGCGCACGGCTACCGCTTCAGCCGCCTTGATGCCCGCGGCAAGGTGTTCATCGAGTATGGCCCGGGCGAGCAGGCCTGGATGCCGGTGATCGCACCGGGCTGGATGGTGATGGGCTGCTTCTGGGTCTCGGGCCAGTTCAAGGGGCAGGGGCATGGCCGGGCGCTGCTGCAGACCGCGCTGGAGGAGGCCCGCAAGCTGGGCCGCGCCGGCCTGGTCTCGATCGCGGCGCGCAAGAAGATGCATTTCCAGAGCGACGGGGCCTGGCTGCTGCGGCAGGGCTTCCGCGAGGTCGACTCGCTGGACAATGGCTTTACGCTGCTGGCGCTGGCGGCAGACGGGGCAGGCATCGCCGAGCGGCCGCAGTTTGCAGACAGTGCCCGATCCGGCCCTGGGCCAGAGGCGAAGGGGGTGACGGTCTATTACTCCAACCGTTGCCCGTTCACCGAATTCCATATCGGAACCTCGCTGGCAGAGACCTGCGCCAAGCGGGGCCTGACCCCGACCATCGTCAAGCTGGACAGCGTGGAGGCGGCGCAGTCGGCACCGACACCGGCCACGATCTTCAGCCTGTTCCTCGACGGGCGGTTCGTGACGACCGACCTGGGCGTGTGCATGGACAGCCGGTTCGACAGGATCGTTGCCGGCGCGCTGCGGTCCTGAACGGCGCTACCCCTCAGTTCCGCCCCAGAATCCCGCCCAGCACTTCCATCAGGATCTGCTCTGCCACATCGGGCTCGCGCTGGCGCTGCGGCTGGGGTTGCTGCTGCGGCAGCGGGGCTGTCTGGGCCTGCCATTCGGCGCCTGGCACGGGTTGCTGGTCGGGGGCGGGGGTGTCGGGGGCCTGGCCATAGGCCTCGGTCGGCAGGTCCATCGGCAGTTCGTGGACCGGCAGGCCCTCATGCACCCGCACCATCACCTCGCGCCAGATCTCGGCCGGCAGGCCGCCGCCGGTCACGCCCGACAGCGGGGTGTTGTCGTCATAGCCCATCCAGACGCCGGCGACATAATCGGCGGTGAAGCCGATGAACCAGGCATCGCGCGCGGCCGAGGTGGTGCCGGTCTTGCCCGCTGCCGGACGGTCGCCCAGATTGGCGCGCCCGCCGGTGCCGCGGTCGATCACCTGGCTCATCATGTAGACCAGCTGCCGGGCCGCGGTTTCCGAGATCACCCGCTGGCCAAAGCCGCCGTCCTGGCCCATCAGCGGCACCTCGTCGCCCTTCAGGCGCAGCTCGAGGATGCCGTAGGGCTTGACCGCGGTGCCGCCGTTCAGGAAGCCGGCATAGGCGCCGGTCATCTCGATCAGCGTCGATTCCGAGGCGCCAAGCGCCAGCGCCGGCCCGTCGGCAAGGTCATGGGCAAAGCCGAGATCGGTGGCGATCTTGCGCACGAGGTCGCGGCCCACGGCTTCCTGAATGCGCACGGTCGAGGTGTTGACCGACTGCGCCAGTGCGGTCAGCAGGTCGATCTGGCCGCGATACTTGCCCTTTTCGTAGTTCTGCGGCGACCAGGGGCCGGAGCCCGGGATGTTGATCGTCAGCGGCTCGTCCATCACGGTCGAGCTTGGCGGGTAGCCCATCTCAAGCGCGGCGGCATAGACGAAGGGCTTGAAGGTCGACCCGGTCTGCCGCTTGGCCTGCGTCGCGCGGTTGAAGCTGCCAGCGGCGGCGGTGTTGCGCCCGCCGACCATCGCCCGCACCGCGCCGTCGGCGGACATCACCACGATGGCCGCCTGCGCCTTGGAGCCTTCCTTGAGCTTGGTCTCGAACACATAGGCCAGCGCACCTTCGGCCGCGGCCTGCAGGCGTTTGTCCAGCGTGGTGCGGATGATCACGTCCTCGGTGGTGTCGCGGGTCAGGAAGTCGGGGCCCGATTCCATGATCCAGTCGGCGAAATAGCCGCCGGCCTGCTGCGCGGCCGCCTCGGACAGGCGGGCGGGGTTGGCGCGTGCGTCATCGGCCTCGGCCTTGGTCAGGTAGCCCTGATCCTCCATCAGCCCGATGATCAGGTTGGCGCGTTCCTGCGAGCGTTGCAGGTTCGCGGTGGGGGCATAGCGCGAGGGCGCCTTCAGAAGGCCCGCCAGCATCGCCGCCTCGGCCGGGGTGACGTTCGCGGCCGACTTGCCGAAATAGCGCTGCGCCGCAGCCTCGAAGCCGCGGGCGCCGGCGCCCAGATAGGCGCGGTTGAGGTAGATGGTCAGGACGTCGGCCTTGCCGTACTTGGCCTCCATCGCCATCGAGAACGGTACTTCCTTGAGCTTGCGCCAGACGGATGAGGCGCGGCAGTCAGCCTCATAGGCGGCCTCCGACTCCCACTGGCTGGCATCGTAGGGCACGCCGAGGCACAGGAGCTTGGCGACCTGCTGGGTGATGGTGGACCCACCATTGCCCTCCAGCGCGCCGCGTCCTTCGGACAGGTTGATGCGGATGGCGCTGGCGATGCCGCGCGGGCTGAGCCCGAAATGCTGGTAGAAGCGCTTGTCCTCGGTGGCGATCACCGCGTTGCGCAGATGCTCGGACACGGTATCCGAGGTGACCTGCCCGCCGAAGGTCTCGCCCCGCCAGGCAAACACCTGATCGGAATTGTCGAGCATGGTGACGGACCCGCGGGCGCGGGCGTCGAGCAGCGAGTCCACCGGGGGAAGCTGGGTATAGAGGTACCAGGTGACGATGCCGAGGCCCGCCGCCACCAGGGCGGTGACGCGCCAGCCGATTCCCCAGATCGTCCGCCAGATGCCGCGGAACAGCCCGCCGATGAGTCGCACGATGGGGTTCGAGGACCGCCGCCGCGCCGGGGCGCGGGTGCGCGCGCTTTGCGCCGCCGGCTTGGCTGGTGCCTTGGCCGCGGGCTTGGCAGCCGGCTTCTTGGCGGTGCCGCGCACCGCGCCATAACGCCGGTCTGCCACCAATGGTGGCTTTTTCCCGCCCGATCCCGTCATCTTGCGCCCACCTGCCCGATACTGCTGCCACGCGCGGGCAAGAGCCCGGCCTTCATTGGTGCGAGTCCGGGCAGTGCCCGGCTGTCGTTTCTTTGTCCCGGACAATACAGGCAGCGCGCCCGGTTGTGGAGCGGTTTGCCTTCACGATTCGGTTTGTGTGCCGCGCAAAGTTTCATCACTTCGCATGGATTGTGCAAATTTTGTGCAAATACGCCTGTGTCGCACCCTGCGCAGGCTGCGCGATTCCTTGTAACGCGGGCGTGAAAGCGGCCTTCTGCGGCCGTGGGTTGGCCTTGGCGCCTCCCGACGAGGCGCTGCCAAAGGAAGGGATAACGAACGTGAAACTCATCATCGCAGCCATCAAGCCGTTCAAGCTCGAGGAGGTGCGCGAAGCGCTCACCGCCATCGGCGTGCGCGGCATGATGGTGACCGAGGTCAAGGGCTTCGGCTCGCAATCCGGTCACACCGAGATTTACCGCGGCGCCGAGTATGCCGTGAACTTCGTGCCGAAGGTCAAGCTGGAGATCGTGGTCAGCGATGCCCTGGCCGATCAGGTCGTCGACACGATCCAGAAGACCGCCAAGACCGACAAGATCGGCGACGGCAAGATCTTCGTGCTCGACGTGGCACAGGCCGTGCGCGTCCGCACCGGCGAAATCAACGACGACGCGCTCTGAGAGCCAGGGAACAGGGGAAGTAACAAGATGTCGAACTTCAAGAAACTCTCGGGGCTCGCGGCGCTGATGGCGCTGTCGGCGGCCCTGCCTGCCTTCGCGCAGGACGCGGCCCCCGCCGCGGAAGCCGTGGCGGAGGCAGTGACCGAAGCCGCCCCGATCATCGAAAAGGGCGACGTGGCCTGGATGATCACCTCGTCGGTGCTGGTGCTGTTCATGACGGTGCCGGGACTTGCGCTGTTCTACGGCGGCCTGGTGCGCACCAAGAACATGCTGTCGGTGCTGATGCAGTCGGTGGTGGTTGCGGCGCTGATGATGGTGATCTGGGTCATCTACGGCTACTCGTTCGCCTTCGGTGGCGGCACCTCGCCGTTCTGGGGCGGCACTGCGAAGATGTTCCTGTCGGGCGTGACGCTGGACAGCACGGCCGCCACCTTCTCGGACGGCATCGTGCTGCCGGAATACATCTTCATCGCGTTCCAGATGACCTTTGCGGCCATCACCCCGGTGCTGATCATCGGCGCCTTCGCCGAGCGGATCAAGTTCTCGGCGGTGCTGGTGTTCTCGGCGCTTTGGGCGACCTTCGTGTACTTCCCGGTCGCGCACATGGTCTGGGATGCGGCTGGCCTGATCTTCAACATGGGCGCCATCGACTTTGCCGGCGGCACCGTGGTTCACATCAACGCCGGTGTCGCGGCGCTGGTCGCGGCGATCGTCGTCGGCCCGCGTCTTGGCCTTGGCAAGGACATGATGGCCCCGCATTCGATGACGCTGACCATGGTCGGCGCCGGGATGCTGTGGGTTGGCTGGTTCGGCTTCAACGCCGGCTCCAACCTGGAAGCGACTGCCGGCGCGACGCTGGCCGTGCTGAACACCTTCCTCGCCACGGCTGCCGCGATCCTGGCCTGGTGCCTGATCGAGGTCATGTCGCGCGGCAAGGCTTCCGGCCTTGGCGCGGCCTCGGGTCTGGTGGCTGGCCTCGTCGCCATCACCCCCGCCTGCGGCACCACCGGCCCGATGGGCGCGATGGTCCTCGGGTTCGTTGCCTCGGGCGCGTGCTACTTCTTCGTGGCGGTCGTGAAGAACAAGTTCGGCTATGACGACAGCCTCGACGTGTTCGGCATCCACGGCATCGGCGGCATCGTCGGCGCCATCGGCACCGGCATCCTGGCGGCGGAATCGCTGGGCGGCACCGGCTTCATCACCGAAGCCGGCACCATGGGCTCGCAGGTCATGGCGCAGATCAAGGGCGTGGCGATCACCATCGTCTGGAGCGGCGTCGGCTCGCTGATCCTGCTCTACATCACCAAGATGCTCACCGGCGGCCTGCGGGTCACCGCGGATGACGAGCGTCGGGGTCTGGACCAGACCTCGCATGGCGAAAGCGCCTATCACAGCTGATCGCGCGGGCCCGGCCTTGTGCCGGGCCGGCCAGACACTCCCGCGCGGCACCTCCTCCCGCTGCGCGCTTCCTGAAGGCGGGGCTTCGGCCCCGCCTTTTTTCGTGTGTCGGGGGACATGTCAGAGGGCAGCGCCCGTCCGCCGGGTGGGCGAGCAACAGCGGTTCTAGGCACTTTATGGTGCGGCATACCCCCCAGAATTTCTAGGGGCTGGCGTTGCAAAGCGCCCGCCCGAGGGGGCGGACGGGCGCTGCCCGGCGGCGCCAAGGCGCCGTGTTCCGGGCATAGAAGGTTTCGCTAACTCAGATCCCGCAGTCCAGAATCGCCTGCGCCAGCACCGGCACCGTCCTGGCGTTCAGCCCGGCGATGTTCAGGCGGCTGTCGCTGACCATGTAGATGCCATGCTCGGCCCGCAGCCGTTCCACCTGTTCGGGCGTTGCCCCAAGGCGCGAGAACATGCCCCTGTGCTGCGCCAAGAACCCGAAGCGGTCGGAACCGGAGCGGTCCCGCAATTCCCGCGCCAGATCCTCGCGCAGGCGCAGCATCGTCTGGCGCACCTCTTCCAGTTCGCTCTCCCACTCCGCCCGCAGCGCCGGGTCGCCCAGGATCATCGTCACCAGCCGCGCGCCATGGTCGGGCGGGAAGCTGTAGTTCTGCCGGTTGAGGAAGGCGAGCGTGCCTTGCGTCAGGTCGCGCACGCCCGTATCCGGTGCCAGCGCCAGCAGTACCCCGGTGCGTTCGCGGTAGATGCCGAAGTTCTTGCTGCAGGAGGCGGCGATGAGCACTTCGGGCAGGGCCTCCGCGATCAGCCGCGTGCCGGCGGCATCCGCCTCCAGCCCGTCGCCAAAGCCCTGATAGGCAAGGTCGATCAGCGGGATTGCCCCGGTCCGCTCCAGCACCGCCGCAACCTCGGCCCATTCCGGCAGGGTCAGGTTGGCGCCGGTCGGGTTGTGGCAGCAGCCATGCAGCAGCACCACATCGCCGGGGGCGACACGGCCCAGATCCTCGATCATCGCGGCAAAGGCGACACCGCGGGTCTCGGCGTCGAAATAGCGGTAGGTGGCCTGCTTCATCCCCAGATAGGAGATGATCGAGGGATGGTTCGGCCAGGTCGGGTCCGACAGCCAGACGGTGGCCTCCGGGTTCGCCAGCCGGATCAGCTCCAGCGCCTGCCGGATCGCGCCGGTGCCGCCGACGGTGGCCGCCGCAGCCAGCCGCGCGCCCGGGTAGTCCGGCCCCAGGATCAGACCGGCCATCGCCGCGCCAAAGGCGGGGTCCCCGGCCAGCGCCACATAGGTCTTGGTGGTTTCGGCCTGCCACAGCAGCTGTTCGGCCGATTTCACCGCGCGCATCACCGGCGTCAGGCCGCTCGCATCCTTGTAGACGCCGACGCCCAGGTCGATCTTGCCGGCGCGGTCATCGGCCTTGAACTGGCCCATCAGCGCCAGGATCTTGTCCGCTGCCTGCGGTTTGAGGTTCGCCAGCATCCGCTTATCCTTTCGCCACCCGAAGGTCGCCATACATGCCCCATTCGGCCCAGGAGCCGTCATAAAGCGCGTGGTCGCGGTGCCCGATCCGTTCCAGCGCCAGGTTGAGGATCGCGGCGGAGATGCCCGATCCGCAAGAGGTGACCGCCGGTTTCTGCAGATCGACGCCCGCCGCCACGAACTCCGCCTTCAGCGCCTCGGGCGCCTTCATCGTGCCATCGGCATTCAGAAGCCGTCCGAAGGGCAGGTTCTTCGAATTGGGGATATGCCCCTGCCGCAGCCCGGCCCGCGGTTCCGGCTCCTCGCCGCGGAAGCGGCCTTCGCTGCGGGCGTCGATGATTTCCCAATCGCCCAGCTTCGAGGAAGCGGCGACTTGCGTCACATCCTTCACCAGCTGCGCCTGCCGCTGCACGGTCATGTGCCGGTCGCGCACGAAGGGCGGCAGATCCTCGATCATCCGGCCCTCGGCCCGCCATTTCGGCAGCCCGCCATCCAGCACCGCGACATCCATCTTGCCCATCAGCCGGAAGGTCCACCACACGCGCGGCGCCGAGAAGATGCCGGCGCCGTCATAGATCACCACCTGATGCCCGTCGCCGATGCCCATCGCGCGCATCCGGCTCATGAACTTCTCCACCGGGGGGAACATGTGCGGCAGCTCCGAGCGCTGGTCTGCGATCTCGTCGATGTCGAAGAAGCGCGCGCCGGGGATATGGCCTTCGTCGAACTCGGCCTTCGCATCGCGGGCCATTGCCGGCAGATACCACGAGGCATCGAGGATGCGCAGATCGGGATCGCGCAGATGCGCGTCGAGCCAGTCGGTGGATACCAGAGTCTTCGGATCGTCCATGGCTTGCCCTTCCCGTCAGGTGGTCTGAAATCCGTTCCCGTCTATCGCGGCAGGCCTTGCCGGGCAAGCGGGGAGGGGGCTGTCAGCGCCCGGTGCGGGTGGCGATCATGCTTGGCCGATGTGCCATCTGCTGCCACCAGAGTGCCAGCACCGGCCTTGCGGCCAGCAGCGCCGCTCCCTCGGGCGCAGAGGCAAAGGCCGCGATCATCGGCGCCAGATGCAGATCGGCCAGCGACAGCGGCCCGCCCGCCAGTTGCAGCGCCTCGGCGGCAATGGCCTCCAGCGCATCCAGCACCGGCCCGGCAGTGGCAAGGCCCGCCGCAACTTCGGCCGGGTCGGGCGCGAGGCCCTCAAACGGCCGGAACACCAGATGCGCATAGACTTGCCGCACCAGCGGCCAGTAGCCATGGGCATCGGCAATGCCGATCACCTGCGCCATCCGCGCCGCGGCGCGCGGATCCGCCGGCACCAGCGCCGGGCCCGGAAAGGCGGCATCGACATAGCGCAGGATTGCGGCGGTCTCGTAGAGCGTGAAGCCGTCATGCTGCAGCACCGGCACCCGGCCGAACGGGTTCAGAGCGAGCAGAGCGGCAGGGGGAGGATCGGCGAAGGGATCAGCCTCGGCCAGGTCATGCGCCACGCCCTTTTCGATCAGCGCCAGCCGGGCGATCCTTGTGTAGATGCTGTAGCGATATCCGGTCAGCCGGATCACTGATGCCCCTGCTTCATGATCCGGGATTTCTGCCGGTCCCAGTCGCGCTTGGCCTCGGTGGCGCGCTTGTCGGCCAGCTTCTTGCCCTTGGCGACGCCGATCTTCAGCTTGGCCATGCCCTTGTCATTGAAATACATGACCAGCGGCACAAGGGTCATCCCCTCGCGCCCGACGGCCTGCCACAGCCGCGACAGCTCCTTGCGGCTGACCAGCAGCTTGCGCCGCCGCCGCTCCTCATGCCCGAAGACGCCGGCCTGCGAATAGGGCGCGATATAGCTGTTGATCAGCCACAGCTCGCCGCCCTCGACGCTGGCATAGCTCTCGGCGATGTTCGACTGGCCCTTGCGCAGCGATTTCACCTCGGAGCCAAGCAGCATGATCCCGGCCTCGAGATCGCTCTCGATGGCATAATCGAACCGCGCGCGGCGGTTCTCGGCGATGACTTTGGAATTGGGATCGTGCTGTACGGCCATGATCGGCCCGAGATAGGGGCTGGCAGCTTCCCTGTCCAGTGCCCCTTCCGGCTTCTTGCTGGCCCAAATATCCGCAGAGGGGTGCCGGGGAGGGGCGCGCCCCTCCCCGGCCGGGGGGTGCGGGGGGCTGGCCCCCCGCCCTTCGGTTCGTCAGATCAGCCCCGCATGGCGCATCGCAGCATCGATCCGCGCCCGCGTCGCGTCCAGCAATCCGGTCAGCGGCAGCCGAACCTCCTCGCTGCACAGGCCCAGCTTCGACAGCGCGTATTTCGCGCCCACCAGCCCTGGCTCGAGGAAGATCGCCTCATGCAGCGGCATCAGGCGGTCCTGATACTCCAGCGCGAGCGCATAGTCCCCGGCCAGCGTCGCCGCCTGGAACTCGGCACAAAGCCGCGGCGCCACGTTGGCGGTGACGGAGATGCAGCCGACCCCGCCATGGGCGTTGAAGCCAAGCGCCGTCGCGTCCTCGCCCGACAGCTGGATGAACTCCGGCCCGCAGGTGATGCGCTGCTGGCTCACCCGCTCCAGCTTGCCGGTCGCGTCCTTGACGCCAACGATGCGCGGCAGCCTGGCCAGCTCTCCCATCGTTTCGGGCGACATGTCCACCACCGACCGGCCGGGGATGTTGTAGATGATGATCGGCAGCGCGCTGGCATCGTGCATCGCGGTGAAATGCGCGATCAGCCCGCGCTGCGTGGGCTTGTTGTAATAGGGCGTCACCACCAGCGCGGCATCGGCGCCCACCGCCTCGGCGTGCCGGATCAGGCCGATGCCCTCGGCCGTGGCATTGGACCCGGCCCCGGCGATCACCGGAATGCGGCCGGCTGCGGCCTCCACCACCGCCTCGATCACCGCGCCATGTTCCTCATGGGTCAGGGTAGGCGACTCGCCGGTCGTGCCCACCGGCACAAGGCCGCTGGAGCCTTCGGCGATATGCCATTCGACCAGCTTCTTCAGCGTGTCATAGTCCACTGCGCCGTTCTTCAACGGCGTGACCAGGGCAGGGATGGACCCTTTGAACATGACACGCTCCATATGGTTGGGCCGGGGCACTTGCTGACTCGGCCGGGTGATCGCGGCGGAACCTAGCGATCTGCCGCGCACTTGCCAAGTTTGTGTGTTGTGGCTGGCGGCGCTGCCGGTAGGATTGTGCCAAACCAAGAAGCAGCAGCCGAAGTCCAGATGATCCGCACCGCCCTGACCCGCAGCCATGTCCTTGCCGCGACCCTGTCGCTTGGCCTTGCCGTGCCCGGAGTTCAGGGGGCGGCGCAGGCGCAGGACGCCGCGCCGCCAGCCGCCCCGCGAGAAGGCAGTCAAGCCCCCGCCCGCGCGGCCTCGCCCCCGCCCGCGGCGCCCCCATCCCCGGCGCTGGTGCTGGAAGTCACGCGTTCTGCCGAGGATCCCGCCGCGCTCGGGCAGGCGCTGATCTCCGCGGCGCGGGGCGATTGGCCGGTGGCGATGGGGCAGGCGCGGCTGGCGGGGCCGATCTCGTCGGACATCGTCGAATGGCAGCGGCTGCGCGCGGTCAGCGGCAATGCCACCTTCGCGGAGTTTGTCGCATTTCTGGAGCGCCGCCCCGACTGGCCCGGCCTGCCGCTGCTGCGCAAGCGCGCCGAGGCGGTGATTCTGGAGGGCGAGTCGGCCGAGGGTGTCCTTGCCTTTTTCGCGGCCGGCGCGCCGCAGACCGGCACCGGCAGCCTCGCGCTGATGGCGGCGCTGACCGGGGCGGGCCGCGCATCTGAGGCCGAGGCAGAGGCGGTGCGGGCCTGGCGCGATCTGGCGCTCACCGAAGACGAGCAGGCGGCGCTGCTGGCCCGTGCCGGGCCTGCGCTGGCCGAGCATCATGGCGGGCGGCTGGCGGTGGCGCTGGACGCGGGCCGCCTCGCCGAAGCGCGGCGGATGCTGCCGCTGGTCACCCCCGGCACCCGCGCCGTGGCAGAGGCGCGCATTGCGCTGCAGGCCCGGACCCCGGGCGTGGATACCCTGATCGCGGCGGTGCCAGAGCATATGGCCGCCTCGCCGGGGTTGGCGAAGGACCGCTTCCGCTGGCGCATCTCGCGCGATCTTTATGACGAGGCGTCGGACCTGCTGCTGGAACGCTCGACCAGCGCCGAGGCGCTTGGCGCGCCGCAAGGCTGGGCCAGCTGGCGCGCGACGCTGGCGCGGCGCGAGATGCGGGTGGGCGATCCGGCCCGGGCCTACCGCATCGCCTCCACCCACCATCTGACGAGCGGCAGCAGCTACGCCGATCTGGAATGGCTTGCAGGCTACATCGCGCTGCGCAAGCTGGATGACCCGGGCACCGCCCTGACCCATTTCGCCCGCTTCCGCGATGCGGTGGCGAGCCCGATCAGCCTTGGCCGCGCCGGATACTGGCAGGGCCGCGCCTATGACGAACTCGGCCGCGACGAAGAGGCCCGCGCCGCCTATGCCTTCGCCGCTGAATACCAGACCGGCTTCTACGGGCTGATGGCCGCCGAACGGCTGGGCCTGCCGCTGGACCCGGCCCTTGCGGGGCGCGAGGAGTATCCGCCGCTGGACGGCGCCGCCTTCGCCGCCACCTCTGTCTTCGAGGCGGCCGAGCTGCTCTATGCCGCGGGCGAGGGCGATCTGGGCGAGCGGTTCTTGCTGCATCTGGCGGAAAGCCTCGCCCCCGAGGACTTGCAACGGCTGGCGGGTCACGCCCTGCGCCAGCAGCGGCCGCACCTGGCGCTGATGGTCGCCAAGGCCGCCGCCGCACAGGGGCTGGTGCTGCCCGCCGCCTACTTCCCGCTGAACGGGCTGGAACAGATGGACCTGCCGGTGGCGCCGGAACTGGCGCTGTCGATTGCCCGGCGGGAAAGCGAGTTCGACATCGACGTGATCAGCCATGCCGGGGCGCTTGGCCTGATGCAGGTGATGCCGGGCACGGCGAAGATGATGGCGACCGCCACCGGCCAGCCCTATGCGGCCGGGCGGCTGACCTCGGACTGGCGCTACAACGCCTCGCTGGGGGCGGCTTACCTCGCGCAACTGACCGAGGAGTTCGGCCCTGCCACGGCGCTGGTCGCCGCCGGCTACAATGCCGGGCCGGGCCGCCCGCGGCAGTGGGTCCGTGATCTGGGCGACCCGCGCACGGGCGCGGTCGATGTCATCGACTGGATCGAGGCGATCCCGTTCACCGAGACGCAGAACTACGTGATGCGGGTGGCCGAGAGCCTGCCGATCTACCGCGCGCGGCTGACGGGCGAGGCGGGGCCGATCCAGATCACCAAGGACCTGACGGGGCAGTAGCGGTCAGACTGCCGCGCCCTTCTTGCGGGCGCGCCACAGGGTGAACAGGCCCGCCCCCACCACGATGACCGCGCCGATGGCGACGTTCGCCCGCAGCGTCTCGCCGAACAGCGTCAGCCCCAGCAGGGTCACGAACACCAGCTGCAGATAGGCGAAGGGCTGGATCGCGCTGGCCTCGGCCACCTCATAGGCGCGGATCAGCAGCCAATGCCCGGCTGATCCCATGATGCACAGGCAGGCCATCCAGACCCAGTCGGCCATCGTCATCGGCTCCCAGAACCAAACGCCGACCAGCGTCATCACCACGGCGCCGGACACCCCCGTCCAGAAGAAGCTGACCGAGGCGGCATCGTTGCGCGAGACATAGCGGGTCAGAAGGCCGTAGAGCGCGAACATGAACGCCGCCAGCAACGGGATCAGCGCGAGCGGCGAGAACACCGCCACCCCGGGCTGCAGGATCACCAGCATCCCGGCAAAGCCGATGCCGATCGCCGTCCAGCGCCGCCAGCCGACCTTTTCCCCCAGCACCGGGCCCGACAGCGCCGCCACCAGCAGCGGGTAGCAGGTGAAGACGGCGTGACTTTCCACCAGACCCAGGGTGATGAAGGCCTGCACCATGATGCAGACCTCGGCCGCCAGCAGAAGCCCGCGGAAGACCTGCACGCGGGGATGGGCGGTGCGGACCGCGGCGCGCAGGCCGCCCGGCGCCCGGGCTGCCACCGCCATCACGAAGGCGGCGAAGAACCAGTAGCGGATCATCACCACCATGTAGATGTTGTATTCGGCGGCAAGGTGACGCGAGATCCCGTCCTGCACCGAAAACACGAAGGCGGCGCCGATCATCAGCCAGATGCCAAGGCGGGTGTTCTGATCGGTCATGTCGCCTCGCGGGGGGATTCTGGGAGCGCAAAAATCGGGGGGCGCAGCACGCCCACGCTCATGTGCCGCTTATGGCCGTGGCCCGGGCGACGTTCAACCGCAAAGCCCGCCGCCTCGAGGCCCCGGCGCACGAACCCGGCAGCGGTATAGGTGGCAAAGGTGCCGCCCGGCGCAGTGTGGCGGGCAACCTCGGCCATCAGCGGCTCGCCCCACAGCTCGGGGTTCTTGGCGGGGGAGAAGCCGTCGAGGAACCAGGCGTCGGCCTGGCTTTCCCACGCGGGCAGGGCGGTGCGCGCGTCGCCGATGAGGATGGTGACGCAGATGCTGCCGAGGTCGAAGCGCCTGTGGCCCGACGCCCAGGCCGCAAGGAACGGGTCCGCCACTGCCCGCGCCTCGGGGAAGGCATCGAGGGCGCGGGCGATGTCGGCGGCGGGCAGGGGGAAGGCCTCGAAGCTGGTGTAGTGCAACGGGCCGTGCTGGCCCTGGTGGGCGATCAGCGTCGCCATCAGGTTCAGCCCGGTGCCGAAGCCAAGCTCGGCAATGCGGAAGCCGGGGGTGAAGCGGGCGGGCAGCCCGTTGCCGGCCAGAAACACATGCCGGGTTTCCGCCAGCCCGTTGCCAAGGCTGAAATACGGGTCGTCGAAGCGCTCGGACACCGGAACAAGACCGTCCCGCCATTGCACGCCGCTGCTCTGGTTCTTGACGGTCATCTGCCCTAGTCCTGTTCGCGGCGATCCTGACGAAGAGGTGGCGGAAGTTCAATGGCAGGTCAGGCAGATGTGACGGTGCATGGCGCGGGGATCTTCGGGCTGGCGACCGCTTGGGAATGCACCCGGCGCGGGGCGCAGGTGCGGGTGATCGAGGCGGCGCGGATCGGGGCGGGATCGTCCGGGGGCCTCGTCGGCGCGCTGGCCCCGCATGTGCCCGAACAATGGAACCCGAAGAAGGCCTTCCAGCTGGAGGCGCTGCTGATGGCCGAGCGCTTCTGGGCCGAGGTCGCGGCGGCGGGAGGCTGCGATCCCGGCTATGCCCGCACCGGACGGCTGCAGCCGCTGGCGGATGCGGCGGCGGTGGATCTGGCCCGCGCCCGCGCCAAGGGTGCCGAGGCGCTGTGGCAGGGCCGGGCGGAATGGCGGGTGATCCCGGCCGAGGCCGATGGCTGGTCGCCGGCTGCCGGATCGGGCTTCGTGGTGCAGGACACGCTGACGGCGCGGATGGCACCGCGGCGGGCGGCGGCGGCGCTGGCGGCGGCAATCCGCGCGCGAGGCGGTGAGATCGTGGAGGGGGGCGGGGCCGAACCCGAGGGCCTGCAGGTCTGGGCCACGGGCGCGGCCGGGTTGGCGGCGCTCTCTGCCGATCTGGGGCGCAACGTCGGCGGGGCGGTCAAGGGCCAGTCGGCGCTGCTGCGCCCGGCGCTGGACGTGCGCGCCCTGCCGCAGATCTTCGCTGAATCGCTGCATATCGTCCCCCATGCCGATGGCAGCGTCGCCATCGGATCGACCTCGGAGCGCGAGTTCGACGCGGCGGACAGCGTGGACGCGCAGCTGGAGGCGCTGATCGCCAAGGCCCGCGCGCTCTGCGCGGCGCTGGCAGAGGCGCCGGTGCTGGAGCGGTGGGCCGGTGCCCGTCCCCGCACCCGAACCCGCGCGCCGATGCTGGGGGAGTGGCCGGGGCGGCCGGGGCATTTCGTCGCCAATGGCGGCTTCAAGATCGGCTTCGGCATCGCGCCGAAGGTGGCGGAGGTGATGGCCGATCTGGTGCTGGAGGGGCGCGACGGGGTGCCGGACGGCTTTCGGGTGGAAGATAGCCTCTAGACCTTTTGCCCGGATTCAAGGCGCCTTGGCGCCGCCGGGCAGCGCCCGTCCGCCCCCCCGGGCGGGCGCTCCCACCGTTCCGCGCAGAACAACGGTGGAAGTCAGCCGCACCATAAAGTGCCTAGAACGAACGTAGCTCGCCCACCCGGCGGACGGGCGCCGCCCTCTGACAGTGCAGGTTGAGGGCTGCCGGGGCCTTGCGCAGCGTCACCGACAGAGGCAAGGTCCGCCCCAAACTGCGGCAAGCGCAAGAAGGAGCAGGCGATGGCAATGCGGCATGGCGGACAGATCCTGGTGGATCAGCTGAAGCTTCAGGGCGTGGCCAGGGTATTCTCTGTCCCCGGCGAGAGCTTCCTTGCGGTGCTGGACGGGCTGCACGATTCGGGCATCCGCAACATTGTCTGCCGGCAAGAGGGCGGCGCGGCGATGATGGCCGAGGCCGATGGCAAGATGAATGCCGCAGACATGAATGCTGGCGGGGGCCGCGGCCTGCCGGGCATCTGCTTTGTCACCCGCGGGCCGGGCGCCACCAATGCCTCGGCCGGGGTGCATGTCGCGCGGCAGGATTCGACGCCGATGATCCTGTTCATCGGCCAGATCGACCGCGGCCACCGCGATCGCGAGGCGTTTCAGGAGGTGGATTACCGCGCGATGTTCGGCCCGCTGGCGAAGTGGGTGGCCGAAATCGACAGCACCGCGCGGATCCCCGAATACCTGAGCCGGGCGTTCCACATTGCCACCTCGGGCCGCCCCGGCCCGGTGGTGCTGTCGCTGCCCGAGGACATGCTGACGGCGCTGGCCGATGTGCCGGACATCGCCGCCCCGGCGCCGGTGCCCGCCAGTGTCAGCTCGGCGGAACTTGCCGCGGTGACCGAGATGCTGGCGAAGGCCGAACGGCCGCTGGTCATCGCCGGCGGCACTGCCTGGAGCACCCAGGCTGCCGCCGATCTGGCCCGCTTTGCCACCGCCTGGGGCGTGCCCGTTGCGGTGCCGTTCCGTCGGCAGGGCCATATCGACAACCGCGACGCGCATTATGCGGGCGACCTCGGCATCGGCATGAACCCGCGGCTGGGGGCACGTCTGCAGGCGGCCGATTGCATCCTGGTTCTGGGCGCGCGCATCGGTGACAGCCTGACCCGCGGCTATGAGCTGATGGACCCCGCCGCGCCGGGCAAGACCATCGTGCATGTCTATCCCGATGCCTCGGAACTCGGACGGGTCTATCGCCCGGATCTGGGCATCATTGCCCCCGCCACCGACATGGTCGCGGCCCTCGCCGCCGCGCCTGCGCCCGAAGGGGCCCCGGCCCGGTGGGCCGACTGGACGACGGCTGCCCGGCTGGACTACGACCGCTGGCAGCAGCCGCGTGAAACCCCCGGCGCGGTGAAGATGGAGGCTGTGGTCGGCTGGCTGTCGGCCAACCTGCCCGAGGACGCGATCCTGACCAATGGCGCGGGCAACTACGCCGCCTTCCTGCATCGCTATTTCCGCTTCAAGCAGCATGGGACGCAGCTGGCACCGACCTCGGGCAGCATGGGCTATGGTTTCCCCGCCGCGGTCGCCGCCGGGGTGCGCTATCCGGGGCGGACGGTGGTGTGCATGGCCGGGGATGGTTGCTTCCAGATGACGCTGAACGAGATGTCGACCGCTGTGCAGCACGGATCCGCGCCCATCGTGGTGGTCGCCAACAACGGCCAGTATGGCACGATCCGGATGCATCAGGAGCGGCACTATCCTGAACGTGTCTCGGGCACGGTGCTCGCCAACCCCGACTTCGCCGCACTCGCCCGCGCCTATGGCGGGCATGGCGAGGTGGTGGAGCGGGGTGAGGATTTCCCCGAGGCTTTCGCCCGCGCCCGCGCCTCTGGCACGCTGGCGGTGATCGAGCTCAGGATGGACCCCGAGGCGCTGTCGGCCGGGGCGACGCTGACTGAGATCCGGGCGGAGAAGCGCTAAAGGAACAGCCGCAGGATCGCGGGGGCGATCAACGCGGTCAGCACCGCGTTGAGGCCCATGCCGATGCCGGCGAAGGCGCCTGCCGTCTCATGCACCTGAAATGCGCGGGCGGTGCCGATGCCATGGGCGGCAACGCCCGTGGCAAAGCCCCGCGCCCGCCAGTCGCGGATGCCGAGTGCGTTGAGGAGGGGCGTCGCCACGATGGCGCCGATGACGCCGGTCAGCAGCACCAGAACGGCGGTCAGCGTCGGCTGCCCGCCAAGCCGTTCCGAAATGCCGATGGCGACGGGAGCGGTGGCCGATTTCGGTGCCAGCGAGGCCAGGACGGAACCGTCAACTCCAAGCGCCCGGGCGATGGCAAGGGCCGAGAGGACGGCGGTGACCGACCCGGCCAACAGCCCCGCCAGCATCGGCAGCATGGCCCGCCGCACCCGCGCCAGATTGGCATAAAGCGGCAGGGCCAGCGCCACCGTCGCCGGGCCCAGCATGAAATGCACGAACTGCGCGCCCTCGAAATAGGTGGCATAGGGCGTGCCCGTCGCCCCCAGCACCGCCGCCAGCAGGATCACCGCCACCAGCACCGGATTGACCAGCGGTCGCCGCCCCGCCGCGCGCGAGGCGGCATCCCCGGCCCAATAGGCCAGCAGCGTCACTGTCAGCCACAGCAGCGGGCCTTGTGCCAGATAGCTCCAGATCAGCGCGGGATCCGTCATGGCTCGCCCTCGGTGTTGCCGGTCAGCCGCGCGACACCCGCAAAGGCGAGCGCGCCCACGGCAATGGCCAGCACCGTGGAGCCCACCAGCGCCACCGCAATCGCCGGCCCCTCGGCGGCCAGCACCGGAAGATGGGCGACGACGCCGACGCCGGCGGGCACGAACAGCAGCGACAGATGCGCCAGCAACCCCTGCGCGACCGGGCGCACCACCTCCACCAGTGCCGGCCAAAGGCTTAAGGCGATGACCAGCGCCACCATCCCCAGCACCGGGCCGGGCAGCGGCAGGCCAAGGGCGCGGCTGGCAACCTCGCCCGCTAGTTGGAACCCAAGGAGGATGACGAGGGCGGGGATCATGGCGGGGCCTCCGGGTGGGTGATGCCCCTTCATGCCGTGGCGGCAAGGGGCAGGCAATACGGTGCGGGTCAGACCTGCTTGCGGAAGGTCACGCTTGTGGGTCGGTCGAAGCCCGGATGCGCGCTGCGCCCCACCTCGACATAGCCAAGCGCACGGTAGAAGCCGTGCAGCGCGGTCAGCTCCACCCGGCATTGCAGCTGCACCGCGGGCAGGCCGCGCGCCCGGGCGCTGGCTTCGGCGCGCGCCACCAGCGCACGCCCGAGGCCGGTGCCGCGTGCCGCATCGGCCACCGCGAGCTTGCCAAGGTGCAGCGCGTCCGCGGCTGGCGTCAGCACCACGCAGCCGAGGATCGGATCGCCGGCAACCCAGACCTCGCCCATCGCCGCGGCGCGGGCCAGATCGGCCACGGTCAGCCGCTTCATCGAGGAGGGCGGGTCGATCCGCCCCTGCATATAGGCAAAGGCGCTGCGGATCAGCGCCAGCACCTCGCGGAAGTCGTCATCACTGCCCAGTTGTCGCATTGCGCCCCCAAATCTTGGGATACTCCAGTGCCGATCCGCCATATCAGGTGGCAGCGATTGACTCCCGCCGCGCTTCGCCCGACCATGACCGATCAACGGCACCCCCCGGAATCGGACCCCACCTTGCGCTTCACCCGCCTGCGACTCAATGGCTTCAAAAGCTTCGTGGACCCGACCGATCTGGTCATCCACGATGGGCTGACCGGCGTCGTCGGCCCGAACGGCTGCGGCAAGTCCAACCTCTTGGAGGCGTTGCGCTGGGTGATGGGCGAGACCCGTCCCAGCTCGATGCGCGGTGAGGGGATGGAGGATGTGATCTTCGCCGGCGCCGCCACCCGCAGCGCGAGGAACTTCGCGGAAGTCGTTCTGACGCTGGACAATTCCGAACGGCTGGCCCCCTCGGGCTTCAACGATGCCGACACGCTGGAGATCGTGCGGCGGATCACCCGAGATGCCGGCAGCGCCTACAAGGTCAACGTCAAGGATGTGCGCGCCCGCGATGTGCAGATGCTGTTCGCCGATGCCTCGACCGGGGCGCAATCGCCCGCGCTGGTGCGGCAGGGGCAGATCGCGGAGCTGATCAACGCGCGCCCCAAGAACCGGCGGCGGATTCTGGAGGAGGCGGCCGGCATCTCGGGCCTCTACCAGCGGCGGCACGAGGCGGAACTGCGGCTGAGCGGGGCCGAGCAGAACCTGAGCCGCGTCGGCGATGTGGTGGAGCAGCTGGCGGCGCAGCTGACGACGCTGGCCCGGCAGGCGCGGCAGGCGGCGCGTTACCGCGAGATTGGCGAGGAGCTGCGCAAGGCAGAGGGGACGCTGCTCTATCGTCGCTGGCGCGAGGCGGATCAGGCGCGCGCGGCGGCCGAGGAGGATCTGGCGCAGCGGGTGCGCCTTGCCGCGCAGGCCGAGGCCGCCGCCCGCGCCGCCGCCAAGGAACGGCAGGCGCGCGAGGATGCGCTGCCGCCGCTGCGCGAGGAAGAGGCGATCGCGGGGGCGGTGCTGCAACGGCTGACGGTGCAGCGCGAGGCGCTGCGCGACCAGCAGGACCGGGCGCGGGCGCTGATCGAGACGCTGGCGGGGCGGCTCCAGCAGATCGACCGCGATGCCGAACGCGAGGCCGGGCTGAACCGGGATGCTGGCGAGACGATCGCCCGGCTCGACTGGGAGCAGGCCCAGATCCTGAAGGCCGCCGAGGGGCAGGATGAGCGGCTGGCCGAGGCGCTGGACGCCGCGAAGGAGGCCGCCGCGGTGCTGGCGGACCGTGAGGAGGCGCTGTCGCAGCTGACCGAGGATGTGGCCCGGCTGTCGGCGCGGCACCAGTCGGCGCAGCGGCTGCTGTCGGATGCGCGTGCGGGACTGGCCAAGGCGCTGGACTCTGCTGAAGCTGCCCGCCGCTCCGAGGCCGAGGCCAGCGCGGCACAGGACCGCGCCGCCGAGGCGTTTGCCGAGGCGGAGGCCGCCCAGACCGAGGCGGCCGAGATCGCCGAGGCCTCGGAGGAGGCGCTGATCGCCGCCGAGACTGCCCGCGCCGAGGTGCAGACCCGCGAGGCCGCGGCCCGCGCCCAGCATTCCGAGGCGGCGGGCGAGGCGAATGCCCTGCGCGCGGAAGTGGCGGGGCTCGCCCGGCTGGTGGACCGTGAGAGCCGGGCGGGCACGCAGCTGCTGGACCGGGTGCGGGTGCAGCCGGGATACGAGGCGGCCCTTGGCGCGGCGCTGGCCGATGACCTGCGCGCGCCGGTGGTGGAGGCGGGCGCGGGCTCTGGCTGGGCGCTGCTGCCGGGCTATGATGCGGCGCAGGCGCTGCCCACAGGCGCGGTGGCTCTGGCGGAGTTCGTGACGGTGCCGGAGGCGCTGCTGCGGCGGATCGGGCAGATCGGGCTGGTGGATCGGGCTTCGGGCGCGGCGATGCAGGCCGCGCTGTTGCCGGGGCAGCGGCTGGTCAGCCTCGAGGGCGATCTGTGGCGGTGGGACGGGTTCCGCGCGGCGGCCGAAGATGCGCCCTCGGCCGCCGCGCTGCGGCTACGGCAGTTGAACCGGCTGGTGGAGCTGAAGCGCGATCTGGAGGATGTGGCGGCCCGGGCCGAAGGCGCGCGGCAGGCGTTCGAGGTGCTGACCGCGCGGCTGGCCGCCGCAACCCGCGCCGATCAGGAGGCGCGCGAGGCCCGCCGCGATGCCGACCGCCGGGTGGCCGAGACGAGCCGCGCGCAAAGCCGGGCCGAGGCCGACCGCTCCATCGCTGCGGGAAAGCTGGAAAGCGCCCGCATCGCCCGCGCCCGCCATGAGGAAGAGGCCGAGGAAGCGCAGATCCGGCTGGAGGATGCCGGCGCCGCGATGGAGGATCTGCCGGAGCTGGAGACGGCGCGGGCGGCGGTCGAGGACGTGAAGCAGACGGTGGAAGCGGCGCGGATGATGATGATGGCCCGCCGCGCCGCGCATGACGAGACCCGCCGCGAGGGTGAGGCCCGGACCCGGCGCCGGCAGGAGATCACCAAGGAAATCTCGGGCTGGCGGCTGCGGCTGGACACGGCGGAAAAGCGCAGCGCCGAACTGGCCGCGCGCCGGGCGGAAACCGCCGAGGAGCTGGACGAGGCTGGCGCCGCGCCCGAGGAGATCGCGGCCAAGCATGAGGAACTGTCGGAGGCCATCGAAGCCGCCGAGGCGCGCCGGGCCCGCGCTGCCGAAGCGCTGGCCGTGGCCGAGGCCGCGCTGCGCACGGTGCAGGGGGCCGAGCGCGAGGCGGAACGGCTGGGCAGCGAGGCCCGCGAGGGCCGCGCCCGCGCCGAGGCCCGCACCGAGGCGGCGCGCGAGACCGTCGCCCACGCCGCCACCCGCATCTTCGAGGAGACCGAGCAGCTGCCGCTGGAGCTGCTGGACAGCCTTGGGGCCGATCCCGAGACAATGCCCGCCGCCGATGTGCTGGAGGCGGATGTCGCCCGCCTGCGCCGCCAACGCGAGGCGCTTGGCGCGGTGAACCTGCGCGCCGAGGAAGATGCCCGCGAGGTGCAAGACGAGCATGACACGCTGGCGCGCGAGAAGTTCGACCTCGAAGAGGCGATCCGCAAGCTGCGCGCTGGCATCGCCAGCCTCAACCGAGAGGGGCGCGAGCGGCTGCTGACCGCGTTCGAACAGGTGAATGACAGCTTCCGCACCCTGTTCACGCACCTCTTCGGCGGCGGCGAGGCCAAGCTGGTGCTGGTCGAATCCGATGACCCGCTGGATGCGGGCCTCGAGATCATGTGCCAGCCGCCGGGCAAGAAGCTGTCCACCCTGTCGCTGCTGTCGGGGGGCGAGCAGACGCTGACCGCGATGGCGCTGATCTTTGCGGTGTTCCTGGCCAACCCCGCGCCGATCTGTGTGCTGGACGAGGTGGATGCGCCGCTCGACGATGCCAACGTCACCCGCTTCTGCGACCTGCTGGACGAGATGACCCGCCGTACCGAAACCCGGTTCCTGATCATCACCCACCATGCGGTGACGATGAGCCGGATGGACCGGCTGTTCGGGGTGACGATGGCCGAGCAGGGCGTCAGCCAGCTGGTCAGCGTCGATCTGAAACGGGCCGAGGCGCTGGTGGCGTGACTACGCTTTTTGCAGCAGGTCGCCCGGGCGCACCTCGCCATCCTCCACAACTTCGCACAGCAGGCCGCGCAGGCGCAGGGGAGTGTGGCCGGGGGCGGTGATCCAGTCCTTTGCCTCGGTCCCGTAGCGGACCTTCCATTTCACGCAGGCGTCGTTGAACACATCCGAGACGCGCAGCACCGCCGTTCCGGCGCGCAGCAGGCTGCCGGTGGGGATATTCGCCTCGGCCGTGTCCAGATCGGCGATCATCGTATCGCCGGGATGCGGGGTGCCGGCGCGGTCGCGCCGGACAAGGTCCATCACCCGGACCGGCAGGATCGAGACCTGGATGCGCGGGTCTGGGCTGCCATCCTCCAGCCGCATCCACGGCGCGACTGTCCAGCGTTCGGAATTGCCAACGGCGTCAAGGATGCCCTGCGCCCGGGTCAGCCGCAGCATCGGCGGATGCAGGCGCTGGCCATAGCCGGGACGGAAGCACAGTTGCAGGATCTCGGCGCCGTCCTGCGGCGCGGCCAGCACATGCGGCAGGGCTGCGTCCAACTCGGCACGGGTGACGGGGGTCACAGCGCGGCCAGTAGGGCGGGGGTCGGCCAGGCATCGGCGGGCAGGCCGAGCCGGGCCTGTTCCTTCTGCGTGGCCGCCCGGGTCAGGGCGCCAAGGATGCCGTCGATCTTGCCGACATCATGGCCGCGGGCGGCCAGCCGTTCTTGCAGCATCTTCATCTGCTCCAGCGTGAGGCCCGGATCGGGAGTTCCTGGGTCATACACCGCCGCGCCGTCCAGCCGCGTGGCGAAGTAGGCGGCGGTGGTGACATAGACAAAGCTCTGGTTCCATTCGAAATACACCCGGAAGTTCGGGTAGGCCATGAAGGCGGGCCCGTTGCGCCCCATCGGCAGCAGCACCGATCCTGTGAGCCCCGTGGCCAGATCGCCATTTCGGGCCTGCACGCCAAGCTCCGCCCACTCCGTCACCGGCAATTCCGTATGCAGGCCCGTGCGCGACCAGTCGAGCCCCTCGGGCACCACCACCTCTTGCAGCCAGGGCTCGCCGGGTCGCCAGCCCAGATGCTGCAGCATCTTGCCCCCCGACATCAGCGCATCGGCGGCCGAGGTCTTCAGCCGCACATGGCCATCGCCATCGCCATCGACGCCGTTTTCCAGAATGTCGCCGGGCAGCATCTGCACCTGCCCGATCTCGCCCGCCCAGGCACCGGTGCCGGTGGCCGGGTCGAAGTCGCCGCGGGCGTAAAGCTCGATGGCGGCGAAGATATGGGGGCGGAAGAGGTCGGGCCGCCGGCAGTCATGCGCCAGCGTCACCAGCGCGTTGGCGGTGTTGAAATCGCCCTGCACCGCGCCAAAGTCGGTCTCCAGCGCCCAGAAGGCCAGCAGCACGCCGCGCGGCACGCCATACTCTGCCTCGATCCGGGTAAAGAGCGTGTCGTATTTCGCGGCATTGGCGGTGCCGCGGGTCATGCGGTCCTGGCTGATGACGGCGCGGGAAAACTCGATGAAATCCTTGCGGAACACCCCCTGCGCGCGGTCGGCGCGGATCACCGCGGGGTCTTCGCGCACCGAGGCAAAGAAGCCATCCACCGTGGCGGCGGGGTGGCCCATCTCCATCGCCTCGGCCTTCAGCCCCGTGACGAACGCGCGGAACGGGCCGCCGCAACTGGCCGCCGCGGGACTGGCAGCCAGCAGGGCCAGCGTCGCGAGGAAGGGGCGCAGGGGCATGAGGTCACTCCTTGGGGAATTCTCATGACTCTAGCCTCGGGAATGGGCAGGGCAACCGGGCAAGGGCACGGCCCCGCAGATTGCTGTGGATATCCTCACGGCCGCGCTTGCCGGAACTGCGTTTATCAAAGATGACACCCTTATACGGAAATAGAGCGAATCTTATCGGGTGCATCGCGCGCACCCGCTGGAGCACGTGATGCATGTTCTGATCGTCGTCAGCGACCCGCAACTTGGACTGGTCTGGCAGCAGCATTTGCAGGAGGTCTGCCGCAAGGTCGATCTGGTCGCCGGTCAGGATGCGGCCGTGGCGGTGCTGGAACGCGATGATGTGAGGGTGATTGTGCTGGACCTCGGGCTGGCCGAGGGCAGCGCGATGGCGGTGGCGGACTATGCCAGCTACCGCCGCCCCGGTGCCAAGGTGGTCTCGGTCACCCGGGACGCGGTATTTTCCGACGGGTCCATCTTCCAGCACATGCCCAATGCCTGCGCCTTCCTGCCGGCGCGGATGCCGCCCTCGGATCTGGCGGCGGTGGTGGAGCATCACGGCCGCGCGGCCTGACCCCCACCCCTCGCTCAGCCAAGCCGCTCGCGTCCATGCGGGGCGTCGAAATCCAGCACCGGGTTGATCGGAATGATCCGGTTGGGATTGATGGTGTCGTGGCTGTAATGGTAGTGGCGCACGTAATGGTCGGGGCGCACCGTTCCGGCCACGCCCGGCACCTGGTAGAGGTCGCGCGTATAGGCCCAGAGGTTCGGATAGTCGATCAGCCGCCGCCGGTTGCACTTGAAGTGCAGGTGATAGACCGGATCGAAGCGCACCAGCGTGGTGAACAGCCGCCAGTCCGCCTCGGTCAACGTGGAGCCCAGCAGGTAGCGCTGGCCGGAAAGCCGCTCTTCCAGCCAGTCGAGGCTGTCGAACAGGGCATGGACCGCCTTGTCATAGGGTTCCTGCGCGGTGGCGAAACCGGCCTTGTAGACGCCGTTGTTCACGGTGTCGTAGATCCGGGCATTCACCTCTTCGATCTCGGCGCGCAGGGGTTCGGGCCAGTAGTCATCGGTGTTGCCGGTCAGCCCGTCGAAGGCCGAATTGAACATGCGGATGATTTCGGCGCTTTCATTGGACACGATCTTGCCCTGCGCCTTGTCCCACAGCACCGGCACCGTGACGCGGCCCGAGATGTCCGGCACCGCGTGGGTGTAGAGGTCGCGCAGGAACGGCAGGCCGAAAAGCTGGTCGCCGGTTGCTCCGGGGAAATCTTTGCTGAAGGTCCAGCCATCGCCCAGCATGTCGGGATGCACGACCGAAACACCGATCAGCGGCTCCAGCCCCTTCAAGGCGCGGAAGATCAGCGTGCGATGCGCCCAGGGGCAGGCATAGGAGACGTAGAGGTGATAGCGCCCGGCTTCGGCGGCAAAGCCGCCCTCGCCACTTGGCCCCGCTGAGCCATCGGGCGTGATCCAGTTGCGAAAGCCTGATGTCGAGCGCTGGAACGCCCCGCCGGTCTTGGCGGTGTCATACCATTCCGAAGACCATTTTCCGTCGATGAGTTGACCCATGGGATCCTCCTTGTTGCCGCCAACATAGGGGAAAATGGCGCCTTTCGGTACGCGGGCCACCGCGCAGCGCCCTTGCGCAAGCGCACAGCCCGGGCGGGAACCCTGGTGCCGGTTGCGGGGTTTTGCGTGACGGCGCTGCAACATGCACGGGCCGGGCAGTTTGGTTAACTTGATATTTGCCAGCATCGCGCCATGCTGCTCGGCAGGGAGAAACGTGATGATCGAAGATCTGCCCCAAGACATCCGCGCCGGACTGGACGAGGCGCGCCGGCGCAGCCAGAAGCGGACATCCCGGCTGCGGGTGCAGGCGGGGGACGATCTGTGGCGGGTGCTGCGGCAATGGCCGGGCGGCTTTGCGCTGGATGCCGCGCAGGTCTCGCATCTGCGCGGACTGGTCGATCTCTACGACGGGTCCCGGCACCTGATGCAATGCCTGATCGTCGCCTCGGCGGTGGAGGAGGGCGAGCTGATCTGCCTGGTGAAAAGCGCCACCCCCGTCACCGACCGCGCGCCGCTGGATTTCGTGCGGGACGAGTCGGCGCCGGTGGGCTATCTGCCGCGGGCGTAGCTCGCCGCGGCAGATACGGGACTATTGCAGGTCGGCGAAGGCCACGCGCAGCCGCTCCACAGCCTCTTCCACCACCGCGCGCGGGGTGGCGAGGTTGAAGCGCAGGAAGCTCTCGCCGCCCTTGCCGAAGCTGCCGCCGTGGTTCACGGCGATCCTGGCGCCCTTCTCGACCCGTTCGGCAAACTCGGCAGGCGCCATCCCGGTGCCCTCGAAATCCACCCAGGCCAGATAGGTGGACTCCAGCGGCATCGAGCGCAGGCCCGGGATCGTGTTGATGGCGTCGTCAAAGATCTTCCGGTTGCCATCGAGATAGGCCACCACCTCATCGACCCAGGCTGCGCCCTCGGGCGAATAGGCGGCGGTGACCATGTGCAGCCCGAAGCTGTTCGGCGAAATGCCAAGCGCCGCGATGCGCTTGCCGAAGGTGGCGCGCAGCGCAGGATCGGGGATGATGACATTGCCAACATGGGCGCCAGCGATGTTGAAGGTCTTGGTGGCGGCGGTCATCATCACCAGCCGGTCCAGGATCTGCGGCGCTGCCAGCGGCATCACCGTGTGCTTGGCACCGGGGAAGACGAGATCATGGTGGATCTCGTCCGACACCAGGATCATGTCATGCGCCGCGCAGAACTCGGCGACCGCCTGCAGCTCCTCCACCGACCAGACCCGCCCGCCCGGATTGTGCGGCGAGCACAGGATCAGCATCTTCTCGCGCCCGGTCAGCAGCGCCTCCCAGCCGGCGAAATCCATCTGGTGGGTGCCGTCCACTACCGTCAGCGGGGATTCGGTCACGGTGCGTCCGGCGGCGGTGATCACGCGGGCAAAGGCGTGATAGACCGGCGTCATCAGCATCACCGCATCGCCCGGCGCGGTGAAGGCATCGACGCAGAGCCCGGTGCCGTTGACGAGGCCATGGGTGGTGAAGATCCATTCCGGCGCCACCTCCCAGCCATGCCGGTTCGCCATCCACCACTGGATCGCGGCAAGGTAGGCGCTGTCATTGCCGAAATAGCCATAGACCCCATGCGCAGCCATCCGCTCTACCGCGTCCTGCACCACCCGCGGCGGGCGGAAATCCATGTCGGCGACCCACATGGCGATTCCGTCCGTCGCGGGCACGCCGTAGATCGGCTGCATCATGTCCCATTTCGCGCAATGGGTGCCGCGGCGCTCGATGATCTCGTCAAAGCTCATGGGAAGTCCTTTGGGAAAGTTGTTCGTTCTGGTTAACGCGATGGATTTGGGATGTCATCCCGATCTGGAGGATTATGGCAAACGCTGTCCGCGCTATGGGCTGTAGTGCGGAATTTGTGATCTCCGCGACTACCTCTTGGGCGCAGTCGTGCTTCCCGTTGCGAAACGGCGCGCCATCGCCTAAATCCGGGCAATGACCCTGCGCCACATCCTGATCCATCCCGATCCTCGCCTCAAGAAGGTCTGCGACCCCGTGGCGCAGATCGATGACGAATTGCGCATCCTGGCCGATGACATGCTGGCCACGATGTATGACGCGCCGGGCGTCGGCCTTGCTGCGCCACAGGTCGGCGTGATGCGCCGCGTGCTGGTGATGGATTGCGTCAAGGACCTCAAGGCGCAGCCGCGCCCGATGGTGCTGATCAACCCCGAAGTCACCTGGACCTCGGCGGAGACGAACACCTATGAGGAAGGCTGCCTGTCGATCCCCGAGCAATATGCCGATGTGACCCGCCCCGCCGAGGTGCGCGTGCGCTGGCTGGGGCTGGATGGCAAGCTGCATGAGGAAGGGTTTGACGGGCTCTGGTCCACCTGCGTGCAGCATGAGATCGACCACCTGAACGGCAAGCTGTTCATCGATTATCTGGGCCCGCTGAAGCGGCAGATGATCACCCGCAAGATGGAAAAGCTGAAGCGCGAGATGGCCCGCGCATGAAAGGCGCGGCATGAGCGTGCTTCCCATCGTGATCTGGCCCGACCGGCGGCTGAGCGAGCCGGCGGGCGCGGTCGCGGTGTTCGACGCCAGCCTGCGCCATCTGGCCGAGGATATGCTCGACACGATGTATGCCGCCCCGGGCCGCGGGCTGGCCGGCCCGCAGGTCGGGGCGATGCTGCGGATCTTCGTCATGGACTGCCACTGGAAGGACGGCACCGCCGATCCGCGCGTGTTCGTGAACCCCGAGATCGTGACCTCTGAGGGCGAGGCGACGCGCGAGGAGGGTTGCCTGTCGGTCCCCGGCCTGCTGGTGCCGGTGACGCGGCCCGCGAAGCTGCGCCTGCGCTGGCAGGGGCTGGATGGCACCTGGACGATGGGCGATTTCGAGGGGTTCGAGGCGACCTGCATCCAGCATGAGCGCGACCATCTGGACGGGATCCTGCATATCGACCGCACCACGGATGAGATCCGCACCATCCTTGCCCCGGCGCTGGCCGATTTGGAGGCGCAGAAATGACCGTCCGTGCCTTCGTGCCCTATCCCGACAAGCGGTTGCGCACCCCGGCAGAGCCGGTCGCGGTGATCAACGAGACCGTGCGGATGATCTGGGACGACATGGTCGAGACGATGGACGCGATGCCGGGCGTTGGCCTTGCCGCACCGCAGATCGGGATCATGATGCGGCTGGCCGTCGTCGATGCGTCGGACAAGCGCGGGCAGGCGGTGCGGATGGCCAACCCCGAGGTGCTGCACGCCTCGGTCCAGATGCGGCGGCATGAGGAAGCGAGCCCCAACCTGCCCGGCATCTCGGCGATCATCGAGCGGCCGCGGGCGGTGACGGTGCGGTTCCTGAACGAGGCGGGCGAGATCGAGGAGCGGGATTTCGTGGCGCTCTGGGCGACCTCGGTGCAGCACCAGATCGACCATCTGAACGGCAAGGTGTTCGTCGATCACGTCAGCCCGCTGCGCCGCAAGATGCTGGTGGCGAAGCTGGGCAAGCAGCAAAGGGGCTAGCAATGCGCGTGGTGTTCATGGGCACGCCGGACTTCTCGGTGCCGGTGCTGGAGGCATTGATCGCGGCGGGGCATGAGATTGCCGCCGTCTACAGCCAGCCGCCGCGCCCCGCGGGCCGCGGCAAGAAGGACCGGCCCGGCCCGGTGCAGGCGCGGGCCGAGGCGCTTGGCCTGCCGGTGCGGCATCCGAAGTCGCTGCGCAGCGCCGAGGCGCAGGCTGAGTTCGCGGCGCTGAAGGCCGATGTGGCGGTGGTGGTGGCCTATGGGCTGATCCTGCCGCAGGCGGTGCTGGAGGCACCGGCGCGGGGGTGCCTGAACATCCACGCCTCGCTGCTGCCGCGCTGGCGCGGGGCGGCGCCGATCCAGCGGGCTATCCTGGCGGGGGATGCGGAGACCGGCATCTGCATCATGCAGATGGATGCGGGGCTGGATACCGGCGCGGTGCTGCTGCGTGAGGCGACGCCGATCGGGGCGGAGGATACGACGGCTGACCTGCAGGACAGGCTGTCGGGCATGGGCGCGCGGCTGATCTGCACGGCGCTGGACCGGCTGGACGGTCTGGCGCCTCAGGCGCAACCGGCCGAGGGCGTGACCTATGCCGCCAAGATCGCCAAGGCCGAGGCGCGGATCGACTGGTCAAGCCCTGCGGTTGAGGTGGACCGCAAGATCCGCGGGCTATCCCCCTTCCCGGGCGCGTGGTGCGAGGTGGCGGGCGAGCGGATCAAGCTGCTTCGCTCGCGGTTGGCAGACGGGCAGGGCGCTCCGGGCGCGGTGCTGGGCGGCTTCACCATCGCGTGCGGCGACGGCGCGGTGGAGGTGCTGGAGGCGCAGCGCGAGGGCAAGCGGCCGATGCCTGCCGGGGAGATGCTGCGCGGGCTGTCGCTGCCGGAACGGTTGGGGTGAGGGTGCTTGCGCAACGCAGGGCAGCACGAGCGGCACGTAAACTTACGCAGTCAGAGGGCAGCGCTCGTCCGCCGGGTGGGCGAGCAACGCTTGTTCTAGGCACTTTATGGTTCAACACCCCTCCACCGAATTTCTAGGCGGAACAGTTGCAAAAGCGCCCGCCCGAGGGGGTGATGAGCGACAAGAAATCCTCCAGTGGAGGATTTCCGCGAAGAACGCCCGGCCCGTGGCCGGGCCGGGAGGCGGGCGCTGCCCGGCGGCGCCAAGGCGCCTTGTTCCGGGCAAGGAAGGACGGATCCCATAATCTCACGGTGCGGAGAGGCACGCACATCGGGGATTTCCCGGCCAGCGCGAATGAGGCACACTGCCCGAAACGCCGGAACAGGCACAGGCAGAGCATGACATCCAACATCCCAAGCGCTACGCCCCAGCGGGCGGGCAAGGCATGACCCTCCTGCGCGCCCTGTTCTGGGGGCTGGCCAGCCTTGTCCTTGCCTTCCTCGCCTGGCGGCTGCTGAAGCTGACGATCTGGGCGCTGATGCGGCCGGGGGGATGGGTGGTGATCGCGCTGGCGGTGCTGGTCGCGGTGAAGGCGATGGATGGCGGCGCGGCGCAGGCCGTGGTGCCCTGACTACTTGCGCGGCGGGCGGGCGCGGTAGACCGGCAGCCGCCAGCCAAAGCCAAGGCTTCCCGCGCGCAACCCGAAGGTGACCACGCCGCAGGCGAGCAGCGCCGGCAGCCCCGGCGCGCCAAGCGCGACGAAGGCCAGTGCCGCGACCGCGCCGCCAAAGGCCGCCGACAGGTAGAGCTCGCCCTGTTTCAGAACCAGCGGCACCTCGTTGCAGACCACGTCGCGCATCAGCCCGCCGAGCGTGCCGGTGACAACGCCCGCGATCACCACGATTACCGGGCCATGCCCAAGCGTCATCGCCACGCCGACCCCTGCCGGCACGGCCACCGCCAGTGCGCAGGCATCCAGCCACAGGATCGCACGGTATCGGCTTTCCAGCAGATGCGCGGTGAAGAACACCGCCACCGCAGCCGCCGCGGCCAGCAGCACGAATTGCGGCGCGGCGACCCAGAACACCGGGTCACGGCCCAGGATCAGGTCGCGCACAGTGCCGCCGCCCACCGCGGTCAGCGCGGCGATGAAGATGAAGCCGACGAGATCGAGCTGGGAGCGGCTGGCGACCAGCGCCCCGGTCAGCGCGAAGACCAGCACCGAGGCGTGGTCGAGCAGCGAAACCAGCGTCACCTTGCCACCTTCTGCGGCTTGAAGGGGGCCATGCCCTCGCGCGCCAGCTCATCGGCGCGCTCGTTCTCGGCGTGCCCGGCATGGCCCTTGATCCAGCGCCAGACCACCTGATGGCGCGCCTGCGCCTCATCCAGCCGCTGCCACAGGTCAACATTCTTCACCGGCTTGCGGTCGGCGGTCTTCCAGCCGTTGCGCTTCCAGCCGTGGATCCAGCTGGTGACGCCGTTCTTCACATAGGCGCTGTCGGTGATGATGGTGATGGCCGAGGGCCGCGCCAGCGCCTCCAGCGCCGAGATCGCCGCCAGCAGCTCCATCCGGTTGTTGGTGGTGTCGGGCTCGCCGCCGTTCAGCGTGCGCTCCTTGACCACCGCCTCGCCCTCGCGCGCCAGCATCAGCACGCCCCAGCCCCCGGGGCCCGGGTTGCCGGAACAGGCTCCATCGGTATAGGCGAACAGGTCTGGCATCGGCGCTCCTTCGGTTGCCGCCGGTCTAGGCAGCGGGGCAGGGGGCGTCAATGCCGAGGGTCAGGCCCGCTCCATCGCCAGCCTCGCGCCAAGCGCGGCGAAGGAGGCGGCAAAGGCGCGGCGGAGCCAGGTCATCACCCGCGCATTGCCGAGGATCGCCTGTCGGGCAAAGCCCGCGGCGAGCGCATAGGCGGCGAAGGTCACGAAGGTCATCGCGGTGAAGCCGAGGCCAAGCTCGATGAGAAGCCTTGCCCCGCCGCCCGCAGGCACGAATTGCGGCAGGAACGCCACGAAGAACAGCGGCAGCTTGGGGTTGAGGAGGTTCAAGAGGATGCCGCGCCAGACGATGCGGGCGTCGGGTCCCGGCTCTGCCGCGCGGATGTCCATGCCGCCATGGCCCTTCAGCGTGGCCCAGGCCATCCACAGCAGGAAGGCGACGCCGGCGAACTTCACCGTCTGGAACAGCACCGCGCTGGTGTGCAGCACCGCCGCCAGCCCCGCCATCGCCACGGCCAAGTGCAGCGCGGTGACGATGGTGCAGCCGACCGCCGCCAGCATCCCGGCGCGCAGCCCGCCGCCAAGCGTCATCGACAGGGTATAGACCACGCCGATCCCCGGCGAGACGCAGACGATGAAGGCGGTCAGCAGGAATTCGGGGGACATGGGCGGTGCTCCAGCTTGGGTGCTGCCAGAAGATCAGGCTTCGCGGCTTGCGTCCAGCCGCAGCATCGTGATCGGACGCCCGTCGAAGCCCTGGCCCGAGCCGCGCGAGACCGCGAGCGTGGCAAGGCCGCAAGCCGTCAGCGCCTCGCGCAGGTCCGGCTCGCGGTGATGGTTGTAGAGCCGGCCAAGCCCGTCGCGCAGGGTCCCGTCGCCCTCGTGGACCGAGAGGAACAGCCGCCCGCCCGGGCGCAGCGCGGCGGCGATCCAGGCGAGCGCCGCGGGCAGCCCGTCGCGGGGGATGTGCTGAAGTGCGGCATTGCACCAGAGGCCGTCGAAGGCCGCGCGTGGCAGCGCCTCGGCCCCGCCGAGAATGGCCGTGACACCGCGCGAGGCGGTAAGTTCCACCATGGCCGGGACCGGGTCGAAGGCGGTGACGGAAAAGCCCTGGCCCTGCAGCCAGGCGCTGGCCCATCCCGCGCCGCAGCCCAGATCGGCGACCGCGGCGCCGGCGGGCAGGCTGGCGGCGAAATGCTCGAGGGTCTTGGGCACCGCGTGGCCCTGCGACCAGTCGGCATAGCGACCCGCATTGTCCTGGTAGAAGTCGAGCGTGGCGGGATCGCCACAGGAACCGCCCGTGGCGGGATCGCCACAGGAACCGCCCGTGGCGGGATCGCCGGTCACGCAGGCTCGCGCAGCAGGCGGGGTACCTTGAATTCGATGGTCTCGATGGCAGTTTCCACCATCTCGACGGTCACGTCGAACCGGGCGCGGAAGGCGTCGATCACCTCATCCACCAGCACTTCGGGCGCCGAGGCGCCGGCGGTGACGCCCACGGCGCGGATGCCGTCCAGCGCCCGCCAGTCGATATCGCCCGCGCGCTGCACCAGTTGCGCGTAGCTGCAGCCCGCCGCGCGCCCGACCTCGACCAGCCGCCTGGAGTTGGAGGAGTTGGGCGCGCCGATCACCAGCAGCGCGTCGATCTTCGGGGCCACCGCCTTGACGGCAGCCTGCCGGTTGGTGGTGGCGTAGCAGATGTCTTCACGCGCCGGGCCGATGATGGCGGGGAAACGCTGCTTCAGCGCGGCGACGATCCCCGCGGTGTCATCGACCGACAGCGTGGTCTGGGTGATGAAAGCCAGCTTGCCGGGATCGCGCGGCTGCAGGCCCGCGACATCCTCGGCGGTTTCGACCAGCAGCACCTCGCCCTCGGGCAACTGGCCCATCGTGCCAAGCGTCTCGGGATGGCCGGCATGGCCGATCATCACCATCTGCAACCCCGCCTCATGGTGCCGCGCCGCCTCGCTGTGGACCTTGGTCACCAGCGGGCAGGTGGCATCGACATGGATCATCATCCGCCGCGCCGCCTCGGCCGGGATCGCCTTGGGCACGCCATGGGCCGAGAAGATTACCGGGCGGTCATCCGGGCAGTCGTCCAGTTCCTCGACGAAGACAGCGCCCTTGGCGCGCAGGCCGTCCACCACGAACTTGTTGTGCACGATCTCATGCCGCACGAAGACCGGCGCGCCCCATTTTTCCAGCGCCATCTCCACGATCTTGATGGCACGGTCGACGCCCGCGCAGAACCCGCGCGGGGCGGCCAGATACAGGGTCAGGGGCGGAAGGGTCATGCGCGGCCTCGTGGAGTTACGGGCCAGAGGTAAGGCCAAGCACCTGCTGCGTCCAGCCCCGCGCCCCGAAATGCAGGGGCGCAGGGCCAATGATGGCGCCGTCAGGTCTCGACGGTGCTGCCCGGGACGTCCTCACGCTCCAGCCGCGGTTCGCGCGGGGGGCGGCCGATGACTTCGCGCAGCTCGTCCAGCTCGATGAAATTGTCGGCCTGGCGGCGCAGCTCGTCGGCGATCATCGGCGGCTGGCTGCGGATGGTGGACACGACAGAGACGCGCACGCCCTGCCGTTGCAGGCTTTCCACCAGCGGACGAAAGTCGCCATCGCCCGAGAACAACACGATGTGATCGACCCGGGGGGCCAGTTCCATGGCATCGACGGCAAGCTCGATATCCATGTTGCCCTTGACCTTGCGGCGGCCCTGGCTGTCGGTGAACTCCTTCGCTGGTTTGGTCACCATCGTGAAGCCGTTATAGTGCAGCCAGTCCACCAGCGGGCGGATCGGCGAATAGTCGTCATTCTCCAGCAGCGCGGTATAGTAGAAGGCCCGCAGCAGCTTGCCCCGCCGCATGAACTCCTGACGCAGCAGCTTGTAGTCGATATCGAAGCCGAGGGATTTGGCTGCGGCGTAGAGATTGGAGCCATCGATGAACAGAGCGAGCCGTTCGTCCTTGTAAAACATGGATTTTCCTTTCAAATCGCCCCACTGCCCGGACCCCTTTTCATGTGGGAGTGAACCACGGGATACAATAATGACGCAGCGAAACAGCTATTTAAGATACGAGAATTCCGCACTGCCGCAAGTAGCCGGGGATCAAGGAAACTTTACCGCGGCGCTGGTTGCACTTGGGGCGAACCTGCCCAAGGACGGGAAGCCGCCAGAGGTGACCCTTCGGCATGCCCTAGCGTCACTTCCCAATCAAAGGGTTCAAATACAGGCGGTTAGCCGGTTCTTCCGCTCACCCGCCTATCCCGCGGGATCGGGGCCGGACTACGTGAATGCGGTGGCTCTTTTGCATGTGCGGATTTGCGCCAATGAGCTTCTGGCGCACCTGCACACCATCGAGGCGCAGATCGGCCGGACGCGGATGTCGCGGTGGGGGGCGCGGGTGGTGGACCTCGACCTGCTCAGCCATGGTAGTGCGGTGCTGCCCGACGCGTTGACCGAGTCGGCGTGGCGCGAGATGTCGGTGGCGGACCAGGTCAGGGCCACGCCGGGGCAACTGATCCTTCCGCATCCGCGGATCGCCGACCGCGCCTTCGTGCTGGTTCCGCTGGCAGAGGTGGCGCCCGGCTGGGTGCATCCGGCCACGGGGCAGGGGGCCCGCGCGATGCTGGCGGCGCTTCCCGAGGCGGACAAAGCGGCGCTGCGGCCGTTGTGACGGGAAACTTGCTTGTCAAGAGGGATGACTGCGCATACATAGCGCATCTCACCTTCCAAGCCGGATTGGAGTTGCCCATGGCCCGCGTGACGGTTGAAGACTGCGTTGACAAGGTTCCGAACCGCTTCGAGCTGGTGATGCTCGCAGCGCACCGCGCCCGTGAGATCACGGCCGGATCGGCCATTACCGTGGACCGCGACAATGACAAGAACCCCGTCGTCAGCCTGCGCGAGATCGCGGACGAGACGCAGGGCGCCGAAGACCTGCGCGAGCGGATGGTGTCCAGCTACCAGACCCAGATCGAGGTCGACGAGCCGGAAGAAGACGCGATGTCGCTGCTGATGGGCGGCGCCGGCGAGATGGACCGCCCTGCGCCCGACGACATGGACGAGGAACGCCTGCTGCGCCAGCTGATGGAAGCACAGGGTCAGGACTGATCGCGGAATACCGGGGGTCTGCGGAACGGAATGATCGACGTCGAAGACCTGATCGCGCTGGTCCGCAACTATAACCCCCGCACCAACGCAGAGCTCATCCGCGCGGCCTATGACTATGGCCGGCGGATGCACGAGGGGCAGAATCGCCATTCCGGCGAGCCCTACTTCACCCATCCCGTCGCCGTCGCCGCCATCCTTACGGAGATGCGGCTGGATGATGCGACCATCGTCACCGCCCTTCTGCATGACACGATCGAGGACACCCGCGCCTCGTGGAAGGACATCTCGGCCAAGTTCGGCGATGACGTCGCCGATCTGGTCGATGGCGTCACCAAGCTGACCAACCTGCAATTGTCCTCGACCGAGACCAAGCAGGCCGAGAACTTCCGCAAGCTGTTCATGGCGATGTCCAAGGACCTGCGGGTGATCCTGGTCAAGCTGGCCGACCGTCTGCACAACATGCGCACCATCAAGTCCATGCGCCCCGACAAGCAGATCCAGAAGGCGCGCGAGACGATGGACATCTTCGCGCCGCTTGCCGGGCGGATGGGGATGCAGTGGATGCGCGAGGAGCTGGAGGACCTGTCCTTCAAGGTTCTGAACGCCGAGGCCCGCAATTCCATCATCCGCCGCTTCCTGACCCTGCAGCGCGAATCGGGCGACGCGATCCCCAAGATCAGCGCCGATATCCGGAGCGAGCTGGACAAGGCACAGATCGAGGCGGACGTCTTCGGCCGCGCCAAGAAGCCCTATTCGATCTGGCGCAAGATGCAGGAGAAGAGCCTCGCCTTCTCGCGCCTGTCCGATATCTACGGCTTTCGCATCATCTGCCGGACCGAGGCCGACTGCTACCGCATCCTTGGCGTGATCCACACCCGCTGGCGCGCGGTGCCGGGGCGGTTCAAGGATTACATCAGCCAGCCCAAGTCGAACGGCTACCGGTCCATCCACACCACCGTGTCGGGGCGGGACGGCAAGCGGGTCGAGGTGCAGATCCGCACCCGCCAGATGCATGAGGTTGCCGAGGCAGGGGTCGCGGCGCACTGGTCCTACCGCGAGGGGGTCCGCTCCAAGAACCCCTTTGCCGTCGATCCGGCCAAGTGGATCGCCACGCTGACCGAACGCTTCGAAGAGGGCGATCACGACGAGTTCCTCGAGAATGTGAAGCTGGAAATGTACACCGATCAGGTGTTCTGCTTCACGCCCAAGGGCGACGTGATCCAGCTGCCCAAGGGCGCGACGCCGCTGGACTATGCCTATGCGATCCACACGCGGATCGGGAACAGCTGTGTCGGTGCCAAGGTGGATGGCATCCGCGTGCCGCTGTGGACGCGCCTGCGCAACGGCCAGTCGGTCGAGATCATCACCGCCGCGGGCCAGCGCCCGCAGGCGACATGGCTCGACATCGTGGTGACGGGCCGGGCCAAGGCCGCGATCCGCAAGTCGCTGCGCGAGGAAGACCGCGAGCGTTTCGTCAAGCTGGGGCAGGAACTGGCGCGGGTGGCGTTCGAGCATGTCGGCCGCAAGGCCACCGACAAGGCACTGCGCACCGCCGCGCGCACGCTTGGCCTGCAGGACGAGGTCGAGGTGCTGGCCCGCCTCGGCAGTGCCGAGCTGTCGGCGCGCGAGGTGGTCGAGGCGATCTATCCCGAGTTGGCCTCGGTGCAGAAGGATGAGGTCGATGCGCAGCGCCCGGTCGTGGGCCTTGCGCCCGACCAGTCGTTCCGCCGCGCCTCGTGCTGCCAGCCGCTGCCGGGCGAGCGTATCGTCGGCATCTTCTATCGCGGGCAGGGTGTCATCGTTCACTCCATCGATTGCGCGGCGGTGGCGGAGTTCGAGGATGAGCCCTCCCGCTGGGTGGACCTGCACTGGCAAGCGGGGCGGCACCCGCCGGTGCATACCGTCAGCCTCAATCTCACGATTGCGAACGATGCCGGTGTTTTGGGGCGCATCTGCACCTTGATCGGCCAGCAGCGGGCCAATATCTCGGACCTGCACTTCGCGGACAGGAAGCCGGACTTTTACCGGCTGATCGTCGAGGTGGATCTGCGGGATGTGGAACACCTGCACATGGTGCTGACGGCCCTTGAAGCCGAAAGCGATGTGGCGCAGGTGGAACGGTATCGGGATCTCGGTCGCAGGCCCTGACGGGCATCAGCCGGGCGGGCATAGCCCGCTGAGCATCAGAAGGAACGGTCGCGTGGTCTTCAAACGGCGGAACCCGCGCAGCACCTGGCGGATTGCCTCGGAGCTGTTCTATCCGCGCGGCGGCTGGAAGCGGGCTGTCACCTATGTGATGCATCGCCTGCGCCGCCTGCCGGATGAGCCGCACCGGATCGGGCGCGGCGTGGCGGCGGGTGTTTTCGTCAGTTTCACCCCGCTGTTCGGCATCCACTTCCTCGGCGCCGCAGGAATCGCCTGGGCTATCCGCGGCAATATCCTGGCGGCGCTGCTGGCGACCTTTGTGGGCAACCCGGCGACAACACCCTTCATTGCCCTCCTGTCGGTGGAAATCGGCCGCTGGATGCTGGGCGTTGAGGGAGGCCTCAGCTTCAACGAGATCGTCGGCGCCTTCAGCCATGCCGCCATCGAGATCTGGGCGAATATCAAGGCGATGTTCGGGCCAGAACCGACCAGCTGGCTGGACCTGAAGCATTTCTTCGACACGATCTTCCTGCCTTATCTGGTGGGCGGCATCATCCCGGGGCTGATCGCGGCGGTGGCCTCCCACTATCTGACGCTGCCGGTGATCCGCGCCTATCAAAAGCGCCGCGCCAAGAAGCTGCGCGAGCGTGCCGAGAAACTGCGCCTCGGCGCGCGGGCCCGGGCACGGGCCGAGGTTGCGGCCAGCGCCGCGGTCGCCGCCGTCACTGCGGCGACGAACGAGCCCGATCCGCCGCTTTGACAGGGATACAATCTGGCGCTGGAGGCGCGCCGCGCCGCGCGCTAGCGTCATGGACGAGACTGCTGCAAGGGAGCCGGACATGACTGTGACGAAACCGCTTGGCCGGTTGCGCCTTGGCGTCAACATCGACCACGTCGCCACCGTGCGCAACGCCCGCGGCTCTGCCTATCCGGACCCGATCCGCGCGGCGCAGATCGCCGAAGCGGCGGGCGCCGACGGCATAACCGCGCATCTGCGCGAAGACCGCCGCCATATCTCGGACGCCGATATCGAGGGGCTGATGGCGGCGCTGACGCTGCCCTTGAACTTCGAGATGGCCGCGACGGAAGAGATGCAGGCGATTGCCCTGCGCCACAAGCCCCACGCCGTCTGCCTCGTGCCCGAAAAGCGCGAGGAACGCACGACAGAGGGCGGGCTGGAGGTTGCGCGCGAGGAAAACCGGCTGGCGCATTTCATCGCGCCGCTGCGGGACGCCGGCTGCCGGGTGTCGATCTTCATTGCCGCCGATGCACGGCAGATCGAGGCGGCGGCCCGGATCGGCGCCGCGGTGATCGAGTTGCACACCGGCGCCTATTGCGACCTGCATGCCGAAGGCCGGTTCGAGGAGCGCGACATTGAACTTGCGCGGCTGGGAGAGATGGCAGCCTATGGCCATGAGCTGGGGCTGGAGGTTCATGCCGGCCACGGGCTGACTTATGACACTGTTGCCCCCGTCGCCGCCTTCCCCGAGGTGATGGAGCTGAACATCGGCCATTTCCTGATCGGCGAGGCGATCTTCCGGGGCCTTGATCCCGCGATCCGCGAGATGCGCCGGCTGATGGATGCGGCCCGCGCCTGAACCTCAGGGCCTGACGCTCAGGGTGCGAAGCCCGAGGTGGCCAGCCGCGCCTTCAGCCAGCGGCGAAAGCTCTGCTCGGCCGGCGAAGGGCTGCGGTCTTTCGCGGTGATCAGCCAGTAGGACAGGCCCGTCTCGACCATCCCCGGCGGCAGCGCCACCAGCGCGCCCCGTGCCAGCGCATGTTCGGCGACGACTTCGAAGGCCAAGAATACCCCGGCGCCCGAGATCGCGGCATCGAGGCAGAGCGAGGCATCGGAAAACTCCGGCCCGTCGCCAAGGATGTCCGGGGTCAGCCCCAGCGGCGCCAGCCAGACCTCCCAACCGAACATCGGCCGCGGCTCGCGGATGATCGGCACATGCGCCAGATCGGCGGGGGTGTGGATGCGCGCGGCGAGGCCCGGCGTGCAGACCGGCACCGCCCGCTGCGGGAACAGTCGCTCGGCCCGCACGTCTGCATAGCCGCCGCGTCCGACCCGGATGCAGAGGTCCACGTCCGAGCTGCCCGGATCGACCAGCGCGGTATCGGCGTCGAGCCGCACCTTGACCCCCGGATGCGCCACCTGAAAGTCCGGCAGCTGCCAGATCAGCCAGCGCGAGGCGAGGATCGGTGCGACAGAGATGGTCAGCAGGTCGCCCCGCGCTGGATCGGCCCGGGCCACCGCCGCCGCCAGTTGCGCGAACCCGCCGCGCAGCAGCGGTGCGATCTCGGCGCCCTTTGGCGTCAGCTCCATGCCATCCGCCTTGCGGTGGAACAGGTGCTGGCCGAGCGCCGCCTCGGTGCGCGACACCTGCTGGCTGACGGCGCCGATGGTCACCCCAAGCTCCGCCGCTGCAGCGCGCAGGCTGCCGAGACGGGCGACCGTCTCGACCGCGCGCAGGCCGTTCAGATGGATGCGGTTCAGCGGAAGCATGGAGATAATCTAAATACATTTCACAAATTCTGCACTGAAAATATGAGGAACAGCTGGCTATCTTGTTCAGTATTGATGAAGGAGACTCACATGCTGCGCAAATTCCTGCGCCTGGGGCGCGACCGCCCCACCAAGGCCCTGGCCCCCGATATGCTGGACCACCCGGCCATTCGCGCGATGACCCCCGACCAGATGGCGGATCTGCCCTTCCCGCGACCTGCCTGCTCCTGACCCTACCCCCGCGCTTGCACCGGGGCCGCAAAACCGCCATATCGCCAGCACTTAAGGCTGCACAGGAGCCAGCCCCCGTGATCCTTGGCATCGGCACCGATCTTGCGAATATCGAGCGTATCGCCGGCACGCTGGCGCGCTTTGGCGACCGTTTCCGCAACCGTGTCTTCACCGAAACCGAACAGCGCAAGGCCGAGGGCCGGGCCGATGTGGCCGGCACCTATGCCAAGCGGTGGGCGGCCAAGGAGGCCTGCTCCAAGGCGCTTGGCACCGGGCTGCGCATGGGCATCGCCTGGCGCGACATGGGCGTGGGCAACCTGCGCAGTGGCCAGCCGGTGATGCACCTGACCGGCTGGGCGGCGGAACGGCTGCGCGCCATGACCCCGCCCGGGCATGAGGCGATCGTGCATGTGACGCTGACCGACGACCATCCCTGGGCGCAGGCTTTCGTGGTGATCGAGGCGCGGCCCGTAGCGGCAGCCCAACCCGATCACGCCGCCGAAACTTGACTCCCCGCGCCCCGGGACGCATGAAGCGCGGGCAACAGGCAGGCAAGGGCAGCAGATGGCATCGAAGTCGGGCACGGCGGGCGAGGGGATCCTCGAGACGATCAAGACAGTGGTTTACGCGCTGCTGATCGCCGGGGTGTTCCGCACCCTGTTCTTTCAGCCGTTCTGGATTCCCTCCGGTTCCATGAAGGACACGCTGCTGATCGGCGACTTCCTGTTCGTGAACAAGATGGCCTATGGCTATTCGCGCTACTCCTGCCCGTTCTCGATCTGCCCGATCAGCGGCCGCCTGCTGGCGTCGGAACCTGACCGCGGCGATGTGGTAGTGTTCCGCCATCCGGCCAACGGGTCCGACTTCATCAAGCGGCTGATCGGCCTGCCCGGCGACACCATTCAGATGAAGGCGGGACGGCTGCACATCAACGGCCAGCCGGTGGCCGTGGAAGATGCAGGCACCTTCGAGGAAGTGAAGGCGCCGCAGGGGCCGCAACAGATCTCGCCGCGCTGCGCCAACGATCCGGTGGGCGAGGGCGGCGTGTGCATCAAAGAGCGTCAGATCGAGACGCTGCCGGAAGGCACCCGCCACAGCATCCTCAACATCGGCGATGGCTGGGCGGACGATACCCCGGCCTTCTCGGTGCCCGAGGGCAACTACTTTTTCATGGGCGACAACCGCGACAACAGCCAGGACAGCCGCTTCGCGCTGGCCACCGGCGGCGTTGGCATGGTTCCCGCCGAATACCTGATCGGCCGCGCCGACCGGATCATGTTCTCCTCTGCCGGCAGCAGCCTGTTCTACATCTGGACCTGGCGGGCCGACCGTCTCTTCAAGGCGGTCGAGTGAAGCTGTCAAGCGATCTTGCGGCTTTCGCGGCCCGCATCGGGCACCAGTTCCGACGGCCCGAACTGCTGCTGCGGGCGGTGACGCATTCTTCGCTGTCCTCGGTTACCCGCCCCTCGAATGAGCGGCTGGAGTTTCTGGGCGACCGGGTGCTGGGGCTGACGATGGCCGAGGCGCTGTTCTCGGCCGATGCCGTCGCGGCCGAGGGGTTGCTGGCGCCGCGGTTCAACGCGCTGGTGCGGCAGGAAACCTGCGCCGATGTGGCGCGCGAGGTCGGGCTTGGCGATGTGCTGAAGCTGGGCCGATCGGAAATGATGACCGGCGGGCGCCGGAAAGAGGCGCTGCTGGGGGACGCGATGGAGGCGGTGATTGCCGCCGTCTATCTGGATGCCGGGTTTGAACCTGCGCGCGACATGGTGCTGCGGCTGTGGGGCGACCGGATCGCCGAGGCGGCGGAAAAGGCCCGCGACGCAAAATCGGCCTTGCAGGAATGGGCGCAGGCGCGCGGAATGGCACCGCCGGTCTATGCGGTGGTGGAGCGGGCGGGATCGGATCACGAGCCGCTGTTCACCATCGAGGCGCGGCTGGAGAATGACGCGACCGCAACGGCGCAGGCCGGATCGAAACGCGCTGCCGAGCAGGCAGCGGCACAGGCGCTTCTGGCGCGAATGGAGGCGGGCGATGACTGATGACCAGGACCAGGCGGCGCTTGCCCCCGAGGGCCCGACCCGGGCGGGCTTTGTCGCGCTGATCGGCGAGCCGAATGCGGGCAAATCGACGCTGCTGAACAAGATGGTCGGCGCCAAGGTGTCGATCGTCACCCACAAGGTGCAGACCACCCGCGCCCGCATCCGCGGCGTATGCATGGCGGGCCGGGCCCAGATCGTCTTCGTGGACACGCCGGGCCTGTTCAAGCCGCGCCGCCGGCTGGACCGGGCGATGGTCGCCGCCGCCTGGAGCGGGGCTGCGGATGCCGACCTCGTGGTGCTGCTGATCGAGGCGCATCGCGGCATGACCGAGGGCGTGAAGCGCATCCTCGAGGCGCTGGTCGAGCGCGGCGGGGGGCGGCCGGTGGCGCTGGCGATCAACAAGATCGACCGGGTCAAGGCCGAGACGCTGCTGGCGCTGGCCGAGCAGATGAACGAGGGCTATTCCTTCGTGCGCACCTTCATGATCTCGGCCGAGCGTGGCCACGGGGTCGATGACCTGCGTGACTGGCTGGGCGAGCAGCTGCCCGAAGGCCCGTGGTTCTACCCCGAGGACCAGATCGCCGATCTGCCGATGCGGATGATCGCCGCCGAGATCACCCGCGAGAAGCTGACGCTGCGGATGCATGAGGAAATCCCCTACCAGCTGACGGTGGAAACCGAGCAGTGGACGGAACGTGAGGACGGGTCCGCCCGGATCGACCAGATCATCTATGTCGCGCGCGAGGGCCACAAGGGCATCTTGCTGGGCAAGGGCGGCGAGACGATCAAGGGCATCTCTACCGCGGCACGTGTTGAGCTGGCCGAGTTCATGGGCCGGCCGGTGCATCTGTTCCTGCAGGTCAAGGTGCGGCCGAACTGGCTGGAGGAATCCGAGCGCTATTCGGAAATGGGGCTCGACTTCAAGGATGGCAACTGACGCCCGCCTTGCCACCCATGTCTGGGTCGGCGCCTATCTGACCCGGCTGCGGCTGGCGGATATCCCCGTCTATGTCACCGCCAAGGGCGACCCGACGGCGGGCACGGTGCTGGTGAAATGCGCCACGCTAGACGGGCGCGCGGCCGCGTATCAGCGCAGCTACGACCTTGCCACCGGCGCCCGCGCCTGGATGCTGCTGGCCGAGGGGCCAGAGGCGGAGGTGGATGCCACGCTGGCCCGCCAGCGCTCGCGCGATCCCGACCTGTGGGTGCTGGAGGTCGAGGACCGTGAGGGGCGCACCCTGCTGGACCAGCCCGGGCTGGCGGACTGACCTCTGGCCGTTTCGGGCGCGCGCCCATAGGCTGCATTGCAAGGCTAGCGAAGGGCGCGGGGATGGACTGGCGCGATCAGGGAATGCTGCTGTCGGTCCGCACCCATGGCGAGACTTCGGCGATCATCGAGGTGTTCACGGCGCAGCATGGCCGCCATGCCGGCGTGGTCCGCGGCGGCGTGTCGCGCAAGATCGCGCCGATCCTGCAACCCGGCGCGCAGCTTGACGTCGCATGGCGCGCCCGGCTGGAGGATCATATCGGTGCCTTCACGGTGGAGCCCCTGCAATCGCGCACCGGCGTTCTGTCCGACCGTCTGGCGCTGCTGGGGCTGAACGCGGTCTGCGCGCTGCTGCATTTCGTGCTGCCGGAGCGCGAGCCGCATCCGGCGCTGTATGTGGGCAGCCTCGCGCTGATGGATGCGCTGGCAGCGGGGGACGACTGGGTGCCGCGCTACCTGCGGTGGGAAATGGCGCTGCTGGAGGAGCTCGGCTTCGGGCTCGACCTCGGGCGCTGCGCGGTGACCGGCGGGCGCGAGGATCTGGCCTTCGTCAGCCCCAAGACCGGCCGCGCGGTAAGCCGGGAGGGCGCGGGCGAGTGGGCGGCGCGGCTGCTGCCGCTTCCGGGGGTGCTGATGGGGCAGGGGGGTGGCTCCCCCTCGGAGCTGGCTGACGGGCTCTGCACCACCGGCCATTTCCTCGAACACCGCGTCGCCCCCGCGCTTGGCAACCGCCCGCTGCCCGAGGCGCGGCGCCGGCTGGTGGAGGCGCTGGCCCGCGCCGGCCGCGACTAGACGCCCGCCCAAACCGACACCCCAGCGTCGCTTATCGCCAAGCCTTTCCCTTCGCCCCCGCGTCTTGTGCGGGGCAAGGAGCGCCATGGCCAACCGATACATCCCCGTCGTCCTGCGCCACGTCCCGATGCCGGGCGTGTCTAGCTTCGCCGTGCTTGCGGCGATGGATTCTGCCGTGCGCGGCATCCTGGTGTCGGTCTGGCCGCTGGTGATGTACCGCGCGCTTGGCGATGCCGCGGTGGTCAGCCAGGTGTATTTCATGGTCGGCATCGCGGCGCTGCTGACCGGGCTGATGGTGCCCTGGGCGGGGCGCTTCATCCCCCGGCGCTGGCTTTATACCGGCGGCGTAACGCTCTACCTGATCGGGCCGGCGCTGGCGATGAGCGGGCAGGCGGCGCTGGTGCCCTTCGCCTATCTGCTGACCTGCGCGGGCACGGTGACGATCTTCATCTGCCTCAACGCCTATGTGATGGATTACATCGCCCGCGCCGACCTTGGCCGCGGCGAGTCGCTGAAGATCTTCTATTCCGCGCTCAGCTGGACGATCGGGCCGATGCTGGGCGTCACCCTGATGCATCTGTGGGCGCCGCTGCCCTTCATCCTTGCCGCCACCTTCGCACTGGCGCTTGGCGCGGTGTTCTGGACGATGCGGCTTGGCAATGGCAAGCAGATCGCCCGGGCCCGGGCGCCGGCACCCAACCCGCTGTCCTACCTGCGCCGCTTTGCCCGCCAGCCGCGGCTGATCGCGGGCTGGCTGTTCGCGGTGATCCGGTCCTGCGGCTGGTGGGTCTATGTCGTCTATCTGCCGATCTTCTGCATCGAGGCGGGGCTGGGGGAGCAGACGGGGGGCATTGCGCTGTCGGCATCGAACGCGCTGATGCTGCTCTCGCCGCTCATGCTGCGGTGGCTGCAACGGCGCAGCGTGCGGCGGGCGGTGCAGACAGGCTTTGTCGGCGCGGGGCTGCTGTTCCTGCTGGCGACGTTCGGGCAGGGCTGGCCGCCGCTGGCGGTGGGGGCACTGTGGGCGGCGTCGTTCTTCCTGGTGTTCCTCGACATGTGCGGCGGGCTGCCGTTCCTGATGGCGGTGAAGCCGTCGGAACGGGCAGAGATGGCGGCAGTCTATTCCAGCTTCCGCGATGTATCCGGCATCGTAACGCCGGGCATCGCCTGGGCGGTGCTGCTGGTGGCCCCGCTGGCCGGCGTCTTCGCCGCCTGCGGGGCCGGGCTGCTGGGGGCGGCGGCCTTGGCGGGGCGGCTGCACCCACGCCTGGGTGCGCGGCGCTGAGGCGCCGCCGCATATGGATTTGGTCCGCGGCGCCAGTGGCCCCGCGCGGGGCTGATCAGTTGCCGCCGTCAAGCAGGCGGCGGGCGATCACCTGCGCCTGGATCTCTGCCGCGCCCTCGAAGATGTTGAGGATGCGCGCATCACAGAGGATGCGGCTGATGGTGTATTCCAGCGCAAAGCCGTTGCCCCCGTGGATCTGCAGCGCATTGTCGGCGGCGGCCCAGGCGACGCGGGCGCCCAGAAGCTTGGCCATCCCCGCCTCAAGGTCGCAGCGCTTGTCGTGGTCCTTCTGCCAGGCCGAGTGGTAGGTCAGCTGCCGCGCCACCATGATCTCGACCGCCATCATCGCCAGCTTGCCTGACACGCGCGGAAACTCGATCAGCGCCTTGCCGAACTGCTTGCGGTCCAGCGCATATTGCATCCCGACCTCGAGCGCCGCCTGCGCCACGCCCACGGCACGGGCGGCGGTCTGGATGCGGGCGGATTCGAAGGTCTGCATCAGCTGCTTGAAGCCTTGCCCCTCTACCCCGCCCAGAAGGTTCTCGGCCTTGACCTTGAAGCCGTCGAAGCCAAGCTCGTATTCCTTCATGCCCCGGTAGCCCAGAACCTCGATCTCGCCGCCGGTCATGCCGGGCGTGGGGAAGGGGTCGGCATCGGTGCCGGGGGTCTTTTCAGCCAGGAACATCGACAACCCGCGATAATCGGTCGTCTCGGGATCAGTCCGGGCCAGCAGCGTCATCACATGGGTGCGCGCGGCATGGGTGATCCAGGTCTTGTTGCCGGTGACGGTCCAGCCCTCGCCCTCGCGCACGGCGCGGGTGCGCAGGTTGCCAAGGTCGGATCCGGTGTTGGGTTCGGTGAAGACCGCTGTCGGCAGGATCTCTCCGCTGGCGAGCTTCGGCAGCCACTGCGCCTTCTGCTCGGGCGTGCCGCCGCAGAGGATCAGTTCTGCGGCAATCTCGGACCGGGTGGCGAGCGAGCCAACGCCGATATAGCCGCGGCTCAGCTCCTCGGACACCACCACCATTGATGCTTTCGACAGGCCAAGCCCGCCGAACTCCTCGGGGATGGTCAGGCCGAAAACGCCAAGCTCGGCCAGTTCCTCGATGATCTCCATCGGGATCAGCTCATCGCGCAGGTGCCAACCATGGGCGTTCGGCACCACCCGCTCATCGGCGTAGCGGCGGAACTGGTCGCGGATCATCTCCAGCTCATCATCCAGCCCGGTCGCGCCGAAGGTCGCGCGGCCGTGGTTCTCGCGCATCAGTGCGACCAGCCGAGTGCGGGCGGCGGGGGTGTTGCCTGCGGCCATCAGTTGCGCCGCGGCGGGGCCGGGGGTCCAGGTGAGGCCCAGATCCTGCAGGCGGGCGGTTTCACCCTGGCTCATCGGGATGCCGCCGGCGATCTGGCAGAGGTATTCACCAAAGCCGATCTGCAGCAGCAGCCGTTCCATCTCGCCAAAGCGGCCCTCGGCCTGAAGCCGGGCGGCCCAGGCATTCATCTGGCGCAGCGCTTCCACATAGGTTGCCAGCCAGGACAGCGAATGGGCCGCAAACTGTTCGGCCTCCAGCGCGGCGCCCGAGACGCGGCCATTCTGGGTGACGGCGGCGCGCAGGCCCGACATCGCCTCGGCCAGCAGGGCTTCCACCTCTGGCAGGGTCTCCGCCGTCAGTGGCAGCAGGTTGGCGGACAGATCGGTTGCGGGCATTTCGGCACCATCAGGCATCGGGCGACTCCGTTTCTGCAGTTGCATCATCACATAGGTCGGGCAAGTTTGTTGAGCAAGTAAAATTCGGAAACTGCGCCGCTATCTTTCACAAAGTTGCGCGACGGATTTGTCATGGCCCCTGTGCCGCGCCCTGCGCTAAGCAAGCACGGCGCAGGAACGGAAGGGCGACCGGATGATGGGCGGGTTGGAGACATGGGCATTCGTGCTTGCCCTCGGGGTGACGTTCTTTGGCGGCTTCGTGAAGGGCGCGGTGGGGTTCGCCATGCCGCTGATCATGGTGTCGGTGCTCAGTTCGTTCCTGGCGCATGACATGGTGCTGGCCGCGGTGATGCTGCCGGTGCTGGTAACCAACCTGTCGCAATGCCTTCGCGACGGCTGGCGTGCGGCTGCAGAGACGGCGTGGCAATATCGGAGGATGATCGGGGTGATGCTGGTGTTCATCCTGATCTCGGCCCAGTTCGTCGATGCGATCCCGCAGCGGCTGATGACCTTGCTGCTGGGGGTGCCGATCACCCTGTTCGCGCTGGTGCAACTGCTGGGGATCCCCCTGGCGCTGCGGCTGGAACATCGGGGACGGGCCGAGGTGGTGCTGGGGGTCATCGGTGGCTTCTACGGGGGGATCGCCGGGATCTGGGGGCCGCCGCTGATCGTCTATCTGCTGTCGATCCATGCCGAGAAGCGCGAGGCGATGCGGGTGCAGGGGGTGTTCTTCTTCCTTGGCTCGATCGTGCTGCTGGCGGGGCACCTTGTCTCGGGCCTGCTGACGCCGCCGCTGCTGGTCTTTTCCAGCGCGCTGGTGGTGCCGGCGGTGGCGGGCATGGCGCTTGGCTATGCGGTGCATGACCGGCTGCCTGGGCAGGCCTTCCGCCGCTGCACCCAGGGCTTGCTGGTGCTGACCGGGTTGAACCTTGTGCGCGAGGCGCTGGTCTGAGCCAAAGGGGCCCGCACGAAAAAGGGCGCCCGAGGGGCGCCCTTGTCGTCACATGTCCAGCGCGCCTCAGCCGATGGCGGCGGCCTTCACGTCATCGTCGATATGCGGCACATATTGCGCGAAGTTCTTCGAGAACATCTCGACCAGCTTGCGGGCCTGCGAGTCATAGGCTGCGCCGTCCGCCCAGGTCTGGCGCGGGTCGAGCAGCTTGTCATCGACACCCGGCACCGAGACCGGCACTTCGAAGCCGAAATTCGGGTCCTTGCGGAAGGTGGCGCCGTTCAGCGAGCCATCCAGCGCCGCGGTCAGCAGGGCACGGGTGGCCTTGATCGGCATCCGCTTGCCCACGCCGAAGGCGCCGCCGGTCCAGCCGGTGTTCACCAGCCAGCAATCGGCGCCATGCTCGGCGATCTTGGCCTGCAGCAGCTTGCCATAGGCCTCGGGGCGGCGCGGCATGAACGGCGCGCCGAAACAGGTGGAGAAGGTGGGGGTCGGCTCGGTCACGCCCTGTTCGGTGCCCGGGGTCTTCGACGTGAAGCCCGACAGGAAGTGATACATCGCCTGCGCCGGGGTCAGCCGGGCGATGGGGGGCAGCACGCCGAACGCGTCGCAGGTCAGCATGATGATGTTCTTGGGATGCCCGCCAAGGGAGTTCGGCGAGGCGTTGGAGATATACTCCAGCGGGTAGGCGCAGCGCATGTTGTCGGTCAGCGAGTTGTCCTCGAAGTCCAGCTCCAGCGTGTCGGGATCGAAGACCATGTTCTCGACGACGGTGCCGAATTTCGACGTGGTCGCGTAGATTTCCGGCTCGGCCTCGGCCGACAGGTTGATGGTCTTGGCATAGCAGCCGCCTTCGAAGTTGAAGGTGCCGCGGTCGGACCAGCCATGCTCGTCATCGCCGATCAGCGTGCGCGACGGGTCGGCAGACAGCGTGGTCTTGCCGGTGCCCGACAGGCCGAAGAACACGGCGGTGTCTTCGGGATTGTCGATGGCGTGGTTGGCAGAGCAGTGCATCGCCATCACGCCCTTGCCCGGCAGGATGTAGTTCAGCAGGGTGAAGACCGACTTCTTGTTCTCGCCGGCATAGGCGGTGTTGCCGATCAGGATCAGCTTCTTTTCGAAGTTTAGCGCGATGACGGTGTCGCTGCGGCAGCCGTGGCGGGCCGGGTCGGCCTTGAAGGTCGGGCAGTTGATGATAGTGAATTCCGGCACGAAGCCCGGCAGCTCATCGGCGGCGGGGCGGCGCAGCAGATGGCGGATGAACAGGCCATGCCAGGCCAGCTCGGTCACCACCCGCACGTCAAGCCGCAGCTCGGGATCGGCGCCGGCGTAGAGGTCCTGCACGAAATAGTCGCCGCCCTTCATGTGGGCCAGCATGTCGGCATGCAGCAGATCGAAGGCTTCGGGCGTCATCGGGGCGTTGTTTTCCCACCAGATGCTGTCTTCGACAGCCGGGGTGCGCACGACGAACTTGTCCTTGGGTGAACGGCCGGTGCGGGCGCCGGTAGAAACAAGGAACGCGCCGCCCTTGCCCAGACGGCCCTCGCCACGCTGCACGGCCGCTTCGACCAGCGCCGGTTCGATCTGGTTGTAATGGACGGTCCCTAGACCGATGATACCCTGATCTTCCAGGCGATGCGCCGGATTCACGCGTCCGATGGTCATGTGCAAGCTCCCGTAGCCGTCCAGCGGCTTTCCATCCTCAAAGGTGGCGCCCTGGGCCAAAAGGGCGCCGACGGGCCGAAAATGCCCGACTTGGCCGCTATAACATGACGTCCCGGTGAAGAAATGGAAACTTTGTATCAGTTAGCGCAACCAGTCCGGGTTTAGCGCAACCACGCCGATGGGGTGAGGCAAATTAGTCGAACCTTCGTTTTTTTCGCCTGAACTGAGTCCGGCGCAAGGCCCGATTCGCAGTTAGAGATTGATTCCCAAAGCCGGACAAGGGACAATATGGCAAAAATCAGGCAAACAGAGCAGTAATTGAGGGTACCCCGATGTCTAGGATCGCGCTGGTGGACGATGACAGGAACATCCTGACATCGGTGTCGATGACGCTCGAGGCCGAGGGCTTCGAGGTCGAGACCTATAATGACGGCCAATCCGCGCTGGATGCCTTCACCAAGCGCCTGCCCGACATGGCAGTGCTCGACATCAAGATGCCCCGCATGGACGGGATGGACCTGCTGCAGCGTTTGCGCCTGAAAACCCAGATGCCGGTGATCTTCCTCACCTCCAAGGATGATGAGATCGACGAGGTCCTGGGCCTGCGGATGGGCGCCGACGATTACGTGAAAAAGCCCTTCTCGCAACGGCTTCTGGTGGAGCGGATCCGGGCGCTGCTGCGCCGGCAGGAGGCTGTCGCCACCGGCGAGGTTGCGGTGACCGAAGAGACCAAGGTGATGGTGCGCGGCCAGCTGACGATGGACCCGCTGCGCCATTCGGTCAGCTGGAAGGGCAAGGATGTGTCCCTGACGGTGACCGAGTTCCTGCTGCTGCAGGCGCTGGCACAGCGCCCGGGCTTCGTGAAAAGCCGCGATCAGCTGATGGATGTCGCCTATGACGATCAGGTCTATGTCGATGACCGCACCATCGATAGCCACATCAAGCGGCTGCGCAAGAAGATGCGCACCGCGGATGACGAGTTTACCGCGATCGAAACGCTGTACGGCATCGGCTATCGTTACAACGAAGAATGACCATCGCCGAAGGACACGACATGCGCGCTGCCAGACCGGCCCGGGGTGCCGGCGTCGTGCTAGGTGAAGACTGGGTTTCCCCCGACAGCGCCGACAGCGAGGTGCGGGCGGGGCGGGCGAAGCGTGGCTTCATCTCGGTCAACCGCTCGCCGCTGGCCCGCAAGATCATCACCTTCAACCTGCTGGCGATGCTGGTCATGGTGGCTGGCGTCCTGTTCCTGAACCCGTTCCGCGACAGCCTTGTGGCGCAGCGCGAACGCGGGCTTGTGGCCGAGGCGCAGCTGGTCGCCAATGTGTTCGAAGCGCAACTGCCGCAGGGCGCGCCGGTGGATCTGGCCAGCGGAGACGAGATCGACATTCCGCGCACGCTGCAGGGGCTGGATGTGCCGGCCGACGTCGATCTGTTCGTCTTCGATCAGGCGCAGGCGCTGGTGGCCGAGACTCGCGCGGCGGACCGCCCGCCCGCGGCGCCGGTGGCCGGGCTGGAAGCGGATCCGCGGTCAACGGCGATTACCGATTTTCTTGCCTCGGTCTGGGAAGGCATATCGTCGCTTCTGGCGCCGCGCGGGCGCGACATGCCGGGGCAGGATGCCGAGGCGATGGTGCGCGCCCTGCTGGCCGAGGCGCTGGCCGGCACCACCCGGTTTGAGACCGCCCATGATGCGGGCGGCGGCGCGGTCTTTGCCGTGGTGACGCCGATCCGCCACGATGGCGTCGTCGTGGGCGCTGCGGCGCTGACCTCGGTCGCCGGAGAGATCGACCAGCTGGTGCGCGCCGAGCGCGAGCAGGTGCTGCAGATGTTCGTGATCGCCATTCTGGTGTCGATCGGCCTCAGCCTCGTGCTGGCCTCGACCATTGCCAATCCGTTGTCCGACCTTGCCATTGCGGCGGAGCTGGGGCGCGACCGCCATGCCCGCAAGATGAGCCCGGCGCGGGTGCGCATCCCCGACCTGACCGGCCGCCCAGATGAGATCGGCCGCCTGTCGGGCGCGATGCGCGGCATGGTCGCGGCGCTCTATGACCGGATCGACGCCAACGAACAGTTCGCGGCCGATGTCGCGCATGAGATCAAGAACCCGCTGGCCAGCCTGCGCTCGGCCGTGGGCACGCTGCGCGAGGTCAAGCGCGAGGATCATCGGGAAAAGCTGCTGGACGTGATCGAGCATGATGTGCGCCGGCTGGACCGGCTGGTCAGCGACATCTCCAATGCCAGCCGGCTGGACAGCGAGCTGGTGCGCGAGGAGGAGGAAGAGTTCAACCTTCTCAAGACCCTCGGCAACATCAACGAGTATCTGGGCGAGCAGGCCGGCAAGAAGGGTGTGGACTATATCACCGACCTTCCGGCAGAGCCGATCCTGATCCACGGGCTCGAGGCGCGGCTGGCGCAGGTGTTCGTGAACCTGATCACCAACGCCATCTCGTTCTGCGAAGAGGGTGATGCGGTTCGGGTCTGGGCCCGGCGGCGCGAGAACCGGGTGCTGATCGTGGTGGAAGATACCGGCCCCGGCATCCCGGAGCAGGCGCTGACCAATATCTTCAAGCGCTTCTACTCCGAACGCCCGCCCGGCCAGTTCGGCGAGCATTCGGGGCTTGGCCTGGCCATCTCGAAGCAGATCGTCGAGGCGCATGGCGGTGTGATCTGGGCCGAGAACATCCGCCCCACAGATGCCGACATCACCTCGGACCCGCTTGGCGCGCGCTTCGTGGTGGGCCTGCCGGTGTGACGGCGGCGCCGGGCAGCCTGACGATCCACGCGACGACGGTGGCGCGCGCAGGGCGCGGTCTGGTGATCCTTGGGCCCTCGGGCTCGGGCAAGTCGGGGCTCGCTTTGCAACTGATGGCGATGGGAGCGGCGCTGGTTGCGGATGACCAGACGATTCTGCACCGCCGCGAAGACCGGCTGTTCGCGTCCTGCCCCCCGTCGATCCGCGGCCGGATCGAGGCGCGGGGGGTCGGCATACTCGCCGCCGAGGCGACTGGCGGAGCAGAAGTGCGCCTTGCGGTTGATCTGGGTGTTGCCGAAACCGAACGCCTGCCCCCCCTCCGCCACATCGAATGGCTGGGTGTGCCGATTGCGCTTGTTCACCATCTGCAGAGTCCCCATTTTCCTGCTGCGGTCCTGCACTATCTGGCCAATGGCAGGGTCGCATGACCGAAGGTGAAGGCCCAGCGCCCCGGCAAGGGCGCGCGTGCTGCGGGGACGACGATCGGGATGACCGACGAGACAGACCATCAGGATGTACAGCGCGTGGTGCTGGTCACCGGCCCGTCAGGGGCCGGCCGGTCCACCGCGATCCATGTGCTTGAGGATCTGGGCTATGAGGCCATCGACAACCTGCCGCTGAGCCTTGTGCCGCGGCTGCTGGATGGCCCGGCGCTTGGCCGCCCCATCGCGCTTGGCATCGACGTGCGCAACCGCGACTTCACCGCTGGCAGCCTGATCGAGGGCATCGACCGGATGACGCGGATGCCCGAGGTCGACTGCGAGGTGCTGTATCTCGACTGCCGGGCCGAGGAATTGCTGCGCCGCTATGGCGAGACGCGCCGTCGCCACCCGCTGGCCCCGGTCGATGAGCCGGGCGCCGGTATCGCCCGCGAGGTGGACCTGCTGGCCCCGGTCCGCGCCCGGGCCGATGTGTTGATCGACACCTCGGACCTGTCGCCGCATGACCTGAAGGCCGAGCTTGCCCGCTGGTTCGAGACCGGCCAGCAGGCGCGGCTGACGGTGGGTGTGCATTCCTTCAGCTACAAGCGCGGGGTGCCGCGCGGGCTCGATATCATGTTCGACTGCCGGTTCCTGAACAACCCGCATTGGGAGCCGGCCTTGCGCCCGCTGGATGGCCGCGCGCCCGAGGTCGAGGCCTTCGTTGCCGCCGACCCGCGCTTTGCGCCCTTCTTCGAGAAGGTGCTGGACCTGCTGCTGTTGGTGCTTCCGGCGCATGTCGAAGAGGGCAAGGCGCATCTGACCATCGGGCTCGGCTGCACCGGCGGACAACACAGGTCCGTGGCCATGGCCGAAAAACTCAGCGCCGCGCTTGCACAGTCGGGGTGGCAGGTGTCTAAACGTCACAGGGAACTGGAGCGCCGCGCAGCTAGCGGCGCGGGACAACCAACCGTCGAGGTAGGCAGGGCGTGATCGGGATCGTGATCGTCGCACATGGTGGATTGGCGCGCGAGTATCTCGCGGCGGTCGAGCATGTCGTGGGCAAACAGACCGGCATTCGGGCAATCGCCATCGAGGAAGATCACGACCGCGCGGCCAAGCAGGCCGAGATTTCGGCTGCCGCCGATGCGGTGGATGATGGCGCCGGTGTGGTGGTGGTGACGGACATGTTCGGCGGCTCGCCGTCGAACCTCAGCCTGCTGGCCTGCGCGCCGCAGGACCGGCAGATCCTCTATGGTGCCAACCTGCCAATGCTGATCAAGCTGGCCAAGTCGCGGCAGCTTGCCGTCGGGGAGGCCGTCGCCTCTGCGCTCGACGCTGGCCGCAAATACATAAATTGCTATCATGGCGGCGAAGCCGGACAGACCGGCAAGTAAGCCCGCAACCCGGCGGCGGCAGGCGGATGGCAGACAGGGGCAGCGGTATCAGTGCAGAAAACCTTGAAGATCGTGAACGAGAAGGGCCTTCATGCCCGCGCCTCGGCAAAGTTCGTGGAAGTCGTCGAACGCTTCGATGCCCGCGCCGAGGTAACCCGCGACGGAATGCGCGTCTCGGGGGACTCGATCATGGGGCTTTTGATGTTGGCAGCCTCCAAGGGAACCACTATTGAAGTCGAAACCAGCGGGGCCGCGGCCGAAGGCCTTGCGCTTGCGCTGGAAGCCCTTGTGGCGGATCGCTTTGGCGAAGATTACTGACACCTGCCCGGTCCCGGGCCCGGTTCGGGACCCCCGCCCAACAAAGGAATGCCGGAACTTGGTGGAGACAGACGACAGGAGCGCCCCGGTGCCGGCCGCCAAGCCCTATGACAAGCGCCGCCTGTCCTATGCCGGCACCTTCCGCAACCCCGTCAAGGTCAACACCATCCGCGCCATCGAATGGGCGACCGGCAAACTGACCCTGCTGCGCAAGATCCGTGATTTCGAGCAGGCGGGCGCGCCCGTCGGCCAGCCGTTCTGGCCCAAGGCGCTGGAGGCGATGGGGATCGAGATTTCCACGCCCCATGCCGAGGTGGCACAGATCCCGCCGACCGGGCCGCTGGTGGTGGTGGCGAACCATCCGCATGGCCTCGTCGATGGCATGATCATGGCCGAGCTGATCGGCCGGGTGCGTACCGATTACAAGATCCTGACCCGCTCCTTGCTGACAGGCATTCCCGAGATCGCGGAATTCCTGATCCCGGTGCCCTTCCCGCATGAAGACAACTCGCGCGAACTGGGGCTGCAGATGCGGTCGGAATCGATGGCGCATCTGAAGGCGGGCGGGGTGATCGTGCTGTTCCCGGCCGGCAAGGTCGCCTCGTCGGAAACCTGGTTCGGGCCGGCTGTCGAGGCGGAGTGGAACCCGTTCACCGCCAAGATGGTGATGCGGTCGGGCGCGACGGTGCTGCCGATCCGGTTTCTGGGCCAGAACACCCGCACCTACCAGATCGCCAACAAGCTGTCGGCGACACTGCGCCAGGGGCTGCTGCTGCATGAGATCCGGGCGGCACTGAACAAGCCGCAACGTCCGGTGATCGGCGCGCCGATCCTGCCGGCCGAGATCGAAGGCTGGTCGGGCAACCCGCGCGGCTTCCTCGCCTGGCTGCGCGAGCGGACGCTGACGCTGCAGCCTTAACGGGTCGGAACTGGCACCTCGCCGCGGTAGTCGTAGAAGCCGCGCCCGGTCTTCCGGCCCAGCCAACCCGCCTCGACATATTTGGTCAGCAGCGGGCAGGGGCGGTACTTGGTATCGGCCAGCCCGTCATGCAGCACGTTCATGATCGCAAGGCAGGTGTCGAGCCCGATGAAATCCGCCAGCTCCAGCGGCCCCATCGGATGGTTCGCGCCCAGCTTCAGCGACTCGTCGATGGACCGGACGTTCCCGACGCCTTCATAGAGCGTATAGACTGCCTCGTTGATCATCGGCATCAGGATGCGGTTGACGATGAAGGCCGGAAAATCCTCGGCGCTGGCGGCGGTCTTGCCCAGCCGTTCGACCACGGCGAGCATGGTGCGATAGGTCGGCTCATCGGTGGCAATGCCGCGGATCAGCTCGACCAGTTGCATCACCGGCACCGGGTTCATGAAGTGGAAGCCCATGAACTTTTCCGGCCGGTCGGTGCGGCTCGCCAGCCGCGTGATCGAGATCGAGGAGGTGTTCGAGGTCAGGATCGTCGTCGGCTTCAGATGCGGCTGCAGATCCTCGAAGATCGCCTGCTTGACCGTCTCGCGCTCGGTCGCGGCCTCGATCACCAGGTCGGTCTGGCCCAGATCGGTCAGCGTCATCGTGGTGGCGATCCGCGCCATCGCGGCGGCCTTGGTCTCGGCGGTGATCTTGCCGCGGCTGACCTGCCGTTCCAGGTTGCGGTCGATCAGCGCGACGGCGGCATCCAGGCTTTCGCGCGAGATGTCGGTCATCAGCACGTCGAAGCCGGCCAGCGCAAAGACATGGGCAATGCCGTTGCCCATCTGCCCCGCACCGACAATTCCTACGCTCTGGATTTCCATCGCCTGCCCTCGTTTGCTGCACGGCCGAACCTTAGGCGGCGCACCGCTGCCGGGCAAGGGTGAAGCCGTCGCAGCCGACGCGCCTTAGGCATTTCGAAAGGCGACCGCGGCAAGGTGGCGATGGGTGAGTCGTTTCTTTGGGTGGGCATCATGAGCTTTGAAAATCCGGGCGCAGGGGCGCTCGACTATGGACCGTGTCGCTATGGCAAGTCCAAGCTGCTGTTCCGCGGCCCGCGCCGCAAGCTGGAGGGCAGCTTTATTGCGGCGCTTGGCGGGACGGAAACCTATGGCAAGTTTGTCCCGCATCCGTGGCCGGCCCAGCTTGAGGCGCAACTGGGACTGCCGGTGGTGAATTTCGGCTACCTGAACGCAGGGCCGGATGTCTTCATCAACGAGCCTGTGCTGATCGAGGCGGCCGGCCGGGCCCGCGCCACGGTGGTGCAACTGACCAGTGCGCAGAACCTGTCGAACCGCTTCTATGCCGTGCATCCGCGCCGCAATGACCGATTCCTGCGCGGCTCGTCGCTGATGAAGACCCTGTTCCGCGAGGTGGACTTTGCCGAGTTCCACTTCACCGGCCATATGCTGACCGCGCTGAAGGCGGTGTCGCCGGACAAGTTCGACATGATCGAGCAAGAGCTGAAGGCGGCCTGGGTCGCGCGCATGAAGCTGCTGCTGGACCGGATCGAGGGCAAGACGGTGCTGCTGTGGCTGACGGACCATCGCGCGGGCGGCCCCGATCTGCTTGGACCGCTGCCGCATCTGGTGGATGAGGAAATGGTGATGACGATCCGGCCCTTCGCCACCGATCTGGTGCGCGTCGATCCGGGCCCAGAGGCGCGGAATGCCGGAACCGCGGGCATGGTGTTCGCGCCGCTGGACGAGCCCGCCGCGCGGCAGATGGCGGGGCCGATGGTGCATTCGCAGGTGGCTGCAGAGCTGCTGCCGGCGCTGCAACGATTGATCTGAGGGAAGTGGCGGCGGAGAGTGAACGATTGTGCCATTGCGGCGTTGGGGCTCGGAAAGGAGACACCCCATGCCCAGTACCGAGACATCCCCCGACAAAGACGAGATTGCCGAACTCGCCGTCGACCTGACGGCGGAGGATGACGGCGAGGATATGCCGCGCGATCCCGAGAACGAGATCCGCAGCCTCGTCGCCGCCTATGCCAATGCGATGCGGGCGCAGGACGCCCCGGCGGTGGTCGCCTTCTATGACCCGGCCTTGGTGCGGTTCGACATTGCCGCGCCGCTTGTCACCACCGGCCGCGATGCGCTGGATGAGGCCGGTTTGGCGGAGTGGTTCGCCGGCTGGACCGGCCCTTTCACCTTTGACACGCGCGACCTGACCGTCAATGCCGCCGGAAACATCGGGTATTGCCACGCGCTGGTCCGGTTCACCGGCACGCGGCAGGATGCGGATCACGCGCTTTGGGCCCGTTGGACGCTGGGGCTGCGGCGGCGCGACAGCCAGTGGCGGATCACGCATGAGCATTGCTCGGCCGCGATTGACCCGGGCACCGGCGCGGCGCAGATGACGCTCGACTGACGCTGCAAACGAAAAGGCCCGCCAAACCGGCGGGCCTTTCCAATTCTGCGGCAGGCCTTACAGCTTGCCGGTCAGTTCCGGCACCAGCGTGAACAGGTCGCCCACCAGGCCGTAATCGGCGACCTGGAAGATCGGCGCCTCTTCGTCCTTGTTGATGGCGACGATGATCTTGCTGTCTTTCATCCCGGCAAGGTGCTGGATCGCACCCGAGATGCCGACGGCGATGTACAGATCCGGTGCCACGACCTTGCCGGTCTGGCCGACCTGCCAGTCGTTCGGGGCATAGCCACTGTCCACCGCAGCGCGCGACGCGCCCACGGCAGCTCCCAGCTTGTCGGCAAGATCGGCGATGATCTTGAAGTTCTCTTCCGACCCAAGCCCGCGCCCGCCCGAGACGACGATCTTTGCCGAGGTCAGGTCCGGCCGATCGCTGGCTGCCACCTTGTCCTCGACCCAGGACGACAGGCCCGGATCGGCCGCGGCCGAGATGCTTTCAACCGGGGCAGAGTTGCCCATGCCGGCAGCCTCGAAGGTCGAGGTGCGGACGGTCATCACCTTGGTCGCATCGGTCGATTTCACCGTCTGCACCGCGTTGCCGGCATAGACCGGGCGCTCGAACGTGCCCTCATCGATCACGGCGGTCACGTCTGACATTACCATCACGTCCAGCAGCGCAGCGACGCGCGGCAGGATGTTCTTGGCATCGGTCGTCGCCGGGGCAACGATGTGGCTGTAGCCGGGGGCCAGCGAGACGATCAGCGCCGCGGTCGGTTCGGCCAGGCGATGGCCAAGCGTCGCATCCTCGGCGACCAGCACCTTCGCCACGCCGGCGATCTGCGCCGCCTCGGCACCGGCTGCAGCAGCGGAGGCACCGGCGCAGAGCACCGTCACTTCGCCAAGTGCCTGCGCGGCCGTCACGGCTTTCGCGGTCGCGTCCAGCGCCAGCGCGCCATCCGTGACCTCACCCAGAAGAAGAACCGCCATCAGATCACCCCCGCTTCGTTCTTCAGCTTCGACACCAGCTCATCGACCGAACCCAGCTTGACGCCGGCCTTGCGACCCGCAGGCTCCACCGTTTTCAGCACGGTCAGGCGCGGGGTCACGTCGACCCCGTAATCGGCGGCGGTCTTTTCCTCGAGCGGCTTCTTCTTGGCCTTCATGATGTTTGGAAGGCTGGCATAGCGCGGCTCGTTCAGGCGCAGGTCCACGGTGACAATCGTCGGCAGCTTGACGGTGATGGTCTGCAACCCGCCATCGACCTCGCGGGTGACGGTCGCCGTGTCGCCCTCGATGGCCAGCGCGCTGGCAAAGGTCGCCTGGCTCCAGCCCAGCAGGGCCGACAGCATCTGCCCGGTGGCGTTCATGTCATTGTCGATGGCCTGCTTGCCGGCCAGCACGAGGCCCGGCTGCTCTTCGGCCACAACAGCGGCCAGCAGCTTGGCAACCGCCAGCGGCTCGATATCCTGGTTCACATCCTCGGAGGCCACGATCAGGATCGCGCGGTCCGCGCCCATCGCCAGCGCGGTGCGCAGCGTTTCCGACGCCTGCTTGACGCCGATGGAGACCACGACAACCTCGGTCGCCGCGCCCTTTTCCTTCAGGCGGATCGCCTCTTCGACAGCGATCTCGTCGAAAGGGTTCATCGACATCTTCACGTTGGCCAGATCGACACCGGATCCGTCCGCCTTGACGCGAACCTTCACGTTGTAGTCGATCACCCGTTTGACAGGCACCAATACCTTCATCGGCGTGTATCTCCCTAGGTCTGCGGCCCCCGGGAAAGGGGAGCCTTCATCCATGTCGCAGTTTTGTTATCCCGCCGGCCTGTGCAAGGACAGAATAAAATCGACGCGCTGCAGCACCGCAACGTCACGTTTGGCTCAGCGGTTGGCGCCGGGGACCCAAAGCACGTCGGCGCGGCCCTCGTCATTGGCGATCCGGGCGGCGACGAAGAACCAGTCGGACAGGCGGTTGAGGTATTTCACTGCCGAGTCATTCACCGATTCCATCGTGGCGAGTTCGACCACACAGCGTTCGGCGCGGCGGGTGATGGTGCGGCAGAGGTGCAGGTGTGCGGCGAGCGGGCTGCCGCCCGGCAGGATGAAGCTGCGCAGCGGTTGCAGGCGGGCGTTCATCGCGTCGATCTCGCGCTCCAGCCGGTCCACCTGGGCCTCGACCATCCGCAGCACAGGGTAGGGGGCTTCGGCATCGCGCTCCATTTCCGGGCGGCAAAGGTCGGCGCCAAGGTCGAAGAGGTCATTCTGGATCAGCGCCAGCAGCCGGTCCAACTCGCCGTCGGCGTGCAGCCGTGCAAGGCCGAGCGTGGAATTTGCCTCGTCCACCGTGCCGTAGGCGGTGACGCGCATCGAATGCTTGGCGACGCGGGCGCCATTGCCAAGCGCGGTGTCGCCGGCATCGCCGGTGCGGGTGTAGATGCGGTTGAGGACGACCATCAGATGCTCCCCTGCCGGAACCAGACGAACAGCAGGATCAGCGCGATGGCCACCGCCTGCGCCCCGATGCGGTAGCGCATGATGCGGTTGGCGTGCTTGCGGTTGAACTCGCCGCCCTTGGCGAAGCCGCCGATCCCGACCATCAGGATCGCCAGAACCACCAGCGCAGAGAAAGCGACGACAAGGAACAGCGGGTCTTTGGCAAGCATGATGCATCCTTTCGGGTTTCCCCGCATCTAGCGGTGTCTCGGGAAAAAGCGAACCGAAAACCCGTTGGGGCGCGGCGTCAGCCCTTGCCAGCCACCCAGTCCAGCGCCCTTGTGGGCAGGATGCGCCGGGCCAGCCCCATCATAAAGGTCGGGGTCGTGACATAATAGCGCGGGGCCGGGTTGGGCGCGGTCAGCGCGCGCAGCAGCTTGGCGGTGACGGCGGAGGGCGGCAGCTCGAACCGGTCAGGCTTGCCGCGGTCTTTATACAGCCGTTGCAGCAGACCGGATTCGTATTGCCCGCGGCGGGCGGAGCCCCGCCAGTCGATCCAGCGTTCGAAATGGGGGACGGAGTTCTGGCGGATGTCGGATGTCACCGGCCCCGGCTCGATCAGGATCACCTTGATCGGCGTGTCCGCCATCTCCAGCCGCAGCACGTCGGTCAGCCCTTCCATCGCAAACTTGGTCGCCACATAGGCGCCGCGCCAGCGGATGCCGACCAGCCCCAGCACCGAGGAGCAGTTGATGATCCGGCCATGCCCCTGCGCCCGCATCACCGGGATCACCCGGCGGGTCAGGTCGTGCACGCCAAAGAGGTTGGTCTCGAAGATCTCGCGCAGCGCGCCGCGCGGCAGGTCTTCCACCGCGCCGGGGCAGGCGAAGGCGCCGTTGTTGTAAAGCGCGTCGAGCGTGCCGCCGCTGCGCGACAGCGCCTCGGCCAGCCCTGCGGCGATGCTGTCCTCATCGGCATAGTCGAGCACGAAGCTCTCCAGCCCTTCAGCCAAGAGTCGCTCGCAATCCTTCTGCTGGCGGCAGGTGGCGAAGACGCGCCAGCCGGCGCGGGCCAGCCCGTGGGCTGCGTCGTATCCTATGCCCGAGGAGCAGCCGGTAATCAGGATCGTCCTTGGCATCTGTGCCCTCGTTGCATCTGGACCTGCGTTGCGCCCCGATCTACACGGGGAGCATGACCGATACCACCGATGACGACATCCCCGCCGAAGCGCCCGGAGGCGCCACCTCGTCCGAACCGCTCAGCCGGGCGATCAGCGAGCGGTATCTGACCTATGCACTGTCGACGATCATGCACCGGGCCCTGCCCGATGCGCGCGACGGGCTGAAGCCGGTGCATCGCCGCATCCTCTATGCGATGCGGGAATTGCGGCTGACGGCAACGGGGGGCTTCCGCAAGTCGGCCAAGATCGCCGGCGACGTGATGGGCAACTATCACCCGCATGGCGATGCCGCGATCTATGATGCGATGGCGCGGCTGGCGCAGGATTTCAACGTTCGCTATCCGCTGGTCGACGGGCAGGGCAACTTCGGCAATATCGACGGCGACAACCCGGCTGCCAGCCGCTACACCGAGGCTCGGCTGACCGCCATTGCGGAAACGCTGATGGAGGGCCTGGCCGAAAACGCCGTGGACTTCCGCCCCAATTACGATGGCACGCTAGAAGAGCCCATCGTGATGCCGGCGGCCTTCCCGAACCTGCTGGCGAACGGGTCGAGCGGCATCGCGGTCGGCATGGCCACCAACATCCCGCCGCACAACCTGCATGAGCTGATCGACGCCTGCCAGCTGATGATCCAGAAGCCCGAGGCATCCGACGAGGATATCGTCGATCTGGTGCCGGGGCCGGACTTCCCGACCGGCGGCGTGCTGGTGGAGCCTGCGGGCAATGTGATGGAGGCTTATCGCACCGGCCGCGGCAGCTTCCGCCTGCGGGCGCGCTGGCATGTCGAGGATCTGGGCCGCGGCACCTGGCAGATCGTGGTGACGGAAATCCCCTATCAGGTGCAGAAATCCCGCCTGATCGAGCGGCTGGCCGAGGTGATCCAGACCCGCAAGGTGCCGGCGCTGGCCGATGTGCGCGACGAATCCGCCGAGGATGTGCGCATCGTGCTGGAGCCGCGGGCACGGACGGTGGACCCGGAAATGCTGATGGGGATGCTGTTCCGCAACTCCGACCTGGAAATCCGCTTCAGCCTGAACATGAACGTGCTGATCGACGGCAAGGTGCCGCGCGTATGCAGCCTGCGCGAGGTGCTGCGGGCGTTCCTGGACCACCGGCGCGACGTGCTGCAGCGGCGCAGCCAGCACCGGGTGGAAAAGATCGACGCGCGGCTGGAGGTGCTGGAAGGCTATATCATCGCCTTTCTGAACCTCGACCGGGTGATCCAGATTATCCGCACCGAGGATGAGGCCAAGGCCGTGATGATGGCCGAGAACTGGGCGCCGTCTGACCCGGTGGGTGTGTACCTGACCGATGTGCAGGCCGAGGCGATCCTGAACATGCGGCTGCGGTCCTTGCGGCGGCTGGAAGAGATGGAGCTGAAGCGTGAGCATGAGGCGCTGACCAAGGAGCGCGCCGGGCTGATCGACCTGCTGGCCAGCGACAGGCTGCAGTGGAAGACCATCTCGTCAGAGCTGAAGGCCGTGCAGAAGAATTTCGGCCGCGATGCCCCCGGCGGCGCACGGCGCACCAGTTTTGGCGAGGCGGGCGTGGTCGAGGAAGTGCCGATCGAGGCGATGATCGAGCGCGAGCCGATCACGGTGATCTGCTCCAAGATGGGCTGGATCCGCGCGCTGAAGGGCCACCAGCCGCTGGAGGCCGAGGCGAAATTCAAGGATGGCGACGAGGGCCGCTTTGTCTTCCACGCCGAGACGACTGACCGCATCCTGATATTCGGCAGCAACGGCCGCTTCTACACGCTGATCGGCGCCAACCTGCCGGGCGGGCGCGGCATGGGCGAGCCACTGCGGCTGATGGTGGATCTGCCCAACGAGGCGGATGTGGTGGACATGCTGATCTTCCGGCCGGGCGAGAAGTTCCTTGTCGCCTCGACCGAGGGCGACGGGTTTGTCGTATCGGCGGACGAGATGGTGGCGCAGACCCGCGCCGGCAAGCAGGTGCTGAACGTAGCCGAGGGCGTGAAGGCGAAGCTGTGCCGCAAGGTGACCGGCGACCATCTGGCCGTCGTCTCACAGAACCGCAAGTTCCTGGCCTTCCCGCTGACCGAGGTACCGGAAATGGCCCGCGGCAAGGGCGTGCGCCTGCAGAAATACGGCATGGCGCGGGGCCGGCAGGGCGGGCTGGAGCTGGATGGCGGGCTGGCCGATGCCGCGACCTTCACGCTGGCCGAGGGGCTGAGCTGGAAGCAGGGTGGCGGCTCGACCCGGACCGAGAAGGACATGTCCCCGTGGATCGGCCGCCGGGGCACCATAGGCAAGGCGCCGCCGCACGGTTTCCCGCGCGAGAACCGCTTTACCTGATCAGGCCATGGGCAGGGCCTGACCTTCGATCTCGGCCATGTCGGCCGCGGTCAGGTTCAGCGCCGCGCCGAGGCGGGCCAGATGCGCCCGCTGTGCCGGATGGTCGAGGTCGATGGCCATCAGCGCCGCGGCATAGACCTCGCGCTGCATCCCGTCGGGGGTTTCGGCGGCCAGCGCCTCGGGGTTCACGGGCGCGGCCATCTCGGCGATCAGGAAGTCGAGGTCCGAGGGCGTGGCGTTTTCCATGTTGCCAAGGATCTTGCGCCGCTCTTCGGGATCCATCTCGCCATCGGCCTTCGCCGCCTGGATCATCGAGCGCAGCATCAGCGCGGCGGCAGCCTCTTCCTGAGGCGTCGGCGGCACGACCGGCTCGCCGTTCCGGCTTTCCGCCTCGCGCAGCTTGTCGACAAAGCCGGGCTGGCCGGGGGCAGGGGAGTGCTGGGGTTCATCGGCATTGCCGAGGCCTGCGCCGCTGAGGATCCCGCCGAGCATCCCGCCAATGCCGCCGCCTGCCAGCATCCCGCCGAGGCCACCGCCCTGGCCGCCCGACTGGCCACCGGACTGGCCACCGCCGAAATTGCCGATCACCTTGTCGAGCACCGAGCCTTCGCGCGGCCGGCTGACGCGGTCCAGCATCCCGCCAAAGCCGCTCTGGTTGCCATCGGGCCCCGGCTTCATCGCGTTCTTGATGCCCTTGTAGGCCACCACGCCCAAGGCCACGCGGGCCAGCGTCTTCACAAGGCTCATGACAGGTCTCCCCTATTTGCTGCCCTGCCCAACGCTGGCCTTCAGGGCTGGTTCCCGGCGGGTTCCACCGTCAGCCAGACCCCGCCTTCGGGCCGCAGCGTCAGGATCAGCACCGGCTTTGGCGCGCGGTGCGGCACCAGCGAGAAGCGGTGCCGGGCCAGAAGGGTGGCCAGAATGATCACCGCCTCCTGCATGGCAAAGCTGGCGCCGATGCAGATGCGCGGTCCGTCGCCGAAGGGCAGGAAGGCATAGCGGTCGAAGGTGCGATCCTCGAAGCGCGAGGGGTCGAAGCGGTGCGGGTCCTTCCACAGCGCGTGATTGCGGTGCAGCGCGTAGATCGGCAGCATCACGGTATCGCCGGGCCGGATCTCGCGCCCGCACAGCTCGTCCTGCGCAAGAGCGGTGCGCGACAGGAAGGCGGCGGGGGGATAGAGCCGCAGCGTTTCCTCGACGATCCGGCGGATCAGCGGCAGCTGCGGCAGGTCGGCGGCGGTGGCCGCGCGGTTGCCCAAGGCCGCCTGTGCTTCGGCCTGCGCCTGTTCCTGCACGCCCTGATCGAAGGCGCAGAGGTAAAGCGCCCAGGCCAGGGTCAGCGCCGTCGTCTCATGCCCGGCGACGATGAAGGTCAGCAGGTTGTCGCGCAGTTCGGCAGTGTCCATCGTGCGCCTGGTTTCGGGGTCCATCCCCGACAGCAGCAGGTCCAGGAGGTCCGGCACCGGGCGCGGGCCATCGCTGCGGCGCCGGTCGATGGCGCCGTCGGCGATCTGCTTCATCTGGCGCATCACTGGGCCCGACCGCATCCGCGACGGCCGAGGCACCCACATCGGCGCACCGATGATGTCCAGCACCGACAGCTTGGCCGTCTGCGCCATGTAGCTGTCGATGGCTTGGTGGACGGCATCCCGCTCCAGCCCGCCATTGCCTCCGTCGGCCGAGAAGGTGACATCGGCGATCACCTCGAAGGTCGCCGTCACCATCTCGTCGAACAGGTTGGCGGCGCGGCCATGGGCGGCGGCGATACGCGCGCTGGAGCGTTCGGCGGCATGGCTCATCACCGGGGCCAGCGCCTCGACGTTGCGGACCGAGAAGGCGGGGGCGGCTGCGCGGCGCTGCCAGCGCCAATGCGCGCCCTCGGCCACGAACAGGCTGTCACCGATGGCGGGGCCGAGGATCAGCTTGGTCACGTCGGACTTGGGGTAATCCTCGACCTTGTCCTTGAGCACCCGGCGCAGGGCGGCCGGATCCATCACCATATGCCAGCGCTTGCCGGTGCGACCCGACACCATCGGTTGATGCAGGGCGATCTCGGGGATCAGCTCCAGCAGGTTGCGCTGCGCGACGCGGAGCGAGCCGAGTATCCCCAGCGGAACCGTCGCCAAAGGCACCTTGACAGGCGTGTCGGGGGTGGTGCGGGCATCCATTCATGAGCCTCCTTGCTTGATCACGATATAGCGGGGCGGCGCCCATGGCCAAGCCCGGCGATTGCAGCGAGGGCCCCAAGCGGCTATGGCTGGGCGCAACATGGGAGAGTTTCCGCGCATGACGTCATTGCCCCGCCGCCTGCTTGCCATCGCCGCCATCGTCCTCGTTTCGGCCTGCGCCCGCGAAGACCTGAGCGCGCCGCCCGAGGCCCTGGGCAACTTCCAGCTGGGCCACACGATCATCGTGGCAAAGAACGCGCAGGTCGCCGGCCCGTCGCGCACGGTGACGGATGAAGAGTGGCAGGCGGCGCTGCAGGGCGAGATCCTCAAGCGCACCGGGCGCTATGAAGGCGACAAGCTCTATCACCTCGGCATCAACATCGATGCCTATGCGCTGGCCTATCCGGGCATCCCGCTGGTGATCAGCCCGAAGTCGATCCTGGTGGTTTCGGCGAACGTCTGGGACGACTCGGCACAGCGGCGGATCAATGCCGAGCCCAAGCAGATCACCGTGTTCGAACCCTTCTCGGGCGAAACGCTGCTGGGGTCGGGGCTGATGCAGGACAAGCAAGCCCAGATGACCAACCTGTCGGAAGCGGCAGCGCGGCAGATCAACGACTGGCTGGTCGAGAACAAGGCCTGGTTCACGCCCGAGGCGGCGGCGGCGCGGGCCTTGCTGCCGGCGGCGGCTGGCGGCGCGGCAGCCAGCGTTCCGCCGCCCGGGCAGGTTCCGGCGGCGGCACGGACCGCGACGGCTGCGCCGGCCCCTGCCGGAGCGCCTGCCGCCCCGCCCGCCCCGGTGGTGGTGGCCCGGCCGGCCGCAGCGGCTCCCCCTGCACCTGCCGTGCAGGCGCGCCCCGCCCCGGTGCCCTGCACCGCTGGCCAGCCCTGCCAGGGCATCGACACCGGCGTGCGCAACTCCGCGACCTCGGTGCCCGGGCTGACACTGCCGTAACGGCGGCGTAACGGGCCAGAGACAAGTGGTGCTTGATTTTTTCCGGGCCGCCAGATAGGCAGCCCGCGGTGTTGAATCGGGCCCGGATGCGGCCCCCTAAATCCATGAGGCGCCCGCGAGATGGCTAAGGCAAAGTTTGAACGGAACAAACCGCATATCAACATCGGCACGATCGGCCACGTTGACCACGGCAAGACGACTCTGACGGCTGCGATCACGAAGTATTTCGGCGATTTCAAGGCCTATG